>NZ_JBYTED010000003.1:333883-804287 GCF_058792175.1 Bacillus sp. EB106-02-03-XG38
CAGGAGCGACGGGTTCAACAGGTCCAACCGGTGCAACGGGAATAACAGGTTCAACAGGTCCGACGGGAGCGACGGGAATAACGGGTTTAACAGGTCCAACAGGAATAACAGGAGCAACAGGCCCAACAGGAGCGACGGGTCCAACAGGAGCGACGGGAATAACAGGAGCAACGGGTCCAACCGGTGCAACGGGAATAACAGGTCAAACAGGAGTGACAGGAATAACGGGTTCAACAGGTCCGACGGGCTCAACAGGTTCAACAGGAGCAACCGGTGCAACAGGAATAACAGGTACAAGTATCACGGCAACATATGCATTTGCAAATAATACGTCGGGAACAGCGATATCGGTACTTCTAGGTGGAACGAATGTCCCGCTTCCAAATAATCAAAATATAGGTCCAGGAATTACTGTTTCTGGCGGAAATACAGTATTTACGGTTGCAAATGCTGGGAATTATTATATTTCATATACGATTAATATAACGGCTTCCTTATTAGTCAGTTCACGGATTACAATTAATGGAGCACCACTTGCTGGGACGATTAATTCTCCTGCGTTAGCAACTACATCATTTAGCGCAACAATTATTACAACCCTTGCAGCAGGAGATGCTATTAGCTTGCAGCTATTTGGATTGTTAGCAGTTGCAACATTATCAACGACTACACCAGGAGCTGTGTTGACGATAATAAGATTAAGCTAAAAAATAACTCTCTTACTTTTTTATCCCACTTTAATGGGCAGTAAGATCCCCACCTCAAAATTCAGCGAAAGAAAAGAAGTTAGGTGGGGGATCAACCGCCCATTAAAGTCCGATTGGTGAGGGCTGATAATCAGTGGGGGATGAAGAAAACCCCCACTGATTAAAGTTTCACTTTATAGATTAGGAGAGTTTGTACATATAATAAGAAGTTAATGGAGTGAAGCATAGTTATATAAAAGTCAGAATATTATGATTGTAACGTTATGGCGACTATAATATAATGAAAACAACCATCATGAATGAACATTCATTTATTTTTTATGTATTTGAAGGGGGAATGAAGGTGGAAAAACCATGGTTGAAAAGTTATCCAGAGGAAATTCCAAGTACAATTTCTTATGATATTCAGCCGCTTCATAAATATGTAGAACAGATGGCTTCTCGCTATCCAGAAAAGAAAGCGCTTCATTTTTTGGGGAAGGATATTACATTTTCAAACTTCCATGATAAGGTGAAGAGGTTTGCAAATTATCTTCAAAAGCTCGGTGTGGAAAAGGGTGATCGAGTTGCTATTATGTTGCCGAATTGTCCCCAGGCTGTAATTGGTTATTACGGTACATTACTTGCGGGAGGTATCGTAGTACAAACAAATCCACTGTATACAGAAAGAGAATTAGAATACCAGCTTCATGATTCGGGAGCGAAAGTAATCCTTTGCCTCGATTTAGTATTTCCAAGAGTAACGACTGTTCAATCTGCTACAAAAATTGAGCATATTATCGTAACTCGTATTGCTGACTTTTTGCCCTTCCCTAAAAATCTATTGTATCCATTCGTACAGAAAAAACAGTCGAATTTAGTTGTAAAAGTATCAGAGAGTGAAACGATTCACCTTTGGAATTCGGTGGAAAAAGAAGTGAATACGGATGTTAAAGTGCCGTGTGATCCTCAAAATGATCTAGCTCTTTTACAGTATACAGGAGGAACAACTGGATTTCCGAAAGGCGTTATGTTAACGCATAAAAACCTCGTTTCTAACACGTTGATGGGGGTCCATTGGCTATATAATTGTAAAGAAGGAGAAGAAGTCGTTCTTGGGGTTCTTCCATTTTTCCACGTGTACGGTATGACGGCTGTTATGAATTTGAGTGTTATGCAAGGATACAAAATGGTTCTTATTCCAAAGTTTGATATGAAAATGGTTTTTGAAGCGATTAAGAAGCATAAAGTGACATTGTTTCCAGGGGCGCCAACTATTTATATCGCTCTTTTAAATAGCCCGCTTTTAAAAGGATATGATATTTCGTCTATTCGTGCTTGTATTAGTGGCTCAGCGCCACTGCCAGTAGAAGTACAGGAAAATTTTGAAACAGTTACAGGTGGTAAATTAGTAGAGGGATATGGTTTAACAGAATCATCTCCGGTTACACATAGTAATTTTTTATGGGAAAAGCGAGTGCCTGGTAGCATTGGGGTTCCATGGCCAGATACAGAAGCAATGATTATGTCGCTTGAAACTGGCGAGGCATTACCACCAGGAGAAATTGGTGAAATTGTAGTAAAAGGTCCTCAAATTATGAAAGGGTATTGGAATAAGCCAGAAGAAACAGCCGCTGTATTACAAGATGGATGGCTCCATACAGGGGATGTTGGTTACATGGATGAAGATGGCTTCTTCTATGTGAAAGATCGTAAGAAAGATATGATTGTTGCGAGTGGATTTAATGTATATCCTCGTGAAGTAGAAGAGGTATTATATGAGCATGAAAAAGTGCAAGAAGTAGTGACGATTGGAGTTCCCGATCCGTACCGGGGAGAGACAGTTAAAGCATTTGTTGTGTTAAAAGAAGGTGCGGAGTGCTCTGAGGAAGAATTAAATCAGTTTGCGCGTAAATATTTAGCTGCCTATAAAGTGCCGAAAGTATATGAGTTTAGAGATGAACTGCCAAAAACGACAGTCGGAAAAATTTTACGCCGTGTCTTAATAGATGAAGAGAAAAGAAAGAGTGAGGATGAGCAAACGGGCTAAGGCCCTTTCTTTTTGAAAAAATAGGATTGACACTTTTCTAAATAGTCAGTATTATAAGAATATGAATGACTATTCATTCAGTCATCTTCTTGAAGGGGACAGTAAAGTGAAGAAAAATAGACCGAAATACAATCAAATTATTGATGCGGCAGTCATTGTGATTGCGGAGAATGGGTACCACCAAGCGCAAGTTTCTAAAATAGCAAAGCAAGCTGGGGTAGCTGATGGCACGATTTATTTATATTTTAAAAATAAAGAAGATATATTAATATCCTTATTCCAAGAGAAGATGGGAGAATTTGTCGAAACAATTCGTCAAAAAACAGCAGGAATTGAAAGCGCTGTATCGAAATTATTCATGTTGGTAGAAACGCACTTCTTGCTGTTGTCGCAAAATGATCCTCTTGCTATCGTTACGCAATTAGAGCTAAGACAGTCCAATCAAGACTTACGCCTGAAAATAAATGAAGTATTAAAAGGCTACTTACAAGTTATGGATGAGATTTTAGAGACAGGTATAAAGCAAGGTGAATTCCAAGCGGATTTAAATGTTCGCGTGGCAAGACAAATGATCTTTGGAACAGTAGATGAAGTTGTGACCAATTGGGTAATGAGCGATCATAAGTATGATCTGGTCGCACTTTCAAAAACGGTACATGGGCTACTTATTGCAGCTTGTGGTTATCGTCAATAATGGGAGGGATCATGTTGAAATTCCTATCTGTAAGAGTTGAAGATCATATCGCGGTGGCGACGTTAAATCATGCGCCAGCCAACGCAATGTCTTCACAAGTTATGCATGACGTTACTGAATTAATTGATCAAGTGGAGAAGAATGATAACATTCGTGTTGTCGTTATTCACGGTGAAGGGCGCTTCTTCTCGGCGGGAGCAGATATTAAAGAATTTACATCTGTTACTGAAGCGAAGCAAGCGACTGAATTAGCGCAGCTTGGACAAGTTACGTTTGAGCGCGTTGAAAAATGTTCAAAACCAGTTATCGCGGCAATTCATGGAGCGGCACTTGGCGGCGGCCTTGAGTTTGCTATGTCTTGCCACATGCGCTTTGCAACTGAAAGTGCAAAACTTGGTTTACCTGAATTAACACTTGGATTAATTCCTGGATTTGCAGGGACACAGCGATTACCACGTTATGTTGGGAAAGCGAAAGCTTGTGAAATGATGTTAACAAGTACACCGATTACTGGTGCAGAAGCATTAAAATGGGGACTTGTTAATGGAGTTTTTGCTGAAGAAACATTTTTAGATGATACGCTTAAAATTGCAAAACAGATTGCTGGAAAAAGCCCAGCGACGACTCGTGCTGTACTAGAGTTATTGCAAACGACGAAATCGTCTCATTATTATGAAGGTGTACAACGCGAATCTCAAATCTTTGGTGAAGTATTTACCAGTGAAGATGGAAGAGAAGGTGTAGCGGCGTTTTTAGAAAAGCGCAAGCCTTCATTTAGCGGCAGGTAGTTCAATTATTTTTTTAATATAAATTAACAGAAAATTAAAATTGATAGAATCTTTCTGAAAAACAAGGGGGTAAATGGAATGAACATCTACGTACTCATGAAACGAACATTTGATACAGAAGAAAAAATCGTAATTAAAAACGGTGCAATTTACGATGGCGAAGCGGAATTCATCATCAACCCTTACGATGAATATGCGATTGAAGAAGCGATTCAAGTAAGAGACGCTCAAGGTGGAGAAGTTACTGTTGTAACAGTTGGTGGCGAAGATAGTGAGAAAGAACTTCGTACGGCACTAGCGATGGGCTGCGATAAAGCCGTATTAATTAATATTGAAGATGATGTAGAAAATGGTGACCAGTTCACGACAGCAAAAGTGCTTGCTGAATATTTAAAAGATAAAGATGTAGATTTAATTTTAGGCGGAAACGTTGCAATTGATGGTGCATCTGGACAGGTAGGTCCACGTGTAGCTGAAGCGTTAAATATTCCGTACGTAACGACAATTACAAAACTTGAAATTGACGGTACAAACGTGAAGATTGAGCGTGATGTTGAAGGTGATACAGAAGTGATTGAAACTTCATTACCAGTTTTAGTAACAGCACAGCAAGGTTTGAATGAACCTCGCTATCCATCGCTTCCAGGTATTATGAAGGCGAAGAAAAAGCCACTAGAAGAATTGGAATTAGATGATTTAGATTTAGAAGAAGATGATGTGGAAGCAAAAACAAAAACAATTGAAATCTATTTGCCTCCTAAGAAAGATGCAGGAAAAGTGTTACAAGGCGAGCTGCAAGATCAAGTAAAAGAACTTGTATCGTTGCTCCATACAGAAGCGAAAGTAATCTAATAAAATACGAAATTATATATGCAGGAGGGAAAATCTATGGCTCGTAAAGTATTAGTAATGGGTGAAGTTCGTGATGGATCGCTACGTAACGTTTCATTTGAAGCGGTAGCAGCAGCAAAAACAATTGCAGAAGGCGGTGAAGTAGTAGGTCTTCTAGTTGGAGACAGCGTTGCCTCTTTTGCAAATGAATTGATTCATTACGGTGCAGATCGCGTTGTGACAGTTGAAAATGATAAATTAAAATCATATACATCTGACGGTTATGCACAAGCGTTTTTAGCTGTATATGCTGAAGAAAATCCAGAAGGTATTGTATTTGGACATACAGCACTTGGTAAAGATTTATCACCAAAATTAGCAGCGAAGCTTGAAGCTGGTCTAGTTTCTGACGTAACTGCTTTAGAAGTTGAAGGTGGAAATGTTATCTTCACTCGTCCAATTTACTCTGGTAAAGCATTTGAGAAAAAGATTGTAACAGACGGCATCCTATTTGCGACAGTGCGTCCAAATAACATTGCAACGCTTGAAAAAGATGAGTCTCGCAGTGGTGATGTGTCTTCTATTACAGTAGATGTGAAAGACTTACGTACAATCATTCAAGATGTCGTCCGTAAGACAGCAGAAGGTGTTGACCTTTCTGAAGCGAAAGTTATTATCGCTGGCGGACGCGGTGTGAAGAGTGAAGAAGGATTTAAGCCATTAAAAGAGTTAGCTGACGTATTAGGCGGTGCTGTTGGAGCATCTCGTGGTGCTTGTGACGCTGAGTATTGTGATTACTCATTACAAATTGGTCAAACTGGTAAAGTTGTTACACCAGACCTATACATTGCATGTGGTATTTCTGGTGCGATTCAGCATTTAGCTGGTATGTCTAACTCAAAAATAATCGTTGCGATTAATAAAGACCCAGAAGCAAGCATCTTCAAAGTAGCTGACTATGGTATTGTTGGCGATCTATTTGAAGTCGTACCTCTTTTAACAGAAGAGTTTAAAAAGTTAAAAGTACATTCATGATTTGAGTACCCTTGAGTTCCAAGTGAAGTACCCCTATATATAGAAAAAGGTGAGAGATCCCCTGTCTCTCATCTTTTTAGTATTTTATCCGTATTTTTATATAGTATAAAGGAACACTTTTTTGTTACAATACATAACGATACATATTATTCGCCACGTATATAAGTTAATGATATACTCTTGGTAGAATATACTTGAAGGAGGAAATAAAATGGCAATTGTAAACGCAAATGACCAAAGCTTCGCAGCTGAAACTAGCGAAGGTGTTGTATTATTAGATTTCTGGGCACCTTGGTGTGGACCTTGTAAAATGATCGCTCCTGTATTAGAGGAAATTGATGCAGAACTAGGCGAAAAAGTAAAAGTAGTAAAAGTAGACGTGGATGAAAACCAAGAAACTGCTCGTCAATTCGAAGTAATGAGCATTCCAGCTCTTTTCGTATTAAAAGACGGTAAAGTAGTTGATCAAGCGTTAGGTTACAAACCGAAAGAAGCGTTAGTAGAATTAGTTTCTAAACACTTCTAAAATAAAGGGCTACCATTTGGTAGCTTTTTTTATTTTCCTTTTTTACACCTTTCCGTTACAATAAAAGAACGTATGTTGGGTGTTTTGGCATAGTATGTTTTCAAGTGAAAATAAAAATGCTAAGCATGTAGAAATGGAGGGTAACGAGTGCACGAACATTTAAAGGAAAAATTGGCTATTTTACCAGATCAACCTGGTTGTTATTTAATGAAAGATAAGCAAGGAACGGTTATATATGTCGGAAAGGCAAAAGTGCTTAAAAATCGTGTGCGCTCGTACTTTACTGGTTCGCATGATGGGAAAACACTTCGGTTAGTAGGAGAAATTGTAGATTTTGAATATATTGTAACCTCCTCAAATCTAGAGGCTCTTATTTTAGAGCTAAACTTAATAAAAAAACATGATCCAAAATATAATATTCAATTAAAAGATGACAAAACATATCCTTTTATTAAAATTACAGCTGAAAAACAGCCGCGATTACTCATTACGCGCAATGTAAAAAAGGATAAGGGAAAGTATTTTGGCCCTTATCCAAATGCACAATCAGCTCATGAAACGAAAAAACTGCTAGATCGCATGTATCCGCTTCGTAAGTGCTCAAATATGCCTGATAAAGTTTGTTTGTATTATCATATGGGGCAATGTTTAGCACCTTGTGTGAAAGAAGTGACGGAAGAACAAAACAAAGAAATTGTAGATGAAATTATTAAGTTTTTAAATGGTGGACATAAAGAAGTTCGTTCGGAATTAGAAACGAAGATGTATGAAGCTTCAGAGAAACTAGAATTTGAACGTGCAAAAGAGTTACGTGATCAAATTGCGCATATCGATGCGATTATGGAAAAACAAAAGATGATTATGAGTGATTTAGTGGATCGTGATGTGTTTGGATATGCAGTTGATAAAGGTTGGATGTGTGTTCAAGTTTTCTTCGTTCGAAAAGGAAAGTTAATTGAACGTGATGTTTCTATGTTTCCAATCTACGATGAACCAGAAGAGGGATTTTTAACGTTTATCGGTCAATTTTATGAAAACAGTAGTCATTTTAAACCGAAGGAAATTGTTGTTCCAGGAAGTATCGATTCAGAATTAGTAGAGCGCTTTTTAGAAGTGGAAGCGACGCAGCCTAAACGTGGTAAGAAAAAAGATCTTGTAGAATTGGCAAATAAAAATGCAAAGATTGCTCTTGAAGAAAAATTCTATTTAATTGAACGTGATGAAGAGCGAACGATTAAAGCGGTAGAGAATTTAGGGAAGCAGCTCGGAATTGAAATACCTTATCGTATTGAAGCGTTTGATAACTCAAATATTCAAGGGACAAATCCTGTTTCGGCAATGATTGCTTTTATCGATGGGAAGCCGGCTAAGAAAGAATACAGGAAATATAAAATTAAAACGGTGCAAGGACCAGATGATTATGAGTCTATGAGAGAAGTTGTGAGACGTCGTTATACAAGGGCGCTGAAAGAGAGTTTACCTTTACCAGACTTAATCATTATTGATGGTGGAAAAGGCCATTTGGCGGCTGCGAGTGATATTCTAGAAAATGAGCTCGGTTTATACATTCCGATGGCAGGGCTTGTAAAAGATGACAAACATAAAACATCCCATTTAATTATTGGAGATCCACCTGAACCTGTGATGCTGGAGAGAAATAGCCAAGAATTTTATTTATTGCAGCGTATTCAAGATGAAGTGCATCGATTTGCAATTACATTCCATCGTCAATTACACGGAAAATCTGTCATTCAATCGGCACTCGATGATATTCCTGGAATTGGAGATAAACGAAAAAAGATATTGCTGAAACATTTTGGATCGCTAAAAAAGATGAAAGAAGCTTCTGTAACAGAATTTGTCGAAGCAGGTATGCCGAAAAATGTCGCAGAGACGATTTATACTTATTTAGCGGATAAGAAGACGTTGTAGTTTACAACGTCTTCTATTTTCTGGTATAATTTCTGAAGATTTAAAATAAAGATAACTGAATGAAAATACAAAAAAGTCAACTAAACTTATATGTCTAGTTGACTGTAGGTAATGCTACACTTCAATGAGATCTTTTATATCCCATTTCACAAGAAATGTAATAGAGTCTGAACGTTTTTTCTTTTCTTCATAGGACTCTGCAACGACGTTTCGTTGCTTTTGAATTTGTTCAGCGATGAATCCAGCTTCTAATTGATAAGAAGAATGTCTTTTGTGTTTTTGACGTTCAGCAATGAGTGTGCCTTTAAGTTGGAACTGCATTTCACGACGCTTATGTTCAATAATGCTTAAAGTACCCCAGCCAGCTTTTTCAAAGAACTGAATGACTTCTTCAATCGTTTCTAGTGGATATTTTCTTGCAAGATTTCTACCGGACCAGTACAAAATACCATCTAAATCGTTACCGATTAAATCAGGTAGTAATTCTTCACGTAGCAATTCATAAGCGAAGGCGTTCAATGAAACATCTTCTAAAGATGTTGTATCGATTGTATTTTTGCTCACAATATTCCCCTCTTTCTATAGGGATTATTATATAACATTTCTCATTTATAAAAACAGATTTTTCTTTGGGAAAATCTGAATATATAAGAAGAAAAAAAGAATTGGCAAATTATATGCAAATTATGTATACGTTTTCTTGACGCTTCGACAAAAATAGGAGTAAAATGAACTTGGTATCAAATTATGCTGAAATATTTCGAATAATTTTTTCAGTTTTTCTTATGCCAATAGTGAAAAAACATTATTGCCATAAACTAATCTGAAAACAGCAGTCAATCATTCAAGGGGGGTAATGGGGACATGAAAGGCCGCGAGTATACGTTTCGTAAGTGGCACTCATTAATGGGGGTCATCCCGGTTGGTGTCTTTTTGACGCAACATTTAATTGTAAACAACTTTGCAACACGAGGAGCAGAGGCTTTTAACAAAGCTGCAGGCTTTATGGAGCTCCTTCCATTCCGGTATGCGCTAGAAATTTTCATTATCTTTTTACCAATACTGTACCATGCTATATATGGCTTATATATTGCATTTACAGCTAAGAACAATGCGGTTTCATACGGTTATTTCCGTAACTGGATGTTTGTCTTCCAAAGAATTTCAGGTATCGTTACGCTGATCTTCATTTCTTGGCACGTCTGGGAAACTCGTATTCAAGCAATGTTAGGTAAAGAGGTAAACTATGATATGATGGCAGATATTTTAAACAATCCAGCTATGTTTGCATTCTACTTAGTTGGTGTTGTTTCAACGATTTTCCACTTTGCAAATGGACTATGGACATTCTGCATCAGCTGGGGAATTACAGTATCTCCACGTTCACAAAGAATCTCTACTTATGTAACATTAGCTATTTTCTTAGGTCTATCTTATGTAGGTGTGAGTGCATTATTAGCGTTCATCGATCCACAGCTAGCAAACCAGTAAGGAGTGGGAGAGCATGAAAGGGAAACTTATAGTAGTCGGCGGTGGCTTGGCTGGCTTAATGGCAACGATTAAAGCGGCGGAAGCAGGAGTAAATGTTGAACTGTTCTCTTTAGTACCAGTAAAACGTTCGCATTCTGTATGTGCCCAAGGTGGAATTAACGGTGCCGTAAATACAAAAGGTGAAGGGGATTCTCCATGGATCCACTTTGACGATACAATTTATGGTGGGGACTTCTTAGCGAACCAACCACCAGTTAAAGCAATGTGTGAAGCAGCACCTGGTATCATCCATTTAATGGACCGTATGGGTGTTATGTTCAACCGTACGGAAGAAGGACTTCTTGATTTCCGTCGTTTTGGTGGAACACAACATCACCGTACAGCATTTGCTGGTGCAACAACTGGACAGCAATTACTATACGCATTAGATGAGCAAGTACGTCGTCATGAAGTAGCAGGACTTGTAACGAAATATGAAGGCTGGGATTTCTTACGAGCTGTTGTTGATGATGAAGGTGTGTGCCGAGGAATCGTTGCACAAGACTTACAAACTATGGAGATTAAAAGTTTCCAAGCTGATGCCGTGATTATGGCAACAGGGGGCCCTGGTATCATCTTTGGAAAATCAACTAACTCTATTATTAATACAGGTACAGCAGCTTCTGCTGTATATCAACAAGGCGCATATTATGCAAACGGTGAGTTCATTCAAATTCACCCAACGGCAATTCCTGGAGACGATAAATTACGTCTTATGAGTGAATCAGCACGTGGTGAAGGTGGACGTGTTTGGACATATAAAGATGGTAAACCATGGTACTTCTTAGAAGAAAAATATCCGGCTTACGGAAACCTCGTACCTCGTGATATTGCAACGCGTGAAATCTTTGATGTTTGCGTAGAGCAAAAACTAGGTATTAACGGTGAAAACATGGTGTACTTAGATCTTTCTCATAAAGATCCGAAAGAACTAGATATTAAACTTGGTGGAATTATTGAAATCTATGAGAAGTTTACAGGTGATGATCCTCGTAAACTACCAATGAAAATCTTCCCAGCTGTTCACTATTCAATGGGCGGACTATGGGTTGATTATAAGCAGATGACAAGCATTCCAGGTTTATTTGCAGCAGGTGAGTGTGATTATTCTATGCACGGTGGTAACCGTCTTGGTGCGAACTCACTATTATCAGCAATTTACGGTGGTATGGTAGCGGGACCAAATGCAATTGAATATATGAAAGGTCTTACTAAATCATCAGATGCTGTTTCATCTACTGTGTATGAACAAAATGAATTGATCGAAACAGAGAAATTTAACAATATTTTAACGCTCGATGGTAACGAAAATGCGTATGTTCTTCATAAAGAGCTTGGAGAATGGATGACAGATAACGTTACAGTAGTTCGTGAAAATAAAAAGTTATTAGAAACAGATGCAAAAATTGAAGAGTTAATGGCTCGTTACAAACGTATTAACATTAACGATACAGCAAGATGGAGTAATCAAGGTGCTTCATTTACACGCCAACTTGCAAATATGTTTGAGTTAGCACGTGTTATTACAATTGGAGCATATAACCGTAATGAGAGCCGCGGGGCACATTACAAACCTGAATTCCCAAATCGTGATGATGCAAACTTCTTAAAAACTACGATGGCGAAATTTGAAGGCGAAGGAAATGCACCAGCATTCCATTACGAAGACGTGGATGTTTCATTAATTAAACCACGTAAACGTGATTACTCTTCAAAACATGATGTAGCTGCTAAGGGTGAAGAGAAGGGGGATAAACAACATGTCTGAGAAAACAATCCGCCTCATCATTACGAGACAAGATGGACCAGACGCGCAAGCGTTTGATCAAGAGTTTGAAATTCCGTATCGTCCAAATATGAATATTATTTCGGCGCTTATGGAAATTCGTCGTAATCCTGTTGATTCAAAAGGAAACGACACAACTCCGATTGCATGGGATATGAACTGTCTAGAGGAAGTATGTGGCGCATGTTCAATGGTGATTAACGGAAAACCACGTCAATCATGTACAGCGCTTATCGATCAATTAGAACAACCAATTCGCTTAAAGCCGATGAAGACATTCCCAGTTGTTCGTGACTTACAAGTTGACCGTAGTCGCATGTTTAATGCTCTAAAACGTGTTAAAGCTTGGATTCCAATTGATGGTACGTATGACCTAGGGCCGGGACCAAGAATGCCAGAGAAGAAACGTCAATGGGCTTATGAGCTTTCAAAATGTATGACATGTGGTGTTTGTTTAGAATCATGTCCAAACGTAAATAGTAAATCTGACTTTATTGGACCAGCACCGTTATCACAAGCACGTTTATTCAACTCGCATCCAACGGGTGAAATGCATAAAGCAGATCGCTTACGTGCAATTATGGGTGATGGAGGACTTGCAAACTGTGGTAACTCTCAAAACTGTGTGCAATCATGTCCAAAGGGTATTCCATTAACAACTTCAATTGCGGCATTAAACCGTGATACAACAATTCAATCGTTCAAAGATTTCTTTGGTAGTGACAATAACTATTAATAAATGTTGCCTCTTCATGTTGAAGAGGCAATATTTATAACTTTATTTTTCTGTTTATTCTGTTTATTATAAGGGTGAAAAGGAGATGAAATAATGAAGAGGATTTCTTATATTGAAGACTTTGAGCAATGGGAAAGTGGTTTTTCATTTTACAATCCTGTAAAAGTTCGTTTTGGTGAAGTAGATATGTTTGGTCATGTAAATAATGTCGTTGCCTTTACTTACTTTGAAGAAGCACGTATCGCATTGTTTAAAGAACTTGGATTTATGCAAGAATGGACGCATGAATCTTCAGAAACGATGATTGTTGTTGCGGATTTACAATGTAATTTTATTAAGCAAATATATTTTGATGAACAGTTGAAGGTGTATGTAAAAGCGGGATCGGTTGGGAATTCTTCTTTAGATTTGCATTATATGGTAAAAAACGCAGAGGGAGAAGTTTGCTTAGTTGGTCGTGGAATGATGGTGCAAGCATCGAAAAAAACGGGTAGAGGCGAACCGTGGCCTGAAGATTGGAAGAAAAAATTACTACAATAATAGAGTGAAAGAAAAATAAGAGAGCAAGTTGCTCTCTTATTTTTTGTCTTCCATCGCTTCTTCTAATGTTAAATGATGTTTATATATGTATGTAGCGTATGGATTTCCAACGTAGCGTAAATGCCACGGTTCATATGAATATTCAGTTGTTTCTGTTTTATCTTCTAAATAACGGATGACAAAGCCAAATTTATGAGCATGTTCTGCAACCCATTTTCCTTCAGCTGTCTCTCCAAAAATAGGCTCTAATTGGAATTTAGCAGATTTTGAACTAATATCCATTGCTAAACCAGTTTGATGTTCACTCGTACCAGGAATGGCACTTACTGAATCAGCCTCAGCTTTTCCTTGACGTCTAACATACGTATCATGTAATGATTTTTGGCGTTTGTATGAACGATAACCAGATACAGCTGTAAGTTCCAGTCCTTCTTTCTTTGCCGCTTCAAACATATTTTCAAGCGCATTTGCAGCATCTTCGCGCAGCAATGTTTTTTCTTTATCTTTTGGACTAGTAAATGGCACGTTTGGTCTTGCTAAGTCTTCAGGTATATATCCGTCTGGTAGTTTTCGATGTTTATTAACTAAGACAAGATTAGACTCTGGATTTGTTACAACAGAAAAATCATTGTCTAGTTTTTTTGCATTATGATTAGCTTTTGGAAAAGCTGGAATCTCTTCTTTTTGGTGATTACTATGCTGTTGACTTTCGACAGCTTTCGCCTCATTTTGTAGTGGTGATTTAGAACTAAAGTAAGCGAAAGAAGTGATACCGATTACAATAGTAGTGGCAGAAATAATGATTATCTTTTTCATGATACCTTGTAATCACAGTCCTTTCTTAATAAAATATGTATCGTTTTTTATTATAAGTCTAGTTTACTGAAAAAGAAATATAAGAGTCGTAACGTAATAGAAATGCAAAGAAAATGTCAGAAAATGTGTGAAATTGTAGTATTTTTTTATATAATTCATTTCTTATCTTTCATGAAATTCATTTTTTATGTAATATATATACATAAGAAGATGTAGCGATTATCGAGAATGAAGAACTTCTTGTATAGACTAGGAGTGAATGGGAATGGATTTTGCAACAATTATTGGACTCATTTTAGGATTTGTAGCAGTGGTAGTAGGGATGGTCGTCAAGGGCGCTGACGTAACAGCCTTATTGAATCCTGCCGCAGCATTAATTATTTTTATCGGTACATTAGCTGCAGTATGTATAGCATTTCCGATGAATCAACTAAAAAGGGTTCCGAAATTATTTAAAGTTCTTTTTGGTTCAAATAAAAAGGATTTAAGTTATGAACAGTTGCTAGAATTGTTTGTTCATTGGACATCTGAAAGTAGAAAATACGGTATTTTGTCTTTAGAGCAACAATTAGACAAAATTCAAGATGAATTTCTTTTGCGTGGTATGAAATTTGTGATTGATGGCGTATCCGCAGAAGATTTAGAGCAGATTTTAGAAGCTGAATTAGAAGCAATTGAAGAAAGGCATGCAAAAGGAGCGGCAATTTTTTCACAAGCTGGTACATATGCACCGACATTAGGGGTTTTAGGTGCTGTTATCGGTCTTGTAGCTGCACTTGGTAATTTAACTGATATTGAAAAGTTAGGACATGCTATTTCAGGTGCATTTATTGCAACGATTTTTGGTATTTTTTCAGGTTATGTGTTATGGCATCCATTTGCAAATAAGTTAAAACAAAAATCTGCAGCTGAAATCGAGAAAAAACGTTTAATTATTGATTGTTTATTAATGTTACAAGAGGGTACATATCCGTTTATTATGAAGAACCGCATTTTAGGTGCACTTTCTGCAACTGAACGTAAGAAGCTAGAAAAAGGAGCAGAAAAAAATGCGGAGTAAAAAAAATAGAAGACGTAAAAAGAAAAAACACGAAGAACATATCGATGAAACTTGGTTAATCCCTTATTCTGATATGTTAACGTTGTTATTTGCATTGTTCATTGTTTTATTTGCGATGAGTAGTATAGATGCTGCGAAGTTTAAACAGATGGCAGTTGCTTTTCGAAGTGAATTAGCCGGTGGAACAGGTAACAAAGAATTTTTAAGTGATCAAAAGCCAAATGATGAAAAAGAATTATCAGCAAATAGCCTTGAGGCAGAACAAGCAAAAAAACAAGAAGAAGCTAGAGCGAAAGAAAAAAAAGAGATGGATGAATTGAAAGCATTACAAAAAAAGATTGATCAATATATTAATGAAAAACAATTATCCTCTTCTTTTCAAACTAAATTAACTGAAAAGGGATTAATGGTGACAATATTAGAGAATATACTGTTTGATTCGGGGAAAGCAGATGTGAAATTAGAATCTTTAGGGATTGCAAAAGAGATGTCTAGCTTACTTGTTTCAGCGTCACCTCGTGAAATTACAGTATCAGGTCATACGGATAATGTCCCTATTGCCAATGCGCAGTTTGCGTCGAACTGGGAATTAAGTACGCAGCGGGCAGTTAATTTTATGCAAGTATTATTGCAAAATAAAGAATTACAACCAGAAAAATTTAGTGCGATTGGTTACGGAGAATATCGTTCGATTGCTCCAAACGATACACAAGCAGGAAAGGCAAAGAATAGACGTGTGGAAGTATTCATCTTGCCTTTAACAGAGAAAGTAAAATAAAAGAGGATGGCGAATGCCATCCTCTTTTATTTTGCATCAAATGATTTTAAGTTGTCGCAACGGATTTTATCTTTTTCAGCATCTGATTTTTTGAAATCATAATCATATAAAGCGCCTTCCCAATCACCATACATTGGATTCGGGAAAATAATAAATTTTTCACCAAATTGTGCTTTTGAATCTGCTACTGCTTGATTACGATCTTTTACAGATTTCCCATCAAAACCAGTGAAATCAGATAAGTTATCACCGAAGAATAAGACGATATCATGTGTTTGAGAAACGAGTTCACGGCGTTTTTCTTTTCCTTTTTCTTTCGGATCTTGTAGTAGTATATGTTCTTTCGTTGCTTGAGGAGCGCCTACACGCTCAAGATTTTTAATTGTTGCATCTAGTTGGTTTGTTTTACGATTTGAGATGTAGTAAATATCTACACCTTTAGACTCGGTATATTTTAAGAAATCAATTGCACCTGGAAGAGCCTCAGCTTCAGCTTTATTAATCCAGTCATCCCATTTATACGGATAGCCTTTTCCTGTCTTTACGCTCATTGCTTGATGAGGACTGTTATCTAAAACAGTTTCATCTAAATCAAGTACGATAGCAGGCTTTTTCTCTGTCCCTTTTGCAAGAGCTGCATCAAGCTTCAATTGACCGATATTGTACCCTTGGTAATAAAGTGCTTTCGTTTCACCGGCTGTTTGATACCATAAATCAGCCATTAGTTGCTGTTCCGTTAATTTTACTTTCTCTTCTTTCGCCACCGTTTTCTCTTGTGTTCCTGAACATGCTACAAGCGATGTAGATAGAACCGCTACAGATAATAAAGTGGTAATGCCCCTCTTCATCTTCATATGTATCCTCCTTGATGTTAGAAAACCAGTTAATATTATATATCGAAAAATAATAATTTTTGTATGAACATTTGCATATTGTCTTTTGTATATATAGTAGTATGTCCTATATTAGAAAGATGAGAAAAAATGGTGAGAATCATTTTGACAAGTTTTATTGTCGTAATGACAATTATAATTGACAAATAACGTGATATTATTTACAATTTTAACTAAATAGAACAAATGATGGATTAAGAGGATAAAGCGTAGTGCTATATTTTATCCTGCATAAACATAGTCTTTGAAAGAGAGTATGAATGATATTAAAGGGGAGGCTTTATACTTTGAGTTTACAAATTCAAAACTTAACGAAACTATTTGGAGAATCAAAAGCAGTTAACGGCTTGCAAATTTCGTTACCAAAAGGTGAAGTGCTAGGATTACTTGGCCGAAATGGTGCAGGAAAAACAACGACAATCAAAATGCTTCTCGGATTATTAACGCCTAATGAAGGCTCTATTACATGGGATGGAAAATCATTTGGGACTAGTGGGATAACGATTGGATATTTACCAGAAGAAAGAGGTTTATATACAAAAAGTAGAGTAGTAGACCAGTTACGATATTTTGGTAGATTAGAAGGAATGACGAAAAAAGAAGTAGATCTTGCTATTGATCACTGGTTAGAGCGATTAGCCATACCGGAATATAAATTTAAAACGGCAGGAGAGCTTTCGAAAGGAAATCAGCAAAAAATCCAATTAATTGCTGCGCTTCTTCATAATCCTGAACTTCTCATCTTAGATGAACCGTTTAGCGGACTTGACCCAGTCAATGCTGGGATGTTAGCTAGCATTATCGAAGAACAAGTACAGAGCGGAAAGACGATTATTTTATCAAGTCATCGTATGGAACAAGTAGAGGCTTTTTGCCAACATGTATGTATTTTGAAAAAAGGCGAAGCAGTCGTAAAAGGCCAATTAAGTGATATAAAAAAAGAATATGGTTTCCGTAATTTAACGATTGAAGATACAGAAGAGAATGAGAAGGGATTAGAATCTATACATGTATCGTATGAAAAACAACAAGGCCTTCTTTATGTGCGAGTACAAGATGATGCAGAAGCTCTAAACATTTTACAACAATTACAAGAACAAGGTATTACTTTACGACAATTTAAAATGTTAGAGCCGACGTTAAACGAAATCTTTGTAGAGAGGGCGAAATAACGATGCGTAAATTTTCTCACGTATTTTCATTTTATTTCAGGGAAGCATTTTTATCTAAAAAATCATTAATTACGAGTGCGATTTTATTTTTAGTTGTGTTTGGCCTTTTTGCCTTTAATCATTTCGCAGCTGATAACGATAAAGGAAAAGATAAATTTGCTGTAGTAACAGAAAGTGATACTTATAAAGTGCAAGAAAGTGATGTAACAAAGTTACTTCCGTCTGCTAAAGTAACTGTAGAAAATAAGGATAAGTTTGATGAGCTACGTAAGCAAGTAGAAGATGGGGATTTAGATGGTTTATTCCGTATTACAGAAAAGAATGGTATTCCAGAAGTGACGTATATGTATAGTGGTTTTCCGAGCCAATCAACGGCCACACTTATGGCAAGTTATTTGAAGGAACAGTATACAGCGGTAATGATTGAAAAAAATAATGTATCTGCAGAAGTAGCAAAACAGTTACAGATGGAAATTCCGTTAAAACAAGAGGCAGTAAAGGATCATGCATCTTCCTTTGGAATTGGCTATGTTTTCTCGTTTGCTTTATATATGTTTATTATTGTGTTTGGAACTGCAATTGGGACGACGATAGCATCTGAAAAGTCGTCTCGTGTTATGGAGTTAATGCTTCCGAAAGTAAAACCATTAACAATGCTACATGCCAAAATTTTAGCAATTGTTTCTAGTGCTTTACTATTACTTATTACTGCTTCCTTCGGTTTTCTTGTACCATATTTATTAGGTTGGGTAGACCTAGAAAATGCATCTTTAGTGGGACTTGCACTAGACTTTTCTAAGTTGGATGCGGTAGTAATTAGTATGTTCGTTGTATATTTTGTTACGGGCTACTTACTATATGCAATGTTATATGCAGCGGTTGGTGCTGTTGTATCAAAAATTGAGGATGTGCAATCTCTTTCGTTCCCAATTACAATGTTAGGTATAGCAGCATTTTTCATTAGTATTAAATCACTATTTGATCCGAATAGTACATTAGCTGTAGTTAGTTCGTATATTCCATTCTTTACACCTATGGTTACATTTTCAAGACTTGTAGCTGGAGAAGCTGGCACTGTAGAGATTATTGTGACGTTAGTCATTTTATTGGTGACTATTGCTATCGTCAATATGCTTGCAAGCCGCATTTACGTAAACGGCGTAATGAATTACTCAGACAAAGTGAAATTTAAAGATTTAGCGAAATTTATAAAGCGTCAATAATGAGAAAAAGCATGATTTCCTATTGAAATCATGCTTTTTCTTTATGTATAAATTAAAAATAGTATATAATAATAAGAGTCGTCTTTTAATAGAATGAATACAAAGGAGGGTGTGCAGATGGGGATTAGTAGTCGTTTTACAGTAGGTGTTCATATGCTGACATTACTTGCGATAGATCGAAACTCTCGCTGTACCTCTGAATGGATTGCTGGTAGTGTGAATACAAATCCAGTTGTGATTCGTCGCATTACAGGAATGTTGAAGAGAGCAGGACTTGTTGATGTACAAGCTGGTAAAGGTGGTACGACACTTGCTCGTGATTTAGAAGAAATTACATTACTTGATGTATATAAAGCAGTGGAAGTTGTAGAAGAAGGACAGCTATTTTCCTTCCATGAAAATCCCAACATTGAATGTCCAGTAGGAGCTAATATTCAATCAGTATTAGAAATTATTTTAATGCAAGCGCAAGAAGCGATGGAAAACGTACTTGCAAATGTAACGGTAGATCAATTGGTTACAAACTTAAAGTCTAAAATGAAAGAGTAAAAAAAGCGAGCATCCTCATAATGAGGGCTCGCCTTTTTTTGTTCAGAAATATTGAAAATTCTATTTTTCAGTATTTAAAATGAATTTCCCAACAATAGCTGCTACGATACCACCAAGAATTGGTGCAACGATGAATACCCATAGTTGAGAAAGTGCTTCTCCGCCAACGAATAAAGCTGGTGCGATACTACGAGCTGGGTTAACAGAAGTTCCAGTTAACGGAATACCTAATAAGTGAACTAAAACTAATGTGAAACCAATTACTAATCCTGCTAGAGAAGAGCTTCCTTTTTTACCTGTTACAGCAACGATAACTAATACGAATACGAAAGTTAAAATAAATTCAACTAGAAATGCTCCAGATAAACCAAGAGTTCCAAAACCGTTTTGTCCTAAATTATCTAAAGGTGTTTTAGCAGATTGTAAAATTGTCACCAATGTTGCAGTTCCTAATAAACCACCTAAAACTTGAGCTAATACATAATAACAAAGTTCCATAGCGTTCATTCTTTTGTTAATGAACATAGCTACTGATACCGCTGGGTTAATGTGACATCCAGAAATTGTTCCGATGCTATATGCCATAGCTACAATAGATAGACCGAAAGCCATAGCGATTCCTAATGTTCCAATTCCTTCAATTCCGCCGCCGATGACAGCTACTCCAGTTCCGAATAATACAAGTACAAATGTACCAATAAATTCAGCGATTGCTTTTTTTAACATAATTTACCTCCTAATATTGCACATGAAACGTATTATAACATAGGTTTTAGTATAAACAGCTAATGAAATACTATTCTGATAAGGCGAAATAGGGGGACAATGAAAAAGAGTATGGTTCTTTGATATAGAACCATACTCTTTTTTATGCTGTTTTTTTCTGTTTAACGACTGGAACAGAACGGTTTAATATGCTATTTGCAACCATTCCTAACATAATAATAATCATTCCAAGTAGGGAAAGCCCGCCAGGAAATGAACCATTTAAGAAAATAATTTCGCCAAGTACGGTAAAGACCATCGTCCCAGCTTGCGTTGCTTCAACAGCTCCAAGTAGAGCGAGGTTATCTTTTGCTAAGTCAGTAGCAAAGAAAAATGTCATCGTTGCAATTACGCCTGAACATAACGCTAACAAAAATCCTTGCAACATTTGGCTGGATGTTGGAATGCCAGTAGTAGAAAATCCGTATATACCAAGTAAAATGGTTATAGGAAGACTGCCGATTGCCATTCCTAATACGCGTTGGAATGTATCGAGACGCCCGCCAACAAGTTCCATCATTTTTCGGTTGCCGAACGGATATAAGAAAGCGGCTACCACGACAGGTAAAAAACCTGAAATGAACTGAGTCATCGTAATGTGGCCTGCTGCAGTCGCTTGCATACAAATTACACCAAGTAAAATAAATAATGCGACATATAAACTACGAAGTGGAATTTTTCCACGTACAAGTTTTGTGCCTGATTTCGTTTCTATTTTAATGAAGAATAATGGTGATAAAAGTAAACCTGCTAATATAGTAACTTGCCAAGTTCCAGCAACGAGCCACGCTGGAGAAAAGACAGCCGCGAAACTTAATAAAGAATAGAAGCCAATACCAGCAACGGAACCCCATCCGATCCATGCTAATGGATGCTTCTTTAATTCTTCCCATAAACCCCTTAAGTTTTTGCGAAATAAAACGATAAGGAATAAAATAGGGAGAGCAAATAAAAAGCGGAAGGAAGCTGTCCAAGCCCAGCTCGTTCCAGATACATTCATCGCTCTGTTAATAATAAAGGTTGCGGAAAAAAAGGCTGATGATAAAAGGCCTAATAAAATTGCGCGCATGAAGTATAGCACTCCTTTCGGAATTTGATAATTATGTATAGTATAATATACATAAAACTGATAAAAGTAAACTATTTTATACTTTAAGGTGGTTTTATAGATGAAAGAACATGAAGATATGCAAACGAAAGAAGTCATTCAGCAAGTAGGTCAGCTATTAAGACAAATTCGAAATGAACAAAAATTAAGTTTAGAAGAATTAGCTCAAAAAACAGGGGTTAGTAAATTAACATTAGGAAAGATTGAGAGAGGCGAAACGAATCCGACGTTAGCTGTCATTTGGAAAATAACGAAGGGGTTATCGATTCCTTTATCGAGATTGATGGTTGTTGGAGAACCTGTAGCTGTTGCGCGCTGCGGTGAAGGATTTGCAGTAGATGCAGGACAAGCATGGCACTTAGAAACGATGTTCCGTTATACGAAAGAAACAGGGATGGAGATGCACCGTGCTTGTTTAAGATCGAATAGTATATATGAACCAGAAGCTCATCATGAAGGTGCTATTGAGCTTGTAACGGTAATGAAAGGAAAAGTATCGATTCAAGTAGAAAGCGATGTATACGAATTAAATGAGTTTGACTCTATTCAATTTGAAGCGAACAAGAAACATAGTTATAAGAATGAAGAAGATGAAGTAGCAGTATTACATTTAACGATGAAATATTCTTCATGAAAAAATCTCCTATAGAAAATCTATAGGAGATTTTTTGTACGCTATGCTCAAATAGATGAAAGAATGTTATTAGTAAGAGCGTGGCATAAGTAATAAACAAATAAAATAAACTAAAAACCCCGTCCCAAAACATAAAACAGCAATGACCCAAAGTATGCGAATGAGAGTAGAGCTAATATCAAAATATTCTCCTAAACCACCGCATATACCAAATAGCATTTTATCAGTTTCGGATTTATATAATCTTTTTGACATCTTCCAATCCACTCCTTTTATAGCAAGCTATATATTTCTATTCTATATGGAAATTTATGAGAAGACTATAAGGTTGTATTACATTTTTTTTAGAGAACAGTCGTATTAATTGTCTTAATTTTCAGTGGATATTAAACTTATAGTAAGAGGTAACTTTTAATAAAGGATGGGGGAATAGAGATGACAGTATATTGGTTGACTAATGTAATGCTTGAATCAGGGTATACGTATGAAGAGGGGAGAGTTTCCGAAACAGAAACAGAGTTATGTAGTTTACTCATTGAAGATGGACGAATTAAAAAAATAATAGCAGGGACTGTTCAAGAGGAAGGAGTATTAATTCTTGATGCTAACCGTTTATTAATTTTGCCAGCTTTCGAAGAGATGCATATTCACATTGATAAGACGTATTATAGTGGCCCTTGGAAAGCTTGTATGCCAGCAGAAAGTATTTTTACACGTTTTAATGAAGAAAAGGAAATTTTACCGAAGCAATTAGCGACTGCTCAAGATAGGGCAGAAAATATGCTAGCGTTATTGCTTCGAAATGGTGCAACGAATATAAGAACACATTGTAATGTTGATCCAATTATTGGACTTGGTAATTTGGAGGCGACGTTAGCGGCGTTGGAAACATATAAAAATCAGGTTTCTGGTAGAATCGTTGCTTTTCCGCAACATGGATTATTGCGCAGTAATTCTGTGCAACTTGTGAAAGATGCGATGCGTATGGGTGCGCATCTAGTCGGCGGGGTGGATCCAGCTACAGTGGATAACGATATTGAAAAATCATTACATACTATTATGGATATCGCAGTAGAATTTAATGCAGATGTTGATATTCACCTGCATGATGCGAATAATCTTGGAACGTTTACAATGAAGAGATTGGCAAGTTTAACAGAAGAAGCGGGATGGCAAGGTCGCGTAACAATTAGTCATGCGCTTGGACTTGGTGGTGTTACGGATAAAGAAGCGGAAGAAGTGGCGGAAAGACTAGCTGCTTTAAACATTGATATTACTTCAACGGTGCCGATTGGGAAACAAGTAATCCCAATTCCGTTATTAGATAAAAAAGGTGTGAAAGTTTCATTAGGAAATGATAGTATTACAGATCATTGGTCACCGTTTGGAACAGGTGATATGCTGCAAAAGGCAAATCGATTAGCGGAACGTTTCGGATGGAGTGACGAAAGGTCTTTAGGAAAAGCTCTTCGCTTTATTACGGGAGGAAAAGAAACGTTAAACAATGAAGGGAAGCGAGCGTGGCCGAATGTAGGAGATGAAGCGAGTTTTGTTTTGACGAATGCAACATGTGCTGCTGAAGCGGTAGCGCGTCAAACAGAGAAGTATTTAGTCGTGTATAAAGGAAATATTGTTGTTGGCAGTTTAAATGAGGTGGAATTAAATAATCTTGTGTAAAGAATCGTTTGAATATTTTAAGGAGGGTTCTAATTGTGAATATAGAACCTTTCTTTTTTATGTTTACAACAAAAGCTAGAAGGGATGAAAAGTTTGGACAATCAACATAATCAAAATCATATTATGGGAACTTTGCAATGGTTTATATTTTTATTAGCGAATTCAATCGCACTACCAATTGTCGTTGGCGGATTATTTCATCTTACGACGGAAGAAATATTTTATTTAATGCAGCGTACGTTTTTTGTAGTTGGTATATCTTCTTTTTTACAAGGGTGGCTTGGACATAGATTACCAATTGCGGATGGACCAGCTGGATCTTGGGTTGGAGTATTTACTGTACTCGCTTACGCAACGGCCGGGCAAGATCAATTACATAGTACGTTGCAAATTTTAGAATTAGGAATGATAATTTCTGGTGTTATTTTAATAGGATTAGGAGTCACTGGTTTTATCGGACGTATTTTATTTTTATTTACGCCGCTTGTGACAGGGACGTTTTTACTTTTATTATGTTTACAATTAAGCGGTGTGTTTTTAAAAGGAATGCTAGGGATTACTGCTACCGTTTCTCAAATCGATGGATTTACAGCGATAATTGCGTTTAGCATATTTCTTTTCGTTATTATACTATCTAACTTCGGAAAAGGTTTTGTCAAAAGTTATGCGGTTTTAATAGGATTAATTAGTGGGTGGATTCTTTTTCTAATTGCAGGAAAAGTGACGATTCCGTCTCAAGTAACTCATTTTGTGCAACTTCCGCAAATATTTGCTTGGGGACTTCCAAAATGGAATACAGGTATGGCGGTATCCAGTTTCGTTATGGTATGTATTTTAGTTTCAAATACAGTCGCAGCTATTATAGCGATTAACCAAGCTACCATTCAAAAAGGGACTATTGAAAAGAAACAGTTGAAAGACAGTACGTGGATTGGAGGCATTTCTCATATTATTTCTTCTGCATTTTCAACTGTAGGTGTCGTGCCGCTACCAGCAACGGCAGGGTTTATACGTTTAACGAAACAAAAATATATACGATCGTTCTTACTAGCATGTATGTTACTGGTTGTAATGTCGCTGTTCCCAGGTGTTATTCGTTACTTAGCATCGTTACCATCGGCCGCCGCATCTGCGGTTTTAATGGCTTCGTTCGTACAGTTAATTGGAATTGGGTTAAATAATATAAAACAAGTGGAGCTTAATGAAAGGAATGTAACGATTTTAGGCGTTGCAGTATTATTGGGCAGCGGTGTTATGTTTTTACCGTCTGGAGCGCTTCAATCCTTACCGTCTGTTATACAATACATATTCGGAAATGGATTGTTCGTAGGTACCGTTGTCAGCATATTACTAGAACAAATATGGCGTACTGAAAAGTGAGTGGATACAAAGAGTGTGTGCACTGTATAAAAGTCTAAAATAACATGTGAAATAAAGCCCATTTTCATTCACCACCCGCACATTTCGTTCATACAATATCTTGACTAAATAAACACCCAACTTACACATACACGGCTCTGGCTTAAGCAAGGAGGGTTATACCAGTTGAAGGAAAAAGCGTATCAATCTAAACCGTTACTCACAAAGAGAGAGAGAGAAGTATTTGAATTGCTGGTTCAAGATAAAACAACGAAGGAAATTGCGGGTGAACTTTTTATCAGTGAAAAAACAGTGCGCAACCACATCTCAAACGCAATGCAAAAGCTAGGGGTTAAAGGACGTTCACAAGCAGTTGTTGAGCTTCTTCGCATGGGAGAGCTCGAGTTATAAAAAGAAAGCCGACTTTTATAAAAGAGTCGGCTATTTTTTTGTTTGTATTTTGAACTTAAAAAAGGTATCTCGGACTTTGAGAGGGAAGATACGTTTAAGAAAGAAGTGTTAAAAATAACTATTCTAAAACATGATGTGGTATTTAGAATGGGTATCTTAGTCATTTATGGATAAGAAGGTGCAAATATGAAGTTGTATTTTAAAGATATGGAGATAGGTGAAATTAAAGATGTTTTTGGAGACATGCCATGGATGTATGGAACAATTCGTCTATACGAGAATAGTAAACCGTTCCAAAAGTATTTTCGTGAGATGGTAGACGAAGATAGTATATTTGATTTTGAAAGCATAGACCCTGAATTTTTATATGAAGAAAATTGGTCTATTTTTGATGAGGATGATCAACGGTATTTAGGGATTGATATACCTGCTATTCATATGGAGGATACAACAATTGCGTGGCGTTGGAGATAAAAGCTATAAAGTTGTGAACATCTTTGTACGAAAGAATTCAAACGATAACAACAAGCTGACTTTTATACAAAGGTTCAGCTTGTTGTTATCGTTTTTTTCGCTTGCTGTATGAATGATAAGAACACTCCATACATAAATAGGTAGTAAGGAGGGGATATGTTGAAAAGGATATTGTTAGTTTCAACAAGCGCTCATGATATGAATGGACACCCGACTGGTTTGTGGTTGGAAGAGCTTGCAGCTCCTTATCGTGTATTTAAAAAGGCTAAGTTTGATGTTGATATTGTATCGATAAAGGGTGGTAGAGTACCTATTGATAGAGTGTCTATTCCGAACGGGATACCTCGTGAATTTAAGTATGTTGCTTCTTTATTGCAAAATACGAAGCCGATCTCAAATGTTCATTTTTCGGATTATGATGCGGTTTTATTTGGTGGTGGACACGGGGCGATTGTAGATTTTCCAAGTAATCCATATGTTGCAAATTTAATTGAGAATATGTACAACAATAACCGGATTGTAGCGGCTGTTTGTCACGGAGTAAGTTCTTTAGTCGGTGTGAAAAATAAGGACGGATCGTTTTTGGTTGCCGGTAAGCGTATAACAGGTTATACAAATGCTGAGGAAAAAGCTGTACATTTAGAAAAGCGAGTGCCGTTTTTATTAGAAACTAAATTGAAAGAAGAAGGGGCTTTGTTTTATGTTGCTCCAAATTTTACGCCGCATGTTGTAGTAGATGGACATTTAATTACAGGGCAAAACCCGCAGTCTAGTATGGAAATAGGGGAGGCTATAAGAAGAGCTGTAAATAAATTATAGAAAAAGTGCTCGCTACTCATCAAGGTAGCGGGCATTTTTTCTGTAGTGTAAATGATCTTTAAACTAAAAAGATATATTGAGTATAGTGACTTCATTTATAATTAATCGTGAATTTGCTATACTATTTTGTATGGACAAAAGGGGAGGCTCTTTTAATGAGAAAAGTTGCGTGCGCAAATACTTATATTAATAAAATAAAGCCCGTTATTAGAAAAACGAGTTTTAGCCAATTGAAAATAGATGAAATTGCGAAATATATGGATATTAGTAAAGCTACTTTATATAAACGTTTTTCTTCGAAAGATGAGATTATTGAAGCTGTAGTAGAAGATTTTATGAACTATCTTCTTGAAGGAGATGCGGATAATCAGGATGAAAGTATGTCTTTTGCAGAACGTTTCCAAAAGACGTTTGTTCACTCTTTAAAATGTGTGACATATATTTCTGATGTCTTTTTACAAGATTTGAAAGAGGCATATCCGCACTTATCAGACCGGTTAGTTGCCGCACAACAAAATCGTAATCATAATTTACAAATGTTTTTTGAAGCGGGTATGGAACAAGGTTACTTTAATAAAATGAACGCACAATTATTTATGGTGCAAGATGATGTGATGTTAAGACGTATTATAGATCATTCTTTTTGTATTCAGTACGATATTACGTTAAAAAAAGCGATACTTGATTTTTATCAACTAAAGAAGTATCAACTTTTTAAACCAGAGTATATAGAAGCAATTGATGATTCGGAAATTGAAAAAGAAGTTATTGCTATTTTGCAAATGATTTCGTAAAAAAGCAGGTTTTCCTATAGTAATGGAAAACCTGCTTTTTTATTATCTGTTATTTGTTTACGTGTTGTAATACTAATTCAGCTACTGGACCACCTGAAGCTGGGTTTTGGCCAGTTATAACGCGATTATCTTCTACAGCGTAAGCTTCCCAAGGCTGCGCAGCTTTTTCGTAAAGTCCTCCATTTTTAATGAGTTCGTCTTCTGTTAAAAATGGGACGAATTGATCTAGTTCCGCAAGTTTTTCTTCTTCGTTTGAAAATCCTGTTACTTTTTTACCGCTAATTAAACGTTCCCCATTACTTAATGTGATGTGAAATAAACCAGCAGCTCCGTGACAAACAGAGAAAACAATTCCGCCATTTTCATAAATGTCGCGGCTAATCATTTGAAGTTCTTTATTTTCTGGGAAGTCCCAAATTACGCCGTGACCGCCTGCGTAATAAATAACGGAGTAGTCTTCTGGGTTCACTTCACTCGGTTTCATTGTAGAACCGAGACGATTCATAAATTCTTTCTTTTGATACCATTCCCAATCGACGCCCTCCGCCATTGTTAAACTATGCGGATCAATCGGTGTATAGCCGCCTTGTGGACTAACATAATCTACTTCATAACCAGCTTCTTCAACCTTTTTAACGAAATGGACAGCTTCACCAAGCCAAAGACCAGTAGCTCGATTTAAATTTGGATATTTTTCTACGCTCGTTAATACGACTAACATTTTTTTCTTCATCATAATCCTCCTGTAATGTTTCTTCTATATAAAAGTTTTTATTTATTTGGTTTTATCCCGCGTTAACGGACAGTAAACTCCCACCTCAAAATTCAGTTGGAGTAAAGAAGTTAGATGGGAGATCAACTGTCCGTAAACGTCCGATTGGCTCAATTAATAATCAGTGGGGGATGAACAAAACCCCCACTGATTAAAGTTTCGCTTTATTAAGTTAGAAATTGCAAATTTGAATAACCATATCAGTCCTCCTTATATCGGATTCGAAAATAGTGTATAACAATTTTTGAACAAAGTAAACTAAAAATACTAAATTAGTTTACTCTGTATATTTTTCGTTGACAAACTGTAATGCTGAAACTATGATAGTTCCATGAATATCGAACAACGTACATGTTTCGTTTCGGATTCAGTTTGTCGCGCGATAAATGTATACATTTGATGAAGTTGTTTAGTAGTGATAGAGGCGCTGAATAACTTTATTTGTTATTACAATTAGGAGAGGTGTTACACATGGAGAAAGATATAAGTAACCATTCAAAATGGTTTGTTTTTACATTATGTTTTATCGTTTTATTAGGGCCGATGAATGCGGTTTTATTTAATGTAGCGTTAGAGGATATTGCTCATGATTTATCCATTAGCCAATCGAAGGTAAGTTGGGTTGTAGTAGGTTATTCCTTAGTTGTCGGTATTGGTTCGATGATATATGGGAAGCTGGCTGATCGTTATAGCGTAAAAAAACTATTAATGATTTCAATTATCATATTTGCAGCAGGTTCTATTATTGGATTTATGAATCAATCTTATGCAATTACCATTCTTGCAAGATTAGTGCAGGCGAGTGGGGGAGGGGCGTTTATTGCGCTTAGTATGATTGCAGTGGCAAAGTTAGTTGTTCCTGCTAAGAAGCCTGGCGCGTTAGCGATGATTAGTTCTTCTATTGCATTAGCGATAGGTATTGGTCCTTTAGTTGGCGGGGCAATTACAAATACATTAGGGTGGCCATATTTATTTTTATTTATGATTATTTCAGTAGTTGGGATTTTTCTGCTTATGAAATTTATGCCGAAAGAAGCGCATCATACGGCTGAAGCGTTTCATTTTGATTACATCGGAGCGGTGTTATTATTTGCATTCATTACGACTGTTTTATTAGGTGTAAATATTAATGGTTGGCTATTTGTGTTATCGGTTGTTTTCTTATTTTTATTCACCGTTCATATGAAGAACGCGGAGCATCCATTTATTGATATTGAGTTGTTTACAAATAAACCATTTCTTCGTTTAATAGCAGTTGGATTTATAATGAATGTGGCGTTATGTGCTAGTTTATTATTATTACCATTACTGTTAGGAAGAGAGCACGGGTTGTCTCCATTCGTTATTGGAATTGCATTGTTTGTTGCATCACTCTTTGGTATTGTATCTAGTTTTGTTACTGGGAAGATTGTCCCTTCGTTTGGAAATGTGAACATGATTTATGTAGCGTCTGTCATTATGATCGTTGGCTTTTTAATTTTAGGGCTTATTCCGAATGGGAACTTAATGGTTATTTTAGTAGCGATTATTTTAACGTTTATGAGTTATTCAGCTATTCAAGTATCAGTAAACACATTTATACCGAAAACATTACATCCAGCTAAAGTTGGGGTCGGTCTTGGCTTATATAATTTAATTAACTTTTTCGGTATGGCATTTGGACCAGCTGTTGCGAGCAAAATTATGGAATCTACAAATAGTTATTGTTTGAATTTTATTTTAATCGTCATGTTAATTTCTGCTCATTTCGTCTTATTAATAGGAATGTCTTCTTTTCAAAAAAAGATGGAGCGGTAAATACGCACTTTATCCCACTTTAATGGGCAGTAAGACCCCCACCTCAAAATGCAGCGAAAGCAAAGAAGTTAGGTGGGGGGCGGGCTGCCCATAAAAGTCCGATTGGTGAGGGCTAATAATCAGTGGGGATGAAGAAAATCCCCACTGATTAAAGTTTCACTTTATATAGAAGAAACCGACTTTCGTATAGAAGGTCGGTTATTTTTCTGTCTTGCAAATTATGAAAAAAAGGAGCAAAATAAAAAAGGTCCTAGTCTATACAGGTACAAATGAAAATTTTCATACAGAAGCAGTTTAAGTGAGCGAACTTAAAGTGTGTAAAATATAATGATAAAATAAGATGATGAATGAGAAAACGGGTGATGAAGTTGAATAGAGCAATCGGTGTTATCGATTCAGGAGTTGGCGGTTTAACAGTAGCGAAGGAATTAATTCGTCAGTTGCCGAAAGAGCGTATTATATATTTAGGGGATACAGCACGTTGCCCTTATGGTCCACGTTCTCGAGAAGAAGTGCGTCAATTTACGTGGGAAATGACGGAGCATTTACTAGATTTAAATATCAAAATGTTAGTTATTGCGTGTAATACAGCAACTGCGGTTGTATTAGAAGAGATGCAGAAACAATTACCAATTCCAGTGGTAGGAGTTATTCACCCAGGATCACGTACAGCTTTAAAAGTGACAAACACGTATCATGTTGGGATTATTGGAACAATTGGAACGGTGAAAAGTGGTGCATATGAAGAAGCGTTAAAGTCTATTAATAACCGTGTTATGGTAGAAAGCTTAGCTTGTCCGCCTTTCGTTGAGCTTGTAGAGAGTGGCAATTTTGAAAGTGAAATGGCGTATGAAGTTGTAAGAGAAACATTGCAACCACTGAAAAATACTGATATTGATACGCTTATTTTAGGTTGTACACATTATCCGATTTTAGGGCCTGTTATAAAAAAAGTAATGGGAGATAAAGTGCAACTCATTAGTTCAGGTGATGAAACAGCGCGCGAAGTAAGTACAATTTTATACCATAGTAAAATGTTGAATGAGGGAGAGGAACAAAGTGATCATCTCTTCTTAACAACAGGAAAAATAGGTCTATTTAAAGAAATTGCATCAAAATGGTTTGGCCAACCGATTGAAAATGTGAAACATATTTATTTGGAAAAAGAATAATAGTAGAATTCATATAAGTGAACTCCTGAGAAATCAGGAGTTTTTTGTTTGTAAGAAGCATAGCTTGTTCTAAAACATGAAACAGCTCGTATACATAATAGTACAAACTTAGATTTTAGGGGGGAATGGCATGCCTAAATCCACTTTTAAATGGGTTGTTGGTGCTACTGTGAGTGCTGTTTTACTAACAGGGTGTGGCTTTATAAATCAGGAGAAAGCAACGGAACAAATTGATCCGCCAAAACAAGTTACGTATACAGAGGGTGGAAATAAAGAAGTATCTAAGAAAGTTAAGCAAGGACAAATGGTGAATAGAGAACTATACCTTGTTGATAAAAATGGCTATGTTGTACCGCAAACCTTAGCTATACCTACTCCGAAAGCAAATGAGGTTATTCAGCAAACGTTAGAGTACCTTGTGAAAGATGGACCGGTAACGAATTTATTACCGAATGGGTTCCGTGCAGTCATTCCAGCGAATACATCGATGACCCTAAATTTGAAAAAAGATGGGACGGCAGTCATTGATTTCTCACAAGAAATGAAAAACTATGCAAAAGAAGAAGAGCGTCAAATCGTTGAGTCAATAGCGTGGACGTTGACGCAATTTAAAGAAATAAAACAAGTGCAGTTCCAAATAAATGGTGAGAAATTGGCGAAGATGCCTGTTGGTGGCACGCCGCTTGGTGAAGGGGTGAGCCGTGCTAACGGTATCAACTTCGATGATGAGCAAGTAGCGGATGTAACGAATACAAAACCAGTCACACTTTATTTTATGGCACAAAATAATAATAAACAGCAATACTACGTACCAGTAACACGCCGCGTTGTAGAAGGAAAAGAAAATGATTATGCAGCAATTATAGATGAACTTGTAAAAGGACCGATTCATCAATCGCTTCTGAATGATTTTAATCCAGGAGTTAAGCTTATTACGAATCCGAAGTTACAAGATGGAAATCTTACATTAAACTTTAATGAAAATATATTTATAAACCCAGATAAAAATATGGTTTCAAATTACGTATTGAAGTCGTTAGTCTTATCTTTAACTGAAAAGAAAGGCGTGAAAAGCGTTTCTATTGAAGTAAATGGTAAAGCAAATCTTATAGATGAAAAGGGCGGAAAGTTAATAAAACCGGTAGATCGTCCAGAAAACGTGAATACAGGTAGTTTTTAATCGCCAATAATTTGATATACTTAAGTAAGAAAGGGGAATTGCTTTTTGGGTTCCCCTTCTTTTATTGTATACATATCATACATTTAAATTTGGCTATACTAACAAGTAGTTATGAGGAGGTTATTTTTATGCGAGTAGATGGTAGAGAGAAAACAGAATTACGCCATATACATATTCATACGAATTATTTAAAACATCCAGAGGGATCAGTATTAATTGAGGTTGGGGATACAAAGGTAATTTGTTCAGCGACAATTGAAGAGCGTGTCCCGCCGTTTATGCGTGGAGAAGGAAAGGGCTGGGTAACAGCTGAATACGCGATGATTCCACGTGCGACAGAACAACGTACAATTAGGGAGTCAAGTAAAGGGAAAGTAACAGGGCGTACAATGGAAATCCAGCGTTTAATTGGACGAGCATTACGTGCGGTAGTTGACCTAGAAGCACTTGGTGAAAGAACAGTTTGGATTGATTGTGATGTTATTCAAGCGGATGGTGGAACGAGAACTGCTTCTATTACAGGTGCATATGTAGCAATGGTATTAGCGTTTGAGAAGCTATTACAAGCAGAAAAAGTATCTAAAATTCCAGTAAAAGATTACTTAGCAGCAACGTCAGTAGGGATTGTTGAAGAGCAAGGTGTTGTTTTAGATTTAAACTACGTAGAAGATTCTAAAGCAGACGTTGACATGAACGTAATTATGACTGGAAAAGGCCAGTTTGTTGAAGTGCAAGGAACTGGAGAAGAAGCGACGTTTAGCAGAGCACAGTTAAATGAATTACTTGATGCTGCGGAACAAGGCATTTTCCAACTAATTGACATGCAAAAAGAAGCGTTAGGCGACATCGTATCTCATATAGAGTAGAGGTGGAAAGTATGAAACAAGTTGTTGTAGCGACAAAAAATATGGGGAAAGTACGTGAATTTGCTGAGTTATTTGAGAGATTTGATTTAGAAGTAAAATCATTACACGATTTTCCTCATATTGAAGAAGTGGAAGAAACTGGTGAAACGTTTGAAGAAAATGCAATTTTAAAAGCAGATAGTTTAAGCAAACAGTTGAATGCAATCGTAATTGCGGATGATTCAGGTCTTATTGTAGATGCTTTAAATGGAAAACCAGGCGTGTATTCAGCTCGTTTTGCTGGAGAGCCGAAAGATGATCAAGCGAATATTGATAAGGTTTTACAAGAATTAAATGATGTAGCGTTTGATAAGCGTAAAGCGCGCTTCTACTGTGCATTAGCAGTGGCTTTCCCTGAAGGTGATAAAAAGCCTGTCATTGTAAACGGGACGTGCGAAGGATATATTTTAGAACAGCGCCGCGGGGAAAACGGTTTTGGATATGATCCGATTTTTTATGTGGAAGAATATAAAAAAGCGATGGCGGAACTAAGTTCAGATGAGAAGAATGCCATTAGTCACCGCGGACGTGCTCTGCGTAAGCTAGAAGAAAAAATCCCTGAATGGTTTTTAGGAGAATAAGGGAGAGAGATTGATGAAAGCTTTAATCGTAAGCGATAGTCATAGCTCTGTGAAGGAATTACAGCAGTTAAAAGAGAACTATGAAGGGAAAGTAGATATCATGATTCATTGCGGTGATTCGGAGCTAACGCCTGCTCATGAAGAGTTGCAAGGTTTCCATGTTGTAAAAGGGAATTGTGATTATGCTAACTTTCAAGATGAAATTGTAACTGATGTAGAAGGCATTCGTTTCGTAGTTGTGCACGGACATCGTCATAACGTGAAAATGACATTGCAAACATTCGCGTACCGTGCAGAAGAGGTAGGGGCGCAAGTTGCATGCTTCGGACACTCTCACGTATTAGGTGCAGAATTAATCGACGGCGTTTTATTTATTAATCCAGGTAGTGTTTTATTACCGCGTCAGCGTGTAGAAAAGACATTTGCTTTATTAGAAATGGATGAAGATCAAATGGAAGTTCGTTTTGAAACATTAGACGGACAACTAGTTGAACAAGCAGTTTTTAAAAGAGGATAAGAAAAATTATCCTCTTTTAAAAAAGGTGTTGACTTTATGTATGGTTATACATATAATAAATATTGTCGATAGGGCAACAGCGCTAACGAAGAAAAACAAAATAACATATGCGGGTGTAGTTTAGTGGTAAAACAAGAGCCTTCCAAGCTCTGGTCGAGAGTTCGATTCTCTTCACCCGCTCCATGTCCCAGTAGCTCAGCCGGATAGAGCATACGCCTTCTAAGCGTACGGTCGGGAGTTCGAATCTCTCCTGGGACGCTAAAAAAACCTTGTTATCTTTTGATAACAAGGTTTTTTGTTTGTCTATCAATTGATGTATGTGCAAGAGGTTTAAAAATATTATAACGTGATATATGAAAATGAGTATATGCAACAGATTAAAGTGCATTAAAAAGAGCGCTTAAAAACGCTCTTTGCTAGTCAGTTATATTATTTGTTTGTTCAGGCTCATCAAATGGTTTATGCACGTATTGAAAACCGTATCCAGCTTCAACGAGAACCTCATCAACCTTTTCTAAAAATTCTTTGCCCCATTTAGTGCAACGATATTTACCGTAGATTTTAATAACAAAATTATACCCTTTTACTTCGGGATATCTTTCGTAAACTTCTTCACTTTCTATAAAGCCTAAATACAAATTAATCTTTTCTTCTAGTAAATCAATGTGTTTTTCTTCATCTTTCCAATCTTCTTCGTCAACAATAATAAGATACGCTACTTTTTTATCTTCATCATACCCCATAAAGTCGACTGTATCTAAATCTTGTAAACTCATGCATACACCTACCTTTACTTGTTGTTTGGGGTCCTGTGATTAAATTGTAATCCATAACCTGCACCGTGTAATTGATCTCTTACTAAATCGTAAAATTGTGTACCATATTCATTGAGTTCATATTTAGCAATTACTCTTACTACAAATTTGTTTTTTTTAGTTAATTCGGGAACGGTGTCATATATTTCACCATTCTCAATAAACGTTAAATAAGTATTAATTTTGTCTTGTAAAAGTAGGGCGTGTTCTTCTTCATCTTCCCAATCTAATGCGTCAAAAATAGTTAGATATACAATATCTTCATTGTTGTTATCCATTGAAACTAAATCGATTTTATCTGTATCATGTAAAGCCACGTAAACAGCCCCCTATTCTTTTCTTATTACTTTGACCTTTGTTGGTGGTATTACTTCTAAATAATCAAACGGCGGTTTGTTTCTACTCTTAATTATTGCACCGTGCTCTTCAATTTCAGGGAATGCAAGTTTTTGATTCTTTGTTAATGGTGCGGTTAAAGATGATTTCAACTCCGTTAGATGAACTTCACTTGTTTCTAAATTCTTAGAAGCTATATCTACGCGGGTACGAACACCAGAAGGAGTTTGTAGTGTTACCTGTTTAGTGTAGACCTTTTCTGTACTGCCTTCATTTTTGAAAGTCTGTAACATTTCTCTTTCAAAGTCATCCCCTACTTTTTTATTAATCTCAATTTGTTTTTGTCTTTTAGCTTTTAATAATGCTTTTGCTTCTTTTACCTTATCGATATTTTTTACGGCATCAGCTACCTTTTTTGCACCTTTAACTACTTTTATTCCTTTACCTAGCGGAGTAAGTCCCGCAAAAACCATGACACCAGCACCAGTGCGTTCCCACCACGAAAGTTTTTCGCCAGTATCGGGATCAACACCTTCTATAACACGTCGTACATCGTATTCTCCCGATAACTCGCCCGCTAGGTCTCTAGTAACTTTCTCTAAACTTGCACCATCTTTTTTCGAAGCAGGTGCACCAGGTGATGTGTTGTTATTTTCTGACGAAGGGGCACTAGCTATAATTTCACCTTCAACCAGATTGCCGTTGTACTCAGCATCTGCCGTGCGGAATTTTTCTGCAGCTCTTTCTAATTCGTCAGCTATTTTATCGAACTCCGTTAAAACTGTGGAAATTTTCGGTTTAGCTTCGTTAAACATTTGATAGAAATGTTGGCTAGTTGCTCCTGCCCAGTTTGCGGCAATATGTTCTGTTTGATTGTATAAACCATTATGTATTTGTTCTAAGGTGTACCGTACGTTCTTTACCGTCTTGGCTACTTGCTCTAGACGTTCGGGTGTTACTTTTATTTGTACCATACCATCCCTGCTTCTCCTATAATATTTTCACAAGAAAATTATACCATATCCATACATTAGCCAGTGTATGTTAAACAAGAGAAGAAAGAATCGCTTGTATATAGTAGATAATAGGTGGGGCGGGAGTTCGGATCTCTCCTAGGACGCTAAAAATTGATGTTTGGGTGTAAGAGATGAGGATAGGAATGGAATACCATAATTAATACGAGTGAAAGATTATCAGGAGAAGTAATCATTTATAAGTTTCGCGTCTAGTTTGGGTTATAATTGTAGCTCATTCTTAATATCTGTAACCTTTCCTTCAATATTAAGCAGTTGTATATGTACTTTTTTTTCGTAAATAAAAAGAGCGCCATGTATGCGCCCTATTCCTCTTATTTAATTTCAAGAATCAATAGGTTTATGATGGAACTCAAATCCATATCCAGATTCTCCTAATTGTTTACTTACAATATTATAAAACTTTTTCCCGTAAAAACTAGGTTCATTCTGCGAATACACTTGTATAATGAAATGTGTTCTTCCTATTGTACTTGGAACTTTTTCGTAGATTTCATCACTTTCAATGAATCCTAAATATGTATTGATTTTGTCTTGTAAAAGTAAAATGTGTTCATCGTCAAGTTCTTCGCTTTTATTCCACTCTAAAGCATCAAAGATTGTTAAGTATACATTATCTTTATTATCCTCATCTATTAAAACTAAATCGACTTGATCCGTATCATGTAATGCCATATAAAAGCCTCCTTATTCTTCTTTTCTTATTACATTTATTTTCGTTGGTGGAATCTCTTCTAAATGTTCAAATGGTGGTTTATTCCTACTTTTAACGATTGCACCTGATTCCGCAATTTCAGGGAAGGCTTTTTTCTGATTTTTAGTAAGAGGTGCAGTAGGTGAAGATTTTAACTCTACTAAGTCAATCTTACCATTTGCGTCCTTGCCTCCTATATCTATACGATTGAGCAGCAGTTATCGAAACTTATCCCCGGCAGTGTGTTACAATTAATAGAAGCGGAAAACGAGAATCTCCAATTGACTGGACCTGTGATTGGTTAGATGGTTTAAGAAGGTCGTATAAAAAAGGGAGATGGCGCAAAGATGGCGAGATCAAATGAGAATGAGTTAACGGAGAAATTGGCAGAAGGTCACCGGAAATATGGTGATGGCAATTTTACAGTACAGAACATCGGTGATGAAACTAACCCGAATTGGACTGTTGTAAAAAATGTGAGGAAGGGATCAGCAGGCATTCGCGAAGGAGAAGATATATTAAGACTGCGATCAAAATATATAAAATAGTACGGAAATGGGCGGAGTGGGAGTTCAAATCTCTCCTGGGACGTTAAGAAACCCTTGTTATCTTTTGATAACAAGGGTTTTTGTTTAGTTATTAATAAACTTCTCAAAGACAAAACCATAATCTTTCACATTATATTGTTTCTTCGTATCAACGAGCCAGTTAAAGGCGATTTCGTTCATTTCTTTAAACTGCTCTGCTAAATTTACTTGTGCGTTTGAAATACGGCTGAAAGCATTAGAGGCCATATCTAGACTTTTATGTGCATACTGCAATGTAATATCGTTGTCGTATGAGATTTCTTCTATCTTAAGTAAAGCTTTATATAAATCTTTTAATTCTTCAATATGTTTTTTATGAACATCAATTGAATAATGCTCATCGCCCATTTGGAACTTAATTTCTACATCTAAATCAATCGTTCCGGCAGTTTCAAGTGCTACGTTTTTAATTTGATATTTACTATAGCTAAAGCGGCGTAGTGTACGTTTTTTACTTGTTGCGCTTGTGCCATCTAGGTGGATTAATCCTTTGTTTGTGAAACAATATTCATCTGATTTTGATTTAATTAGAAAATAAATTTTCTCCCCGTCTTCATGCATCACATAATCATCAGCATCAACTTTATCGTAATCTTTCGGTGTGATGACAGATCCTACATCGCTTAGTCCTAATACATCTGCAGCCATTTTTTTAAACATATATAATCCCCCTTTTAAATTCTTAATTGTACAAAAATATATTAACACGATTTCAATGAAGTGTTTTCTTATAATTAAAAACATTTGAAGGTAAGTTGAGAAAAGTAACGAATGTTATTTAAAAATATGTAAAAAGATGCTGAGAAAAAAGCTGATTTTGCAAGTGATTATAGAGAAATTCTATGAAGTCCCCTCAAGTGATATAAGTTGTTTTTTTATCCCTTTTTTGAAATCTTACAATTCTGTAAGGTAACTGTAAGGAAGTTCGATGGTAACAAATTGCTAATCCCCTATAATGAAGGTAACAACGATAAAACGAGGAGGAAGAAATGATGAAGGGATTAATCGTAACGGGTTTGACAGTTGCATTTGGATTTGTAGCTTATGAGAAATTAACGTATGTAGTTGATGTTGTAAAACATTTAATCGCTTAGTAAAAAAACTGCCATGAGAGGGAAAGGGAATGAGTGAATGAATGGAATGGTTATTTGGAATTATAGGTACTTGTAGTGTAGTGTTATTGTTCTTTGTCCCAAGTGGTATACTTAGTTCGGCAACGAGTTTGTTCTTCTTAAGTTTGTTTGCTTGTACGATGCTTATTATTATGTTTTTAATGAAGCGAAGTAAACCAATCTTCTATTTTAGCATGATTGTTATGGCAATTATTATTCTCCAAATTATTACCCTTGTTATATACCCCACTATTATAAAAGCTTTCCATTAATGATAAATCCTCTGCTTTCATTGCCGAGGGTTTTTTATTTGTATATTTTTAATTTTGAGTAGGGATTTGTTTATATTAAAATATAAAAATTAAATATTTTCATATTTCAAACAAAGGGTTTTGAGATGTTGTGTTCTCATTACTCATTTGATATATTTACTTTAAAGATAATTAAAATCTAGAAAAAGAGGCGGACGTATGGATAAAAAAGAAAATACGGTCGTATTGTTTCCGCAACTATCAGAGCGATATATTGATGAAGGTTTTTTAGCGCTGAAAGAGCGGAAATTCGAAGATGCATTGCGCTGCTTTGAAATATTACGTCAGTATAATGCAGAAACGGAACAAACGGAACTCGCTTCTGTTATTTGTTTGTTAGAGTTAAAGCATATGGAAGAAGCGAAAGACAAATGCGAACAGTTACTTGAAACGGGAGCTGTATTATTTGGTGATATTCTTGAAACATATGTGACGATTTTAGTTCAAACAAATGATTATGAAGGTGTCATTGAAACCGTTGAAAAAGTGTTGCAAACGAAAGATGTAATGCCTGAGCAAAAGGAAAAATTAGCACAGCTCGCTTTATTTGCAGAAGGTATGTTAAATGAAGTAGATACGTCACTAGTCGATTCGAATTTTGAATTAGATGAGTTTACTAATGAAATGTTTGGAGAAAACTTTGGACAAAAGCTAAGAGCGATTCAGCAACTTTCGTTAAAAGACTTGGATCTTGCATTACCTATTTTAAAGAAATTTTTAATAGACGAAAAACAGCACCCTTATTTGAAAACTTCTATTTTGTATAAAATGATAGAAAATCAAATAGAAGAAGAAATAGAGGTAGAAAAATTTGGGAATACGATCAAGGTAATTCCAGCATTTACAGCTCATAATGAGGAGCAATCCGATAACATTATACATACATTATCAAGTCGATTGGAGCAAAATTATCCCGATATATTTGATGCGATGGTTACATATTGGAAAGAATTGCGAATTAGCGTTTTCCCATTCGCTCTATTAATGGATAAAGTGGAGATTTGGGCTGCTGTTTTAGAGAGAATTGGAAGAAAGCGTTTTGGATTGCCTATTGATGAAGAAGAGCTTATGACAGCGTATAATATTGAATTAGAAGAGTTTCATATTGCCTATCAATGGTTATTACGTGTTGAAAGAGAAGGATATTTGCCCGTATAATTATGAAAAAGAATCGTTCGGTTCTTGAAACGAGCATATTCTATGTTATAATGTAAGGGTTGCAAAAGGCAGAAATCTGCCTGTTTGTAAGAGAAGAGAAGTGTAATTCTCTTACTTAATATGTTTCATATTATTCTCGAACAAAATATACCGTAGTTGTCTTTTAGGCAATTAGTAGATTGGAACATTATATCTGAAAGCTTTTGCTAGAGGATTATTTGTACTTTTGTTATTTCAAAAAAGAGATAATGAAGATCTTAATCTATAGAGGTATGTGCATACATTATTATAGTTGGAGGGAAAGAATAAATGGCTGCAAAATGGGAAAAATTAGAAGGTAACGTAGGCGTTTTAACAATCGAAGTTGATGCTAAAGAAGTAAACAACTCTATCGACGCTGCGTTCAAAAAAGTAGTAAAAACAATCAACGTACCAGGTTTCCGTAAAGGAAAAATGCCTCGTCCGTTATTCGAACAACGCTTTGGTATCGAATCTTTATATCAAGATGCTATAGATATCATCTTACCAAAAGCATACGGTGAAGCGATTGATGAAGCTGGTATCTTCCCAGTTGATCATCCTGAAATCAACATCGAGAAGTTCGAAAAAAATGCTAACCTTATCTTCACTGCAAAAGTTACAGTGAAACCTGAAGTTAAATTAGGTGACTACAAAGGTTTAGCAGTAGAAAAAGTTGAAACAACTGTAACTGACGAAGATGTAGAGAACGAATTAAAATCTTTACAAGAGCGTCAAGCTGAGCTAGTTGTTAAAGAAGAAGGAACTGTTGAAAACGGTGATACAGCTGTAATCGACTTCGAAGGTTTCGTTGATGGCGAAGCATTTGAAGGCGGAAAAGGTGAAAACTACTCTCTAGCAATCGGTTCTGGTACATTCATCCCAGGTTTCGAAGAGCAAGTAATTGGTCTTAAATCTGGTGAGTCTAAAGACGTTGAAGTATCATTCCCAGAAGAGTACCACGCTGCTGAATTAGCTGGCAAACCAGCAACATTCAAAGTAACAATTCACGAAATCAAAACAAAAGAACTTCCTGAGTTAAACGACGAGTTCGCTAAAGAAGCAGACGAAGCGGTTGCAACTCTTGATGAATTAAAAGCAAAACTTCGTACAAACTTAGAAGAAGGCAAAAAGCACGAAGCTGAGCACAAAGTACGTGACGAAGTAGTAGAATTAGCTGCTGCTAACGCTGAAATCGACATTCCAGAAGCTATGATCGACACTGAGTTAGATCGTATGGTTCGTGAATTCGAGCAACGTTTAAGCCAACAAGGTATGAACCTTGAGCTTTACTACCAATTCACAGGTACTGACGCTGACAAGTTAAAAGAGCAAATGAAAGAAGACGCTCAAAAACGCGTACGAATCAACCTTGTTCTTGAAGCTATCATTGAAGCTGAAAACATCGAAGTTACTGAAGAAGAAGTAACTTCAGAAGTTGAAAAAATGGCTGAAATGTACGGTATGCCAGTAGACGCTATCAAGCAAGCTCTTGGAAGCGTAGACGCTTTAGCTGAAGATCTTAAAGTGCGTAAAGCTGTAGATTTCTTAGTAGAAAACGCTGCATAATAAAATAACAAGGCGCGATTTTAATCGTGCCTTGTTTTATAAATATAGAAATATATTTATAAAACTTTTCGATGAAGAAGGAAAACTTCCTTAATGAGTCGAATATACATATTTCAAAAGTTTTAAAAACTTTTTATTTGTACATAACTAGTCATATTATTTGTATTTCTCGCCACGTAGTGACATAATATGTATTTACATACGATACATTTATCGTGTACATACGAAGGCAAGAGGTTAGCACTTTGTAAGGGGTGTGAAAATATGTTTAAATTTAATGATGAAAAAGGGCAATTAAAATGTTCTTTCTGTGGTAAAACACAAACGCAAGTTCGAAAGTTAGTTGCAGGTCCAGGTGTTTATATTTGTGACGAGTGTATCGAACTTTGTACTGAAATTGTACAAGAGGAGCTTGCGAAAGACGAAGAAGTAGAATTCAAAGATGTACCGAAACCGGTAGAAATTCGTGAAATCTTAGATGAGTATGTCATCGGACAAGATAACGCGAAAAAAGCACTAGCGGTAGCGGTATATAACCATTACAAACGCATTAATTCTAACAGCAAAATTGATGATGTAGAATTAGCGAAGAGTAATATCGCACTTATCGGGCCAACAGGTAGTGGTAAAACATTACTGGCACAAACGTTAGCGCGTATTTTAAATGTTCCATTTGCAATCGCGGACGCAACATCTTTAACTGAAGCTGGATATGTTGGGGAAGATGTAGAAAACATCTTACTAAAATTAATCCAAGCAGCTGATTATGATGTAGAGAAAGCGGAAAAAGGAATCATTTATATTGATGAGATTGATAAAGTGGCACGTAAGTCCGAAAATCCATCAATTACACGTGATGTATCTGGTGAAGGTGTGCAGCAGGCACTTCTGAAAATTTTAGAAGGTACTGTAGCAAGCGTTCCACCTCAAGGTGGTCGTAAGCATCCGCACCAAGAGTTTATTCAAATTGATACAACGAATATCTTATTCATCTGTGGTGGAGCGTTTGATGGCATCGAGCCAATTATTAAACGTCGTCTTGGTGAAAAAGTAATTGGATTTGGTTCTGAGAAGAAAAATGCTGATGTAAATGAGAAGCATGTTTTATCTCACGTATTACCAGAGGACCTTTTAAGATTTGGTTTAATTCCAGAGTTTATCGGTCGTCTTCCAGTTATTGCAAACCTAGAGCCGCTTGATGAAGATGCTCTTGTTGATATTTTAACGAAACCGAAAAATGCACTTGTTAAGCAATTCCAAAAACTATTGGAGCTTGACGATGTTGAGTTAGAGTTTGAAGAAGGCGCACTAATTGAAATTGCGAAAAAAGCAATTGAACGTAAAACAGGTGCTCGTGGACTTCGTTCTATTATTGAGGGCTTAATGCTTGAGGTAATGTTCGAACTTCCATCTCGTAAAGATATCGAGAAGTGTGTTCTTACAAAAGAAACAGTAGCTGATAATGCAGCGCCGAAATTGGTGTTACAAGACGGTACTGTCCTTGATACAAAAACATCTGCATAATGCGAAGGAGAAACAGCAATTTTTATAATTGCTGTTTTTCTTTATGTTTAGCTATGTTCCTCCGCGGAAATACTAAGAGATAAAACATTGCGGGAGGAAATAAATGATGAGCTGGACAAATATATTTTTACTTGTTCAACTTGTTTTTGGTGTAATTGTCGGATTGTATTTTTGGCATTTACTTCGAAATCAGCGAACACAAAAAGTTTCAATTGATCGAGAATCGAAAAAAGAATTAGAACAGCTTCGTAAAATGCGTGAGATTTCTTTAACAGAGCCGCTTGCGGAAAAGGTGCGTCCTACATCCTTTTTAGATATTGTAGGGCAAGAGGACGGGATTAAGTCGTTAAAAGCGGCTCTTTGTGGCCCGAACCCGCAACATGTAATTATATATGGTCCGCCAGGTGTCGGAAAGACAGCGGCAGCACGTCTCGTATTAGAAGAAGCGAAGCGAAATCCAAAATCTCCATTTCGCACAAATGCAACATTTATTGAACTGGATGCGACGACAGCAAGGTTTGATGAACGTGGTATTGCAGACCCTTTAATCGGTTCGGTCCATGATCCAATTTATCAAGGTGCTGGTGCGATGGGGCAAGCAGGTATTCCGCAACCGAAAAAAGGTGCGGTAACAGATGCACACGGTGGTATTTTGTTTATTGATGAGATTGGTGAACTACATCCGATTCAAATGAACAAAATGTTAAAGGTGTTAGAAGATCGAAAAGTGTTTTTGGAAAGTGCGTACTACAGTGAAGAGAATACGATGATTCCAACGTATATACATGACATTTTTCAAAAAGGTTTACCAGCTGATTTTCGCTTAGTTGGGGCGACGACACGTTCACCAGAGGAGATTCCCCCTGCTATTCGGTCGCGATGTTTAGAAGTGTTCTTCCGTGAGTTAGATACAGAAGAAATTCAAAAAGTAGCGAAGAATGCAGCTGACAAAGTGGAAATGCAAATTGGTGAAAATGGTATTGAAATGATTGGGATGTATGCGAGAAACGGAAGAGAAGCGATTAATCTTGTACAAATTTCTGCTGGTATGGCAATAAATGAAGAACGTCCATTTATTAAAGATGAAGATATAGAGTGGGTTGTTCACTCTAGTCAGCTTACGCCGAAGTATGAAAAACGTATTTATCCTATTCCGAGAATTGGTCTTGTAAATGGACTTGCTGTATACGGGCCGAATACAGGCGCGTTATTAGAAATTGAAGTAACAGCAATCAAGGCGAAAGATAAAGGATCGGTAAATGTTACCGGTATTGTTGAAGAGGAAAGTATTGGTAGTCAAACGAAATCGATTCGCCGAAAAAGTATGGCGAAAGGTTCTGTAGATAATGTATTAACAGTACTTCGTTCTCTAGATGTGTTGCCAGAAGGGTACGATATACATATTAATTTTCCAGGTGGTATCCCGATTGATGGGCCTTCGGCAGGTATTGCGATGGCAACAGGTGTATATTCAGCAGTGCATCGTACGTATGTGAATAATGAAGTAGCGATGACTGGTGAGATAAGTATACACGGAGAAGTGAAACCTATCGGTGGTGTGTACGCGAAAATAAAAGCCGCGAAAAAAGCAGGTGCGAAGAAAGTCATCATTCCTGCTGAAAACATGCAACCATTTTTGTACACAATAAAGGGAATTGAAATCATTCCTGTTCGTAAGTTAAAAGAAGTATTTGAGCTAACATTTATGCAAGAAAATAAGCATCGAGAGCTTGATATACATACTGCTGTGGACGAGACAGATGCGCAATCAATGTGAGAAGGAACGATAATAAAATTTGCCAGACTTCGTTTAAGTTTGTATGCTTAAGCGGAGTCTTTTTTCCTTTTTATAAGGGAGAAAAAACGTAGGATTTACAATTGCGGGAAATCTCTGCAATTGCATCTAGATGTATTGTAATATAAAATAGTTGAACAGGAGTTTATTTTATTATGGAGGTGCTATGTCTAGTATGAATACGAATGAAAGAATCGTACCCCTCCTACCATTAAGAGGCGTTCTCGTATATCCAACGATGGTTCTGCATCTTGATGTAGGACGTGATAAATCGATACAAGCACTAGAGCAGGCGGCAATGGATGAAAATATCATCTTTTTAGCAATGCAAAAAGAAATGAATATCGATGATCCGAAAGAAGATGACATATATAGTGTAGGTACAGTGGCGAAAGTGAAGCAAATGTTAAAATTGCCGAACGGTACGCTTCGTGTCCTTGTAGAAGGTTTACATAGAGCAGAAGTAGTAGAGTTTATCGAAGAAGAAAATGTAGTGCAAGTTTCTATTAAAACGGTAACGGAAGAAGTGGAAGCTGATTTAGAAGAGAAAGCCCTTATGCGTACATTACTAGAGCATTTCGAACAATATATTAAAGTTTCGAAAAAAGTTTCAAATGAAACATTTGCAACGGTAGCTGATGTAGAAGAGCCAGGAAGATTAGCTGATTTAATTGCTTCTCACTTGCCAATTAAAACGAAGCAGAAACAAGAGATTTTAGAGATTATATCTGTGAAAGAACGATTACATACACTTATTTCAATTATTCAAGATGAACAAGAATTACTTAGTTTAGAAAAGAAAATTGGACAAAAAGTGAAACGTTCAATGGAGCGCACGCAAAAAGAATATTTCTTACGTGAGCAAATGAAGGCGATTCAAACTGAACTTGGCGATAAAGAAGGTAAGGGCGGGGAAGTTGAAGAGCTTCGTGAGAAAATTGAACAGTCGGGAATGCCTGAAGAAACAATGAAGGCGGCACTGAAAGAATTAGATCGTTATGAAAAGTTACCAGCAAGTTCTGCGGAGAGCGGTGTCATTCGCAATTATATCGATTGGTTATTAGCACTTCCGTGGACAGAAGCAACAGAAGATATGATTGATCTTGCTCATTCGGAAGAGATTTTAAACAAAGATCATTACGGTCTTGAGAAAGTGAAAGAGCGCGTACTTGAATATTTAGCAGTACAGAAGTTAACGAATTCATTAAAAGGACCTATCCTTTGCTTAGTAGGACCTCCTGGAGTCGGAAAAACTTCGTTAGCGCGTTCCATTGCAACATCATTAAATCGTAATTTTGTCCGTGTATCCCTTGGTGGTGTACGTGATGAATCTGAAATTCGTGGTCACCGCCGTACGTACGTTGGAGCAATGCCAGGACGCATTATTCAAGGTATGAAAAAGGCGAAATCAGTTAATCCCGTCTTCTTATTAGATGAGATTGATAAAATGTCTAACGATTTCCGTGGAGATCCATCAGCAGCATTACTTGAAGTGTTAGACCCGGAACAAAACCATAACTTCAGTGATCATTACATTGAAGAACCGTATGATTTATCGAAAGTTATGTTTGTAGCAACTGCAAATACACTTTCAAGTATTCCAGGCCCATTACTTGACCGTATGGAAATTATTTCGATTGCTGGCTATACAGAACTTGAAAAAGTTCACATTGCTCGTGAACATTTATTACCGAAACAATTAAAAGAGCATGGCTTACGAAAAGGTAATTTACAAGTACGTGATGAAGCGCTTCTTGAAATTATTCGTTATTATACACGTGAGGCTGGTGTTCGTACACTAGAGCGCCAAATTGCAAAAGTTTGTCGTAAAGCAGCAAAAATAATCGTTACAGCAGAACGCAAGCGTATTGTAGTAACAGAGAAAAATGTTGTTGATTTACTTGGTAAGCACATATTCCGTTACGGGCAAGCTGAGAAAACAGACCAAGTTGGAATGGCAACAGGGTTAGCGTATACAGCAGCAGGCGGCGATACACTTGCGATTGAAGTGTCTGTAGCGCCAGGTAAAGGGAAATTAATTTTAACAGGGAAACTTGGGGATGTTATGAAAGAATCCGCACAAGCGGCGTTTAGCTATATTCGTTCTCGTGCAGAAGAGCTTCAGATTGATCCGAATTTCCATGAGAAAAATGATATTCATATTCATGTTCCAGAAGGAGCAGTTCCAAAAGATGGACCGTCAGCAGGTATTACGATGGCAACGGCACTTATTTCTGCATTAACAGGTATTCCTGTAAGTAAAGAAGTAGGGATGACAGGTGAAATTACACTTCGTGGTCGCGTATTACCAATTGGTGGTTTAAAAGAAAAAACATTAAGTGCTCACCGCGCAGGCTTAACAAAAATTATTTTGCCAGCAGAAAACGAGAAAGATTTAGATGATATTCCAGAAAGCGTAAAAGAAAACCTTACGTTTGTGCTTGCATCTCATTTAGATGAAGTATTGGAGCACGCATTAGTAGGAGTGAAACAATGAAAGTAACAAAAGCAGATATTGTAATTAGTGCTGTTAAACCAGAACAATATCCAGACAGTGATTTACCAGAAATTGCATTAGCAGGTCGTTCAAATGTCGGGAAGTCTTCTTTTATTAATAAAATTTTAAATCGTAAAAAGTTAGTTCGTATTTCTTCTAAACCAGGGAAAACGCAAACGTTGAACTTTTTCTTAATCAATGAGATGATGCATTTTGTTGACGTTCCAGGTTATGGATATGCGAAAGTATCTAAATCAGAACGCGCAGCATGGGGCAAGATGATTGAAACTTACTTTACAACGCGTGAGCAATTAGACGCAGCTGTATTAGTAGTTGATTTACGTCACAAACCAACAAGCGATGACGTGATGATGTATGATTTCTTAAAGCATTATGAAATCCCAACAATTATTATTGCGACGAAAGCCGATAAAATTCCGAAAGGGAAATGGCAAAAGCATTTAAAAGTTGTAAAAGAAACGCTTGCTGTTGAAATTGGAGATGAAATTGTTCTATTCTCTTCTGAAACAGGACTTGGAAAAGAAGAAGCGTGGAAGGCAATTCATAAAATGACAAAAACAAAAAACGCGTGACGAATGTCGCGCGTTTTTTTATTTACTACATTTTTTATTTTACGTTTAATGTAACCTCAATATTTCCTCTCGTTGCTTTCGAATACGGACATACACCGTGAGCTGCTTCTACAAGTTCTTGTGCTTCGGCATGAGAGACACCGGCAACATGTACATCAAGTACAGCAGATAGGCCAAAACCACCATCAGTATCTTTTCCGATAGAAACGTGAGCAGTTACTTCTGTACTTTCTACTTTCATACGTTTTGTACGAATAACAAGTTGTAATGCGCTATCAAAACATGCGGCATAACCAGCAGCAAATAGTTGTTCTGGATTTGTTGCCTCTCCGCCTGCACCACCTAGTGCTTTCGGCATTTTTACATCAAGATTTAATATGCCATCATCTGAAACGACTTTCCCGTTTCTTCCACCTGTAGCAGTTACTGAAGCAGTATATAATTTATCCATGTTTATTCCCCTTTTCTATCATTAATTGTTTTCATTGTTTCAATTAGTTTATTTAATTGAATTAATAAAGAGAGATATTCTTGTTCTGTAATTCCTAAATTTGTAGCCATCGTTGTCGGTAATGAACAAGCCTTTTCTTTTAAATCTTTACCTTGTTCTGTTAATTCAATACAAACTTTACGCTCGTCTTCTTTGGAACGAACACGTTTTACAAGGTTTAATGATTCCATTCGTTTTAACATAGGTGTTAACGTACCGGAATCTAAAAATAGACGCTCACCAATTTCTTTTACTGTTAGTCCATCTTGCTCCCATAGTACGAGTAAAGTAATGTACTGCGGATACGTAATACCCATCTCTTCTAAATATGGTCGATAAAAGCGGGTGACTTCTTTAGAACAGGCGTAAATAGAAAAACAAAGTTGGTTATCTAGATGTAAAGAATCCTTTGTCATACATAACTCCTTTCTAATTAAGTTGTGCACAACTTAATTTTGTAAAATCAATATAACGAAAAAGAAATACAATGTCAAATACATTGTATTGAGAAAGTTTGCGCTACAATTTGGAACAATCATACATATTTTCCTTCATGATGAAAGAAGATAGGAAAGATGATGTTATAATTCATATGGAATAGTTTCCATCACTTGATTATGAGGGCTTTTTTTGGTAACGTACAAATAGAGTTATTAATTTATAATCATTATAAAGTAGGGAGTTTTTATTAGTTTTACTGAATCTCCTTTATTACATACGGAGAATAAATAAAAAAATAATCGGTTGTTCACACGATTGTCAGATTCATAAGAGGAAAGTTGTATTATGATAGTAGATAAAGTGATAAAACGGGTGAAGGGGGACATGCTGCGTGCATATTCTTGTTGTTAGTGTAAATTATCGAACAGCCCCTGTAGAATTTCGTGAGAAACTCACATTTCAGGCAGCAGAGCTAGAGCAAGCAATGACTACATTACAAAATCAAAAGAGCGTGTTAGAGAATGTCATTGTATCAACTTGTAATCGCACTGAGATTTATGCTGTTGTGGATCAATTACACACGGGACGGTATTATATTAAGAAGTTTTTAGCTGATTGGTTTCAGCTTGAAATAGAAGAAGTCGCACCATATTTAACTATTTTTGAACAAGATGGTGCAATAGATCATTTATTCCGCGTAACGTGCGGCTTAGATTCTATGGTAGTCGGAGAAACGCAGATTTTAGGTCAAATAAAAGATAGCTTTTTAGAAGCGCAACAAGTAAAAGCGACAGGCACAATTTTTAATGAATTGTTTAAGCAGGTGGTTACGTTAGCGAAACGTGCGCACTCAGAAACGACAATTGGTGAAAGTGCGATGTCGGTTAGTTATGCTGCTGTTGAGCTTGGGAAGAAAATATTCGGTGAGTTAACAGATTGTCACGTACTTATTCTTGGTGCTGGTAAAATGGGTGAACTGGCACTGCAAAACTTATATGGAAGCGGTGCTCGTAAAGTAACAGTTATGAACAGGACGCTTTCAAAAGCGGAAGTAATGGCTGAGAAATATATGGGACATGCAAAACCTTTAAGTGAATTACAATGTGCATTATTAGAAGCGGATATTTTAATTAGTTCAACTGGTGCATCGGAGTATGTCATTACGAAAGAGATGATGACAAAGGTAGAGAGAATGCGCTCTGGTCGTCCGTTATTTATGGTTGATATTGCGGTACCGCGTGATATTGATCCAGCGATTGATGAATTAGAAGGTTCTTTCTTATATGATATTGATGATTTGCAAGGAGTAGTGGAAGCGAACCGTGCAGAACGTTTGAAAGAAGCAGAGAAAATTCAATTTATGATTGAAGAGGAAATTGTTTTATTTAAAACGTGGTTAAGTACACTTGGTGTCGTTCCATTAATATCAGCTCTTCGTGATAAGGCGCTTGCTATTCAAAGTGAAACGATGGAAAGTCTGGAACGAAAAATACCGAATCTTAGTGATCGTGAGAGAAAAGTAATCAGTAAGCATACGAAAAGTATTATTAATCAATTATTAAAAGACCCAATTTTAGTAGCGAAAGAAATAGCTGCTGAAGAGGGAGCGGACGAAAAATTAGCGTTATTTGCAAAGATTTTCGATTTAGAAATGGAAGACGTAGAGAGTCGTGCGGAAGAAGTAGAACATAAAAGAGCGTGGACACCATCCGTTCCATCTTTATAATTTGGAAGGATGATCGGATGAGTTTTTTAAATAACAGTATTATTTATCATATTGCAATTATTTTATATGCTTGTAGCATTAGTTTATATTTTATAGATTATTTCCAAAGTAACCGAAAGGCGAATCGATTTGCTTTTTGGTTACTTTCGATTGTATGGGTTCTGCAATCTATTTTCATGTTACTTCGGGCTACAGATTCAGAAACGAATCCTATATTAACTTTATTATCAGGGATTTATTTTTATGTTTGGCTGTTGATTACGATGTCTTTAGTCATTAATCGATTTATGAGGATTGACTTTTTAGTCTTTTTTACAAATGTTGTTGCGTTTGGCGTAAGCGCTTTTTCTATTTTTACACCGCTCGGAAAGATGTCACCAGTACTTGCAGAGCAATTAGTTTCGGAGCTTGTATACGTACATGTCGGTATGGCTATTATTTCTTATGCAACGTTCACTGTATCGTTCATTTTTTCTATTATGTATTTATTGCAATATCGCCTATTAAAAAAGAAAAAATGGAATGCGAGATTAAGAAGGTTAGGAAATTTATCGAAGCTAGAATCGATGTCTTACGGATTAAATTTATTTTCTGTTCCATTTTTCTTACTAGCTATTTTATTAGGATGCATATGGGGATATACAAAATTGGACAATTTTCATTGGTATGATACGAAAGTAATCGGGTCTTTTGTCGTTCTATTTGTATATTGTGCGGGTCTTTATCTACGAGCGGCAGATGTGTTGCAAGGGAAGAAAATCGTACAGTGGAATATCGGAGCATTTCTCGTAATGCTAATTAATATTTTTCTATTAAGCAGTTTATCCAACTTCCACTTTTGGTATTTATAATGAGGAGAGAAAATTATGCGCAAAATTATTGTAGGGTCACGAAAGAGTAAATTAGCATTAACGCAAACAAACTGGTTTATTGATCAGTTAAAAGCGCTAGGTTTACCATATGAATTTGAAGTGAAAGAAATCGTCACAAAAGGTGATGTTATTTTAGATGTTACTCTTTCAAAAGTAGGCGGAAAAGGCTTATTTGTGAAAGAGATTGAACATGCGTTACTTACGAAAGAAATTGATATGGCTGTACATAGTATGAAAGATATGCCAGCTGTACTTCCAGAAGGATTAATGATTGGTTGTACACCAAAGCGTGTTGACCCTCGTGATGCTTTTATCTCAAAAAGCGGAGCCTCGTTTAAAGAGTTAGCAGAAGGTGCCATTTTAGGTACGAGTAGTTTAAGACGTAGTGCACAATTGTTAGCTGCGAGACCAGATTTACAAGTGAAGTGGATTCGCGGAAATATCGATACGCGTTTACGTAAATTAAAAGAAGAAGATTACGATGCTATTATTTTAGCGACAGCTGGATTACAAAGAATGGGCTGGGATAATGAAGTTATTACAGAACATTTAGATGAGACGTTATGTGTACCTGCTGTAGGTCAAGGTGCATTAGCGATTGAGTGTCGTGAAGATGATAAGGATTTACTACAGTTGTTAGCGCATATGAATGATGCAGTAACAGAAAAAACAGTGGCGGCAGAACGAGTATTTCTTCACAAACTTGAAGGTGGCTGCCAAGTTCCAATCGCTGGATATGCAACTCTTACAGAAAACGATGCAATCGAATTAACAGCTCTTGTCGGTTCTATGGACGGTTCTGTTTTATTGAAAGAGACAGTAGTAGGAACTGATCCAGAACAAGTAGGATTAGAGGCTGCGGACCGTTTAATTAAACAAGGCGCAAAAGAACTCATTCTGGCTGCAAATAAGGGGCAACAATAAATATGAACGCTCTCGCTGGCAAAACGGTATTGATTACACGTGCCCAGCATCAAGCGAAGCAAATGAGTGTAGCGGTGAAAGAAAAGAGCGGAATTCCATTGGAAATTCCGCTTTTGCGTATGGAAGGTATGTCTCATAGGCAAATTCAACATATAGCAGGGCAGCTGCATTCATATGACTGGGTTATTTTTACGAGTAAAAATGGGGTAGCTTTTTTTCTAGATTGTTTGAGAAAGAAGCTACCTGTAACGACTAAAATTGCTGCAGTAGGCGTGAAAACAAAGTTAGAATTAGAAAAGCGAGGCTATGAAGTGGACTTTGTTCCAACTTCATTTGTTGCAGAAGTATTTGCAGAAGAGTTTGTAAAAAAATTAAGTGGAAATGAATGCATTTTATTTCCGAAAGGGAATTTAGCAAGAGATGTAATTCCGGTTGCACTTCGCGAAATCGGTGTTTCTCTAGATGAGCTCGTCGTATATGGTACGAAAGAAAATGTAGAGAAAAAGCAAGAGCTTATAGAAGCATTAGAATTAGGGAAAGTAGACGTTATTACATTTACAAGTCCTTCAACTGTTACTAGTTTTGTTCGTTTACTTGAGGGTGCAAACTGGAGAGAATGGACAAAAAAATGTACAATTGCTTGTATAGGGCCTATTACGGAAAAAGAGGCGAGCCTTTATTTTCCGCATATTATTATGCCGAAAGAGTACACTGTAGAAGCATTACTACAATGCATTTGCGAATCTATAAAGTGAAATTTTAATTAGTGGGGTCTTACTGCCCGCAAATAGTGGGATAAAATAAAAGAATGGGGATAGAAATCTATGAACTCTTTACAATTTAATCGTCATCGTCGCTTAAGACAAAGTGGTAATATGCGTGCGCTTGTGCGTGAAACGTTTTTACATACGGAAGATTTTATTTACCCTATTTTTGTATTAGAAGGAGAAAATGTTCGTAATGAAGTGCCTTCTATGCCAGGCGTATATCAAATGTCTTTAGATTTATTGCAAGCTGAAATGCAAGAAGTTGTTGATTTGGGTATTCGTTCTGTTATTGTATTCGGTTTACCTGCTGAAAAAGATGAAGTTGGATCATCAGCATATTGTGATCATGGAATTGTGCAACGTGCAATTAAGCAAATTAAAGGCGAATTCCCTGATTTAGTAGTAGTTGCAGATACATGTTTATGTCAATTCACAAGCCATGGTCATTGCGGTGTAATTGAAGATGGTATTATTTTAAATGACGAGTCTCTTGCAGTTCTGGCAAAAACAGCTGTAAGCCAAGCGCAAGCAGGAGCAGATATTATTGCGCCATCAAACATGATGGATGGATTCGTAACAGCAATTCGCCATGCATTAGATGAAAATGGTTTTGGACATGTACCAGTTATGTCGTACGCTGTGAAATATTCATCAGCATTTTACGGGCCATTCCGTGATGCAGCGCACGGTGCACCGCAATTTGGTGATCGTAAAACATATCAAATGGACCCAGCGAACCGTATGGAAGCATTCCGTGAAGCAGAATCAGATGTAATGGAAGGGGCAGATTTCTTAATTGTAAAGCCAGCTCTTTCTTACTTAGATATCGTTCGTGATGTGAAAAATAACTTTAATTTACCAGTCGTTGCTTATAACGTAAGTGGTGAGTATTCGATGATTAAAGCGGCAGCGCAAAATGGTTGGATTAATGAAAAAGAAGTTGTACTTGAAAAATTAATTAGTATGAAACGTGCAGGAGCAGATTTAATTATTACGTATCATGCAAAAGATGCAGCAAGATGGTTACAAGAAGGAGGCGCTAAATAATGAAAAAGTTTGATAAGTCGATTGCGGCGTTTGAAGAGGCGCAAGATTTAATGCCTGGTGGTGTAAATAGTCCGGTTCGTGCCTTTAAGTCTGTCGGTATGAATCCGTTGTTTATGGAGCGCGGAAAAGGCTCTAAAGTATATGATATCGATGGAAATGAATACATCGATTACGTATTATCATGGGGTCCTTTAATTCATGGTCATGCAAACGACCGCGTTGTAGAAGCTTTAAAAGCTGTTGCTGAAAGAGGTACAAGCTTCGGTGCCCCAACGGAAATTGAAAATAAATTAGCGAAACTTGTTATTGAGCGCGTACCATCAATTGAAATTGTACGTATGGTTAACTCTGGAACAGAAGCGACAATGAGTGCGCTACGTTTAGCTCGTGGTTATACAGGCCGTAATAAAATTTTGAAATTTATCGGTTGTTACCACGGTCATGGTGACTCGTTATTAATTAAAGCGGGTTCTGGTGTGGCGACGCTAGGTTTACCAGATAGCCCTGGTGTACCAGAAGGTGTAGCGAAAAATACGATTACAGTAGCGTATAACGATTTAGAAAGTGTAAAATACGCTTTTGAGCAATTCGGTGATGATATTGCTTGTGTCATTGTAGAACCAGTAGCAGGGAATATGGGTGTTGTTCCTCCGCAGCCAGGATTTTTAGAAGGGCTTCGTGAAGTAACAGAGCAAAATGGTGCATTGCTTATTTTTGATGAAGTAATGACAGGATTCCGAGTTTCTTATAATTGCGGACAAGGTTATTACGGTGTAACACCTGATTTAACTTGTTTAGGTAAAGTAATCGGTGGTGGATTACCGGTAGGAGCATACGGCGGTAAAGCAGAAATCATGCGCCAAGTTGCACCGAGCGGACCGATTTACCAAGCAGGTACTTTATCAGGTAACCCACTTGCAATGGCAGCTGGTTATGAAACGTTAGTACAGTTAACGCCAGAATCATATGTAGAATTCGAGCGTAAAGCTGAAATGTTAGAAGCTGGCTTGCGTAAAGCGGCTGAAAAACATGGCATTCCGCATCATATTAACCGTGCGGGTTCTATGATTGGTATCTTCTTTACAGATGAAGAAGTTATTAATTACGATGCAGCAAAATCTTCAAACTTAGAATTCTTTGCAGCTTACTATCGTGAAATGGTAGAACAAGGTGTATTCTTACCACCATCTCAATTTGAAGGCTTATTCTTATCGACAGCACATAGTGATGCGGATATTGAGGCGACAATTGCAGCGGCTGAGATTGCTATGTCAAAATTAAAAGCTTAATTGAATAAAGAAAATCGCTCTCCATAAGGGGGGCGATTTTTTTTATTCATAAAGTCAGCTTTCCGCACATAAATCTGTAATGACATATAGTTTGGGAGGGGGAAAAGAAGTGGCAACAGATCATTCATTACGTTTTTCATTAAAAGAATCTGTTTGGTTCCAAAAAGGACAGGAAGTCGAAGAACTTTTGTCAATTTCGTTAGATCCAGACGTTGAGATAGAAGAGCTTGATCATGAAGTTATCGTGAGAGGGCAATTAGATTTAACGGGAGAGTATGTTGCAAGGCAAGATGATTCGGCTTATTCATTAAGAGATCTATCACCAGCGAAGTCAATTGATTATGTAGAAACAAGAGAAGATGGGGTTAATGAACTTGTTCATTCCTTTCCGCTTGAAATATCAATTCCGAGAAACCGTGTGAAAGTAATTGAAGAACTATATGTATCTATCGAGGAATTTGATTATGAATTAAAGGAAAATGGTTGCTTACAATTATTAGCGGATATATCTATTACAGGTTTATGTGATGAAGAAAGAATTGAGGATGAGGAGGAAGAAACGGCGTATGCTGAGTTAGAGGAAGATGCAGCGCAAGAGTATGAAACTAGACCGACGCCGCAAGTTGAAGAGCCAGCTTATAAGGAATCAGATGAGTGGGAAGATTACGCATTTGAACCGTTCCAACTAGAAGAAAGAAAAGAGCAGGAAGTAGAGGAAGAGGAAATAGAGGAACATGAATTTGTAGAGCGTGAAGAAGAGCAAGAAACAACGCCGCAATTTGAATTGTTCGGACGAAAAGATTTCAAGAAAGAGAAAGCGAAAAAACAAGAAGAGCAAGAAGAAGAAACGTATTCACAGCGAGATGAAAATGCGCTGTATTTAACGAAATTATTTACGAAGGAACCGGAAGAGGAATTTACAAAATTAAGAATGTATTTCGTGCAAGAAGGAGATACGATCGAATCTGTTGCAGATCGTTATGAAACGTCTGTACAAAATTTATACCGTGTTAATCAAACAGAAGATATATATTTAACCGCAGGACAAATTATTTATATTCCTGTTTCAAGAGCAAAAGCGAAATAAGTGGGTGAGTGCTTTCACCCACTTGTTTTTCTATAGGCTATGTTTTGAATAGAAAGGGTTATTCGTATGGATATGGAATTACGAAATCGCTATGAACCCATTGTAAGTCAATATAGATTGGATACGCAGCATATGGAAGAGCACGGAAGCGTAACGAAAATTTATACGAATCAAGGTCCATATGCACTCAAGAGAATAGAAGGCAGGAAGTTAGAGCGGAATAATTTTTTGCACCATATTCAATATTTGAAGGAGAAAGGTTTTTCAAATTATGTACCGATATACCATGCGACGGATGGCAATTATATTTTAAGTGACGGTACGTATAATTATTATTTAATGCCGTGGTTAGAACGTGCGGAAGGGAACGGCGAGGATAATGATCAATACCATAAAATGTTTCAAACTCTCGGGACGTTGCATCAAAAAACGGTGAAAGAAGAAACGTATACAGAAGAAGATTTAGAAAAGCATTATACGAATATATCTGATCGCTGGGAGAATGATGGTGAAATGTTAGAAGAGTTCCTCGTAGAATCTGAAGCAAAGTGGTATATGTCTCCGTTTGAATTACAATATTGTACGTACTATCATCATGTGATGAGGGCGCGTGAGTTTGCAACGAAGCAATTAAATGAGTGGAACGATGCGATGAAAGAAAAAGAAAAAACACGCATTACTTTTGTGCATGGTAACGTATCACTTAATCACTTTTTATTTGATTATGAACGGAACGGCTATTTTATTAGTTTAGAAAAATCGAAGTTTGCGACACCTGTGCAAGATATAGTAGGTTTTTATTCTCGGTCTTTAAACACGTATCCAATTGCGCGAAGCGATCGGTTTGAATGGTATCAAATGTACCAAAAAAATTTCCCTTTTACGAAAGAAGAGCAACTACTTATGTTTGCGTATATGACGTATCCATCGCAGTTTATTCGGCAAATCCAGTCTTATAAGAAAAGAAGAGAGAGTCGTAATGAGGAAAATGAACTTATCGGAGTAAAGAGTTTGCAACAAGCGCATTGGCTAGTTAGTAATATAGAATATTTCCTATCGCAATTACAAGCTGCCCAGCAAGGGAACGGATAAAGTGAAACTTTAATTAGTACGGGTATGACTGCCTGCAAATAGCGGGATCAAAAGATAAGTAGAGGATGCTACTTATCTTTTTTGTTTGCCCGAAAATTCATAGACTTAAATTTATCTTGACGAATAAGGTTTCGTTTTTTACACTATTGTATATAATAATTAACAATCATATAAATGCCTTGAAGGGGAAGAGTATAACAAGAAACGTCTTCAGAGAGGAGAATCATTAGCTGGGAGATTCTCTAGATAGTTATGTTAGAAGGTAGCCCTGGAGCATCTTTTCTGAACGGAATAGTTCTCATTAGGAAAAGACGGATTTGTCCGTTATCAAATTAAGAGTATAAGCAAATTCTGAATTTGTTTGTAAATAAAGGTGGTACCGCGATGTCCCTCGTCCTTTTTTGGATGAGGGGCATTTTTTATTTTAAGGAGGGAAAATAATGTCAAACACGGAAAAGAATTTACCAACTAAATATGATCATATGTCCGTTGAAGAAGGCCTTTATCAGTGGTGGCTAGAAGGCAAATATTTTGAAGCAACAGGAGACGAGAAGAAACAACCTTATACAATTGTAATTCCACCTCCGAACGTAACTGGTAAGTTACACTTAGGTCACGCTTGGGATACAACTCTTCAAGATATTTTAACTCGTACGAAGCGTATGCAAGGTTACGATGTATTATGGCTTCCAGGAATGGACCATGCAGGTATCGCAACACAAGCGAAAGTAGAAGGGAAACTTCGTGAAGAAGGTATTTCACGTTACGATCTTGGCCGTGAGAAATTCCTTGAAAAAGCTTGGGAGTGGAAAGAAGAATACGCTTCTCACATTCGTCAACAATGGGGGAAAGTTGGTTTAGGACTAGACTATTCTCGCGAACGTTTCACATTAGACGAAGGTTTATCTGATGCGGTTAATAAAGTATTCGTTCAATTATACGAAAAAGGCTTAATTTACCGTGGTGAATATATTATCAACTGGGACCCAGCAACACGCACAGCCCTTTCTGATATTGAAGTAATTCATAAAGAAGTTCAAGGTGCATTCTACCACATGAACTATCCATTAACAGATGGTTCTGGTCATATTCGTCTTGCAACAACTCGTCCAGAAACGATGCTTGGTGATACAGCAGTAGCGGTTCATCCAGAAGACGATCGTTACAAGCATTTAATCGGAAAGACAGTTACACTTCCAATCGTAGGCCGTGAGATTCCGATTATTGCTGATGAGTATGTAGAAAAAGATTTCGGAACAGGCGTTGTAAAAATTACACCAGCTCATGACCCGAATGACTTTGAAGTAGGTAACCGTCATGACTTACCACGTATCTTAGTAATGAACGAAGATGGATCGATGAACGAAAAAGCTGGTAAGTATAACGGCATGGATCGTTTCGAATGCCGTAAAGCGTTAGTGAAAGATTTACAAGAAGCGGGCGTATTAGTAGAAATCGAGCCTCATATGCACTCAGTAGGTCATAGTGAGCGTAGTGGTGCAGTTGTTGAGCCTTACTTATCAACACAATGGTTCGTAAAAATGGCTCCTCTTGCTGAGAAGGCAGTAGCGCTTCAACAAAAAGAAGAAGAGAAAGTAACGTTCGTACCAGAGCGTTTCGAAAACACATATTTACGTTGGATGGAAAACATTCACGACTGGTGTATTTCTCGTCAATTATGGTGGGGACACCGCATTCCAGCTTGGTATCATAAAGAAACTGGTGAAGTATACGTAGGTACAGAAGCGCCAGCAGATATTGAAAACTGGAATCAAGATAACGACGTACTTGATACATGGTTCAGTTCAGCGTTATGGCCATTCTCAACACTTGGTTGGCCAAATGAAGATGCAGCAGACTTCAAACGTTACTATTCAACTGATGCACTAGTAACGGGTTATGACATCATCTTCTTCTGGGTATCTCGTATGATTTTCCAAGGTTTAGAGTTTACAGGCGAGCGTCCATTTAAAGATGTATTAATTCACGGTTTAGTTCGTGATGAGCAAGGACGTAAAATGAGTAAATCTCTTGGTAACGGTATTGATCCAATGGAAGTTATCGAGAAGTACGGTGCAGATGCAATGCGTTTCTTCTTATCAACGGGAAGTGCACCAGGTCAAGACTTACGTTTCAGCATGGAAAAAGTAGAATCTACTTGGAACTTCATTAATAAAATTTGGAATGCATCACGTTTCGTATTAATGAACATGGATGATATGAAGTATGAAGAAATCGATTTAACTGGTGAAAAATCAGTTGCAGATAAGTGGATTTTAACTCGTTTAAATGAAACAATCGAAAGCGTAACACGTAACATGGATAAATATGAGTTCGGTGAAGCTGGTCGTTCATTATACAACTTCATTTGGGACGATTTCTGTGACTGGTACATTGAAATGGCGAAACTTCCACTATACGGTGAAGATGAAGCAGCTAAGAAAACAACTCGTTCTATTTTAGCTTACGTATTAGACCAAACAATGCGTCTATTACACCCATTCATGCCATTCGTAACAGAGAAGATTTGGCAACATTTACCGCATGAAGGCGAGTCTATTACAGTAGCAGCATGGCCAACAGTTCGCGAAGATTTACAAGATACAGAAGCAGCGGCAGAAATGCACCTTCTAGTTGATATCATTCGCTCTGTTCGTAACATCCGTGCAGAAGTTAATACGCCAATGAGCAAAAAAGTTCAAATGCAAATTAAAGCAAAAGACGAGGCTGTACTTGCTCAACTTACGAAAAACAGCTCTTACATTGAGCGTTTCTGTAACCCAAGCGAATTAACAATCCAAACGGATTTACAAGCGCCAGAAAAAGCGATGACTGCAATCGTAACAGGTGCAGAGTTATTCTTACCGTTAGCTGATCTTATCAATCTTGATGAAGAGAGAGCGCGTCTTGAGAAAGAACTTGAGAAGTTCGACAAAGAAGTAGAACGTGTACAGAAGAAACTTTCAAACCAAGGTTTCGTAGCGAAAGCTCCTGCAGCAGTTATTGAAGGAGAGCGTGCGAAAGAGCAAGATTACCTAGAAAAACGCGAAGCAGTTCGCCAACGTCTAGTAGATCTTGAGAAATAAAAAATGTTTTTTAGAGACTCACTGTATTGGTGAGTCTCTTTTCTTTGCGTATAATAGAATAATGATGAAGGTTGTCTTTTGAAAGGGGAAAGCATACGTGATACATACATACGAAGAAGCAATAGGATGGGTTCATAGCCGATTGAAGTTTGGTATTAAACCAGGGTTAGAAAGAATGAGATGGATGCTAGAAGAGCTAGGAAATCCAGAGCGTCACATAAAATGTGTTCATCTTGCTGGTACAAATGGAAAAGGTTCAACGTTAACATATATGCGTTACATGTTAGAAGACGCAAAGTATAAGGTAGGGACATTTACCTCTCCTTATATTGAAACATTTAACGAACGTATTAGTGTGAACGGCACACCAATTGCAGATGAAGAGATTACTGAACTTGTAAAGATGGTAAAGCCAATTGTTGAAAAACTAGATGAGACGGATTTAGGGGAAGCGACTGAGTTTGAAATTATTACTGTTATGGCAATTTGTTATTTCGGTAAGATTAATTTCTGTGATGTTGTTTTATTTGAAACAGGGCTTGGAGGGCGCTTTGATTCTACGAATGTGATTCACCCTGTTCTCACGATTATTACAAATATCGGCCACGATCATATGCATATTTTAGGGAATACACTAGGAGAAATTGCATATGAAAAGGCGGGAATTATTAAGTCTGGTGTTCCGGTTATTACTGGTGTACGAGATGAGGAAGCGTTGCAAGTCATTCAAAAGGTTGCAAAGGAAAATCATGCAAACTTATACGAGATGGGTAACCATTTTACAGCGTTACATAAACAGTCTAGCGAAGATGGAGAACAGTTCGATTTCACTTGTCCTTTCGCCTCTTTTGAAGATGTGCGAATCTCAATGAAAGGCAGTCATCAAGTAGGAAACGCAGCACTTGCACTTATGGCAGTCATGTATGTAAAAACATATTTATCATTTTTAATTGAGGAAGAAGAAATAAGAACGGGATTACAGGAAGCGTATTGGATTGGGCGCTTTGAAAAACTGCAAAGTAATCCAGATATTATTATAGATGGTGCTCATAACCCAGAAGGTATTGAAAGTCTTGTGAAAACAGTAGAATCACATTACAAAGATAAAAATGTAATAGTTTTATTTACTGCCCTTGGTGATAAACAGTTGCATAATATGGTAGGTCAATTAGAAACAATTGCCGATGAAATTATTTTTACAACATTCGCCTTTGATCGCGCTATTTCAGCAGACGAGCTTGCATCGTATGCAAAGAAAGAATCAAAATTAGTTTTTGAAAATTGGAAAGAGGCAATTGATACGAAGATTGAAATGATTGGGGAAAATGATGTTTTTATCATAACAGGTTCTCTTTATTTCATTTCGGAAGTTCGAAAATATATTCGCGAGAAAAACTAGATAGTCTTTGCTATCTAGTTTTTTTGTTCTACAAATGAAGTCAAATGCATACATATAAGATAAATATATAGGGTTATTTGGCGAATTCCTCTGACAAATATCTCGTTTTTTTGTGAAATGAATATGGTATGATGCGGACAACGATAAGAGGTGAGGTGTGAGTGTATGGACAAGCAATCACGAACGATCTCAGTGAAAGTGAATGGAACAGAAGCGAAGTATGAGGAGAAGAAAGATGAATTTGAATGGATGGTAGTAGAAAGTGAAAGACCGAAAAACGTTGTTCCGTTTCAAAAAGCGAAATTAGTGTCTACAGAAAAAACACGGAAGAAGTGGAGCAATACGTTAATTGCAATCGTTGCAACGGCAATTATTATTGGTACGGCGTTTGGGATGGGCATGCTACAGTTACTGAAAGGACAAGGGGCGACAGGGGGAAGTGAAGTAACGGCTTCGAAGCAGACGCGAAATGAAGAATCAAAGGTGGGTGGAACAGCAGAACAAACACCAGCACAAAAAGAGGAAAAACCAAAAGCGCAGACAGGAACGTCATTAAATCCAATGAAATTATTTTTTGTTCAAGGAGGAATTTATTCTTCTGAAGAAAAAGGACAGGCTGCTCTTGAAGAGTGGAAAGGTAATGGAGGCGTGGCAGCTTTAAAACCGAGCGGTGATAAGTATGCATTAGTTGTTGGTATTGCTAGCGATGAACAAGGCGTAAACCAATTAATGACACAGTATAAAAATGATAATGTCTCCGTATTGAAAAAGGACTGGGATATAGCAGATAAAGCGTTACTTAAAGATGATAAAGAAGTTGGATCGTTTTTAACAAAAGTACAGCCATTATATACTCATTTAGCAAAATATACTTCTAGCGTACAAGGTAGTGGAAAAAGTAATGCGAAAGATATAGGTGTGATTGAAAAAGAGTGGAAAGCGATTGAAAAAGAAGGGAAAAGTATGAAGCAAGAAGAAGCGAAGAAATTGTATATGTATACGTCAGTAGCTGTGCAAACAGTGAAGGACGGAAAAGGTGATAAGGAATCTTTGGCGAAATTAAATCAAGTTATTATTGATGGTATGCTTTCGTATGAAAAAATTGTTTCACAAAAGGCGAAATAATAGGATAATGAAATATGAGGGAAGAAGTGTAGGTACTTCTTTCTTTTCTTTTGAATTTATCCCGCTTTAATGGGCAGTAAGACCCCCACCTCAAAATGCAGCGAAAGCAAAGAAGTTAGGTGGGGGTCGGGCTGCCCATAAAAGTCCGATTGGTGAGGGCTAATAATCAGTGGGGGATGAAGAAAACCCCCACTGATTAAAGTTTCACTTTATAGCAAAGTGCTTTCTCTATGGCAGAAATATAATCGTATGTTAGTAAAGAAGTATTATTTTATATAGAGAAAATAATATTTCTTTCATTTGTGGACAAACTATTCCTTTGATACGATTGATGTAAACGATTCTGCTTCATGTGAGAAAGGAAGGAGAAAATATGAGAAAAATTATTTTAGCTTCAGGATCACCACGCAGGAAGGAACTACTTGAGTTAGCTGGTGTACCATTTGAAATCATTGTAAGTGAAGTAGAAGAAACGATTGGTGCGTATTCATCGCCTTCTGATATTGTTATGTCACTTGCCTTGCAAAAAGCATCTGCGGTAGCAGAAACGAATAGTGATCAAATTGTGTTAGGTGCAGATACAATTGTTACATATGAGTCGCGTATTCTTGGAAAGCCTTCTAATGAGGCTGAGGCGAAAGAAATGTTGCAATTATTATCAGGGAAAACACATGAAGTGTATACAGGTGTTGCAATTATAGCGAAAGACAAAACAGTCACTTTTTACGAGCGTACAGAAGTTACGTTTTGGGAATTAACAGAAGAGGAAATTGACGCATACGTTGCATCAAAAGAGCCTCTTGATAAAGCAGGAAGTTATGGAATTCAAGGTAAAGGGTCTATTTTTGTTCAACATATTCAAGGGGACTACTATAGTGTAGTAGGGTTACCAATTGCACGTCTTGTTCGGGAATTAAAACAATTTGATATTGATGTAACCCATGCGTAAAATTGCATGGGATTTTCTTTGAGAGAACAAATAAAAGGGGTGGAGAAATGAACGGTATTCGTGATGTTGTCAAAGAAGAACAGCCACGGGAGCGTTTATTGTTAGAAGGAGCTGGAAGTTTATCAAATCGGGAGCTTCTTGCAGTGTTACTCAGAACAGGTTCTAAAGAAGAAACAGTTTTAAAGTTATCAGATAAAATTTTACATCATTTTGACGGTTTACGTATGTTGAAAGATGCAACGTTAGAAGAGCTTGTCAGTATACATGGTGTTGGGGTTGCGAAGGCAACCCAGCTTATAGCTGCGTTTGAACTCGGTAGAAGAATGGTGCGTTTAGAATATCAAAATAGATATAGCATTCGAAGCCCAGAAGATTGCGCGAGATATATGATGGAAGAAATGCGCTTTCTGCAGCAGGAGCATTTTGTATGTTTATATTTGAACACAAAAAATCAAGTTATACATAGGCAAACCATTTTCATTGGAAGCTTAAACACATCAATTGTACATCCAAGGGAAGTGTTTAAGGAAGCGTTCCGCCGTGCAGCAGCCTCTATCATATGTCTTCATAACCATCCCTCAGGAGACCCCACGCCGAGCCGAGAAGATATTGAAGTAACAAAACGCTTAGTAGAATGCGGCCGGATTATCGGAATTGAAGTACTTGACCATATTATAATAGGCGACCATAAATTCGTGAGTTTAAAGGAAAAAGGTCATATTTAAGACTATGCTTTTTACTTATTTTGTTTTATAATGTGATTTATGAGTTTTTTGTAGAAATTTATCTACAAAAAGGATAAAGATATAAAAAACGTACTGTTTTTATAATATAAAGTAAGAAAAAATGAGTCCGTGAAAACAAGAAAGGAAGATAAATAATATGTTTGGATTTGGTGGATTTACTCGCGATCTTGGAATAGATTTAGGAACTGCGAACACGCTTGTATATGTAAAAGGAAAAGGTGTAGTTTTACGTGAACCTTCAGTAGTAGCGTTACAAACTGATACGAAACAAATCGTTGCTGTAGGTAGCGATGCAAAACAAATGATTGGTCGTACACCAGGAAACGTTGTGGCACTTCGCCCGATGAAAGACGGTGTAATTGCTGATTACGAAACGACAGCAACAATGATGAAATATTACATTCAACAAGCTCAAAAATCAAATGGATTTTTCTCACGTAAACCATACGTAATGGTATGTGTACCATCTGGTATTACAGCTGTAGAAAGACGTGCAGTAATTGACGCGACTCGTCAAGCTGGTGCTCGTGACGCTTATCCAATTGAAGAACCATTTGCAGCAGCAATTGGTGCAAACTTACCTGTTTGGGAACCAACTGGTAGCATGGTTGTTGATATCGGTGGCGGTACAACAGAAGTTGCAATTATTTCTTTAGGTGGTATTGTAACAAGTCAATCAGTTCGTGTTGCTGGTGATGATATGGACGATTCAATCATTCAGTACATTAAGAAAAGCTACAACTTAATGATTGGTGAAAGAACAGCTGAAGCATTGAAATTAGAAATCGGTTCTGCAGGCGAGCCAGAAGGTATTGAGCCTATGGAAATTCGTGGTCGTGATTTAGTAAGTGGTTTACCAAAAACAGTACTAATTCAGCCAGAAGAAATTGCAGATGCATTAAAAGATACAGTAGATGCAATTGTAGAATCTGTTAAAAATACGTTAGAGAAAACTCCACCTGAATTAGCGGCAGACATCATGGACCGTGGTATCGTATTAACAGGCGGCGGAGCATTACTACGTAACTTAGATAAAGTGATTAGTGAAGAAACAAATATGCCAGTTCTTGTTGCAGAAGATCCATTAGATTGCGTAGCAATTGGAACAGGTAAAGCATTAGACAATATCGATCTTTTCAAAACTGCTGCTCGATAATATTGCAAAATAAAAATCAATGAAATTAAGAGGGTGTGAACGTGCCACAGTTTTTCTTAAACAAAAGATTAATTGTTTTGTTAGTTAGTATCATTCTTCTCGTGGCATTGATTGGAATCTCATTGAAAGAACGGAACAGTTTAACATGGCCAGAGCAGTTTGTTAAAGACACTGTCGGTGTTGTAGAACGTGTATTCCAAAAGCCAGCGAAATACGTAGCTGGATTCTTCGAAAATGTAGAAGATGTAAAGCGCACGTATGAAGAGAATAAAGAATTAAAAGCAAAATTAGATAACTATGCAAAGTTATCAGGTGACGTAAAGCAATTAGAAGATGATAAAAAGAAGTTACAAGAGTTAACTGGTAAAAAAGAGTTAAATAGCGATTATACTGAAATTCCAGCGACTGTTGTTTCTCGTAATCCAGATAAATGGTACGATTTAGTTGGAATTGATAAAGGAGCACAGCAAGGAATTAAAAAAGATATGGCTGTAGTAACTTCACAAGGTTTAGTTGGACGAGTGAAAAGTGTATCTCAGTTTACCTCATCAGTAGAATTGCTAAGCTCTATGAGCCGAACAAATCGTGTTTCTGCTATCGTACAAGGTGATGAGAAAATCTTTGGATTGATTGAAGGTTATGACAAAGAAAAGCACTTACTTCTTTTCACAAAGATTGGCTCTGATGCAGATGTAAAAACCGACCAACTAGTAGTAACATCTGGACTCGGTGATATTTTCCCGAGAGGTCTTGTAATTGGAAAAATCGTTGATGTTCAGCCAGATCCATACGGCTTAACAAAAACAGCTTATGTAAAACCGGCCGCTGACTTGAATGACGTAGAGCATATTACGGTTGCGAAACGTGCAACGCCTTCAGCGCCATTAGAATAGGAGGGGGAGAAGAGATGATGAAGATTCTAAAAAGAGCAGCTCTTCCTCTTTTGCTCCTTTTTGTTTTTCTATTTGAAAATATGTTTGCTACTATTGTTCCAACAGAGGTTTTTTGGAAAAATAGTATAGCAGCACCTCATTTCTTTATCATTGTTTTATGTTTTGTTACTGTGTACTATAGTCCGGTCCAAGGGATTTATTACGGACTTTTATTTGGTTTCTTATTTGATACCGTATACACAGAACTTGTCGGTATATATATATTTGCGTATCCGATTTTAGCTTATTTAGTTTATAGTGTGATGAAGGTACTACAATTGAATTTATTTATTGTTGCTTCTATCGTACTAGCTAGCATTGTAGCATTAGAGTATTATGTGTATGGATTTTTAACTTTGTTAGGACGTACTCATATGTCGGCGTATGTCTTTTTCACAGATCGTCTCCTGTCTACTTTATTGCTAAATGCAATTTTCTTATTGATAGTTTGTTTCCCACTGAGACGATATTTAGTGCGTCTTTCAAAAGCGATGGAAGAAAAAGAAAAAAGGATTTTCTAATTTTATGTCGAATTGAATCGGTGGGGTGAACTTTAGTGGAAGAAAAAAAGCAACAAAATGTAACAATAAAAGGGACAAAAGACGGAATCACGCTTCATTTAGATGATTGTTGTTCATTCTCTGAATTGTTGAAGGAGTTGGATGAAAAGCTTTCTACACATTACTATGATGGTGATGGGCGCTCTTTAATTGAAGTGCATGTGAAAGTGGGAAATCGTTATTTAACAGAAGTCCAACAAGAAGAGATTCGTACGTTAATTCGTAATAAAAAGAATCTTGTTGTGGATTCAATTGAAAGTGATGTTATAACGAAAGCAGAAGCAATAGCTTGGAAAGAAGAAACAGAAATTGTCCCTATTTCCAAAATTGTTCGCTCTGGACAAGTTTTACATGTAAAAGGAAATTTATTGTTAATTGGAGATGTTAATCCAGGCGGAACGGTTATCGCTGGGGGGAATATTTTTGTCGTAGGATCATTAAGAGGAATTGCGCATGCTGGGTACGATGGGGATTCGGATGCAGTAATCGCTGCATCTATTATGAACCCAATGCAACTTCGAATTAGTGATGTGGCAATGCGGGCTCCGGAAGAGAAAGAAGACGGAGCGGAGGCGGCAGAATGTGCGTATATTAATGAGAACAATCACATTGTTGTCGATCGACTGCAACTTCTCACTCATCTTAGACCTAATTTAACAAAGTTAGAAAGGGGAATTGTATAGCTGTGGGAGAGGCAATAGTAATTACATCTGGAAAAGGCGGTGTAGGTAAAACTACAACGTCTGCGAACATTGGTACAGCCCTAGCGTTATCTGGAAAGAAAGTGTGCTTAATTGACACAGATATCGGTCTTCGAAACTTAGACGTAGTAATGGGGCTGGAAAATCGTATTGTATTTGATCTTGTTGATGTCGTTGAAGGGCGTTGCCGTTTACCTCAGGCTCTTATTAAAGATAAACGTTTTGATGATCTTTATTTATTACCTGCAGCACAAACGAGTGATAAATCAGCGGTAACACCTGAACAAATGGATGAATTAATACAAGTATTACGTCAAGATTATGATTACATATTAATTGATTGTCCTGCGGGGATTGAGCAGGGATTTAAAAACGCGGTAGCTGGTGCGGATAAAGCAATCGTTGTTACGACGCCAGAAGTATCCTCAATGCGCGATGCGGATCGTATTATCGGGCTTTTAGAAAAAGAGGATATTGAACCACCGAAACTTGTTATTAACCGTGTGCGTAGTCATATGCTTCATGAACAGGATATGTTAGATGTTGATGAAATCGTACGTACATTGTCAATCGAGCTTCTTGGTGTTGTCGAAGACGATGATGAAGTGATTCGTGCTACAAATACAGGTGAACCTGTAGCGTTGCAACCGAACGGAAAAGCAGCGTTAGCTTATCGTAATATTGCAAGACGTTTGTTGGGTGAGAATGTCCCATTACAAGCATTTGAACAAGAAAAGGTATCGGTATTTACAAAGGTGAAAAACTTCTTTGGGATCCGTTAAAAGCACTTCGCATATTTGCGGAGTGCTTTCTTTTTTCTTCACACGAATATCTTCCTTCCCTAGCTCATACATATGTACAAACTGTATACAACTGTTTCTATGTAAATTAGCTTAACGAAAGAAAGGAGACAGTATGAAGAATAGACGTGTAGAAGAAATTAAAAAACGGATTGCGAAAAGGAAGGAAGAGCAAGAAAGGATGGAGGAAGAGCAGTATTTTGCTGGAGGGAATTTTGATAGTGAAACAGTATTTATTGAAGATGGAGAAAAGGAAATTCATCCTTTATTTCGGAAAGAAGTGTTTCTCTTCAAAGTTTTATTATCAGCAATATTAGTTCTTTCTGTCGCTATTTTATATAAGAATGCACCCTCTTCTTTCGACGGTGCGAAAGCAGTTACAGAAAAAGTGATGAAAGAAGAATTTCAGTTTGCTACTGTAGCGAAATGGTACGAAAAGCAGTTTGGAAAACCTCTCGTATTTTATTCGCCTAATGAGAAAAAAGAAGGAACGATTCAGCAAAAGGATTATGCAATTCCTGCTTCAGGAAAGGTAATGCAAGGGTTTCAAAAAAATGGCCAAGGTGTATTTGTCCAAACAGCTACAAATGCAACTGTTGAGTCAGTGAATGAAGGGCTTGTTGTTTTTGCAGGCAAGAAAGAGGAACTTGGTAATACAGTTCAAATTCAGCATGCAGATGGTACGGAGTCATGGTATGCGAATTTAAATGATATGTCAGTGAAATTATATGATTACGTTTCAAAGAAACAAAAAATTGGAACAGTGAATAATGACGCAAATAATAAAAATGGTAAGTTTTATTTTGCAATAAAAAAGAATGAAAAATTTATCGACCCGATTCAGGTGATTTCGTTTGATTAAATATAGAGATGTTTTAATGAAAATTTCAGTGCATCCGTTATTTTGGGTTATTATAGTCATTGGTATTTTTACGGCACGTTTTAAAGAGTTGCTGCTTTTATTTTGTATCGTTCTTATCCATGAACTTGGGCATGCTTTCGCAGCGGCACATTATAATTGGCGGATTAAAAAGATTCAACTTTTACCGTTTGGTGGTGTAGCTGAGCTTGAAGAACATGGGAATAAGTCATTGAAAGAGGAGCTTGTTGTCGTAATTGCAGGACCTATTCAACATATTTGGATGATGGCGGTAGGTTATATATTGTTTGAAACTGGTTGGCTAGGTGCGGAATTATATTATTTCTTTATGTGGAATAATATAATTATTTTAGCATTTAATTTACTTCCTATTTGGCCGCTTGATGGCGGGAAAGTATTGTTTAACGTATTATCATATCGTTTTCCCTATTTACAAGCACATGAAAAGATGATGAAATTATCATGTGTTTTTTTTAGTGTAATACTAGTGTGGCAGTTGCTTTGGAATAGTAACAATATTATGATGTGGGTACTTCTCATATTTCTAGCGATATCGTTATATCAAGAATGGAAACAAAGACGGTACGCTTTTATGCGTTTTTTGTTAGAACGATACTATGGGAACAAAAGAGGAATTGAAAAGATTGCACCCATTGAAGTGCAATCAGAAGATCATTTATACAAGATCTTCACAAAATTTCGTAGAGGGTATAAGCACTCTATTATCGTCCATGGAAAATATAAAGAACATTACACATTGGATGAAAATGAATTGCTCTATGCGTATTTTACTGAAAAGCGAACAACTTCATCTGTTGAAGAATTAATCGGTTAGTGTTGACGTTAGCACTAACCTTTTATTATTGTAAAAGCAAAGAAGAGTATAAAGTGAGGAAAGAATTTTGAAAACGTTATATATAAACTACGCTGGATCGGAAAAACGAGTTGCAATTGAAGAGAAGAAAAAAATGGTTGAGTTTTTATGGAAGCGAAATGAAGAACAAGAGATTGTTGGACATATTTATGTTGGACGGATCGCAAGAACGATTGCCGGAATGAACGCAGCATTTGTAAATATCGGTTTAGAAAAGCATGCGTATCTTTCATACGATGATGTGCCGTCTTCTTATCGTATACATGAAGGGCAGGCCGTACTCGTACAAGTTGTGAAAGAGGCAATTGATACGAAAGGGCCGAAATTGACAGCGAACATAGAATTTACCGGGAAATATGTCGTTTATATGCCATATGATGAAATGCGTGCCGTTTCTCGGAAAATAAAAAACAATAAAAGAAGGCAGCAACTACTCCAAATTGAAGTAGAAGGGACAGGTGGATATATTTTCCGTTCTGCTTCTGAAAAAGGAGAAATTGAAGAAATACAGGCTGAAATGCAAAGATTACAGCAGCTATATGAAGAGTTAAAAAGAAAAGAGGACCAAGGAAAGGCACCGTTATTACTTCATCGACCAGCCACCTTTTTAGATCGTGTATTTCAAGAGAATCCAATTGAAACGATTGAAAAAGTAGTTGTAGATACAAGAAGTATAGTAAAAGAATTAGAAGAAAAAGTCGGAAAAGAAAAAGTATCTTTCTATAATGAAAAATCTTCAATGTTTAGCCATTTTGGAATAGAGCGTGAGATCGAGAAAGCACTTCAAAAAATTGTGTGGCTCCCGAACGGTGCGTATTTAATTGTGGAACAAATGGAGACGATGACTGTAATTGACGTGAATACGGGCAAGTTTACTGGAAAACAGAATTTACAAGATACAGTCCTTCGTACAAATGAATTGGCTGCTGAAGAGATAGCACGTCAATTAAGATTACGTGATATTGGCGGTATGATATTAATTGATTTCATTAATATGAAAAGAAGAGAAGACAAAGAAAAGGTCAGAGAATGTCTCATCGCTGCTATGCAGAGTGATCGCACATATACGAGAGTACTTGGGTTTACGGAGTTAGGGATTTTGGAGATGACACGTAAACGTAAAAAACATTCTTTACGCGACGTATTACTAGAAGAGTGTGTACCGTGCAAAGGGACGGGGTATGTGATGTCATATGAAACAATTGCGTATGAGTTAGAGAGAGAGCTAATCGCATATGGAAATATAGAAGACGAAGCAGTATTAATTGCTGGACCTAAAGAATTACAAAAACAATTTTTTCAAAAAGAATTACAAAAAAATATTCCATTTGAAATTTATTTCAAAGATGATATGATCGAAAAGTACGCCATTATCCGTTTTGGAAGTAAAAAAGAAATTGTAGAACGGAAAAAATAGTTAGTAGAACTTTCATTGACAACCGTCTATGATTCATGATAACATCTTTATGTTATAGTTTATAGCACCTAAACGGCTATATGCTACAACCGCACAAGACAGGTTCCCTAAAGGCATTTATGTCTACCTCGTTTTTGGCGAGTCTTAGTAATTAAGAGGAGGTGCAAGTATGTACGCAATTATTGAAACAGGTGGAAAACAAATTAAAGTTGAAGCTGGTCAAGCAATCTACATTGAAAAATTAGATGTTGAAGCTGGTGAAACTGTTACTTTTGACAAAGTTCTTTTCGTTGGTGGCGAAAACGTTAAAGTTGGTAGCCCAGTTGTAGAAGGTGCAACAGTTACTGCGAAAGTTGAAAAACAAGGTCGCGCTAAGAAAATCATCGTTTTCAAATACAAAGCGAAAAAGAACAATCGTAAGAAACAAGGTCATCGTCAACCTTACACTAAGCTAGTTGTTGAAGCTATCAACGCTTAATTCAGGTTAACATGATTAAAATTACGATAAGTCGCACGAAATTAGGAAGTATCCAATCATTTAAAATGACTGGACATGCCGATTATGCGCCACATGGACAAGATCTTGTCTGTGCTGGAACTACAGCGGTTGTGTTTGGTTCTATAAATGCAGTGGAAGAACTTTGTAATGTGCAGGCAACTATTGAACTCGGAAGCGATGGCGGATTCTTAACGTATGAATTGCCTAATGATTTAGACGTTCATGCAGCAGAAAAAGCACAAACGCTTTTAGAAGGATTGGTTGTTTCGCTTAAGACGATCGAACTTGATTACGGAAAGTATATCCGTTTAATAGAAAAAGTGCAGGAGGTGTAACGTATGTTAAGATTAGATCTTCAGTTTTTCGCATCTAAGAAAGGTGTAGGTAGTACAAAGAACGGTCGTGACTCTCAGTCAAAACGTCTTGGTGCTAAACGCGCAGATGGTCAAACGGTTTCAGGTGGTTCAATTCTTTACCGTCAACGCGGTACAAAAATTTATCCAGGTGTTAACGTTGGTCGTGGTGGCGATGACACTTTATACGCGAAAGTTGACGGCGTAGTACGCTTTGAGCGTCTTGGCCGTGACCGCAAACAAGTGAGCGTATATCCTGTTGCTCAAGAAGCATAAGAACTCACGGAAAACTCTAACCTGAGTGCAGGTTAGAGTTTTTCTATATTAAGGGGTATCTAAATGAATGAAAAATGGACAATTATAGATGCATTGCGCCATTCAAGGCATGATTGGCTCAATCGTATGCAGATGGTGAAAGGAAACCTTTCCCTTGGAAAAGTGGAAGAAATTCATAGTCTCATCGATCGTTTTGTCCAAGAAGCGAGACAAGAATCCAATCTGATGGGGCTATCAATGCCTTTATTTTCAGAGTGGATTTTAACATATAATTGGAAACAGCAGCCGTGCTTATTGGAGTACGAAGTATTAGGGAAATTACATAACTTATCTCACTTAGATGAGACTGTATGTACATGGACGAATCAATTTTTCTCAATGCTTCAGCATAGTTTAGACGTATATGTTGAAAATTATGTTTGTATTACAATTGAATGTGACGCGGAGAATGCTCGTTTCTTTTTTGATTTTCGTGGTAAGCTAACGAGTGTAGAAGAACTACAGAATTGGCTTGCGACCCAAAACAATAAATGGTATTCCATTTCTTATACAGTAAGAGACGAAGAGGTCTCAGTTATATTACAACCAATTGAAAAAAGTGTGGTGAAATAATGTTTGTAGATCAGGTCAAGATATATGTAAAAGGCGGCGACGGTGGTAACGGAATGGTTGCGTATCGTCGTGAGAAGTATGTTCCAAAAGGTGGCCCAGCAGGTGGCGACGGTGGTAAAGGTGCAGATGTTGTTTTCGTTGTTGAGGAAGGCTTACGTACATTAATGGACTTCCGCTACCAACGTCATTTCAAAGCTGATCGCGGTCAGCACGGAATGAGTAAAGGTCAGCACGGACGTAAATCTGAAGATTTACTTGTAAAGGTTCCACCAGGAACAGTAGTAAAAGATGAAAAAACTGGTCAAATTCTTGCCGATTTAGTAACGCATGGGCAAACTGCTGTAATTGCAAAAGGTGGCCGCGGTGGCCGTGGCAACTCACGTTTCGCAACAGCTACGAACCCAGCGCCAGAAATCGCTGAGAACGGGGAACCAGGTCAAGAGCGTGATGTCATCCTAGAACTTAAAGTACTGGCAGACGTTGGACTTGTCGGATTCCCAAGTGTAGGTAAATCTACATTATTATCTGTCGTATCATCAGCACGTCCGAAAATTGCAGAGTATCACTTCACAACAATCGTTCCAAATCTTGGTGTTGTTGAAACTGGTGATAACCGCAGCTTTGTTATGGCTGACCTTCCTGGACTAATTGAAGGCGCACATGCTGGCGTTGGACTTGGACATCAATTCTTACGTCATATCGAGCGTACACGTGTAATCGTGCATGTTATTGATATGTCTGGTTTAGAAGGCCGTGATCCATTTGAAGATTACGTAACGATTAATAATGAATTAAAAGAATACAATCTTCGCTTAACGGAGCGTCCACAAGTTGTTGTTGCAAACAAAATGGATATGCCAGATGCAGAAGAAAACTTACAAGCATTTAAAGAGAAAGTGGGAGACGAAGTAAAAATCTTCCCAATCTCAGCTGTAACGAAACAAGGTGTTCGTGACTTACTGTTTGAAGTAGCGAACTTAATAGAAACAACACCAGAATTCCCGATACATCAAGTTGCGGATGAGTCTGACACAAGTGTAATGTACAAATTTGATACTGAAGGTGTTAAATTTGAAATTACACGTGAAAGTGATGGCACGTTTGTTATCTCTGGTTACGATATCGAGAAAACATTCAAGATGACAGACTTCTCACGTGATGAATCTATACGTCGTTTCGCTCGTCAAATGCGCGGAATGGGTATTGATGAAGCTCTTCGTGCACGTGGTGCGAAAGACGGAGATATTGTAAAAATTCTTGAATATGAATTTGAATTTATCGACTAAGACTGCCGAAATATGGCAGTCTTTTTTTATCCTACTTTAATGGACAGTAAGCCCCCCACCTCAAAATGCAGCGAAAGCAAAGAAGTTAGGAGGGGGTCGGGCTGCCCATTAAAGTCCGATTGGTGAGGGCTAATAATCAGTGGGAGATGAAGAAAACCCCACTGATTAAAATTTCACTTTATATCGTAAAAGTCTGATTTAAACAGGAAAAAATCCCCACTAATTAAATTTTCAATTTATAATAAAAAGAGGAGTGGTTTTAGAAGAATTTTTTATAGGGAGAAAGTAAACATGTATAAAATATTAATTGTAGAAGACGATGAAAAAATCGCGGGGATATTAGAAGAGCATTTAGAAAGGTATGGCTATCAGTCATTTAGAGCAAGTGATTTACGACATATAAAAGATGAGTTCGTAAAAGTAAATCCGCATCTCGTGTTACTTGATATTAATTTACCGTATTTTGATGGTTTTTATTGGTGTCGTCAAATCCGCAGTGTATCGAATGCACCAATTATTTTTGTTTCTGCAAGAACAGGGGAAATGGATCAAGTAATGGCGATTGAAAATGGCGGTGATGATTACATTACGAAGCCATTCCATTTAGATATTGTAATGGCAAAGGTGAAAAGTGCACTTCGCCGTGGGTATGGTGAGTATGCCTCTGTTGCTGAGAGTGATTGTTTAGGTGTAAATGGACTGTTGTTATTCCCATCTCAGCATGTTGTTGAGTGGCAAGGGCAACAAACAGAACTGACAAAAAATGAATTTTACTTATTAGAGTGTTTAATGAAACAAGCAAATCAATATGTAACGCGCGAAGAACTGTTAGAAGCCCTGTGGGATGAGATAGCTTTTGTCGATGATAATACATTAACTGTAAATGTAAAACGTGTAAGGAAGAAACTAGAGGAGCTAGGCATTAAAAATGCGATTGTAACGAAACGTGGATATGGTTATGCGCTTCTTACAGAGTGGGGAGAAGGGCATGAAGGTTAAAAATTACCTCATGGATCGCTTTTCTTTAATTCTTTCTTATATTGTTAGCCTTTGTTTATTTGGGCTCGTTTTGCAGTTACAAAGTCTTTTAGAAAAGCGATCCATTGATTGGAGTACGTGGTTATACGGACTTTTATTAGGGGTGCTTGTGTTTACTGTATACCTCATTTACGATTACCGAAAACGGAGTGTGTTTTTAAAGAGGATAGAAAAGTATGTTACTGACGGAAATACATTACATGATTCATTGTTTATTGATACTTCTTATACGTCAGAGCAAGAGATGGTCGTTGAATCGTTTACGTTATTAAGACAGCAATATATGAATGAAGTTCATAAACAACATGCCAAAGAACAGCAGCAAATGATATTTATGAATCAATGGATTCATCAAATGAAAACACCAGTATCTGTTATCGAATTACTATTACAGAAGTTTGGTAAAGAACATCGTGAAGCAAGAGTAACAGTTGAAAGTATTCGTGAAGAAAATAATCGTATATTAAACGGTTTAGATTTAGCGTTACATATGGCAAGGTTAGAGCAGTTTGCGAAAGATTATAAGGTAGAAGTAGTAAATGTGATAGATATCATTCGAGGTATTATTAATGAAAATCGAAAATCCTTTATTCAATCGTCTGTATTCCCGAAAGTAATGTTTGGGGAAGATACTTGTATGGTTGCATCTGACAGAAAATGGCTCAGTATTGCTATAAGTCAAATTGTTGTAAACGCAATTAAGTATACGAAAATTTCAGAGACAGAGAAAAAGGAAATTCAATTTCAAATTGAAGAAAAAGATCAAAAAGTATTATTACATATTAAGGACAATGGAATTGGTATTCCAAAGCAAGATGTAAAGCGTATATTTGATCCATTCTTTACGGGAATAAATGGCCGTAAAACGAGAGAAGCGACTGGAATGGGCTTATATATTACGAAGGAAATTTGTGATAATTTACATCACGGTATGTATGTGCAATCGGCTGAAGGGGAAGGGACAACATTCACGTTCCAATTTGCAAAAGATGAAGAATATCATACATTAATGAGAAAAATGACAAAACTGTAAGATAACAAAACGTTTTGTAAGGGAAATCACTCGTTTCTTTTTCTTATTTTTCTTATAGTAAATGTAAGAAGAAAACGCATAGGGGGATTAGAAATGAGTGTTCTTGAAGTAAAAGGATTAACAAAGGTGTATCAATCAAAAGGTTCAGTAGCGACGACTGCTTTAAATGATATAAATTTTAAAATAGAAGAAGGCGAATTTGTAGGGATTATGGGTCCTTCAGGAAGCGGGAAAACAACGCTTTTAAATTTATTAGCAACAATTGATAAGCAAACTTCAGGTCATGTGCTTGTAAATGGGGAAGAAATTAATCAAATGCGTGCTGCAAAATTAGCGGAGTTTCGCCGTACACATTTAGGATTTATCTTCCAAGATTTTAACTTGCTTGATACGTTATCGATTAAAGAAAATATTATTTTACCACTTGTCATGGCGAAGAAATCTGTAAATGAAATCGATGCAAAAGTGCTTGAGATTGCAAAGTTTTTAAATATCGAAGAAATTTTAAATAAAAAAGTATATGAAGTATCAGGCGGACAACAACAACGTGCAGCAGCTGCGAGAGCGATTATTCATGAGCCTACGTTAATTTTAGCAGATGAGCCGACTGGAAACTTAGATTCGAAGTCAGCAAAATCATTAATGAGCGCGTTGCAAGACTTACATGAACAAAAGAAAGTAACAATTGCAATGGTAACGCATGATCCAGTAGCGGCGAGTTATTGCGAACGTATTCTTTTCATTCGCGATGGAGAGATTTTCTCAGAAATTCATAAAGGAAGAACGAAGCAAGCCTTTTTCCAAGAAATTCTGGACGTACTTGCGATGCTAGGAGGAGAATATCATGAACTTTCGCCAGCTCGCGCTTAATAATGTAAAAGGAAATTGGCGTAATTATAAAGCGTTTCTTATAAGTAGTTGTTTATCGATAGTCGTATTTTTCATGTATGCTTCCTTCATTTATCATCCAGATGTTGTAGGCGGTAATATTAGTATGAGAGCGATGATTTCAAAAGGGTTAGAATCGATGAATTATATTGTAGTCATCTTCTCAGCACTCTTTATTTTATATGCAAATTCCACATTTTTACGAGCAAGGAAAAAAGAGTTTGGTCTATTAACATTAATAGGTGGAACGAAATCTCAACTTGGCCGAATGATTATATTAGAGCAACTTATGTTAGGTAGTATTGCAATTGTAGTAGGTATCGGGCTTGGCATGCTTTGTTCAAAATTATTTTTCCAAGCATTAAGTGTAATATTGAAAATAGATAAAACACTTCCACTCGTATGGAATAGTAAAGCAGTTTTGATTACAGCGGGTGTATACTTTATTCTATTTTTAATCCTATCATTGTTTAGCGTTTGGACAGTAGGACGCTTGCAAATTATTGATTTATTAAGAGAAGCAAGAAAACAAAAAGTAGAACCTTTTGCATTTACATGGTTATGTGTAGTTGGTATAGGATGTATTATTGTTGCATATGTACTTAGCTTCCAAGTGACATTTATGAATTTTATCATTCTGTTTTTACCGATTGTAGGGTTGACGATAGGCGGAACTTATTTACTGTTTACACAAGGTAGTACAGTCGTATTAAAGGCGTTACAAAAACGAACAAAATCTTTTTATACATATCCAAATATGTTCGTACTTAGCAATCTGATTTATAAAATGAAAGATAATGCTCGTTTTTTATTTGTAATTTCTATCATTACGGCCGTTGTATCGTCAGCAGTTGGTACACTGTACGTATTTTTTGAGGATATGAGTTATAAGGCAGTAACTAGTACCCCGCATGCTATTTCGTATGAGGAAAAAGGAATACATACGCATAATGTCATCAAAGAAGGAAAAACAAAAGAATTAATAAAAAAACATGGATTTAAAGAAGCGCGAGAAGTAACGTACGTAAAACTTCCTGGAACTCAAAAAATCACGATGTTTAACAGTGAACATGAGATGCCAATGGCGATTGTTTCAGAAAAAGAATATAACGCTGAAGTACGTAAACAAAAAAGAGAGCAAGTTAGAGAAGTTCATAATGCACCTGGTAGTGCAACGATGGTCATAACGGATATGGCGAACGATATGATGAAGGTAGATCTTGCGAAACCGTATGAATTTAAAATGAACGGACAAACGCAGTCTGTTCAATTAAATCAGCCAACTTCATTTTCTGTTTTTAATGATAGTGAATATCTCATTGTAAATGATCAAGATTTTGAGAAATACGCAAAGCTCGTACCGGATGAAGAAAAGACGAAATATTACGGTTATTATATAGAAGACTGGAAAAGTACAGAAGATCTTGTGTTAGATTTGAAAAAGGAAGTTGCACCAGATAAGCAAGAGGAATTGCATAACTCAGTGTTCGCTTATAAAAATATAAGAGAATCAGGGGCGATTACAATGTTTATTGGTTTCTTTGTAGCTGTACTGTTCTTCTTCTTCGCTTGTAGTATGACGTACTTTAAATGGTTTAACGATAAAGAACAAGATCGTATTCAGTTTAAATCGTTAAAGAGAATCGGTATGACAGATAAAGAAATTCGTAAAATTGCGATTCGACAAATGGGCGTTATCTTCTTTATCCCAATTGTAATTGGTGCCATTCATAGTGGATTTGCTCTTCATACGTTAGGGAAAATGCTTTATCTCGATTTATGGAAATCAGGTGCGATTGTAATTGGAGCATACATTGTAGCTTCTGCGATTTACTTTATAATCGCGCAAAGAGGATATTTGAAACACGTGCAAAGCTAGAGAAACCTCTAGCTTTTTGCCTATGTAGTAAGTTATAGGGGGACGATAGATGAACATTCGGCAACTAGCGCTACAAAATATAAAAGGAAATTGGCGTAATTATAAAGTGTTTTTCTTAAGTAGTTGTTTTGCAATATTTGCGTCTTTTGCATACATGTCTGTTATTGTACATCCGTATATGCAAGAGACACTGTGGTATCAAAACGTACGCTGGGGACTTGTTATATGTAATGTTATTATCATTTCTTTTTTTGTCATATTTATTTTGTACTCTACTTCTATTTTTATAGAGGCACGTAAGAAAGAATTAGGATTATATATGTTAATGGGAGCAACGAAATCTAACGTAATTGGCGTAATTATGACCGAACAAATGTTGATCGGGGTATTTGCTAATATTTTTGGTATTGGGATTGGCATGATCTTTTTGAAACTCTTTTTTATGGTGTTTAGCATGCTAATGCGTCTTCCGAAAGAACTCCCTGTCATATTTGACGTGAAAGCGATTTTGGTAACGTTTATTACATATATGGTTGTTTTTATTCTGTTATCTTTTATAAGTGCTTTACGTATATGGAACATAAAAATCATTCGGTTGTTGAAAGAATTTCGAACGGATAAAAAAGAGAAGAAAACATCAATATGGCTTTGTATATTCGGCTTTATTTGTTTAGGGGCAGGATATGCGTTAGCGCTACAAGTGACAATGGAAACGATAGGATTATATTTTTTCCCTGTGTCTATACTTGTTTTTTTCGGAACGTACTTTTCTTTTACACACGGTGCAATCCAATTGTTGGAAATGATTAAACGAAATAAAAAGATTATGTATACATATCCGTATTTATTTATAGTGAATCAATTGTCACATCGAATGAAGGAAAATGGTCGCTTTTTCTTTATGCTTTCTATGGCAACGACATTTGTAGTTACGGCAACAGGTACGGTGTTCTTATATTTTTCTAGCATGCAAGATATGTGGCGAGATGGGGGCGCACACTCATTTTCATACATAGAAAAAGGTGTTTCTACCCATGAAGTCTTTGCAGAAGGTACGGTTGAACAATTACTGCATCAATATGGATATGATGATTTTCAATTTATGAGTTTTGTTGGAGTGTATGCATCTTTTCAGTCCAACAAGGGAGAAGCAGAAGTAGCGCCGCTCATTAAAGAAAGTGAATACAATCAGGAGGCAAGAAAACAAAAACAGAAAACGTATCATCCTAAAAAAGGAACTGTTACACTTGTTTTTTATAATAAATACAATCGTTCGAATATATATAATCAAAAAGAGATTCAATTACAAGTAATGAATCAAACGTATCCATTCGTATTTAACGGTCAGAAAGAAGGGGTGCAATTTAACTATCATCTTGCGCACATTAACGGTCTGTTTTTCGTCATGAATGATGAAGATTTTGACAGTATAGCAAATCAGGTTCCTGATTCTGAAAAAATGATATATAGAGGTTATACATTACCAAATATCGAAAATACGAAAAAATTAAATGAAGATTTACGGAAACATATGAAACAAGATGATAATAACGCATTTCGAAGTAATATGGAGTTATATGTGAATATGAAAGAGTTCGGCAATATTACTCTATTTATAGGTTCATTCATTAGTATATTATTTTTTCTTACATCATGTAGTATCGTATATTTTAAATGGTTTCATAATATTTCATCGGATCGAAAGCAATACGGGGCACTTTCTAAGCTGGGAATGACGAAGGAAGAAGTGTGGAGGATTTCTCGCTGGCAATTGTGTATGCTATTTTTTGCACCAATTATAGTGGGGAGTATGCATAGTGCGGTTGCGTTATATACGTTTCATAATACGATCTTTATGGACGGTTCATTACGAAAAGTAGGCTTATTTATTCTGTTTTATATCGCTGCATGCATCGTTTATTTCTTCTTTGCTCAAAGAGAATATAAGAAACATTTAGACTAGCAAATGCTAGTCTTTTTTTAATATTCGAAATTTACATAGAAGAATATAAAAAAGTATGGTATAACAGTAAGAAAACGAAAAAGAGGGGAAAAGACGATGATTCGAGTAGGATATTTAGGACCAGAAGCAACATTTACAAATATGGCGGTGAGTCGTTTTTTTCCGGAAGCAGAGCATGTACCGTATCGAACGATCCCAGATTGTATGGATGCAGCTGCAAATGGAAATGTAGATTATGCAGTGGTACCACTAGAAAACGCCATAGAAGGTTCCGTGAATATAACAGTTGATTACCTCGTGCATGAGCAACCACTTTCTATTGTAGGAGAAATTACAGTACCAATTCAGCAACATTTACTTGTGCATCCGCAGTATGCAGAAGTGTGGGAAGAAGTATATGCAGTGCATTCTCATCCGCACGCTATTGCCCAATGTCATAAGTTTTTAAATGAAGAATTAAAAGGGATAACTGCTCGAGATATGACATCAACAAGTGCCGCTGCACAATATGTAAAAGAACATCCTGAAGAAAAAATTGCTGCCATTGCAAATGAAGCAGCTGCAGAGAAATACGGATTGACTATTGTAAGACGAAGTATTCATACACATAAAAATAATCATACACGTTTCCTCGTGCTCCATAAGAAAAAGAAAGCAATACTCTCAAATAACGGAGAAAACCGCGGAGAGAAAACGACGCTTATGATAACGTTACCTGCTGATTATGCAGGAGCACTATATCAAGTGTTATCAGCTTTCGCATGGAGAAAACTAAACTTATCAAAAATCGAATCGCGTCCGATGAAAACAGGACTTGGAAATTACTTTTTCTTAATCGATGTCGACAAAGCATACGATGACGTATTATTGCCAGGTGTAACGATGGAACTTGAAGCACTCGGTTTTTCTGTTACTGTGCTTGGGAGTTATTCTTCTTATTGGTTGTAAGGGGAGCTAGGTTATACCGCGTGATAGATAAATAAAATCCCACCTATAAATGGTGGGATTCTTTATTTTAACTTCGCAAGACGATCTTCTAGCTGACCTCGCCAAACATCAGCTAGTTCTGGAACAGCAAGAATTTTTTCAATAGCATCTTTATCTTTTCTATTATGAAAATAAATTTCGTTAGAGAACAAAACAGAAACATTGCTCGGTTGACGTTCTAGTAATGTAATTTTTGAATCTTTACGTACATTACCTTCTTGAAGAACGCGGCATAGGTAGCCAGTAAATCCGGTTGCTACAATGCGCGGCAGTATGCCAGGAATACCGAGGCGTTTTGAAATCGTGCTACAAGGTACGCGCGCTTGTGTCACTTGAATAATCGCTTCACCTAATTTGTATGTATCTCCGATGCAAACATCATGTTCTAACATATTTGTTACGGTAATGTTTTCGCCAAATGCGGAAGCTGGAAGTGTTGTTTGGAATTCTTTTTCCCATAGTGCGTAATGCTCATGTGAGTACACACAAACTGCGCGATCAGGTCCACCGTGGTGTTTTAAATCTGCTACATCATCACCAAGGAAGCCATCTTTTGATAGGAAAGCTTCTTCGGTAAGTTCTTTACATATACCGGTAATCATTTCTTTATCTTCGCTATATTTCATTTGTTTCGGCTTGCCAATGCTAAAGTGAACGAGTTCAATTCCCATATTTGATCTCCTTTACGATTGATTACAATATTATAGCATTAAAAAAGCACAGAGAATGATAAAAACTCTGTGCTTTACATTAATAAACGAGAAATCCTGCTTTATCTAGTGCCTCGCAAGCAGCGTCTAACTTTTCTTTTGAATCGGCCTCAATTGTATGTAAGTGAATACCATCCGTTAGTTGCGAAAGATAGGAAGCATTTGTGTTTTCGATTTTTTGTAAATATTGCTCTACATCAAAGCGATTGCTTACCATGATGGATGCTGTTAAGTCACCGTATACAGGATGCTCAACTTTTACATCTTTAATCGTAACGCCATGGTCAACAAGCATTGTAAGTTCTTGACGTACTTCCGCTGGTTTATGTTGGCATACAATTACGCGTTCGAAAGCTTGTTGTTTCTCTTGTGGTTTTAAATATAAATATCCTTGAGCAGTTGCAATAATCGGTTCGTTTCGTGCTTTAAGTAAGGAAATATCTTGCACGATCACTTGCCTACTTACGTTTGTCTTTTTCGATAGTTCATTCCCAGATAACGGCTCATTTGCAGCGAGAAGCCACTGAAGGATAAGCTGTCGTCTTTCTTCGCCTAAAATCTTTTTTTGGTCATTTTGTTTCATTATGATTTAACACCTCTATAAAATTGATTTCCAATTGTGTGTAGTGCATGAATAGTAGTATCAATTTGATCTTTCGTTGTTTGTTGCCCGAAAGAGAAGCGGACATATTGTTTTGCCTCTTCATACGTTTTTCCAATTGCAAGCATTGTTTTCGAAGGTTCTTGTTTACCAACTTGGCAAGCACTTCCGGTGGAAATGGCAATACCATGGCGATTACATTCTAGCATTGTATATTGACCTTCTATTCCTTTTATTGTAACCCCAATAATATGTGGTAAACAAGAAGTAGAATGACCTTCTACTTCAATTTCTAGAGGAAGTGCTTGTAATTGCTCTAAAAAGTAGGATCGTAACTCTTTAAAACGTAAGCTTTCTTCCTGTTGATTTTTTAATATATTCTCAGCAGCTGTTAAAAAAGATGCGATGCCAGGAACGTTTACTGTACCTGGGCGAAACCCTTTTTCGTGAGAAGTTCCCGGAAATATTTGTGCCCAGCGAACTTGTGGATTTATATAGCAAGCGCCAACACCTTTTGGGCCGTAAATTTTATGTGCTGAAACAGAAAAACTATCAATCCCCATCTCAAAAACATTGATAGGAAGCTTACCAAATGTTTGCACACAATCGGAATGAAATAAAACGTTATATTTTTTTAAAAGTGCTCCGATCTCTGTGATGTTTTGGACGGTTCCGATTTCAGAGTTTCCGTGCTGTATGCTTGCTAGAACAGTATTTTCTGTAATAGCTGTTTCTAAATCATCTAAATGAATTCGCCCATCTGTATCAACGGGAATTTCAGTAATTGTATACCCTTCTGATTGTAAGGATTGAAAATAACTTCGAATGGATGCGTGTTCCATAGGTGTCGTAATAATATGCTTCTTATTTCGGGCATTGAGAAGAGATTGAATCGCAAGATAGTTAGATTCTGAGCCGCCGCTCGTGAAGAATACCCCTTGTTCTTTTCCACCAATCATGTCAGCAAATGTTTTTCTGCAAACTTGTAATAAAGAAGAGGCTGTTCCTCCAATGTCATGTAAACTTTGCTCATTTCCGAAGTATTGTGATGCTGCCTTCATATATGTTTGTAATGCTTCCACGCTCATAGGTGTAGTAGCCGCATAGTCAAGATATATCATCATATAAGTTCCTCTCTCTAGTAAGAGTTACATTTCTATTATTTTTTAAATGGTAGTGAAAATAAGAATTATAAAAAAACTCTTGTCATTATTTTAAAACTATGTAAATATAGGTGTCAAGACAGTTGAAAAGTGTAAAGTAGGAGGCAACAATTATGCCAAGTGCAGATGTCTTAATTATTGGAAGTGGCGTTGCGGCACTTCGTGTTGCGAAAGAGATTTGTCACGAAAAGAATGTGATTATTATCACAAAGGAAACGAACCGTAATAATAATACATATTTAGCGCAAGGCGGAATTGCCGCAGCGGTTGCTACATATGACAATCCAAACGATCATTTTGAAGATACGTTAGTAGCAGGGTGTCATTATAACAATGAAGATGTGGTCCGTTATTTAGTCGAGGAAGGACCGAAAGAGATGAATAATCTCATGGAAAACGGAATGAAATTTGATGGAGATGAAATGGGCCCTCATCTTGGAAAAGAAGGTGCACATCGAAAGCGTCGCATTTTACATGCAGGCGGCGATGCGACAGGAAAGAATTTATTAGAGCATTTCATTCAAGAAGTAGCTCCGCACGTTACGGTAGTGGAACAGGAAATGGTGCTCGATTTTATTATAGAAAATGATAAATGTATTGGAGTTTTAACGCGAAATAGTGAGGGGAAGCTGAAGCGTTACGTTGCAGATTATACGGTGTTAGCAACAGGTGGAATTGGCGGTTTATATGCCTTTACTTCTAACGATAAGACAATTACAGGTGATGGACTTGCGATGGTATACCGCGCAGGCGGAGAGCTCGTAGATTTAGAGTTTGTACAATTTCATCCAACAATGTTATACGCGAACGGGCAATGCTGTGGTCTCGTCTCTGAAGCTGTCCGCGGTGAAGGAGCTGTCCTTATAAATGGAAAAGGGCAGCGTTTTATGATGGATATACACCATGATCACGACCTCGCGCCGCGTGATGTAGTGGCAAGAGCGATTCATGAACAGCTTTTGATGGGTGAACAAGTGTATTTGAATATCGAGTCTATCCAAAATTTTGAAGCACGTTTTCCAACTGTATCATCATTGTGTAAACAGAATGGTGTCGATATAACTAAAAAATGCATTCCGGTCGTACCAGGTGCTCATTTTCATATGGGTGGCGTGAAAACGAACTGTGATGGGGAGACATCTATTCCAAATTTATATGCAGTCGGTGAAGTAGCTTGTAACGGCGTTCATGGAGCAAATAGATTAGCAAGTAATTCATTATTAGAAGGTCTTGTGTTTGGGAAAAGAATAGGACAACATATTTTAACGAAAGCGGTAAAAGACAGATTGAACAACTTTGCTGAGAAGGAAAAGAAGTTTATCGTTCTGAATCATTTGCCGGCAAAAGAAGAAATACAAGAATGCATGATGAAGTACGTTGGGATTGTGCGAACAGAGCAAAGTTTATCTTATGCAAAGAGATGGCTTAGTAAATACGGTGTTCGAAATATGATATTGCAACATGATGCTCTTACAAATGAAGAGATAACGCTTATTAATATGTTAACAGTCTGTGAGCTTATAGTCGTATCAGCTTTGCAAAGAGAAGAAAGCATTGGTGGTCATTACCGAAGTGATTATCCAGATAGAAATAGCGTAAAAAAAGAGATCGTTCGAGTGAAAAGAAAACTAAAACTTGTGTGATGAAGGGAAGAGGGGCTTTATGAACACGATAAAAGTGAAAGAAGCATTAAATCGATTTTTTCTAGAAGATATAGGAGAACGAGATGTAACGTCTCAGCTTATTTTTCCAGACAATTTACTTTCAAAAGGAACGTTTCTTGCGAAGGATACAGGGGTCTTTGCGGGGCGTTTCGTAATTGAAGAAGGATTTAAATTAATTGATGAAAGAATTGAAGTAGAGCTTCATAAAAAAGATGGAGATCTTGTAGAAAAGGGCGAAATAATAGCAACTGCGCAAGGACCAATTGCTTCGTTATTAACGGCAGAGCGCGTTATATTAAACGTTATCCAGCGTATGAGCGGGATAGCGACGATGACACATAAAGCCGTTCGTACTTTAGATAGTAGCCATACACGCATTTGTGATACGCGAAAAACAATGCCGGGGCTACGTATGTTTGATAAGTATGCAGTCGTGTGCGGAGGCGGATTTAATCACCGTTTCGGTTTATATGACGGTGTCATGATTAAAGACAATCATATTGCTTTTGCTGGTTCTATTACGAAAGCTGTTACATCGGTGAAAGAAAAATTAGGACATATGGTGAAAGTAGAAGTGGAAACAGAAACAGAGGAACAAGTGAGAGAAGCTGTAGCTGCTGGTGCAGATATCATTATGTTTGATAACCGTACGCCAGATGAGATTCGAGAGTTTTCAAAGATTGTACCAAGTGCCATCGTTACGGAAGCATCAGGAGGCATTACAATTGAAGATTTATCGAAATATGGAAAAACAGGGGTAGATTATATTTCACTTGGAGCGTTAACACATTCAGTGAAAGCACTTGATATTAGTTTCAACATAGAGGCGTAAGGAAAGTGGCTTAGAGGGGGAGAAAGGGATATGAGTATTTTAGAAAAAGTGCAACCGATTGAAAAGATGTTACCGGAGCGTTATTACACGATGACAATAGAAGATATGGAAAAGCGTGTTCGTGAAATTAAAGAAAAAATGGGGAAAACACTATTTATTCCAGGACATCATTATCAAAAAGATGAAGTGGTACAATTTTCTGATGCAGCAGGAGATTCACTTCAGCTTGCGCAAGTTGCAGCGAGCAATAAAGAAGCAAAATATATTGTGTTTTGTGGTGTACACTTTATGGCAGAAACAGCAGATATGTTAACGACAGATGATCAAATCGTTATTTTGCCAGATATGCGTGCAGGTTGTTCAATGGCCGATATGGCAGATATCGAACAAACAGAAAGAGCGTGGAAAGAGCTCACAAAATTATTTGGAGATACGATGATTCCGTTAACATATGTCAATTCTACAGCTGCAATTAAAGCGTTTTGCGGTCGGAATGGCGGAGCGACAGTAACTTCTTCTAATGCAAAACAAATGGTATCTTGGGCCTTTACACAAAAAGAGCGTCTTGTCTTTTTACCGGACCAACATTTAGGAAGAAATACAGCGTACGATTTAGGTATCCCGTTAGATAAAATGGCAGTATGGGACCCGCATACAGATTCATTAGAGTATGGTGGAGATATAGAAGAAATTCAAGTGATTTTATGGAAAGGACATTGCTCGGTTCATCAAAACTTTACAGTGAAAAACATTGAGAACGTACGGAAAAATCATCCGGATATGAATATTATCGTACATCCAGAATGTTGCTACGAAGTTGTAGCTGCTTCGGATTATGCAGGTTCAACGAAATATATTATTGATATGATTGAATCGGCTCCATCTGGAAGTAAATGGGCGATTGGTACAGAAATGAATTTAGTGAATCGTATTATTCAACAACATCCAGATAAAGAAATTGTTTCGCTTAATCCATTTATGTGTCCGTGTTTAACGATGAACCGAATTGATCTACCTCACTTGTTATGGGCGCTTGAAACGATAGAAAGAGGAGAAGTAATTAACGTGATTAGTGTAGATAAAAAAGTGACCGAAGAAGCGGTTCTTGCATTAAATCGTATGTTAGAGCGAGTGTAAAGCAGCGGATTCCCGTTGCTTTTTTTCGTACATATAATCATAACGAGAACGAAAAGGGCATACATTGTTGTGAAGAAATCATTGCGATTTTTTTATGCTTATTCCACTTCAAACTATATTGGAAATAGAAGAAGTGTTAAAAGTGAAAAGAAGTTCATGTTATTTAGAAAGAGTTACTTCATGAGATTTGTTACTTATAGATAAGTTATACAGGAGGGGGAAAATTTGAAAATTCATATCGTGCAAAAAGGGGATACCCTTTGGAAAATTGCGAAAAAGTACGGAGTGGATTTTGATACGTTGAAAAATACAAATACACAACTTAGTAATCCAGATTTAATCATGCCAGGTATGAAAATTAAGGTGCCATCAAACAGCGTTCATGTAAAACAGCAGGCTGGAGCAGGTTCAGCACCTCCAAAACAATACGTAAAAGAAGTGCAACAAAAAGAATTTGCAGCAACTCCAACGCCGCTTGGAATAGAAGATGAAGAAGAAGTTACGTATCAATCAGCGCCAATTACACAGCAGCCTGCTATGCAACAAACACAAAAAGAGGTGCAAGTAAAACCACAGAAGGAAATGCAAGTGAAGCCGCAAAAAGAAGTACAGGTAAAGCCACAAAAAGAAGTGCAAAAAGAAAAGCCAATTCAAATAGAGAAACCAATTCAAATAGAAAAACCAGTTGAAAAACCGTCTGTTATTCAAAAACCACCTGTTATAGAAAAACAAAAACCAACAGAGAAAGAAAACACGAAGTTTTCAGTAAATGTGTTACCACAGCCGCCGCAACCACCAATCAAAGCGAAAAAAGAATATAAAATTTCAGATGTAATTAAAAAAGGAAGCGAGTTAATTGCTCCTCAAATTAATAAGATGAAACCTAATAACGTCATTTCTCCACAAACGAAAAAAAATAACATCGTATCACCGCAAGTAAAGAAAGAAAATGTAGGGAATATCGTATCGCCACAAACAAAGAAAGAAAATATAGGGAATATCGTATCGCCGCAAGTGAAGAAAGAAAATGTAGGAAACATTGTATCACCGCAAGTGAAGAAAGAAAATGTAGGGAATATCGTATCACCGCAAGTAAAGAAAGAAAATGTAGGGAATATCGTATCACCGCAAGTGAAGAAAGAAAATGTAGGAAATATCGTATCACCGCAAGTGAAGAAAGAAAATGTAGGAAATGTTGTGTCACCGCAAGTAAAGAAAGAAAATGTAGGAAATATCGTATCACCAAATGTATCGAAAGAAAATGTAGTTATCCCACAAGTAATACCGCCAAATATTCAAGTGCCAAACATCATGCCGATTATGGATAACAATCAACCACCAAACATCATGCCGATTATGGATAACAATCAACCACCAAACATCATGCCAATTATGGATAATAATCAAATGCCAAACATCATGCCAATTATGGATAATAATCAAATGCCAAACATCATGCCAATTATGGATAATAATCAAATGCCAAACATCATGCCAATTATGGATAATAATCAAATGCCAAACATCATGCCGATTATGGATAACAATCAACCACCAAATATGATGCCATATCAAATGCCATACCAACAACCTATGATGCCGCCGAATCCGTATTATCAACCACCAAATCCATATCAAATGCCATATCAGCAAGGAGCGCCGTTTGGACCACAGTACACGTCTATGCCAAATCCAAATATGATGCCAATGGATAATAATATGCCACCGCTCGTGCAAGGAGAGGAAGATTGTGGGTGCGGAGGAGAAAGCAGACTATATAGCCCACAACCTGGAGGACCACAATACGCGAACCCTTTATATTATCAACCGACTCAATCCGCATATGCACCACAGCCAGGAACGATGTATTACCAACCAGATCCACCAAATGTATTTGGGGAGCCCGTTTCAGAAGAAGAGGATGAAGAAGAAGTTTAAAAAAGGTGGGGTTATTCCCACCTTTTTTTGTATGTAGAGTTGTTTTGAAAAAGGAAGATCTACATCGAATGTTAGAAAATTCCCAGTGAAATATTAACAGTGTAAAAACCTTCTCTGTTACTCATCATAAGAGGGAGCTTTTCAGAAGAGAAGCTCATTCTAACAGAGGGGGTTTTTGTATTGAATACGAAAGTAAAAGTGATTGCTGCTTCTTTGTTAGTTACCAGTGCGTTAGCTGCATGTGGTACACCAAAAGATAACAATGCAATGGATGGACGTAACTACAATTACGAGCGTACATCTTATAATGATACACACCAGTATCGTGATAATGTAACGCGTAATGATCGTTATACAGATTATGTAACATATAGAAATGGCCGTAACGGTACAGGATATAACAATTATTACCGCGATGTAAATTACAACGGTCAAATTGCTAATCCGCATCCAACACGAAATATTACAATGAACAATTCATACATTAACAATGATGGTAAAACTGCAGAAAAAATTACAAATCGTGTGAAACGTATGAATAACGTAGACCGTGTGTCTACAGTTGTATATGGAAACGATGTGGCGATTGCGGTAAAACCACGTAATCCAGTAACAAATGAAACAGCGATGGCAAATGAAGTTCGTCAAGCTGTTGTAAATGAAGTTGGAAACAGAAACGTATATGTTTCTGTAAGAAATGATATGTTTACTCGTGTCGATGCAATGAGTACACGCTTACGTAATGGTACAGTTACAAACGATTTTAATCGTGACATAACAAATATGTTCCGAGACATTCGTTACGGTTTAACTGGTACTATGCGATAGCAAAGTAAAAGAGGAAGGGGTTGCCCTTCCTCTTTATCCCGCTTTAATGGGCAGTAAGACCCCAACCTCAAGATTCAGCGAAAGCAAAGAATTTAGGTGGGGGTCGGGCTGTCCATTAAAGTCCGATTGGTGAGGGCTGATAATCAGTGGGGGATGAAGAAAACCCCCATTGATTAAAGTTTCACTTTATTCATCGTCGCCTTGTAAACGACGTTTTTTAATAAAATAACTAACCGAATAAGAACCTAAAAAGCATATGAAGAGAATACCACCTGTGGAAATTGCTTCAAAGATAGGTCTTTCTGGACTGAAAATAATATAAATAATAGCCATAACGATTCCTACAATAAGAGAGCGTAAAACAATTTTATAATAAGGAGTTAATTTTATTTCCTTTTCGCTTTCTTCTACATCGATAGAAACGCTTAATTGTAAATAAGAAAGCACAATACTCGTAAGTATAAATAATAGCCATAATGGAGATTTTGTAATTTGATCCATTCCTTCAGTGAATCCGATATAGCCTAAAATGCCAATTATACCGAGTGATTGAAAAAGAAAAGCGATGCGTATGTTTTTTAATGTTTGTAGAATGAGACGTTCATCCTTTATTTTTTTCACAATATCCATCTCCTGTTTATTATGATTTCGCTGTTACATCAATTGTAACATATATATTGCATTTATCAATTTATAATTTACATATAATTCATTTGGATGAAAGAGGAAATAAAATATTTTTATAAACATGTTGCACTTATACGTTATTAATGTTATATTAGCAAAGCGATGAGCTAATTTACGTAAGACGAGAGATATGCTTAAGTGCTAAACACGCGAATGTGGTCGCCTGGTCTCTCGCCGTAAACGCATCAAGACGCCTGCTTTGCAGGCGTCTTTCATTTTATATGAATGTAATGGGAAGAATGGAGAAATCCAAGCTTCCCTTTTTTATTGGAATAAAAGTCGGAAAATAAAGTTATTTACAAGTGTATATGAAAGAGTTACTATTTAATGGTAATATATTACATGTTTTTCAGATATAAAAGATTGGGATGAATGGGATATGGAGAACTTTGAATGTAGAAATACAGAAGTTGTATTAGAGAAATTTCAGGTCGTAACCCCTATATTTCAGGCGTTGGGAGATGAGAATCGTCAGCAAATTATTATGCTGTTATTACAAAATAAACAGATGAATGTAACGCAAATAACAGATAAAATGGGGATTTCTAGACCGGCTGTTTCGCATCATTTGAAAATTTTAAGACAAGCAGAACTAATTGTAGCGGATCGAAATGGAAAAGAAATTTTTTATTCTATAATAGCTGGAGAATTTTTAAAACAGGTGAAGGATTTACTTCAAGCAATAGAATCAAATTATTAATTTTTTTTAACTAACACGTAAACAAGTTTAAACTTTTAAACCTGTTTACGTGAAAGGGGTAATAAAAATGAACAGGATAAATCGTATGTATGTCATTATGTTGCTTGTTCCGTTATTTTGGGGTGGATCTTTTGCAACAGCAGAGCATGTTATTACTGAAATTCCACCGATTACTGCGGCAACAATTCGTTTTGGTTTAGCGGGTTGTATTTTAATAGGCATCGTGTTTATGAAATCTGAGTGGAATACAAGTTTGTTATTAAAGAATTGGAAAGGCCTGTTATTTGTATCGTTAACAGGTATTTTTGGCTACAATGTTTTTTTCTTTATGGGACTTAACTATACTTCCACTCTGAATGGCTCGCTTATTATTGCTACAATGCCTGTTTTTGTAACATTGGGAGCAATATTGTTTTTTAAAGAGTCTTGGAGTATAAAAGTCGGAATAAGTTTAACTTTGTCACTTGTCGGTGTAATAGTGGTTATTACGGGTGGTTCAATGGATATACTTATGTCTTTGTCATTTAATAAGGGAGATCTTTTATTTATAGCTGCTTTAACCTGTGGGATTTTATATAGCTTAACAGGAAAAAAGGTTATGAGTGGTATCGCTCCTTTGTTAACAACAATGAGTATGACAGTATTGGGTACTGTGTTTTTAGCAGGCCTTTCTCTATATGAAGATGGGTGGGGAAAGGTTGCAACGCTCTCTTTACAGGGATGGATAGAAATGTTGTATATGGTCGTATGCGGAACGTTAGTTGGATATATCGTGTTTAATAAAGGGGTTGAAGAACTAGGTGCAAGCAAAGCGAGTATGTATTTAAATCTAACCCCTATTGTGGCTACTGGTATATCAGTTATATTGTATGGAGCAGATGTTACGTGGCAACAAATAGTTGGGATGATAATCGTACTAATTGGGGTTTATATAGCAACGGTACAATCAAATAAAGGTATAAAAAAGTTTTCACGTAATCAATACGTTTCGAAATAGGTAGAAATCATTGGACTCTATAAGTCTTAATGAGAGTAATCTATGAATTAGGGATAAAACCCCCACTTCCGGAAAAACTACTAATGAAAGTTTGATCTTGCCTAAAAGAGGTGAACGGAAATGAGATGGATACTGATTGCGATGCAAGCTTTCGTTATGATGTTTTGTTTCTTTTATGAAACGAATGTGAAGGCGGAAGGACCAGTACCAAAAATAACAGAAAAAGAGCCGGAAGTTACAATTTTATTAGAGCGAATGTATGTTGATGGAGAAGTAAGTGAGGAAATCTTTACAGAAAAAGTGGCGAATTTAGAAAAGTTTTTACAGCAATATAAAGAATGGCAGCTCGTTGATCGTGATGATGTACAAATCGTATTGCAAAAGAAAGTTGATGATATTTCTCCGTTATTAAAGACGAGCGGTTATTTTGGCGTGTCAGAGGAAGGGATATTACAAATTTTTAAAGGTGTACCGAAAAGTGATAATGCGATTCATTCCTTCTTTCAAATTGATATGAAAAAGCTTGAGAGTTATGATCGTGCGAAATTGAAGCGTGGCATTCGTATTAAATCAAAAGAAGGTTTTGTGAAGACGATTGAAAAAATGAAACAATACGCAGTGCAGAATAAGAAAAAAAGCAGCTCATGGTGAGCTGCTTTTTTTACTTGTTTTTATCTAAAATTTGTTTTGCAATTTCATCGATTAGCATGTCTTTTCCGATTGGATTGAATGCTTTCGTATTGAAGACTTCATTTGATACTTCATACACATGATTGTTTTTTACTGCTTTATTGTCTTTCCAAACGGCACTATTTTTGTAGTCTTCGTAAACTTTATCAGCTTCGCCGCCAAAGTTCACAATAAACATTTGATCAGGTTGGAATGCAACAAGACCTTCTAGCGATACTTGTGCCATCGTTTGTTTTAAATCTGTACCTTTTGTTGCTGGAAGTTTTAAGTCATTAAAGATGATGTCACCGTATCCGAAGCTACCGTATACACGGAAGTTTTGTGGTGTAACTGCGACGAACATAAAGTTCTCATCTTTTGTTTTGTCTTTAATTTTTTTAGATAAAGAGTCTGCTTTTTTATCGTAGTCTGCAATCCATTTGTCTGCTTTCTTCTCTTCGTCAAATAGTTTACCTACTTCTTTAAACTTACCACGCCAGTCTTCTAAGTTTGTTTCTAGAACAACTGTCGGTGCAACCTTTTCTAATTGATCATAAATCTTCAATTGACGATTATTTAAAATAATTAAGTCGGGTTTTAAAGCAGTAACAGCTTCTAAATCAACTTTAGGTGCCCAGTACCAACCTACTGCTTTTACGCCATCTAATTTCTCTGTTAAATGATTTTGGATTTTATCTTTATATGTATTTGCTGTACCAACGGGTTTGTGTCCAAGAAGTAATAATTCTTCTGTTGATCCAGATAAATCAACAATTCTCTTTGGATTTACTGGAATTGTTGCTTCCCCTTTAGCGTGTTTTACAACTTTTGTTTTCGGTTGTTCTTTTGTTTTTGTTTCTTCTTTTTGAGAAGAACAGCCAACGATAGAAAGAACGACTAGCATAATAGTACATAAAATAAATAGCTTCTGTTTCATCCTGATGTAACCCCTTTAATTAGTATTGATAATCATTATCGACTTCTGTATATTAAGGCGCTTTATACTTTCTGTCAATGGAAAATAACAGAAGTTTCAAACGGAGAACATTTGTTGGGGCAGTCTCGCTTTTCTATCATTAAATATGTTAAAATGGAATACATGATTTAAGAGGGAGAGATTGTATTTTGTTTGAATATGTTACAGGTTACGTGGAGTATGTAGGACCGGAATATGTCGTAATTGATCATAATGGAATTGGTTATCAAATTTTCACACCGAATCCGTATGTATTTCAAAGAAGTAAGCAAGAAATCCGTGTCTATACATATCATTATGTGAGAGAAGATATTATGGCACTTTACGGGTTTAAAACACGTGAAGAGCGTTTATTATTTACAAAATTGTTAGGTGTGTCTGGTATTGGACCAAAAGGCGCTCTTGCAATATTAGCTTCTGGTCAAACAGGACAGGTCGTTCAAGCAATTGAACATGAAGATGAGAAGTTTCTAGTGAAATTCCCGGGCGTCGGAAAGAAAACAGCGCGCCAAATGATTTTAGATTTAAAAGGAAAACTAGCAGATGTCGTGCCAGATGCATTTGTTGATTTATTCTCAGACACAGAACGTTTTGATGAGAAGAAAGGTTCATCAGCTGAGCTTGATGAGGCGCTGGAAGCTCTGCGCGCACTTGGATACGCAGAACGAGAAGTTTCTCGCGTTGTACCAGAGTTATTAAAAGAATCGTTAACGACGGATCAGTATATTAAAAAGGCACTTAGTCTTTTACTAAATGGTAAGAGGTGAGTATAATGGACGAACGTCTCCTTTCAGGGGAATCTGCATATGAAGATGCGGATTTAGAATATTCATTACGGCCACAGACGCTCCGTCAGTATATTGGCCAAGATAAAGCGAAACATAACTTAGAGGTGTTTATTGAAGCGGCGAAAATGCGTGAAGAAACGTTAGATCATGTGCTTCTATATGGACCACCAGGACTTGGTAAAACGACGCTTGCCAATATTATTGCCAATGAAATGGGCGTAAATGTTAGAACAACTTCAGGTCCGGCGATTGAAAGGCCAGGAGATTTAGCAGCTGTATTAACAGCGCTTCAGCCAGGGGATGTATTATTTATTGATGAGATTCATCGTTTGCATAGATCAATTGAAGAAGTACTGTATCCTGCGATGGAAGATTTTTGCCTTGATATTGTAATTGGAAAAGGGCCGTCAGCACGGTCTGTACGTTTAGATTTACCGCCATTTACATTAGTTGGAGCAACGACACGTGCGGGGGCATTATCAGCGCCGCTTCGTGACCGTTTCGGTGTACTTTCGAGATTAGAATATTACACAGTAGATCAGCTTTCTGAGATTGTCGAACGCACAGCAGAAGTATTTGAAGTTGAAATTGATTCGTTAGCCGCACTAGAAATTGCAAGACGTGCTCGTGGTACACCTCGTATTGCAAATCGTTTATTACGACGTGTACGTGATTTCGCGCAAGTTCGTGGTAACGGAACAGTTACGATGGAAATTACACAAATGGCGTTAGAACTACTGCAAGTAGATAAATTAGGCCTAGATCATATCGACCATAAATTATTGCTTGGTATTATTGAGAAATTCCGCGGTGGCCCAGTCGGGTTAGAAACGGTTTCGGCAACGATCGGAGAAGAATCTCATACGATTGAAGATGTGTATGAGCCGTATTTATTACAAATTGGCTTTTTACAACGGACGCCAAGGGGCCGAATTGTAACGCCGCTTGCATATGAGCATTTCGGGATGGAGATGCCAAAAGTATGACGGAGATGCCAAAATTGCTTATTACAGCAGGTACCTTGCTCATCGTTGTTGGATTAGCTTGGAAGTTCATTGGAAGACTTCCAGGCGATATTTTTGTGAAAAAAGGAAACGTTACCTTTTATTTTCCTATCATTACATGTATTGTGTTAAGTATTGTATTATCTTTTATTATGTATATAATAAATCGATTTAAATAAGAAATAGGTGGATATAGTTATGGATATTAATCTGTTTGATTTTCATTTACCAGAAGAACTTATTGCACAAGTCCCATTAGAAGACCGTGAAACATCAAGATTAATGGTGTTAGACCGTGAAACAGGCGATATTGAGCATAAACATTTTACGGACATTCTTTCTTACTTACATGAGGGGGATTGCTTAGTTTTAAATGAAACGAAAGTAATGCCTGCTCGTTTGCATGGTGTGAAAGAAGATACAGGTGCACACATTGAAGTACTTCTTTTAAAACAAGAAGAAGGCGATAAGTGGGAAACGCTTGTTAAGCCAGCGAAACGTGTAAAAGAAGGAACTGTTATCTCTTTTGGCGAAGGGAAATTAAAAGCAATTTGCACAGGAACTGCAGATCAAGGTGGACGTCAGCTTGAATTTTCATATGACGGCATCTTCTATGAAATTTTAGATGAACTTGGAGAAATGCCACTTCCTCCATATATTAAAGAGACGCTAGAAGATCGCGATCGCTATCAAACGGTATATGCGAAAGAGGTCGGTTCAGCAGCAGCGCCCACTGCAGGACTTCACTTCACAGAAGAGTTACTAGAGAAGTTAAAACAAAAAGGCGTCGAGTTAGCTTTCATCACACTTCACGTAGGGCTTGGAACATTTAGACCAGTTTCTGCTGATACGATTGAAGAACACCATATGCACGCAGAATATTACCATATGTCTGAAGAGACAGCGGCATTATTAAACCGTGTGAAAGAGAATGGTGGACGTATTATTACGGTAGGTACGACTTCAACTCGTACGTTGGAAACAATTGCGACAGATCACGATGGCAAGCTTTGTGCTGCTTCTGGCTGGACGGACATTTTTATGTACCCAGGTTATAAATTTAAAGCAATTGATGGTTTGATTACAAACTTCCATTTACCGAAATCAACATTAATTATGCTTGTAAGTGCATTTGCAAACAGAGATAATGTACTTCATGCTTATAATGAAGCAGTAAAAGAAAAATATCGTTTCTTTAGCTTCGGTGATGCAATGTTCGTTGCATCTCACGCTAAGATGGGAAACAAATAAAAGGAGTAAATTATGACAGCAATTCGTTATGAATTTATTAAAACTTGTAAACAAACAGGTGCCCGTTTAGGACGTGTACATACGCCGCACGGTTCATTTGATACACCAACATTTATGCCAGTTGGTACACTTGCAACAGTTAAGACAATGTCACCAGAAGAATTAAAAGCAATGGATTCTGGCATCATTTTAAGTAATACGTATCATTTATGGTTACGTCCAGGTCACGAAATCATTCGTGAAGCAGGCGGTTTGCATAAATTTATGAACTGGGATCGTGCAATCTTAACGGACTCTGGTGGTTTCCAAGTATTCAGTTTAAGTGACTTCCGTCGTATTGAAGAGGAGGGCGTTCACTTCCGTAACCACTTAAATGGAGATAAATTATTCTTATCACCAGAAAAAGCGATGGAAATTCAAAATGCATTAGGTTCAGATATTATGATGGCATTTGATGAGTGTCCACCATTCCCGGCTACTTTTGAATATATGAAGAAATCTGTAGAACGTACAAGCCGCTGGGCAGAACGTTGTTTAAAAGCGCATGAACGTCCACAAGACCAAGGTTTATTCGGTATTGTACAAGGCGGAGAGTTCGAAGAGCTTCGTCGTCAAAGTGCAAAAGACCTTGTTTCAATGGACTTCCCTGGTTACGCTGTAGGTGGTTTATCTGTAGGTGAGCCGAAAGATATTATGAACCGTGTACTTGAGTTTACAACACCACTTCTTCCAGATAATAAGCCACGTTACTTAATGGGTGTAGGTTCTCCTGACTCATTAATCGATGGTGCAATTCGTGGTATTGATATGTTTGACTGCGTACTTCCAACTCGTATCGCTCGAAATGGTACATGTATGACAAGTGAAGGCCGCCTTGTTGTAAAAAATGCGAAATTCGCAAGAGACTTCGGTCCGCTTGATCCAAATTGTGATTGCTATACATGTAAAAATTACTCTCGTGCGTACATTCGTCACTTAATGAAATGTGATGAAACGTTCGGAATTCGTTTAACGTCTTATCACAACCTTCATTTTCTGTTAAACTTAATGGAGCAGGTGAGACAAGCTATTCGTGAAGACCGTCTTGGCGATTTCCGCGAAGAGTTCTTTGAACAGTATGGCTTTAATAAACCGAATGCTAAAAACTTCTAATACATAATTTAAAAGGAGGAAAAAAGATGAATCCAGGTATGATGAATATCGTTATGATCGTTGCGATGTTTGCGATTTTCTATTTCTTATTAATTCGCCCGCAACAAAAACGTCAAAAAGCAGTTGCTCAAATGCAAAGTGAGTTAGCAAAAGGTGATGCTATCGTAACAATCGGTGGTTTACACGGTACAATCGAATCAGTAGATGATACGAAAATCGTTATTAAATCTGGTGGTTCACACTTAACTTTCGATCGCAATGCGATTCGTGAAGTTGTGAAAAACTAATGAGGAAGGCCCTGCATGAAATGTGCAGGGCCTTTTTTAATTGTTTTGTTTTGACATATTTACACCGAAAATACCACCGAGTGTACTCGCACCCATTAATGCTAATTGATAAAGTAACTGTGAGTTCGATAAAGTTTGAGAGAAACCTAAATAGTTAACTAGAAAAACAAGTATGGCGAATGTAAGTCCTGTTGTGAAGCCTACTAGCCAACCTTTACCTTGCGCTTTTTTACCAGCAGTAAATCCGGATATAAGCATAGATAGCAGAGCTAGTATGAAAATAGTAACAGCTAATGTCCCTTCGTTCATATCTGTAAACTTTAATAAAAGGGCCATAACCATGCTAATAATTGTTGCCAGAATTAATAAGGTAATGATACCAAAGCCGATTGCAGTTGATAATTTTTTCGTTCCATCCATATATACATTCCCCCTTTTTAATACAAGCATATTTTCCTTTTGCCTAAGTTAGACTAGTTTCTTTTTTATAGGGGAGTCTATACGTAAAAAAGGAGATGTAGAAATGGAATGGGTATCAATCATTGGCCGAACGATGCTTTTGTATATCATCATCTTAATTATTTTTCGTCTTATGGGTAAACGTGAAATTGGAGAGCTAAGTGTATTAGATTTAGTCGTATTCATTATGCTTGGTGAAATGGCTGTAGTCGCAATTGAAAATACCGATAAATCACTTTGGCATCAATTAGTTCCGATGACTTTTCTTATGTGTATACAGATCATTTTGTCAGTTATTTCGTTAAAGTATCAACGATTTCGGCATTTAATAGAAGGTGAACCGGCTATTCTTGTAAATGCGGGAAAGATTGATGAAAAGAAGATGAGAAAGCAACGTTATAATATAGATGATTTAATGATGCAATTAAGAGAGCAGGGAGTTGGAGATATCAGGGATGTAGAATACGCCATTTTAGAACCATCTGGGAAGTTATCTGTCTTTCAAAAACAAAAAGGTAAACAGGATGCCTTACAGTTTACCCTTCCTCTTATTATCGATGGAGAAATTCAATCGAGTCATTTACAAATGATTGAACATACGGATGAATGGCTTATTGGAAAATTAAAAAACTTAGGTTATAGCGATATTGCGCAAATTTTATATTGCAGTTTTCAAAATGGACAATTCTTTGTTGATTTGAAAGAAAACTAGAGGCTTACTATACGACATAGTAAGCCTGTTTACTTCAAAAATGACAATTTTCGAATGAGAGGGAGTCGACTTAACTCTTCTTTTCGAATGAGTTTGAAAATAAAGAGGAGTACAATATAAACGAGTGTTGTTAAAGTGATTTCCCATAATGTTTGTATGCCAAGTGAATGAGAGAAAATCATATACTTATGAAGGTAAAAACCGAAGGAGCCTGCAATACCGATGGCAAGTCCGCCGAAAATGTAGTCTTTTGCGTAAATGGTAAATGTAATTTTCTTTAAAACAGTAGCATAATGAAGAAATGTTACTGTTACGATATTTGCTGCAATTGCGAGGGCAACCCCCATCATTTGAAACTCTGGTCTTGAAGCTAGTACAAAAATAACGATTAATTTTACGATTGCGCCAATAAATGTATTCATCATCGCGGCACGTGCTAAGTTTAAAGCTTGTAAAACAGAGGTCAGTGGACTTTGGAAATAATGAAATAAAAAACAAGGTGCAAGAAGCTGGATGAATGCTGTTGCGCTATCTGATCCATACATCAGGGTCAAAACAGGAGAAGCAAATACGTATAATATAACAACTGACCACCCACCAGTAATTAATGAGATGCGTAGAGCTTGTTGTAAGCGATGTTCTACTAATTTGTGTTGTCTTTTGGCCATTGCTTCACTAATGGATGGAACGAGTGCTGTAGAAAGAGCGTATGTAATAAAGGCTGGCAGTGAAAGAAGTGGGAAGGCATACCCGTTTAATATACCGTATTGCTGGGTTGCGACGGAGGCAGCAACGCCGGCAATCGCTAAGCTTTGCATAACGACGATAGGTTCAAAAAAATAGGAAACGGAACCGATTAAGCGACTTCCTGTAGTTGGAAGTGCAATATCCATAAGAGAATAAAATGTCCCCTTGCTTTCCTTTACAGTAGTGAAAAATCCAGAGCGTATAGATAAATGTTTTTCGCGCTGGAATAAAGTGAGTAAAAATAATAAAGATGCAACTTCACCAAGAACGGCTGATAACATAGCGCCAGCTGCAGCGTATTCTACGCCATATGGTAAAAATAATTGAATACATATAGCGATAATTGTAATGCGGACAACTTGTTCTATAACTTGGGCGTAAGCGCTAGGTTTCATATTTTGTTTCCCTTGGAAATACCCGCGTAAAACAGAAGAAACAGCAATAACAGGAACGACAGGCAAAATGGCCATTAATGGATAGTACGTTCGTTCATCAGTTAATAATGTTTTTGCTAAAATAGGTGTGAGAAGCATAATTCCGATTGTTAAAATGATACTAATAACGGATGTAACAGCTAATGAAACTGTTAATATTTTTTTTACTCTTTGTTTATCGTTCACAGCTTCTGCTTCTGCTACAAATTTTGCGATTGCGACAGGGAGGCCGATTTGTGTTAATGTAATTGCTAGAATGAATGTAGGAACGGCCATCATATAAAGGCCAACGCCTTCTTCGCCTAAAATACGTGCCATTACAATCCGGTTAATAAATCCAAGGATTTTGGTAATAAAGCCGGCTATCATTAAAATAAATGCGCCTTTTAAAAAGCTTTGTCTCGTCATGGTCTTCTCCTACCTTCTCAAAATCAGTGGAATGATTTACAATAATTTATATGCACGTACGAGACAAGAATGACAAGCATTTAAGAGAGTGCTCTTGAAAGTAGTTATTGCTGTCCATTAAAGCGGGACTAAAAGCGACTTTTCGTGCTGAAATCAGAAGGAGATGTTATGTATGTTAGAAAAAGAGGCTTTGGTAGAATCATACCGCGGACAGTTACAAGTCGTTTTAGAAAGTAAAGTAGAAGAGTTCCACATGTTCGGTTATGATCGAGTAACAGATGATGACATTTGGAAGTTTCTTAAAACGAAAAAGTGGAAGAAGATAGACAGTGATGTTAGATTGTATGAATTAGTTAATGATGTATTAACAGTAAGTGCTAATGAATATATGACGTATTTAACTGTGGAAGCATATCAAGCGCCACTTTGGTCGTTTGATGAATATGAAAATAAATAACCGACTGCAATTGGTTTGTTCTTCCTTTTGCAGTATAATGATAGGTATTGATAATGAGGAAATAATTATGTCTAAGATCATATATAAAGGGGGTAGTGAAGAGAGAAAATAAATAATGAGAGTGTAGGTATTGTGAAAACTATATCGACACAGCTAGTGATGAACTAGCAAAATTATAGAAAGGAAGTCTACTAACTAGGTGTATGCACACGTGTAAAAGTGAATCGTAAGAGATTTATTTCAAGTGTTAGTAGCAGAAAGAGGGTACATATGGCAAAGCGTGGTACGAGAATTGCCGCCTTTTTCCTCATCGTATTATTGATCGGTGGAGTAATTGGTGCGGCAGGAAAAGACATAGCAAAAGGAATTAGTCTAGGACTAGACCTTCGCGGTGGTTTTGAAATTCTGTATGAAGTAAAACCAGCCAAAAAAGGTGATAAAATTGACCGAGAGGCACTTGTAAGTACAGTAGGAGCTCTTGAAAATCGTGTCAATGTTCTCGGTGTAAGTGAGCCGAATATTCAAATTGAAGGGCAAGATCGCATTCGCGTACAGCTTGCTGGTGTACAAGATCAGCAAAAAGCACGTGAAATGTTATCAACACAAGCGAAATTAACATTCCGTGATGTAGATGACAACCTTCTTATGGACGGAACGGATTTAAAAGGCGGCGGAGCGAAGCAAACATTTGATGACCAAGGCCGTGCGAGTGTAGGTCTTACACTAAAGAGCGCTGAAAAATTCCGTGAAGTAACTGAAAAAATTTCAAAAATGCCACCACCAACGAATTTAATGGTAATCTGGCTAGACTTTGAAGAAGGAAAAGATTCGTACAAAGCAGAATCTGCAAAACCGAATCCGAAGTTCTTATCAGCAGCAACAGTAAACCAAGTATTTAACCAAGCTGAAGTATCTATCGTAGGTGGAAACTTCACAGTTGAAAGCGCGAAACAACTTTCATCTTTATTAAATGCAGGTGCACTTCCTGTTGATTTAAAAGAAATGTATTCAACATCTGTTGGAGCGAAGTTTGGTCAACAAGCGTTAGAGCAAACGATTTTCGCTAGTGCGATTGGTATCGCTCTTATTTTCTTATTTATGCTTGTATTCTACCGTTTACCAGGAATTGTAGCGGTTATTATGTTAGGTCTATACATTTTCGTTACATTACTTGTCTTTAATTGGATGCATGCAGTTCTTACGTTGCCAGGTATTGCGGCGTTAGTGCTCGGGGTAGGTATCGCAGTTGATGCGAATATTATTACCTACGAGAGACTGAAAGAAGAGCTGAAAATTGGTAAGTCAATGATGTCAGCATTCCGTGCTGGTAACCATCGTTCATTAGCAACGATTTTAGATGCGAACATTACAACACTTGCAGCAGCTGGTGTGTTATTCGTTTATGGTAATAGCTCTGTAAAAGGATTCGCAACAAGTTTAATTGTAAGTATTTTAGTCGGTTTCATTACGAACGTATTCGGTACTCGTTTCTTACTAAGTCTACTTGTAAAGAGCCGTTACTTCGATAAAAAACCAGGATACTTTGGCGTGAAACAAAAGGATATTATTCCGTTAACAAAAGGTGTAGTACATCCACCGACAAGATTTGATCGTATTAACTTCGTAAATATCGGTCATAAATTCCTTGTTTTCTCGATTGTAGTTGTAATTGCAGGTGCAATTATCTTGCCAATTTTCAAATTGAATCTTGGTATTGACTTTGCGAGTGGTACGCGTATTGACTTGCAATCAAAACAGGCAGTGACTGTATCTGATGTTCATAAAGATTTTAAAGAATTGAAAATTGATGTGAAGGAAGAGAATATTGTACCGACTGGAGAGGACAATAAAGGATTCGCAGTTCGTACATTAGGTGTTCTATCAAAAGATGAAATTGCGAAAACAAAAACATTCTTCCACGATAAATATGGTACAGATCCAAACGTAAGTACAGTTTCGCCGACAATTGGGAAAGAAATTGCACGAAATGCATTTATCGCAGTATTAATCGCTTCTGCGGTTATCATTTTATACGTAAGTATTCGATTCCGATTTACGTACGCATTATCTGCAGTACTTGCATTATTACATGATGCATTCGTTATGGTTGTTATATTTAGTATTTTCCAATTAGAGGTAGACTTAACGTTTATCGCTGCGGTATTAACAATCATCGGTTATTCTATTAATGACTCTATTGTTACATTTGATAGAAACCGTGAATTATACAAACAGAAAAAACGAGTTCGCGATATAAAAGACTTAGAAGAAATCGTAAATGCAAGTATTCGTCAAACGCTTGGTCGTTCGATCAACACCGTATTAACAGTGTTATTCCCGGTAATTGCGTTACTTATCTTCGGTAGTGAGTCGCTACGTAACTTCTCGTTTGCATTACTTGTTGGATTAGTTGTAGGTACGTACTCTTCTGTTTTTGTTGCTTCTCAAATTTGGTTAATGCTTGAAAACCGTCGTTTGAAAAAAGCTAAAAACAAGAAGAAGGTTGAGAAAGTAGAATCTGAACCGCAAGTATAAAAAAGATGATGTCTCTTTATGAGGCATCTCTTTTTTCGTTTGTGGATACAATAAGGTAGCAACTTTTAAAAGTGAAGATGGAAGAAAGTGGTGATGTTATCGCTGTTTTTGTTACAATAAAAAGATAGGTTAAGAAAAGAAGGGATTTTAATTATGGAAAAAGATGAACGTTTTAAACAGGCCGAGTTTGGTGCTATTGTCGGGATCGTTGGTAATATTATATTAGCGATTGTAAAGGCAGTAATTGGTTATATTGGGAACAGTAAAGCGCTATTAGCGGATGCGGTGCATTCTGCGTCAGATGTAATTGGTTCACTAGCTGTACTGTTTGGATTGCGAGCAGCAAAGCAGCCGCCCGATGAAGATCATCCGTATGGTCATGGTAAAGCGGAATCGATTTCAGCGATTATTGTTGCAGTACTGTTATTTATTGTGGGGATCGAGATAGCGATTTCGTCTATAAAAGCTTTTTCGCAAGAACTAGAACCACCGAAAGGAATTACGATTTTTGCTGTTGTTCTTTCAATTATCGTGAAAGAAGGAATGTTTCAATATAAATTTCGATTAGGGAAGAGGGTAAATAGTGATGCAATTATTGCAAATGCATATGAGCACCGTTCGGATGTATTTTCTTCAATTGCAGCTTTAATCGGTATTTGTGCGGCGATTATCGGTGGTAAGTTCGGGTTAGATTGGCTTGTATATGCTGATCCAATTGCAGGATTATTTGTTTCACTTCTTGTAGCAAAAATGGCGTGGAGTATTGGGGCAGAAGCAATTCATGCAACGCTTGATCATGTTCTTCATGAGGAAGATGTTGTTCCTCTTAGAGAAGCAGTACTTCAAATAGATGGTGTGAAAAAAATTGGTTCTTTATATGCAAGGGAGCATGGTCATTACGTTATTGTTGATATTAAAGTTTCTGTAGATCCATACATTACTGTAGAAGAAGGGCACCGCATTGGAAAGCATGTGAAAGAAACGCTTATGAAACAAGATAACGTACAAAATGTGTTTGTACATATAAATCCGTATTCTCCAAATTAAATATTATTAACATTTTAGTATATAGATATTGCATCGTAGTTTGCATTATATTGTCACCCCTTAATCTGTCTTGTATAATGAACAGGTTAAGGGGTGATTTCGTGTTACAACCGAAGACGCGTTGGAAAGAAAAAGAATATAATGGCGAGCGAGTGAGTGAATTAGCAAGTAAATTACAATTATCACCACTTGTCGTTTCGTTATTCCTCGGCAGAGGATTAGATACAGAAGATAAAATTTTAGATTTTTTAAATACAGAAAATCAAGAATTTCATGATCCGTTTTTATTAGAAGGAATGGATCGAACGGTAGAACGTGTAAATAAGGCGATTCAAAATGGAGAACAAATATTAATATTTGGTGACTACGATGCCGATGGAGTAAGTAGTACGACTGTGTTATATCTTGCTTTGCAAGAATTAGGTGCAGACGTAGAATTTTATATTCCAAACCGTTTTACAGAAGGTTATGGACCAAATGAAGAAGCATTTCGCTGGGCGCATAGCGCAGGATTCTCACTAATTATTACTGTCGATACTGGTATTGCAGCAGTACATGAAGCGAAGGTAGCGAAGGAACTTGGAATAGATCTTATTATTACGGATCACCATGAGCCACCACCAGAATTGCCAGAAGCACTTGCGATTATTCACCCGAAATTAGATGGCGGTGTATATCCGTTTCACTATTTAGCTGGTGTAGGTGTTGCGTTTAAAGTTGCACATGCATTATTAGGCCGTGTACCAGAACATTTATTAGAAATTGCAGTAATTGGTACGGTTGCCGATTTAGTATCACTTCATGGTGAAAATAGATTGCTAGTGAAGCGCGGTTTAAAACATATGCGCATGACGAAAAATATCGGACTAAAGGCGCTATTTAAAGTTGCTAACGTTTCGCAAAGTGAAATTACAGAAGAGAGTATCGGCTTCTCAATCGCACCTCGTATTAATGCTGTTGGACGTTTAGAAGATGCTACGCCGGCTGTACATCTTTTATTATCAGAGGATCCAGAAGAAGCGAAAGAGCTTGCTGAAGAAATTGATGAGCTGAACAAATTACGAAAAGATATTGTAAAGAAAATTACAGAAGAAGCTATCGCTGAAGTGGAAAATAATTTCCCGCCAGAAGACAATAAAGTATTAGTGCTTGCAAAAGAAGGATGGAATCCAGGTGTAATTGGAATTGTCGCTTCTAAATTAGTTGAACGTTTTTATCGTCCGACGATTGTATTAAGCATTGATCCTGTAAAAGAAACAGCAAAAGGTTCAGCACGTAGTATTGCGGGATTTGATTTGTTTGCAAACTTGTCAGATTGTAGAGAGTTATTGCCACACTTCGGAGGGCATCCGATGGCAGCGGGAATGACGCTACATATGAATGATGTAGATGAATTACGCCGCCGCTTAAATGAACAAGCAGATACAATTTTAACGGAAGACGATTTTATTCCAATTACATCAGTTGATGTCTTTTGTAAAGTGGAGGATGTAACGCTTGCAGCAATTGAAGACATGCAAAAGTTAGCGCCATTTGGTGTTGGAAATCCAAAACCACGTATTGCGGTTAAGGATGCAGAACTAGAAAGTATTCGAGCAATCGGATCCGACGGTTCTCATTTGAAAATGGCTCTTCGTGATGGACAAGCAACACTGGATACAATCGGATTTGGTTTTGGTGCGTATGCGAAAGAAATTTCTCCAGTTGCAAAGGTATCTGTAATAGGGGAAGCATCTATCAATGAATGGAATAATTTTAAGAAGCCGCAATTAATGGTACAAGATATTGCTGTAGAGGCGTGGCAATTATTTGATTGGCGTAGTATGCGTAACGTAGAAGCGAATGTAGCAGAACTTCCGAAAGAAAAAATAACGATGGTGTATTTTTCTGAAGAGGTATTGAATAAATTTTCTTTAGAAGACTATAAAGAGCATATGATGCATGCATCCGAAGTCACCCAATTAGATGATCAATACATCGTGTTACTTGATTTACCAAAAGGAACAGATGAATTACGAGATTTATTTAAAGTGGGGTTCCCGTCACGAATTTATACGCTATTTTATCAAGAGAATAATCATTTATTTAGTACTGTTCCAACGAGAGAACACTTTAAATGGTACTATTCGTTCTTGAGCCAAAAAGCACCATTTTCTTTAAGACAATACGGAGCACAACTCTGTCAACATAAAGGTTGGTCAAAAGATACAGTAAATTTCATGACACAGGTGTTTTTTGAGTTAGAATTTGTTACAATAAAAGATGGCGTCATTTTTATGGCAGACAAAAAACAAAAGCGTGATTTAATTGAATCGAACACATATCGTGAGAAAATGAACCACTTACAATTAGAAAAAGAATTGGTTTATAGCACATATCAGCAACTATATACATGGTTTGAAACGATTCGTAATCATAAAGAAGTAGAACAGCTAGGGTAAAGGATTTGTATTTACAAACCTTTTAGATCTGAGGAGGATTCAGAAATATGGATTTCAAGCAACATATCGCAATTGTACCGGATTATCCAAAAGAAGGTATTGTATTTAAAGACATTACACCGTTAATGAACGACGGTAAAGCATACAAAGCAGCAACAGATGCAATCGTTGAGTATGCAAAGAAAAGAGACATTGACGTTGTAGTAGGGCCAGAAGCACGTGGCTTTATTATTGGTTGCCCAGTTTCTTATGCGTTAGAAGTAGGTTTTGCACCAGTTCGTAAATTAGGAAAATTACCACGTGAAGTAATTACAGTTGACTACGGTAAAGAATATGGTAAAGATGTTTTAACAATCCATAAAGATGCAATTAAGCCAGGTCAACGCGTATTGATTACAGATGATCTATTAGCTACAGGTGGAACAATTGAAGCGACAATTAAGCTAGTTGAAGAACTTGGCGGAGTTGTAGCTGGAATTGCATTCTTAGTAGAGCTTACTTACTTAGATGGTCGTAAAATGTTAGATGGTTACGATGTATTAGTATTAGAAAAATACTAATCACTATATAGGTAAAACTACGGTGATAAGAAGTACCCGTGAATCTCTTGGAGAGGAGCGGGTACTTTTGTATAATTGAACAAAAAATTATAGTGAAATGTCAGTAAAATCTTTTCCTTTTCACAATTCACAATCATTGGGTTATAATGATAGAATATAATTTATTCTATTTAATTAAAGATAAAGTCAATTTTCAATAAAAGGTGATTCGATGGCAAATGAGCAGGTACTAACAGCTGAACAGGTACTCGAGAAAGCAAGTCAATATTTAGTGGATGAAGATATTGAGCTAGTAGCACGTGCCTATGAATATGCACGCGATGCGCATAGCGAACAATACAGAAAATCGGGTGAACCATACATTATTCATCCAATTCAAGTTGCAGGTATTTTAGTTGATTTACACATGGATCCAGCTACGGTATCGGCAGGTTTCTTACATGATGTAGTAGAAGATACAGAGATTACATTAGAAGATATTGAACGGGAATTTAACAAAGAAATTGCTATGCTTGTTGATGGTGTGACAAAGCTCGGAAAGATTAAATATAAATCTCATGAGCAACAACAAGCAGAAAACCATCGCAAAATGTTTATTGCAATGGCTCAAGATATTCGAGTTATTTTAATTAAACTAGCTGACCGTCTTCATAACATGCGTACATTGAAACATTTGCCCCAAGAGAAGCAGCGTCGCATTGCGAATGAAACGTTAGAAATCTTTGCACCTTTAGCACATAGACTCGGAATTAGTACTATTAAATGGGAGCTAGAGGATACGTCACTTCGCTACTTAAATCCACAGCAATATTATCGTATTGTAAATTTAATGAAGCGTAAACGTGCGGAACGTGAAGAGTATTTAGACGAAGTAATGACTGGTATTCGTGAGAAATTAGATGAAGTTGCAATTCAACCTGAAATTTCTGGAAGACCAAAACATATTTACAGTATTTATCGTAAAATGGCACTGCAAAATAAACAGTTCAATGAAATTTACGATTTATTAGCTGTACGTGTCGTTGTAAATAGTATTAAAGATTGTTATGCGGTACTTGGAATTATTCATACGTGTTGGAAGCCGATGCCAGGGCGTTTTAAAGATTATATAGCAATGCCAAAGGCAAACCTATATCAATCTCTTCATACGACTGTAATTGGGCCAAAAGGTGATCCGCTTGAAGTACAAATTCGTACGAAAGAAATGCATGAGATTGCAGAATTCGGAATCGCGGCACACTGGGCGTATAAAGAAGGAAAAACAGCAGAAACAACGGGTACATTAGAGAAGAAACTTACATGGTTCCGTCAAATATTAGAATGGCAAAATGAAGCTTCTAATGCGGAAGAGTTTATGGAGTCATTAAAAATTGATTTATTCTCTGACATGGTATTCGTCTTTACACCGAAAGGCGATGTAATGGAATTGCCACTTGGATCTGTTCCGATTGACTTTGCATATCGTGTGCATTCAGAGATTGGGAATAAAACAATTGGTGCAAAAGTAAACGGGAAAATGGTGACACTTGATTATAAATTAAAAACAGGTGACATCATTGAGATTTTAACATCGAAACATTCGTATGGACCAAGTCAAGACTGGGTGAAACTTGCTCAAACATCTCATGCAAAAAATAAAATACGTCAATTCTTTAAGAAGCAACGTAGAGATGAAAATATTGAAAAAGGCCGTGAACTTGTTGAGAAAGAAGTGCGTAGCCTAGAGTATGAGATGAAAGAAGTATTAGCTCCTGACAATTTAAAACGTGTTGCTGAGAAATTCAACTTTGCAAATGAAGAAGATATGTTTGCAGCAGTTGGGTATAACGGCATCACTGCATCGCAAATTGTTACACGACTAACGGACAAGTTCCGTAAGCAACGTGAAGAAGAAGAGATTGTTGAAGTTAAAGAAGTTCGTAAACCGATGAAAATTCGAAAATGGGATTCTGGTGTTAAAGTAAGTGGGGCGGATAATTTACTAATTCGCTTATCAAAATGCTGTAACCCAGTACCAGGTGATGACATCGTTGGTTATATTACGAAAGGCCGAGGCGTCTCGATTCACCGCCGTGATTGTGTAAATGTTCATACAGAAGAAGCTATAGAACGTTTATTAGAAGTAGAGTGGGAAGGTAGCCCTGAAAAAGAAATTGAGTATAACGTTGATATTGAAATTTCAGGTTACGATCGCCGTGGTTTATTAAATGAAGTGTTGCAAGCTGTTACAGAGACGAAAACGTACATTTCGGCAGTTTCTGGTAGAAGTGACCGTAATAAGATGGCGACAATTAATATGTCAATCTCTATTCGTAACTTACAGCACTTGAAAAAAGTAGTTGAGCGCATTAAACGCGTTCCAGAAATTTATGCAGTACGACGCATGATGCATTAATAGGGAGTGTAGAAAAGATGAGAGTTGTTTTACAACGATCAAAAGAAGCGTCTGTCACAGTAGACGGTGAGATCGTAGGACAAATTCCGTTCGGTTTAACATTACTAGTTGGCATTACGCATGAAGATACAGAAAAAGATGCAACTTACATTGCAGAAAAAATTGCGAACTTACGTATTTTTGAAGATGAGAGCGGAAAGATGAACCATTCTGTACTTGATGTAGAAGGACAAGTTTTATCAATTTCGCAATTCACATTATACGGAGATTGTCGCAAGGGAAGACGTCCAAACTTTATGGATGCTGCCAAACCTGACTATGCAGAGCGTTTATATGATTTCTTTAATGAGGAAGTACGTAAGCAAGGATTGCGTGTAGAAACAGGGAAATTCGGAGCAATGATGGATGTTTCTTTAATCAATGATGGTCCGGTGACCTTAATTGTGGAAAGTAAATAGTGTTGCTTAAGAAGAGAGGATGAAATCATCCTCTCTTTTTTATACATTGTTGTATGTTTTGTTCATTTATCCTTCTTGTGGATTAAAGGTTCACTTTCTTTGGAATCAATAGCTTTTTCGTTTATGTATAACTCTCGGATCAATATGGAACAATAAAAAGTAAAACATCCATATTGAATGTGAGGGATATACGTATGCGTATGAATGAAAAAGGGCACTCTGTTACAAATGGTGCAAATCAACTGTTTAACGTGAGTTTTCATGATTTTATTTCGAAAGAGCAAAACAATACTTCAATGGAGCTTGCTTCTGAGTTTGGAATTTCTCTTCAAGATGTAAAGCGTCTAAAGAAGCAAATTGAACGCTCTTAGAGCACTTGACAATCCTACTGAACAAACGTATAGTAATTTTATATTTACATATGAATATAACCGTTGATAGAGAAGAGTAAATGAGACACACATGGAAAGAGAAGAAATGTCTTAGGCTGAAAACATTTCTACATGATGACGAATTGAATGACACTCTGGAGGTTTCAACTTGAACGGCATATGCTTAGTAGAGATGAACGCATATTTAAGCGTTATTAAAAAAGTGGAAGCATACGTGCTTCAATTAGGGTGGCACCACGGGTATAATACTCTCGTCCCTACTGTTCAAACAGTAGAGACGGGAGTTTTTTTATTTTTATTAAGATTAAAACAATTTGAGGAGGAACTGAATATGTCTATTCAAATCCCACGCGGAACGCAAGATATTCTTCCAGGCACTGTTGAGTTATGGCAGTATATCGAAGGGCAAGCACGCGAAATTTGCCGTCGTTACAATTATAAAGAAATTCGTACACCAATTTTTGAACACACTGAGTTATTTTTACGTGGTGTTGGTGATACGACAGATATCGTACAAAAAGAAATGTACTCATTCCAAGATCGTGGAGAGCGTAGTTTAACATTACGTCCAGAGGGTACTGCGCCTGTTGTACGTTCTTACGTTGAAAACAAAATGTTCGGTGATGCAACACAACCAACGAAATTATACTATATCGGTCAAATGTTCCGTTACGAAAGACCACAAGCAGGTCGCTATCGTCAATTCGTACAATTCGGTATTGAGGCAATCGGTAGTAACGATCCTGCAATTGATGCAGAAGTAATTGCACTTGCTGTAGAGTTTTACCGCGGCATGGGCTTAAAAAATATTAAAGTTGTATTAAACAGCTTAGGTGATGCGGCGAGCCGTCAAGCGCACCGCGATGCGTTAATCGCACACTTTGAGCCACGTATCGGCGAGTTCTGTTCTGACTGTCAAGCTCGTTTAGAAAAGAACCCTCTTCGTATTTTAGATTGTAAGAAGGACCGTAACCATGAATTAATGGGAACAGCACCATCTATTACAGAATACTTAAACGAAGACTCAGCAGTATACTACGAAAAAGTTCAAGAACTATTAACGATGATGGATGTTCCATTTGAAAAAGATCCGAACTTAGTACGTGGTTTAGACTACTACCAACACACTGTATTTGAAATTATGAGTGAGGCAGAAGGTTTTGGTGCTATTACTACATTAAGCGGTGGTGGCCGTTATAACGGACTTGTACAAGAAATCGGTGGACCAGAAATGCCAGGTATCGGTTTTGCGATGAGTATCGAACGTTTAATTATGGCACTAAAAGCTGAAAACATTGAATTACCAATTGAACATAGCATTGATTGTTACGTTGTAGCGCTTGGCGACAAAGCGAAAGACCATGCTGCAAAAGTTGCATTTGATCTTCGTAAAGCTGGATTATCAGTTGAAAAAGATTATTTAGACCGCAAAATGAAGGCGCAATTTAAATCAGCAGATCGTCTAAAAGCGAAATTTGTAGCTGTATTAGGGGAAGATGAGCTAGATAAAGGTATCATTAACTTGAAAGATATGGCAACAGGTGAACAAGAAGAAGTAGCATTAGATGTATTTGCTTCATACGTAGCAGAGAAATTAATATAGGGGGAACTTACAGTGGCTGAAAGAACACATGCATGTGGAAAAGTAACAGTAGAAGCAGTTGGACAAACAGTTCAATTAAAAGGTTGGGTACAAAAACGCCGTGATTTAGGTGGATTAATCTTTATCGACTTACGTGACCGTACAGGTATCGTACAAGTTGTATTTAACCCAGAAACATCAAAAGAAGCGCTAGAAGTAGCAGAAACAATTCGTAGCGAATACGTATTACACGTAGAAGGTACAGTTGTTGAGCGTGGTGAAGGCGCAATTAATGACAATATGGCAACTGGTCGTATTGAAGTACAAGCAACGAAAGTAAACGTATTAAATGCAGCGAAAACAACGCCAATCATTATTGCTGATGATACAGATGCATCAGAAGATGTGCGTTTAAAATATCGTTATTTAGACTTACGCCGTCCTGTAATGTTTAACACATTCAAAATGCGTCACGACGTAACAAAAACAATTCGTAACTTCTTAGACACAGAAGATTTCTTAGAAGTGGAAACACCAATTTTAACGAAGAGCACACCAGAAGGAGCTCGTGACTATTTAGTACCAAGTCGTGTACATGACGGTGAATTCTATGCGTTACCACAGTCTCCGCAATTATTTAAACAGCTTCTTATGGTCGGCGGATTTGAGCGTTACTATCAAGTAGCACGCTGTTTCCGTGACGAAGATTTACGTGCAGACCGTCAACCGGAATTCACGCAAATCGATATCGAAGCTTCATTCTTAACACAAGATGAAATTTTAGATATGATGGAGCGCATGATGACGAAAGTTATGAAGGATGCAAAAGGTGTAGAAGTGAGCGCACCATTCCCTCGTATGAAATATGCTGATGCAATGGCTCGTTACGGTTCTGATAAGCCAGATACACGCTTTGAAATGGAATTAACAGACCTATCTGAATTTGCAGCAGGTTGTGGTTTTAAAGTATTTACAAGTGCTGTAGAAAGCGGCGGACAAGTAAAAGCAATTAATGCAAAAGGTGCTGCGAGCAAATACTCTCGTAAAGATATCGATGCATTAACTGAATTCGTGAAAGTATACGGTGCAAAAGGTTTAGCTTGGCTTAAAGTGGAAGAAGACGGCCTAAAAGGACCAATCGCGAAATTCTTCGGTGAAGAAGAAGCAAACGCGTTAATGGCTACATTAGAAGCTACTGCTGGCGACTTATTACTATTCGTAGCAGATAAGAAGAGTGTTGTTGCAGATAGCTTAGGTGCACTTCGTTTACGTCTAGGTAAAGAGCTTGAGTTAATTGACGAAAGTAAATATAACTTCCTATGGGTAACGGATTGGCCACTTCTTGAGTACGATGAAGATGCAGATCGTTACTTCGCAGCTCACCACCCATTCACAATGCCATTCCGTGAAGACGTTGAGTTATTAGAAACAGCACCAGAAAAAGCACGTGCACAAGCATATGACCTTGTATTAAACGGTTATGAGCTTGGTGGTGGATCACTTCGTATTTACGAGCGTGACGTACAAGAAAAAATGTTCAAAGCACTTGGATTCTCACAAGAAGAAGCGCAAGAGCAATTCGGATTCTTATTAGAAGCATTCGAATACGGTACGCCACCACACGGCGGTATCGCATTAGGTTTAGACCGTCTTGTTATGTTACTTGCAGGTCGTACAAACCTTCGCGATACAATTGCATTCCCGAAAACAGCAAGCGCAAGCTGCTTATTAACAGAAGCTCCAAGCCCAGTTGCAGAAGCACAGCTTGAAGAGTTAAACTTAAAATTAAGCTTAAAAGAAGAGAAGTAAGAATAGGGTCTAGATGGTTATACTAATACCATCTAGGCTTTTTTTTGAGAGGTTGTTTAAAAAGTCCGGTTCAGATGGCAGTCGCATCTCGTCGTTGCTTCGCCAGTCCGGTGCTCGAGTAGTACGGCTACACTGCGCTCCTCCTGGCTTCAGCGCCTCGAGCTGCTCGGCCCTCTGAATCCTCCTTTTTAAATGTATATTGGAATGGAAGTTTAAAAAGTCCGGTTTAGATAACTGTCGCATCTCATCGTTACGTATGCTAGTCCGGTGCTCGAGTAGTACGGCTACACTGCGCTCCTCCTAGCATACGTGCCTCGAGCTGCTCGGTTCTCTGAATTCTCCTTTTTAAACCTGTATTTGGGAAGAAATAAAAGTCGGTTTACACTATGTTTTTATGCTCGAAATATGTATTTTTAGGAATTCTATAACTTTTTCTATACAAATAGTCGGAAAAACGCTAGAATACATGGTAGACCATTTTTGTAATAGGAGTGTAGAGCTGAATGTTACATCAATTTTCACGTAATGAATTAGCCTTCGGTAAAGAAGGACTTGAAATATTAAAAAATAGTACAGTCGGTATTTTAGGAATTGGCGGCGTAGGGTCATTTTCGGCAGAGGCGTTAGCGCGTTCTGGCGTAGGGCGTCTCGTACTAGTTGATAAAGACGTTGTAGATATTACAAACGTAAACCGTCAAATTCACGCTTTAGTATCTACTGTAGGACGTTCAAAAGTAGAATTAATGAAAGAGCGTATCGCAGATATTAACCCAGAGTGTGAAGTAATTGGACTAGAAATGTTTTATACGGATGAAACATATGAAGAGTTTTTTAAACACGGTTTAGACTTCGTAGTGGATGCATCTGATACGATTACGTTCAAAATCCATTTAATTAAACAATGTTTACGTCGCAAAATTAAAATTATCTCGAGTATGGGTGCAGCAAATAAAATGGACCCAACTCGTTTCCGTATTGCGGACATCTCTAAAACACATACAGATCCAATTGCGAAAGTAATTCGTACGAAACTTCGTAAAGAGGGTATTAAAAAAGGTGTAAAAGTTGTCTTCTCTGACGAAAACCCAATCGTAATTCGTGAAGAAGTACGTAAAGAAATCGTACCAGACGAAAATGCAAAAATTCGTAAAGCGAAATTACCACCTTCATCAAACGCATTTGTACCATCTGTGGCAGGCTTAATTATGGCAAGTCACGTTGTACGTGAACGCATTAAAAATGTAGAAGTGAAACGTGTAGGGCAAGAATAAAAGAAAAGCATATATCCATTTCGGATATATGCTTTTTGTATGTATTAAAGAAATAGGGATATTTGCATTACTACTAGTTCAAATGTAAGCAACGCTAGTAAGTAGTGATCATATTTATCTGATTTATAGGCGGACGTCTTTTTTAAACTGTTAATGGTGAAAAGAGCCAAAGTTAGAACGAGAACACCGAGTGTTATTTTGAAGACTATTAAAGAAATAGTAACCAGCTCCCTTTAAAATTATATGTTTATAATAACATTTTAGTAAAAAATATCCAATATATATCAAGAGTTTCCTTTTATGATAGGGAGGGATATTTCGTCAGTTTTTGTCGGTAAATCGATATTCCTTGTCGAATCGTCGATATATTAAAAAATCGTTAATATAATTTCATTTACCGACAAATACATATTATACTCTCGACCAAAAAAACAAAAAAGGATGTCACTCAGTCAAAAAAGTGACATCCTTTTTTTAATTCTCTGCAGAATATATAATATCTAAATTTCCGTTTTGATCTGTTTTGAAAATTGGAGCGATCTGTTCTTCTTGTTCTTCAACTGAAACGAGTTTTCGAGCGCGGTCCATAATTCTAACGAGCATTGCGTAATCTTCTTCGATTGCTTGTTGTTTTTTTGAGAGTACCGCTAATTTTGCTTCCAGTTCATTATTCGTCTTTTTCAAAGTCGTGAGCTGAGCTTGTAATACTTCATTTTCAGTTTGTAACTTTGCGAGTGAAGGATTGGTATGCTCTAAGTTTTGCAAAAACGAGATGACATTTTGCATTGTAAGATCCTGCTTGTTTGGCATAATATCTTCTGAAAACTCGGCGTCAATTACAAGTTGTTTCGTTTTCGTGAAATGCTCTTTTTCTATTTTAGCTTCAGAGCGTTTTAATTCTTTACGTTGTTTTTTTGCAAGTTGCACCGCATCTTCGTAATTCGGCCTTACTTCAGCATTCCATCTAAATCCGCAAGCGGCTGAAGTACGGTTTAATGCATCGCCGACTTCATCGAATGCTTTTATTTGTGTACTGCCGCTGCGAATATGTCGTAAAACGGTTTCTGCTAAAAGGAGATCGTCTTCTTTTGTCCATGCATCTTGACGTGTTTTCATAAGCGAAGCCTCCGTAATGGTGACGTTTTCGCTTATGTTACCCTTTATTTTTCGTTTTATTCGAACTTTGTAATCTTTCATATACAGTAGAAAGTGCTTGCTCAAATTTCCCTGTCGTTTTCGGTTTATAATATTGTTTGTTTTTTATTTTATCAGGTAAGTATTGTTGTTGTACCCAACCACTTGGTTGATCGTGTGGGTATAAGTATCCAATGCCTCTTCCAAGTGATTCTGCGCCTTTGTAATGACTATCTTTTAAATGACTTGGGATGTCGCCTGTTTGACCGTTACGTAAATCGTGTAATGCAGCATCAAGTGCTTTATAAGCTGAGTTTGATTTTGGTGATAGGCAAAGCTCGATAACAGCATTTGCAAGTGGTATGCGTGCCTCGGGGAACCCAACTCGTTCAGCTGATTCTATAGCTGCTAGTGTACGTGGTCCAGCTTGCGGGCTAGCAAGTCCGATATCTTCATATGCCATAATAAGAAGACGTCTACCAATGCTTTGCAAATCACCTGCTTCAATAAGACGTGCTAAATAGTGAAGTGCTGCATTTACATCACTTCCGCGTACTGATTTTTGAAATGCTGATAATACGTCGTAATGAGCATCTCCACCTTTGTCGTGAACGAAGCTCTTCTTTTGCAAGCATTCTTCTGCAACTTCTAGTGTAATTTCCGCAGCTTTGTCATCCGTTGTAAAGCTAGATAAAACAGCTAGTTCAAGTGCGTTATAAGCGGAACGCATATCTCCGCCTGATGCATTTGCAAAGTGATGTAATGCTTCAGGCGTAACGGTTACATCATACTCTCCAAGACCTTTCTCTTTATCTTCAAGTGCTCGTTTTAAGCCAATTAAAAGATCATCTTCTGTTAATGCGTGTAACTCGAAGATTTGACAACGACTTCGAATAGCAGAATTAATAGCATGGAACGGATTACTCGTCGTTGCCCCAATTAAGGTAAGAAGTCCGCTTTCTAAATGAGGTAATAGAAAATCCTGTTTTGCTTTATCTAGACGGTGTACTTCATCTAAAATTAAAACGAGGTGTCGATGCATCTTTGCTTCTTGTACGACAACTTCCATATCTTTTTTATTATGAGTAACAGCATTTAATAAGCGAAAAGGGGTTCCGGTACTTCCTGCAATTGCGCTTGCAATGGATGTTTTCCCAGTACCTGGAGGGCCGTATAAAATCATAGATTGAAAATGATTTGCTTGGACCATTCGCCATAAAATCTTTCCTTCACCAACTAAATGTTGTTGTCCGATAATTTCTTGAATATTTATAGGGCGCATTCGATGTGCGAGTGGTTGTTTCATTTTTACCGTCTCCCTTAAAGTATAATCTCTTTCTATCGTATCATTTTTTTTAGTGGAATTTGAAATAGGATGCTGTTTTGTGGGAAAAATGAATATTAATATTTTCATTTTTCTTTCAATTGTAATAATTTCCGAGTTTTTCAATGTGATTTTATGTTATCATTTTGATACACAAGTTGAAATTTCTTATAATACTATATTATGCTATAATTTCATAGGATTTTAAATTGTGTTCTTTTATAAATAAGATATAACCAATAGAAGTGAAAATTTGAAAAGAGGTGCAAAATAGATGAAGATTTCAACGAAAGGCCGTTACGGCTTAACAATTATGATCGATCTTGCAAAAAAGTTTGGTGAAGGTCCAATTTCCTTAAAATCAATTGCGCAGGCACATGATTTATCGGAGCATTACTTAGAGCAATTAATTTCACCACTTCGTAACGCTCGTTTAGTAAAGAGTACGCGCGGAGCATACGGCGGATATGTATTATCAGATCAGCCAGCTAACATTACAGCTGGGGATGTAATCCGTGTATTAGAAGGTCCAATTAGTGTTGTAGAAATGATAGAAGAAGAAGAACCAGCACAACGCCAATTATGGATGCGTGTTCGTGATGCGGTGCAAGAAGTGTTAGATAGTACAACATTAGAAGATTTAGTACGTTATGAGGAAGAAAATCACGGGGGCTATATGTTTTACATTTAATTCCTTGTGAAACGATTTGGAAAGAAGGAGATTTAATGGAACGCATTTACTTAGATCATGCTGCGACATCTCCGACTCACCCAGAAGTGGTCGAAAAGATGATTCCATATATGACAGAAACATTCGGAAACCCGTCTAGTATTCACTTTTATGGACGTCAAACGCGCCATGTAGTAGATGAGGCGAGACGCGCGTGTGCACGTAGCATTCATGCGAATCCGAATGAAATTATATTTACGAGCGGTGGTACAGAAGCTGATAATTTAGCACTGATTGGTGTAGCGCGTGCAAACCGTCATAAAGGTAACCATATTATAACGACGCAAATTGAACATCATGCAATTTTGCATACGTGTGAACTGTTAGAGCGTGAAGGGTTTGAAGTGACATATTTACCTGTCGATGAAACAGGGCGCGTTCAAGTTTCTGACATACAAAAGGCATTAACAGAAGAGACAATTCTCGTATCCGTTATGTTTGGGAATAATGAAGTTGGGACGATGCAACCAATTGCGGAAATAGGTAAGTTGTTAAAAGAGCATCAAGCTTATTTCCATACAGATGCGGTACAAGCTTACGGTTTAATAGAAATAGATGTGAAAGAGTTCGGCATTGATTTATTATCGATTTCAGCTCATAAAATTAACGGGCCAAAAGGTGTCGGGTTTTTATACGCTGGTGCAGATGTGAAATTTGAACCGTTATTAATAGGCGGGGAGCAAGAAAGAAAACGCCGTGCTGGTACTGAAAATGTACCGAGTATCGCCGGGCTCCAGCATGCTATTTTGTTAGCTGAAAAAACTCGTGAGCAAAAAAATGCCCAATATGAAGAGTTTAAAGATATAATGGTATCTGTCTTCAAAAATGAAGACATTACTTTCGAGGTAAACGGAAACTTAGAATATCGCTTACCACATGTGCTTAATATTAGTTTTACAGGAATGAACATTGAACCATTTCTTGTGAACTTAGACTTAGCTGGCATTGCAGTTTCAAGTGGTTCGGCTTGTACAGCTGGTTCGATTGATCCATCACATGTATTAGTAGCGATGTTCGGAAAAGACTCCGATCAAATACGTTCATCCGTACGCTTTAGTTTCGGACTTGGAAATACGAAAGAGCAAATTGAGAAAGCGGCGTACGAAACAGTGAAAATCGTGAAGCGATTAACACAAAATTAGCATGGGAGGTGACATGATGAACAAACTACCTCAAGAAACACGCGTTGTCATCGGAATGTCCGGTGGCGTCGATTCATCTGTAGCGGCTCTTTTATTAAAAGAGCAAGGTTATGATGTAATCGGAATTTTTATGAAAAACTGGGATGATACAGATGAGAATGGTATCTGTACAGCAACTGAAGATTACAATGATGTAATTGAAGTGTGTAACCAAATTGGCATTCCATATTATGCAGTAAACTTTGAAAAACAATACTGGGATAAAGTATTTACGTACTTCCTAGATGAGTACCGAGCTGGTCGTACACCAAACCCAGATGTAATGTGTAATAAAGAAATTAAATTTAAAGCATTTTTAGAGCATGCCATTGCGCTTGGTGCTGATTATGTAGCAACAGGTCATTATGCACGCGTTGCTTATATGGACGGCGAATATAAAATGCTTCGCGGCGTTGATGATAATAAGGACCAAACGTATTTCTTAAATCAATTAAGCCAAGAGCAATTATCAAAAACAATGTTCCCGCTCGGTGAACTGAAGAAACCACAAATTCGTGAAATGGCGAAAGAAGCTGGTTTAGCGACAGCGGCGAAAAAAGATAGTACTGGTATTTGCTTCATTGGTGAGCGTAACTTTAAAGATTTCTTAAGTAACTATTTACCAGCACAACCAGGTGTGATGCAAACATTATCTGGTGAAGTGAAAGGAAAGCATGACGGTTTAATGTACTATACAATTGGACAACGTCATGGCCTTGGTATTGGTGGTAACGGTGATCCCTGGTTTGCTGTTGGGAAAAACTTGAAAGAAAACATTTTATATGTGGATCAAGGATTCCATAACGAACTTCTATATGGTGATGAAGTTATTGCTACGAATATTGGTTGGGTAAGTAATGGAGCGAAAGAAAAAGAATTTAAATGCACAGCGAAATTCCGTTATCGTCAAGAAGACAATAAAGTAACGGTTCAAATCGTTGATGAAAATACAGTTCGTATTCTTTGTGACGAGCCAATTCGTGCAATTACACCAGGACAAGCAGTCGTTTTCTATGATGGAGATGAGTGCTTAGGCGGTGCTACAATTGATGAAGTGTACCGTAGCGGTAAGAAATTGGATTATTTAGGATAAAACGAGAAGCCTCTGCCGATTCGCGGTTAGAGGTTTCTTTTACATAAAGCGAATTTTCGTTCGCTTGGAAAATACATTCTTTGTTATAATTTGTTGTAGAGGTGAAGGACATGACAAACAAACTTGAAACAGGTATTCAATATATGCAAGAAGGAAACTGGGAAGAAGCTGCTAAAAATTTCACAGAAGCAATCGAAGAAAATCCGAAAGATGCGCTTGGATATATTAATTTTGCAAACTTATTAGATGTACTAGGTGACAGTGAGAGAGCCATTTTATTTTATAAACGTGCATTAGAGTTAGATGATAAATCTGCGGCTGCTTATTATGGGTTAGGAAACGTATATTACGGTCAAGAGCAATTTGCAGAGGCTAAAGCTGTATTTGAACAGGCGATGCAAGCTGGATTACAATCAGCTGATGTAACATTTATGTTAGGTATTACACATGTGCAACTTGGTAATGATCGCCTTGCGCTACCATTTTTACAAAGAGCAACAGAATTAGATGAAAACGATGTAGAAGCTGTGTTCCAGTGCGGACTTTGTTTTGCACGACTAGAACATATTCAAGAGGCAAAACCTTATTTTGAAAAGGTATTAGAAATGGATGAAGAGCATGCAGATGCGTATTATAATTTAGGCGTTGCGTACGTATTTGAAGAAAATAACGAGAAGGCTCTAGCTTTATTTAAAAAAGCAACTGAAATTCAACCAGATCACTTTTTAGCTGGTAATGGTGTTCGTTTATTAGAGCAAGAAGCTGAATAAGATGAAAATATAGTTAATGGGTAGTTATCCCTCATCTAAAGAGGTGGGGGATGTACTGCTCATTAAAGTGAAATGAAACCGGAAAGGAGAGGAAAGATGGGAAATCAACATGCAATGGATTTGTTTGAAGAAGAGAAAAAGTTTATAAAAGCGCAAGTTCTTCATACCATTTTCCACAACGAAGAAAACCTCTATTCCGTTGTTAGTATGAAAGTCATTGAAACGAATGAAACGTACGACGAAAAAAAAGTGATGATAAACGGTCATTTTCCCCGCATGCATGAAGATGAAGTGTTTACATTGACAGGGCATTTTAAAGACCATCCGAAGTATGGGAAACAATATTTAGTTGAAACGTTTAAGAAAGAATTGCCGCAAACAAAAGCTGGTATGGTGCAATATTTAGCGAGTGATTTATTTAAAGGAATAGGAAAGCGTACAGCTGAAAAAATTGTGGACCATCTCGGGGAACATGCCATTTCTAAAATTATGGATGATCCTGATGCTTTAAACGGTGTTGTCAATAAGCAAAAAGCGCAAGAAATATATGAGACAATTGTTGAACACCAAGGATTAGAGAAAGTAATGAGTTTTTTAAATGGTTACGGTTTTGGAACGAAGCTTTCTATTAAGATTTACCAGCAATATAAAGAGATGACATTGGAAGTGATTCGTAAAAATCCATATCAGCTTATTGAAGAAGTGGACGGGATTGGGTTTGGAAGAGCCGATGATATCGGACGTGCGTTAGGGATATCGGGTAATCACGACGACCGTGTACGTGCGGGATGTTTTTATACGCTAGAGAATGTATCGTTGCAGCTTGGCCATGTTTATATGGGAAAAGATCAACTTGTAAGAGAAACGATGTCACTTTTAAATAATCAAGAAGGACGAGTGACGGAGGAAGACATTGTAGATTGCATTGAAATGATGCAAAGTGAAGGGAAAGTCATCATAGAAGAAGAACGGATATATTTAGCATCGTTATTCTACTCTGAAAAAGGTGTTGTAAAGTCTATTCGTAGGCTTATGAATCAAGAAGAAACACCTTCATTTCCTGAAGCAGAAGTGTTAAAGACGTTAGGTGAAATTGAAGAACAACTGAATGTACAGTATGCACCATTTCAGCAAGAAGCAATTCAAACGGCACTTCATAAACCGATGATGTTATTAACAGGTGGACCAGGAACAGGGAAAACAACAGTTATTAAAGGAATTGTTGAAATGTATGCGTCACTTCACGGGCTATCGTTAAATCCGAATGAATACAGTGATGATAATCCATTTCCGATATTATTAACGGCTCCAACAGGAAGAGCAGCGAAGCGAATGAGTGAATCAACAGGGCTTCCAGCTTGCACAATTCACCGTTTACTTGGCTGGACGCCAGAAGGGTCTTTCCAGCGTAATGAAACGGACCCGGTACAAGGGAAATTGCTCATTATTGATGAATTTTCAATGGTTGATATTTGGCTGGCAAATCAGCTGTTTAAGTCATTGCCGACGAACATTCAAGTTATTGTTGTAGGTGATGAAGATCAGTTACCGTCTGTAGGGCCTGGACAAGTGTTGAAAGATTTATTGAATGCAGGTGCAGTTCCAACGGTAAAGCTTACTGAAATTTATCGTCAAGCGGAAGGTTCATCAGTTATTCAACTCGCCCATGCGATAAAAAATGGAACGCTCCCACCAGATTTAGCGCAAAATCAAAAAGATCGTTCATTTATCGGCTGTACAGGAGCTCAAATTGTTGAGGTTGTTAAGAAGGTTTGTGAGAATGCTAAGACAAAAGGGTTTAGCGCAAGAGATGTACAAGTATTGGCCCCGATGTATCGTGGCCCTGCCGGTATTAATGTACTAAACGAAGCGTTACAAGAAGTGTTTAATCCGAAAAGGGAAAAGAGTAAAGAAATTGCTTACGGTGATGTCGTATACCGACGAGGCGATAAAGTATTGCAGCTCGTTAATCAGCCAGAGAGCCAAGTGTTTAATGGTGATATTGGAGAAATTGTTTCGGTGTTTTATGCAAAAGAAAACGTTGAACAACAAGATATGATTATCGTTTCATTTGATGGAATTGAGGTAACATATACAAAGCCGGACTTAAATCAAATTACACATGCTTATTGCTGTTCGATTCATAAGTCGCAAGGTAGTGAGTTCCCGATCGTGATCATGCCGATAGTAAAAAGTTACAATCGTATGTTACGTCGTAATTTAATTTACACTGGCATTACAAGAAGTAAAAAGTTCCTCATTATTTGCGGGGAGGAAACAGCTTTCCAGTCTGGTGTAAATCGCCTTGATGATGCAATGCGTCAAACGACTTTAGCGAGTCGTTTGCAAGAATCACAAGGAGAAGTACAGATGGTAACAGTTAATGGGGAGGAAATGGACGTGGAAAACATTTCACCGTATGATTTCATGTAACAAGGTGAAATTATATAGTGAAACTTTCAAACGTATAACGTTCAAAGGCCCCAGCAATGTATAAATGAATGCGGTTTGGACATAATGGCGAATAGAATCTGGGAGACTGTAAGGAGATGAAAGCCATATGTTTATTTGTCCAAATTGCAAAGGGAAAGACATTGGAAAAATAGGTGTCAACCAATTTTATTGCTGGAATTGTTATATCGAATTATCGGTTTCAAAAGGGAAAATCCATACGCATCAAGTAGAGGAAGATGGTTCATTAAGCTCACTTGATGATTTATTTGATGAGAACGAAAGAACGATCGGATAACGAAAAGGGGGATTTACTTTGAATCTACGCAATTCATTAATCGCATTAGGTGTTGGAGCGGCAGCATATCAATATGCGCGCAAACAAGATGTATTTTCAAAACGCAATATGAAAAAAGCACGTAAGATGATTAAATCTTATTTATAAGCGTAAAAAACTCCCTTTATCATAAGGGAGTTTTTTTATGCACTTGTATGCAAATATAAAAGTCCAATTTCAGAAAAGAGATAAGATAGGCCGTAACATCCAACGCCAAGCATTCCGTAATGAAATAATTGCTTCGCTCTTTCTTTTCGTGAGGAACGAATAAAGAAACCTTTCCAAATACCAAACCCGATACAAACCCATTCAAGAATCATAAAAAGTGCTGATAATACGAGCATAAATAAAACCATTATGAGCCCTCCTGATTATATTGTTTCACGCTGCATTCTCAGGGGTGGTTGTCCCTATTATGTTATGTATATGTATGTCTTTACAAAACAGTATGGTCTGCACGAAAAGATTTTAAAACTTTTGCACATAACCTACCCTATTTATTTTCAAAATAAAGGTGAGGAGGTTTTTCGTGTGAAGAATCTTAAAATCATTTGGATATATCGTTTAGGGTTATTGTTACTTGTATTTCTTTGTTTGCTCGTCTTTTTAAAAATTAAACCGTTATGGGCACCGATTATTTTTGTATTCAAAGTGGCCATTACACCGTTTCTTATTGCGTGTTTTATCGCGTATTTATTGCACCCTTTAATTGAAAAAATTCATAAGGAAGGGATGCCGCGTACACTCGCTATTTTGCTCATTTACATCCTTTTCTTTGGAGGAATTGGTTATGGCATTTATAAAGGAACGCCAGTTGTGATTAAGCAATTACAAGAAATCAATGAACAATTCCCGCAGTTTACAAAAATGTATGATTCTTGGATGGATGGCGTTACGGAACAAACAGCAAATTTCCCGTCCTTTATTCATGAAAAGGTGAAACAAATTTTTGTTGGAGTAGAAACGAAGATACAAGCACTATTAAATAAAGTGATGAGCACTGCTCGTGGTGTATTAGACTCGTTACTCATTATTTTCTTAATTCCGTTCATTGTATTTTACATATTAAAAGATTACGGTGAGTTTTATCATATCTTTTGGAAACTAGTGCCGAGTAAGTGGCGTAGTACGGGGCAAATGCTGGCGAAAGAAATTGATAAGTCACTCGGAAGTTATATTCGAGGCCAGTTGTTTGTTTGCTTAGTATTAGGGGGCGTATCTGTTCTTTCTTTTTGGTTTATCGGTATGAAATATCCATTATTACTCGGCATTATAATTGGGGTAACGGATATAATCCCGTACTTCGGTCCTATTTTAGGAGCGATCCCGACGTTGATGATCGCGGCAACGGTATCAACGAGTTTACTTATTAAGGCAGGGATTACGATTGCTATTTTGCAATTTTTGGAAAGTAACATTTTATCCCCTTACATCGTTGGTAAGTCGCTTCGCATGCATCCTGTTATTATTATGCTGGCATTACTAGTTGGGGGAGAAGTGGCAGGGATTGTAGGATTATTAATATCAGTTCCAATTTTAGCGGTCATTCGTACAGTGATCGTTCATGTAAGGCCTCTTTGGAAAAAAGAAAATGTATAATAGGAAAGCCCTCTACTTATAAGAGTAGAGGGCTATGATTATTTAGAGAGTTGCTCGTGTACTTGTTGAACGAGAGTGCTTATATCGTTTGTTTGAATATGTTTTATTTTTTTCCATTCATTATCATACATAAATATAATTTGATTGCTGAAAAGAGGCGTTTGTTCTTTTAGGTCAGAAATTTTTTCGAAATAGTACTCTTCAAATAATGGGTTCTTACCTATATCTGGTCCATAAAAGAAGAGGCGTTTGTTCGTTAAAATTAACAGTCCTGGTCTTGCAACGGAACGATAAATATATATATCTAATGAACAGGCCACGTAAAATAATATTTTTTCGTCAGTCGTTAACATATTTTTAGCTTTGCCCAATAAGGTTGTCATTACGATCGCTCCTTTATTGTTGATAATTTAATTATAACGAAAATATAATATTTAGAAAAGTCCATAGAGGTAGTACAATTTAGTAATACATGCATAATATATGAAAAGGCTGTTAAGAATGAATAGTAGAATAGCTATGATTAATAAGCAATTGATATAATATAAATGATTATCTACATTGACAAACTTAAGAGAATTCTATTATATTTAGTCATATAATACATTAAATCAATGATGGAACAAGTACGTTACAGTCCATTTATAGAGAGAAGCTTCCATATGGCTGAAAGAAGCTTTAAATGAAGGGTAACAGAAAGCTAATCCTGAGAGCAGCTAATCACTGCCGTCTTGCCACGTTACGGCACCATGAGGTGATGAATTGATTGTTATAATCAATTCATAATTAGGGTGGTATCGCGAGTTAACTCTCGTCCCTTTTATAGGGGCGGGAGTTTTTTATATTTAAGGAGGAAAATACAATGAAACAACTAACAGGCGCACAAATTCGTCAAATGTTTTTAGACTTTTTCCAAGAAAAAGGACATGCAGTAGAACCTAGTGCATCACTAGTTCCACATGAAGATCCATCTCTTTTATGGATTAATAGTGGTGTAGCAACATTAAAGAAATATTTTGATGGACGTGTAATTCCGCAAAATCCACGTATTACAAATGCTCAAAAATCAATTCGTACAAACGATATTGAGAACGTAGGGAAAACAGCTCGTCACCATACATTCTTTGAAATGTTAGGAAACTTCTCAATCGGTGATTACTTTAAAGAAGAAGCAATTACTTGGGCTTGGGAATTCTTAACGAGCGACAAATGGATCGGATTCGATAAAGAATTACTATCGGTTACAATCCATCCAGAAGATGAAGAAGCATTCAAAATTTGGAATGAAAAAATGGGAGTTCCAAAAGAGCGTATCATTCGTTTAGAAGAAAACTTCTGGGATATCGGTGAAGGACCAAGTGGACCGAATACAGAGATTTTCTATGACCGCGGAGAAGCTTACGGTAATGACTTTAGTGATCCAGAATTATATCCAGGCGGAGAAAACGAGCGTTACTTAGAAGTATGGAACCTTGTATTCTCTCAATTTAACCATAATCCAGACGGTTCATATACACCGCTTCCTAAGAAAAACATCGATACAGGGATGGGTCTAGAGCGTATGACATCTATCGTTCAAGATGTACCTACAAACTTTGACACAGACTTATTCATGCCAATGATTGGTGCAACAGAAACAATCTCTGGTGAGAAATATCGCAATGGTGACTTAGAAAAAGATATGGCGTTTAAAGTAATCGCTGACCATATCCGTACAGTAACATTCGCTGTTGGTGACGGTGCTCTTCCATCTAACGAAGGCCGTGGTTATGTATTACGTCGTTTATTACGTCGTGCTGTTCGTTATTCTAAGAAATTAAACATCAACCGTCCATTCATGTTTGAATTAGTACCGGTTGTTGGAGAAGTAATGAAAGACTTCTATCCAGAAGTACTTGAAAAGAAAGATTTCATCGCAAAAGTTGTGAAAAATGAAGAAGAGCGTTTCCACGAAACACTTCATGATGGTGAAGCAATTCTAGCTGAAGTTATCGCAAAAGCAAAAGAAGAAAAAACAACTGTTATTTCTGGAGTAGATGCGTTCCGTCTATATGACACATACGGTTTCCCAATTGAATTAACAGAAGAATATGCAGAAGAAGCTGGTATGACAGTTGATCAAGAAGGTTTTGAAAATGAAATGGAAAAACAACGTGAGCGCGCACGTGCTGCTCGTCAAGACGTTGATTCTATGCAAGTTCAAGGCGGTGTCCTTGGAGAAGTGAAAGTAGCGAGTGAGTTCGTTGGTTACGGTACAGTTGCAACAGAAAGTAACGTTGTTGCACTTGTGAAAAACGGCGAATACACAGACAGCTTACAAGCTGGCGAAGAAGGACAACTAATGCTTGATGTAACACCATTCTATGCTGAGAGCGGCGGACAAATTGCAGACCGTGGTTACCTTCTTGCTGATGGCGTGAAAGTTCTTGTAAAAGACGTACAAAAAGCACCAAACGGTCAAAACTTGCACAAAGTTGTTGTGGAAGAAGGTACATTAACGAAAGATGCAGCTGTGAAAGCTATTATCGATACGAAAAACCGTAGTAGCGTTGTGAAAAACCATACAGCAACTCACTTACTACACCAAGCATTAAAAGACGTACTTGGAACGCACGTTAACCAAGCAGGTTCTCTTGTAACTTCTGAACGTCTACGTTTTGACTTCTCTCACTTCGGTCAAGTACAAGCTGACGAATTAGAAAAAATTGAGCGTATCGTAAACGAGAAAATTTGGGAAAGTATTGATGTTGAGATTTCTCAAAAAGCAATCGAAGAAGCGAAAGAAATGGGTGCAATGGCATTATTCGGTGAAAAATACGGTGATGTTGTACGCGTTGTACAAGTTGGCGATTATAGCTTAGAGCTTTGCGGTGGTTGTCACGTTGATAACACAGCTTCTATCGGTATTTTCAAAATCGTTGCTGAGTCTGGTATCGGTGCAGGAACTCGTCGTATTGAGGCGGTAACTGGTAAGTCTGCTTATGAATTAATGAACGATCAAGTAGGTTTATTAAAAGAAGCAGCAGGAAAAATGAAAACAAATCCGAAAGACATTTTAACAAGAGTTGACGGTTTATTTGCTGAAGTAAAACAACTTCAAAAAGAAAACGAATCTCTTGCAGCGAAATTAAGCAATATTGAAGCTGGAAACTTAACTGATTCAGTAATGACAGTTGATGGCGTAAACGTATTAGCGGCAAAAGTAAATGTTGCAGATATGAACAACTTACGTACGATGATGGATGACCTAAAAAACAAATTAGAATCTGCAGTTGTCGTATTAGCGTCTGTAAATGATGACAAAGTAAACATCTTAGCTGGCGTAACGAAAGATTTAATTAGCCAAGGATACCATGCTGGTAAACTTGTGAAAGAAGTAGCTTCTCGTTGTGGCGGTGGCGGTGGTGGCCGTCCTGATATGGCACAAGCGGGCGGTAAAAACCCAGCGCAAGTTGAGGAAGCTTTAGCATTTGTACAAGAGTACGTTAAATCTGTTTCAAAATAAAGAGATAGTAGTGTACAATGGTAGGGAGAGGAGAAGTTCTTCTCCCTATACTTACTATATAAGTGAGGTGCTTGAAATGGACGGTTTTGATAAAACAATGAAGTTTAGCATTCAAGATGAAAAACAGAGTGTCCATGTTAATGATGTACTTTTAACTGTGTATGATGCACTTCAAGAAAAAGGCTATAATCCGATTAACCAAATCGTCGGTTATTTATTAAGTGGAGACCCAGCATACATACCTCGCCATAAAGATGCACGAAGCATCATTCGCAAGCTTGAACGTGATGAATTAATTGAAGAGCTTGTGAAGTCTTACTTGAAACATCATCGTGAGGAGTAATTTATGCGGATATTAGGTTTAGATGTAGGTACAAAAACAGTCGGAGTTGCAATTAGCGACGAAATGGGCTGGACAGCGCAAGGACTTGAAACAATCAAGATTAACGAAGAACGAGGTCACTTTGGTTTTGACCGTATTTCTGAGTTAGTAAAGCAGTACAATGTGGACAAAATAGTAGTAGGTTTACCTAAAAATATGAATGGTACAATTGGCCCGCGTGGTGAAGCGTGCCAACAATTTGCAGAAAACCTACGAGAACTGTTACAATTAGACGTTGTAATGTGGGACGAGCGTTTGTCAACGATGGCAGCGGAACGTTTACTCATTTCAGCTGATGTAAGCCGTAAGAAGCGAAAGCAAGTAATCGATAAGATGGCTGCGGTCGTAATCTTACAAGGATTTTTAGATAGTAAATAAGAGGTGACCAAAATGGAAGAAAATCAAATTACAATTGTAGACGAAAAAGGTAACGAACATTTATGTGAAATTATTTTCACTTTTGATGCTGAAAAATTTGGCAAAAAATCATACGTAGTCTTCTCTCCAATCGGTGAAGTAGACGAAGATGGAGACCCAATTTATGATGCAATGGCTTATGAGCAAAATGAAGAAGAGGGCGGAAGTTTACTTCCAATCGAATCTGAAGAAGAGTGGGAAATGGTACAAGAAATGTTCAACACTCTTGCTGATGAGCAAGAAGCTGAATAATAAGTACTGAAAAGGTGGACGATATATCGTCCACCTTTTTTTTGTATGTAAAATGAAAGATTTTTTGTCGAAACTGCGCAATCCTTTGTAGTATAATGAGACGGATTGTAGAAAAATAAAGTATCTGTCAAAAATGATAGGTAAGTTTATTGTGATTTTTCATTGTGTTGTATAGAAAGATGTACATATGGCCTACAATTGAATAAGGAGGAAGAGTTTTGGTAGAGAATCAAGTGAAAAAGAAGCGTAGACGCATTTTTTTATTTTCGATTATTGCACTGCTTTTAGTTTGTGGTTCAGTCTATGCGTATATTTCATCCGCATTAGGACCAGTCGCTAGCGGGAATAAAAAAGAGATTGAAGTAGAAATTCCAAAGGGAGCATCTACTAGTAAAATTGGTGAGATTTTAGAAGAAAAAGGTGCTGTGAAAAACGGTACAGTTTTTAGTTTTTATACGAAGGCTAAATCTAAAAATTTACAAGCGGGTACATATTTATTAAATCCTTCAATGAGTGCCTCAGATGTTATTGAGCAAATGTCATCGGGTAATGTACATCGTCCAGCTCTTTATAAAGTGACGATAAAAGAAGGTGCGCAAGTAACTGAAATTGCAGAAACGGTTGCAAACGAATTGAAGTGGAATAAAGATGATGTTGTACGTCAATTGAACGATAAAGCATTTATTCAAAAAATGCAGAAAAAGTATCCGAAGTTGTTAACGGATAAAATCTTTGATAGCAATATTAAATATCCATTAGAAGGTTATTTATATCCTGCGACGTACTCTTTCTATAAAAAAGATACGACGTTAGAAGAAATTGTAATTTCAATGCTTGAGAAAACAAATGCAATCATTGTTCAAAACGAAGCGAAAATGAAAGCAAAGAACTGGGATGTTCATCAGCTTCTAACATTGTCTTCACTTATTGAAGAAGAGGCAACAGGCTTTACAGATCGTCAAAAGATCTCTAGCGTCTTTTATAATCGTTTAGCGAAAGGTATGCCTCTGCAAACGGATCCAACGGTATTATACGCACTTGGAAAGCATAAGCAACGTGTATTATACGAAGATTTAAAGATAAACTCACCATACAATACGTATGTTGTAAAGGGATTGCCAGTTGGCCCAATTGCAAACTCTGGTAAACATTCAGTGGAAGCAGCGTTAGAGCCCGCGCAAACAGATTATTATTATTTCTTAGCTGCACCATCTGGTGAAGTGTACTATGCGAAAACATTGGAAGAGCATAATGCACTAAAGCAAAAATATATTACGAAAAAACAGTGAAATGGGGAGGGATAGCGAAAAATGTCGCACATCCCTCTTTTTTGTGGTAAAATATATCGGGTTAAAAACTGGCAGAAGAATCGTTTTTAATATCAAAACGGGACGTACAAGCTAAGGGTAAAGCTGGCTTGTATTTTTATTGCATTCTATGTGTGAAAAGACGTCATAGAGGCACTTCTCCATGTAAATAAGGAGGACCATTATGGAGGATGCAGTTAACGAGTACCTATTATCATTTATTGATCCGAAAGATAAATTAATTCTTGAAATGGAAGACTATGCGAAAGAAAATCATGTGCCGATTATGGATCGACTTGGAATGGAATTTATGTTGCAATTTTTACGTTTAATTGGACCAAAAAGCATTTTAGAGCTGGGTACAGCGATTGGCTATTCTAGTATTCGTATGATGCAAGCTATTCCAGATTCTCGTATTGTGACAGTTGAGCGCAATCGCGAGCGATATGAAAAAGCACTTGAATATATAGAACGTTCACCAGTTAAAGAGCGTATTTCTGTTATTTACGGTGATGCGTTAGAAACAGGCGAGCAAGTAGAAGAACACGGAACATTTGACGTTATTTTTATTGATGCAGCAAAAGGACAATATCGTCGCTTTTTTGACTTATATGAACCGTTATTAAATCCTGGTGGCGTAATTATTTCAGATAATGTTATGTACCATGGGCTTGTAACAACAAAAGAGAAAATTGAAAACAGACGTACACGTGGTTTAATCCGTCGTATTAAGACGTACAATGAATGGCTTATGAATCATGAAGGATATGATACAACGATTTTCCCAATTGGTGATGGAGTAGCTGTTAGTAAAAAGAGAGGGTGACCAAGGTATGAAGAAACCTGAATTGTTAGTAACGCCAAAAGCAGTGGCGGACATCGAACCTCTTGCGAAAGCAGGAGCAGATGCGGTAATGATCGGTGAGCAAAAGTTTGGTTTACGTTTAGCAGGGGAATTTTCACGTGAAGATGTGAAACAAGCTGTGAAGATTGCACATGAAAATGGTGTAAAAGTATACGTAGCAATGAACGCTATGTTCCACAATGATAAAGTAGAAGAATTAACAGATTATGTTGCATTTTTAAACGAAGTCCATGTAGATGCAATTGTTTTCGGAGATCCAGCAGTATTAATGGCGGTTCGCGAAGTAGCACCAAATATGCAATTGCACTGGAATACAGAAACAACAGCAACAAACTGGTTTACTTGTAACTACTGGGGACAAAGAGGAGCAAAACGTGCTGTATTAGCTCGTGAGCTTAGCTTAGATGAAATTGTTGAATTAAAAGAAAATGCTGAAGTGGAACTTGAAGTACAAATTCACGGTATGACTTGTATGTTCCAATCGAAGCGTTCATTGGTAGGAAACTACTTTGAGTATCAAGGACGTAATCTTGACATTGAAAAGAAAAAATATGAAGAGAATATGTTCTTATATGACCCAGAGCGTAACAACAAATATCCAATTTATGAAGATGAAAATGGTACTCACATTATGAGTCCAAACGATATTTGTTTCATTGATGAGTTAGAAGAGCTAATTGATGCGGAAGTCGATAGCTTAAAAGTTGATGGTGTACTAAAAAGCTCTGCATACATTATTGAGGTAACGAAGAAATATCGTAAAGCAATTGATTTATGTGTAGAAGATCGTGATGCGTATTATGACGTGAAAGACGATTTATATAAAGAGATAGAAGAAATGCAACCAGTAAATCGTCCGTTAGATACGGGATTCTTCTTTAAAGAGACGGTTTACTAAACGAGGAGGGTGTAGGAAATGACTGTACAAGAAATTTCACGAGTGATCGATGGCAAACGCGTTATTGTGAAGAAACCTGAACTGTTAATCCCTGCGGGTAACTTAGAAAAATTAAAAGTAGCTATCCATTACGGGGCAGATGCTGTATATTTAGGTGGACAAGAATTTGGTCTTCGTTCGAATGCAGGTAACTTTACACTGGAAGAAATGGCAGAAGGTGTGGAATTTGCAAAGAAATATGGAGCAAAAATATATGTAACAACAAATATCTTTGCACATAATGAAAATATGGACGGGCTAGAGGAATATTTAAAAGGGATTGAAAAAGCTGGCGTAACGGGAATTATCGTTGCTGATCCGCTTATTATTGAGACTTGTAAACGTGTGGCGCCTTCTGTTGAGGTACATTTAAGTACACAACAATCACTATCCAACTGGAAAGCAGCACAGTATTGGAAAGAAGAAGGTTTACATCGTCTTGTATTAGCTCGTGAAGCAAGCTATGAAGAAATGAAAGAAATTAAAGAAAAAGTGGATATTGAAATTGAAGCATTTGTCCATGGTGCAATGTGTATCGCATATTCAGGTAGATGTACGTTAAGTAACCATATGACAGCACGTGACTCTAACCGTGGTGGTTGTTGTCAGTCTTGCCGCTGGGACTATGATTTAGTTCAAACAGTATCACAACATAAAGATGCAAAAGAGCTTCCTCTATTCCAAGAAGAAGATGCTCACTTTGCAATGAGTCCAAAAGACTTAAATTTAATTTTATCAATTCCGAAAATGATTGAAATTGGCATTGATAGCTTAAAAGTTGAAGGACGTATGAAATCAATCCATTACGTAGCGACTGTAGCGACAGTATACCGTAAAGTAATTGATGCGTATTGTGCGGATCCTGATAACTTTGAGTTTAAACAAGAATGGTTAGATGAGCTTGATAAATGTGCAAATCGTGATACAGCTCCTGCATTCTTTGAAGGGGTTCCAGGACATCAAGAGCAAATGTTTGGAAATCATAGTAAGAAAACAACGTATGATTTCGCTGGTTTAGTGTTAGATTATAATGAAGAAACGGGCATCGTAACGATTGAGCAACGTAATCATTTCAAACCAGGACATGAAGTGGAGTTCTTTGGACCAGAAATAGAAAACTTTACGCAAACGGTGGAGAAAATTTGGGATGAGGATGGAAACGAATTAGATGCAGCGAGACATCCGTTGCAAATCGTGAAATTCAAAGTGGATCAACCAGTGTATGTGAATAATATGATGCGCAAAAGCATACTTCAATAAGAAAGAGTTGATAGTCGAATGGGGACGAATAAGCCTGTTGTAATTGGAATTGCTGGTGGTTCGGGATCAGGTAAAACGAGTGTAACGAAAGCGATTTTTGACCATTTTAAAGGTCATTCTATTTTAATCTTGGAGCAAGATTATTATTACAAAGATCAAAGCCATTTACCAATGGAAGAGCGTTTAAAAACAAATTATGATCATCCGCTTGCGTTTGATAATGATCTGTTAATTGAACATTTGCAGCAGTTGCTTGCATATGAGCAAATTGATAAGCCTGTATATGACTATACATTGCATACGCGTTCAGAAGAAATTATTCCAGTTGAGCCGAAAGATGTAATCATTTTAGAAGGAATTCTTATTTTAGAAGACCCACGTCTTTGTGAGTTAATGGACATTAAGTTATTCGTTGATACAGATGCAGATCTTCGTATTCTGCGCCGCATGCAGCGTGATATTAAAGAACGCGGTCGTACGATGGATTCAGTTATTGATCAATACGTAAATGTTGTACGTCCAATGCACAATCAATTTATTGAGCCTTCTAAGAAATTTGCGGATATCATTATCCCTGAAGGTGGACAAAACCACGTTGCAATTGATATTATGGTTACAAAAATTGCAACAATTCTTGAACAAAAAGTAAATTTGTAATAGCATAGTAAAAGATATACGGTAGGAAGGGATTTTTTCCCTTCCTATCGAATACAATGAAACATGCAACCTCATCTATATATAGGTGAGGGCATATTTATATCAACTTTCCATACATATCTTCTTTATATAAAGAAGAATTGGGAATACGGGGTTGTATGTGACAACTCCGCTAGTACAGGCGTGCTAGAAACCTCCGCTCTACATAAAGCGGGGGAGTTTTCATATGGAACTCCTCTTTTTTTCGGGGGATTGGTATATAAAAGGAGTGGAAAATATGGCAACAGAAAAAACATACCCTATGACGCAAGAGGGTAAGCAAAAGCTAGAGAACGAACTTGAGGATTTAAAAACGGTAAAACGTAAAGAGGTTGTAGAGCGCATTAAGATTGCACGTAGCTTCGGAGATCTTTCTGAGAACTCTGAGTACGATGCAGCAAAAGATGAGCAAGCGTTCGTAGAAGGACGTATTACACAATTAGAAAACATGATTCGTAACGCAGTTATCATCACAGATAACGGTGAAGAATCTACAGTTGTTACATTAGGTAAAACAGTAACATTTAAAGAGTTACCAGGTGGAGATGAAGAATCTTACACAATCGTAGGTAGCGCAGAAGCAGACCCATTTGAAGGAAGAATTTCTAACGATTCTCCAATCGCAAAAAGCTTATTAGGTAAGCAAATTGGTGAGAAGGTAGCAATCCAAACTCCAGGTGGAGAAATGCAAGTAGAGATTATCTCTGTAAAATAATTAAAAATCACTCGTGTAAAAGCGAGTGATTTTTTTATTTGTATAAAAGATGAAACACTCCGTCCAAACTATAGTAGACGAGGTGTTTTTGGATGGAAATAAACCGGAGAATTATAATTGTTTTAATTTGTTTTATAAGTGTCATGTTTATATTACTTTGTCGTTTAATTCAAATACAAATTATAGATACGGAATCATTTACGGATCGTAAGATTAATTTAATTGAAAAAAGTGTTACACAACGGACGCAATCTATTACGATAGATGATGGACGAGGCTATTTTATAGACCGAAACGGTAAGGAAATAGGAGAGAAAAAGTATCCTGTTTTAATTGTTTTTCCATTTCTACAAATAAAAAATGACATGTTAGAGAAAATTGCGCATATCATTGGTGTGTCGAGACAAGAGATTGAAAGTCAAATGAAAGATAAGAAAAATGCATTTATCATGCAAAGGGGAAATGGTCCATTTCGATTGGCACGAGAGCAGATGGAGAAGGTAAATCAATTAAATGTATTAGGTATTGTAGCAGCTGAAGTTCGTTTACGGCAAACTGGCACGATGAATCATTTAGTTGGTAATGTGGGTGAGAATGAACGAGAATTTCAAAAACGATACGGCGAAGTAAGAAAAATTTCAAAGCAAACGCAAATTGGTATTTCAGGATTGCAGCAATCATTTGATGAATTTCTTTTGACTGATGGAGAGGCAAAAGTATTGTATCAGGTGGACCGACAAGGAGAACCGATTTTTGGGAAACAAGCGAAATATACGTCGCCTGGAAATCCGTTTTACCCAGTGACGATTCAAACTACTCTACATAACGAATTACAGCAAAAAGCAGAAGAGGTGGTTGAAGCAAGCGAAATAAAGAAGGGAGGATTAGTGTTACTTGATGTAAAGAAAAATGAAATTTTAGCGATGGTCAGTAAACCATCTGTACAGGTGAAAGATGAGAGGTTATATAAAACTACACTTGAAAATCAAATGTTAATACCACATTTTCCTGGCTCTGTTTTTAAAACAATAGTTGCAGCGGCAGCAATTGATTATAATGAAAATGTTTTTAATCGCACATTTAATTGTAATAAAGATTTATATGGTGAAGACCACCCGCAAGTTATGATGGGGAAACTTAGTTTTAAAGAGAGCTTTGCTAGAAGCTGTAACAGGGCATTTTCAGAGTTAGGTAACGAGTTAATGCAAAGGGATAAGATGGTGTTAGAAAGTTACGTAGCAGCTTTAGGAGCCGCTGATAAGGTTGGATGGAGAGGTCCTGTATTTCATACAACTCATTTTGAGCAAATGCCAGAAGAGAAGAGCGTTACGATTTGGGGGAATGAAGGAAGTAAGAATAGTAAAAAGGCAGTAGCACAAACAGCAATTGGACAGAAAGATGTACGTATGTCACCTCTAGCGATTGCAAATATGATGGCGACAATTGCTAGAGATGGAGAAAAGATGGAAGTGAAAGCTGTTGAAAAGATAATGTATAAAAATGGAACGGACTTTTATACATTTGAAAACCATGCATTAGGTGGAAAACAGCTTCCGTATGAAACAGTGAAAAAATTACAACAGCTATTAAGGAGCGTTGTAACAACGGAGAAAGGAACAGGAGCAGCATTCAGGTCATTACCACTAAGTGTCGCCGGAAAATCTGGGACAGCGCAAACAGGAAAAGGAATGAAAGAGAATCGTTGGTTTGCAGGTTACTTTCCATATGAAAATCCAAGATATGCTTTAGTTGTCGTGGATATAGAAACGAATAGCAATGTAAATGCAGTTACACCTATTTTCAAAGCTATCGTGGAATCAATCTATCGATTAGAGAAGGAAAAGTAATCTTGCAATTCATAGTGAAATGTTTTCATTTCGTGAAAATATTATTGTAAATGTTCAACCTTTCTAGATTTAATGTTACAATAGCAAGTATGAAAAACTGCATGGAGGTTTGAAGAATGGCAGGAGGATCTAGATTCCAACAGAAACAACAAAAACGTCGTCAAAACGGTGTTTTAAATATTGCAATCGCAATTGTATTAATATTAGTAGCTATTGTATCATATCAATTGTTTGTTCCTGAAAGAAAAGAACAAGCGTCTTCTAGTGACAAAAAAGTAGCTCAGCAAACAACGAAAGAGAATAAGTCTGAGAACACTAAGGGCAAAGAAGAGACGAAAAAGAACGAGCAAGAGAAGGCACAGGCTAAGGAGAAAGAAGAAGAGAAGCTAAAGGCTGAAGAAGAACAGAAAAAAGCTGAGGAAGAAGCGAAAGCTAACGAGAAAGTACCAGCTGAGAAAACACAGCCAAAGGCAACTGACGCTTATACGAAATCTTCTTGGAAGCCAGTAGGTACAGAGCAAGGTGCAACACCTGCGATGACGTTTAAAAAAGGTACAGCAGATTGGAATGAGATGAACCAAGCAATTTCAGCTGCAATTGACGTTCCAGTAGAGCAATTAGTTATTCATCGAATCGGAAATAACGGTAAAAATAAAGCTTACGGTAACGTACAAGATAAACAATCAGGTAAAAGATATTATGTAAATATTGATTGGGTAGACAATGAGGGCTGGAAACCAGTGCTTGTTCAAACTCTAAACTAAAAAAAGAGAAGCTCCTGAGGAGCTTCTCTTTTTTATTAGCGTAATTTCTTTAATTTAAAATGAACAACTGCGCTATAATACGGTCTTTTGCTTTCGGGATCCATAACCATTTGATGCGAGATGTGATGAACTTCAAGCATGAGTGCTTTATTATTATCAATTTGTTCACTAATTTTTCGTTCTAAAGAAGCTAAGTCTCCCGCTTCAAAAAATTCCACTTTATCTTCTAACATTTCAAAGGTAAATGACATGAAGACGGCCCCTCTCCTATGTAATCAACTATAGTGTAACAAAGAAAAGAAGGAAATACCATGTACATTTCAATTGACATTTTTAGAAAGAGGGAATATCATACTGATAAAACCGATAAGAAAAAGGGGAATTTTTATGGGTACAGAATTTAATGGTTTATTTGACGAGTGGGCTCATACGTACGACACATTTGTACAAGGTGAAGATATACAATATAAAGAAGTTTTCGCCCATTATGAGGACATTCTAGAGGATGTAGTTAACAAGTCATTTGGTAACGTATTAGAATTTGGTGTTGGTACTGGTAATTTAACAAATAAATTATTACTTGCTGGCCGCACAGTTTACGGTATAGAGCCGTCACGTGAAATGCGCATGATTGCAAAAGAGAAATTGCCGCAAGAGTTTTCTATTACAGAAGGTGATTTTCTTTCATTTGAAGTCCCAAATTCAATTGATACCATAGTAAGCACCTATGCATTTCATCACTTAACAGATGATGAAAAAAATGTAGCTATTGCGAAGTATAGTCAATTGCTAAACAAAGGTGGTAAAATAGTGTTTGCTGATACGATATTTGCAGATCAAGATGCATATGATAAAACTGTTGAAACAGCAAAACAAAGAGGTTTTCATCAGTTAGCAAACGATTTGCAAACTGAATACTATACACGTATTCCAATCATGCAGTCTATTTTTGAAAACAATGGCTTCCATATAACGTTTACGAGATTAAATCATTTCGTTTGGGTAATGGAGGCAACTAAGCAATAGAAAGAGGGATTAGATTGAGAATTGCTGTAATTGGAGCAATGGAAGAAGAAGTACGTATTTTACGTGACAAATTAGAACAAGCAGAAACAGAAACGGTGGCGGGTTGTGAATTTACGAAAGGACAATTAGCAGGACATGAAGTAATCTTGTTAAAGTCTGGTATTGGTAAAGTAAATGCAGCGATGTCAACGACAATTTTATTAGAAAGATATAAGCCTGAAAAAGTAATTAATACTGGTTCAGCTGGTGGCTTCCATCATTCTCTAAATGTTGGAGATGTAGTTATTTCAACAGAAGTTCGTCATCATGACGTAGATGTAACAGCATTTAATTATGAGTATGGTCAAGTACCAGGAATGCCCCCTGGATTCAAGGCTGATGAAGCATTAGTTACATTAGCTGAGAAATGTATGCAGGCAGAAGAAAATATTCAAGTTGTAAAAGGTATGATTGCAACAGGCGATTCATTTATGAGTGATCCGAACCGCGTAGCAGCAATTCGTGATAAATTTGAAGATCTTTATGCAGTAGAAATGGAAGCAGCAGCTGTTGCACAAGTATGCCACCAATATGAAGTTCCGTTTGTTATTATTCGTGCACTTTCTGATATTGCTGGTAAAGAATCAAATGTTTCATTTGATCAATTTTTAGATCAAGCAGCTCTTCATTCTACAAACTTTATCGTAAAAGTACTAGAAGAGTTAAAGTAATGTAACAAAAAGGCAACTGTCTCATATAAAGAAAATACATACAGTTGCCTTTTCTTTATTGGCAAATAAGGGGGAGAACACGATGAATATATATCGTGGAGTTCATGAATTAATTGGTCATACACCAATTGTAGAAATTACTCGTTTTTCACTTCCAGAAGGGGTCCGTTTATTTGCAAAGCTTGAATTTTATAACCCAGGTGGAAGCGTTAAGGATCGCTTAGGAAGAGAACTAATAGAAGATGCGCTAGAAAAAGGGCTTGTAACTCAGGGTGGAACAATTATTGAACCGACTGCCGGAAATACTGGTATTGGACTGGCACTTGCAGCGTTACAACATGATTTACACGTTATCGTTTGTGTACCAGAGAAATTTAGTATTGAAAAACAAGAGTTAATGAAAGCGCTAGGCGCAACGGTTGTGCATACGCCGACTGAGCAAGGAATGACTGGTGCAATTGCAAAAGCAAAAGAACTAGTAAATGAAATACCAAATTCATACTCTCCAAGTCAGTTTGCGAATGAAGCAAACCCTCGTGCTTATTTCAAAACACTAGGTCCTGAACTGTGGTCGGCACTTAACGGAGAGATTAACATATTTGTTGCAGGAGCAGGAACTGGTGGTACATTCATGGGGACTGCATCTTATTTGAAAGAAAAAAATATAGATATAAAAACGGTTATTGTAGAACCAGAAGGATCCATTTTGAATGGTGGTAAAGCTGGATCGCATGAAACAGAAGGGATTGGCCTTGAATTTATCCCGCCATTTTTGAAAACATCTTATTTTGATGACATTCATACAATTTCTGATCGAAATGCTTTTTTAAGAGTGAAGGAATTAGCGCAAAAAGAAGGACTGCTCGTTGGGAGCTCTTCAGGAGCAGCGTTTCATGCAAGTTTACTTGAAGCAGAGAAAGCGGAGCCAGGTACAAATATTGTAACGATTTTTCCTGATAGTAGTGAGCGCTATTTAAGTAAAGACATATACAAAGGATGGGAATAAAAAATGAGAGCAAAGACAAAGTTAATTCATGGTATTCGCATAGGAGAACCTTCAACTGGATCTGTAAATGTACCGATTTATCAAACAAGTACGTACAAACAAGAAGCAGTTGGTAAGCATCAAGGATATGAATATTCACGTACAGGCAACCCAACACGTGCAGCTTTAGAAGAAATGATTGCTGTATTAGAAAACGGCCATGCTGGTTTTGCATTTGGTTCAGGAATGGCTGCTATTACAGCTACAATTATGTTGTTCTCAAAAGGTGACCACGTTATTTTAACAGATGATGTGTATGGGGGAACGTACCGTGTGATTACGAAAGTATTAAACCGCTTCGGTATTGAGCATACATTTGTAGATACAACAAACTTAGAGGAAGTTGTAGAAGCAATTCGTCCAAACACGAAAGCGATTTATGTGGAAACGCCAACGAACCCATTATTGAAAATTACTGATATTAAAAAAATATCTACTCTTGCTAAAGAGAAAGATTTATTAACAATTATTGATAACACATTCATGACGCCATATTGGCAGTCCCCGATTTCTTTAGGAGCAGACATTGTACTTCATAGTGCAACGAAATATTTAGGAGGTCATAGTGATGTAGTTGCAGGTCTAGTAGTTGTAAATAGTCCGCAATTAGCAGAAGACCTTCACTTTGTACAAAATTCAACAGGAGGCATTCTTGGCCCACAAGATAGCTTCTTACTACTTCGTGGTTTAAAAACATTAGGAATTCGAATGGAAGAGCATGAAACGAATTCACGCGCTATTGCTGAGTTTTTAAATAACCATCCAAAAGTAAATAAAGTATTTTACCCAGGCCTTGCATCACATCCAAACCATGAACTTGCAACAGAACAAGCAAATGGATTTGGTGCTATTATCTCATTTGATGTAGATAGCGAAGAAACATTAAATCAAGTACTTGAGAAATTACAATACTTTACACTTGCTGAAAGTTTAGGAGCAGTAGAAAGTTTAATTTCTATCCCATCTCAAATGACACATGCATCAATCCCAGCAGATCGTCGTAAAGAGTTAGGAATTACAGATACATTAATTCGAATTTCTGTCGGTATTGAAGACGGTGAAGATTTAATTGAAGATTTAGCACAAGCACTAGCATAGTAAAAATGCACTGCTCATATAGGCGGTGCATTTTTATTATGTTATTTTGTGAAATGTTTCACAAAATAGACATACACAAATGAAATCATTTCATGTATATTAAGTTCATGAAATGTTACTCACGAACAAACTTGTGAAATGTTTCACAAACAATGAGGTTCATGTAGGGAAGCAATTCTATTTTTTTGCGCTAATCGGGACTAATTACGACCTGTAGGGTCTTATTCAGTCCACGATAGCAGAATAGGAGGAATTTACATGGTAGTCAAAGAGAAAGCTGTAAATGAAATGCAGGAAGTAAAAGAGATGATTGATGCGTTAGTGAATAACGGTCAAAAGGCTTTACAAGCATTAGAAAGTTTTACACAAGAGCAAATTGACAACATTGTTCATGAAATGGCATTAGCAGGTGTGGATCAACATATGCCACTTGCAAAGTTGGCTGTTGAAGAAACGGATCGTGGTGTATACGAAGATAAATGCATTAAAAATATTTTTGCTACTGAATATATTTGGAATAGCATAAAGAAAGATAAAACAGTAGGGATTATTCACGAAGATCCTCATGAAGAAATAATAGAAATTGCGGAACCGGTCGGTGTAGTAGCTGGGGTAACGCCAGTAACGAATCCAACATCGACAACGATGTTTAAAGCATTAATCGCGATAAAAACGAGAAATCCAATTATTTTCGCATTTCATCCTTCCGCACAAAAATGTTCCATTGCAGCGGCGAAAACAGTATATGATGCAGCAGTGAAGGCGGGGGCGCCAAAACATTGTATTCAGTGGATTGAAAAACCTTCTGTTGAAGCAACGAAACGATTAATGAATCATGAAGGGGTTGCACTTGTTTTGGCAACTGGAGGGGCTGGTATGGTGAAATCAGCTTATTCTACTGGGAAACCAGCGCTAGGTGTAGGTCCTGGTAATGTACCATGTTATATAGAGCAATCAGCGCATGTAAAAAGAGCAGTTAATGATTTGATTTTATCAAAAACATTTGATAATGGTATGATTTGTGCATCGGAACAAGCAATCATTGTAGATAAGGAAATTTACGATGATGTGAAAACAGAAATGATTGCAAACAATTGTTACTTTGTAACAGAAGAAGAGAGAAGAAAATTAGAAAAGCTTGTTATTAATGAAAATACATGTGCAGTAAATAGTGATATTGTTGGGAAATCAGCACAGTATATTGCCGAATTAGTTGGGATTACTGTACCTGAAAATACAAAAATGCTTGTAGCTGAAATACAAGGTATCGGAGCAGCGTATCCACTATCTCGTGAGAAACTGAGCCCAGTATTAGCTTGTGTAAAAGCGAATTCCTTAGAAGAAGGATTTACATATTGCGAAGAAATGTTAAACCTCGGTGGTTTAGGACATTCAGCAGTCATCCATTCTGTAAATAAAGAAGTGCAAAAGCAATTTGGATTACGTATGAAAGCTTGCCGCCTTATTGTAAATGCTCCTTCATCACAAGGTGGAATCGGTGACATATATAATGGATTTATTCCATCACTTACGCTTGGTTGCGGGTCGTATGGGAAAAACTCAGTATCTCAAAACGTAACAGCGACACATTTATTAAATATAAAAAGGTTGGCAAATAGAAAAAAGAATATGCAGTGGTTCAAATTACCACCAAAAATTTATTTTGAAAAACATGCGACAGCATATTTAGCAAATATGCCTAACATTTCACGTGCATTTATTGTAACGGATCCAGGAATGGTTGAGCACGGATATGTAGATACGGTCTCGCATTATTTACGTAAACATGTAAATGATGTAAAAGTTGAAGTTTTCTTTGAGGTCGAGCCAGATCCATCAGATGAAACTGTGTTTAAAGGTGCGGAAATGATGAGAAGTTTTAAGCCAGATGTAATTATCGCACTTGGTGGTGGTTCAGCAATGGATGCAGCGAAAGGGATGTGGCTCTTCTATGAGCATCCAGAAACAACATTCTATGGAATTAAACAGAAGTTTTTAGATATAAGAAAACGTACATGTAAATATCCGGAATTAGGAAGTAAGGCACAGTTTGTTGCCATTCCAACAACATCAGGAACAGGATCAGAAGTGACACCATTTGCGGTAATTACAGATAAGAAAAATAATATAAAGTATCCACTTGCAGATTATGAATTAACGCCAGATGTAGCAATTGTTGATCCGCAATTTGTAATGACAGTACCACCACATGTAACAGCAGACACTGGGATGGACGTACTAACGCATGCAATTGAAGCGTATGTGTCTGTTCTGGCAAATGACTATACAGATGGATTAGCATTAAAGGCCGTTGATCTCGTATTTAAATATTTACCAAGAGCGTTTAAAGATGGAAATGACGAAGAAGCACGAGAAAAAATGCATAATGCTTCTGCAATCGCAGGGATGGCATTTGCCAATGCCTTTCTAGGTATTAATCACAGTTTAGCACATAAAATTGGACCGGAATTCCATATTCCGCATGGTCGTGCGAATGCAATACTTATGCCGCACGTAGTTCGCTATAATGCTATTAAGCCAAGAAAACACGCATTGTTCCCAAAATATGAGCACTTTGTAGCTGATGAACGCTATGCACATATTGCGAGAATGCTCGGGCTCCCAGCAAGTTCGGCGGCAGAAGGTGTGGAATCACTTGTCCAAGCAATTATTGAACTTGGAAAAAGCTTAAATATTAATATGAGTATTGCAGGACAAGGAGTAGATAAAGACCAATTTGAAGAGGTTGTTGGATTATTAGCAGAAAGAGCTTTTGAAGATCAATGTACAACAGCTAATCCAAAACTTCCTCTCATTTCAGAGCTGAAAGAAATTTATATGAAAGCATATAAAGGTGAGTAATGGTTATGAAAGAGCCGCCATAAAGCGGCTCTTTTTCTTTTGGAAAACATCTCCCAGAATGGCTGTATTTACTTGTCTTTAAGTATAATAGAATATGATACAGTGAAATGGAGGAGTGAGAATATAATGAAAGAATTACAAGAAAAAATAGAAGATTATACTCGTTTCGGACAAGTTCTTCTCGCTGTAAGTACATTATTAATGGTTGGCTTATTGATTCCGAATGGAGCAAAAGAAACGATACAACCTTTTGTTATGATGGGGAGCATCGTTATATTTTTAAGTTTATCTTTCTTTTTCTTTCAGCGTGTGAAAGTGATGCGAGACGAGTTAGAGGGAAACGAATGTGAATAATATAGATAAATAAAGCGTTGCAAAAAGAAGAAATCTTTTTTGTAACGCTTTTTGTTTTTTCTCTAGAAAATGTATGCGGTTTATATTGACAATGATAATCCTTATCAATTAAAGTAGAATAGTAGTTAATGATTATCATTATCAGTTAGAGGTGGAAGAATGAAAAAATCTATTACGCTATTCACAGCGATTTTATCTATTTTTTTCTTATTAATAGGCTGCAGTGCAAAAGGAGACGAAAAAGCATCTGCAACAAAAACAGAAAAAGAAAAAGTAGAAGTTACCGACCTGTCAGGAAGAAAGGTAACGTTTGATAAAGTACCAGAGACCTTTGCAACATTAAGTATGGGAGACATGAATATTATTCATGCTTTAGGTGGAAAAATAGTAGGTCGTCCGGATGCAAAAATAACTCTTCCAGAGGATATAAAGAAAGTACAAGTAATTGGGAATGCACATCAACCGAATTTTGAGCAAATTGCTAGCTTAAAGCCTGATGTACTTATTGCTAACAATGGGTTCCAAAAGAATGTTCCAACGGTTGAAGGACAAGGAACGAAAGTAATGATTTCTTCTGCGAATTCCTTGCAAGATATTCAAAAGAATATTGAACTATATGGAACGATAATGAAGAAGGAAGGTAAAGCGAAAGAACTTAACCAAAAAATTAATGATCAAATAAAGACATATGAGAAAAAGAGCGATGTAAAAGCATTGCTAGTGTATGGGGCACCCGGTACGTATTTAGCAGCATTACCAACATCTTTATCAGGTGATATTTTAGAAAAAACAGGCGGGAAAAATATTGCAGCTAATTTTCCAGAAATGAAGGAATATCCGCAATATGCGCAGTTAAGCGTAGAACGCATTATTGAGGCGAATCCAGATGTGATTTATTTAATTACACATGGAGATCCAAATAGCGTTAAAAAAGCATTCGAAGGCGAAATGATGAAAAATGAAGCGTGGAAAAACTTAGATGCAGTAAAGCAAAATCGTGTCGTTATTTTGCCACCTGACTTATTTGGATCAAACCCTGGAACAAAAGTCACAGAAGCGATGGATTTTATGTATAAAAGTATACAAGATGTAAGGAAATGATAAGTATGGAAAGTAGTGAAGTAGTAAGGGAAAAGGAACATCCTTTTGCGAAAAAAAGATGGATAATAGCAGTTACTTTAGTTGTATTAACGGTTTTAGGTCTTTGTTACGGTCTTTTCGCAGGAAGCCTATCCTTTTCTTTACGAGATATTCTAACGGGGATACAAGATGAAGATTCGACAGTTCATCGAATCGTATGGGACCTTCGTATACCGAGAGTGCTCGTTGGATTTATAGTAGGAACATGTTTAGCTGCATCTGGTGCACTGCTGCAAGGGGTTATGAGAAACCCTCTTGCAGACCCTGGTATTATCGGCGTTTCATCTGGAGCAGGCCTTGTAGCAATTGTAATTATGATTTTATTTCCTCAGCATATGGCTTTCTTACCACTCGGGGCATTTTTAGGAGCTTTCATAACGGCGATGGTCATTTATGCTTTATCATGGCAAAAAGGGGCACCGCCTTCAAGGATTGTCTTAGTAGGTGTATCAATCAATGCTTTAATTGGTGCAGCAACGTCAGCGCTAATGTTATTACATAGTGATAAAGTACAATCCGTGTTACCGTGGTTAGCGGGTGGCATTGGTGGTGTAAGCTGGGCACATTTAAACATGATTGTTTATTATGCGATATTCGCTATTATATTAGCCTTCTTTGGTATTAAGCATATTCGAGTATTAATGCTAGGAGATGAAATGGCGAAGTTATTAGGTCATAACGTGGAGAGAAGCCGGTTTTATTTAATAGTAGTAAGTACATTACTAGCTGGAATTGCAGTTAGTGTTTCTGGTCTTATTGGATTTGTCGGTCTTGTCGTACCACATATGTTACGTTTATTAGTTGGAAATGACTATAAATATTTACTGCCATTATCATGCCTTGGCGGAGGGATATTACTTGTTTTCGCGGATGCGATAGCCCGAAGTTGGTTCGATCCAATTGAATTGCCTGTTGGTATTTTACTATCATTCTTAGGCGGTCCATTCTTCTTATATTTAATTCATAGAGGAGGAAAACAGCGTGATTTCCGTTAACCAAGTGTTTTACGCACATTCTGAAAGATTTCAAATGCAAAATATGAATGTACATATTAAAGCTGGAGAGGTTGTTAGTTTAATTGGGCCGAATGGATCGGGGAAATCTACTTTGCTTCGTTTAATGGCAAGACTACTTAAACAAAGCGAAGGGGATATCATTTTAGATGGAAAAAATATTCATACGATGAAAAGTGCCGATGTAGCGAAGCAATTAGCGATGTTACCACAAATGCATGATCATCAATTAGATTTAACAGTGAAAGAATTAATTGAATTTGGAAGAGGTCCTCATAAATCATGGAGAGGTCACTTAAATAAAGAAGATGAAGAAATTGTTGATTGGGCATTGTCTGTTACAAATCTTGAAGGGTATGAATATCGTCTTTTACAATCTTTATCAGGAGGAGAACGACAACGAGCCTGGATTGCAATGACGCTAGCACAACGTACAAATGTCTTGTTATTGGATGAGCCAACAACCTTTTTAGATATCGTTCATCAGTTGGAGGTAATGGAACTTGTGAAACGATTAAATGAGGAGTTTGGCATGACAATTATAATGGTTTTACATGATATTAACCAAGCGGCTCAATATAGTGATCGTTTACTCGTATTAAAGCGAGGGAAGCTTCAGTATGACGGTATACCAGAAGAAGTGTTATGTCATGAAATGTTTCAACGTGTGTTCGGCATCGAGGTAGATATTTTTCAAGGAAGCGACAAGCCATTTTTTACACCGAAACGAATTTCTAAAGGAGGAGAAGCAAGATGCGAACAGAAGAATGTATTACCACTGAGTTAGTAAGGGAATTTGTTATGGCAGCTCACGGAGATTTAGAAAAAGTACAAGAACTGTTGGCTGAATCGCCAAGCTTACTTCATGCCTCTTACAATTGGGGAGGAGCAGATTGGGAAAGTGCGTTAGGAGCAGCGGCGCATGTAGGTCGTAAAGACATTGCTCTTTATTTATTAGAAAAGGGCGCTCGAATGGATATTTTCGCGGCCGCTATGCTTGGTGAATTAGAAGTTGTACAAGCTATTTTAGTAGCACAACCAGAAGCATTATGTGCATCTGGTCCACATGGTATTTCCCTTCTTCAGCATGCACGAATGGGTGGAGAAAAAGCACAGCGTGTATTTGAGTACTTAACGGTGCTCACATAATAACTGCAAAGGTTCTTACGGGCGGTAAACTTTTCACTTTTATATAATTGAAAAGTTTACCGCCCGTTAGAACGGGATAAGTATCTAGTATATTTGAAAATCCTACACCCCCCTCAATTGTAGTTTTCTTTATGCTAGTTATGATATGGATGCAGTAGACAACATTTGTCTACTGCCTTTTTTAATTCTTTTGAGATTGAATATTCTGTATTTAGTCTTTAGTTCCTTTATAATAGATAGTAACATTTAGTATATATCCAAAACATGATCGTGTAGGTAAGTACAAATTCGTGGGAAGGAGTGCAGAGATGTTTCATACAGAGCGTTTACAAGTTCGCAAATATACGATGGATGATTTACAGTTCTACGCCTCACTATGGGGAAATGAGAAGGTAATGCGATATATTGGAAATGGGACGTTAAAAACATATATGCAATGCAAAAAAAGTTTGGAGGAATGGGTGATTCCTAGCTATAAAAACGGTCTCGGTTTATTTGTATTGATTGAAAAGGAAACGGGAATACGAATTGGTCATGCAGGATTAGTAAAGCAGCAAATAGATGGAAAAGAGGAAATTGAAATTGGTTATTGGTTATTACCTCAGTATTGGGGAAAAGGGTATGCAAAAGAAGCAGCGGCAGCATTTCGAGACTATGGATTCCAAGCGTTACGAATGAATAAGTTAATTTCTCTTATTAATCCGGACCACCCCGCCTCCATCTTTGTTGCTAGAAAAACAGGACTTAGTTATGAGAAGACAACTTCATTTCATGGGATGGATGTTCTCGTTTATTCTATTAAGCGTGTTGGGTGAAAAAAGGTAAATTGCATTTTTTGAAGAATGGTATATAAAAATAAGGGGGGGATTACATGTACATTTATCATAATGGACTTATTATTCGCGAGGGAACGAATGGTGTACCTGCATATGCAATTAAAACCTTATTCGAAGATGCCGGTTGGAGCAATGATAATATCCCTTCTTGGCAAATTGAAAAATTTACGATAGCATTTGAAAATTCAACATGGGCATTCACAATATGGGATGAAGAAGAGATGGTTGCGATGGTGAGGGTCATTTCTGATGGAATCATGGTCGCGAACATAGTAAATTTAGTTGTGAAATATGAATATAGAGGGAAGGGATTAGGCAAGAAACTTGTCGCTCTTTGCTTGCAAAAGCTACCACATGGCGACTGGTTTGCACATACATCCGCGAGTAATTTTGATTTTTATAGAAGTTGTGGTTTTGAGGTGAGAGAGTTATCGAGAAATGGAACATGTGCGTATTATGGGTATCAAATAGCAAAAAAAGATGGGCATCGATAAAGAGAAAAAGGCTCGATATTCTAATAATATAAACTGAACTAAGACTCATTTTATGATAAAATAAAAGAAAATTCTGTTTATTATTAGGGGGATAAAAATGAGTATAAAAATTGGGGATGTATTTAAATACGAAAGAAGATTTACTGAAGAAGAGGTTTTTGAATTTGCAAATATTACAGGAGATAAAGGTAGGCATCATATGGAATATGATGAAAATGGACGTTTAATGGTTCATGGTTTATTGACTGCTAGCATTGGAACGAAAGTAGGCGAAGAATTACATTACATAGCAAGAGAATTAGTAAGTGAGTTTATTAGACCAGTTTTTACAGGAGATACGATCACTTGTGAATTAACTTTAACTAATATTGAACAGATGGAAGGATACAAAAAGGTTTCAATCGAGTCAGTTTATCGCAATCAAGACGAAAAGACTGTACTAGTTGGGACAAGCTATGGGGTTATAAGGGGATAAAAAAGAAGCCTGGTTTGCAGGCTTCTTTTTTATTTAATAAACACGTTTTCGATTTTCTGCATGACTAGAGATGAGTAATAATGCAGTTTCATCCCCTATATTACGAACGATATGAGGAACACATGCATTCCAGGAGAAAGAATCACCTTCTTCTACAATTGCAATATCTTCTCCATGTTGAACTTCTAGTTTTCCGCGTAATACAAGGTGACACTCTTCCCCTTCATGGGCATTTGGTGTGTTTTCTTTCGGAAACCCAGCAGGAATTTCTACAAGATTTAGGCGAAGGCCACCTTGTTCTGCCACATGTTCAATTCTCTGTTCATCTTTTCCGTATACACTGTATTTACGCTCTACCTTTTTGACAACTTTCAGCCGATCTTTTTGTTCTAATAATAAATAGGGAAGGGGAACGTTTAAGAAATTGGAGATCGTTTCTAAAGTTGAGATAGATGGTGAGGTTTTATTATTTTCAACTTGGCTCATAAATCCTTTAGAAAGACCTGTTCCCTCACAAATTTGTGCGATTGTTATGCCTCTACGTTGACGAATTTCACGTATTGCAGAACCAATATTCATAAAATCAAGCTCCTTTTTTGTAAACAACTATTTGTATCATAGCAAAAAAAATATATTTTTTCCCAGTGAAAATGAATTGACGAATAAAAAAAATTAGTGTATGTTTTGTAATGTAAATAAAAGTTTCGTATAAGAAAACTATAAAGGAGAGAAAGAAATGAATCAACATATCGGTAACTTAATTATTCGTATCGTGTTAGGGGTAACGTTCTTCATGCACGGTTTAACAAAATTCCAATCGGGGATTGACAATATTGCAGGGTGGTTCACAAGCATTGGTTTACCAGGAGGTCTTGCATACGGTGTAGCAACAGCGGAAGTAGTTGGTGGTCTATTATTAATTCTAGGTTTAGGTGTAAGATATATTGGATTATTGTTCGCACTTGTTATGGTTGGCGCAATTGTAAAAGTAAAATGGTCAGCTGGTTTATTAGGAGATGGAAAAAATCCTGGATTCGAATTAGAGCTTGCATTGTTAGCAATGGGTGCGTACTTATTTGTTGCGAAAGCAGACGGTTTTGTAGATAATTTCATCAAAGAGAAAATGTCAAAGAAGAACTAAATTAAATGGGGGGCTAACAAGATGAGTTTTCAACTTCATCCCGATACAACACTTGATGTTGTTCATTTATATGTATCAAATATAAAGAAATCACTAGAGTTTTATACAGAAGTACTAAGTATGAAAGTATTAAAACAAGATGAAATGGTCGTTACATTTGGTAATGAAAATAACGAAACACTCCTGATTATTGAAGAAAAGAAAGAAGCTTTGCCAAAGCAAAGAGGGAGAACGGGTTTATATCATTACGCAATTTTATTACCGAGCAGACAAGATTTAGCCAATATTCTTCGTCATCTTGTAGAAATGGTGTATCCACTGCACGGCGGAGCCGACCATTACTTTAGTGAGGCCCTTTATTTAGCTGATCCAGATGGAAACGGGATTGAAATTTATCATGATCGCCAAAAAGAAGTTTGGCGTAATGAGAATGGAGAACTACCATTTGTTAGTAACCCGTTAGCTGGTGAAGAATTATTACAGCAAGGAAGTGTGTGGAATGGTTTCCCAGCTGGTACTGTGATGGGGCATGTTCATTTCCATATAGCTGATTTAGAAGAAGCGAAACGTTTCTATGTGGATGGTCTTGGTTTTGAAGTAACAATCCCAGCTCGCAATGGAGCGCTCTTTGTATCAGCAGGCGGCTATCATCACCATATCGGTTTAAATACGTGGCAAGGTGAAGGGATACCACCGCAAATGCCAAATTCCGTTGGATTGAAATATTTTACAATTGTACTAGCGGATGAAAAACAAAAAGAGCAAGTATGTGAAAGCTTAAAAAATATTGGCAAGATTGCTACGTACAAGGATGGAATATTACAGGTCGAGGATCCATTTGGACATAGTATCCATTTCAAAATTAAAGGAGAAGCCTAAAAAGGCTTCTCTTTTTTACTTTCTTATAATGGCTTTTTCATTTTGGACAAATAGTTCATCAAATTGTTTGGCAAGCTCAAAATCGAGTTTCGTTAAACCTTTTGCATTCCAGGAGGACAAAGTAATAATGACTGCTTTATACTGGATAAGAATAAATGGATGATGATTATGTTCTTCTGATAGTTTGGCGACCTCAGACACAAATTCGACTCCTTTTAAGTAGTCGGAAAACATATATTTTCGTTCAATCCATTTTTCATCTTTTATCATCCATTTATCTACTGTCAATAATCCCTCTTGAACTTCTTCTTCAGTTAATCGTAGCATCATTTTTCACATCCTTTACAGGTAATAGTTCAAGACCATTGTTAATAAGACGTGTTATAGCTTCATCAGTTGTAAAAGTAGAAAGTTGTTGTAATAATGCTGCGGATGTTTCATGCCCTTTGTTATGATCTAAAAGCAATTCTAATATTTCAAGGCGAAGCAGCCATTCTTTCGCATAAAATTTATTTAATACTTCTTGAATTGCCACTAGCTGTTCGATATGAGCTTCGTGTAAAATACCTTCATTTCGAATATCACGAACTGTTTGATACATACGATCTAGCTCAGTTAATGTAAGAGGTGCTGGAGTTGCTTCTATTTCTTCATCAGCAGGGAAAAACGCTGCTGCATCTGCCGCTCCTGGGAATACAGAAGTGATTTTTGAGCCAACAGCCATATCAAAAGCACCCCATGAAGCATCAAATAATAAACGTTCTTTATAAGTAACGGTACAATCGATAAAGGAGATAAGAGCAATCTTTTTATCATTTTTTTGAATTGCTGTTACCGTTCCATTTACATGGATGCCACTTGCAAAAGTAAATGATGTTTTATTTCCAATTGTAATTCCTAATGATTGTAATTGTTCGTCTGTACAGTTTTCTAATGCAATATTTTCAGTAAGTAATCCAATTGGTGTTCCAAAGCCGTCACTGTGTACAGCGGTAGAGTGATCCGCTAGTTGTTTATTATGAATGGATAATGCAGTTGGTGAATTTGTACGCATGTAAATCACTTCACCTGCATCGTTTTCAATTGTCTCATTAAATGTACCTGTAATTTGTAGTCCGCTATTTAGCTCAGCAGTTGCGTGGTTTTCAGAGCGAATCGCTTTTTCTAAACCTTCTTTACCACCTGTTTTAAAGGCCATCGTTTCAGAGAACTTCTCAAGTGCCTCTGTTAACTCTTCAAAGGAGTCACAAACAAATAGTTGAGGTTGCATTTTTGTTACGTCATAAGTTGTTCCTGTACAAGCTTCAATAGAAAAAGGAACTTTTTCTACAGCGTCTGTTAAGCAATGTTTACTTTCACCAACAGAAGAAAGGAGACCAGCACCGTAGATTTTTGGATCGTCTATATTTCCAATTAACCCGTATTCTACCGTCCACCAGAAAAGGCGTGAAATTTGTTCTGCTTCTGATAAACCAGAAACTAATTTTTGTTTTTCAATTACCGCATTTTCAGCATCTGCAACTTCTTGAGGTGTAGAAGTCGGGCTTTCTTTTACGATTGTTAATATACGAACAGCTTCAAACGCATCATGTTCTTCTTTTGTAGAGAAAGCTTTTGCTCCAATTTGTCCAAAGCGTTTTACATACTTTGCATATGTAGGATCAAGTAAAATTGGTGCGTGGCCTGCAGCTTCATGAACGATATCAGGAGCCGGTGTATACTCGATATTTTCTACTTTACGAATATCTGTTGCAATTGGTAATAACCCGTGTCCCTGAAAATCAAAGAACGCTACGCCTGGAATAAGTCCATCAATCGTTACAGCTCCCCAGCCACTTGGTGCTAAACATTCATTCATTTCTTCTACTTTAGGAATGGCATCTATATTTATACCAGATGATTGTAATCCGTTTACGTAGGCTGGATGAGCAACGTCTTTTAAGAAACTATGATTTTGTCTCATAATGTAACGCCATACAGCGTGGTTCACCGGTGTGTATTGATCATAATGCTGTGTGGATACGAATGGTTTTAAATGCGATGGGATTTCTGTTTTCTTTGTCATTTAAACATCCTCCTTTTTTCTATAAAACTGTATATCGATTTCGTATAGCTTGTATCACCTCTCTTTAAAATGAAAGCGCTTATGAAAATTCTATCACAACATTCAGAATTATTTAACAAATGTTTATGTGAGAAATAGAAAAAGCCCCTATCGGAACATTGGATAGGGGCGAAAAAATCTTGGTATGACCTTATTTTACTTCTAGATCAACATTTAAATTAGTTGTATTTCCAGCTGCATCTGTTGCTACAATATGAATTGTGTTTTTTCCTTGTTGTAATTGATTACGATCGAAATAAATTTCATAGTTTTTCTCCCAAGTGTTTAGGAAGGCACTTTCCCATATGCCATTTCCGTTAATTTCATATTGCATTCTCACTGGAATACCAGGTGCTATCCAACCAGATTCTGTCATCCAATCTAGTAGAATATCATCAACGTTTCCTCTAATAATAAGATTTTCTTGATCAATTTCGTGTGTTAACTTAGGTGCTGTTCGGTCAATAAACACCGCTCCTGTTTGCTTTGTTTCTCCGCCAGAGTTAGAAGCAACAGCTTCGATTTGGTACAAGCCATCAGGTAACGGGGATCCATCAGTTTTTGTACCATTCCATTTGAAAGATTTATAACCAGGTGTTTCGCTTTTACCTTGATATACCATGCCTTGATATGTCACGCGGTCTTTCGTAATTAAATTAGCATGAAAGGCTATGTCTTCAACTGGTGTAACTAAATAGTAATTGATTAAGTTGTCATCTAATATTTTGTCATTATTTGGGCTGAAAGTAGAATTAACGATTTCAAGACCATCAATACGCTTGTATTCTTTCGGATCGATGCTAAATGTAAATGGAATACGCATTTCTTCTTTTGTTCCTTGGTCTTTTACATACAGATTTCCTGTATATACGCCTTGTGGTAAGGAGCTATCTACAGTAATCGTAAAAGGTTTTTCGATGCTACTATTTGCTTTTAAACTAATTGAAGAAGGGAAAGAAGTCTGGATTTTTGTTTTTGTATCTAGTAATTCAATACGAGTTGAAAAGTTTTTCTTTTTGTTAGAAAGATTTTGTAACGTAATATTTTGTGTTAGTTTCACTTTGCCGCTATTTGGTTTAATAAGACCGAAACTTACGTTGTTCGGTTTCACTAACGCATCCGTTTGGGCTGCTTTTGGAATGTTAATTAAACCTGATCCTTGTGCCATGACAGGATATGTATTTTCATTGACATCCTTTAATGTTTTTGCAGTGTTGGCAAGAGCAGATTTCAATTGTTCTGTCGTCCAATCAGGATGCATTTGACGCAGTAAGGCAACGGCTCCCGCTACTTGCGGAGCAGCCATACTTGTTCCGTTGTGAGATTCATAGCCACCTCGTGGCACTGTGCTTGTAATCTTTACTCCAGGTGCAATAACATCAGGTTTTATAAGCCAACTTCCTTGTGATGGTCCTCTTGAGCTGAAGTTACCAATAAGTTCGTTTTTGTTCGGTTGTCCAATCTTTATATTTTTCTTCCGTTTTGTAATTAAAGTTTTCAACTCTTCGCCATTTGTATTTGATAGCTGCATAACCGGAAGAGCTACATCTTCACGTCCAAAATATTCGGGCATACTATTAATTTCTTTTTCATTAGAAATTAGTAGTACCCCGATAGCGCCAGCTTGTTTCGCTTGTTCTGCTTTTATTAATGTGCTTGAAGTTCCTTGTAAGACGAGAGCGAACTTACCCTTCATATCTTGTTTAGCGTAATCGCTTGAATTACCGTAGCCAACATAGACAAGTTGAGCATCGTTTCCTACTTGAAAATCTGCTTTTGATAACGGTAATCCTTGGTAAGATTTATTAGAACCAGCTACTTGGAATGTCGGGAATGGAATAGAAACAGTAGATGCACCAACAGAGATGACACTACTTGCATTACCAGGAGCATCAACAGACCAAGGCTTTGGTCCATCGTTTCCATTTGAAACGACTGCAGTAACACCAAGTTTTGCTGCACGTTCTAACGTCATTGTTACAGGTTGATCAGGGACATTCAAATCTTGACCGAGAGATAAATTTAGAACATCTGCACCATCTTGAATAGCGCGCTCAATACCTTGAATAATATCATCGGTCGTACCAGTGCCGCCATCATTCATGACACGGTAAGCGAGTATCGAAGCGTTCGGAGCAATCCCCTTTATTTTTCCATTACCAGCAATAATGCCAGCTACATGAGTACCGTGTACGTTTCCATCCATCGGATCATTATCTTCATCGACCGTATCGTAGCCGCCAATATAATTTGCTTGTAAGTCAGGATGTGTATAGTCTACACCTGAATCAATAACAGCGACTTTCATTCCTTTTCCATCAAGCGGTTTGCCAGATGGATCTTTTAGTTTCCATGCTTCAGGAGCACCTACTGTAGGACCTCCAACGTTTGGTGTTTCTAAATCCGTAGGGCTTTTTGCTGTTTCATGTAACTTATATGTTAAGTTCGGATAAATTGCCTTTACTTCAGGTAAAGAAGCTAAAGCAGCAACTTGATCTCCTCGGATAGAAATAGAGAATCCAGAAAATAACGTACTATACGTTTCTTTTATTTTTGCATTCGGTGTTTTTTCTTTCATTTTCTTTGCTGTATCCTCTTGTGCCTTTTTTAGTTGTGCATGGTATGATTGCGCATTGCCATTTTTTAAATCTGGAGCATGCTGAATGTTACTTTGTGAAGCGAGCGGAGCATGTTGCAACTCTACAATGACTGAAATTTCTTTTGCTGTTTTTGTTTCAACATTTTGCGCAATTTTGTTTTCTCCCCATTGTTCAATATTTGCTTTTAACTGTGGGCTAAATTGCTTCTCCTTTTGCAGCGATTCAGCATGCGCGCTTAAAGTTCCAAAACTAGAAAAGACGAGCGCCATACTTAATAGTGCAGATGTAGTTTTTTTCATTGAAACTCCCCCTAACAAAAAGTGTCAATATTCAGAAAAGTAATCTTACAATTTTGTTGTGAAATATAAAAACGAATGTTGGCTAAACTATACTTTCGACATAATTCATACCAATCCTCTTTGAATTAAAAATTTCTTGGGAAATTTTTGGGGATTATGTCGAATGGTTAATATTCAGCGAGGGAAGCCCAGCCTTAATGGGGATAAATGCACAACTATTGTGCATTTAATACGGAGCGGGAGTCGCATATAGTAAGTGGCATATGAGGAATGCTATAAGAAAAATGGAGGAACGTATGAAAAAAATTATTGTGAGTAGTAGTGTGGGATTGTTTATTTTTTTATCTTCAATTTTGATTGCTAGTGCGGAACATAATGGGGCGAAAGTTGCCTTTATTCGTCATCATGACCTTTGGGTTAAAATTGAGGGAAAAGAAAAACAAATAACAAAAGGAGAGTACATAACAGGGCCGAAGTGGTCTCATGATGGAAAGTGGATTGCCTATGCTAAAGGAAAGAAGCAAAACACATTGGAAATGTACCGACTGGAAGATGGAAAGAAAGTTAGCCCATTTCAATCTGAAGTATCAAATTATCAATGGTCACCGACAGACAATACGATTGCATTTGTATTTGCGAATACATTACATACGTTTGATGTTCAAAAAAAGAATGCTGATTTTGAAAATGTATCAGCTGGTGTAGGTGATTATGCATGGTACCCTGATGGAAAGAAGTTTCTTGTATCTTCTGAAGCACACTTACTTCCAACTGGATGGACAGGAGCGCAGCTATATGAAGTGCAAAAAGATGCACATATGAATCCTCACAAAATGAAGCATTTGTATGCATTGCCAAATGAACATGATGATTTTTTAGCACTAGTTGCAAGTGGGTTTGAGTGGTCACCGGATCGAAAGTGGATTTCCTTTTTAGCGGTACCAACAGCTTCATGGTCAGCAGATAGTAATACACTTTGCTTAGTTCGAGCAGATGGCAGTCGGTTTGAAAAAGTAGATCAAATGTTATTAAACACACAATGGTTCAAATGGGCGCCATCTAGCAATATATTAGCTTATATTGAAGGAAGCGGAAGAGTTGCGTTAGAGAATAAACACTTAAAAGTAAAAGAACTGCCAGTGCTTCAGCAGAACACATTTACGCCGAAAGGTTATGTTGATTGGGATTTTGCATGGAAGAACAATAGAGTAATTATCGTTTCAAGGGCAAAAGAGGCAGGAATAGAAACTCCGCCGGAAAAAAGACCACTGCCATCTTTATATGAGATTGATCGTACAAGCGATAAACGACATCAAATTACAAAGCCACCTCATAAGCAAGGTGATTATCATCCGATTTTTATGAAGAAGAGCAATCAATTAATATGGATACGTTCAGACCGTAATAAGGCCAATGTATGGGTTGCAAATAGTGATGGAAAGCAAGAAAAGAAGTGGATTGAAAATATAGATGTACCAGAGTGGTATTATGAGAAGTGGAACTGGGAAAATGTTATCTCGGTGAAAGAAGAATAAAAAAGCGTGCCTACAAGATACTTTTAGGCACGTTTTTTATTGTTATTTATGTGTTTTATTTGGCTTTTTTTTCGCTGGGTTGCCGTTTCCCTGATGCTTTCTATTCTGTTCATCTTTTGCTTGTTTTTCATGCAGTGTATCTAAAAAATCATTCGAGTTACTCATTTTTATATCGCTCCTTTCATTTTGTCCTAATTACTATAACCATTTAGGAGGATAATCATGAGATAAAAGTTAAGCACTTAGTTTTCTTCGATAATATATATAAAATATTCCATACGTAATAAATAGCATAAATAAAATTTGTAACTCAACATTTTCTTTTAAAATAGTTGCGACAGAAGGTGGTAAGTAAGGCGATGTATCGTTTGTTCCTACACCTAACCATTTGTTTAAAAGGTTAATGGTACAAAACATAAAAACACCAGACCAGCTTGCAATAATTGCTTTCTGTTTAATTTTTGTTTCCCGTTCATCATCTGTAATCCAAGGGTTAGCAGTTTTATCACTACTAAAAAATCCATTTATATATGCCCATATAATCGTTCCAATTAAGATAGTTAGCCATTTCATATTTGTGATTCCCTCCCCGGTGTAAAAAATATTTTACATGTATAATTGTAATATTTTCCAATTATTTATGTCAAATCTTTTTTACATATCGGTTTTCCATATAGCAGGAATAATGGATGAGATAGGGAAGAAATTATATTGAAGGAATTCAGAGAGAGGAGGATGGGTATGAAACTCGTCTTTGTTCGGCATGGTGAAGGAGAACATACAAAAAATCTGCCGGGAAGTTTACAAGTGTTGCATCCATCATTAACGGATGAAGGAAGGAATCAGGCTAAATTACTTCAATACAATGTGCCATTGCAAGAAACGGATATATTAGTTGCCAGTCCTGCAATTAGAACTTTACAAACGGCGACAATATGGAGTGAGAAGCTAGCTTGTCAAAAAGTCGTCCATCCATATGTATCCCCACGTATTTTTCCTTATCGAGAAGGAGCGAAAACATTACCATGTGACCACATAGTAGATCAGGGAATGATAGCAAATTTATTTCCACATTTTTCGATAGAGAAAAGTACAAATAAGCAGTTATGGACGGGAGGTATAAATACTATTTCAGAGAATCGTTTTCGGCAAATAGTAGATGAATTTCTTCTCTGGTGTTATGAACTGGGAGCTGAAAGAATTTGCATTGTATCTCACGATGGGACGATTACAGCATATAGGCAATATTTACAGAAAATCGTTTTAACTAGATCTGATTTTTTGCAAGAAACGGGTATATATGAAATGGATGTAGCGTTTGAAAGTTTGATGGATGAAATCTAATGATAGGATGGAGGGTGTATATTGAATGTTGCACTAGTAGTTGGTTTTAATTCTGATTTAGAGGCTCAATCAATCCGGGCATCGCTTGAATATTTTGGGGCAAAAGTTATAACATACTGGATTGGTAGACCAAAAGAGTTCACAGATATTCTTTCTGGAAAGGGTCTATATAATGATATCGATTATGTTGTTTTTTGCTTTCATGGTGAGGAAGGAAAGTTTGTCATGGAAGAGTTAGGTGAAGATATATATGAACAAGATGAACCGAGGGGATACTTTGGTACAGCAGAAATTTATAAATATGCAAAATTGCATAATACACATATTGTAAATAGTGGGTGTACGTTAGGGGAGCAAAAACTAGCAGAATCTTTCTTACGTAGTGGGGCGAAATCGTATATTGGATCGATCGATTATGTAGATGGGAATGCGGCACTTATGTTTACAATACGCTTATTTTACGCGCTTATTAACCATGAAAAAACGTTAGGAGAGGCTTTTGAAGAAGCACGGTTAATTGATAAAGAGACACATACATTTCGATTATATAAGTAGTGTGAAACACGTTTATTTTATATTCGAATAAATGTGTTTCACATTTAACTCACATTTTTTTTACATTTTCTTCAATGAAAACCATTATCACTTATGGTATGATATGTTCAAGTTTTTACAGGTAATAAAAGTTACTATATAAACGTTAGTTTTTAATGTTTCATACACATGTCACGAATTATTCATAATTAACGTTTAAAAAATAAGTGACTAATGTTATTATATTATCTGTAACTAACTTAATTACAACTTTAGGAGGAAGATATGGTTATTCAATTTTTAAGAGAAAACAAAGCAGTTTCTTTTGTGCTAGCAGTAATTCGAGTGTATCTTGGTTACACATGGTTAATGGCTGGAATCGGTAAACTACAAGGAAAAGGATTCGATGCAACTGGTTATTTACAGGGGGCAATTGAAAAGTCTAAAGGAGCACAACCGGCTGTTCAATCTTGGTGGGCATCATTTTTACAAGATTTCGCAATTCCAAACGTTGAGCTATTTAATACACTTGTAACATGGGGAGAAATTTTAGTTGGAATTGGTTTAATTGTAGGCTGTTTAACAAAAACAGCGGTCTTTTTCGGTCTTGTAATGAACTTTTCCTATATGTTTAGTGGGTCAATTGGTGTAAACCCTGAAATGGCTATTCTATCAATATTCGTTCTAGTCTCTGGCATGAATGCTGGTAAATTTGGAATAGATGGCTTCGTTATTCCGAAAGTATTAGGATCAAAAACTCAAAAACGCCAAAAGCAAGCTGCTTAATATATGAAAGCGGGTATCTCAAAATGAGATACCCGCTTATGTTATTTTTCAACTTTGATAGGATTGTTCTTAAAGAATTCTTTTACATAACCTACAAATTCTTGTGGCTCTTGACGAAATGGTGCATGATAACCTTTTTCGATAATATGAAAAGTACTATTTTTTAAGAATTGATGATACGTTTCTCCTTCTTTCCAAGAAACGCTACTATCATTTCTTCCCCATATAATTAAGGTTGGTTGATTCAATTCATTTGCATTGATTTGAAGACGTCTAGGCCATAATTTCATTTTATTGTAGTGCTCTTCATCATTACGTTTGAATTTCACTTTGCTCTCATCGTAATCTGCAATAGCAGAGACGGCATTTAAATCGGTCGACAATTGTGGTTTTGGTGAACCTTGTTTATTAACGAGTGTATGCGGACCGCCTGTAGCATCAGTTAAAATAAGGTGAGTAACGGCTTCGGGATATAAATACGTTAAATTAAGAGAAATTTCTCCGCCCATTGAGTGTCCCAATATTGCAAACGAATCATAACCTAGTTTTTTCATTAATTTATAATACAAATTTGCATGGGCTGGGAAAGAATAATAAAAATCCATCGGCTTAGATGAGCGCCCGAACCCTAAAGCATCTACAGAAATAATTGTATGATCTTTCGCTAAGTCTGAATAAATCTTTTGAAAACCATCTGAAGATCCTCCAAATCCATGAATCATAAGTAAAGGTGGTTTTTCATTACCGATCTTTTTAAAGTAAATGGTTTGACCATCTATTTCTACCATTTTTTCCTCTGTAGCTAGTTTCGTTGTAAGTGTATTTTTAACTTGTTTTACTTGTTCTACTGGCTTTTCTGCTGCACTACATCCTACTAATAGTGTAAGAGTAAGACAACCTACCATAAAATAGCTAAATCGCTTCAATTAGGTGTCCCCTTTCTAACATAACGCTGTATCTATCATAGCAAATAGCATATTACGATTTCCAGGAAGTTGGCTACCGTTTTTTATCATAAGAGGTGAAAGGAGCGTTTCTTGGAAATGTTCTGTTTGAAGAAATTTACGAAATAAAAATTGTGAATGGGGGACATCAATCCTTACTGTGCCATTCCAACATTCACAGATCTTCTTGAATAATTGAATAGCATCCTTCTCTTGCTTTGCGATAAGTGGATTGACGCATAATATATTACCTTTTTGTATACATAAGGAAAAAGCTTCTATACAGTTATTCCTCTCTATTTTAAAAGAGCGGCTCGCTCTTGGTAATAGCAATGAATAAAGGAAAGAACGATTAGTGCCAGTTGTAATTTGATCGAGAGAAATAAGTGTTTCAAGATCTTGTTCTGTCACTTGTTGCATAGGAGTAATATGTGTTTTAGTAGTTTGTTTCTCAAAACGATGAATCGTCGTTACTGTTTGAAATCCGCATGACGTATAAAGAGGTTCTCCAGCTTTTGTTGCAATAAGTGCAATTGGTTGTTTTGGATGAGTGTGTGCTAAGCATCGATTAAGCAACATACGTCCGATTCCTTGGCCTTGAAAATTAGGGTGGACGATTAACATGCCGATAGTAGAAAAACTATTTTTAAATGGAAATACTCCTCCAGCTGCAATCAGTTTATTTTCATGCATATAACCGATAAGTGTGCCAATAGAAAGATACATTTCGAATTGTTTTTTCATAAATGCTTTCTCTTGTAACCATCCAATAGATTTGCAAAGGTCGAGTAGATCAAAAATAAAAGTTTCGTCTAGCTTTATTATTTTCATACATGCTCACCACATTTCTATTAATTTTGATGAAAGTAGATTGAAAATGTTAAATAAGAGATTTACGTTACATGAAATCCAACTTGTTTATATTTTAATTGTAAAGGGGAAGATGGTTGATATGAAAAGACAAAGTTATACAAATTATAACTGATATTTACATAAGTTAACAAAAAATTTACATATAACTAATTTTCTCTTAATAGTCTTCTATTAAATTTGATAGTGGGAAATGAATAACCTAATTAGGGGGACAAGACAGTGAAAAAGTTTGTGAAAAAAGCATGGCCATTTGCAGTTGTGGCGTCGTTAGCAGTTACTTCGGTGGCAACATGGAATTTTACACGTTCTAGTGAAGTAAATGCAGATGAGAGCGGAAGCAATGCAAAGATTAAAAATGTTATTGTGTTAATTGGAGATGGTATGGGTCCTTCATACATGACGGCTCATCGTTATATGAAAGATAATCCGAAAACATTCGAGATGGAATCTACAGAGTTTGATAAGCATCTTGTAGGGACACAAAAGACATATCCGGAAGATGAACATGAAAATATCACAGACTCTGCATCAGCAGCAACAGCTATGTCAGCAGGAATTAAAACATATAATGCGGCAATTGCGGTTGATAATGATAAAGCAGAAGTGAAAACTGTTCTTGAACAAGCGAAAGAAAAAGGCAAATCAACAGGACTAGTCGCTACTTCTGAAATTACACATGCAACACCAGCTGCTTTCGGGGCGCATGACATTAGTCGTAAAAATATGGACGCAATTGCAAATGATTATTTTGATGAAAAAATTAAAGGGAAGCATAAAGTAGACGTTATGCTTGGCGGCGGAGTAAATAACTTTGTTAGAAAAGATCGCAATCTTACAGAAGAATTTAAGAAATCTGGTTATAGCTATGTAACGGATCGCAATCAATTGTTAAATGATAAAAACGATCAAATTCTAGGTTTATTTGCGCCAGGCGGTTTAGATAAAATGATTGACCGCACTGATAAAACACCTTCATTAGAAGAAATGACAAATGCAGCAATTGAGCGTTTGAACAAAAATAAAAATGGTTTCTTCTTAATGGTTGAAGGAAGTCAAATCGACTGGGCTGGACACGATAATGATATCGTTGGTGCAATGAGTGAAATGGAAGACTTTGAAAAAGCATTTAAAGCAGCAATTGAGTTTGCGAAAAAAGATAAAAATACGTTAGTCGTTGCAACGGCAGACCACGCTACTGGTGGATTATCTTTAGGTGCGAATGGTGAGTATAACTTTAAAGTAGATCCAATTAAAGCTGCAAAACGCACACCGGACTTCATGGCAAACGAGATTGCAAAAGGTGCAAATGTAGAAGAAACATTGAAAAAATATATTGATTTACAATTAACACCAGAAGAAATTAAAGCGGTAAATGATATTGCTCCTTCAAAAGATGTAACAAAGATTGATAACGCGATTGAGGATATTTTCAATAAGCGTTCAGTTACAGGATGGACAACAGGTGGACATACAGGGGAAGATGTAAACGTATATGCATTTGGACCTGGTAAATACTTGTTCTCTGGCGTTCAAGAGAATACAAATATCGCTAAACGTGTCTTTGATATCGTTGGCGGTGGCGATCCGAATAAAGGAAGACGCTAATTATAAATGAAAGTGAGGCGAAATGCCTCACTTTTCTTTTTAGGAGATGGGAAGATGAGGGCTTTTTTCATGGGAATAGGATCCCTTCTAATAGGTGTATTATGGCTAGTTGGATGTCAATCCAAGGAGGATCATATAGAACAAAAATCTACTACTACAAAAACTGAGGAAAAGGTACAAATAACGAAAGAAGAAGAAAAATTGATTCAAGATGTGATGGAGAAATTTGTACGGACGACAAACGAAAAAAATCTTGCTGAACATATGGACTTATTTTCCAAAAAAATGCCTAGTGCTGAAGATTTAAAAACACAAAAAGAAGCAGCTTTTCAAAAAGGAAATAAGAAAATTGAATTGGAACATATAGATATGAAAGCTAGTAAAGCAGGGTATGTTGTTGTTGAAACAAAGGAAAAGGAAATAGATGGAGAGGTCACTCTTCAGAAGAAAGTACAGTATGCGCTTGGAAAAGAAGAGGATGGATGGAAAATTGAAGAGGTTCGCACGATAGGGAAGAAATAAAGTGAAACTTTAATCTGGGAGTCTTTCGGCCTGTAAATAGTGAAATAAAAAAGGTTCTCATTGGCGAGAACCTTTTTTATCCCGCGTTAACGGACAGTAAAACTCCCACCTCAAAATTCAGTTGGATCAAAGAAGTTAGGTGGGAGTCTGGCTGTCCGTTAACGCCCGATTGGTGAGGGCTGATTAAAGTTTCACTTTATAGTGGTAACATAATTTGATTTGAGCATGCTTCGATATCATCAATATCTTGGCGAATGGTTGCCATTTTATTATCAAGATCTTCAGCTTTCATTGCTGCATCATGTAATTCATCTTTTAAATACTCAGGTATTTTTCCTTCATATTTATAATAAAGTTTATGTTCTAAACTCGCCCAGAAGTCCATTGCTAGCGTACGTAATTGAATCTCTGCAAAGACTTCTTTTGTACCTGAATTTAGTGATAAAGGATATTTAATAATCATGTGTAAACTTTTATAGCCATTTTGTTTTGGGTTAGCAATATAATCTTTTACTTCTATGATTTCCATATCTTCACGTTTTTGAATGACATTTTTTAAATGATAGATATCTTCTACGAAGCAACATGTAATACGAATGCCGATGATGTCTTGTAAATGCGTTTGTGCATTTTCAACTGTCGGTAATAAATTTTTACGCTCAAGCTTTTTAATAATACTTTCAGGTTGTTTTAATCTTGTTTTTATATGTTCAAACGGGTTGTAATCCTCTAAAAATTGGGCTTCCCGGTTCATAATTTCAAATTTAGTCTTTAACTCTTCTAAAGCAAATGTATATGGTAGTACAAAAGCTTTCCAGTAGTTAACTGTTGATTGATTATATTCCATTTATATACACACCTTTTCCTATTTACAAGTGAGGTTGTTATTATACTAAACACCAAATCATGTAGGCGCAAGCAGCAAATGATGAGATCATAAAACGATATTTAGTTTTCATAATTTCAGCTCCTTTCGATTAAAAATTTATATAAATAAACGTGATTGTTAATAAGTTCACTATGTACAATTCCTATAGTAATAGATTCGTGTGAATTTCGTATGAACTAATTGTTTCAGCTTTTTGTCTTTTTTTGCAATTGACAAATAGAATAAAGTTATATAACATATAAATCGTAATAATTACGATTTAGTTTGCGATCTTTAAAAGAAAGGAGAATTACATATGCGTGTAAATATTACATTAGCTTGTACAGAGTGCGGTGATCGTAATTATATTTCTAAAAAGAATAAACGAAATGATCCAGAGCGCATCGAACTAAAAAAATATTGTCCACGATTAAAGCGAGTAACGTTACATCGTGAAACAAAGTAGAAGACTAGAGATATCTCTAGTCTTTTTTGTTTATATTGTTTTTGGTTGTGTTTGTTATAATTACCTTAAATTGTAATGAAGGGATCGGTATGATGAATCAAAAAGATAAAGAGAGAAAAGAACAAGTGTATCATATGATTAATATTCCAGATGATTATAGACTTGTAGTAGACGATCAAGAAGGCGTGGATGACCCGTATCATCTATTATGGTGGGAGTATAAAGAGGATGAGGAGAGAACGATACAAATTACGCTGAATAGACACACTGGTAATTTAATAGAGTTTAGGATAGATGATGAAAATTATTTTTCGAGTGATAAGGAAGCGCTAGAGGAGAATAAAGCAAGAGAGATTGCAAATGCATTCTTAAAAAAATATACAAAAGAAGGATATGAGTTTTATACATATGTAACTGTTAAGGAAGGAAGGCGTGGTTGGAAAGAAGTAAATTATATGCAAGAAGTGAATGGCTATCCATTGCCGAATACAGGGTGTGTCGTGCAAATGCATCCTTCAGGTAATGTTGTGAATTTCCATCATAATGGACAAAAAGCGATAGAGAAAAAACCGTTATGGCCAAGTGAAATTGTTGAGGAGAATATCGTTTTAGGAAATTTGAAAGCAAGACAAGATATGAGACTTGTATTTGTAGATTTAACATACTCTTCATGTGAGTATGAAAATGGAGAAAGAGTAAAAGGGTACCATCTTGTATATGAACCAGAACCTAGCCATGCGTTTATTAAAGCAAGTACAGGGAAAGATTTATTTGGACCAGATCACTATAAAATGCCTCCAACTGTAGCTATTGAAATAATGGAAAAGGGTAGCCAGCAAGATGATATATTCGATTTGCTTGACTGGGATAAAGAAAGTTTTACAAAAGTAGCTGAGACGGAAGATGATTATGAAATAAGGATGAAATTTGTTCCGAAAGAGGAATTACAGAAACAAAAAGAAGAAAAAAATCTATATTTAATGAATGAATTTTTTAAGAAGCATTTACCGATGTTAAAATATAATAATTTTGTTTGCATTATGATTGATAAATCTACTAATGAATTAACTGGTTTTATAAAACGGACAGACGATAAAGAAGTAAAGCAAATATTGTCTAGAGAGGAATGTTTACAAAAAGCACTTCAATTTTTGGAACAAGTTATTCTAGATGTCACACAATATCTACGTCTTTGGGAAGAACGTGAAGCAGCAGAAGATGGGATTGAAAGATTTACTTTTTCCGTATATGTGAATGGTATTCCGGCAGAGTGTAAACAATTTATGGTCAATATCAATACAGAGAATGGTGCTGTGATGCATTACTCAGGAGAATCTAGCAACTTTATAAAAGAATTACTTACATACGAAACAACACCAAAAGTAACAAAGGGAAAAGCGTTAGACATATACAGAGGGGCCATGCGAGTTCATTTAGAATGGTTTTTAGAGAACGATGTAGAGGCAACAGGCTACGAACTACTGTATAAACAAACAACGGATGAAAATTATAAAGAACCCTTCGATTGTAGACGAGAACTGCGTTATATTGATGCTAACACAGGGGAGAAAATTTGGAGTGAATGAGCTTTTAAATAGGGAAAAAGGTCTTCGAGCGAAGACCTTTTTTAGAAAGAACGATTATTTTTCGTATGTGTCAATTTTGTATAACCACTTCTGTACACTAGCAGGTGGTCCGTCTGTTCGCCACTTTGTTGTACACATTCCGCAAGAACAGTGGACTTTTCCTTTCGCAAAAATACCGGCAATTTCAGGAGTATATCCCCATGCGTGTGTTGCAATATTCATCTTTCGGCGCATCGTACGTTGACGTTGGTGTCTCGTATAAGCACGTGTTCTTTCAAATTTCATATGTGTAAATCCCTCCTTGTAGTACAAGCAGCTTGCAAGAGCGTACAAGGAGTTCATCTCTTACAAGCTACTCATGTACAAGAAGGCAATAAAATGTTTCACATTTTACCCTCCTAACTGTTGTTTTAGTATACGTAGCAAACCTTTGTGAGACAAGAATTATGCTTAAAAAGATGTTGGAATGATATCGTACAGACACAAACAACCTCAAGCCCACATACACATAGTAAAGACCACTATTTTGGCGGAGGTGAAAGGTTTGAGTCTATTCGCCGCAATTGGATATATGGTTCGAGAAGTGTTTGTCTTTGTTTCTTATGTAAAGAACAATGCGTTTCCGCAGCCGTTATCATCAGATGATGAGAGAAAGTACTTAGAGTTAATGGAGCAAGGTGATGCTCAAGCGAGGAATTTGTTAATTGAACATAATTTACGGCTTGTAGCTCATATCGTTAAGAAGTTTGAAAACACAGGGGAAGATGCAGAAGATTTAATTTCAATTGGTACAATCGGGCTTATTAAAGCAATCGAGAGCTATTCGGCAGGAAAAGGTACAAAACTTGCGACGTATGCAGCACGCTGTATTGAAAATGAAATTTTGATGCATTTACGTGTACTAAAGAAAACGAAAAAGGACGTTTCACTTCATGACCCGATCGGGCAAGATAAAGAGGGGAATGAAATATCGCTTATTGATATATTAAAATCAGAGTCTGAAGATGTAATTGATATGATTCAGCTTAGTATGGAGTTAGAAAAGATTAAAGAGTATATCGATATTTTAGACGAACGGGAGAAAGAAGTAATCGTGAAGCGTTTTGGACTGGGGCTTGATAAGGAGAAAACGCAACGAGAGATTGCAAAGGCACTTGGTATTTCCAGAAGCTACGTTTCAAGAATTGAAAAGCGTGCTTTAATGAAAATGTTCCATGAATTTGTAAGAGCAGAGAAAGAGAAAAAAGCGAAAGAATAATGTACATTGCAAGCAGCCGTATTTTAAAACGGGCTGCTTTTCTTTTTGGAAATAAGGAAAGAAAAAGAGTTCTATTCAGAAGAAATACATGTTCACTGTTGAAAATGACGGATTCTATCTGTAATATTAGAGGGTGCTAAACAATTTAAGAATAATACCATACTTAGTTTTCTGCATATATTATATGGTGGTTCTATATGATATGTGGGAATAAGAACCAATTTTACATATGATATAGAAGGAAAAGAAGGGGAAGCTAAAGTTATAGACTGATTAGGAGGTTTCGCAATTTGCGACGTACATTATATCGACTTATGATCGAACTTACAAATGGTCGTTTTACTTCTTATATATTACGTAAATTTGCACAATCTCGTTTGAGCTCTATCATTATTCCATCGTATGCGAAAGTTTTTCAAATTAATCAAGATGAGATGGAAAAGGGTTTGAAGGAATATAGAACATTGCATGAATTATTTACGCGTAAGCTAAAAGAAGGAAAGCGTAGTATTGATACAGATGCATCGAGTATCGTTAGTCCTGTTGATGGTGTTTTTGCTGATCAAGGTCCTATTGAGGACACAAAAACATTTGATATTAAAGGCAAGCGTTATTCGATTGTGGATATGCTAGGTAATGAAGACCGTGCACAGCGATATGCAGGTGGTACATACATGGTTATTTATTTAAGCCCAAGTCATTATCATCGTATTCATAGTCCGCTTTCTGGTTCTGTGACTGAAAGATTTGTACTCGGTAGAAAATCATATCCGGTAAATGCAGCTGGTATGGAATACGGAAAAGAACCGTTGTCAAAAAATTATCGCTCTGTTACAGAAGTGAATAGTGACGGTGAACATATGGCACTTGTAAAAGTAGGAGCTATGTTTGTAAATAGTATTGAGCTGCTGCATGAAAGAGACGTTGTTCAAAAAGGTGAAGAAATGGCATACTTTACATTCGGTTCAACAGTTGTGTTATTGTTTGAAAAAGATATGATAAGAGTAGTGCAGGAATTGAAGAGTGGACAAGAGCTTCGCCTTGGTGAAAAAATTGCTACTCGATTGGCTCAAAAGTAAAGAAAAGATTTTATAACTGTAAGCAAGAGTTATGGACAAAGATGCTTAATGATGAAATTCCCTAGATGGGAGTACTTGTTTATTCGAGAGCCATCGCAGGATGGCTCTTTTTACAAGTTAGCTAATTAAAATTTCCCTTTATATGTAATCAAGACGATTTGACAAGCTTGTCCTCTAATGAGCGTCTAATAATTTCTTGTTTTATAAGTAAAATGAAGTCGGGATTTAATTTTAGTTCTTTTGCTTTATAATAAGACTCAGTGAGTAACTCAGTAGATAACTGTTCCATATGTTTTGTTTTCAAGGTGAGTCACCTCCTAATAATATAAGGATTGATTCGTTGTTGCATTTAATGTACCAAAAAAATATGACAGTCACAAACGAGTGGTTATCCACATACCTAGGTGGATAAAATGTGTATAGATTGTTAGTAAATTCCAAATTGACTGAAAGATTAATGTGGAAAATGTGTACAATTTTATCCACAGGTCATATATCGAAATATGTTGTCGAAAAATTTTTATGAAAACTCCTCAAAGAGGTGAAAGAAATTGAAACTATTTTTACCAAATGAATATGTGAAAAATGTATATCATGTTCAACCAGAAGATTTGAAAAAGCGTGGAATTAAAGGTGTTATTACTGATTTAGATAACACTTTAATTGAATGGGATCGTCCCAATGCAACGCCACAACTTGAAGAATGGTTTTTGAAAATGAAAGAGCAAGGCATTCAAGTAACGGTCGTTTCAAATAATAATGAGCAACGAGTGAAAGACTTTGCTGATCCATTAGGCATTCCATTTATTCATAGTGCGCGTAAACCATTTGTTCGTGCATTTAAGCGTGCGATACAAGAGATGCAATTGCAACCAGATGAAGTTGTAGTAATTGGGGATCAGTTACTAACGGATGTTTTAGGTGGAAATCGAGTAGGACTTCATACAATTTTAGTTGTACCGGTAGCACAAACGGACGGATTAGTAACGCGCTTTAATCGAAAAATTGAACGAAGAATTATGAGAAATATGAAGAAAAAAGGTTTAATTAACTGGGAGGAATAAAGTTTGACTGAAACAATTAAATGTATTGGTTGCGGTGTAGAAATTCAAACAGAAGATAAAAATGAAGTAGGATACGCTCCTGCCTCATCTTTAGAAAAAGAACAAGTAATTTGCCAACGCTGTTTTCGCTTGAAACATTATAACGAAATTCAAGATGTATCATTAACAGATGATGATTTCTTACGTATTCTAAACGGAATTGGAAAATCAGATGCGTTAGTAGTTAAGATTGTAGATATTTTTGATTTTAATGGTAGCTGGTTACCTGGCTTACATCGTTTCGTAGGAAATAATAAAGTATTACTTGTTGGAAATAAAGCTGATTTAATTCCTAAGTCAGTAAAACATGATAAAGTAAAGCATTGGATGCGTTATAGTGCAAAGCAGCTAGGATTAAAGCCAGAAGATGTCTTTTTAATTAGTGCAGCGAAGGGACAGGGAATTGCTGAGCTGGCAGATGCGATTGAGTATTACCGCGGCGGAAAAGATGTTTACGTTGTTGGATGTACAAATGTAGGGAAATCAACATTTATTAATCGTATGATTAAAGAGTTTAGCGATGAGACTGAAAATGTAATTACAACATCTCATTTCCCAGGAACAACGCTTGATTTAATTGATATTCCGTTAGACGAAGAATCTTCTTTATATGATACGCCAGGTATTATTAACCATCACCAAATGGCTCATTATGTTGGGAAACAAAGCCTAAAGCTTATTACACCAACAAAAGAAATTAAGCCAATGGTGTTCCAATTAAATGAAGAACAAACATTGTTCTTTAGTGGACTGGCACGTTTTGATTATGTAAGTGGCGGTCGTCGCGCATTTACTTGCCACTTCTCAAATCGTTTAACAATCCATCGTACAAAGCTTGAGAAAGCAGATGAATTGTATAAAAATCATGCTGGAGATTTACTAAGCCCGCCAACACCAGAAGAATTAGAAAATATGCCGGAGCTAGTGAAATACGAGTTTAATATTCGTGAACCAAAAACGGATGTTGTATTCTCTGGATTAGGATGGGTTACTGTGAACGAACCGGGAGCAAAAATTGTTGCACACGTACCAAAAGGAGTAAGTGTTTCATTGCGTAAATCTTTAATTTAATATGGAGAGGGATTTATGAAACAATTATATGGTGTAATCGGAAATCCAATTGGACATTCATTATCACCCGTTATGCATAACGATGCATTTGAACACTTGAATATGGATGCCCATTATCATGCCTTTCTTGTTAAAGAGGAAGAGCTAGGGGAAGCAGTAAGAGGTTTAAAAGCATTAGGTATTTCAGGATTTAATGTAACAACTCCGCACAAAGTTGCGATTATGGATTATTTGGATGAGATTGACCCGCTAGCAAAACAAATTGGTGCGGTAAATACAGTGGTTCATAAGGATGGAAAGTTGATTGGCTACAATACAGATGGAATTGGTTTTGTCCGAGCATTGCAGTCCATTAGTAGTGAACCACTTCAAGAGAAACGTATTTTATTGCTTGGCGCAGGTGGTGCTAGTCGAGCGATTTATTTTTCTCTTGCCGATGTAGGTGTGAAAGAGATTGATGTAGCTAATCGTACAGTGGATAAGGCGAAAGAACTTATTGCTGCATGTACGGCTACTGTTCATTCTGTTGCTTTATCTTTAGAAAAAGCAACAGAAGAACAAGGAAATTATGATATTATCATTCAGACGACAACGATAGGTATGCATCCACGCGTTGAACATACGCCATTACAAATTTCTTCGTTAAAAAAAGGGACGATTGTATCAGATATAATTTATAACCCATTTGAAACGAAAATTTTATGTGAGGCGAAAGAGCAAGGTGCAACCATTCAAAATGGTATTGATATGTTTGTTTATCAAGGTGCACTTGCGTTTGAAATGTGGACAGGCCGCGCGCCAAATATCGAACGAATGAAACAATTAGTTATAAGAAAGCTTGGAGGCTAACATATATGTTAACAGGAAAACAAAAAAGATTTTTACGTGCACAAGCACATCATTTAACACCAATTTTTCAAGTAGGAAAAGGCGGAGTAAATGAAAATATGATTAAACAAATCGGAGATACTTTAGAAGCTCGTGAGCTATTTAAAGTAAGTGTGCTACAGAACTGTGAATTCGATCGCCGTGAAGTTGCAGAAGAACTTGCAAAAGGTGCACGTGCTGAAATCGTTCAAGTAATTGGAAGCACAATCGTTTTATACAAAGAATCAAGAGAAAATAAACAAATTAAGCTTCCTCGATAAAAAGATTATCACGAGCTATTTTTATCACGCTTTAATGGGCAGTAAGACCCCCCACCTCAAAATTCAGCGAAAGCAAAGAATTTAGGTGAGGGGCTGGCTGGCCATTAAAGTCCGATTGGTGAGGGCTGATTAAAGTTTCACTTTATCGCAGATGCGTAATGATGTAGAGGGCGAAACCAATTGAACTTTTATTAATAGCAACTCTCTTCATTCCTAACCGAAGAGAGTTGCTATACGTAAAAGGAAGGGGCGGTTCTTTTGAGGAAAATTGGCATCATTGGCGGTACATTTGATCCGCCACATTATGGACATTTGCTCATTGCAAATGAAGTATATCATGCTTTGAATTTAGAAGAAGTATGGTTCTTACCGAACCAAATTCCGCCGCATAAACAAGGGCGAAATATTACAAGTGTAGAAAGTCGCTTACAAATGTTAGAGCTTGCGACTGAGGCAGAGGAACATTTTTCTATTTGTTTAGAAGAGCTAAGCAGGAAGGGCCCATCTTATACGTATGACACTATGCTACAATTGACGAAGAAGCATCCGGATGTGCAGTTTCACTTTATTATTGGTGGAGATATGGTTGAGTATTTACCGAAGTGGTATAACATTGACGCGTTGCTTGATCTTGTAACGTTTGTTGGGGTTGCAAGACCTGGTTATACATTGCATACACCTTATCCTATCACCACTGTGGAAATTCCGGAGTTTGCAGTTTCTTCATCTTTATTACGCGAGAGATATAAAGAGAAGAAAACGTGCAAATATTTACTTCCTGAAAAAGTACAGGTATATATTGAGAGGAATGGGTTGTATGAATCGTGAGAAAGCACTACATATTGTCAAACAACAAATGCATGAAAAACGTTATATACACACAATTGGTGTAATGGAAACAGCAATTGAACTTGCTAAGTTATACGGTGTGGATGAAAAAAAGGCTGAAGTTGCAGCTATATTCCATGATTATGCGAAGTGTAGAGCGATTCCAGAGATGGAAGAGATTATTAAACGTGAAGATTTGCCGAAAGATTTACTTTGTTATAACAAAGAGTTATGGCATGCACCTGTTGGGGCATACTTAGTAGAAAAAGAAGTAGGCATTACGGATCCTGAAATCCTGCAAGCTATTACATATCATACAAGTGGTCATGAGAAAATGACGATGTTAGATAAAGTAATTTATGTAGCTGATTACATTGAGCCTGGTCGAAAGTTTCCAGGAGTGGAGGAAGCTCGTAAACTCGCATATGCGGATATAAATCAAGCTTTATTATTTGCATTAAAGAGAACAATTCAATTTTTAATGGAAAAAAATCAAACGATTTATCCATTAACATTCCAAACATACAACGCAGTTATCAAGGAGGAAATTAGTAAATGAACGATAAAGATTTATTAGTATTAGCGGCAAAAGCAGCTGATGATAAGAGAGCAGAAGATATGGTTGTCCTAAATATGCAAGGTATTTCACCAATTGCAGATTATTTCATTATTTGTCACGGTAACTCGGATAAGCAAGTGCAAGCAATTGCACGTGAAATTAAAGCAAAAGCACACGAGTTCCAAATCGACGTACAACGTATGGAAGGTTTTGACGAAGCGCGCTGGGTATTAGTTGACCTTGGAGATGTAGTTGCTCATGTATTCCATAAAGATGAGCGTAATCACTATAATTTAGAGCGTCTATGGGGCGATGTGCCACGTGAAGATATTACAGAAGAGCTAGGCCAATGAATTACGAACAATTTGCATTGCTGTACGACGAACTGATGAATGATGTCCCTTATGATAAATGGGTAGAATTCACAGAGGAAAGCCTACAGCAAGCGGATATGAAAGAGGCGAAAATTCTTGATGTAGCATGCGGTACTGGTAATGTAACACTTCCGCTTGTACAAAAGGGTTACGATGTAATCGGTGTCGATCTTTCAGAAGAAATGTTAGCAGTTGCTCAGCAAAAACTAGGCGGGGAAGGATATTTTATTCCTTTTTATCAACAAGATATGCGAGAGCTTGATGTTCCGGGTGAGTTTGACTGTGTAACGATCTTTTGTGATTCATTAAATTATGTATTGCAAGAAGATGGAGTGCAAGAAACATTTCGAAGAGTGTTTCACCATTTACGTCAAGATGGTTTGTTTTTATTTGATGTACATTCTTTATATAAAATACATCATGTATTTCAAAATGAAACATACACAGTAAATGGAGAAGAAATATCTCTTATTTGGAATTGCTTCCCTGGTGAAGAATCAAATAGTGTAGAACATGATTTAACATTCTTTGTTCAAGACCCAGAAGAAGATGTGTACCATCGCTTTGACGAATGTCACGTGCAACGTGCATATCCGGTTGAAGAGTTAACGAAATGGCTTGAAGCAGCTGGTTTTACAGTGCTTCGCGTAACTGGTGACTTTGAGAGACTTGAAGTTACAGAACAAACAGAGCGTATTTTCTTCATGGCGAAGAAAAATGGATAAAGTGAAACTTTAATCAGCGGGGGGCGAAGCTCCCCGTTGATTATTAGTTGAACCAATCGGGCTTTTACGGGCAGTTGATCCCCCACTGAACTTCTTTGCTTTGGGGATCTTACTGGCCAGCAAATAGCGTGGTAAAACAAAAGCAACCGAGAAGGTTGCTTTTGTTTTGTAAAGAAACTGTAATTTTTGCCCTAGCATAATAAGAAGATGATATACGTGAAGTGTGAAAATGCTAGTTTAAGTGAAAATGTAATGTGAAAAACTAAGTATTTATAAAAAGGATTTGGAATGACGATGACGTATTTATTATGTGTGTTTATTGAATTGCTGATCAACGCATTTTAAATCTTCATCAAATTTCTCGTGTGTCCGCTCGATTAATTTATGAAACATATCCCCAACATGTTCTTCTAAAACACGAATACCTTCTCCTGTAACGCCGCCTTTAACACATACTTTTTCTTGTAAAGTAGGTAATGTGAAAATCCCTTTTTCAAGTAATTTCCCCATTCCGACGACCATTTCACTTACTAAAGTAGTGGCCTCTTCATGTGTAATATTTGTTTTATCTACAGCAGCATTAATGAAACATTGTAATAAATAACTAAAGAATGCAGGGCCGCAGCTTGCTATATCAGATGAAACGCGCGTTATATCTTCTTCTATTACAAGGGGAGTAGAAATATTTTTGAATAGGCGAAATAATTTTTGTTGCCACTCTTCAGAGCATTTACTTCCAAAAGTAAATAGTGATGCGCCAGACAGAGCACGGTTTGTAATGCTTGGAATAATACGGGCAACGTGGCAAGGTACAAGTGTCTCTAATTGTGATGGAGATATTGGACTGGTGATAGAAACTAAGCACTTTTCATCAGAAAAATATTCAGCGTATTTTTGTAGGATCGGGTATATATCTATCGGCTTTACGCAAATAAAAATAAGATGTGATCGTTCGATTACCTCATCAATAGTTTTGGCTATATGAACAGAAGGGTGTTTTTCCTTTATATGATATGCTTTGGCGGGCGTTCGATTAATGATTGTAAGGCACGAAGGTTTGACAGCACGGGTTTCTAAAAATGCATCGATTAGTATATTCCCCATGTTCCCTGTCCCTATAATTCCTATGTTCAATGTTTCATACCTCCTTCGTAACAGCTTTCTCCTAAACAATATGAATGATGTTATAAATTTATGATTAGAGGTGAAAAATGATGTGGGATTTTCCAAAGAAATGGTTAGGATTAGTAGCTATTATTGGAACTGTACTTTTTCTTTTTTTCTGGAAAATGAACGGGCATACAGAACGATCAATCATTGCAACGGATATTCAAGCGAAAGAGATAGAGAAAAAAAGTAAACCGAAAATATCGGATACAAAGCAGCAGAAAAAAATAATTGTAATTGATATGAAAGGGGCTGTTGTTAAAGAGGGAGTGTATGAAATGAAAGAAGGGGACCGGGTCAAGGATGCCATTGAAAAGGCAGGTGGTTTTTTGCCCGAGGCAGATAGGATGAAGGTGAATTTAGCACAAATGGTACAAGACCAAATGATTCTTTACGTACCGAATAAAAGCGAACAAGTGCAAGGAGAAACTGCTGTTTCAAAGGGAGAGGGGAAAGTTCAAATAAATGCAGCTTCTAAAGAACAACTTGAAAAAATTACAGGTATCGGCTCTCGGAAAGCAGAAAGTATTTTGAAATATCGAGAGGAGCATGGTCCATTTCAAAAAATAGAAGATTTATTAGAAATTGATGGGATTGGTGCGAAGTCTTTGGAAAAAATAAAAGATCAAATTATTATTCCGTAAAAGATTGACGAAGTTTTTCTTCATTCGCTACACTACAAGTAGACAAAAAAGTAGGTGAAGAATATGGAACGAATTTCATGGGATCAATATTTTATGACGCAAAGCCATTTACTATCTTTACGTAGTACATGTACAAGGCTTGCAGTAGGCGCGACAATCGTTCGTGATAAACGAATTATTGCTGGTGGATATAATGGTTCAATTAAAGGTGGCGTACATTGTATAGATGACGGATGCTACGTTATTGATAATCATTGTGTTCGTACAATTCATGCAGAAATGAATGCTTTATTACAATGTGCAAAGTTTGGCGTGAAAACGGAGGAAGCGGAAATTTATGTTACGCATTTCCCTTGTTTACAATGTTGTAAGGCGATTATTCAAAGTGGTATTACAGCGGTTTATTATGCGCAGGATTATAAAAATCATCCATATGCCGTAGAGTTATTTGAAAAAGCGAATGTAACAGTGAAACACGTTCCGCTAGAATATGATATTGCGGCATTAGAGGATCAAAAGCGTCATATGGAGTTAAAAGAACTATTTGCATCTTTAGAAAAAGAGAATTTATCAATGGAAGAATTACAGCATGTATTTACGAAAGCAAAAATGATGCTATAAGGAGTGAGTATAGGTTGCATGGACAATGGGGCTATGTTGCAATCTCATTTATAATAGGGATTGCAATTGCCTTCTCCTCTTCGGTTTTATTGCTGATGTGTTGTCTCGTTCTATATGCTATCTTTTGTTTGTATCGTACTTCGCATAAAACCTTCCTTTATTGTATGATAGCGTGTTTTAGTGGCGCTATGTACACTGCGTATGTTCAAGGGCAAAACAAGCCTCTAGGAGAGTCCTACGAAGCTACAAGAGGAGTGATATATAGTACACCTCTTATTAACGGGGATCGCCTATCATTCCAAGTTGAAGATCAGTATAAAAATATAGTGCAGTTAAGTTACAAAATTAAAACAGCCTCGGAAAAGAAACAACTGCGACGATTACATGCAGGAGCATCGTGTGTATTCGAAGGTGAGAGGAAAGAACCACCAATAGCTCGGAATTTTCATGGTTTTAATTATCGTGATTATTTGTATAAGCAAAATATTCATTTCATATTGGAAGCTACATATATTTCTGATTGCTATAAAACAGCATTGTCACCCGTGCAATGGATTCTTCTTTTAAGGCAACAAGCTATCTCGGGAGTTACAGAAATGTTTCCGGAGCAATCAGGTGCTTTTATGAATGCATTAGTATTTGGTGATAGACAACAAATGATATATGAAGTTGAAGAGCAATATCAACAATTTGGTCTTGTACATTTGTTGGCGATTTCAGGATCACATATCGTATTGTTAATGGTGATCGTGTATTTTATTTTGCTAAGAAGTGGTGTGACAAGGGAGATAGCTACAGTATGTCTTTTCTTTTGTATTCCTCTATATATGGTTTTAGCAGGAGCGTCACCGTCTGTTATAAGAGCTTCTATAACAGGAGTTTTAATGTTGATTGCTTTTATGTGTTCTATTCGTTTATCTAGCTTAGATGCTTTAAGTGTAACAGCTATATGTATGCTTATATTTGATCCATATCTCGTGTTTAATATTGGTTTTCAGTTTTCTTTCGTCGGTAGTTTTGCTCTACTTTTATCTGCCCTGCTTTTACTAGAGAGTAGTAATGGAGTAATCCGAAACTCTATTTATATTTCTTTTATTTCACAGCTCGTTAGTACCCCAATTTTGTTATATCACTTCGGTTATTTTTCTCCATATAGTATTTTTCTAAATATCCTATACGTTCCGTTTTTATCTCTTATTGTATTGCCGTGTAGCATTGTTATTTTGATATGTATACCGATCATCCCGTTTCTTGCAAAAGGACTTGCGAATGTACTATCAATAGGTTTGAATCTTTCTAATGATTTTTTAAGTTATTGTGAAAACTTACCATTTACCCGTCTTAATTTTGGGCAAACACCTATACTTCTTGTAACCCTATATTGTGTGAGTATTATTAGTGTATTGATGGTTTGGGAAAGGCGAATGTCGAAAGGGATTATGTGTATAGCTTCGGGTGTATTTCTGTTTATTAGTACATGTCATTATGTATATCCGTATTTTCGGGAAAGTGGAAGTGTTACATTTCTTGATGTTGGACAAGGGGATGCGATATTAATTCGTCTCCCGTACGATAAAGAGGTTTACCTCATCGATACTGGTGGAACAATTCGTGTAAATAAGGAAGAATGGCAACAGAAAAAACATGAATTTTCTGTCGGAAATGATATTTTGATTCCGTATTTACAAAAAGAAGGTATTAAAAAAATCGATAAATTAATCGTAACGCATGGCGATGCGGATCATATAGGTGCTGCCCAAGAGTTATTATCAAATATAATCGTAAAAGAAGTCGTATTTGGCCGAAAGGAACAAGATGCGGAATTAGAAAAAGTAGTAAAAAAACGGGCGTTAGAAAAGAAAGTGAAAATAAGAGAAGTGGGAGAAGGAGAGAGTTGGAGTATAAATGGAGCGGAATTTTTCGTATTATCCCCAACAGGAAAGGAAAGAGGTGAAAATAACGCTTCAATTGTAATGTGGGCAAAATTAGGAGGACTAACGTGGTTGTTTACAGGTGATTTAGAAGAAGAAGGAGAGAAGTTTTTAGTAGCTACGTATTCAGAGCTACGAGCGGACGTTTTAAAGGTTGCTCATCACGGGAGTAACACGTCATCTATAATGCCTTTTTTGAGCGCTGTACAGCCTAATATGGCGATTATTTCTGCCGGTGAGCGTAATAGGTATGGACACCCTCATAAAGAAGTTATAGAGCGTTTGGAGGAGATGGGGATTGAAATATGGCGCACGGATAAGCAAGGTGCTATTTCCTATGTTTTTAAAGGGGAAAGCGGAACCTTTCGTAGCAAAATCACATATGATGAAACACATAATCGATAAAAAAGAAGACTGCCAGTAAGCAGCAGTCTTTAAGAACCGATAAATTTAATAACAGTTGCAATGATGAAAAGTGTTGCGAAAAAACCAAATGAGACGATAAATCCTACCCCTGAATCAATAGCGTCATTGCGTTTACTTTGAACATTTTGTTCAAAATCATTCATTTAGAATCCCTCCCCAACATTCCACTTTAGTATAAAATATTGTCAGAAAAAAATCTACAATTTATATATGAAGAGAAATAGAGCGTTTTTACTACTTTTAGATCATGAAGTAACGTGAGTTTTTTGTTTCCAAGCATGTTAACAGTTGGCACTTATACTCGAATTTTTATTGTGAATAATAAAGGGAAGGTGATTACCGCACACCAATAAGAAACCCGGGGCTTATTGCGTGGCGTTTAATATAAATAAAGGGACGGGTTATACAGCCTGTTCCTTTGTACTTGTAAAACAAAAGCTAGGGCATTAGTATAAATATATATTGCCAAGTTAGGGAGTAGGAAAAAGTATGAGTGATATACATAAAAAGATTAAAAAGAAGCAGTTTTCGCCGTTGTATTTACTGTATGGAACGGAAGCGTTTTTTATAAATGAAACGATAAAGCTTATTACAACAGAAGCGCTTGAAGAGGAAGATCGTGAGTTTAATGTTGTGACATATGATTTAGAAGAAGCGTATTTAGAAGATGTGGTTGAGGATGCACGTACACTTCCTTTTTTTGGAGAGCGTAAAGTACTATTAATAAAATCACCACTATTTCTAACTTCACAAAAAGAAAAGTTAGAACAAAATATAAAAATTTTAGAAGAATATATTGGGGAGCCTTCTCCTTTTTCTATTCTTGTTTTTGTTGCGCCTTACGAAAAGCTTGATGAACGAAAAAAAATTACAAAACTATTAAAGAAAACAGCGGATGTAGTAGAAGCGAATGCGATGCAAGTGCAGGATGTTCAGAAGTGGATTGTGGCTCGTGCGGATGAAGTGCATGTACATATTGATAATGCGGCTGTTAGTTTGTTGCTAGAGCTTGTGGGAAGTAATGTTACGATGTTGGCGAAGGAAATGGACAAGTTAACGTTATACGTTGGTATGGGCGGAGAGGTTACCCCAAAACTGGTTGCGGAGCTTGTGCCAAAATCAGTTGAACAAAATGTGTTTGCTTTGACAGAAAAAGTGGTGAAAAAAGATATTGCCGGTGCGATGCAAATTTTGGATGGATTATTTACGCAGCAAGAGGAACCGATTAAACTACTTGCGTTATTAGTAAGTCAATTCCGTTTGCTCCATCAAGTGAAGGAGTTACAGCAACGCGGTTATGGACAGAATCAAATTGCGTCTCATATTGGTGTGCATCCCTATCGTGTAAAGTTAGCGATGAATCAAACGAAGTTTTTCTCTTTCGAAGAATTAAAAAAAGTGATTATAGAATTAGCGGAAGCTGATTATAGTATGAAGACAGGAAAAATGGATAAGAAACTTGTGCTTGAGTTTTTCTTAATGCGGTTAAATCATATGTAATGAAACAAAAAAGTTCACGTGCTTAGCGCGTGAGCTTTTTTGTATATAAAAAAACGATCCAAATGGATCGTTTTTTAAACGCCTTACGCGTTTACTTGTTTCGCTAAGCGAGATTTTTGACGAGCTGCAGCGTTTTGGTGGATAAGACCTTTACGAGCTGCTTTGTCAAGTTTTTTAGAAGCAGTTTTGAAAGCTTCTTTAGCATTTTCAAGATCGTTATTAGTAACTAAAGCTTCAACAGTTTTAACAGCAGAACGCATGTCAGACTTGATAGAAGCGTTATGTGCACGACGCTCTTCGCTAAGTTTAGCGCGTTTGATAGCAGATTTGATGTTTGCCATACTTTTCACCTCCCTGGTGCAATCGAATGACTCGATTCATAACATAGAACAAGTGATATTCTATCAAACGGTGAAGAGAATTGCAATAGTATATCCATGAAATTTCACGTAAAGGAAAGAATGACCTTATATAACTTTGGGAAATCTAACGATATTTACTATGAATTACGGAGGAGATACGATGAAAGAACCATTAGATTTAAGTAAATATAGTGTTAGAACGGACCTTGCTATAGAGGCACATCAAATGTTGCAAGAACGTCAAGAAGAGCAGCAAGGAATACAAGGAGTTATTGTAAAAGAGAGGGAAGAAGAAGGTATCACCATTACGAAAGTAACGATTGATGAAGTTGCCTCTGAATCGATGGGTAAAAAACCTGGAAATTATTTAACGCTTGAAGTACAAGGTATACGTCAACAAGATACAGAGCTGCAACAAAAAGTAGAGCGTATTTTTGCAAAAGAATTTTCTTATTTCTTAGAAGAGGTTGGCGTTACGAAAGAAGCGAGTTGTTTAATTGTTGGTCTTGGGAATTGGAATGTAACGCCAGATGCGCTTGGGCCGATAGTTGTAGAAAATGTATTGGTAACGAGACATTTGTTTCAATTGCAGCCTGAAAGTGTAGAAGAAGGGTTTAGGCCTGTCAGTGCAATTCGGCCAGGGGTAATGGGAATTACAGGAATCGAAACGAGTGATGTCATTTATGGAATCATTGAGAAGACGAAGCCAGACTTTGTCATTGCAATTGATGCCTTAGCTGCCCGTTCTATTGAACGAGTAAATAGTACGATACAAATTTCTGATACGGGGATTCATCCTGGATCAGGTGTTGGGAATAAACGTAAGGAACTTAGTAAAGAAACATTAGGTATACCTGTTATCGCGATTGGTGTTCCGACTGTGGTGGATGCCGTTTCAATTACAAGTGATACAATTGATTTTATTTTGAAACATTTTGGCCGGGAGATGAAAGAAGGAAACAAACCTTCAAGATCTTTGTTACCAGCTGGCTTTACATTTGGAGAAAAGAAAAAATTAACAGAAGAAGATATGCCGGATGAAAAGAGCCGAAATATGTTTTTAGGTGCTGTAGGTACACTGGAAGATGAAGAGAAGAGAACATTAATTTATGAAGTGTTATCACCTCTTGGACATAATTTAATGGTGACTCCGAAAGAAGTGGATGCTTTCATAGAGGATATGGCAAATGTAATAGCAAGTGGTTTAAATGCAGCACTGCATCATCAAATTGACCAAGATAATACAGGAGCATATACACATTGATGGGAAGAGAGGATAATTATTTAAGCCGCTTTTCGCTTTTATGTATATGTAGTGCGTCCCTATGCTTACTTATGGTGATAGCGGGGGTGGCACTTGCTAATCACGGTTTGAAAAGTATGAAAGGGTATCAGCAAATGTCGTATGAACAAATCGCTCATATGACAGGAACAAAAGGTGAGGCTGCTGAATCAGAAATTTTGGAAGGCTCGTTTTCCGCTGCTGAAAAACAAAAACAATTAGAAAGCTTAAGAAGTTTTAATGTTGTAGAAGGAATTGGTATGGCGATAGCAAGTGTTGCCTATGAAATAACAAAGTTTGGAACAGATATAGTTGTCGGGAAAGTAAAAGAAATTTTTAGTTAAGAGTCAAACGGGGGACGGTTGTTTTACAGATTTGTAAGACAGCCGTTTTTTAATTTGAAAAAGGTTTGTCTCTTATGGTTTGTTCGCATAAGATATAGATAGAATGATTTGTATTGTAAGCAGCACGAGTTTTCATTGAATCTTTGCTGCTCTATTGATATAATCAGTGCTAGTGTATATTGGCGAGACTATTAGGAGTTGAGAACATAGATGAACAAAGAAGAAAGAGCAAAAAGACAGTCCAAAATTCGTAACTTCTCTATCATTGCTCATATTGACCACGGAAAGTCAACGTTAGCAGACCGTATTTTAGAGAAAACAAACGCGTTAACACAACGTGAAATGAAAGCTCAGTTGCTTGACTCTATGGATTTAGAGCGTGAGCGTGGTATTACAATTAAATTAAACGCAGTACAGTTAAACTATAAAGCAAAAGACGGTGAAGAATATATTCTTCACTTAATTGATACACCAGGACACGTCGACTTTACGTACGAAGTATCTCGTAGTTTAGCGGCTTGTGAAGGTGCGATTCTTGTAGTAGATGCAGCGCAAGGTATTGAAGCGCAAACGTTAGCAAACGTATACTTAGCGCTTGATAACAATTTAGAGATTTTACCAGTTATTAATAAAATCGACTTACCAAGTGCAGACCCAGAGCGTGTACGCCAAGAGGTAGAAGATGTAATCGGTTTAGATGCATCAGAAGCTGTACTTGCTTCTGCAAAAGCTGGGATTGGTATTGAAGAGATTTTAGAACAAATCGTTGAAAAAGTACCAGCACCAACAGGAGATTCAGAAGAGCCGTTACAATGTATGATCTTTGACTCTTTATATGATCCATACCGTGGTGTAATTGCATATATTCGTGTTGTTAACGGAACGGTAAAAGTTGGCGATAAAGTACGTATGATGGCAACTGGAAAAGAGTTTGAAGTAACAGAAGTAGGTGTATTCACACCGAAAACTACGCAACGTGATGAGTTAACAGTAGGTGATGTAGGTTTCTTAGCAGCATCGATTAAAAATGTTGGTGACACACGCGTTGGTGATACGATTACACACGCGAAACGTCCGGCTGCAGAGCCGTTAGCAGGTTATCGTAAATTAAACCCAATGGTATTCTGTGGTTTATATCCAATTGATTCTGCACGTTATAACGACTTACGTGATGCGTTAGAAAAATTAGAGCTAAACGATTCTGCTCTTGAGTTTGAACCAGAAACGTCTCAAGCACTAGGATTTGGTTTCCGTTGTGGATTCTTAGGACTTCTTCACATGGAAATCATCCAAGAACGTATTGAACGTGAATTTAAAATTGACTTAATTACAACGGCGCCAAGCGTTATTTATAAAGTGTATTTAACAAACGGTGAAGATGTTATTGTTGATAACCCATCTAATATGCCAGATCCACAGTCTATCGATCGTGTAGAGGAGCCGTTTGTGAAGGCTTCAATTATGGTTCCAAATGACTATGTTGGAGCTGTAATGGAAATTTGCCAAGGTAAACGTGGAACGTTTATTGATATGCAATATTTAGATGAAACACGTGTTACATTAACATATGAAATCCCGTTATCAGAAATTGTATATGATTTCTTCGATCAATTGAAATCAAATACAAAAGGATATGCATCATTTGATTACGAGTTAATTGGTTACAAACCATCTAAACTTGTGAAAATGGATATTCTTTTAAATAATGAACAAGTCGATGCTCTATCATTTATCGTACACCGTGATTCAGCGTATGACCGTGGTAAAGTGATTGTAGAAAAATTAAAAGATTTAATTCCAAGACAGCAGTTCGAAGTGCCAATTCAAGCGACAATCGGAAACAAAGTTGTAGCGCGTTCTACAATTAAGGCGATGCGTAAAAACGTACTTGCGAAATGTTACGGCGGTGACATTTCTCGTAAACGTAAACTTCTTGATAAGCAAAAAGAAGGTAAAAAACGTATGAAGTCTGTTGGTTCTGTAGAAGTACCGCAAGAAGCGTTCATGGCTGTACTGAAAATGGATGACAACTAATAATTGATTGTTATTTCATACGAATCGATATAAAAAGAGAAGTCGTTTATACGGCTTCTTTTTTATATCATTACTTTTTAGACAACGTGGCATCTCTCATTTACAATGGTGAGAGAGCTTTTTAGTTCATATAGAGTTAGGAGTTTGTTAATGTCCGAAAATATTCGAAAAGATATTCACGAGAAAATACAAAATGGAAATTTTAATTGTGAAAAGGAATTGACGCTTTCTATTATTAGTGGAAAGTGGAAAGTTGTAATACTGTGGCATCTTGGTGTGGAAGGGCCTCATCGTTTTAGTGAATTACAACGATTATTTCCAAGCATTTCTCATAAAGTTTTGTCAAATCAATTAAAAGAGTTAATGGAAGATGGGATTGTTGACCGAACAGTATACCCAGAAATTCCTCCGCGAGTGGAGTATTATATGACGGAATTAGGCATGTCGCTTTTACCAATCGTTGAAATGATGTATGATTGGGGAAAAATGCGAATGGAGCAAATTCGTAATACGTTAGAGAAGTAAAGAAGCCTCCCGAGCGCGGAGGTTTTCTTTTTAGAAAGGTAGGAGTTATATTTGGTGCAAGCTGCATATATTCATATTCCGTTTTGTCAGCATATTTGTCACTATTGTGATTTTAATAAAGTGTTTATTGAACGCCAACCGGTCGATCAATATTTAGAGTATTTAGAGAAAGAAATAATAAATACAGTCCAAAAGGTCCCATTTGATAGTATGAAAACGATTTTTGTTGGCGGGGGAACTCCGACAGCGTTAAATATGGAGCAGACAAAAAAGTTACTCGATATTATAAACCGTCGTTTACGTCCATTTGCTCCGAATTGTGAATTAACATTTGAAGCGAATCCAGGTGATTTACCGAAAGAGAAGTTAAATGTATTGCTAGAAGGTGGAGTGAACCGAATTAGTTTTGGCGTGCAAACATTTCGAGATGAATTGCTTGAGAAAATTGGGCGCAAGCATACGAGGGAGGATGCATTTGTAGCAATTAGAGAAGCGCAGGAAGTGGGCTTCAAAAATATAAATGTAGATATTATTTATGCTCTGCCAGGGCAGACGATAGAAGATGTGAAAGAAACGCTAGATATTGCTTTTACGCTCGGTGTACAACATTTCTCGGCCTACTCATTAATTGTGGAACCGAAAACTGTTTTTTATAACTTAATGAATAAAGGGAAATTAAGACTTCCAGGTGAAGACCATGAAGCAAAAATGTACGAAATGGTAATGGATGAAATGGAGAAACACGGCTATACCCAGTATGAAATTAGCAATTTCTCAAAAGGTGATAATGAAAGTAGACATAATCTCACATACTGGAATAATGAAGAGTATTATGGATTTGGAGCTGGGGCACATAGTTATGTAAATGGAGAACGTATCCAAAATGTAGGACCGCTCAAGCAATACTTCAATAAAATCGATGAAACTGGATTTCCATATTTAGATGTTCACGCGGTGACGGAGAAAGAAAGAATGGAAGAAGAGTTGTTCTTAGGACTTCGAAAAACAAAAGGTGTATCTAAAATAGGATTTCAAAAGAAATTTAATATGGAAATGGATGAAGTTTTCGCGAAGCAGTTACAAAGCAACGAAGAACAAGGGTTGCTTGAAGAGAGCGATGGATATGTTCGTTTAACGCGAAAAGGAAAATTATTAGGGAATGAAGTATTCCAATCATTTTTGATTGACTAATTAAATGTTCCATTAACGTGAAAAAGTTTCATTATTTCGTGACGTTTCCGTTGACAATTGAATGTCAATTTTGGTAAGTTATTAATAGATTTAGCACTCGAAGACAAAGAGTGCTAACAGAGGTGATGATGAGATGCTTACGGAACGTCAGCTCTTAATTTTACAAACAATTATTGATGACTTTATTGGATCAGCGCAACCTGTTGGGTCGAGGACGTTGGCTAAGAAAGATGAAATTACGTTTAGTTCAGCTACTATTCGAAATGAAATGGCTGATTTAGAAGAACTAGGATTTATTGAAAAAACGCATAGTTCTTCAGGACGTGTTCCTTCTGAAAAAGGATATCGTTTTTATGTAGATCATCTTTTAGCGCCGCAAAACTTACCGAACGATGAAATTGTACAAATTAAAGATTTATTTGCTGAAAGAATTTTTGAAGCAGAAAAGATTGCACAGCAATCGGCTCAAATTTTATCAGAGCTTACGAATTATACGGCCATTGTTCTTGGACCGAAGTTAAGCACAAATAAACTTAAAAACGTACAAATTGTACCGCTTGATCGTCAAACTGCAGTCGCTATTATTGTAACGGATACAGGGCATGTACAAAGCAAAACGATTACCGTTCCGGAATCTGTTGATTTATCAGATTTAGAAAAAATGGTTAATATTTTAAATGAAAAGCTGTCGGGCGTACCAATGTCGGAACTCCATAACAAAATCTTTAAAGAGATTGTTACAGTTTTACGTGGGTATGTTCATAATTACGATAGTGCAATAAAAATGTTAGATGGTACATTTCAAGTTCCTTTATCGGAAAAGATATACTTTGGAGGAAAAGCAAATATGCTTTCGCAACCAGAGTTCCATGACATTCACAAAGTAAGATCCTTACTGACGATGATTGATAATGAAGCCGAGTTTTATGACATTTTGCGTCATAAACAAGTAGGTATTCAAGTGAAAATTGGTAGGGAAAACTCTGCGACGGCCATGGAAGATTGTAGTTTAATTTCTGCAACCTATTCGATTGGAGACGAGCAACTTGGAACAATTGCTATTTTAGGTCCTACAAGAATGCAATACTCTCGGGTAATTAGTTTGTTACAGTTATTTACGAGACAATTTACTGATGGACTTAAAAAGTAAATGAGAGTAATACATTCGCTCAAGTAATGAAATTTTCATTGCTGTGTGTAATATATAATGCTTAGGTAATTGTGCTATGCATAATACCTAATACCTTTTAAGGAGGTGAATATTGTGGAAGAGCGTAACGAACAAGTGGTAGAAGAAGTAAAAGAAGCGCAAGTTGAAGAAGCTGTCACGACAGAAAACAGTGAAAAAACTGTAGAAGAAAAAAGTGAGGCTGCTCTTTTACAAGAAAAAGTAGATGAGTTACAAGCGAAACTAACGGAAACGGAAGGTCGCACATTACGTCTACAAGCTGATTTTGAAAATTATAAGCGTCGTGTCCAAATGGATAAACAGGCTGCTGAAAAATATAGAGCACAAAGCCTAGTTTCAGATATTTTGCCAGCTCTTGATAATTTTGAAAGAGCGATGCAAGTGGAAGCAACTGATGAGCAAACGAAATCCTTGTTACAAGGTATGGAAATGGTGCATCGTCAATTGCTAGAAGCGTTGTCTAAAGAAGGTGTTGAGGCGATTGAAGCTGTTGGTAAACAGTTTGATCCTAATGAGCATCAGGCTATTATGCAAGTAGAAGACAGTGAATTTGAATCAAACGCGGTAGTTGAAGAATTCCAAAAAGGTTATAAACTAAAAGACCGTGTGATTCGCCCATCAATGGTAAAAGTAAATCAATAATTTACATAAAAGTAGGAGGATTCGCCATGAGTAAAATTATCGGTATTGATTTAGGTACAACAAACTCTTGTGTAGCTGTTATGGAAGGTGGAGAACCAAAGGTTATCCCAAATCCAGAAGGAAACCGTACAACACCTTCTGTTGTAGCTTTCAAAAATGAAGAGCGTCAAGTTGGGGAAGTTGCAAAGCGTCAAGCAATTACAAACCCAAATACAATCATGTCTGTTAAACGTCATATGGGTACAGACTACAAAGTAGAAGTTGAAGGTAAAGATTATACACCTCAAGAAATTTCTGCAATCATTTTACAAAACCTAAAAGCTTCTGCTGAAGCATACTTAGGTGAAACAGTTACGAAAGCTGTTATTACAGTACCTGCATACTTCAACGATGCAGAGCGCCAAGCAACAAAAGATGCTGGTCGTATCGCTGGTTTAGAAGTTGAGCGTATCATTAACGAACCAACAGCAGCAGCGCTTGCTTACGGTTTAGAAAAACAAGATGAAGAGCAAAAAATCTTAGTATATGACTTAGGTGGCGGTACATTTGACGTATCTATCCTTGAGTTAGCAGACGGAACATTCGAAGTTATTTCAACTGCTGGTGACAACCGTCTTGGTGGAGATGACTTTGACCAAGTTATTATTGATCACTTAGTAGCTGAGTTCAAAAAAGAAAATAACATTGATTTAAGCCAAGATAAAATGGCACTTCAACGTTTGAAAGATGCAGCTGAAAAAGCGAAAAAAGATCTTTCTGGCGTAACACAAACACAAATTTCATTACCATTCATTAGTGCTGGAGCTGCTGGCCCATTACACTTAGAATTAACATTAACAAGAGCGAAATTCGAAGAGCTTTCAGCAGGTCTTGTTGAAAGAACGTTAGAGCCAACTCGCCGTGCATTAAAAGACGCTGGTTTTGCTCCAAGCGAATTAGATAAAGTTATCCTTGTTGGTGGATCTACTCGTATCCCAGCTGTACAAGAAGCTATTAAACGTGAAACTGGTAAAGAACCATATAAAGGTGTAAACCCTGATGAAGTTGTAGCGTTAGGTGCTGCAGTTCAAGGTGGCGTACTTACTGGTGATGTAGAAGGCGTACTATTATTAGACGTAACTCCACTTTCTTTAGGTATTGAAACTATGGGTGGTGTGTTCACGAAATTAATCGAGCGTAACACTACAATTCCAACAAGTAAGTCACAAGTATTCTCAACAGCTGCTGATAACCAACCGGCAGTAGACATTCATGTATTACAAGGTGAGCGTCCAATGTCAGCTGACAACAAAACATTAGGTCGTTTCCAATTAACAGACCTTCCACCAGCACCACGTGGTATTCCACAAATCGAAGTAACATTCGATATTGATGCGAATGGTATTGTTAACGTACGTGCAAAAGATTTAGGAACAAGCAAAGAGCAAGCTATTACAATCCAATCTTCTTCAGGTCTTTCTGATGAAGAAGTAGATCGTATGGTACAAGAAGCAGAAGCAAATGCTGACGCTGACCAAAAACGTAAGGAAGAAGTTGAACTTCGTAACGAAGCTGACCAACTTATATTCCAAACGGATAAAGTTGTAAAAGATTTAGAAGGTAAAGTGGATGCAGCTGAAGTTGCAAAAGCAACAGAAGCGAAAGAAGCATTACAAGCTGCGATCGAGAAGAACGAGCTTGAGGAAATCCGTGCGAAAAAAGACGCTTTACAAGAAATCGTACAACAATTAAGTGTTAAATTGTACGAGCAAGCTCAAGCAGCTGCAGGGCAAGCAGAAGGTGCACAAGGAGCACAAGATGCTGGCGCGAAGAAAGACAATGTAGTAGACGCTGAGTTTGAAGAAGTAAAAGAAGATAAGTAATATAAATAAGTAAGATGACAAAAAGTCAAAGTCAAGCGTGCCTTGGCTTTGGCTTTTTTCATGAATGAGAAGAAAAGTGTGAGGTTCTTAAGTTTTTTACTTTGCATACTGTAAGTGAGGAAACTTTGTTGCAAAGCACTTTCTTTCGGTGTTAAAATTACGTTTATGTGAAAGATTCGGGGGTTGTAAATTTATGAGTAAACGAGATTATTATGAGGTCCTTGGACTTAGCCAAGGTGCTTCAAAAGATGAAATAAAAAAAGCGTATCGTCGTTTGGCTAAAAAATACCATCCAGACGTAAGTAAAGAAGAAAATGCAATTGAAAAGTTTAAAGAAGTACAAGAAGCATACGAAGTATTAAGCGACGACCAAAAGCGCGCACAATATGATCAATTTGGTCATGCTGGTGCAAATCAAGGTTTCGGTGGCTTTGGCGGCGGAGGAGACTTCGGCGGTGGCTTCGGTTTCGAAGATATCTTTAGTTCGTTCTTTGGCGGCGGTGGCGGTAGACGTCGTGATCCAAATGCTCCGCGTCAAGGTGCTGACTTACAATATCAAGTTACTTTAGAGTTTGAAGAAGCTATTTTTGGTAAAGAATTAAATGTCGAGATTCCAGTAGAAGATCCATGTGATACTTGTAAAGGTAGTGGAGCGAAACCAGGAACTTCAAAAGAAACATGTAAACATTGTTCAGGTTCAGGGCAAGTAAGTGTAGAACAAAATACACCATTTGGTCGTATCGTAAACCGTCAAGCTTGTGGTCATTGTTCAGGAACTGGTCAAATGATTAAAGAAAAATGTACGACATGTCACGGTTCTGGTAAAGTACGTAAACGTAAAAAAATCAACGTTAAAATTCCAGCAGGTATCGATAATGGTCAACAAATCCGTGTATCTGGAAAAGGTGAAGCGGGTGTAAATGGCGGACCAGCAGGAGATTTGTATGTTGTTGTTCATGTAAGAAATCATGAATTCTTTGAGCGTGAAGGAGATCACATTATTTGCGAAATGCCATTAACATTTGCGCAGATGGCACTTGGTGCTGAAGTGGAAGTTCCTACCGTTCACGGGAAAGTGAAGCTGAAAATTCCAGCAGGAACACAAACAGGAACAGAATTCCGCTTAAAAGGAAAAGGTGCTCCGAATGTACGTGGATACGGTCAAGGAGATCAATATGTAGTCGTTCGTGTTGTAGTACCGACGAAATTAACTTCACATCAAAAAGATTTATTACGTGAATTTGCGGGACAAGAAGAGCAGGATGATAGTCTATTTGGAAAGCTTAAACGTGCTTTCAAAGGGGAATAATGGAAATGAAAAATGGAGTTGGTAAATTGTGAAATGGTCAGAAATTAGTATTCATACAACAGAAGAAGCAGTAGAAGCTGTCTCTCATATTTTACATGAAGCTGGTGCTAGTGGAGTTGCGATTGAGGACCCAGCGGAGTTGACGAAAGAGCGCGAGCAACAATATGGTGAAATTTATGCATTGAACCCAGATGAGTATCCGGCGGAAGGTGTATTAATAAAAGCATATTTCCCGCAAACGGATTCTTTACATGAAACGATTGCAGGTGTAAAATCATCTATTGATATGCTTCCATCTTACGACATCGAAATTGGTACTGGAAATATTACAGTTAACGAAGTCAATGAAGAAGACTGGGCTACTGCTTGGAAAAAATATTACCATCCAGTACAAATTTCTGATACATTCACAATTGTGCCGACGTGGGAAGACTATACACCATCTTCTCCGGAAGAAAAAATTATTGAATTAGATCCAGGTATGGCGTTTGGGACGGGAACTCATCCGACAACAACGATGTGTATTCGTGCTTTAGAAAAAACAGTTCAGCCAGGTGACACTATTATTGATGTAGGAACAGGTTCTGGTGTACTTAGTATTGCAGCAGCAAAATTAGGTGCGTCTTCTGTTCAAGCGTATGATTTAGATCCGGTTGCAGTTGAAAGTGCAGAAATGAATGTACGTTTAAATAAAACAGATGATATCGTGTCTGTTGGACAAAATAGTCTTTTAGAAGGCATTGAAGGTCCTGTTGATTTAATCGTAGCTAACTTATTAGCAGAAATTATTCTATTATTCCCCGAAGATGCAGCGAGAGTTGTGAAGTCGGGCGGATTATTTATTACATCGGGCATTATTGCTGCGAAGGAAAAAGTAATTTCTGAAGCGTTAGAAAAAGCTGGATTTACAATTGAAGAAGTGTTAAGAATGGAAGATTGGGTAGCAATTATTGCACGAAATGCGTAATATAGATTTTAGTCTATAATGAAAAGGGGAGTCTCTCACTATAAAGTGAGGGACTTGCCGTTTGTTATATGAAAAATGATAACGTTTCGTTCTTTTCGTAAGTATTGACTTACGAAAGGAACGAAACTCTACTAAGGTGATTATATGCAACGTTATTTTGTAGAAGAGAAATATGTAAATGAGACAAGTATTCGCATTGTAGGTGATGACGTACATCATATCGCAAGAGTGATGCGTATGTCAGCTGGTGATCACATTTATTGCTGTGTAAACGGAAAAACAGCCGTATGTTCAATTGATGAAATTACCAGTGAATTTATTAATACGGCTATTGTAGAATGGGTAGAGGCGTCAAGTGAACTTCCTGTTTTCGTGACGATTGCAAGTGGACTGCCGAAAGGAGACAAGCTAGAGTTGATTTTTCAAAAAGGAACTGAGCTTGGGGCAGCTGCATTCTTACCATTTCAAGCATCTCGATCTATTGTAAAATGGGATGCGAAAAAAGCTGATAAAAAAGTTGAGCGTTTAAGAAAAATTGTGAAAGAAGCTGCGGAACAATCGCATAGAAGTGAAGTTCCAGAAGTACATGCTCCGGCATCATTTAAACAATTGCTTTCTATGAGTGGTGAGTATGATGTTTGTCTTGTTGCTTACGAAGAGGAAGCAAAACAAGGGGAGAAATCTAACTTTGCGAAAGCTTTAACGACGATGAAACCAGGTCAAAAGCTATTGATTGTATTTGGCCCAGAAGGCGGTTTAGCTGAGGAAGAGATTACAACGCTTCGTGAACATAAATTTGTACCATGTAGTTTAGGACCAAGAATTTTAAGAACAGAAACGGCGCCGTTATACGCGTTAAGTGCTGCTTCGTATCATTTTGAATTGATGGGGTGATGATCAATGTCAACTGTTGCGTTCCATACGTTAGGTTGTAAAGTAAACCACTATGAAACAGAAGCCATTTGGCAATTGTTTAAACAAGGTGGATATGAAAGAACTGAATATGAAAAGAAATCTGATGTATACGTTATTAATACGTGTACAGTAACGAATACGGGAGATAAGAAAAGTCGTCAAGTTATTAGACGTGCTGTTCGTCAAAACCCAGATGCGGTTATTTGTGTAACAGGATGTTATGCACAAACGTCTCCAGCGGAAATTATGGCGATTCCAGGTGTAGATATTGTAGTTGGTACACAAGATCGTGAAAAGATGTTAGGATACATCGAAGAATTCCGTAAAGAGCGTCAGCCAATTAATGCTGTCCGCAACATTATGAAAACACGTGTATACGAAGAGCTGGATGTACCTTACTTCACGGATCGTACACGTGCATCTTTAAAAATACAAGAAGGTTGTAATAATTTCTGTACATTCTGTATTATTCCTTGGGCGCGTGGTTTAATGCGTTCTCGTGATGGAAAAGAAGTTATTAAACAAGCGCAGCAATTAGTAGATGCAGGCTATAAAGAAATCGTATTAACAGGTATTCATACAGGTGGATACGGTGAAGATATTAAAGATTATAACTTAGCTGGATTACTTCGTGATATGGAAGCGGAAGTAGGCGGATTAAAACGTCTTCGTATTTCTTCTATTGAAGCAAGTCAGATTTCAGATGAAGTAATTGAAGTGTTAGATAAGTCTGAAGTAGTTGTACGTCACTTACACATTCCGTTGCAATCTGGATCTAATACAGTATTAAAACGTATGCGTCGTAAGTATACGATGGAATTTTTCCAAGAGCGCTTAGATCGTTTGAAAGAAGCTTTACCAGGTCTTGCGATTACATCGGACGTAATCGTTGGTTTCCCAGGTGAAACAGAAGAAGAATTCATGGAAACATACAATTTCATTAAAGAGAATCGCTTCTCTGAATTACACGTATTCCCGTACTCAAAACGTACAGGAACACCTGCAGCGCGTATGGAAGATCAAGTTCCTGAAGATGTGAAGAATGATCGTGTTCACCGTTTAATTGAACTATCTAATCAATTAGCGAAAGAGTATGCGTCACAGTTTGAAGGTGAAGTACTTGAAATCATTCCAGAAGAGCAATTTAAAGAGGGTGACCGCGAAGGGTTATATGTAGGTTATACAGATAACTACTTGAAAATTGTATTTGAAGGATCAGAAGAATTAATTGGTAAACTAGTGAAAGTGAAAATTACGAAAGCTGGTTATCCATATAACGAAGCGCAATTTGTTCGTGTCCTTGAAGATGATGTGAAAAAGGAATCAGCAAGCGCATAAAGTGAAACTTTAATCAGCGGGGGGATTCATCCCCCCGCTGATTATTAGTTGAACCAATCGGGCTTTTACGGGCAGTTGATTCCCGACCTAACTTCTTCGTTTTCGCTGAATTTTGAGGTGGGGGTCTTACTGCCCGGCGAATAGCGGGGTAAAAAAGCATGCAAATGGAAACGATTTGCATGCTTTCTTTTTTAGTGGAGAAATTAAGTACTAAAAATGTGAGAAATGAGAAGTTTTTTCGTACATTCCTGCATGAAAAAAGGTGTAATGATAAAAATATAGTTGGCTTCAGGGGAAAGGATAACAGCTATCTGCATAGTTTTTGAAAAAGGAAGAGCATCTATTCTTCTTTTATTCTGCCAAATAGTTGACCTGAAGTGATAAAATGTATTATAATCGTAAAAGACATGCTGAAGAAGTGTTTCTTTTTGCATGCTGAAGTTAGTATGTAAGTGTGATGTTTCGGAGGGAGGGAAAGAGAATGTCAAAAACAGTCGTTCGTAAAAACGAGTCTTTGGAGGATGCACTTCGCCGTTTTAAAAGATCGGTTTCTAAAACTGGTACACTTGCTGAAGCAAGAAAGCGCGAGTTTTATGAAAAACCAAGTGTAAAACGTAAGAAGAAATCTGAAGCGGCAAGAAAGCGTAAATTCTAAGAGAGGGTGTAAGTTATGAGTCTTCTCGGTCGTTTAAACGATGATATGAAACAAGCGATGAAGAATAAACAAAAAGAAAAATTAACCGTCATTCGTATGGTTAAGGCTGCTTTACAAAATGAAGGTATTAAACTACAGCATACTCTTACTGAAGAAGAGGAACTAACAGTTTTAGCTCGTGAAGTAAAACAGCATAAGGACTCCCTCCTTGAATTTAAAAAAGCTGGTCGTGAAGACCTTGTTAATAAACTGCAAAGTGAAATTCAGATTTTAAGCGCATATTTGCCGGAGCAATTAACGGAAGAACAACTAGCTGATATAATCAAGCAAGTTATTTCTGAAGTTGGTGCAACTTCGAAAGCAGATATGGGTAAGGTGATGACTGCTGTTATGCCGAAAGTAAAAGGTAAAACAGACGGATCACTTGTGAATAAGCTGGTTGTCCAGCTATTAGCATAAAAAAACGTCTCATTTCGTATGAGACGTTTTTTTATGCTTTTTTTCAGTTTGGACGTGATATTACAAGCTCTTTTTTCATACATATGGGATGAGAGGGGGTCTTTTGGGATGAAAAAATTAGAACAAATGAAGAATTGGTTAACGAAGCAAATAGACCTACCAGTGGATGTGCTAATGGATCTACCTCGGATCACGCTTGTTGGGCAAGTGCATATCTATATAGAAAATCATCGAGGTTTATTAGTGTTTTCAGATAAAGAAGTAAGATTGTTGTTAAAGCATGGTCAGTTATTAATTAAGGGGCAGTCCTTTGTTATTAAAACAATCCTTCCAGAAGAACTTTTGCTTGAAGGGATCATTGAGCAAGTGACGTTTTTAGAAGGCGAACAGAAAGAGAAGTAAGGGAAACTTCCGTATGTGAAGTTTTTCTTCTTTATTCTAATGATATGAACCTACTATTTAGTTTGTCCTGTTATTTATGGAAAAAACTCTTTATTTCATTTTCGTACGAGCTATTTTGCTAATTAAAGTGAAAAGTAGTGTGTCTACTTTGGGAAAGGTAGTGAAGGTGGTAAATGAAAAATAAATGGTTTATAAAGTGGCTTGGATATGTAAAGGTACGAATTGAAGGTAGAGGAGCGGAACGGTTCGTTAACGAATGTGTGCGTAGGAAATTATTAGTTTGGGACGTTAAGAAAATTGCTGATGAAACGTTAGTATTTTGTATGCTATTACGAGATGTGAAAAAAATAAAGCCGATTTATAGAAAAAATGAATGTAAATTATATTTTATTGGGCGCTATGGCTTTCCTTTTTGGAATAAGCGTTTAATTAAAAATAGTGGATTCTTAATTGGTTTTCTAATTTTCTTTTTTGGTATGATTGCATTATCGAATATGGTTTGGAAAATTGAAATTACAGGAGCCAAACCTGAAACAGAATATATATTAATGAAAGAATTGGACAAAATGGGTATTAAAAAAGGGAAATTACAATTCCAAATGCCTAATGTAGAAGATGTACAGCGTCATTTGACTGACAATATTAATGCAATTACTTGGGCGGGGCTAGAAATAAGAGGAACGACGTACCATTTTAAAATAGTTGAAAAAAACGAGCCGAAAAAAGAAAAGGAACAAAGGCCGCAAAATTTAGTGGCGAAAAAAGAAGCGATTGTTACAAAAACATTTGTTGAAGTAGGAAAACCAGTAGTTCTAAAAAATGATCATGTAGAAAAAGGGCAGCTTCTTGTATCAGGGATATACGGTAACGAGGAGAGTCCAACGATTGTTTCGGCGAAAGGTATTGTATATGGGGAAACGTGGTATACATCTAATGTAACTGTGCCACTAAAGACACAATTTCAAGTATATACGGGCAATGCATATAATGAGCATTACCTTACATTTGGGAGTACGAAAATAAAAATATGGGGATTTCAGCATGATAAGTATAAACGCTCTCGTACGGAAAGTGTAAAGCATGATGTGAAATTATTTGGTTTTACATTACCGATTGCATACGAAAAAGATATAGTACGGGAAGAGGAAGAAGCAAATCGAGAATATACAGAAAAACAGGCAATAAAAGTAGCGAAAGAGATGGCTGAAAAAGAACTAAAGAAAAAATTGGATGAACATGCTATGATTGTAAGTGATAAGATTTTGAGTAAAGAGGTTGAGGCGGATCAACTAAAAGTCACATTGCATTATACTGTGATTGAAAATATTGCAGAGTCACAACCAATATCCGAATCCGATATTCAAGGAGACTGAGTAATGGCAGAACAATTAGTAGAAATGAACCAACAATTGGAAAATACTAACGAAGCAATCGCTCTTTTTGGAGTCAATGATGCTCATTTGAAAGTAATTGAACGTGAACTGAATGTATCGATTGTAACTAGAGGTGAAACTGTTCATGCATCTGGAGCAGTTGAAACTGTGACACTCGTAGAAAAAATCTTACAGCAACTACTTGTTGTTATTCGAAAAGGTGTATCAATTACAGAAAGAGATGTTGCGTATGCAATTCAGCTCGCACAACAAGGAAAAATTGCTCAATTTGAAGAGTTATATGAAGAAGAAATCTTTAAAACGGCAAAAGGTAAATCCATTCGTGTAAAAACAATGGGGCAAAGAAGATATATTCATGCAATGAAGAAAAATGATATTGTATTTGGAATAGGGCCTGCCGGAACTGGGAAAACATACTTAGCTGTAGTAATGGCTGTAAGAGCTTTAAAGCAAGGGTATGTAAAAAAAATCATTTTAACGAGACCAGCTGTAGAAGCTGGAGAAAGTTTAGGGTTTTTACCAGGTGATTTGAAAGAGAAGGTAGATCCGTACTTACGTCCATTATATGATGCCCTGCACGATATTCTTGGACAAGAATATACGCAGCGTATGATGGAACGAGGTGTAATTGAAATCGCGCCTCTTGCTTATATGAGAGGACGTACGCTCGATGATTCATTTGTTATTTTAGATGAAGCACAAAATACAACGGGTGCACAAATAAAAATGTTTTTAACTAGATTAGGTTTTAGTTCTAAAATGGTTATTACGGGAGACCCTTCACAAGTAGATTTACCAAAAGGGGTAAAGTCAGGGCTTACGCTAGCTTCTAATATTTTATCTGGTGTATCTGGTCTTTCATTCATTACATTAGAACAAACGGACGTTGTAAGGCATCCGCTGGTGCAACGTATTATTGAGGCATATGATAAAATGGAATGATCCTATTTGTCAGGATCATTTCTTTTTGTATTAAGGTTGGCGAACGGCATATTTTTTAATATCATAAAAGATAAGAGAAATAAACTATAGGTACTGGTGTATAAAATGTTACCTAAAAGTATCGTTGGCTAAAAGAAATGAAAGCTATAAATAGTTTCACTTTATTTCTGGAGAGGAGAAGGTATTGAAATCATGTTAAGATCTCAAGAAATTTCTAAGTGGTTTCGTAATTTACAACATTCGAAAAAACTAAGTTGGATTTCTTACGTTTTATTAGGAGCGGTGCTGTTTTTTGCGCTGATGAATAATGTGAAACCAGAGCAATTAGATGTTGATATGTATTCTATTGCAAAAAAAACAATTCATTCTCCTATTAAAATTGAAGATAAGGTTATAACGGACAGGAAAAAACAAGAGGCCGCTCAAAAAGTCGGGGATCAATATACATATAGAAGTGAATATAAACAAAATAGAGTAGATATTGTAAATGATGTTTTTGCTAAGGTAAATGAAGTCATTCAGGAGATGAAAGCTGCTGGACCTGAAGAGCAAAAAAAGATGACCGATGCTAATAAATTAGAAAAATTGAAGAAGAAGTTGCCATCTAATTTAACAAAAGAATTATCGGATGAGAATTTATTGTACTTTATTAATGCAGAACCGGATCAATTAGAATTAGCAAAGAATGCGGCTTTAACGTCTGTTAGTGTTATTATGGGTGGAAATATTAAAATGTCCGAAGAAATGGCAGCGAAAGAGCGATTTGTTAATGAAATGAAGAGCCTTAATGTGAATAGCGGATTAAAGGAAGCTGTGAATGCGCTAGGATCCTATGCGATTACAGCGAATTATTTTTATGATCCAGCTGTAACGAAAGAGAAGAAGAAAGCAGAAGAAGATTTAGTTCCACCTGTTTATATTCTTCAAGGACAAGTTATCGTTAGAGAAGGTGAAACAATTTCAAGTGATATGTATAATCAGTTGAAATTAGTCGGTTTATTAGAGAAAGGTAATAGTTTTCAGCCTTACGTTGGATTAGCGGTGCTCATTGGTGTGTTACTATACTTTATGCATAAGCAGTTTGAAGTATTTTTACAGCGGAAAAGAGAAGACAGACCGTACATTTTAGCGTATATTACAATTTTGTCTATCACGATTGTTTTAATGAAAATTATTAGTTTGTTTCAAAAGCTTGAATATGCAGGAATTGCGTATGTTGTCCCTGTTGCGATGGGAACAATACTTGTAAAACTAATGATTGGCGATCGATTTGTATTTTTAACAAGTATGATTTTTTCTGTGTGCGGAAGTATTATGTTTAATGAAGGGGTAACAAGTACACTGAATTATAGTGTAGGTATTTATGTGTTATTAAGTTCATTATCAGTAAGTATTTTCTTGCGAGAAAAAAATCGTCGTACGATGATTTTGCAAGCTGGTATACTCGTTTCTATCTTAAATGTAGTCGTTTTGGCGGCGTTATTATTATTACGTAATGGGAATTTTTCACCTCTTGAAATTGGTACGCAATTATTGATGGCTTCCGTTTCAGGCATTATCTCATCTGTTTTGGCTATGGGAATATTACCATATTTAGAAAGTGGGCTTGGAATAGTATCAAGCATGAAACTTATGGAACTATCAAGTCCGAATCATCCGCTTTTGCGTAGAATTCTGTTAGAAGCGCCAGGAACATATCATCATAGTGTAATGGTAGCAAACCTTTCTGAGTCGGCTTGTGAAGCAGTTGGAGCAAATGGTGTATTAGCACGTGTAGGAGCATATTATCATGATGTAGGAAAAACGGTACAACCACAATTCTTTATTGAAAACCAGATGGGAATTGAAAATCCGCATGATAAATTAGATCCTGTGACGAGTAAAGATATTATCATTGCCCATGTAACAGATGGAGTGAAAATGCTCGAAGAATACCATATTCCACAAGAGATTATCGATATTGCTGGACAACATCATGGTACAACGCTCCTTAAATATTTTTATTATAAAGCGATTAAAGAAGATAAAGAAAAATATACAGAAGAGATGTTCCGTTATCCGGGATCAAAAGCAACTTCTAAAGAATCGGCGATTGTTGGTATTGCTGATAGTGTTGAAGCGGCGGTGCGTTCTATGAATCATCCAACGCCAGATCAAATTAATAATTTAGTGCAAAGTATTATTAAAGATCGTCTGCAAGATGGGCAATTTAGTGAATGTGATTTGACATTTAAGGAACTACAAATCGTTGGAAAAACGTTATGTGAAACGTTAAATGGTATTTTCCATTCGCGTATTACATATCCGGAACCACCGGAAGAGAAGGAGAAAGAATGAGTTTATTAATTGATTTCATTGATGAAACAGAAGAAGTGAAAGAAGAATATGTGAATTTAATTCGTGAGATATTAGGAACAGCGGCTCACATGGAAAAAATAGAGGATGGCGCGGAGTTATCCGTGACATTTGTAGATAACGAACGTATTCGCGAGATTAATCGTGATTACCGAGATAAGGATCAGCCTACTGATGTCATTTCCTTTGCTATGGAAGAAATGGGAGAGGGAGAAATGGAAATTGTAGGTGCAGAGATGCCTCGTATGTTAGGTGACCTTATTATTTCTATTCCGAGAGCGAAAGAACAAGCTGAAGAGTATGGACATTCTTTTGATCGTGAACTTGGCTTTTTAGCGCTACATGGCTTTTTACATTTGCTTGGTTATGACCACATGACAGAAGAGGATGAAAAAGAAATGTTCGGAAGACAAAAAGAAATTTTAGAATCATTTGGATTAGGGCGATGAAAAAAGGAAAACTTATAGATAGTTTTGGATATGCTATAGCAGGTGTATTCTTTTGTCTTCGTCATGAACGAAATATGAAAATTCATTATTTAGCCGCAGTCATTGTTATATGCTGCGGCTTTTATTTCCATATTACGAAAGTAGAGTGGATGGTATTACTCATTGTAATAGGAATTGTAATGAGTTTAGAGATGGTAAATACGGCTGTGGAAAAAACAGTAGATTTAGCGACTACGGATATACATCCGTTTGCAAAAATTGCAAAGGATGTCGCAGCGGGAGCGGTTTTACTGTTTACGATAATAGCCGTTATAATTGGTGCTATTATCTTTTTACCGTATGTGGTATAGTTGCATTCCAAAGCTTTTATTAAGCTTTGGAAGTGCCATAAAAGCCTTTAATAAGAGAGTGTATCTATTCACAGCTGTGAACAGGAAGGATGCGGGAATATGAATAGTAAACAATTAATTCAAGAAGCAATCGAAGCGCGTAAACAAGCGTACGTACCATATTCTAAATTTCAAGTAGGTGCAGCACTATTAACACAGGATGGAAAAGTGTATCGTGGATGTAACGTTGAGAATGCATCATATGGCTTATGTAACTGTGCAGAAAGAACAGCCTTATTTAAGGCGGTTTCTGAGGGAGATAAAGAGTTTGTAGCTATTGCAATTGTGGCGGATACAAAGCGCCCAGTACCTCCTTGTGGAGCATGTCGACAAGTTATGGTAGAATTATGTAAACAGGATACGAAAGTATACCTATCAAACTTACATGGTGACGTTCAAGAGACGACAGTCGGAGAATTGTTACCAGGAGCATTTTTAGCGGAGGATTTACATGAATAGAAAAGGTTATAAATCAGGTTTTGTCTCTATTATTGGCAGACCGAATGTTGGGAAATCTACATTTTTAAATCGTATTATCGGCCAAAAAATTGCCATTATGAGTGATAAACCACAAACAACTCGTAATAAAATTCAAGGCGTATATACAGAAAATGATTCACAAGTAATTTTCATTGATACACCAGGAATACATAAACCGAAACATAAGCTAGGCGACTTCATGGTAAAAATGGCGCAAACGACATTAAAAGAAGTTGATATCGTTCTGTTTATGGTTAATGCGGTTGAAGGGTTTGGTCGTGGTGAGGAATTCATCATTGAGAAATTAAAAGAAACGAAACAACCAGTATTTTTAGTTATTAATAAAATTGACCAATTGCATCCAGAGCAGTTATTAGAGTTAATTGACCAATACCGCAAACTACATGAGTTTGCAGAAATTGTACCAATTTCTGCATTAGATGGTAATAACGTGGACGCTTTAATTGGAACAATTAAAAAGTATTTACCAGAAGGACCACAATATTACCCTGATAATCAAGTAACCGATCATCCGGAAAGATTTATTATTGCAGAGCTTATTCGTGAGAAAGTACTACATTTAACACGTGAAGAAGTACCGCATTCTGTGGCTGTTGTTATCGATGCAATTCAAAAACGCGAAGGCGGGGCAGTTTATATCAATGCAACGATTGTTGTGGAACGTCCATCGCAAAAAGGGATTATTATCGGAAAACAAGGGAAGATGCTAAAAGAAGTTGGTAAGAGAGCTCGTTTTGATATTGAAGCATTGCTTGGTTCTAAAGTATTTTTAGAAGTATGGGTAAAAGTACAAAAAGATTGGCGTAATAAAATGTCTCAGCTTCGTGACCTTGGTTTCCGCGAAGACGAGTATTAAAATAGAGTAAAGCTGTAATCAGCGGATGTTTTGTTCATCCGCTGATTATTGGTTTTTATGAGTTTTGATAAATTAGGAAAAATTTTTCTCACATGAAAATGGACAAAATGGGTCAATTTAATAACAACAAAGGAAATTGGTTTATAGGCTACGCTTATTGAGAAAGGTGGATTCTTATGCTAGATTTTACCTGGAAGTTTTTCTCCAAAACAGGAAGCATTGAGACGTACTTGCTTTTGAAAGAAATGGAAAAAGACGTAAACGATGAGATGGATCAACATGAAGAGGAGCTAGCGCATCTAGACTCTCCAATTTCTTGACCCGTTTTGTTCAAACCTTGGATGGTGACGAACATGTTTCAAAAAGTTGAGGGCATCGTTATCCGTACGACAGATTACGGAGAAACGAACAAGATTGTTACAATATTCTCAAGAGAATTGGGTAAGGTAAGTGCGATGGCAAGAGGAGCGAAAAAACCGAAAAGCCGGTTAGCATCTGTTTCGCAACTTATGACACATGGTCATTTCCTTATTCAAATGGGATCTGGACTTGGAACTTTGCAACAAGGCGAGATTATTTCAACTATGAAAGAAATTCGCGAGGATATATTTTTAACTGCTTATGCATCATTTATTGTTGAGTTAACTGATAAAGCAACAGAAGATAAAAAACATAATCCATATTTATTTGAAATGTTATATCAAACGTTGCATTATATGTGTGAGGGTGTTGACCCAGAAGTATTATCATTAATTTATCAAACGAAAATGCTTCCGGTATTAGGGATGCGCCCGTACTTTGATACATGTGCGATTTGTCATCAAGAAACAGATTTTGTCGCCTTCTCTGTCCGGGAAGGCGGTTTTCTGTGCTCTCGTCATGCTGAGCAAGATCAGTATCGTATACCGGTGGGGGAAGCTGTTCATAAATTATTGCGTCTTTTTTACCACTTCGATTTACATAGACTGGGCAATGTATCAGTGAAGGATAGCACAAAAAAACAAATGCGTTTAGTATTGAATACATATTATGATGAATATTGCGGGATTTATTTGAAATCAAGACGTTTCTTAGAACAACTTGATAAGTTTCAAATATAATTCGGACCGTATACGGTCCTTTTTACATCCTATCTTTTTCGAATAGCATATTTAGTATATAATATTTAAGAGATAGTATAACTTTTTTCGTTGTGCATTAAAGGTGGTGATTATCATAGAGCTGAATAAACGGCAAGAACATATCATTCAGATTGTAAAAGATCACGGTCCTATTACAGGGGAGTCAATTGCTGCGCAATTGGGATTAACACGTGCAACGCTAAGACCAGACTTAGCAATTTTAACGATGGCTGGTTATTTAGAAGCGCGTCCACGCGTAGGTTATTTTTATACGGGTAAAACTGGGGGGCAGCTATTATCTGAAGCTGTTAAGAAAATTAAAGTGCAAGATTATCAATCTAGACCAGTTGTAATTGATAAAAATGTATCAGTATACGATGCGATTTGTACTATGTTTTTAGAGGACGTAGGTACATTATTCGTTGTAGATCAATCGACTCTATTAGTTGGCGTTGTATCTCGTAAAGATTTATTACGAGCTAGCCTAGGAAAGCAGGATTTAACCTCTCTTCCGGTTAATATTATCATGACAAGGATGCCAAACATTGCGATGTGTCGTAGAGAAGATTCTTTATATGATATTGCGATGGAATTAATAGAAAGACAGATTGATGCGATGCCAGTTGTAAAAGATACAAAACAAGGTTTAGAAGTGATTGGACGAATTACAAAAACAAATATTACACGTGCGTTTGTAAACTTAGTAAATAACGAGTAAGTGTAATTTGTTTAAAGTGAGGTAATGTAATGGATAATAAAATCGTATATGTCGTATCTGATTCTGTTGGAGAAACGGCTGATTTGGTTGTTCGAGCGGCAATGGGGCAATTCCCATTTGCTCCTGATATTAGACGTGTACCGTATGTTGAAGATACAGGGACATTAAAAGAAGTGATTTCGATTGCTAAGAGCAATCAAGCGCTTATCTGTTTTACGTTAGTAAAGCCTGACATGCGTCAGTATTTAGTGACAGAGGCTGCAAAAGAAGGCGTAGAGGCGTATGATATTATCGGGCCTCTTATCGATCAAATCGAAGAAATTACAGGGCAAGTGCCGAGATATGAGCCGGGTGTTGTTCGTAGATTAGATGAAGAATACTTTAAAAAGATTGAAGCGATTGAGTTTGCTGTAAAGTATGATGATGGTAGAGATGCACGTGGTATTTTGAAAGCAGATATCGTGCTGATTGGCATTTCGCGCACATCAAAAACACCACTTTCTCAATATTTAGCTCATAACAAACGTTTGAAAGTTGCCAATGTACCGCTCGTACCAGAAGTAGATCCGCCTGAAGAATTATATCAAGTGGCTAAAGAAAAATGCTTCGGTTTGAAAATTACACCAGAGAAGTTGAATCATATTCGAAAAGAGCGATTGAAATCACTTGGACTAAGTGACGGTGCAACATATGCTAATATTAATCGTATTAAAGAAGAAATTGATCACTTTGAGAATGTAGTTAGTAAAATAAATTGTCAAGTAATTGATGTATCGAACAAAGCGATTGAAGAAACGGCTAACATTATTGTGAATGCAGTGCAAAACCAAAAAATGTTTTAGCACATTTACCAAAGGTGAATGTGCTTTTTTCGCTCGTGAGAAACACGATGCCTGTTGATTTCGTAATAGATGATAGCGAAGTGGTTATACTTATATTCTTCTCGCTTTTTATTATGTTAAAGGCAGGGTTTCGTTATCCTGAAATAGAAGATGAAAAAATAAAGGGATATGTAGCGTAGTTGAAGAAAATATATTATAATAAAAAATTGTGATAAAAACCTATATTTTACGTTTAGACTTTAATTTTTCAGAATAAACTAGGGATAGGATTTACGAAAAGACATGTAATTACGTTAAATCGACAAAATCTATACAAGAAAACGCACATTATGGAAGGATTCGCAGAAGGGATGTAGAATACAGAAATATGCAAAACATCAATATCGTTTTAGTCGATGCAGATGCATATACTGTGAATGCTGAAAATTGTGCAAGTTGGGATGAAATTTCATGTCGAAATTTTGTTTGTCACATCGTATGCTCATCGTTTAAGGAAGCGGTAAGGGAATTTGGATCTATGTAGATGCTGAATAAGCAAAAGTTGATTTTTTTATATGTATCAACATGCAAAAACAGATCTCGTGATCACATAGGATATGGTGCTTGCTAGTCTTCTTGTGAAAAAAGTGCATATGTATCTTTTTAAAGGAGGTACATTTGTAACAGATGAGCAAATGGATACAATTTTATATAGTAGGTACGTATCTGCGAAATGACGCAGAAAAGGGCCTACAAAATCGCTTGATAACGTAATCGACAACACTTTCTAATAAGTTTAGAAAAAATATTGTCGAATTATAAAGGAATTTTTTAATTTATATCGAATACAAAATACGACACGGAGATGGATTTATGGGGAACAGAATTCCCGAAGAAGTTGTTGAACAGATTCGGACATCATCGGATATTGTAGAAGTGATTGGTGAATACGTTCAACTTAGAAAACAGGGGCGTAACTATTTCGGCCTTTGTCCATTTCATGGTGAGAATTCTCCTTCATTCTCTGTTTCATCTGATAAGCAAATTTTTCATTGCTTCGGATGTGGGGAAGGTGGAAATGTATTTTCCTTTCTAATGAAAATGGAAGGACTTGCTTTTACCGAGGCTGTTCAAAAGCTAGGTGAAAGAAATGGAATTGCGGTTGCAGAGTATACATCAGGGCAAGGACAACAAGAAGACATATCTGATGACACTGTCATCATGCAACAGGCTCATGAACTTTTGAAAAAGTATTATCATCATTTATTAGTAAATACAGAAGAAGGAAATGAAGCACTTTCGTATTTGTTAAAGCGTGGTATTACGAAAGAGATGATTGAGAAGTTTGAAATTGGTTATGCGTCACCTGCTTGGGATGCAGCAACGAAAATTTTACAAAAAAGAGGTTTATCGCTGTCTAGTATGGAACAAGCTGGTCTTCTCATAAGAAGTGAGAAGGATGGTAGTCATTATGATCGCTTCCGTGGAAGGGTTATGTTTCCAATCTATACGTTACAAGGTAAAGTGATAGCGTTTAGTGGAAGGGCGTTAGGAGATGACACTCCGAAATATTTAAATAGCCCTGAAACACCGATTTTTCATAAAAGTAAATTGTTGTATAACTTCCACCAAGCGAGGCCGTTTATTAGAAAACGTGGGCAAGTGGTCCTTTTTGAAGGGTATGCCGATGTACTAGCTGCGGTAAAAAGCGGTGTGGAAGAAGCTGTTGCGACAATGGGAACAGCTTTAACTGAAGAACAAGCAAAACTTCTGCGACGTAACGTTGAAACTGTTGTTCTTTGCTATGATGGTGATAAAGCAGGACGAGAAGCAACGATGAAAGCAGGGCAATTATTGTTGCAAGTTGGTTGCCAAGTGAAAGTTACATCCTTGCCAGATAAGCTTGATCCTGATGAATATGTGCAACAATATGGGACGACTGCTTTTGAAAATCTTGTAAAATCAAGTATAAGTTTTGTTGGTTTTAAAATAAATTATTTGCGTTTAGGGAAAAATTTGCAAGATGAGTCTGGCAAAGAAGAATATGTGAAAAGTGTTTTAAAAGAGTTATCGTTGCTACAAGATGCGATGCAGGCAGAATCATATTTAAAGTCGTTATCGCAAGAATTTTCGTATTCAATGGAAACACTTTTGAATCAATTGCACCAATATCGCAAAGAACAAAAGGTACAGCAAAAACAAGTAAAGCAGGTTTCTAAGCCGTCTCAAATTGTTCAAACAAAACCGAAGTTAACAGGTTTTGAAAGGGCAGAAAGAGAAATTATTTACCATATGTTGCAAAGTCCAGAAGTGGCTGTTCGTATGGAATCCCATATAGAAGATTTTCATACAGAAGAACATAAAGGGATTTTATATGAACTATACGCATATTATGAAAAGGGAAATGAACCTTCAGTCGGAACATTTTTAAGTTGGCTCTCTGATGAAAAGTTGAAAAATATTATCACTGATATTTCGACGGATGAATTTATTAATCCAGAATACACAGAAGAAGTGTTGCAAGGCCATTTGGAGACGCTTAGACGTCATCAAGAAAAACTTGAAAAGATGGAAATCATCTTCAAGATAAAACAAATGGAAAAAACAGATCCTGTAGAGGCTGCTAAATATTATGTGGCATATTTACAAAATCAAAAAGCGAGAAAATAGCTTTTTTGATAAATTTTTAGTATAATGAATGTTTGTATCTCGCGTAAGGAGGGGAACAGATGGCTGACAAACCAGCTCGTTCTAAACAAATTGAAACTGAAATGACCCTTGAGCAAGTGAAAGAACAACTCACTGAGCTCGGAAAAAAACGTGGCGTTCTTACATATGAAGAGATTGCAGAACGCATGAATGGATTTGAAATTGAATCCGATCAAATGGATGAATACTATGAATATTTAGGTGAACAAGGAATTGACTTAGTTGGTGACAATGACAACGAAGAAGGTCCTAATAATCGCCAAATTTCAAAAACGGAAGAAGAATTCGACCTTAACGATTTAAGTGTACCACCTGGGGTTAAAATCAATGATCCAGTTCGTATGTATTTAAAAGAAATTGGTCGTGTAGATTTACTGTCTGCAGAAGAAGAAATTCGACTTGCAACGCGTATTGAAGATGGCGATGAAGAAGCAAAACGTCGTCTTGCAGAAGCAAACTTACGTCTTGTAGTAAGTATTGCAAAGCGCTACGTGGGCCGTGGTATGCTTTTCTTAGACTTAATCCAAGAAGGGAATATGGGTCTAATTAAAGCGGTTGAAAAGTTCGATTATCGTAAAGGTTTCAAATTCAGTACGTATGCAACTTGGTGGATTCGTCAAGCAATTACACGTGCGATTGCAGACCAAGCAAGAACAATTCGTATCCCAGTTCATATGGTTGAAACGATTAATAAGTTAATTCGTGTACAACGTCAATTATTACAAGATTTAGGACGCGAACCATCTCCTGAAGAGATTGGTGAAGAAATGGATCTTGCTCCAGAAAAAGTACGCGAAATCTTAAAAATTGCACAGGAGCCAGTTTCTCTTGAAACACCAATTGGTGAAGAAGATGACTCCCATTTAGGTGATTTTATTGAAGACCAAGAAGCAACTTCGCCTGCGGACCATGCAGCGTATGAATTGCTAAAAGAACAATTAGAAGATGTGTTAGATACACTAACAGATCGTGAAGAAAATGTTCTACGTCTTCGTTTTGGTTTAGATGATGGACGAACTCGTACGCTTGAAGAAGTTGGGAAAGTATTCGGCGTAACGAGAGAACGTATCCGACAAATTGAAGCAAAAGCACTTCGTAAATTAAGACATCCCAGCCGTAGTAAGCGTCTTAAGGATTTCTTAGAATAGGTTCTTTTTAAGTTTACTTCACCTGTGTGGAGTAAACTTTTTTATTTTGTTAATTTTTGTTAAACTTTAGCTGTCATCAACGATTACAATTTCTTGTAATTTATTTTACAGAATTGTCTTTTGATTTGCAAATGCTCATTTTTCGATTTTTCGATTAATTTTGTTTATTCTATACAAAAATATATGTAGAAAAGTGAAAAATATGATGAGAAACGTTAATAATTATCGAAATAATAAGCGATATAACAATAAAAAACAATAAACTGAATTTATGGAATATTTTTAACGATTAGTAGTTTACTCTTTTCTGATAGAGCGTTTTCAAGTACAATGGAAATGACTGAATCATCTAACTATTTAGGGGTATAGAGGGGGGAGAAGAGATATGAAACGTAATCCGCTGATTCCGTTCGCTCTTATTGCAGCATTAGGTATTATCGTTATGTTTGTATTTTCATTTCAGGGGCTAAATAAATCTAAAGAGTTAGCTGATGCAAAAAATGGTGGGAAGCCAGCGCAAACAGCATCAAAGCCAGAGGATATTGTGAAGCAAAGCTGTACGAGCTGCCACGGTGATCAGCTACAAGGGGCAGTAGGACCTAATTTACAAAAGATTGGTGGAAAACTTTCGAAAGAAGAGATTCAAGAAGTTATTTCGAAAGGAAAAGGAAACATGCCACCAAATATAGTTCCAGCTGATCAAGCCGCTAAAGTAGCTGATTGGTTATCGAAGAAAAAATAAAGTTCCGTATGACAAGTCTTTTGCTTATGCAAAGGGCTTGTTTTTCTATATTTTCTAAAATACGATGAATGATAGAGAAGTGAATTGTTGTTATGGGCTTGCAACAACTACTATAAATTCATTATCATGGAGACAGACTGACAAGAGAAGGAGTAATGGAAATACATGAATGAAGTAAAGCTTTCAAAACGATTAGAAGAAGTTGTGCGTGAAATACCAGTGGGATCTACAGTTGCTGATATTGGATCGGATCATGCGTATTTACCGTGTTATACAATTATAAATAATATTGCTACAAAAGCAGTTGCAGGAGAGGTTGTAGATGGGCCGTTTCGCTCTGCACAAGCAACTGTAGCTGAAAGTGGCTTACAAGATAAAGTAGACGTGCGTAAAGGGAATGGTTTAGCTGTTATAGCGCCAGGAGAAGTAGATGTAATTACGGTTGCCGGAATGGGCGGAGCATTAATTCGTGACATTTTAGAAAGTGGTAAAGAGAAATTAGAAGGTGTAACACGTTTAATTTTACAGCCGAATATTGCAGCGCATCACATTCGTGAATGGTTTATTGAGAATGGATGGGAGCTTATCCATGAAAAAATCGTAAAAGAAGATGGAAAAATTTATGAGATTTTAGTAGGAGAACGAGGAAACATCGAGTTGCCTTATTCTGAAAATAAACAAGCTGAATTATTTATGGGACCATTTTTAATAAAAGAAAAAAGTGAAGCTTTCGTTGAAAAATGGGAAGGAGAGTTGAAAAACTTCCAAAATATTTTAAAACAGTTAGAACGTGCGGTTGATTCTGAAGAAACAAAAGCGAAGCGTGCGGAAGTGGAAGCGAAAATGAAAATGATAGGGGAGGTTTTATCATGAGTAAAATTCCAAATGGCCATGAAATTATTTCTTTATTTGAAAGTATGTATCCGAAGCATTTGGCAATGGAAGGAGATAAGATCGGCCTGCAGATTGGAGCGCTTAATAAACCTGTGCAGCACGTATTAATTGCGTTAGATGTAACGGAAGAAGTGGTAGATGAAGCAATTCAATTAGGAGCAAATGTCATTATTGCACATCACCCTTTAATTTTTAATCCGTTAAAAGCAATCCATACAGATAAGGTGTATGGGAAAATTATCGAAAAATGTATTAAAAATGATATTGCAATCTATGCAGCACATACAAATGTGGATGTTGCTAAGGGCGGGGTAAATGATTTACTTGCTGAGGCGTTAGGATTGCAAAATACAGAAGTGTTGGCGCCGACATATGCAGAAGAAATGAAAAAAGTTGTTGTGTTTGTACCAGTAACTCATGCAGAAGAAGTACGCAAAGCATTAGGAGATGCAGGTGCGGGTCATATCGGCAATTATAGCCACTGTACGTTTAATAGCGAGGGTATAGGCACGTTTGTACCTCAAGAGGGGACAAATCCTTATATCGGGGAAACTGGGCAGTTAGAGCGCGTAGAAGAAGTGCGAATCGAAACGATTATTCCAGCTTCACTACAGCGAAAAGTGATGAAAGCAATAGTAACGGCACATCCATATGAAGAAGTAGCGTATGATGTGTATCCACTTGATAATAAAGGTGAAACATTAGGGCTTGGAAAAATAGGCTATTTACAGGAAGAAATGACACTTGGACAGTTTGCAGAACATGTAAAACAATCATTAGATGTGCAGGGTGCGCGTGTTGTTGGGAAATTAGATGATAAAGTGCGCAAAGTAGCTGTACTTGGTGGCGATGGTAACAAATACATCAATCAAGCTAAATTTAAAGGAGCGGATGTATATGTAACAGGTGACATGTATTATCATGTTGCTCATGATGCGATGATGCTCGGTTTAAATATAGTCGACCCAGGACATAACGTTGAAAAGGTAATGAAGCAAGGTGTACAGAAGCAATTACAAGAAAAAGTAGATGCAAAGAAACTGAATGTACACATTCATGCTTCGCAGTTACATACAGATCCATTTACATTTGTATAAGAGAAATAAAAACCGTTGCTCATATAGGCAACGGTTTTTATTATTGTTCTTTTTTCACTTTTACACGAGGTAATATTTTTTGTAACGGCACTTTCCGAACTCTTTCCCATGTAGCGGGATTCATTGGATCATATTGATCTAAGAAAGCGATAACTTCTTTCGTAATTGGCGTTGGAGTAGAAGCACCTGCTGTAACAGCTACGTTTTCTACACCTTGTAGCCATTCTAATTTGATTTCACTTACATCTGCAACGCGATATGCTTTCGTACCAGCGATTTCTTGTGATACTTGTGCTAAACGGTTTGAGTTGTTACTTTTCGGATCACCGACAACAATTGTTAAGTCTGCAACATCAGCTTGCTTAGCGACAGCTTCTTGGCGAACTTGGGTTGCTAGACAAATTTCCTTATGGAATTCTGCTGTTGGGAATTTCTTCTGAATGTCCTCCATTAAATGTTGAACATCCCATTGGCTCATCGTTGTTTGATTTGTAACTAAAATTTTATCCGTTGGAATTTCTAATGTTTTTAAATCATCAGCTCTTTCAATAAGATGAACGATATCAGGTGCAATACCAACTGCGCCTTCTGGTTCTGGATGATTTTTTTTGCCGATATAAATGACATGGTAACCTTCAGCTTTCTTTGCTTCAATAAGGTCATGTGTTTTTGTAACATCTGGGCAAGTAGCATCGATTGTCGTTAAACCTTTTTCTTTTGCACGTTGTTTAACTTCTGGAGAAACACCGTGTGCAGTGAAAATAACAGTACCAGAATCGATTTTATCTAAAATGTCTAATCGACTTGGCCCGTCTAATGTGATGATGCCATCTTCTTCGAATGCATCTGTTACATGTTTGTTGTGAACAATCATACCTAAAATATAAATAGGTCTTGGTAATGATGTATCTAATGCGGCGTTACGTGCAATAACCATCGCGTCCACAACACCGTAGCAATAACCACGAGGGGAAATTTTAACAATTTTCATATGAGTAATCCTCTCCTTCTAAACAAGGGATACTTTTGTGCATAGTCTTTTACATTATAAAGGAGGAGTGGATAGAAAACAAAGGATTGTTACACATATAGTTTTGGTTTTGTTGCTATTTTTTGAACGGGCTCTTCTCGTACTTCTTTTTCTATGACGGGCTCAATCACTATTTTTTTTCTTTTTCTTTTTTTTGGTGGAGGAGGTGGAGTTGCTACCTCAGCCTTCTCTGCTACGTCTTCCGTTTGATCTTCGGCTTGATTTTCTTCCGTACTTTTTCCAGAGGTGAGGATTTTAACAATGCTTGGTAGGTTACGCATAATGGGACCGTACTGTTCGACGACAGGGCTTACAGATTGAACCACTTGGGATACTTTTTCGATATTGTTTATCATATTAGTTGGATTCGAAATCAAATTCGAAATAAAGCTACCGATGCCACTGCTTGATGCCGTTGTAGTTGTTGCACCACCGCGCGTTTCATTTGATTCATACATTTGAGGGGGAATCATTTGCTCTTGATGTTGCTGCATATATGGTTGATATTGCTGTGAGTATTGCTGTTGGTACTGTGGTTGAAATTGTTGTTGGTATTGTGGTGGATAGTGCTGTTGATATTGTGGTGGCGGTTGCTGTTGCTGGTGCATCATTGGTGGTGCTCCTTCCATTTGTCGATAAGGCGGAACCATTTGCATGTAAGGTTCGGTTGGATCGTGCTTTTTAAAGAGTTTAGCAAGGAACCCTTTCTTTTTTTGTGCCATCGGTGGTAGCTGTGGAATTGGATATGGTGTATAAGGTTGCTGTCCTTGATTCGGATACATTTGCCTTGCGGGAGATTTTGGAAACATGTGAGAAATCCTCCTTTCTTCAGTTAGGTATATACACATACAATATGCAATAAGGGGGAAGAAGGTTAGTTTTTGAAGGAAAAACCTAAACTAAAGATGGATTTTACTTGTAGATTTCGATATAATGTAGACTTGACTGATTTGTGCGCGCAGTAGAAATTTAGAAAGAAGGTGTAACTTATGACACAACAAACTTTTACACAGTATGATTTTAAACCATTTTTAATAGATGCAGTTCGTGAACTACGCTTTACAGAGCCGACAGGAATTCAAAAGAAAATTTTCCCAGTCGTGAAAAAAGGTGTAAGTGTAATTGGACAATCCCAAACAGGTTCTGGGAAAACACATGCATACTTACTTCCTACATTGAACAGAATTAATGCAAGTCGTGAAGAAGTACAACTTGTTATTACAGCGCCTACTCGTGAGTTAGCACAACAAATTTACGAAGAAATCGTGAAATTAACAAAGTTCTGTGCGGAAGATCAAATGATTACAGTACGTTGTTTAATTGGTGGAACTGATAAACAACGCTCAATTGAAAAGTTGAAAAAACAACCTCATATTGTAGTTGGAACACCAGGACGTATTAAAGACTTAGTAGAAGAACAAGCACTATTTGTTCATAAAGCAAATACGATTATTGTTGATGAAGCAGACTTAATGCTTGATATGGGATTCATTCATGATGTAGACAAAATTGCAGCACGCATGCCTAAAAACTTGCAAATGCTAGTTTTCTCTGCAACAATTCCTCAAAAACTAAAACCGTTTCTGAAGAAATATATGGAGAATCCAGAGCATATTCATATTAACCCAAAACAAGTTGCAGCTGGAAATATTGAGCATTATTTAGTACCTTCTAAACATCGAAACAAAATTGATTTAGTGAACAAAATGTTGCTACAATTTAAACCGTATTTAGCAGTTGTTTTCACGAATACGAAAAAGATGGCGGATCAGGTTGCTGACGGATTAATGGAACGTGGCTTAAAAGTTGGACGAATTCACGGTGATTTATCACCACGTGACCGTAAAAAAATGATGAAACAAATTCGTGACCTTGAATTCCAATATATTGTTGCAACTGATTTAGCAGCACGTGGTATCGATATTGAAGGAATTAGTCATGTTATTAACTACGAACTTCCATCAGATTTAGATTTCTTCGTTCACCGCGTTGGAAGAACAGCACGTGCAGGACATTCAGGTATTGCGGTGACGATTTATGATCCAGCAAACGAAGAAGCATTAGATAGTTTAGAAAAACAGCGTCATATTGAGTTCAAGCATGTAGATTTACGCGGAGATGAGTGGGTGGATTTAGGTGAACGCCGTCGTCGTAAGAGCCGTAAGAAACCAAATGATGAACTTGACGTTATGGCAACGAAAGTTATTAAAAAGCCGAAAAAAGTAAAACCAAACTATAAACGTAAACTTGCAACAGAACGTGACAAAGTGAAGAAAAAATATAGCAATAAAAAAAGATAAGGGGAGCCCCCTTATCTTTTTTTATCCCGCTTTAATGGGCAGTAAGACCCCTACCTCAAAATTCAGCGAAAGCAAAGAAGTTAGGTGGGGGGCGGGCTGCCCATTAAAGTCCGATTGGTTCAACTAATAATCAGTGGGGATGAAGAAAACCCCCGCTGATTAAAGTTTCACTTTATCCGGCTATTTGCGGGATGATAATTAGTAGAGAATGGAGAAAAAACAATTCGCTACATATTTCTACAAATTATGCTATCATTATATCTATTGTATATTGAAGAGGTGATTGTATGTTAAAGATTGGATCTCATGTTTCCATGAGTGGTAAGAAAATGTTATTAGCAGCAAGTGAAGAGGCTGTTTCATACGGTGCAACAACGTTTATGATTTATACAGGTGCACCGCAAAATACAAGAAGAAAACCAATAGAAGAATTGAATATAGAAGCAGGAAGAAAACATATGGAGCTAAACGGTATTGAGGAAATTATCGTACATGCACCATATATTATTAATGTCGGGAATACGACGAAGCCAGAAACATTCCAATTAGGTGTAGACTTCCTTCGCATGGAGATTGAAAGAACATCAGCATTAGGTGTAGCGAAACAAATCGTTCTTCACCCAGGTGCGCACGTTGGGGCAGGAGCGGATGCTGGTATTCAACAAATTATTAAAGGGCTGAATGAAGTATTAACGCCAGATCAGACGGTTAATATCGCGTTAGAAACGATGGCAGGTAAAGGGACAGAATGCGGTCGTAGCTTTGAAGAAATTGCAAAGATTATTGACGGTGTAACATATAATGAAAAACTATCCGTATGCTTTGATACGTGCCATACGCACGATGCAGGATACGATATCGTAAATGATTTTGACGGTGTATTAAACGAATTTGATAAGATTGTTGGTATTGATCGTTTACAAGTACTTCATATTAATGATAGTAAAAATGTACGCGGCGCAGGAAAGGACCGTCATGAAAATATCGGTTTCGGTCATATCGGTTATAAAGCGTTGCATCATATTGTACATCATCCACAGTTAATGCACGTACCAAAAATTCTTGAAACGCCATATGTAGGTGAAGATAAAAAAGATAAGAAGCCGCCATATAAATTAGAAATCGAAATGCTGAAAAATGGTGCTTTTGATGAAGGAATTCTTGAGAAAATTAAAGCGCAATAAGCAATAAGGAGGGGATTTTCCCCTCCTTATTTTAGTAGTTGCTGAAATAAAGTATTCACTTGTTGGGCAGTTGCTGGGGAGGTTACTTTTGCTATTTGTTTTAAAAGCTCTAGTCGTTCGTCATTATCGTAAATATTAATATTCTTTCCTTTCATAAGTCCAACAATTTGATCAGCTTGTGCAGTCGTAATAGAAACCTCATACTCTTTACTATATTTCAATAACTCTTTTGTAGAAATATGATTTAATTTTTTATTTACAAGTTGTTTAATAAGATTCATCGAGTTATCCTCCTTCACTCGTTCTTCTATCGAAATATATGAGTATGTAGCTTGTACATATTCGTATAGAGTTTCTTTTTTCATGAGAAAAAGAAGCGTATGTTATAATATAAGGACAAAACTATAGAAAAAGAGTATAGGGAGGACTTATGGAGCAGAAGCAACATCGAAAAGAAAGTGTTATCCATCTTATTTATCGTTTAGTTATGATTATTTTTGGGGCAGCATGCGCAGCGGTAGCGATTGAACTATTCTTAATGCCAAATAAAATTATTGATGGTGGAATTATTGGTATTTCTCTTATATTAGATTATCTTACTCCTAATATTTGGTGGTTAAGTTTCTCTACTTTAGTCGTTATTCTCAATATCCCATTTATGTATTCGGGTTATAAGCAAATCGGAAAAACGTTCATGTTATCTTCGGCATTCGGTATTGTAGCTTTAGCGTTTATTGAATCAACGTTACATGCTGTTCCGCCATTTACAACAGAACCGATTTTAGCGACAGTGTTTGGTGGTCTTATTTTAGGTCTTGGTGTAGGGCTTGTTATTCGTCACGGTGGATCAATGGACGGAACAGAAATTATGGGTATTTTATTAACGAAGAAATTACCTTTCTCCGTTGGCGAATTTGTAATGTTTGTGAACTTATTTATTTTTGCATGGGCAGCATTTGTATTTGGTGTGGAACAAGCTATGTATTCTGTTATGACGTACTATATCGCATTCAAAACAATTGATACAGTCATTCAAGGTTTAGATGAAACGAAAGCAGTTTTAATTGTATCAGATCAATATGAGGAAGTATCAAATGCGATTTTGCATCGTCTTGGTCGTGGAACGACAAAGCTTGTAGCGAAAGGCGGTTACACGGATAAAGAAAAAGAAGTGATTTATGCAGTTGTAACGCGTCTGGAAGTGACAAAACTGAAATCAATTGTGTATGAAATTGATGCGAATGCGTTTGTTACAATTATGAGTACACAAGAGACAAATGGTGGCAAGTTTAAATCGGCTATTCACTAAAAAATGTATTAAGTAACAGTTTTCGTCAATCGGCAATGGGATGGACTTATTATATTAAGGCTTCACTTTATAGGAATATTTTTCGAAAGCAGAGAATTTTTCTCTGCTTTTTGTTATAATAAGAAGGTTTCTTGAAAAAGTAGATATATTTTAGGCAGATTGGTTTACAACTATAATAAGCTATACTATAATTCAAATAGATATAAATCGGAATCATTCTGAATTAAAATAGGTGAGATGCTATGAATAATATATTAGAAATAGAAGGATTGTCATTTCGATATGAAGATCGAAATGTGTTAGAAGATATTAACTTGCAAGTTCCGAAGGGAGCTTTTTTAGGTTTAGTTGGACCAAATGGTTCTGGGAAATCAACATTACTAAAATGTTTATTAGGTGTTTTAAAGCCAAAACAGGGAAGTATTCGTTTGTTTGGTGTTGATAGTAAGAAGTTTAAAGAATGGAACAAAGTTGGTTATGTGTCGCAAAAGGCAAATAGCTTTAATTCTGGTTTTCCGGCAACTGTGTTTGAAGTTGTGTCAATGGGACTCGTTTCGAAAAAAGGGCTGTTTCGCTTTTTCACGAAAAGCGATAAGGAAAAAGTAGAAAAAGCAATTGCTGATGTAGGGATGAGTGAGTTTCAAGGGCGCAATATCGGAGAACTTTCTGGTGGACAACAACAGCGTGTATTTATTGCTCGTGCGCTCGTTAGTGATCCTGAATTACTTATTTTGGACGAGCCTACTGTTGGAATTGATGTGAAGAATGTAGAAAGTTTTTATGAGATATTAGAGGATTTAAACAAAAGGTTAGGAATCACATTAATTCTCGTTACGCATGATATGGGAGCTGTTACTGAGAAAGTAACACATGTTGCATGCCTAAACCAACATCTACATTTCCATGGGAATGTAGAGAAGTTCCGAGAGTTAGAAGATGCGGAAATGTCTGTCCTATATGGACATCATGTTCATCGTTTAGAACACGAGCATGAGCATCACGGGAGGGTATAATGATACAAGATTTTTTACAATATGACTTTTTACGTAACTCTTTATATGCAGGGATTTTAATAGGACTTGTTGCGCCACTTATCGGTGTATTTGTTGTCATTCGTCGTATGTCGCTTATTGCAGATGCATTAAGTCACGTGACATTATCGGGTATTGCTGCAAGTTTACTATTAGAAAAAACAATTTTCACTGGGGGATTTTTAAATCCATTATATATGGGAATGGTTTTTTCTATTGGCGGGGCGTTACTAATTGAAAAACTACGTACTGTATATAAACATTATCAAGAATTAGCAATTCCAATTATTCTTTCAGCAGGAATGGGGATTGGCGTTATTTTTATTTCACTTGCAAATGGATTTAACACAGATTTATTTAGTTATTTATTTGGTAGCGTAAGTGCGGTAACAAGTACGGATTTAATCATTATTGGTATTGTAGCAATTGCTGTTATTGTAACGATTACTTTATTATACAAAGAGTTATTTTTACTATCGTTTGATGAAGAATATGCTGTATCAACTGGTTTGAGTGCAAAGTGGATTCACTTTATTTTCATTATATTGGTTGCTCTTGTCATTGCAGTATCAATGCGTGTAGTAGGGGTTCTTCTCGTATCATCATTAATGACGTTACCAGTTGCAGCAAGCATTCGTATTGCGAATGGATTTAAACAAACAATTTTCTTCTCCATTTTATTTGGTGAAATTGCAGTAATTGGTGGAATGTTTGCTTCGTATCAACTTGATCTAGCACCAGGTGGTACAATTGTTATGATAGCAGTTCTTATTTTAATTGGTGCGATTTTATGGAAGAAGAAAAAAACTGCATAAAGTAGGGATAGATATGAATCTAACAGAAGCTTTACGCCTAATGAAAGATAAAGGATACAAACATACTGGGAAAAGGGAAGAAATGCTCAGGTTATTTGCAGCTCACAATCGTTATTTAACGGCTAAAGACGTTTTAGAGCATATGAAGGATGATTATCCAGGTCTTAGCTTTGATACGATTTATCGTAACTTAACCGTGTTTGCTGATATTGGTGTTTTAGAACAAACAGAATTAAACGGTGAAAAACATTTTCGTTTTACATGTTCTATTATGGAACATCATCATCATTTTATTTGTTTAGATTGCGGGGGGACGAAAGAGATTACTTCCTGCCCAATGGATTTTATGAATAAAGATTTTAACGGTTATGAAGTAACAGGTCATAAGTTTGAAATATACGGACGTTGTCCAAAATGTGCAAAGTAAAAGCCCGTCAGTTATAGAACTGACGAGCTTTTTTACGTGGAAAAGAAGGCTGCTCACAAATATTGTGGCAACCTTCTTTTTATTGTTCTTGTGTTTCTTTTTCTTTTTCTCGTTCAGCAGCCATTTCAGCAGCAATTACGTCGATTTCTTTTTTCAGTTCTTCTACCATTATTTCTTCTGGTACTTTACGAACGACTTGCCCTTTACGGAATAATAGTCCTTCTCCACGTGCACCAGCAATACCGATATCAGCTTCACGAGCTTCACCAGGGCCATTTACAGCGCAGCCAAGTACTGCAACCTTAATTGGTACTTGTAGTGTAGAGATATATTCTTCCACTTCGTTAGCGATGCTAATTAAATCAATTTCAATACGACCACAAGTTGGACAAGAAATAAGTGTTGCTGCATTAGATGCAAGGCCGAATGACTTTAATAGTTCACGCGCAACTTTTACTTCTTCAACTGGGTCAGCACTTAATGAAATACGTAATGTATTTCCAATGCCTTTATTTAAGATTGCTCCAAGACCAGCGGCACTTTTTACAGTTCCAGCAAATAATGTTCCAGATTCTGTAATACCTAAATGTAACGGATAATCAAAAGCACGTGCAGCTTTCTCGTATGCTTCAATTGCTAAGTTAACATCAGAGGCTTTCATAGATACGATAATATCGTGGAAATCTAAGTCCTCTAAAATTTTAATGTGATGTAGGGCACTCTCGACCATACCATCTGCAGTTGGGTATCCGTACTTTTCTAAAATGTGACGCTCTAACGAACCTGCGTTTACACCGATACGGATTGGAATACCGCGTTCTTTTGCGGCATTTACTACAGCTTCTACTTTATGGCGACGACCAATGTTACCTGGATTGATACGTACTTTATCAATGCCACCTTCAATTGCTTTTAAAGCAAGGCGATAATCAAAATGAATATCAGCAACAAGTGGAATGTTGATTTGTTTTTTAATATCAGCAATAGCATTTGCTGCGCGTTCGTCTGGAACAGCAACACGCACGACTTGACAGCCAGCTTCTTCTAAACGTTTAATTTCAGCAACTGTTGCTTCAACATCATGTGTTTTTGTTGTTGTCATACTTTGTATAATTAATTCATTATTACCGCCAATTGTTAAATTACCGACTTTAACTGGACGTGTTTTTGTACGATGAGTCATTTCATTCACGAATAGATCGCTCTCCTTATAAAAGAAGTTTCTTATTTAGTCCCTTATATCAAGGATAGTATACGTGACATAGGGCTATAGAAACCGAAGTGCTCGGTTTCACTTTTACTATTGTATCAGCGCCTTTATGTAATTGACAAGGATTAAGTGATTGCTTATTGATATAACGGGAATTTATAAGACTTTCCAATTTGTATTTTTGTAGCAGATGTACTTTTGTTCAGTTGTTTAAAGTCATCAATTACCTTTTCAATAGAAGGGATTTTTTTCTTGTTAATTTGTTCAGTAATAGAAAGAACTGTCTCACCTGTTTTGACTTCAATTGTTTTATAAGAGACATCTGTTTCTTTTTCTACTTTGTTCTCTTTCTTTTGTTTTGTATCTGTACTTTCTTGTTTTATCGTTTGGGCTGCAGTTGTTTTTTTATATGAACTTAACATCGGTAAAGTGCCGATTTTTATATCGTAATAAAATATATAACCAAGAACAAGCACGAATAAGAATACACCTAATCTTTTCATATTCTTCACTCCTTTGCTAGGAATATATGCTTGTCCAAAAAAAAAATGCCTATTTAGGCATTTTTTTGTTATTATTTTTCTTTCGGTTTTGGAACTTCTTTAATCGTTAAGTATAGAACAATTAAAACAACTGCGATATAAATGAATGTTGAACCAGGTACAACAATTTTGAATGAATCCATAATCATAAAGAAGATGGTTGGAATTGTGTAGCTGTAAGCAGTTAACGTCCATACTTGCTTATAAGATAATTTACGTTGACCACTCATAGCAGAACCTATAAACGCAAGTAAAGTAATTCCTAAGAAAGTAATAAACAGTTGGAAGAGGTATACTAACACGCCGATAACAGCTAATAAAATTGGATAAATACTATCGAATACAGAAATGAAATCTTGCAAATCTTTCTTCTCAAGAGATGTCCCTAATAAATCATTGTAGGAGTATGTTTGTGTTTGACCATTTCCTATAGAAACTACTTTATCTTTTAAAATAAATAAACCAGTTTTATTTTGGTATTGTTCTATATCTGTTGTATTTGGATCAAATACGAAAAGAGCATCTCCCTCTTCTTTTTGAATAGGTTGTTCAATATCAGCTTTTAGTTCACCATTTTCGATCTTAAAATCAGGTAAATCTTTTTCAATTGCTTGATTTACCATAGTAACACTATCTTGTATAAAGCTACCGTAAAAGAACGTTCTTGGAATAGTAGTGATTAGACAAAGTAGCATAATATACAAAATGGTTTTTCCGATTTTTTGAAAACGGAATAACGCCATATCTTTAGGCGAATATACGCTTTTTGCTAATTGGGTAAATATGGACATAGATTCACTTCCTTTATGTATGTATAAAATCATTGTAACGTAGGAATCTAGGGAATCTCAAGATATATTATATTTACATATAGTGGAGATAACTAAATTTCTTTTTATTATTTTTCTTCTTTTAAAAGAGAAAAATACAATTGACACTTTTCTTTTCTATATGGTAAATTTATCTTACATTTCTTAAAGGATATATCCGATAGGAATTCCTATATTTGATATATTGTTACATACATAATTGTGGACCCTTAGCTCAGCTGGTTAGAGCAGACGGCTCATAACCGTCCGGTCGTAGGTTCGAGTCCTACAGGGTCCATATCCATTTCACATGTTTATTACGTCAGCAGGAAGCTTCCTTGTAGAAGGGAGCTTTTTTTACGGAATATATGAGCATTTTAATTGAAAAGAAGTGGGAATTTTGCTACTTTAATGATAGCAAGACAATGTGATTTATTTGTTTGCACCCTATGGCAATTAGGGTAGAATGAAGTTGTATGTCACTTAAGTGGCAATACATAAACTGGGAGGAATATAACAATGGCAAAACACGAATTACCAAATTTACCTTATGCGTATGATGCTTTAGAGCCTCACTTTGACAAAGAAACAATGAACATCCATCATACAAAACATCATAACACGTACATTACAAACTTAAACGCTGCTTTAGAAGGTCATGCAGAATTAGCTGACAAAAGCGTAGAAGAATTAGTTGCAAACTTAAACGAAGTACCAGAAGCAATCCGTACAGCAGTACGTAACAATGGTGGCGGACATGCTAACCATACATTCTTCTGGACAATCTTATCTCCAAACGGTGGCGGACAACCAGTAGGCGAACTTGCAACTGCAATTGAAGCGAAATTCGGTAGCTTCGATGCATTCAAAGAAGAATTCGCAAAAGCTGGCGCAACTCGTTTCGGTTCTGGTTGGGCTTGGTTAGTAGTAAATAATGGTGAGTTAGAAGTAACAAGCACACCAAACCAAGATTCTCCTTTAACTGAAGGTAAAACTCCAGTTATCGGTTTAGATGTTTGGGAGCATGCTTACTACTTAAATTACCAAAACCGTCGTCCAGACTACATCGGTGCATTCTGGAACGTTGTAGATTGGAACGCTGCTGAAAAACGTTACCAAGAAGCAAAATAATTATAATAACGATAGAAAAAGCTAGGAGAATGCTCCTAGCTTTTTTCTGTACTTTCCTTTTACATAATTGGGCTTGTCTTTGGAAGACTAGAACATGAAGTAAAGGAGAGTTGTGTATGAAGTGGAAACATGTAATTGGTGACGTTGAAGTGAATCGGGATTTAGTGTTATTACTCCTTATTGGAGGTTTATACACGCTCGCAATTTCTTTATCGAATACGTTTGTTAACATTTATTTATGGAAACAAACACAAAATTATGTGAATCTTGGCTTGTATAATTTGGCCAGCGTTGTATTACAGCCTCTCACATTTCTTATAGGTGGGAAATTAGCGAAGCGTATTGATCGCTCAATCTTGTTGCGAATAGGCGTAGGCACGTTAGCAGTTTTTTTTATTGTTGTTTTAGTAGCGGGAAAAAGCGCTTCTCACTATATTTTATTAATGGGGGCTCTTTTAGGAGTCGGATATGGTTTTTACTGGCTCGCGTTTAACTTATTAACATTTGAGATTACAGAACCAGAAACAAGAGATTTCTTTAACGGGTTTCTAGGACTTCTTACATCCTTCTCTGGCATGATTGGACCGATAGCAGCTGGATACACAATTTCACGTATGGAAAAATGGAGTGGCTATACGGTCATATTCTTTCTTTCGTTACTGTTATTTGCAATTGCTGTTATTTTAAGTTTCTTTGTATCTAAGAGAGAATGTGAAGGACGGTATGAAATTGTACAAGTATTGAAAGAGCGGAAAATTGATAAAAATTGGGGAAGAATTACACGTGCCCATTTTTTTCAAGGGTTAAGAGAGGGAACGTTTATTTTTGTTATTTCAGTGTACGTGTATTTAGCAACTGATAGCGAGCTTGCATTAGGGAAATATAGCTTAGTAAATTCGGCAGTATCATTTGTGTGTTACTATTTAGTCACTCGTATGTTAAAGAAAGAGTGGCGGAAAAAAGCGATATTGCTTGGAGGCATTATTTTATATGCTGTCGTATTTTTAGTTATATTCAACGTTACATACGCAAAATTACTTATTTATGCAGCGTGTATCGCGATTGCATACCCCATTTTGCTCGTTCCATACGGGTCCATGACCTATGATGTAATTGGTAGAGCGAAAAATGCGAAAGAGTTGCGTGTAGAGTATGTAGTTGTTCGAGAACTATGGTTAAATGCAGGAAGAATTTGCTCGATTTTAAGTTTTTTATGTGCTGTACTATTCTTTCCGCCTGAAAAAAGTTTGCCTTACTTATTATGTATTTTAGGTGCAGGACATTTCCTTATTTATTTTGCAGTTAAAAATGTCAAATATGATGAGGGAAATACAAGTAAAACAAGTGTTGTAACGCAAGGGACTGCGCAGAATCAAACAGAACCAGAAGGTTAACTTCTCGGTTGTTTTATGCTAGAATAGAAAAAGATGTAAGACAGCAGTGAGGACACCTGTATGAAGGTGTCCCTTTCACATTACATAGCTGTTGGTAGAGGGGGTTTGTATGAGCAAGAAGCAGAAACAACAAAAGAAAAAGACTCACGTTCCTTTTCGGTTAAACGTGCTGTTTTTCTGCGTGTTTTTAATGTTCTCCGCGGTTATTGTAAGGCTTGGTTATGTACAAATTGTTCGCGGTGAGGAATATAAGAATGAAGTGGAGAGGAAAGAAAACTCGACGATAAGTAATCCTGTACCACGTGGGAAAATATTTGACCGTTTTGGGCGACCTGTAGTAGATAATGCAGCTGTACGTACGATTACATTTACAAAAATGAAAGGATCAACTGCAGAGGCTCGCTTAGAAACAGCGAAAAGGCTAGCAGATTTGATTGAAGTACCGACAGATAAATTAACAGATCGCGATAAAAAAGATTATTGGCTTGCTATTCATAAAGAGGAAGCGAAAGAAAAAATTACGAATAAAGATCGTCAAGAGTTTAAAGATAAAAAAATTGACGATAAAGAATTAGATGAGCGTCAACGAAATCGCGTGACAGAAGAGGAAATGAATCAATTATCCGCAAAAGATTTAGAAGTACTAGCGATTAAAAGCAAAATGGACGGCGGATATGCGATGACGCCACAAGTTATTAAAAAAGATGCTACAGAAGAAGAATATGCGATTATTAGTGAAAACCTAGCAGCATTACCGGGTGTAGATACGAATGTTGATTGGGATCGAAAATATGTTTATGATGATTTATTCCGAAGTGTACTTGGCGGGGTATCAACATCTGATGAAGGTTTACCTAGAGAAAGACTAGATTACTATCTTGTTCGTGATTATAATCGAAATGACCGCGTAGGGAAAAGTTATCTTGAGCAGCAATATGAAGATAGTTTGCACGGTACGAAAGCGGAAGTGAAAAATATTACAGATAAAAACGGTAATATTTTAGAAACGATTAATGTATCAAAAGGGCAAAGTGGTAACAATCTGAATTTAACAATTGATATGGAATTGCAAAAGCGTGTAGAAGAAATTATCACGAAAAATTTATTGAGATATAAAGGGGGACAACCTCTTTTAGATCGTGCATTCGTTGTAATGATGAATCCAAAAAATGGTGAAGTTTTATCTATGGCAGGAAAACAGTTAGTGAATGAGAATGGCGAAACGAAAGTACAAGATTTCGCATTAGGTACGATGACAAGCTCTTATCCGATGGGATCAACTGTAAAAGGTGCGACAGTACTTACAGGATATCAAACAGGTGCGATTCAACCAGGTTCAGTTCAACTCGATGAACCAATCGTATTGAAAGGAACGCCGAAAAAATCTTCTTGGAAGACGATGGGATATATTAATGATCTGACAGCATTAAAAATGTCTTCTAACGTATATATGTTTAAAACAGCGATGAATATCGCAGGTGTTCAATATGTGAGAGGTGGTACGTTAGATATACCGCAAAAAGCATTTGATACGATGCGATATTATTTCGGACAGTTTGGACTAGGCGTAAAAACAGGTATTGATTTACCGAATGAATCAGCGGGCCAAACAGGTAAAGGAATTCAGCCAGGTTTCCTATTAGATTTATCAATTGGACAGTATGATACGTATACACCACTTCAATTAGCACAATATGTTTCAACAATTGCAAATGGTGGTTACCGTATGCAGCCGCAAGTTGTGAAAGAAATTCGTCAACCGGCAGTGAAACCAGACGAAGTTGGAAAAGTGGTTCATTCAATGGAACCGAAAGTGCTAAATCGTATTGATATGCCTGAATCACAAATTAAACGTGTTCAAGAAGGATTTAGACAAGTATTTAACGATTCTGGTGGTACAGCTACGAAATACTTTGCAGGTGCACCATATAAAGCGGCTGGTAAAACAGGTACAGCTCAAACTGTGTATGGCGGAGATAAAGAGATTGGTAGAAAGGCAAACGGTGAGCGTAAAGAAACATATAACTTAACGTTAGTAGGTTATGCGCCACTTGAAGACCCTGAAGTAGCATTTTCTGTTGTTGTACCTTGGGTAGATGATAAATCAGGTATTAACGGATATATTAGCCGTGACATTATGGACGCGTACTTTGATTTGAAAAAAATAGAAAATGGTGAAGCTACAAAAGAGGAAATAGAAAAGAAAAATAAAGAGCAAGATGATGAATAAAAAAGTTGTAAAAAAAGCACACTATCTGAAAAGATAGTGTGCTTTTTTTTATGGTTCATGCATACGTTTTAATAAAGTGGACAAGCGTATCATATCGGGAAATTAAGGGACCTCGCAAATGATACGTATGCATTTCCCTCTGGAGGATAACAATTTTATGAGCCCATTATCTGTGAAGAGGAACGGTGGATACGGATTCAAGTTTTACCTTGTGTTGATTCTTGTGGAACTTTACAAAACTTTTACAAACAATTAAAACCGAATTAATAGTTTAGCAGTATTCTTATATCTGTAATCCTGTTATTTCCGGTTACTTCTAGGAGGAAGAACACGTGAAATGGATAAGTGCATCGATTAAAGTTTTTATACTGTCGACATGTTTTCTTTATGTTGGCACGTCTACTGCATTTGCTGTGAATGAAATGGGAGAAGTGAGAGTTGATGGATCCTCAACGGTTTTTCCTATTATAGAAGCGGTAGCGGAGGAATATACAAAGGTGCATCCAAACGTGAAAATTTCCATCAGTGTTTCTGGAACAGGAGGAGGATTTAATCGTTTCAGTAAAGGAGAAGTAGATATAAATAATGCTTCGAGAGTAATGAAACAAGTGGAAGAAAATGAAATGAAGAAAAACTCCATTCAGTTTACACCATTTGAAGTCGCTTACGACGGTCTTACAATCGTTGTAAATCGCCAAAATACTTGGGTAGACAATATGACGGTAGACGAGTTACGTCTATTATGGAGTGAAGATGGAAGCGAAAAGCGATGGTCACAAATTCATTCTTCATGGCCACGCGAACCGGTGAAGTTTTATGCGCCAGGTGTAGACTCTGGTACGTATGATTATTTTCAAAACGTCATCTTACAAAATAATCGCATTGTAAAAAAAGTCTCTTTGTCTGAAGATGATCAAGTTATTATGCAAGGGGTAATGAATGATAAAAATGCCATTGCTTTTGTAGGATATGCTTATTATATGGCCAATCGAGATAAGGTGAGAGCAATAAAAGTGGATGGTGTGCTTCCGACGAAAGATACGATTCAATCAGGTAAATATAAGCCATTATCTAGGTCGCTATTTGCTTATGTAAATGATGCATCTATCCGAAATAAAATGAATGTAGAAAATTATGTTGAGTTTATGATTCAGCATGTTGGTGATCTCGCTGAAGAGGTAGGATATGTAAAATTACCAAAAGAAAAATACAATGAACAGCTGCGGATGTTAACAGAAATAAAAAAGTAATGTCAGGGTGGAAAGGGGTTTTCATCTTTGGCTTATAATGACAAAAGTCAAATTACATTTTCTGTACAACATTTGATTGAGAGAAATACAAAACAAAGAAAAAAAACGCAGCGAATCAATCGAATCGTTCCATTGTTACTAAAAATAATTGCTAGCGTGTCTATTGTGACGACACTTGGAATTATTTTTACATTGGCAAATGAAACATTGATGTTTTTTCAAAAAATACCATTACTCTCCTTTTTGACGGGAAAAGAATGGTTACCTTTTTTTGAAGATCCTAAATTCGGTATATTACCACTTATATGTGGAACGGTACTTGTAACAGCAATCGCTATGCTCGTAGCAATTCCTATCGGTTTAGCGTGTGCTGTATTTTTAAGCGAATATGCTTCAAACGGTGCAAGGAAAGTATTAAAACCGATGTTAGAACTATTAGCAGGTATTCCGACAATTGTATATGGTTTTTTTGCATTAACAGTTGTCACACCGCTTTTACAACGGGTTATACCAGATTTACAGTTTTTTAATGCGATTAGTCCGGGTATTGTTATTGGCTTTATGATGATCCCGACAATTGCATCTTTGTCTGAAGATGCAATGAGAGCTGTAGCGAAAGGGACGAAAGAAGCTTCGTTAGCACTTGGAGCAACTCGGTTTGAGATGGTAAAACAAGTCGTGTTTCCTTCGGCTTTTACAGGGATTATGGCAGCGATTATATTAGCTGCTTCCAGGGCAATTGGTGAAACGATGATCGTTGTAATTGCAGCGGGATCCACGCCGAACGTATCGCTCGATCCGACACACTCTATTCAAACACTAACAGCTTATATTGTGCAAGTGAGTTTAGGTGATGCTCCGCATGGAACAATTACGTATTACAGCATGTACGCTGTAGGGGCAACTTTATTCTTGTTTACTTTTATCATGAACATCATTTCGCAGTTTATTATGCGCCGCTTTAGGAGGGGGACATAATATGCGAATGTTGAATCATAAAAAAATACAAGAAAATATGGCATCACGTTTTTTTAAAGATCGAGTTTATAAAATGTTATGTTATCTAGCTATTTTGTTTTCAATAGTAATACTGCTTATTTTGCTTTTTCAAATTTTCGAAAAAGGTATAAGTTATCTTTCGTTAGATTTCTTTACAAACTTTGCTTCGCGTAATCCGAAAGAAGCTGGGATTGCTGCAGCATTGTCAGGAACGATATTATTTATGAATATTGTTATACCAGTCTCCTTTATATTTGGAGTCGGGACTGCTCTTTATTTAGAGCAATATGCGAAGGAATCTATATTTAAAAAGGTAATAGAAATTAATAATCAAACGTTAGCAGGAGTACCATCTGTCGTATTTGGATTACTCGGCTTAACTATTTTTGTATATGCTCTTCATTTAGGTGAGAGTATTATTGCGGCGGCACTGACGATGAGTTTACTCGTCTTACCTACAGTTGTAGTAGCAAGTCAAGAAGCGATACGATCTGTACCAAGTTCATTATTAGAAGCTTCTTACGGATTAGGTGCTACGAAGTGGCAAACGATGTATCAAGTTGTATTGCCATATGCTTTCCCGGGAATTATAACGGGTTGCACGTTAGCGATATCAAGAGCGATTGGAGAAGCGGCACCGCTATTAGTTATTGGGGCACTTGCATTTGCAAATTATGTTCCATTTAGTATGTTTGATAGATTTACAGTTTTACCAATTCAAATTTTTAATTGGATGAGTAGACCGCAAGAAGAATTTCAGTATGTAGCAGCTGCTGGAATGATTGTTTTGTTAGGTTTGTTGCTCTTTATCAATATATTTGTCCTATGGTTACGGAATCGAAAATAAGTTGGAAATGGATGAAAGGGGAATTCAAATGGTAGCAACAGTAGTAAATGTACAGGTGAAAAACGAGGAGAAAATCGAGACTGCGCCAAAGAAAGTAGTATTTGATACGAAAAACTTAAATTTATGGTACGGAGAAGACCATGCTTTAAAAGATATTAATTTAAGCATTCATGAGAATGAAGTTACAGCAATTATCGGACCAAGTGGTTGTGGTAAATCCACGTACTTAAAAACATTAAATCGCATGGTAGAGTTAGTACCAATCGTGCGAACTACAGGCGTAATTGAATATAGAGAGCGCAATATATTTGATAAATCATACCCAGTTGAAGAATTGCGAACACATGTAGGAATGGTGTTCCAAAAGCCAAATCCATTTCCAAAATCTATTTATGAAAATGTAGCATACGGCCCGAAGATTCATGGTATTAGCGACAAGAAAACATTGGATGAAATTGTTGAAAAAAGTTTACGTGGAGCAGCAATTTGGGATGAGTTAAAAGATCGTTTGCACGATAATGCATACGGCTTATCTGGTGGACAGCAACAGCGTCTATGTATCGCACGTTGTTTAGCGATTGAACCAGACGTTATTTTAATGGATGAGCCAACATCGGCACTAGATCCAATTTCAACATTAAAAGTAGAAGAATTAATTCAAGAATTAAAGAAAGACTTTAGCATCGTTATCGTAACGCATAACATGCAACAGGCAGCACGTATTTCAGACAAAACTGCTTTCTTCTTAAGTGGAGAAGTTGTGGAATATACAGATACAAATAAATTATTTACGACACCTTCAGATAAGCGTACAGAAGATTATATTACAGGCCGATTCGGTTGATGTCGCTAGTAAGGCTAAGAGTAAATACCCTCTTAACAGAGGGTATTTCTTATTTTATCCCGCATTTAACGGGCAGTAAGACCCCCACCTCAAAATTCAGCGAAAGCAAAGAAGTAAGGTGGGGGATCAACTGCCCGTAAAAGCCCGATTGGTGAGGGCTGATAATCAGTGGGGGATGAACAAAACCCCCACTGATTAAAGTTTCACTTTATTGAAAAGGAATACTTCTCCTATGTAAGGGTGATTACAGAGATAAGAGGCCTTACATAGGAGATTTATATATAATGGCACATAATATTGAGGGGGAAGAAACAATGGTAAGAGAACAATTTCAATGTGATTTAAAAACGTTACAACAAAAGGTGATTGAGCTTGGTGAACTAGCGAGGGAAGCTTTATTGCTTGCTATGGAAGGTCTTCATAAAAGGGATGTAGAGAAAGCGTTAGAGGTAATAGATGGTGATTATCGTATGGATAATTTAGAAGAGGAAATAAATGATCTTGCACTTATGCTTATTACGAAGCAGCAACCTGTAGCAAGTGATTTAAGAAGGATTTTTATTTCAATTAAAACAGCGACAGATCTAGAGCGTATTGCAGATCATGCCGTTAATATTGCGAAATCAACAATTCGTCTTGGGGAAAAAGAAGTGGTTGTTAGTTTGCACAATCTTGATGAAATGTTTGCAATTGCAAATAAGATGTTACAGTTAGCATTAGATGCATATGAGCAAGAAAATTTAACTTTTGCGAAACAAATTGCTGAAATGGATGATTCAGTTGATGAAATCTATGGGAAAGCGATTCGTGAATTTATATCTTCAGTACCAGAACAACCAGAAGCAATTACGCAAATTACACAATTATCATTTGTAGCGAGATATATTGAGCGTGTAGCAGACCACATTACAAATATTGCTGAAAATGTTTTTTATTTAGTAAAAGGAAAGCATTACTTATTAAATGAATAAAGAAAAAAGCAGGTGAAACATCACCTGCTTTTTTTAGTCAAAACATGACAAAAAAAGCTCATTGTTTCCTTTAGTTTATGATGATAAGATGTATCATAATATAATGGAAAAAATAGGACATATATGTTGTTCGTTTAGTAAGTAATATTTTACTAAGTTAATAGTAAGCGCTTTCTTTTTATGTTTAAAAGGTACTTGTATATAGGAAGCTATACTGCTTGTCAGCCATCAACGGGAGATGAAAAAATCCCTACTATTTAAAGTTTCATTTTATACTGCTAGTTAATGCGGGCTAGATAATATACATATCGTATATGAAGTTACTGAACATTATATAAGTGGAGGCTGAAGTATATGAAGGGGGTTATTTTAGCTGGAGGAAAAGGACGACGCCTTAGACCATTAACATGTAATACTCCAAAGCCGATGTTGCCATTATTAGAGAAGCCAGTTTTGGAATACAATATTGAATTATTACGTCAGCATGGTATTCGTGAGATTGCCATTACTGTTCAGTATATGAGTACGGCCATTAAACAATACTTTGGTGACGGTAGCAAATGGGGCGTCAATTTGTACTACTTTGAAGACTCTCCACCGCTTGGTACTGCTGGAAGTATTAAACAAGCGGAAAAATTCTTGGATGAAACGTTTGTTGTCATAAGCGGGGATGCGTTAACTGATTTTCAATTATCAGAAGGCATTGCGTTTCATGAACAAAAGAAAAGAATGGTAACTATGTTTGTAAAGGAAGTAGAAAATCCACTCTCATTCGGTTTAGTTGTAATGAACAAAGAACAAGAGGTTACACGATATATAGAAAAACCGAGTTGGAATGAGGTAGTTTCTAATATTGTGAATACAGGTATATATATTATGGAACCAGAAATTTTTTCTTACATACCGCCCCGAGAATTTTTTGATTTCAGTCAAGATGTGTTTCCATTATTGGCAAATAAGAATGCGTTATTTGCATATTTGTCAGAAGGCTATTGGTTAGATATCGGTACATTTGATCAATATCGACAAGCACAATTTGATTTGTTAACGAAAAAATTACAAGTACCTATTCCTTATACGGAAGTATTGCCGATGGTATGGATGGGGGAAGGGGTGACGATTGGAAAAGGAACGAAAATTCACGGTCCCTCTTTTATTGGAGAAGGAGCAAAGATTGGTGCTGGAGCTGTAATTGAACCATACTCTATTATCGGGAAAAATAGTATTGTTTCAAGCTATTCTCATCTTCAAAAAAGTATTGTTTTTGCAAATGCTCACATTGGACAGTATTGCGAGTTATTAGAAACGACAATAGGAGAGCATACAATGGTCGAAGATGACGTTACATTGTTTCAAAAAAGCATAGTAGCGGATCATTGTCATATAGGGAAGAGTACGGTAATTAAGCAAAAGGGAAAACTATGGCCATATAAGGCGATTGACAGCTATTCGGTAGTAGGATCGGCTGGTGTTCAAGAAAGTGAAAAAAGTGCAGGATGGTTGCAAAAAAGCCGGATAGTAGGAAGAGGTAATGTTGAAATCACTCCTCAATTTATTGTAAAGGTTGCGATGGCGTACGGATCTCTTTTTGCCAAAGGAGAAAGTATATTAATCGGGAGTCAGGAACATATAGAAACGACCTCTTATAAAAATCTCTTTCTTCATGCGATTCATGGTATCGGAGTTCATACGATGGAATGCAAAGAAATGAACGAGTCGCTTTTTCAGTATAGCATTCAGGATTTACAATGTGCAGGTGGGGTTTTCATTCAAGTAGAAAATGAAAAAGAGGTTGTTATAAAGTTGTATGGCAAGGATGGGGTACAATTAACGTATAAGCAGCAAAAAGCGATAGAACAAGTCTATATGTCTGAGTCGTTTTATTACGTATGTGAGAAGGAAATGGGGCGGAATAAGCTAGTCCACGTTTCTTTACATGATTATATAGAGGCTGTATTAGAACGCATTGATATTGAGAAAATACAAAAACAAAAGTTTCATCTTCTTATCAATAAGAGAAATGATATGTTACAACATTTACTTATGCTCTTTTTGCAAAGGCTCGGATGTACAGTTACGTGGATTTATGCGGGAGAACAAAAGGATCATGTGAAAGCTTTGATGAAATCAAGTAAGGCAAATATGGCGCTTATGTTTTCAGAGCAAGGAAATTATTTCGAGTTATATGATAATCATAGTAATATTTACCAAGGAACAGATTTTGAAGAGGTAGATATTCCAGATTTATTACTTGAATCGACAGGAAATATTTACCCAATGTCTTTGAAATTAGGAGAGTGTTACCTTCTATTTTATACGCAAGATGAAAAAAAGTCGTTTCAAGCGAGATGGAAACGAGATATTTTATATCGAATAGGAAAATTATTTGAGCTAATAGCATTGCAGGGAAAAACGTTTCTCAGCATAGTAGAGCAATCGCCTCCGCTCTATCTACTTTGTGATGAAGTTGTATGTTCATGGAATGAAAAAGGGAAAGTAATGAGGAAATTATTGGCTGATATGGAAAGAAAGGAAGACGGTATATTTGAAGGAGTACAGTTCAAATATACCGAAAAAGAGTGGTCTTATATCGTTTCTGACACAAAACAACCGAAATTTTTAGTGTATTCACATGCTAGAAACCCAGTAATAGCAAGGGAAAACATGAAAAATCTTATAGAAAAAATTAGACAATATCAAAAGGTGTAGAATTTTTATTTTAAAAGTGGTATTATAGTATAGTCTGATTTAAGTTATTAGTACTGGAGGGAAATAAGAATGCGTGTGAATATTACTCTAGCATGTACAGAATGCGGAGATCGTAACTATATCTCAAAGAAAAACAAACGTAACAACGCTGAGCGTATCGAGCTTAAAAAGTATTGCAAGCGTGACAAGAAGTCTACGTTACACCGTGAAACAAAGTAAGCAGTAGGAATATTTTCCTACTGTTTCTTTTTTTATTCGATTCCTCTGTTAAAAGTGATACACTATCATCGTAGAGAAAAGTATCACTGTGAGGGGGAAAATGTGTGAGAGAAGAGAAAGTACGTTTACGTAAACAAATAATAGAGCACATGAATTCTTTATCAGAAGAACGGTATACAACTTTATCAGAGCAAATTGCATGTTCGTTGTATGCGCAAAAAGAGTGGACTGAAGCTAAAACAATCGGAATCACTCTCTCAATGGAAAATGAAGTGAATACGTATCCTATTATTGAAAAAGCTTGGGAAGAAGGCAAGAAAGTTGTTGTCCCGAAGTGTAATAAAGGAACACGAACAATGTCCTTTAGGAAAATTAGTAATTTTGATCAATTAGAAACGGTGTATATGAATTTACGTGAACCAATTCCAGTAATTACGGAAGAAGTGAATGCAGATGAAATTGATCTTCAAATCGTGCCGGGCGTAGCTTATACGGCGCGAGGAGAACGGATTGGATATGGCGGTGGCTATTATGATCGTTATCTTGTGCATTATAAAGGGAAAACGCTATCATTAGCGTATAGTTTTCAAATGGTAGAACATATTCCAGTAGAGCCGTTTGATAAAAATGTAGAAAAAATTATTACAGAAAAAGGAACAATGGTTAAAAATGGGCTTGTATAGACAAATAAAAATTGACGAGACTTTTTCTTCTTGATTATAATAAAATATGTGAACGTTTTCTTATTATAATTTTTTATAGTAAGTGAGCATAGAGGGTGATAAAATGGTATCTATTTATGATATTCAGCAATTGCTAAAGAAATTTGGTACGATTATTTATACGGGTGATCGAATTGCAGATTTACAATTAATGCAAGATGAATTGCGTGAATTAAATCAATCACAGCTAATCGATCCACAAGACTATCAAACAGCTTTATTTTTATTGAAGCAAGAAATTCAAAAAGAGCTAAATAAGAATTAGATAAAGGTAGGTAAGCAACATGGAAGAGAAATGGTTAGTTGGTGTTGACCTTGGTGGTACAACGATTAAATTAGCATTTATTAATGTGTACGGTGAAATTTTACATAAGTGGGAAATCCCTACGAATACAAATGAGCAAGGAAAACATATTACACTTGATGTAGCGAAAGCTATTGATAAAAAGTTAGAAGAGTTAGGCGAATTAAAAAGTAAGTTAATCGGTATTGGTATGGGAGCTCCTGGTCCTGTACACGTGGCGTCTGGAATGATTTATGAAGCGGTTAACTTAGGATGGAAAAACTATCCGTTAAAAGATTTATTAGAAGTAGAAACAGGATTACCTGTTGTTATTGATAATGATGCAAACTTAGCAGCGCTTGGTGAAATGTGGAAAGGTGCTGGTGAAGGAGCGAAAGATTTAATTTGTATGACTCTTGGTACTGGCGTTGGTGGCGGTGTAATTGCCAATGGTGAGATTGTACACGGCGTAAGCGGTGCTGCTGGTGAGATTGGACACATTACAGTCGTTACAGAGAACGCTTTCCCATGTAATTGCGGGAAGTCTGGTTGCCTAGAGACTGTAGCATCTGCTACGGGTATTGTGCGTGTTGCTATGCAAAAAATACAAGAGACTGATAAAGAAAGTGTTCTACGTTCTATGTTAGCAGAAGAAGGGCGTATTACATCAAAAGACGTATTTGAAGCACATGGACAAGGTGATGAACTAGCAGGCGAAGTAGTAGAAAAAGTAGCTTCTTATTTAGGTTTAGCTGTAGCGAACCTTTCTAGCACGTTGAACCCAGAGAAAATTGTTATTGGTGGAGGCGTTTCTAAAGCTGGAGATGCACTATTAGAACCAATTCAACGCTACTTCGAGCAATATGCTTTCTCACGTGCTGTAAAGAGCACGAAGTTAGCGATTGCAACACTTGGTAACGATGCAGGTGTTATCGGAGGAGCTTGGCTTGTAAAAAAGCACAAATACGAAGCGAAGATGATATAAGTTGTGAATTATGAAAAGAGGAAGGGGAACCCCCTTCCTCTTTTTGTGTTGAGATCTTGATGAAGAATAACATGTAAATGAATTAAGCTGCTGGTGGGTACCCGTTATATAGAACAGTCATAATTGTAAACCATCCGAAAACGAGTACAGTTGCAATTGCAAAGCCGCTTGCGAAAAAGTTCTTTTCACGAAGTGTTCTAAGCGTAGCAAATACAGCTAACAGAGTGACTAATGCAAAAATAATAACAAGGCCCATACAATATCCTCCTCTGTCTACCCATTCCTAAATATGAGTTTTTAGAATATTAACTCTTTTATATTGTACATGTTTTAAAAATGATTGTCGAGATAGCATCCTTTCTTTTCCTAAGAGAAAAAAATGTTGTATCATTGAAAGTAAGTTTAATAATTGGAGGAGATTTTCATATGAAATGGATACAAATGCCGTTAGGCCCATTACAAACGAATGCTTATATTTTAACGAATGATCAAAATGAGTGTATTATCTTTGATCCTGGTCATGAAGGAGAGAAGCTCGTTACATATTTACAAGAAGAACAATTAAAGCCACTGGCTGTTTTATTAACACATGCTCACTTTGATCATATTGGCGCTGTTGATGCGGTAAGAGACGCTTTTCATATTCCTGTGTACGTACATAAAGAAGAAGCAGATTGGTTAGGCGATGCAACTGTAAATGGTTCTCAAATTTTTATGATGAATCGCAGCATTACAGCAAAACCAGCAGATCATATTATTGATGCAGAAGGTGCATTAGCAATTGGCTCATTTAATTTTGAAATTTTTGAAACGCCAGGACATTCTCCAGGTAGTATTTCTTATTACTGTAAAGAGGCGAATGCTGTATTTTCTGGAGATGTATTGTTCCAAATGAGCATTGGAAGAACAGATTTACCTGGTGGAAGTTTTGCTGAATTAATTGGAAGTATTGAAGAGAAATTATTTGTATTACCTGATGAAACAGCGGTGCTATGTGGACATGGTCCAGAAACAAGCATTGGTTTTGAAAAAGAAAATAATCCATTTTTACAGTAAGGAGCTAGTATGGAGATGGAGCTCATTTTAAAAGAATGGATGGAAAAAGAAAAGGATTATTCAATTTCATACAGTACATATATGAACCTCGCATTATACGCAGAGGAACATGGATATTATATGAAAGAACGTGAAAAAATCGGAAGACAAGGGGACTTTTTTACAAGTAGTAATGTATCCTCTGTTTTTGCAAAAACCTTTGCTAAGTTTTTTATTCGTCTTGTTGAAAATGGTGAAGTTGTTCCGAATATTTGTGAGATTGGTGGGGGAACAGGGAGGTTTGCCTATGATGTTTTACAAGAGTGGAAGCAATTATCTCCAGAAACCTTTATGGATTTAAACTATTCAATGATTGAAATGAGCCCTTTTCATAGAAAATTACAGCAGAAAAATCTTTATTCGTTTTCTAATGTGTCATATTATACGTCGCATAGTGAAATGGGAGAATCATTCGAAGGGATTCTTTTTTCGAATGAGTTATTTGATGCATTTCCTGTTGAAGTAATTGAGAAGAGAAATGGAATATTGTATGAAGTACGTGTTACGTACACAGAAGAAGGGGAACTTGCAGAAGTATGTAGACCGTTACATAAACGAATTGGTCGATACTTATTAAAATATAATATTCATCTTGTTGAAGGCCAGCGTTTTGAAGTGCCAATTGCGATGGAAGAATATATAAAAGAAATGGCGAAATGGTTTCAACGAGGTGTATGTATTACAGTTGATTATGGATATACAAAAGAAGAATGGATGCATCCTGCACATCGGGAAGGAAGTTTAAGAGGATATTACGATCATAAGTTAATCCGTAATCCTTTAGTACATCCAGGTAAAATGGATCTTACTACTCATATTCATTGGGACGAACTGAAAGAGATGTTTAGCTTGCAAGGTATGCATACAGTATGGCATAAGAAGCAATCTGAGTTTTTGTTAGCAGCAGGAATATTAGAGCAGCTTACGAATCATCAAGATAGGAACCCTTTTTCTGAAACGCAAAAACAAAATCGAGCAGTTCGTTCTATGATTTTGAGCGGAGGATTAGGGAGTGCATTTGATGTTGTTATACATACGAAACATATGCAACAGTTACAATTGAATCGGTATTTGAAAATATAAAAAAACAAGACACAGCATATTTCTGTGTCTTGTTTTTTAATACGACTTATGTAGCATCATATATTTCCTCTCATGATATATATTTATATTAAAGATATGAGATAAAAAATATAGAATACGTCCTTTTTCTCTGTTTATGAGTCCCTAACCCAATAATACGCGAACGAGTTGAATAATTGTCTCGTTTTCTACTTTGTAATAAATTTCCAATCCTTTTCTTTCACTTGAAACGATTTTAGCACTTTTTAATTTTGCTAAATGCTGTGAAATTGTAGATTGTGGCATGTTTAAGCCAGTGTACATTGTAGAAACGTTGCTTGGACCACGTTCAATTAATCCTTTTACAATACATAAGCGAACAGGATGAGCAAGTACTTTCAATAATTCTGCATTGCTTTCATATAGTTCAATTTCTTTTTGAAAGGTTTCTAACATGTTCTTTTCCACCTCCGTGTGAGCTGTTATACCATATTATACATATCAAAAAATTAAAGAAAAGGAAACAGTTGTTGCAGAAAAAAAGTCCTAAAGTAAAGAAATTGTAAGAAAAGAGACCCTGATGTAAATAAAGTGGATGATTTAGCATGGTTTTGTAAAATGACATTTTTGGGTGAAAATTTAGATGCGTTTTAAAAATTGAAAGATATAGATATATTTGTAACACAATTTTATCATGATTTTCTTATTCTTTCAAATGAATATACAAAATTTTTAAAATAATATGACAAAGGAATTATAATGGTATATATAGAATATAAAACAGGTTAAAAGAAAAGAAGCTGAATGTAATCAGCTTCTTTATGGTGAAAATGAAATGTTTGAATATAGCTGATAAATCTTAGAATTACCAATACATTAGTTATGTATTCTAGATTTCATCTTGCATCAACTTTAAAAATCTGTGGTTCCATATATTCTCATAAAAATCAATTGTCTCTTTTGCGGACATAAATGGATTATTTAATGTAGAGGTAGCTTTCTGTACCATAAAGTTTTCGTATCCTAGTCCATGGGAAAACTTAATCGTAGCATCCATGCAGTACTCTGTTTGGGCACCACAAAATTCAATACGTTGTACAGATAATTTCTCTAAAATCTCTTTTAAGTTTGTTTTATAAAATGAATTGGCATGTGTTTTTCTTACAAAAAAATCTTGTTCCTGAACATCTAAATCAGCATGAATATCCCAAAGTTCTTTTTCGGGAACTAAATCATCATCACAGTGTTGAACAAAAATGATTGGTTTATTTGATTTTCTGTATGAAGAAATTCTTTTATTTACTTTTGTAAGTAGCTTTTGTAAATCGAATAAATGCTCCTCGCTATAACATACTCCATTTTGTAAATCGATAACGATTAAAACATCTGCACAAGTATCCATTATTTTTGCTCCTTTTTTTATTTCTTAATATATCAATTAATTTATTACTTGGAAATAGATGGTCTCTTTCGTTTTTTTATGAACTATACGAGACAGCATAAAAAAAGATATGAAAGCTTAATTTCATATCTTCTTTTTTCTCTATGCATTTACAGGTTCTTCTACATAAGAAAGGGCATTTTCAAAATCGGATATTAAATCGTCAACATTTTCAAGACCGACGGATAACCGAAGTAATGAATTCGAAATACCTCTTTCATCGCGAGCTTCTTGCGACAGTGCTGCATGTGACATTTTAGCCGGGTAAGAAAGAATGGATTCGACAGCTCCTAGACTAACCGCAAAGACAGGTAATTTTACTTTTGATAAAAATTGGCGGAGTGCGTCTTCTGATTGTAAAGTGAAAGATAGGACGGCTCCTGCTGATGTAGCTTGAGATTGTTGAATATCAAATCCCATATGTGTTTGTAGGCCAGGATAGTAGACATTTTGAACTTTAGTGTGGTCTTGTAAATAATGTGCAATTTTATTGGCGTTAGCCGCTGAATGCTCAAGACGTACATGCAATGTTTTTAGGCCGCGAAGTACGAGAGAACAATCTTGCGGGCCTAAAATCGCGCCGAATGCATTTTGTAAAAATCCAAGTTTTTGAGCGAGTTCGGTATCTTTTACAACCGCTAATCCGGCAGTAACATCACTATGCCCGGCAATGAATTTTGTAGCACTATGAAGAACGACATCGGCGCCAAGATCAAGTGGTTTCTGGAATAGTGGTGTCAAAAATGTATTATCAACAAAAGTAAGGGCGTCAATAGATTTTGCAAGTTTAGAAACAGCACGAATATCTGTCACTTTTAAAAGTGGATTAGAAGGTGTTTCCACATAAAAGAGTTTTGTATTTGGCTTAATATTTTGCTGTATTTCATCTAAATTGGTCATATCAACAAATGTATGTGAAACACCGTAACGGGAGAGAACCTCAGTTATGATTCGATAAGTCCCTCCGTATACGTCTTCTGAAATGAGTACATGATCATCTTGTGAAAGGAGGAGGAATGCAGTAGAAATTGCTGCAATTCCTGATGCGAAGGCGAACCCTTTTGTTCCGCCTTCTAATAAAGCAATGATATCTTCAAGCGCTTCACGTGTTGGATTACCAGAGCGGCTATAGTCATATTTCCCGAACGTATCTACATCAAATTGGTGGAATGTTGATGTATTATAAATGGGAACGTTAACAGCTCCTGTTTGCGAGTCATGTTTATATTGGTTGTGTAGTAAGAGTGTATCTATAGAATAACTCATATTCTTACACCTTCTTTTACAAGTTTAATGGCTTGCTGTAAGTCTTGAATTAAATCTTTACTATTTTCAATGCCAACGGAAAATCGAAGTAGACGATTACATACACCGTTTGCTGTTCTGATTTCTTCAGGAATATCAGCATGTGTTTGCGTTGCTGGATAAGTCATTAAACTCTCTACACCACCGAGACTTTCAGCAAATGTAATTAAGGATAAAGATTGTAAGAATGGATTAATCCACGTTTCATCTTTTAGACGAAATGAGATCATACCGCCTCTTCCAGGATAAAATACATCTGGCACACCGTCTTCGTCATTTAAATAAGCGACAACTGCTTTTGCATTTTCTTCATGTTGTCTCATGCGAAGCGCTAATGTTTTCATACCGCGGATTAATAACCATGAGTCAAATGGGCTTAAGACCGCACCTGATGCATTATGATAATGGGCGATTTCCTCGCAAAGTTCTTTTCCTTTTGCAACGACAAGTCCGCTTAGTACGTCGTTATGTCCTCCTAAATATTTCGTTGCGCTATGAATTACAATGTCGGCGCCTTCTGTTAATGGCTGCTGTATATAAGGTGTGTAGAATGTGTTGTCTACGATAAGAAGTAGTCCGTGTCTTTTCGCTACAGTTGCGACAGTGGCAATATCAGTAACTTGCATTAATGGATTAGTCGGAGTTTCTATGAAAATAGCTTTCGTTTCAGTTGTGATAGCTTGCTCAATTTGTTTAATAGATTGTGTATTTACGTATCTACATCGAACATTCCACTTTTTTTCATGCTCAGAAAATAATCGATAAGTCCCGCCGTATAAATCTTCAGATACAATAAGTTCGTCTCCAGAACGGAATAGCGAAAGGACGAGGAGAACAGCCGCCATTCCAGAACTACAGGCATAACCTTGCTCGCCGTATTCTAAGTCTGCGATTGCCTGCTCTAAAAGACCACGGGTTGGATTTCCAGTTCTTGAATAGTCAAAGCCAGTAGATTTACCAATTCCTTCGTGACGATAAGCAGTTGAGAAATAAACAGGTGGGTTAACAGTTCCTGTTGTAGTTTCGCTCCGATTTCCGATTTGCACTAGTTTTGTTTCAATAGTTGACATGTAAAAATTCCTCCTTTTTAAATGAACAATTAAGTGAATGTAAAGTGAAACTTTAATCAGTGAGGGATTCATCCCCACTGATTATTAGCCCTCACCAATCGGGCTTTTACGGGCAGTTGATTCCCACCTAACTTCTTTGTTTCAGCTGAATTTTGAGTTGGGAATCTTACTGCCCTCAAATAGCGAGGTAAAATAAAAAAAGCCTTCTAAGAAGAAGGCTTTCGGTTTGAATAGAGTCTTCTTCTCATCTGTCAAATCTTTCACAATTTGCTGGAATTAGCACCTTATTAACAAATGTTAATGGTTGCTGAGGCGTCATAGGGCCAGTCCCTCTACCTCTCTAGATAAGAATGTTCGTATGAAATTTTATTATGTTTTTAACTTTACAACAAAAGATAATTGAATTGCAACTTTATTTTAAATAATTTTTATTTTTCCGCAAGTGTCATTGACTTTTGCATTTGTGCGTGCTAAATTTATTAAAAAATTAACAAACATTGTTAAAAGGGGAACGCATTTCCTTTTAGCTACATAAATAAAATAATAAAGACAAACTCTTATTGAGAGCGGTGGAGGGAAAGGCCCTGTGAAACCCAGCAACCTTCAAACGAAATGTTTGAAACGGTGCTAATACCTGCAAAACGAATGTTTTGCATAATAAGAGGAGGATCGATTATGTCCCCCTCTTCAAAGTGAAGAGGGGGTTTTTATATTGATAGAAATGAGGGAGATTGGTGAAATTACTAGATTTATTATCAAAAGGAATTGTAATAGGTGATGGTGCGGTTGGAACGTTATTACATTCACATGGCTTGCAAAGCAGTTTTGAAGAATTGAATATATCTGATCCAGATTTAATTATATCGATTCATAAGCAATATGTAGCTGCTGGGGCAGATGTAATTCAAACAAATACGTACGGAGCAAATGAAGCGAAATTACGTATGTATGGCTTAGAAAATCAAGTTACTGAAATTAATAGAGCGGCAGTCAAACTGGCGAAAGCATCTGTTACAGAAAAAAATGCGATTTTAGGAACAATTGGTGGTATGAAACATATCGGAGCTGTTACGACAACTGATATGGAGCGAGAATTTATGTTACTGGAACAGGCAAGTGCATTACTAGAAGAACAGGTGGATGGACTGCTGTTAGAGACTTTCTATGATGAGTTTGAATTACTTCATGCTGTTCAGGTGTTACGAAAACAAACGAATATTCCAATTGTAGCTCAATTAGCGTTACATGAGGCAGGTACGACTCAAAATGGAAATGATGTAAATGAAATATTAAAACAGCTTTTAGAATATGGTGCAAATGTCGTTGGATTGAACTGCCAACTAGGGCCGCTTCATATGACAGAAGCTTTTAAAATGATATCGATTCCGAAAAATGGTTACTTATCAGCATATCCAAATGCAGGTCTCCCAAATTATGTGGAGGGACGTTACGTATATGAGGGAAGTCCGGCTTATTTTGAAGCGATGACACCGAAATTTATTGAGCAAGGTATTCGTTTATTGGGTGGTTGTTGTGGCACTACGCCAGAACATATTGAAAGCATGAAACGTGCTGCTCTAAATGTTACGCCTGTAATAGAGAAGGATACGATTCAAAGGCCGAAAGTAGTTCATACACACGAGAAACGTTCGAAAGCTCATGTCACTTTAGCAGAGAAAGCAAAAAAACAAACGACAGTAGTAGTGGAATTAGATCCACCGAAAACGTTAGATACGCAGCGGTTTTTTGAGGGAGCAAGAGCATTGAAAAGAGCTGGAGCAGATGCTATTACTCTAGCAGATAATTCATTGGCGTCGCCTCGCGTCTCGAATATGGCAATGGGAGCATTATTAACGAAGCATGATATTCCAGTATTGACGCACTTAACGTGTAGAGATCATAACGTCATCGGACTACAATCTCATTTACTAGGCTTATCGGCGTTAGGCATGGAAGAAGTGTTAGCTTTAACTGGTGATCCAGCACGCGTCGGTGATTTTCCAGGTGCCACTTCTGTATATGATTTGTCCTCTATTGAGCTCATTAAAATGATTAAAGAAATGAACGATGGGCGTTCCATTTTAGGGAAATCAATAGGGCCAGCAACAAGGTTTTCAGTGGGAGGTGCTTTTAATCCGCATGTAAGACATTTAAAAGCGGCGGTTAAGCGGATGGAACGGAAAATAGATGCTGGAGCGGAATATTTCTTAACGCAGCCAATTTACGATATCGCGTTAATTGAAGAAGTGTATGAAGCGACAAAGCATTTGAAGCAGCCTATTTTTATTGGGATTATGCCACTAATAAGTAAACGGAACGCAGATTTCCTTCATTTTGAGGTACCAGGTATTACGCTACCTGAAGAAGTAAGAGAGAGAATGGATGGACATGAAACGAAAGAAGCAGCAATTGAGGAAGGGATTCGTATTTCACAAGAATTGATCGACGCGGCAATGAAATATTTTAATGGCATTTATCTTATTACACCATTTCTAAAATATGAAATTACAGAACATCTTGTTAAATATGTGAGAGAAAAGCAAGAAGTGAAAGAAGGTATTAATTGATGAAATGTATAGAAGAAAAATTACAAAATAACATCTTAATATTAGATGGTGCAATGGGAACGATGATCCAGCAAGAGGACTTAACGGCGGAAGATTTCGGAGGGGAAGAGTACGAAGGGTGTAATGAATATTTAGTAGAAACAAGGCCTGATGTTATTTTAAAGATTCATAAAGCTTATATTGAAGCTGGAGCGGATATTATTGAAACAAATACATTTGGAGCGACAAATATTGTATTAAGTGATTATGAGTTGTCTCATTTAGATGAGGAACTAAATGAGAAGGCAGCGCGTTTAGCGAAGCAAGCGGTCCAAGAAAGCGGGAAGGAAGTATATGTTGCGGGAGCGATGGGGCCGACAACGAAAGCGATTAGTGTTACTGGTGGTGTGACATTTGAAGAATTAATTGAAGCTTATACGCGGCAGGCAAGAGGATTATTGAATGGAGAAGTAGATGTATTACTCGTTGAGACGAGTCAAGATATGCGTAACGTGAAGGCAGCTTATATTGGAATTCAAGCAGCTTTTGACGAACTAAGTAAGGTAGTACCTATCATGATTTCGGGAACGATTGAACCGATGGGAACGACTTTGGCTGGGCAAACAATTGAGGCTTTTTACTTATCGATAGAGCATATGAAACCATTATCTGTTGGATTAAACTGTGCGACTGGTCCAGAGTTTATGAGGGACCATATTCGTTCCCTATCTGATTTATCGGAGTGTTACATTTCTTGCTATCCAAATGCAGGTCTTCCTGATGAAGATGGACATTATCACGAATCTCCATCTTCTCTCGCTGAAAAAGTGAAGCGATTTGCTGAAGAAGGATGGGTTAATGTTATCGGTGGTTGTTGTGGCACAACACCAGAACATATAAAAGCAATGAAATCTGCGCTAGCGTCTCTTAAGCCGCGTGAACATCACGAAAGAGCTGGACACGGGGTTAGTGGATTAGAGGCACTTCAATATGATGACTCTATGAGACCGTTGTTTGTTGGTGAAAGAACAAACGTTATTGGATCACGTAAATTTAAACGATTAGTAGCAGAAGGGAAATTCGAAGAGGCTGCTGAAATCGCTAGAGCGCAAGTGAAGAAAAATGCTCATATTATTGATATTTGTATGGCAGACCCGGACCGCGATGAGATAGAAGATATGGAAAATTTCTTGGCAGAAGTTACGAAAGTATTAAAAGTACCGATTATGATTGACTCAACAGATGAAAATGTAATGGAGCGAGCTCTTACTTATATTCAAGGAAAAGCTGTTATTAATTCAATTAATTTAGAAGATGGAGAAGAACGATTTAAAAAAGTGACACCGCTTCTTCGGAAATATGGTGCTGCAATTGTAGTTGGAACAATTGATGAAGATGGTATGGCAGTAAGTGCAGAAAGAAAACTAGAAATTGCGAAAAGAAGTTACGAGTTATTAACGACGAAATATGGTATACGCCCGTCAGATATTATTTTTGATGCACTTGTATTTCCTGTAGGTACAGGTGATGAAGAATATATTGGCTCGGCGGCCGCGACGATAGAAGGGATTCGCCTTATTAAAGAAGCGTTACCAGAGTGTTTAACGATTTTAGGTGTAAGTAACATATCATTTGGTTTACCACCAGCTGGACGCGAAGTATTAAATTCCGTTTTTTTATATCATGCAACGAAAGCAGGATTAGATTACGCGATTGTGAATACGGAAAAATTAGAGCGCTATGCGTCAATTCCTGATGAAGAAAAACGTCTTGCAGATGCATTACTTTTTGAAACGACGCAAGAGACGTTAGAAAAATTTACAAACTTTTATCGCGTGGCAAAAAAGAAAGATATCGTTATCCAAGAAACATTAACTCTTGATGAAAGGCTCGCAAATTACATTGTAGAAGGTACGAAACAAGGGTTACACGAAGATTTAAGTCTTGCGCTTACAGAAGGAAGAAAACCTTTAGATATTATTAATGGTCCCCTTATGACAGGAATGGATGAGGTAGGACGATTATTTAATAATAATGAGCTTATCGTTGCTGAAGTATTGCAAAGTGCTGAAAGTATGAAAGCTGCTGTAAGTTATTTAGAGCCACATATGGAATCTAGTGATAGTGCGAAAAAAGGGAAGGTGTTATTAGCAACTGTTAAAGGTGACGTACATGATATCGGGAAAAACCTTGTTGAAATTATTTTATCGAATAACGGATATGAGATTATTAATTTAGGGATCAATGTTCGCTCGGATCGAATTGTTCAAGAAGTACAAGAAAAGAAGCCTGACATTATTGGTCTTTCTGGTTTATTAGTAAAATCAGCGCAACAAATGGTAACGACTGCTGAAGATTTAAAAGCGGCAAATATTGATATTCCAATCGTTGTAGGCGGGGCAGCGTTAACGAGAAAATTTACAGATAATCGTATTTCACCATCATATAAAGGGCTCGTATGTTATGCGAGTGATGCGATGACTGGTCTTGATATTATTAATAAGCTTCAAAAAGAAGAAGAGAGAGAGAAGATGAAACAAGATAAGAAAGAACGTCATCTTCATATCGTAACAAAAGAAGAGAAGAAAGTAGAAATTCCAGCAGTAATTGAACCCTTACCGAAGGCTGAAGTTATAGTGCCTGATTCAACAAAACGAATCGTATTACGCGATATTCCAGCCCTTCATCTCGCTCCATTTTTAAATAGACAAATGCTACTTGGACATCATCTTGGATTAAAAGGAAGTGTGAAGAAGCTTTTGCGAGAGGGAGATAAAAGAGCACATGAATTAAATGATTTAATAGACGAATTATTGCAGGAAGGACAATCTTGGTTAAAGCCGAAAGCAGTGTATCAATTTTTCCCAGCGCAAAGTGATGGACAAAATATTGTAATCTATGATCCAGAAGATCATACGCGTGTTATAGAACGTTTCACATTCCCGAGACAAGGAAAAGCACCATACCGTACTTTAGGTGATTATTTGAGGCCGATTGGAGATGAAATGGACTACGTTGCTTTCCTATCTGTTACGGTCGGAGAAGGTGTTCGGGACATTGCTGAAGAGTGGAAAGCGAAGGGTGATTATTTACGCAGTCATGCTATTCAATCGTTAGCGCTTGAACTAGCAGAGGGCCTTGCTGAAAAAACACATATGCTTATTCGTGATCGCTGGGGTATTCCAGATTCACCAGAACTGACGATGGAAGAACGTTTCCGTACGAAATATAGAGGAATACGCGTGTCCTTCGGTTATCCAGCATGTCCAGAACTTGCGGATCAAGAAAAATTATTCCGCCTTATTCATCCAGAAGAAATAGGTATTTCATTAACGGAAGGATTTATGATGGAGCCAGAAGCATCTGTAACGGCTATGGTATTTTCTCACCCTGAGGCAAGATATTTTAGTGTATTATAGTGTAGAAGGGGGAGACGTATGAAAAAAATAGTCTTTACAGGTGGCGGTTCGGCAGGGCATGTAACACCTAATTTAGCCATCATTCCGCATTTACAAGAACAAAATTGGGATATTTCTTATATTGGTTCTCATCAAGGTATTGAGAAAACGATTATAGAAAAGGAAGGCATTCCGTATCATAGTATTGCAAGCGGAAAGCTACGCCGTTATTTTGATTTGAAAAATATAAAAGATCCTTTTCTTGTAATGAAGGGTGTTATGGATGCATATGTAAGGATTCGAAAACTAAAACCGGATGTGATTTTTTCAAAAGGTGGTTTCGTATCTGTACCAGTTGTAATTGGAGGATGGCTAAATAGAGTCCCTGTTTTATTACATGAATCTGATATGACGCCAGGACTAGCAAATAAAATTGCGCTCCGTTTTGCTTCGAAAATATTTGTTACATTTGAAGAAGCTGCGAAACATTTACCGAAAGAAAAAGTAATCTATACAGGATCTCCTGTACGTGAAGAAGTGCTAAAGGGAAATCGGGAAAAAGGTTTAGCATTTTTAGGTTTTTCACGTAAAAAGCCAGTTATTACAATTATGGGAGGAAGTTTGGGCGCGAAGAAAATTAATGAAACGGTTCGAGAAGCGTTACCAGAACTTCTGAAAAAATATCAAATTGTTCATCTTTGTGGAAAAGGTAATCTTGATAAAAGCTTACAAAATGAAGAAGGATATAGACAATTTGAATATGTGCATGGAGAACTACCAGACATATTAGCGGTAACAGATTTTGTTATTTCACGTGCGGGATCTAATGCCATTTTTGAGTTTTTAACATTGCAAAAGCCGATGCTTTTAATTCCACTATCAAAATTTGCAAGCCGTGGAGATCAAATACTAAATGCAGAGTCTTTTGAAAGACAAGGATATGCTTCCGTATTGTATGAAGAAGATGTGACTGTGAAATCTCTTATAAAGCATGTCGAAGAATTAAATCAAAATAATGAGACGTATAAAACAGCTCTAAAAAAATATAATGGAAAAGAAGCAATTCAAACAATCATTCAACATATTTCAGAGGCATGATGAAACAATCATGCCTCTTTTACTAGGATGAAAGATTCCAAGAAACGGTGTTTTTATGTTACAATAACAAATGGATTAGTAGGGGAATTCCAATTAATGAAGCGTGAAAATACGAATGGATTAGGAGTGACTGTGTTGGAGCTAAGTCTCTATGAAAATACTGCACTTATTATATGCTTTGTGTTGTACGTTGGTAGTGTTATTGTTTATATTTCAAGGAAGTTTTCGCAAGAAAGAGAGCTTGAAAAATCAGAAATAACAGCTGAACTAGAAATGTTAGCTGATGAAAGTTATAAAAAACAAAAAATAAAAGAAGACCATGAGGCATCCCATCATTTAAACGCAAATAAGTTTTAAAGATGGGGATTTTTTTTGACGTTGTTCTTTATTATGTTTATAGCAAATAACGCTAAAATGGAGTTTCCCCCTTATATAATGAAGGAGTGTATATAAATGAATTTTTATATCGCCTCAGGATTCCAAAATAAACACCTTGTACGTTCTATAGCAAATGAACTGGAACATGCAGGATGGAACCATACATATGATTGGACTAAAAACGAAAGAGCAGTGAATCAAGAACAATTAAGAGAAATTGGTCAGGCAGAAAAGAATGCTGTTAAAGAAGCGGATGTGTTTTTACTTATATTAGATGGCGGAAACGGGAGCCATACAGAGTTTGGAATGGCGATTGCGCTAGAGAAAAAGATATATGTATATCATAAAAGAAATCTGCCCCAAACAACGTTCTATCATTTGCCAGAAATAAATATTTTTGAAGGAGATGCAGCTGAATTTGCATCTTATGTTGTGAATCATGTGAAATTACTACCTAAAAGGTTATAAAAGGAATCTTTTGGGTACAGTGATGATAAGAAACATATATAAAGGAGTACATAATATGAAATTAGAAAATGGATGGGAAACGAGCTTTTTAGAAGTCGTGCAAAATAGTGAACTTAAGAAAGATGCGCTGCTTAGTCAATTGCTTTGTGAGGATAGTGAAGAAGTTGAGGAGCTTGTTGATGATTATGGTTATGAAGAAATTATTAACCGCGAACATGATGAGGAATTAGCTGATATTTTAGGAGAAGAACTTTTTAGTGAGATGGAACGATACGTATTCTTATCTTCACAGCCAGAAGAAAAACTTATTTCATTCGTAAATGGATTAGGTTTTCACGTGTTAGATTGGATCGTTCTTCTTGAAACAGAATTTAGTATTGATAGTGCACATTTTACGTCAGACGCTGTGAAAATGTTAGAAAAGCGCTTTAGACAATTTCCATACATAGAGGATAAGACAATTTTTGATATGACATTTGGAGAAGCAATGGATCTGTTAGAGTCCATTACAGGATTACAACTGAAAGAAAAGATGAACGTATAATGTAAAAAAAGAACGTGAGGTAATCACGTTCTTTTTTTACATTATAATAATTTTATCATCTAGTTTTGTTTGTCCGCTAAGAAGTGCGTTTAAATATTCCACTTTTCTTATACAGGCCTGTATATGTCTTTCAACCTCTTGTAACTCTGCTTGGTGATGTGTTTCAATCGGATGAATTTGTACGTTGAATTTTTCAAATTGACTACTATATGTTATTTCTGCATAGCCGCTCATAATATCCATTTCGTTATGAAATAAAAATTGCTTCGTTTTATCACAGAATGATACATCTTGAAATCCATATACTTTTAATGCTTCAATTACTTTTTTAATCATGTTTGTATTCATTTTTTTACCCTCTTTACGAAGTTCTACTTATATATTATAACATAAAAAATTACATAGAAAGCGCTTCCAAGTGTATTTTATTATAAACTTTACGTTTCAATCACAAAAATGAAACAAAGAAAAAATAATTGTAAAGAAGGGAGGACTCTTTTATTGTTTCGTCATATATATAGAGAAATAGTGCAATGAAAGGAAATTTTCCGAGTTGGAGATCGTATTTCCAATTTGAGCGCAGTAAAAGAGGTGAAAATCTTGAACTTTGATATTGTAGGACAAAAAGCATATATAAAGGATGGACCGCATCGGAACCGAATTGGAATTGTAAAGAAATGCGAGACGAAATTAGAATCGCAGTTTGCTATTGTAATTGGAGAACAAATCATTGATGTAGAGCTAAAGGATATCGTGTTAGTTGGAGTAGATGTAGGACAATTTCATAAATGGTGCGAACAAAATGGTTATTTGTGAAAAGGACGGGCTGTGAGATAATGAAATATATGTGAGAAAAGAGAATATGTTATTGTATTCTCTTTTTCTATGTGTAAGGAGACGGAAATGAAGTATACAGAACGAGATTTTACCTTGGAGTTAAAAGAGAAGATTCAGTGCATGGAGAAGGAAATAGAGAGAATATCATTTAAACTTTTTAAAGATTATTCACATTTGTACATAGAAAAAAGCATGGAATTATTTATAGAACTCATCAGAGATAAAGAAGATCCTTTTGAAACAGGATATTCTTCATCCATTTCGATAGCTGTATTAGATGAAGAAGGGAAGATGATTGAATTTTATACAGTTCCTATCTGGGAATGTTGTAATTATTTTTTAGGAGTACCGCTTCAAATAAGGCTTTGGGGAAGTAAGTTAAGTGGTGAACTTGTTGATGAATCTTATTGTGAGATAGAGGAGGAGTTAAAGGAGCGGTTGGAAGAGTTTTTACAGTTTGCAGATGAGGAATAATAGTTAGTCCTTAGTTTAAAATTAATAGTTATTAAAAAATGAAAAATGGTATATTTTCGTTATATCTATACGTGATGCCTTATGTATAAAAGACAAAGAGAAAGATGAAAAGAACTAAAAAAGGACGCTAACAAAACTGTTAGCGTCCTTTTCATTATGAAGCAATTTCACCAGTTTTTATCTCATCTTGATTGTACGTATCTTGATCTAATTCACCAAGCCATTTACTCGAAATAAGACCTGCTGTCATAGAACCACTTACGTTAAGAGCTGTACGACCCATATCGATTAATGGTTCAACTGAGATAACAAGAGCGACAATACCGATTGGTAAGTTCATTGTAGATAGTACGATTAACGCTGCGAATGTTGCACCGCCACCAACACCGGCAACACCGAATGAGCTAATTGCAACGACAGCGATTAAAGTTAAAATAAATTGTGGTTGTAATGGATCAATTCCTACAGTTGGAGCGACCATCATTGCAAGCATTGCTGGATAAATACCTGCGCAACCGTTTTGTCCGATAGATACTCCCAATGATGCTGCGAAGTTTGCAATCCCTTCAGAAATACCAAGCTTTTCTTTTTGTGCTTCAATATTTAATGGCATTGCACCAGCACTAGAGCGAGATGTGAATGCAAATGTTAATACAGGGAATACCTTTTTCAAATATTGAATTGGATTTAAACCAGATAGAGCAATTAATAATAAGTGGATAACGAACATTACGATAAGTGCTACGTAAGACGCTAACACGAAGTTACCAAGTTTTAAAATAGCATTTATGTCGCTACCAGCAACTGTTTTTGCCATAAGAGCTAATACGCCGTATGGAGTAAGACGTAAAATTAATGTTACCATACGCATTACGATTGCATATACAGCATCAAGCATTTTCTTAAATAGCTCTGCTTGTTCTGGATATTTTCGTTTTACACCGATAAAGGCGATACCGATAAAGGCTGCAAATATTACAACAGAAATTGTTGATGTTGGACGAGCGCCTGTTAAATCAAGAAACGGATTTGTAGGCAATAGTTCTAATAATTTATCTGGAATTGTTGTTTTTTCAATAGAAGTAAATCTTTCTTCAACTAGCTTCAGACGAGCAGATTCTGCATCACCTTGTTGCAGGCCTGTTGCTGATACATCAAAACCTGCACTTGCAGCGATACCGACAGCTGCAGCGATTCCTGTAGTAAGAATTAAAATTCCGATAATAAGACCACTAATTTTACCAAGATTTTTTGTTAACTGTAATTTTGTAAAGGCTGAAATAATAGATACTAAAATAAGTGGCATAACGATCATTTGAAGTAATTTCACATAACCGTTACCGATTAAGCCAAACCAAGTATTTGATTCAATAATTACTTTAGAAGTTGGTTCATAAATAAATTGTAATATAAGACCGAATATAATTCCGACTCCTAAAGCAGTAAATACACGTTTATTAAAAGATACATGCTTACGTTGCATATAATATAATACGCCAACTAAGATGAGCATGACTGCAACGTTAATTCCGACAAGCAGTGTATTCATGTTGATTCCCCCTAATTCCAATCTGTTATATAGAATATAAGGTAATAAAACCTATAAGTCAACTAGGAAATTGCGGAATTAAAAAAAAGATGGCAAAGTGCCATCTTTTAATGTCCAGCCCCAGGGACAAGTAAAAACGTCGTGTAGTATGTAAATCCTATGAAGAAAACAGTTAAATATGCCCCAAATACGTATATATACATACGCTCTGTTAAATTTAAATAGCTTAAAAGTACGAAGAATCCTGTTTGTCCTAAAAATAGTAGTGCGGTCGAATGCATATCCCCTACGTAAAACATAACCGAGAAAATTCCAGTCCAAAAGCCGAGAACGCGAAACATGCGCTCCATGCCATCTCCCTCCTTTTCTAAAAAAAGTAAACCTCACTTCATTATAGTTTATTTTTCTTACTATTGTAAATATTCGTTCATATAAAAAGAAGCCAATTATAATTGGCTTCTTTTTATATGAGAAATTAAATTGTTAGTTTATAATTACAAGATTTACATCCATCTAGTAGACTATCGTTTCGTGTTAATTCCGTGTTAGGGAATAGGATTTCAAAAATCCCTTTCATCATATCTCCGTGCATATTACAAATTTCAGTTGGATGATGAACAGCAACTTCTTTAAATGGACAATTGTGTACATCATAGAAAATTTTCGTTCCATCTGCACTTAATTCAAATGCAGGTGATAAGCCAGCTGTTGAGAAAGCTTCTTTTGCAATTTGAACTTTTTGCTCGATTGTTAAAGCATCTTCACTCACATTTAAACGCAGCATATGTTGTTGCATTAATTCGGCTCCGAATTGTTTTCCAGTTTCGTATAGCGCTTTTTCACCAGCAGCGCCAAGGCTAAGTAAAGAATTAAATGCGATTCTTGCTAACAATTGATAATCACGGAATGGAAATTGTAATTGAATCACATCATCAGATAATACATACAATCTGCTTGGGCGTCCGCCTTTTCCAGTTTTCTTCGTTTCCGATTTCAGCATATGAACATCTTCTAATTTCGATAAATGTAAACGCGCTACGTTTGGATGAATGTCAAACTCATCAGCAATTTCTTGTACTGTTACGTAACTATGTTTTTGAGAAATATATTTATAAATGTAATAACGAGTTGGGTCAGATAATACACCTGTAATTTTTAAAGCTTGTTCCATGAGGATCTCCACCTTTATCACTTTATCCAAGATATTAACATTATAATACAGATAAACTTCCATATAGGTAATTTCAGACAATAATTCGGAAATTGTTCATAATTTCACAAACATATTTTTCCTTTTTATTCTAGTGAAAATACAAAAATACCGATTTTTCTTATAAATTTTTTCATGCTATATACATAGTGGGGAGGGAAAAATGATGAATGGAATTGAAAGTTTTGCGAATACGATTTTGAAAGAGGCGTGTAGGGTACAAGCTTCGGATTTACATATTGTGCCCCGGAAGAAGGATGTAGTGGTTCAACTGCGTATAGGGAAAGATTTAATGACGAAACACTGTATCGAAAAAGAATTTGGAGAAAAACTTGTTTCACACTTTAAATTTTTAGCATCCATGGATATAGGGGAGAGGCGGAAGCCACAAAATGGTTCATTGTATTTACAAATGGATGGAAAAGAAGTGTATTTGCGCCTTTCCACACTTCCAACCGTATATCAAGAAAGTCTCGTTATTCGTCTTCATTTACAAGCATCTATTCAGCCGTTATCTCATCTTTCGTTATTTCCAAGTACAGCGAAGAAACTTCTATCCTTTTTACATTATTCGCATGGGTTACTTGTTTTTACGGGACCGACTGGTTCAGGAAAGACAACAACAATGTATGCATTATTAGAGGTAATTAGAAAAAAGAAAACACGTCGCATCGTTACACTGGAAGACCCAGTTGAAAAAAGAAATGACGATGTATTACAAATTCAAATAAATGAAAAAGCAGGTATCACATATGAGGCGGGACTGAAGGCTATTTTACGCCATGATCCAGATATTATTTTAGTCGGTGAAATTCGTGATGAAGAAACAGCGAAAATTGCTATAAGAGCAAGTTTGACTGGACATTTAGTAATGACGACATTGCATACGAACGATGCGAAAGGAGCGATACTTCGGTTTATGGACTTTGGTATAACGAGGCAAGAGATTGAACAATCTTTATTGGCTATAGCTGCACAGCGACTTGTCGAATTGAAGTGTCCGTTTTGCAAAAGAAAGTGCTCAACTTTATGTAAATCAATGAGGCAAGTAAGACAAGCGAGTATTTATGAGTTGTTATATGGATATGAGTTAAAACAAGCGATTAAAGAGGCAAACGGGGAATGTGTCACATACAAGCATGAGACATTAGAATCTTCGCTACGAAAAGGATACGCTTTAGGATTTTTAGAAGAGGATGTGTATGTTTAAAAAAATATGGAGTTTAAGTGATCAAGTAGTATTACTGAAACGATTAGGAGAACTATTAGAAAAAGGATACTCCCTTTTACAGGCATTAGAATTTTTACGCTTTCAATTACCTTTAGAAAAGAAAGTACAATTGCAGCGCATGATTGATGGGTTAAAAGATGGGAAAAGTCTACACGATTCTTTTCATCAATTAAAGTTTCATCAGGAGATGTTAAGCTATTTATTTTATGCTGAGCAACATGGTGATATTTCTTTTGCGTTGCAACAAGGGAGCTCACTTCTTTATAAAAAGGATAAGTATAGGAAAGATATGATGAAAATAATGCAGTATCCTATGTTTTTGGCGTTCTTTTTAATAATCATGATTTTTGTGTTTAACCGCATTTTATTACCGCAGGTTGACATGGTATATAGTTCGTTTGGTTCTACAGCACCTTTACTTACAGAACAAATATTAAGTGCAATTAAGCTGCTACCCTATCTAATTATGAGCACTATTTTTATCGTCTTAATTGGCTGTAGTGTATATATATTTTACTTTCGGAAACTCCCGCATATGAAGCAGATAAAAATTATGCTTCGAATTCCCCTCATAAAAAAATTTCTTATTTTAAAGCATTCGCATTATTTCGCTACTCAATTGAGCGGCTTATTACACGGAGGGCTATCGGTACTTGAGGCTATAACAATAATGATGGAGCAAAAATATTATCCATTCTTTCAGTATGAAGCGGGCCGAATTAAACACCAATTAATTACGGGAGAACCGTTGCAAGCTATTATTGCAAAAAGTGGATATTACGAGGAAGAGCTATCTTATATTATTACGCATGGACAAGCAAATGGTAATTTGGCGATTGAATTAGGTGACTATAGCAATCTTATCATGGAGAAGATGGAGCAAAAAGTTAAACGTATGTTAGTGATCATTCAACCGATTTTATTTACGTGTATTGGAGGAATAGTCGTTCTTATGTATTTAGCAATGATTATGCCAATGTTTCAAATGATGAATTCTATTTAGGAGGTATTTACATGCAAAATGAGGAGGGATTTACCCTTTTAGAAATGTTATTAGTTATGGTCGTAATAACTGTATTATTACTATTAATTATTCCGAATGTAGTTACACAACGTTCATCCGTTGAAGGAAAAGGATGTAAAGCCTATGTGAAATCTATAGAAGCGCAAATACAAGTATACCAATTACAACATAATAAAATTCCCTCGCTAAAAGAGCTAAGTGATGAAAAATATATTACATCTGATAAGTGTCCGAATGGTGAATCCATTCATATTTCAAATGATGGCACAGTATCAAGTGGGAAACTGTGAAACAAAAAGGTTTTACTCTTTTAGAAATGCTACTCGTTCTCTTTGCAATTTCTGTGCTAAGTATGGTCATGTATTACAATGTACATTCATTATATGAAAAACAAAAAATCGAACAGTTTTTGAGACAGTTTTCAAATGATATTTTGTATATGCAACAATTAGCGATAAACCGTCAAAAACATTATACATTACGATGGTATAAAGATAGACATATGTACTATATAGGGGAATCGAGTATGAATCTTGCTATCATTAAAAGAGAATATGATAGCGATATACAAATGGATTTGAATACTTTTCCAAATCCGATGACATATAATCCGAATGGAAATATTAATAGAGGTGGTACAATTTTACTTTCGTATCGAAGTTATAAATATGAGGTTGTATTTCAGCTTGGAAGAGGGAGATTTACGTATCGTGAAATGTCAAAAAGGGTCAGTGATGGCTGAAATGCTTGTGGCATTAAGTATAGTAATGATGGCGGTATCTTTACTACTTCCGCAAACAATATTGATTATGCAAGAAAGAAAAAACATACAAATTCGTTATAATGCATTTGTATTATTAAAAAGGGAAGCAGCTTTATATATGTATGAGAATGAGGTAAAACAACAGAAAGAAAAAGTTATAAATGGAAATGTATATTACACATATTGGGGAGGAAATGAAGTTTGTGTTATGTGGAAAGATGTGAAAGGAAGAATGATGGAACAATGCTTTTATGCAGGAGAAAAAACAAATTAGAAGTTGGATTTACATTAATAGAAATGATCGTATGTTTTTTTCTGTTATCACTGTTCTTTTTACTCTTACCACGTTTAAACTTTATCGGAATAGAAAACAAACAATCGAAAGGATTAAATAATTGGGAATGGGATGTGTTTATAGGACAAGTACAATTAGAATTTCGTGAAGTATCATTTGTAGAAAAAATAGTCCCAGAAAATAAAGATAATCTTTTGCGTTTCCGCCTTCGTACTGGAGATGAAGTGACGTATGAAAAATTGAATAATCATCTTATAAGAAAAGTGAATATGCGCGGAAGAGAAGTTATATTACAAAATATTGAAATGGTTTCATATGAAGTAACCCCTCATTTGCTTTTTATAAATGTGAAAGATATGAGTGGGAAAACATATGAAGGTGTAGCTGTAAGGTATAGCGAGATGGACATAAATGTATGAGAAAACAAGATGGATTTACGATGCCAGGAACAATCATTTTTCTTGTATTATTAACTTCGTTCTTTGTATACGAAACGAATATGTTACTTATAGATAAAAAATTTTATATTGAAATAGAGCAAAAGTTTGTACTGGAGGAGCTACTAAGTCAATCGATTACAAATATAAAACAGGATTTACAACAGAAAGAACAGGAAGGTACTTTCTTCTTTCCATATGAAAAGGGCGAAGCAAGTGGAAATTACATCTTTGAAAATGATTCCATTCTCGTTTCGTTGCAGTGCAAAATTAAACAGGAAATTTTCTATAAAGTAAGCTTTCGATATAGAAAAAAGGATAAAAAAATATTCGATTGGATAGAAGGATAGTATGTGAAATATACGGATGCAAACCATAATTTCTCATTTTGCAATAAGGTATTTTTTAAAAGGAAATGGATAAATAAAACAATCGAAAGTTTAAATTTTCTCAAAAAAGAGAAAGGTAGAAAGAATATGATATATTCAAGCTATCCAAACATATTTTTTAGGGAGAATAGGGAAATGACAAATAACAACCAAATAGGTGAAAATAAGGAACAAACTATTTTTGATCATAAAGGAAATGCAATTATGACGGAAGATAGGGAAATACACATTATTTCAAAATTCGAAGAACCTCTTATTGTCGTGTTAGGAAATGTATTAAGCGATGAAGAATGTGATGAATTGATTGAATTGTCTAAAAGTAAGTTAGCACGTTCTAAAGTTGGTTCATCACGTGATGTAAATGATATTCGAACGAGTAAGGGTGCATTTTTAGACGATAATGAACTTACTACGAAGATTGAAAAACGAATTTCATCTATCATGAATGTTCCTGCGTCTCATGGAGAAGGATTACACATTTTAAATTATGAAGTGGATCAACAATATAAAGCGCACTATGATTATTTTGCGGAACATAGTAGATCAGCTGCTAATAATCGTATTAGTACGCTTGTCATGTACTTAAATGATGTAGAAGAGGGCGGAGAAACGTTCTTCCCGAAATTAAATCTTTCTGTGCACCCTAGAAAGGGAATGGCAGTATACTTTGAGTATTTTTATCAAGACCAATCATTAAATGAGCTTACGTTACATGGAGGGGCTCCTGTAACGAAAGGTGAGAAATGGATTGCAACGCAGTGGGTGAGAAGAGGCGCTTATAAGTAAAAGCGTGTATGAAACGTTTTGTTCTTCATTGTATAAGAAGAACAAAACGTTTTTTTATTAAATAATGGAATCATTCGTTATAATAACAAATAATAACGAATGATTGAGAGGAACGAACATGAAATCTATATACATAACCGGCTATATGGGAGCAGGGAAAACAACAATTGGAAAAGCATTAAGTAAAGAACTTCATATGGATGTTGTCGATACAGACAAAAAAGTTGAAGAGAAGCAGGAGAAGGCAGTTCGTGATATTTTTGCCGAAGAAGGTGAAACGGCTTTTCGAGAATATGAAAGTGAAATGTTACGTTCACTACCGAGTTGTAATGTAATTATTACAACTGGCGGTGGCATCGTTGAACGAGAGGAAAACCGAAAGTGGATGAAGGAAAATGGAACTGTCGTGTATTTATATTGTGATCCACATGTAATTGCAGAAAGACTTCGTGAAGATACGACACGTCCACTATTTCAGAAGAAAGATATAGAGGCATTTGTGGCAAAATTTGAATCGCGCCGAGCTTATTATGAAGAGGCTCATATTCATATTGATACGACGAATAAGTCTGTAAAGCAAATTATGAATGAATTAAAAGAAAAGGTTAATGCATAAAAAAGTGGACATACTAATCAAGTAGAGGTGATGATAATATGTCTACTAATGATTATGTTCGCTTTGTGACACAGCAGTTTGTGTCGTATATGGATGCTCCAAAAGAAGATCGTAAACAAAAGAAAGAACAACGCCGTGCTGAAAAAGAGCCATTTATGAATAAGTGGTTCGGTGTGATGCCGCTAAGTGCTGCTTTGTTTTATCGAAATGTAAAAGATAAAAGAAAAAAATCAAGTTAACGATTTCGTAATATGTGTAGCAAAATGAAAATCCCCTAGTAGCATCATACTACTAGGGGATTTTCATTTATTGCACGGATTCTTTTTCTTCTGTAACGGCATGTATTTTATTATTTACCCAAACAAATCCAATTCCGATACAAATGGAAATGCCCCATCCAACAGCGGTCATAATCGCTCTCATTTCACCATAGCCATCTACACCGAAAACAGAGATGAAATAAATTTTTAAGAAGCTTTTTAATATGAATTGTAGACCGAAAAATAGCGTTAAATATTGTAGTGCTGGATAGATACGACTATCACGATACAGTTCACGACTTTTATCACGGTCATGGCCTTGCAGTGCGGCAATATCTGCTGCGAAATATAACATAAGTGGTTTTTTTATAAAGATTGTACATATGACGATAATGCCGAGTACGATGTGATAATACGCATCGTTCCATAACATTCGTTCGGCTGATCCAGATAATAGATCTACCGTTGTATTAGAAATGAGTGTAATTAAAATAAAGAACCCTGTCACGTTAAACTGTTTTTCTTTTTTAAAGGTATACAGTGTATAAATAATCCCCGGAACAGAGGAGAGTAACATCGCGTAATAAGGGTCAATATAAGGTTTTGCAAATTTCCAAATGAGGAACGGGATTACGAGATAAAAGACAAGATCTAATATAGCTTTTTTATTTTGATTCATACAAATCCTCCTTAAGTCATACATATATTTTATAATATAATTTCTGAAAATTGTATAAGGTTTAATAGGAAAAGGAAAAATATATCAGTTTTTGAGGGATTAGTAGATTGAAAAAAATTGCCCCTAGCGTAGTAAGTTTTTTTAGTATATAATAAAGGAAACGCTTTCATTTTTTATTTTGTTCACAAAATGGACGGAAAATCACATATTTACTATCGATATGTTGCTTTATAATGAAACTAATTAAATATACATGCATACAATATTGTGAAATAAATAACATAAATAATTTATATAAATGTAAACGTTATCAAAAGAGAGAGGTGGAGACAATGAGTAAATTTTTCTTCAATCATAATCCAGCAACAGTAGAGGATGGAAGGCTTGTTAAATATGCTGAAATTATTTATGGAGAAGGCGGCCGTTCTGTATTAGAAAATTTAATGGTGAAGGCATCTATCAGATTGCGTGATCGTTATCCGAATAAATCTGACGAACAGATCTCGAACTTAGTAAATAAAGGCATCCATGATATGTTTCAAAAATACGTGAGCGAGTAAGAGTAGCCAATGGCTGCTCTTATTTTTTGTATAAGGATTGTATCTCTAGCTGAAAATAAGGGTGTATTTTGAAAGACATAAGAAGGAGTGGAAAAGATGAGTAATGGAATTGGCCGTTCAAAAGAAAACCTTCCTACTGATGCAAATCATGTGAGTGCAAAAGATCGTGCGCATCAAAAACGTATGGCAAAGCAAAAACAACAAGGGCGTAATGAGGATAGAGGATAACTCAAAAAAAGCTCCTTCTAAAACAGAAGGGGCTTTTTAAGATAAAAAATGATTCGCGGTAACATAAAAAAGTCCGCCATTAATAATTTGCACTGTAATGCGTGGTTCATATTGTTCTTGCAGTGCTTGCTTTTCAATTTCATAGCTTTCGGGAAGTTCATCACTTTCTTCATAAAAACGATTTAAAAGGTCTAAATCGTGATTCCAGCGCACTCTTGCTTCTTTCGCCCACGTATGGTCATCTTCTGCAATAATATTTTTTAAAGCGTCCTCTATACGTTGTAAACCGCTTTGCGGTTTAATGATAGGTGAGAGAGTAAAACAAAAATCAGGTATTTTCGGTGTAAGTTTAATTTTAGTTAATGTTTCATGAAAGTTTGCAATCATTGTGCCAGAAATGAGATGAATACCAATCGAGTGAAGGATGTCCTTTTTTCGATCACATTGATAGGAAACTTTTATATTTACACCGAGCCACGGATGGAGCGGTGTATGTGTTGCTCCGCTATGCCGTACTTCCTCATATAAACGTATGTAAGAGCCTAATTCTTTTGTCGTTTGGAAAATTTGGTGAAGGCGTGGGGAACCGTAGTGAATCAGTTCACCATCGTTTTCTTCATTTTCTGGATTCGTAAGAAGAGTAAGGCGCATCGGATTCGGTACGCCTCCTGTTTTCTCAAGATAGTGCCAATAAAAAGGGCGGTTCATTAATAATTTATCCATCTCAATCGTTAACTGCACATCTAATAAATGAGGAGAACGTTCTAAAATTTCACAGTTATTCGCCTCAAAAAAATTGTATAAGTAATTATGAATTTCATGTTGCTGCATAGCCTTGCACCTCAGCTTCATTTCGTTTCGCAAAGTCGATAATAGATGTTAAGTTTTCCATCTTAATTCGGATTTCTCCTTCGCTTTTTGATTGCGCAAATATTTCTTGAATGTGCGCGTCGATGTTTTTCATATTAATTCTCGTTAAAATTTCATCAAGTTCACCGATAACACGCTCAAATAAATTGATTTTTTCATATAACAGTTTCAAAATATGTTCTTCCACAGTATGTTTTGTAGCTAAGTTATAAATATGAACATCATTCTTTTGACCAAGACGGTGAATACGTCCGATTCTTTGTTCAAGACGCATTGGATTCCATGGCAAATCATAATTGATCATATGGCTACAAAACTGTAAGTTAATCCCTTCACCACCAGCTTCAGTTGCAATTAATACTTGTGCGTGGTTTTGGAAAAGTTCTTTCATCCAATCTTTCTTCCCGCGTTTAAACCCGCCGCGGAATGGAACGGAAGAAATACCGTGTTGTTGTAAAAACCATTGTAAGTACATTTGTGACGCTCGATATTCTGTAAAGATGACGACTTTATCGTCAATTTCTTTTATAAGCTCAAGAGCTTTAGTCGCTTTTGAATTGAAAGGAATATGATTAATTTTGTCCATTAGCACATCAATATGTGGGTCTTTTATGTAATGCTCATTTTCCTTTTGCCTTTTTTCTACATGTTTTTTTAATGAATAATACACAGCCTCGCGACTACTACACGCTTCCCGTTTTAAAGTTAACGATGAGAAAGCAGATGTGAAGGCATCTTGTCCTCGCCAATTCTCGATATCATTATACAAAGCTTGTTCTTGTTCATTAAACTCAACAAAAATTGTACGTACATGTCTCTTTGGCCAATCAATTCCAGTATTATGCCGTCGGTTTCGGACCATCACTTTATTAATAAGAGCTTTTAAATCTTCATCAGATTCCGCAGAACGATTTTTTGAAGCGTAATATTCTTCAAAGTTGGATTGATTGCCTAAATGTCCTGGCTTTAATAAAGAAACAAGGTTGAAAATTTCATCAATCTTATTTTGAACAGGCGTAGCGGTTAATAATAAACAAAATTTCTTTTTTAATCTCTGTGCAAATTCATAGTTTTTTGTTTTATTATTTTTAAGTTTATGTGCTTCATCGATAATAATAAGGTCATATTCTAAGTTCAAAACGATATCGCGATGCGGTGAACGTTTTGCAGTATCAATTGATGATACAATCACATCGGCTTGTTCCCATGAGTAGCTTTTCTTCTGGGCTACAGCGGGAATAAAAAACTTTGTATTTAGTTCGTATGCCCATTGTGATACGAGAGAGGCAGGGACGAGTATAAGCACCTTTTTCACAAGACCGCGGACCATATATTCTTTTAAAATAAGTCCAGCTTCAATTGTTTTCCCAAGTCCCACTTCGTCTGCTAGTATCGCTTTACCATTCATTTGTTCAATGACATTTTGAGCGACTTCTAATTGATGAGGAAGTGGTGTGAAATGAGATAAATGTTTCGGTGCTTGCAATCCATCGAAAGTAGGAACAAGTAATGATTTTTCTGTTTCATAAGCTAAATGATATAAATCCCAGTTTGTCCAAGGGCCATCTTCATCAATTCTATTTAAAAAATTGTTTTGCCACGTTCGATCTACGGAAATATCGACATTCATTACGACTCTCCCACCTTTTATAAACTAAAGTAATTATTAAAAAATCTTTATTTATAACCCTTGTAATAAGGAACTATTACACATACTAAAAGTTAAAGAATAGGTAAAGATAAAGGGCTAAATTTTGAAAGTTGTATTTACTAAGATTAAGAATAAAAAATTCTAAATTATTTTTTATGCTAGAATATTGATGAAATATAGCGAATAATGTTAGGATAATGGTGTGAAATGTGTGGAATCTTTCGTATTTTATCCAAGAAAGTGATTTTTTATTTACGCTTTCATAAAAAAATATAAGGAGATTCCGTATATCCTATCTTTTCAGAGTGAAAATGTTTAGATAAGGGAAACAACTTTTATTGATTTGTCAGAGCATAAGGGGGAGAGAGCATGATTACATTACAACGTACACCGTTATTTGATGTATACGCGAAGTATGGTGGGAAAACAATCGACTTCGGTGGTTGGGAGTTACCAGTTCAATTTTCAAGCATTAAAGAAGAACATGAAGCTGTACGTACAGCGGCAGGTTTGTTCGATGTGTCTCATATGGGAGAAGTTGAGGTAAAAGGTGTAGATAGTTTAGCATTTTTACAACGTGTTGTTACAAATGACGTTTCTACCTTAAAGGTAGGAGGCGCACAATATACAGCTATGTGCTACGAAAATGGTGGTACAGTAGATGATTTATTAATCTACAAACGTGGTGAAGAGGACTATTTATTAGTAATCAACGCATCAAATATCGAGAAAGATTACGAATGGTTAGCTAGCCATGTAATTGGCGATGCGAAAGTAGTCAATGTTTCTAGTGAAGTTGCACAGCTTGCAATTCAAGGACCAAAAGCAGAAGGCATTTTACAAAAAGTTGTATCAGAAGATTTGAAAGAAATTAAGTTCTTTAAATTTAAAAACGATATTCTTGTAGATGGAATTCCAGCACTTGTATCTCGCACGGGTTACACAGGTGAAGATGGATTTGAAATTTACTGTAAGAGTGAAGATGCTGCAAAACTTTGGGAGAAACTTCTTGAAGTTGGAGCAGAAGAAGGCTTAAAAGCATGTGGTTTAGGTGCTCGTGATACACTTCGATTCGAAGCGACATTACCACTTTACGGTCAAGAGTTATCAAAAGATATTACACCGATTGAAGCTGGAATTGGCTTTGCGGTAAAACCAAATAAAGAAGCAGACTTCTTTGGAAAAGCAACGTTAAAAGAGCAAAAAGAAAACGGTGCGCCTCGTAAGTTAGTCGGCATCGAAGTAATCGAACGTGGAATTCCTCGTACGCATTACCCTGTATTTATTGGAGAAGAAAAAATCGGGGAAGTAACGAGTGGTACACAATCTCCAACGTTAAAGAAAAGCATTGGTTTAGCACTAATTGATGTAAAATACGCAGCAGTTGATACAGAAGTAGAAATTGAAATTCGTAATAAACGCGTCAAAGCAGTAGTTGTTCCAACACCATTTTATAAACGTTCAAAGTAACGGGGAGAGGGGTAGATTTCATGTTGCATCGTTATCTTCCAATGACAGAAGAAGACAAAAAAGAAATGTTACAAACGATCGGCGTTCAAACGATCGATGAGTTATTCTCTGATATTCCAGAGAGCGTTCGTTTTAAAGGGGATTTAAAAATTAAAGAAGCAAAATCAGAGCCAGAGCTTTTAAAAGAGTTAACTCAAATGGCTAGTAAAAATGCTAACTTAAAAGAGTACGCTTCTTTCTTAGGAGCAGGCGTATACGATCATTACGCCCCAGTAATCGTAGATCATGTTATCTCTCGCTCAGAATTTTATACAGCTTACACGCCATACCAACCGGAAATTTCACAAGGGGAATTACAAGCAATTTTTGAATTCCAAACAATGATTTGTGAATTAACAGGAATGGATGTAGCAAACTCTTCTATGTACGACGGAGGTACAGCTTTAGCTGAAGCGGCAATGCTAGCAGCTGGCCATACTCGTAAAAAGAAAATCCTTGTATCTAGCGCAGTTCATCCAGAATCAAGAGCAGTACTTGAAACGTATGCAAAAGGTCAACATCTTGAAGTTGTTGAAATTAATCATAAAGATGGTGTAACAGATTTAGACGTATTACAAAGTGAAGTAGATGATACAGTTGCTTGTGTAATCGTTCAATATCCAAACTTCTTCGGACAAGTTGAAAAATTAGCTGATATTGAAAAAATCGTTCATCAACAAAAATCATTATTTATCGTTTCTTCAAATCCGTTATCATTAGGCGCATTAACACCACCAGGAAAATTTGGTGCTGATATTGTAATCGGTGATGCACAACCATTTGGTATCTCAACGCAGTTTGGTGGACCGCACTGTGGTTACTTTGCAACAACGAAAGCATTTATGCGTAAAATTCCAGGACGTCTTGTCGGACAAACTGTAGATTCAGATGGTAAACGTGGATTCGTATTAACGTTACAAGCTCGTGAGCAGCATATTCGCCGTGATAAAGCGACGTCTAACATTTGTTCAAACCAAGCGTTAAATGCATTAGCAGCATCAGTTGCAATGACGGCACTTGGTAAACAAGGCGTGAAAGAAATGGCACGACAAAACATTTCTAAAGCACAATATGCAAAACGTCAATTTGAAGCGAAAGGCTTCACTGTAACATTTGCTGGACCATTCTTCAATGAGTTCGTTGTAGATTGCAAGCGTCCAGTGAAAGAAGTAAACGATGCATTATTACAAAAGAATATTATCGGCGGTTACGACCTAGGCCGTGATTATAAAGAGCATGAAAACCATATGCTTGTAGCAGTAACTGAGCTTCGTACAAAAGAGGAAATTGACACACTTGTAAACGAAATGGGGGCTATCCAATGAAGAACCAAGACCAAGCACTTATCTTTGAAGTGAGTAAAGAAGGACGCATAGGATATAGCCTACCAAAATTAGATGTAGAAGAAGTGAAACTAGAAGATGTATTTGAGAGCGATTATATTCGAGTAGAAGATGCAGAGTTACCAGAAGTATCTGAACTTGATATTATGCGTCATTATACAGCACTTTCAAACCGTAACCACGGTGTTGATTCTGGATTTTATCCACTTGGATCTTGTACGATGAAATATAATCCGAAAATTAATGAGAATGTAGCTCGTTTCGCAGGATTTGCAAATATTCATCCGTTACAAGACGAAAAGACAGTACAAGGTGCAATGGAATTAATGTACGACTTACAAGAGCATTTAATTGAAATTACAGGTATGGATACTGTTACATTACAACCAGCAGCTGGTGCACACGGAGAATGGACGGGCTTAATGTTAATTCGTGCATACCATGAAGCAAATGGTGACTTTAACCGTACGAAAGTAATTGTTCCTGACTCTGCTCACGGAACGAATCCAGCATCTGCAACTGTAGCTGGTTTTGAAACAATTACAGTAAAATCAAATGAACATGGTCTTGTTGACTTAGAAGATTTAAAACGTGTTGTAAACGAAGAAACAGCAGCACTTATGTTAACAAACCCTAATACATTAGGTTTATTTGAAGAAAATATTTTAGAAATGGCAGAAATCGTCCATAACGCAGGCGGTAAATTATACTATGATGGTGCAAACTTAAATGCGGTATTAAGCCAAGCGCGCCCAGGAGATATGGGATTTGACGTTGTGCATTTAAACCTTCATAAAACATTTACAGGTCCTCACGGCGGCGGTGGCCCAGGTTCTGGTCCAGTAGGTGTGAAAGCTGATTTAATTCCGTACTTACCAAAACCAATTTTAGAGAAAACGGAAGATGGCTATCGCTTTAACTATGATCGTCCAGAAGCAATTGGGCGCGTAAAACCATTCTACGGTAACTTCGGAATTAACGTTCGTGCATACACATACATTCGTTCTATGGGTCCAGATGGATTACGTGCAGTAACGGAGTATGCGGTATTAAATGCGAACTATATGATGAGAAGATTAGCACCATTCTATGATCTTCCGTTCGATAGACATTGTAAGCATGAGTTTGTATTATCAGGTCGTCGTCAAAAGAAACTTGGTGTACGTACATTAGATATTGCAAAACGTCTGCTTGATTTCGGTTACCATCCACCAACAATTTACTTCCCATTAAATGTGGAAGAATGTATTATGATTGAACCGACAGAAACAGAATCAAAAGAAACATTAGATGGTTTCATTGATAAGATGATTCAAATTGCTAAAGAAGTAGAAGAAAATCCAGAAGTTGTACAAGAAGCACCTCATACAACAGTCATTAAACGTTTAGACGAAACGATGGCTGCACGTAAACCGGTTTTACGTTATGAAAAGCCAGCTCCTGTACAAGTTTGATTAGAATAATGAAGAAAGAACTCGCTATATGCGGGTTCTTTTTTTGTATGGAGAATCTGTCCCACATTAACGGGCAGTAAAACTCCCACCTCAAAAATCGGCTGGTGCAAAGGAGTTAGGTGGGAGATAAACTGCCCGTAAATGTCCGATTGGTTCAACTAATAATCAGTGGGGATGAACAAAAATCCCCCACTGATTAAAGTTTCACTTTATGCAGAAGTGGTGAAGAAAATGTTAAAATTTTATATTTTTTGTTTCATAATGGTATAAAGAAGCAGTTTCATAGGTGATTTTGTTGAAAAAGTCAGTTTGATAAAAGTATTTATTTTTGTTAGAATTTTATTGAAATTAAGAAGATGTAATGAGATAGGAATGACTCATTTTTATGTATATGTGAAAAAACGAGCAAGCTGGGGGTGAAAATGTGGGATATCGGTGTTATAGAATGATATACCATTTAGAAAACGGAAAAACGATTAAAGATGTAAAAGAATTTTGTTATAGAGATCAAGGAAAAGTACTAGAAAGAGTAGCACATCGCGTAATGGATAATAGAGAAGTGACGGCAATTGATAAGCAAGGAACGATCATTTCAATAGCATGTGAGGACATTGTAAAGGTGGAACTTGATTACATAACAGAAAGTTAACCTTGAGTCATATCGAATTATTCGATAAAATATACTGTTGAATGGTGAAGTGAGAAGAGAGGAGTTTATCATGGGTAGTACAAGACACTTTTATATGTTTATCTTAGCGTTTGTTCTTGTTGTCGCATTAACGATTTATTTAATTGTTGATAGCACTTGGTACAACACAGTTCATCCTGCGTTCCTTCTGTTTATGTATGTAGGAATTGCGGTAGTGAGTTTTGGAATGAGAGATGAGATGTTAGATCGCTTTGAAAAGTGATACATATACGAAAGACCAACAGGAAAATGTTGGTCTTTTTTTCTTGCCAAAAATAGGATGGTGTGTATATACTGTATATATAAGGTATATACAGTATATACACACACTGGAGGAAAACATGAATATTATTATTTCGAATTCTTCCCAAGACCCTATTTATGTACAAATAAGAAAACAATTAAGCCAGCTTATTTTAAATGGTGGTTTAAAGGGTGGAGACCAATTACCGTCTATTCGTAGCTTAGCAAAAGAATTACAAATTAGTGTAATTACAACGAAGCGTGCGTATGAGGAGCTTGAAAAAGAAGGATATATAGAAACTGTTGCTGGGAAGGGGACTTATGTTTCACGTAAAAATAATGAACTACTAAAAGAACAGCGAATTCGTCTATTGGAAAGTAAAGCGGAAGAGATTGTAAATGAAAGTAAAGCGTTGCAGCTTTCACTTGAAGATTTACAGCAGATGATTGCGTGTTTATATGAGGGGGAATAAAGGGTGTTAGAGCTAAACAACGTTTGTAAAAGTTATCAAGATTTTGCAGTGAAAAATATAAGTTTTACATTACCACGCGGATATATTATGGGATTTGTCGGGCCAAATGGGGCAGGGAAAAGTACGACGATCAAAATGATTATGAATTTAATTCGAAAAGATAGCGGCGATATAAAAATTTTTGACAAGGACAATAAGAAAGCCGAAAAGGAAATAAAACAAAATATTGGTTTTGTATATGATGAAAATCATTACTACGAAGATTTAACGTGTGAACAAATGAAACGTATTATTGCACCGTTATATAAAAAGTGGGACGAAGAGCAGTATCAATCGTATATGCATAGATTGCAAGTTCCGAAGTATAAAAAAATTAAAGAATTATCAAAAGGGATGAAAATGAAATTTGCGATTGCTATCGCGTTTTCACATCACGCAGAGTTTATCATTATGGATGAACCGACAGCAGGATTAGATCCAGTTGTCCGAAGTGAATTACTTGATATGTTGCAAGAAATTGTAATGGAAGATGAAGTATCTGTATTATTCTCAACGCATATTACAACAGACTTAGAGCGCATCGCAGATTATATTACGTTTATCAACGATGGAGAAATTATATTTACTGGTGAGAAAGATGAACTAATGGAGAACTATGTAATCGTAAAGGGAAGTAATGATTTATTAGATCGAGAAGGAAAAGAATTATTTGTTGGATTACGAAAAAATAAATTTGGTTTCGAAGGTTTAGCGAAGGATAAACAAGCAATCATAGATTGGTTTGGGAATGAGGTTGTACTAGAAAAGCCTACATTAGATGATATTATCGTTTACACTGCGAAAGGGAGAGGTGCCTATGCGTCAGCTCATTTATAAAGATTTGTTCTTTTTTCGGGTGATGTGGTTAGTGTATTTAATTATGCCGTTTGTATTATTTATGTTAGACCCAAGTGTTGAATTGTTATTTTCGATGAGTTGTCTATTTATAACCCTTTCTTCCGTTATGACGTTAACCTTTATGGATGAAAGGAATAAAAGTGACATTATTATAAATAGTTTGCCGGTAAGTCGAAAGGATATCATAATTGCTAGATATATTTCCTGTGCAATATTTATTGTTGGTGGCATGCTCTCTACGATGTTAGTTGTTTTTCTTATAAGGGGCATTGCGGTTATTGGTGATATCGGTGTATATCATCCTAATTTATACATTGAAATTCCGTGGTATGAAGTAATAAATGGAGCTGTTTACGCCATATTTTTTGTTGTAATATTCTTTCCTAGTTATTATGGTACAAAATCGAAGGTAGTAAGAAGTATAGTATCAGCAGCCTCAATAGGAGTGGGAGGGATACTTTGGATATTTATTAGTGATGGGCTAAATAAAACAGCGCTTTCATTCATTGAATGGATTATGAATCCTATGCATGTTGCTGTATTTATAGTTGGATTTATTACATTAGTTAGTATTTATATCGTTTCTATGTTCCTTACAATTAAAATTTATGAAACACGTGATTTATAGAGAGGAGAATTCATATGCAACAGTTGATTTTGAAGGAGTTTTTCTTACAGAAGAAGATGTTTCCTTTCTATTTTTTAATACCCATTATATCTATTTTTAAGAATTCCGTCGACCCGATGGGGATTGCAATAGGATTATTTATAACATGTAGTACAATTATTTATATTTCTTTTTATCATGAGGAGAAAAGTAAAACAGAAAAAGTATTAGTGAGTTTGCCTATAACGAGAAAAGAGATAGTTATAGCTAAATATATTTCAAGCTCATTATTTATTATAGCTGGTTTGAGTATAACTTTTATAGTCATAATATTAGGAAATATTTTATTGGACAGAGATATAGTTATTCCTGGATATGCAGTGTTTTCAGCAATAGTAGCAACTTTAATTTATTGTGTAGTAACGATACCTGCTAATTACATTGGAGGATATAAAGCTATTACTGTCTTGAATGTGATTATGATTTTTCCTTTAATGGGTATGATTGGTCTTATGTGCAATGTTTTTGGTGATAAAACAATTATGTTAAAAGTACTTCACTCTCAAGTGGCTACACAAGCGATGGGTGTTCTTGGTATCGGAGTGTTAGTGAGTATACTCGTATCAATGTTCCTCTCAATGAAAATGTTTCAGGAGGCAGAGTTATAGAAGGGACATTTCCATATTAGGAGGTGTAATACCATGATCAAGCAATTAGTTTTAAAAGATATGATGATGCAAAGAAAGTTAGGGTTTGTTTATCTTATATGTTTCTTGTTCCTGCTCATTGTTGATTTTCGTAGTGATAGTTTTTTGATGACATTTAGTATGTTTATACCTGCTCTTGGCATGATACTGTCAATGAGTTATGAGGGGGAAAATAAAAGTGAACTTATAGTAAATAGTTTACCGTTTGACCGTAAAGATATTGTCATAGGGAAATATATATTTGTAAGTATGTTAGTTGCTCTAGGTGGATGTTTCTCACTAGTGGTTGGTTTAATACAGCTACAAAATGAGCATATGACTGGAGTTATGCTGTGGGGAGAAATTCTTGGAGGTATAACAGGTGGGTTTGTTTGTAGCATAATTGTACTTCCGATTGAATTCTCGGTAGGATATAGCAGTGCCAAACAAATTGCTCCCTTCATCGGAATTGCATTTGGGTATTTAAGTGGACTAATTGTAAGTAAAGTATGGTTAGATGTAGAAAATGCTTGGAGCATGAGTCTAGTCGTAAATAGTTGCTTTATAGCAGGATTGCTTCTTTTATATGTTATGTCTATGTTACTCTCAATTAACTTGTATAATGAGCGTGATTTATGAGGGGAGGAGAATGGCTTTGGTACAACTAATTTTAAAAGATTTCATCATTCAATGGAAATTTTTAATTTGGTACATACTGTATCCTGTTTTCTTTTATATGGCTTTAACAGATACGGAAAATCTCTTCATAATTATGTCAGTAATTATTACAGTTGGGGCAACAGTAAAAACATTTGAAGAGGATAGTAAAAATGAGAGTGAAGTCATATTAAATAGTTTGCCAATATTAAGAAAGCAGATTGTATATGCGAAATATATAGTAGCAATGATTATTCTTTTTATAAGCGCAACGGTTGGTTGTTTCACGATGGGAATAAAGAATGGGGTTAACCTATTTGAATTTATTGAAACGACAATGGTTGCTAGTATTAGCTTTATTTTAATGTATTTAAGTTTTGTTTTACCAATATCGTTTTGGTTAGCATATAAAAAAACTATTTTTATTGCGATTTTTATATTGATAGCACCTATGGCTGTTTCTTCTATTTTCTTTGGAATCAACCTAGAACAAATTCAATTATATAACAGCATGTTATTCGTTAGTTCGATATGCATGTTCATAGTATCTATCTTCGTTTCAGTGAAATTGTATGAGAAGAGAGAATTTTAAAAGGTGCCTTATGTAAGGCACCTTCTTCAATAACGACAATAGGAAAGTAAGAGTTTATAAACAGAGAGGCTGTTTGGCACAACATCTTTTGGAGTATGTAATATAAAGCTGAAAACGATAACGAGAATGAGAAAGAGGAAAAATAAAAATAGAATCTGCTTATGTATAGAATTTTGCATATTATTCACTCCTTTTTTAGGTAGTATGTCCAAAAGAAAGGAGTGTATGAAAAATGTTAGGGGGAGAATGATGAATAAAAGAAAATGGTTATATAGAATAGGGATATTTTTATTTTCAATTGGTCTCGTATTAGCAAATTTTTACTCAGATATACCATCACCATTTCCTAATTTGCATAAAGGGGTTGGTATAAGTGTTGTCATCGTTGGTCTTCTTTGTCTTATCACATCAAACTTCTACAGAAAGTCTCAATAATTATAAAAAAGGACAGTTACTCTTTTTCAGAAGTAATGTCCTTTTTAAATAATTTATTCCATAGTTTGGCGATACTCCATATAATGACGATTGCAATAGAGGCAATAATGGACCAAACAATTGATATCATTTCAAGTGTCATGTTAGGAAGGAATGTGAGAATGGATATTACTTTATGAAACAATGATTCTATTATATGAAAACTTATTTGTAATAGAATGACGATACTAAGTGTGATCCATGCTAACATTTGTTTTCCTTTTTCTTTCCACATGACATTCACCTCACGTTAGCTTAATAGTTTTAAGCCAACAGCGCCGCATAGAATGCAGCTTAAGAAGGCAAGGCGACGCCAATCCGCTGATTCACGGAAAATGAGAATACCTAGAAGTGCACTTCCGGCAGTTCCGATTCCAGTCCAAATCGCATAAGCAGTTCCCATCGGTAATGTATTCATCGCAAGTGATAAGAAGAAGAAGCTTACGCCGAAATTAGCGATCAAAATAACTTTTGGTGCCCAGCCTTTCTTTTCAGTGGCTACTTTCATAAAGAGTACACCAATAATTTCACAAATACCAGCTAGAATTAAAAATACCCAAGCCATTTTATGCGGCCTCCTTCGCTTCTTTTTCTTCTGTTACTCGTTTTAAACCAATTACGCCGAAGAAGATTAAGCCGATTAATAAAACTTTTACAATAGAGAAAGGTTCTCCGAAGATGAAAATCTCTGTCAGAACGATCCCGCCAGCTCCGATTCCTGTAAAGACGGCGTATACAGTGCCGACAGGTAAATCTTTATAAGCTCTAAATAATAAAACGAAACTAATTGTAATTAATAACGCAACACCAGCCCATTCAAGTGGTGCCTCCGCTTTTTTTAGTCCAATGACCCAAAAGATTTCAATAATACCAGCTATGATTACATAAATCCATGCCATATGTTATTTCTCCTTCCTACCAGTCGTTAGGTAAAGGGCTTAAAAACGACGCATTGCAAAGGAGCAATCCGTCAGTTTGAAAGGCCTCGCCAAAATACTTGCCAAGAGGCGTTTAAACGAGTCTCAAAGCGATTTAAACCTGCGAATAGTAGTTCAACCATAAGTCCGTCTAGTAAGCATAGAAAAGCTTCTAGAGCGTCTTCTACTTCAATGTTATGCAGTTCACTTTGCTCGTTTGCCCGTTTAAATATAGGGAATAAAAGTTTTCCGACGTTCTCAATGTGTGTATTCGCTTTTTCGATAATTTGTTCGCGAAATGCATCAGGCGGAAAATAAGAAGTTCGTAACCAAAACATTGATTCTTCACTTTCACCAAATCGTTTTGCATAGCCCTTTAGTAACTGTAAGAGCAATTCTTCAGTAGACGAATTTGAAAATTTTTCGATATCGTCAGTGAAGCTCTGTAAATCTTTTTGAAGAGCGGATTCTAAGCATATAAAATATAGCTCTTCTTTTCCTTTAAAGTGTGCGTAAATCGATGGCTTTTTAATCCCAACTTCTTGAGCAATATTTGCTAATGAAGTTCCTTCGTAGCCGTAGCGTGCGAAATGAGAAAGTGCTACAGCTTTAATGCGGTTTGCTGTCATTTTCATCCCCTACCTACCGTTCGTTAGGTTCATTATATGAGATGGAAAATATAAAGTCAATAGGTAAAGAACTGAAAAAGAGCGTTATAGGTAACGCCCTTTTTAGATAGTCTCTCGCTCAATTAAATGGAATGAAAGCTCTTTTGCGCTACCGACAATTTGCTCGCTCTGAATCTGCTTATGGAATAAAGAAAAAGCATGTGAGCCCATTGCGAGACCGGGATGTTCAATTGTGGAAATTTCTAACGCCTTTGAAATTTCATGGTTATCAAATCCAAGGATAGCAAGGTCTTCGGGTACTCGAATGCCATGTTTTCGAGCCTCTGTTAATAAACCAGCTGCAACTTGATCGTTCGCTGTAAAAATAGCGGTTGGACGATTTTTCATGTTTAAAATACGATGGAGTATTTGTGCACCGTCTTGCATTGTATAACATTGATGAAAAATCCATTCGGGATGTAAGGTTTTTCCTTCGTTACGAAGTGTATCGGCAAATGCTTTTTCACGTTCCATAGAATTTACACTTGTTTTTCTTGCTAAACAAATCCCGATTTTTTCATGGCCTTTACTAAGTAAATAGGCGGTGCCGAGACGGAAGCCTTCATAATGATCTACGTAGACAGATGAAATGAGGGGGTGGTTCATTTTTTCGCATGAAATAATAGGGGCAAATTTTGCGAAAGGTTCAATTTGTTCCCATGAACTCGTTCGAGAGCAAATAATCATCCCGTCGAATTGTTTCATTTTCATCATTTCAAGAACACGAATTTCTTCAATACTATCGTAATTTGTTTGGCATAAATTAATGTGATATCCAGCAGCTAACGCTTCGTTTCCGATTCCTTCAATAATGGTACTGAAGTATGGAAGGTTAATGAAAGGGAGCATAACGCCGATCGTATATGTTTTTCCCTTTATTAAATGAATAGCATTTATATTTTTTGCGTAGTTCAATTCTTCAACAGCATCTAGAACACGCTTACGCTTTTCTTCTTTTACGTAAGGGTGATTATTAAGGACGCGGGAAACAGTTGATATGGATACACCAGCAGTTTTTGCAATTTGTTTTATATTGGCCATATGTATCACCTCTTCCCCTTATTATAAAGGGAAAATAATAAGAATGAAAAAATCTTGACCTGAAAAGCTTTTCACAAACTATGTTATAAACATGACTTCTGTTATTCGCGTAACCTTTTTATTTGGGCGTGAGAATGATGGGGTCTTTTTTTGCGTATATAAAAGAGGTTTTGTCAAAATGTGTGAGAATAACGTGGAAAGTTTTCAAAGGGGGAGTTTGGTAGCGAAGCGAATATGAAGAGCATATAAACGCTTCGTTCGTTAAGAGAGCGGTATGAAAGGGCGGAAACAAATTGAAAAAAAGAATCATTTGTTTCGTGTTTTCTAGTTTCGTGCTTAGTTCGTGTTCGTTTCAGCAAACGATGCAAGAAGAAAAACCCTTTGTGAGAACAACAGGAGGAACTATGGATCGTGTTACGGATCCAATTCCGCTGAAGGAGCTTCCAAAATATTTTCCGGTGAAATATAAAGTTCCGGCGTTTTTACCGTATGACATTATGAGTAATGTGAAGGGAGAAGTCAGAACGATTGGAACAAAGAAAGCTGTCTTAATGATTAAATATAAACAGCGGGAGCCGGGGAGAAATGAGTATATTGAGTTAAATGTTGCAAACTTTCCTTATAGTTTTCCATATATCGTGGACGAGAAGCGATTTCAAGAACAAATGAAATTGAATAACGGAGCATTCGCTTATTTTAAAAATAAGGATGGCTCTGGGCAAGGAGATGAATTTGCTACGCTTATATGGAAAGAGAAAGGACTTGAATATCAGCTCTTGTATCGTAATGCACAAGAGAATGATCAAGATGTGATTACGAAAAATTTATTATACATTGCAAATAATATGGAATGAAAAAAACTAGCTGAATCATTCAGCTAGTTTTTGTATGTTATTATTTCTTTTTAATTTTTCCAGTCCACGTTTTGAATCCACCTTGTAATTGGTAGAAATCTTTGTAGCCCTGTTTCTTTAAGTATTGAGCCGCACGACCAGTACGGAATCCGCTTTGGCAGTATAAGTAAACTGGTTGATCCTTACGAAGTTCTTTATGGCGAAGGCGAATTTGTGATAACGGAATGTTACGTGCGCCTAAAATATGCCCTGCAGTATATTCGTCTGCTTCGCGAATATCGATAAGCTGTGCTTTACGGTAGCCAGCGCGAAACTCTTCTTCTGAAAGTGTTTTAATTAATTTTTTCTGATAGAAATACATCCATACAGTGTAACCGATGAACGCTACGATTACGGCTAATAAAATAATCCAAGTTGTTGACACGATTCTATCGCTCCCTTTTTTCTTATCCTACTTTCAATATTATAATGCCCGTATGTATTTATGCAACAGATTCATTTGCATATAAGAAGAAATTTCGTATTCTTTCACAAATTTTGTCGAATTTGGTAGACTAGAGAATGTGAAAAATAATTGGTTATATGAGGTGCAGGATGGGAAAAGAAAAATGGTGTTATATTAACTCTGGTCAATGTTCACCGGCATTTAATATGGCGTTAGATGAATGTTTATTAAATTGGCAAAGTGAAAAGAAAATGCCACCAACTATTCGTTTTTACGAATGGGAAGTACCAACATTAACAGTCGGGTATTTCCAGCGTGTGGAAAAAGATATTAATATGGATGTAGTTAAGGAAAAGAAATATGGATTCGTTCGTCGTCAAACAGGCGGCAGGGGTGTACTACATGATAAAGAATTAACGTACAGTGTTATTGTGTCTGAAGATCATCCGAATATGCCAAAAACAGTTACAGAAGCGTATCGTGTTATTTCGCAAGGTTTACTAGACGGTTTTAAAGCATTAGGGTTAGAAGCGTATTATGCAGTTCCAAAAACAGAAGCAGATCGTGAAAATTTAAAAAATCCACGCTCAGGCGTATGTTTTGATGCACCATCTTGGTATGAAATCGTAGTAGAAGGAAGAAAAATCGCAGGTAGTGCTCAAACACGTCAAAAAGGTGTTATTTTACAGCACGGATCGATTCCGTTAGAAATAGATTTAGATGAGTTATATGATCTGTTTTTATTCCCGAATGAACGTGTAAAAGAACGTATGAAGAGTATGTTCTCTTCTAAAGCGGTAGCAATTAATGAATTAACAGACCGTACGTTTACAATCGATCAGTTAATTAAAGCGTTTGAGGTTGGGTTTGAAAAAGGATTAGATGTAGAGCTTGTTCCGTATGAATTAACAGAAGAACAATTACATGAAGTACAAACATTAGCAAAAGAGAAGTATGAAAGTAAAGAATGGAATTATAAAAAATAAGAGGTGGCAATTGCCACCTCTTATTTTTTTATAGTAAATTAAGTACTTTTTCTACTTTGATTCCTTTATCTTGTAAAGAACGAAGGCGATTTACAACGTCCATAATTTCTTTGTCAAATGTAACGCTAATACCTTGGCTTTGTAGTTCTTGTTTTAATCCTTCAATAGAATCATCTATGTCGATGCCAAGCTCGTAATCTTGACAAACTTCAATTGTCTTTTTCACGAGTTTCACATAATTTTCTTGTAGTTTTGTATTTGTTTCAGTCAAAGCAGGTTGCTTCGGTTTTGCAGGCGCAACCGGTGCTGTCTCTTGCTTTGTAACTGGAGTTGGTACTGCTTTTTTCACAGGTGCTGGAGTAGATAATTCCACAGCTGCTTCTACACTTACTGGCTTCGGCGTTGGTACCGGAGTAGGTTTAGGTGCTACAGGTGTTTCTACTCGCGTAACAGGTTTTGGAGCCGGTGTAACTGCTTTTGGAGCTTCTACAACTATTTCTTTTTTCGGAGTAGCTTCTACAACAGTTTCTTCTTGCTCAGCAGCTTCTTTATTCTCTTTGCTCCACATAACGCGTTCAACTTCTAGAGAAACATTGTTTTTATTCATCGCTGTTAATGTAACTTTACCAACTTCAGCGTTCCCAGTGAAATCAACAATTTTATAAATAACACTCTTGTTCCAATCCACGTTTCCGCTCAAAAATAATTCTTCGTTACATTTTGGCGTTAAGCCCTCGATTTTAATTTCTGCGTTTACACCGTTTTCACTATATACCATAATTAGCGAAGCATTTACATCTTCGTCTGCTAACATTAGTTCACGTACCATTTTGCCGGTGCGTACTTGCGTTTTCTTCTTAACTGACATCTAATTTCTCCTCTCAAAAATTCAGTAATAATAAAAAAATCGTATAACGAAAAATAATTGCTCACGAAGATTTATGATACCGATAATAAAAGCATCACGTCAACAATTAACTTTAATTATTTTGCATTTTTCTTATTTTCTTTATGAAATTTTTCAATTTGTAAAATTAGACAGAAGAAAAACAGCCTTTTGAAAGGCTGTTAAAAATTTGATTTTTTATATAGTAATTTATATAAAACAAAAAATAAGATAGCAATTAAGGCATTTTGCCAAAATGTTAAATGATAAATGAGATAAGGTTGCTTTTTAAAATAAACATGTAAAAATACAGAGGCGCAAAATGGAGTAGCGAACGTAAATCCAAATAGAATTCTTCTTTTCCAAGTCGTTTTTTGATCAAAGGAGTAACGCTTTAAAAAATACAAAATAAGCAGTATTCCTAGAATAATGAGTGAAACAGACAAAATGGTTCCAGGGACACTAAAAGCTGGAGTGAAGTGTTCCGTATTCTTTCCAAAAGTTAAAATGAAAAATGAAACAATTGCATCGATTCCAAACTGTATAGCAAGAAGTAAACTAATAGCAAAACCGATTATAGAAGTTTTTTCTAACTTTGTTTGGGTTGGTAAAGCTGATATAAGTTCATCGCAATAAGACTGTAAATCATCTCCAAATATGTCATAAGCATTTTTATTTTCTGTTTGTGCTTCGATGAGATGATCTAATATTTCTAGTAACAGTTCCTCCATTTGTTGCTCGGGTACGTTTGATATTCGAAGATATACTAACATATCACCATAAGCAGCTTCGTTTTCAGGTGTTAAGAGTTCTCGTTTTTTGTTGTTTAATTCAACCATGTCTTTCGCCTTCATCCCTATCACTCCCCTTGTAATAAATTGTTTACGGTTGTTGAAACCATTCCCCAGCTTTGTTTAAATTCTTCAAGCTGTTCTAATCCTTTTTCGGTTACGTGATAATATTTACGTTTTGGACCGAGTGAGGAGGCTTTTAATGTTCCTTCAATCAATTTTTCTTTTTGCATACGTAACAATAACGGATATATGCTTCCTTCGCTTACGAATGTAAATCCGTGTTTGTTTAATTTTGTACTCAGCTCATATCCGTACACTTCTTCTTGTGAAATGATGTATAGGATACAACCTTCGAGCACGCCTTTTAACATTTGGCTGTGCATGATTTCACCACCTTTTATTCAGGTAACTTGCCTTGCAAGGTAGCTGATATCCAAATTATAACAGTCGGTAACTTGTAACGCAAGTTACTGAAGTGGAAAACTTTAATACGTGTTAAAGTTTCAACGTTTCCCATACTAACGAGAGGAGGGAAGCGTATGAAACCATTTATGCCAAAACTCGTTTACTTTGAACCGAAGGCACTTGAATATCCACTTGGAAAAGAGTTATATGAGAAGTTTACGAAGATGGGATTAGAAATTCGTGAAACGACATCGCATAATCAAATTAGAAATTTACCAGGTGAAAATGATTTGCAAAAGTATCGTAATGCAAAGGCAACGCTTGTCGTTGGGGTGAGGAAGACATTAAAGTTCGATACGTCAAAACCGTCAGCTGAATATGCAATTCCGCTTGCAACAGGGTGTATGGGGCATTGCCATTATTGTTATTTGCAAACGACACTTGGGAGTAAGCCTTATGTTCGCGTGTACGTTAATCTTGATGAAATATTTGGGAAGGCACAGCAATACATGGATGAAAGAGCACCTGAAATAACAAGATTTGAAGCGGCTTGTACATCAGATATCGTTGGGATTGATCATTTAACACATGCATTAAAGCGGGCGATAGAGTTTGTTGGAGAAAGTGAATACGGGCGTTTACGTTTCGTTACGAAGTATTCGCACGTTGATCATTTGTTAGACGCAAAACATAACGGGAAAACTCGTTTCAGGTTTAGTATTAATTCACGGTATGTAATTAAAAATTTTGAGCCGGGGACATCGCCGTTTGAGGAACGAATTGAAGCGGCTCGTAAAGTAGCAGGAGCCGGTTATCCGCTTGGCTTTATAGTTGCGCCACTTTATATGCATGAAGGGTGGGAAGAAGGATACCGTGAACTATTTGAGCGACTGTACAATGCGCTAAAAGATTTGTCGATACCGAATTTAACGTTTGAATTAATCCAACATCGCTTTACAAAACCGGCAAAAAAAGTCATTCAAGAGCGTTATCCGAATACGAAACTTGAAATGGATGAAGAGAAGCGTAAATATAAATGGGGACGATATGGAATCGGGAAATACGTTTATAAAAAAGATGATGCGGAAGTATTAGAAGAAACAATAAGAGGTTATATACATGAGTTTTTTCCTGATGCAGAAATACAATACTTTACTTAAGAGGAGTCTGTATGCAAATACAGATTCTTTTTTGTTTTATATAATTAGGCTTGTTTTCAACTTGTCACGTTATTCTTTCTGGTGTATCATTTTATTGATTGCTTCGTACGGAATGAGCAAAATGAAATTGGATGGAGGAAACCGATGCCTACCCCTAGTATGGAAGATTATATTGAACAAATTTATTTGTTGATTGATGAAAAGGGTTATGCCCGCGTATCTGATATTGCTGAAGCGCTTAGTGTACATCCATCCTCTGTAACAAAAATGGTGCAAAAATTAGACAAAGATGAATATCTAATTTATGAAAAATATAGAGGGCTTGTATTAACATCAAAAGGTAAAAAAATTGGAGAACGTCTCGTATATCGTCATGACTTGCTAGAGCAATTTATGCGTATTATCGGTGTGGATGAAAGCAAGATTTACAATGATGTAGAAGGAATTGAACATCATTTAAGTTGGGAAGCGATTGACCGCATTGGTGATTTAGTGCAATACTTTGAACAAGATGAGGTTCGAGTGGAAACTCTTCGTGGCGTTCAAAAAGCGAATGAACAGAAAAGCAATTAAGGGGAACGTATGTCGTTTCCTTTTTTATTTCAACTGAAAAGGATGGGAGAATTATGAAAGCAATTATTTTTGATTTTGATGGATTAATTGTGGACACAGAAACAATATGGTTTCACTCTTTCAGAGACGCCGTTCGTGAGTACGGTGGGGAGTTACCTTTAGAGGAATTTGCAAAATGTATTGGAACGACAGATGATGTACTGTATACGTATTTAAATGAGCAATTAAAAGAGAAATTTAACAAGCATGCATTAAAAGAAAAGGTGAAAACTTTACATAAAGAGAAAATGAAAGTACCAGAAGCTCGTGACGGGGTAAAAGAATATTTAGAAGAAGCGAAAGAAATGGGATTAAAAATTGCATTAGCTTCCAGTTCATCTAGAGATTGGGTTGTTTCTTTTTTGGAAGAGCTACAAATTCGAGATTATTTTGAAGTCATTAAAACGAGAGAAGATGTTGAAAAGGTAAAACCGGACCCAGCACTTTATCAAATTGCGATAAAAGATTTAGGGATTGATCCGTCTGAAGCTGTTGTATTTGAAGACTCGTTAAACGGATTGAAAGCAGCGATTGCAGCAGGATTAAAGTGTGTTGTTGTACCGAATGATGTAACGCGGAATTTACCTTTTGAAAATCATCACCTTCGAATTGAAAGTATGAAAGATAAAAGTTTGAAAGAAGTACTGCAAAATATAAAAAAAGACCGTATTTCCTAAAAGGAAGCACGGTCTTTCTTTTTTGTTTTTTTGCCTTCAATGACAGTTAAATGAGATTGTTTTCTTTTACGCTTCAAAGTGGAAGGAGTGCCTTTTTTTCCTTTGTCAGTAGAAGCGTTTGATTTAAAGAAAGAATTGCTTAGGGGTGCTACATTTTGTTTCCCATGTTTGCGGTTCGATTGTTTTGCAGCACGCTTATAAGAGCTTTGCGAATTTGCAGAACCACTAGAGTTTGTAAACATTTTGTAGAGTAAATAAAAGATACCAACGACAGCCAACATGATACCAATATTTCTTAACACTCCCATTGGATCTGTAATGACAGATGAAACAAGGCCGAATATTGCTAATCCGATAATAAGCACAAATATAGCGAAAGTAAACGAACGACCGTTCATAAGGAACACCTCCTAAAAACATATATTAAAAATAGTATATTAACGATGAGGAAAGGAGTTGAACACCATTTTTAAATAATTATTGTTTGTTTTCTAAACGTAATAATTCTTCAAACGATGCAATGGCTACTTCCACTTGATCATCTGTTGGTTCTTTCGTTGTTAATAGTTGCAGCCATAATCCGGGATATCCAAGTATGCGTAATACTGGAATATCGCGTAATCGATTCGTAAATTGTAACACTTCAAAAGAAATGCCGAGAACGACTGGAATTAATAAAATTCGGTTTACGACTCTGGCCCAAAGTGGATCTGTAGGGACAAGGAAGTAAACAAACATTCCAATAATGACTGTAAATATAATAAAGCTACTGCCACAACGATAATGAAGGCGAGTTTGTTTTTGAACATTTTCTACAGTCATCGGAAGATTATTCTCATAGGCATTAATTACTTTATGCTCCGCACCATGGTACTGAAATACCCGCTTGATAAGTGGGGTTAAAGAAATAAAGTATATATAGCTCAATAATAGCATGAGCTTAATGACACTTTCGACAATGATTTGCCCTGTATGAGAGGGGAAAATCGGTCTCGTTAATTCAGCTAGTAGTGCAGGAACTGCTGTGAAAATGACTTTACCGAATATGAAAGATAAAACACCAACTGCTGCAACTCCTAATACCATCGTTAATTTCGATTGTTCTTCTTTTTTATTTGCAATTTGTTCGTCTTCTTCTGGGTGGACATCAAATCGTTCTGAAGCAAAGTTTAAATGTTTTGCTCCGTTCGCACTTGCATCCACAATAGCGGCAATCCCTCGTAAAAATGGAATTTTTTTTAGGATAGATAATGCTTTATTACGAACGCGTGGTAATCGATAAAATTCAATTGATTTATCTTTACGACGAACCGCTGTAACAGTATATTCTCTACCGCCAAACATAACTCCTTCTATGACTGCTTGCCCGCCATATATTTGTTTTGACTCTTCTGCCATGTTAACACCAACCTGTATTTGTTTCTCTCTTATGTAGAAAAAGAGGCAATTGTCATACTGGGTTCTGTCGTTTTGAAATAAGACAATCACCGAGTTTCCTTTATTTTATCGACAAATACAAGTATATGACAAGGAAAAATGTTACGAGAGTCGGACATTTCTTATTCTTTTTATAGACAAATTTCGCAGTATTTAAACATGGTTCAAAATAGTTTCGGGCATACTATTGAGCGGAGGTGTCGATGTGAGTCAAGAACAATTAGGAACAAGGAATTTTGTACAAATTGGTTTATTTGGTGGACTCTTTTGGGGAGGGATATGGTATTTCCTTCATATATTTTCATTTACGGAAGCGGGACCGAACTATTTACTTTTACCATTTGCCTTTGGAAGCTGGAAAGAAGGGGTATGGGGCAATGTGTCAGGAATTGTTTGTATGGGACTACTTTCGATTTTAATTGCCTTTTTATACAAAGCGTTTTTGGCAAAGTTTGAAGGAATTCTTCCAGGGATGATTTACGGTTTATTTTGGTGGGCGTTACTATTTTTCGGAATGGGGTTAATAGCGCCTGCTATTAAAAGTGCACTCCATTTACCGAAAGAAACGATTGTGACGACGATATGCATTTTTATATTGTATGGTGTGTTTATAGCATACTCTGTTTCCTACGCTGTAAATACGGATAAGGCCGAGCGAGAAGGGGAAGAGAAGACAAACTATTCAAATAAGTAACTCCTATGTTAAAATGTTGTATAGATATTTAATATTAAGGAGTTTTAAGCATATGAAAAAGGTACTCCTCGTAAACGGTCCTAACCTAAATCGCCTCGGTGTTAGGGAGGTAAATGTATATGGAAAGGGCACGCTAGCGACACTTGAAGCAGATATGAAGCAAGAAGCAGAAACAATGGGAGTGGAGTTAGAATGTTTCCAATCGAATCATGAAGGTGCGATTATCGATCGTATTCATGAGGCGGAAGATATATATGAAGGGATCATTTTAAATCCTGGAGCATTTACGCATTATAGCTATGCGATTCGAGATGCAATTGCGAGCATTTCGATTCCTGTTATTGAAGTACATATTTCTAACATTCACCAGCGTGAGTCGTTCCGTCACGAATCTGTGACAGCAGCTGTTTGTGCGGGACAAATTGTTGGATTTGGTTTTTATGGCTATAAGTTAGCGTTATTTGCATTAATGGAGAAATTGAGGGAGGCATAAAGTAATGGAGAAAATCGAAAGATTAAGAAGTGCATTTGATGAGGCTGGTATTGATGGTATTTTGTTAACAAATGAACATAGTCGTAGATATATGGCTAACTTTACAGGAACAGCTGGTGTTGTACTGATTTCGAAAAATCGTGCTCAATTTATTACAGACTTCCGTTACGTAGAGCAGGCTACTAAACAAGCTGTTGGATATGAGATTGTACAGCATGCAGGATTAATTATCGATGAAGTTGCAAAGCAAGTGAAGGAACTAGGAATTCAAAAGCTTGGCTTTGAGCAAGATACTCTTACATATAGTTCTTATTCAGCTCATAAAGAAGCGATCGATGCTGAATTTATCCCAACTTCTGGGCTTGTAGAAAAGTTACGCTTGATAAAGACTGATTCAGAGATTAAGATATTAAAGGAAGCTGCACAGATTGCAGATGCTGCCTTTGAACATATTCTATCATTCATTCGCCCGGGAGTATCTGAAATTGAAGTGTCAAATGAACTTGAATTTTTCATGAGAAAACAAGGAGCAACATCTTCTTCGTTTGATATTATCGTTGCTTCAGGTCTTCGTTCGGCATTACCGCACGGCGTGGCATCTGAAAAAGTGATAGAAACAGGAGATTTCGTTACATTAGACTTCGGCGCTTATTACAAAGGGTATTGCTCTGATATTACTCGTACGATCGCAGTTGGTGAACCATCTGATAAATTGAAAGAAATTTATAATATCGTTTTAGAAGCACAATTACGTGGTGTGAACGGTATTAAAGCTGGTTTAACAGGCCGTGAAGCGGATGCGTTAACGCGCGATTACATAACGGAAAAAGGATACGGTGAATACTTCGGACACTCTACTGGTCATGGAATCGGTCTTGAAATCCATGAAGCACCAGGTTTAGCGTTCCGTTCTGATACAGTTCTTGAACCAGGTATGGCTGTAACAGTAGAACCAGGTATTTATATTCCAGGTATTGGCGGCGTACGTATTGAAGATGATATCATTGTAACAAGTGAAGGTAATGAAGTAATTACGAAATCACCAAAAGAACTTATTATTTTGTAATACACAGGAGGATTTTTTTACATGATTTCAGTAAACGATTTTCGTACAGGTTTAACAATTTCAGTGGATAATAGCCTTTGGCAAGTACTTGATTTCCAACACGTAAAGCCAGGTAAAGGTGCTGCATTCGTTCGTTCTAAGCTACGTAACCTTCGCACAGGTTCTGTTCAAGAGAAAACATTCCGTGCAGGTGAGAAAGTAGAAAAAGCACACATCGAAAACCGTCGTATGCAATACTTATACGCAAGCGGTGAGGCTCACGTATTTATGGATAACGGAACTTATGAGCAAATCGAACTTGGTGAAAACCAAATCGAGCGCGAGCTTAAATTCCTAAAAGAAAACATGGAAGTATCTATTATGACTTACCAAGGAGAAGTACTTGGTGTTGAACTTCCAAACACAGTTGAATTACAAGTTACAGAAACAGAGCCAGGTATTAAAGGAGATACTGCTTCTAACGTAACAAAACCAGCTACATTAGAAACTGGTCTTGTTGTACAAGTACCAATCTTCATTAACGAAGGCGAAATGCTTATCATCAACACTGGTGAAGGTAAATACGTTTCTCGTGCATAGTAAAAAAGCACTCGTGATTATCACGAGTGCTTTTTTTATAGGAAATAGGGCAGATAATAAATCGCGGTTATAGCAAAGCTAACTAAGACTAGTGAAAGGGTACCCATAATGTACGGAGTCAAAACAATTTGAAATGGTTTTACCTCGCCAGTCTCAACGCCAGTCAGTGTTTTACTGATGGCATGATCTGTAATGTTGTTTCTATGATTACTCATAATAATTAGCCACGTAATTGCAAATATCGCTAAACTACCAAGGAAAAAGGCCTCCATAAATGACCAACTGACCAATAATGAAAAAAGATAAATAAGAGCTAATTCTATTACGACAGTTAAACTAATTTTTAATATCTTCATATTTTCCCCCCTCATTTTGTACATATAGCTAATTAAAAAATGGCGCGATACGATCGATCGTACGCGAGATGACTTTAGTTCTGTCGCTCATGCTGCATCGACCCCTTTTAAATTAAATATACCATAATGCACCATAAAATAATGCGAATATTCAGATCGCGCAAAGACGTTAGATAAAAATTATGTTTTTAATTCTGAAATAGACAACCTCTGCATATGGTTGTACAAATATATTCTTTTTTAGCACACGCACTAGTAACCGTTATGGGAGAAGGTGGGAGAATGAAACAGTGGCTAGCGGCAATGGAAACATCCGTGCTTGTAATGGGGCTACTTCGGTTGTTTTCAGGTAGCGCGGAAATATTCGCCGCTTTGCTTATGCTCTATGTGAATGATGCGAAGAAAGCATTGTTTATAAATGGTATGTTGGCGTTTGTTGGACCGACCGTATTAATTTTAACAATGACAATAGGCATAGCGAGTGTGGCAAGTGAGATTTCTTTCTTGAAACTCTTTTTTCTAGCGCTTGGAATTGGCTGCATTTTTATCGCGTTGTTGAAATAAGTAAGTCGAGTATAGTGGGGAGAAGCTGATGAAAGAAGTATTAGAAGTTTTACCGAAAACGATGAAGCAATTAGTAGAAAGTTGTAAGCAGTACGATGCTCTAGAGGAAATCCGTGTTCGAATTGGAAGACCGCTAGAGTGTATTGCTCATGGCAAAGTATTTTTTTATGACTATGTCGTTACAGCAGAGGATGCGATTTACTTATTGAATAAGTTAAGTCAATTCTCAATTTATACGATGGAAGAGGAATTAAAGCGTGGGTATGTGACACTTCGAGGTGGGCATAGAATCGGCTTAGCAGGAAAAGTTATTACAGAAAAAAGCGCAGTGAAAATGATTCGAGATGTCTCTTCCTTTAATATTCGTATTGCTCGTCAAAAAATCGGAATTGCTGAACCACTTTTGCCGTATTTGTATGAATCACGATGGTTAAATACGATGGTAATTGGCCCGCCGCAAACGGGGAAAACAACACTTTTAAGAGATGTAGCACGTTGCATGAGTCAAGGTGTAAGTGATTCGAAAATTCCTTCTTGTAAAGTAGGGATTGTTGATGAGCGGTCAGAGATTGCTGGCTGTGTGAAAGGCATTCCGCAATATGACTTTGGCACAAGAGTAGATGTGTTAGACGCATGTCCAAAAGCTGAAGGAATGATGATGATGATCCGTTCTATGAGTCCAGATATTTTGATCGTAGATGAAATCGGACGTAAAGAAGATAGTGAAGCAATTATGGAAGCGGTGCACGCTGGGGTTCAGCTTTTTATAAGTGCACATGGATTTTCTTATGATGATGTTGTGAAACGCCCATCACTAAAGGCGGTGCTGGAGCTCGGCATATTTGATAGGTTTGTGGAGCTATCAAAAGCAAGAGGGCCAGGAACAGTTATGCAAGTGAAAGATAAGAATGGAAAATCGGTATTACCTCATAGAAAGGCTGAGAGTGTATGGTGAAAATATTTGGTGCAGTGTTAATCGTTGCGGTCAGCACCTTTTTCGGATTTTCATACGCTAAAAGATATAGTGAGAGACCGAGGCAACTTAGATTATTAAAAGCGGCGCTTCAATCATTAGAGGCAGAAATTATGTATGGACATACACCTTTGTCTGAAGCTGCTGAGCGATTAGTAAAACAAATGCCGAAGCCGTTAAATTGGATATTTCAAAGTTTCGCCAGAAGGCTAGAAAGCGGAGAACAAACAGTAAGAGAAGCTTGGATAGATAGTTTGAAAGAAAATTGGAAGTTAACAGCATTTCAACAAACTGAATATGAGATTTTGCAGCAATTTGGTGAAACGCTCGGACAACATGATCGTGAGTCACAACAAAAACATATTCGCTTATGTATTACACATTTAGAGAGAGAAGAAGAAGAAGCGAAAGCATTACAACTACAATATGAAAAAATGATTAAGAGCTTAGGGATACTGGCAGGGCTACTTATCGTAATTTTACTGCTATAGGAGGGAGAAAGGCGATGTCCATTGATGTTGGATTAATATTTCAAATCGCCGGAATCGGCATTGTTTTAGCTTTCATTCATACCGTACTAAAAGAATTAAAGCGTGAGGATATTGCAAATTGGGTTATCCTCGTCGGTTTTGTCGTTATTTTATTTCACGTCGCATTTTTAATTAATACGTTATTCGACAAGATTAAAAGTGTCTTTCTCTTCCAGTAAAGGGGGCGGTTCGCATCGAAATTATACAAATTGTCGGATTAGGCCTCGTTGCTACGTTTTTAGCAGCTGTATTGAATCAACATAAATCTAGCATTACAACATTATTTATTGTGTTTGTAGGTAGCGTGATGTTTCTTATTTTAATTGATCAAATTCATGCTATTTTACAAATGATTGAGAGAGTAGCGAGTGAAGCGAAAGTTAGCAACGTATATGTAGAAACGTTGCTAAAAATTATTGGGATTGCTTATATTGCTGAGTTTGGAGCGCAAATTACAAAGGATGCAGGGCAAGGTGCAATTGCTTCGAAAATTGAATTAGCTGGAAAGATTTTAATTCTCGTTATGGCGATTCCTATTTTGACGGTTGTAATTGAAACTATTCTCGGATTTTTACCAACGGGATAAGGGGGAGTGAATGTTGAGGGGCTTTGGAGCTAAGCTGCTATTTGCTTGCTTCCTTTTCTTTTCTTTACCGGTTGTTGTACAAGCTTCTCCTGTAGAAACAAACGTCGTTGATCAACAATTGGATAAGCTCGGAATTGAAGATGTGAAGCAATTTTGGGACGGGCTTGTTACAAAATATGGAGGTTACTTACCAGAGAGTCAAAAAGGTAGTTTTATGGAGTTTGTAAAGGGAGAAAAAGAAATTTCTATAAAAGAGTGGATGCTCGGTTTATTAAAATATTTATTTCACGAACTTGTTGCAAATGGGAAACTACTTGGAACGCTTATTATGCTCACAATTTTTAGTGCATTGTTGCAATCACTGCAATCTGCATTTTCAAAGAGTAGCGTAAGCAAAATTGCCGATGCAGTTGTATACATGGTACTCATTATTTTCGCTTTAAATAGCTTTTATGTCGTCATGACATATGCAAGAGAAACGATACAAACAATGGTAGATTTCATATTAGCGTTATTGCCAATCTTGCTTGCACTTATAGCGACAGGGGGCGGTGTTGTATCTGTATCGTTTTTTCATCCGATAATCATCTTCTTAATGAATACGAGTGGGCTTTTGATGAATTATATCGTTCTACCACTTTTATTACTTGCAACGATATTAAGCATTGTAAGTACGATGAGCGATCAATATAAAGTTACGAAATTGTCCAAGCTTCTGCAAAACGTTAGCGTTGGGATTATCGGTATCTTTTTAACGATTTTTTTAGGGGTATTATCTGTACAAGGAACAGCGACAGCTGTTGCTGATGGAATCGCTGTGAAAACAGCTAAATTTGTAACAGGGAACTTTATTCCCGTAGTAGGTAGAATGTTTACCGAGGCAGCGGATACTGTTATTAGTGCATCGGGATTATTAAAAAATACAGTCGGAATTATCGGGCTCGTCATTCTATGTTTAATTGTCGCTTTTCCAGCGATTCAAATTTTTTGTATCGCATTTATTTATAAGTTCGCAGCAGCAGTATTGCAACCAGTTGGCAGCGGAGCAATTATTCAATGTTTAGATATCATTGGCCGGAGCATCATTTATGTATTTGCTTGCTTAGCCATCGTATCTTTTATGTTCTTTTTAAGTATCACAATTATTATTGCTGCGGGGAATATTACACTTATGATGCGGTAGGAGGTGAAGGGTATGCAATTTGTTACAGAGTGGATTCGAAATATTATCGTTTTTTTACTCTTAGCGACAATGCTGCATCTTATTCTTCCAAATTCTAATTTGCAAAAGTACGTTAAATTCGTTGTAAGTCTATTATTAGTAGTTTTAATCTTAACGCCCCTATTTAAACTATTGCAAACAGATGTAAATGAAGTAATCACAAATTTTAATGAAGAGAAGTACGTAGCAGAAGGATCTGTAAAAAATTCAATAGATTCGAAGAAAAAAGAAATACAAGCTCTAACACGTGCATATAGTTTAGAAGAGATGGCTACCAAAATGAAAAAAGAAGTAGGAAAAGAGTTTGAGAAACAGTATGGTATGACAGTCTCTGAAATACAAATAGTCGCAGCGGAAAGTACAGCGGAAGTAAAGTCAGCGAAAGATATTCAATCTGTTGTTGTGACGTTGAAAGAAAAAGAACGTAGTAAAAATGATGCAATTGAAACAGTAAAACCAGTTGAAATTAACACGAAAGAACCACCGAAAAAAGTAGAGGAAGCGAATGTAGAAATGAAAGATTTCTTTTCAAGCAGGTGGCAACTAGAGAATAAACAAATCCAAGTTCAAATGGAAGGGAGGACAGGTAGAGTAAATGGACAATAAAGATAAAAATTCGAAGTTCTCATTTTTTCGAAACTTATTGAATGGGGATGAAAAAGAAAGCAATGAGAAGGGAAAAAAGGTGACACCTAAGTTTTTACTTGTCCTACTCATACTTGGAATTTTGCTTATGTTTTCTAGTAGTTTATTATCAAGTAAAAAAGAAGAAGTACCTGTATTTAAAGAACAAAAAACTCAAAATCAAGAAAAAGACGTACCAACTTTCGGACAAAAAAACAATGATACTATGTCAAACGTAGAAAAGTATGAAAAAGCGTATGAACAAGAATTAAAAGCAGCTTTAGAAGAAATAGCAGGAGTAAAAGATGTAACGATTAATGTAAATTTAGATTCATCAGAAGAAAAAATATTAGAGAAAAATACTGTGAAACGTTCACAAACAACAGGTGAAACAGATAAAACAGGTGGTAAAAGAGAAGTGGAAGATGAGTCTCTTGATGAAAAGACAGTCATTATACGTGAAGGGGATAAAGAAACTCCCGTTGTTTTACGAACAGAGAAACCGAAAGTACGAGGTGTCCTTGTCGTAGCAAAAGGAGTGGATAATATACAAGTTAAAGCGATGGTAAAAGAAGCAGTCATACGGCTGCTAGATGTACCAGCTTATCGCGTTTCAGTATCACCGAAAAATTGATAGGGAGGAAATAAAGTGTTAAAAAAACAAACGGTTTGGTTATTAACGATGTTAAGTTTAGTTGTTGTACTATCTGTTTATTACGTAACAACTCCTGACAAAATGAATACAGCATCACCAGCAACAGGTGAAAAGATTGGACAAGAAAAACAAGGTACTGATAAAGCGGTAACAAATGAAGCACCGAAAGAAACGCCGAAAAAAGAGACTACAAATAAGGAAACATCAAATAAAGAAACAAACAAAGAAACAGACAAAAAAGAGAATGCAAACAAAGAAACAAGTAAAAAAGATGCTAACGTAACAGTTCAATCAAGTGATGAAAATTTCACAGCGCTACGTATGCAAATGGAAGATCAGCGAAGTGAACAAAAAGCAAGATTACAAGAAGTGATGAATTCAGCAAAGTCTTCAGCAACAGAAAAGAGTAAAGCGAAAGATAACTTTGATGCAATTACTACAATGGAAACGAAGCAAGAACTACTTGAGACAGTAATTAAATCTCAAGGTGGATATAAAGATGCTCTTGTAAGAGCAGATGGAACTGACATTAGAGTAACTGTGAAAGCAGCAAAACATTCACAAAAAGAAGCGAATAAAATTATACAGCTTGTAAGAAGTGAAGGCGGATCAAAAGATGTAGGTGTGAAATTTGATCCACCAACAAAATAAAAATTAATAATCCGCGGGGACATCCCCCGCGGATTATTAATTTTTTGCGAATCAGATTGTTTGAAAATAATTAGATGAAAATAATAACAGAAAAAAGCTATCATTTTCGATAGCTTTTTTCTGTTTCGTCTTTGTAGTTGCTTTTATTATGCTCAACTCGGAATGGAGAAATACGTTGTGAGTAAAAGATTAGTGGTTCATGGTAACGATGATTACTTTTTCCAGATTTGACGTGGATGAAGAGAACGAATGCCCAGACCATTACGGCAGGTAAGAAGAGAATGAGCCATATCATATGTCCACACCTCGATACGATATATTTTCTACACTTTGAACATACTATTCTTATATGAAGGAATGATGAACGACGTGTAAACAAAAAATAATGTTTGGTAAAAATATAGTATTGACTATAGATGAGGTGAAGAATAGAGCGGTAATGATATGATTACTTTGTAGCATTTTGAAAAAGTAAGGAATGTTTTTTAGGAAGTGGTCTTGCCAATTTTGTGTGAAACTTGGTATTATTACTAGGTAATAAATTTTTTATTGGAATAATATTTTTACAGGAATTTCGATTTATTATAAAGAAATATAAATTGGAATGTTTAAAAAATTTATCGTAAGATGGAAATAGTAACTATTTCTATTAGTAAATGAAATACATTTTCTAATAGAGTACATCGTATTTTTACAGTCAATCTAGTTTTAGTGATGAGAATCTGTAAAAACGGGACAAACAAGAGTATGGGAGTGGATTTTACATGTTTAAAATTCAAGAAGTTCGTGAATTAATTAAATTAATTGATAGCTCTAATATTGATGAATTTGAATACAAAAAAGATGGTACGACAATCAAAATGAAAAAGCGTGGTAATGAAGTTGTTGCGGTGCAAGCACCTGTAACGAAACAAGCCGTGCCACCAGTAGCACCTGTTGAAGTTGAAACAACAGTAGCGGCAGCACAAGTGGAAGTACCAAAACAAGAAGAGAAAAAAGCTGTTCAAAATGAAAACCTACATAAAATTACTTCACCGATGGTAGGTACATTCTATTCTTCTTCTTCGCCTGATACACCTGCATATGTAAGTGTAGGGGATAGAGTATCGAAAGATTCTATCGTATGTATTGTCGAGGCTATGAAATTATTTAACGAAATCGATGCTGATGTAGATGGCGAAATTGTTGAGATTCTTGTTAATAATGGACAGCTTGTGGAGTATGGACAACCGCTATTTCTTGTAAAAGCGTAATAAGGGAGTCTTTGTGATGATAAAAAAAGTATTAATAGCCAATCGTGGGGAAATTGCTGTACGAATTATTCGTGCTTGTAAAGAAATGGATATTGAAACAGTTGCAATTTATTCAGAAGCAGATAAAGAGTCACTTCACGTACAAATTGCTGATGAGGCGTATTGTGTAGGACCAACGATTTCGAAAGAAAGCTATTTAAATTTGACGAACATTATTAGCGTTGCGAAGTTAACAGGTTGCGATGCTATTCATCCGGGATACGGATTTTTAGCAGAAAATGCAGATTTTGCAGAGTTATGTCGTGAATGTAACTTGATTTTTATCGGTCCAAGTCCAGAAGCTATTTCAAAGATGGGCACAAAAGACGTTGCTCGTGATACAATGAAAGAAGCAGGGGTTCCGATTGTACCAGGTTCACAAGGGATTATTAAAAATACCGAAGAAGCGATCGAACTTGCTAATCAAATTGGATATCCAGTTATTATTAAAGCGACTGCTGGTGGTGGCGGAAAAGGTATTCGTGTTGCGCGCCATGAAGAAGAGCTTGTAAAAGGAATTCAAATTACGCAGCAAGAAGCTAGTACCGCTTTTGGGAACCCTGGTGTATACTTAGAAAAGTACGTTGAAGATTTCCGCCATGTTGAGATTCAAATAATGGCAGATACACACGGAAATGCCATTCATTTAGGAGAGCGTGATTGTACAATTCAGCGCCGTTTGCAAAAACTACTAGAAGAAAGTCCATCACCTGCACTTGATGAAAATGTTCGCAAGCAGATGGGTGAGGCAGCAGTTAAAGCGGCGGTAGCGGTTGATTATACAGGTGCTGGTACGGTTGAGTTTATTTATGAATATAGAACGAAAAGCTTTTATTTCATGGAGATGAATACGAGAATTCAAGTTGAACATCCAGTTACTGAAATGGTAACAGGGATGGATTTAATTAAAGAACAAATTCGTGTTGCTTCTGGAGAAAAGTTATCGTTACAGCAAGAAGAAGTACAATTTAATGGTTGGGCAATTGAATGCCGAATTAATGCGGAAAACCCTGCCAAAAAATTTATGCCATCTCCAGGTAAAGTAGAAATGTACTTGCCACCAGGCGGATTTGGTATTCGCGTCGATTCAGCTGTATATCCGGGATATTCAATCCCACCTTTCTATGATTCGATGGTTGCTAAATTAATTGTTCACGGAAAAACACGTGAAGAAGCAATTGCAAAAATGAAGCGTGCACTCAGTGAGTTTGTCGTTGAAGGCGTACATACAACAATCCCGTTCCATTTGCAATTGTTAGATCATCCTGATTTTGTAAAAGGTGAGTTTAATACGAAATTTTTGGAAGAGCATGAACTTGTGACGCAGTGATACATTAAAGGAGGTTTTTTTCATGGCTGAACATATGTTAGATATGGGTCAAGATACAACTCTTGGTAAAGTAGAAATTGCACCAGAAGTAATTGAAGTAATCGCAGGTATTGCAGCTGCTGAGGTAGAAGGTGTAGCGGCAATGCGTGGTAATTTTGCTACAGACGTTGTTGAGAAGTTAGGTAAGAAAAATCATGGTAAAGGTGTAAAGGTTGAATTAGCAAACGAAGATATTATCGTTGACCTTTATGTTGTAATGTATTTTGGCGTAGCAATTCCAGTGGTTGCACAAAAGATTCAAGACAACATTCGCCAAGCACTCTTTACAATGACAGGACTTGAGCCAAAAGAAGTGAATGTTCACATCGTTGGCGTAACATTCGAAACACAAAAAACAGAAATCGAACCAGTGTAAGAATGAAAAAGGTGCCTAGTAACATAGGCATCTTTTTTAACGTTTCATTTCTTCACAAATTAAAACCCTCTAATTATTATACTATTTCAAAAAAAAAGAAATTAAAAAGAAAATGTTTCGTTTTTCCAAAAAACGTACATTGTGATAAGATATGGAACTTGAAGTTAATCTTTTTATTATTTTTCAGCCTTGTAACCCGTGTGTCAAATGATAAATTGTGTTATTATCATTGTATTATAAGGTTGGAAAATCAATGAAAACTGTAAGAGTAAGTGAATTGACGGCTTATAAATTATAATAATATAACAAAGCATAAGGAAAGACTTGAAGCATAAAGGAGAGTTACAATGAAACGTAGGACGGCTAGAGAAAGAGCGATGCAAGCATTATATCAAATGGATATTACAGGTGAATTAGAACCGAAAGTAGCGGTGGAAAACACGCTAGATGAAGGTGAAGAAACAAACGAGTTTCTAGAATCACTTGTAGTAGGTTTTGTAGAAAATAAAGAAGTGATTGATGAAGCGATTCGTCAAAACTTAAAAAAATGGAAGCTTGAGCGTATTAGTATTGTGGATCGCAGTATTTTACGTGTAGCTGTGTATGAAATGAAATACATGGAAGAAATTCCACACAACGTAACAATTAACGAAGCAATTGAAATTGCTAAAACATTTGGGGATGAGGAATCTCGTCGTTTCATTAACGGCGTTTTATCTAATATAAAAGATACACTGTAATTTCTTTAAGGGGGAATCTTAAAATGGTAGCAGTAATCATCAAAGGAAATGAAGTTGCGGAGAAAAAACGAGCACAATTAACAGAAGAAGTTGTGAAGTTGAAAGAGCAAGGGATTGTACCAGGATTAGCAGTTATTCTAGTTGGAGAAGATCCAGCATCTCGTTCTTATGTAAAAGGAAAAGAAAAGGGCTGTGAACAAGTAGGAATCTATTCAGAGCTAATTGAATTTCCTGAAACAATTACGGAGGAGCGTTTGCTTGCTGAAATCGATCGCTTAAATGGCGATGACCGTATAAATGGCATATTAGTGCAATTACCTTTACCAAAACATATTGAAGAAAAAGCTATCATTGAAAGAATTTCACCAGAAAAAGATGTAGATGGATTTCACCCAATCAGCGTGGGACGTATGATGACGGGACAAGATACATTCCTTCCATGTACACCGCACGGTATTGTAGAATTAGTAAAAGAAACAAATCTTGATATCTCGGGAAAACATGTTGTAGTAATCGGAAGAAGTAATATTGTCGGCAAGCCAGTGGGACAATTGTTCTTAAATGAAAATGCAACTGTCACATACTGTCATTCTAAGACGCAAAATATGAAAGAGTTAACGAAGCTAGCTGATATTTTAATCGTAGCTGTTGGACGACCTAAGATGATAACAGCTGATTATATGAAAGAAGGAGCGGTTGTAATCGACGTTGGTGTAAACCGTTTAGAAACAGGTAAACTTTGTGGAGATGTTGACTTTGACAACGTGTTAGATGTTGCGGGTTACATTACCCCTGTGCCTAAGGGTGTTGGTCCAATGACAATCACAATGCTTCTTCATAATACTGTTGAATCGGCTAAACGTGCAGGTGTTGTTTGTAAATAATTTGAGTCGGCTATGAGGAGAGAGAAATGGAGAAACAATATTTAACCGTTACAGCGTTAACACGCTATATAAAAACAAAAATAGAATATGATCCGCATTTGCAGTCTGTTTGGTTAAAAGGTGAAATTTCCAACTTTAAAAATCATAGCCGTGGCCACATGTATTTTACATTGAAGGATGAAAATGCAAGAATCGCAGCGGTTATGTTTGCGGGTCATAATCGTAATATTAAATTCAGACCTGAAAATGGGATGAAGGTACTCGTGAAAGGGAAAATCTCTGTTTACGAGGCGAGTGGTTCTTATCAAATTTACATTCAAGACATGCAGCCTGACGGAATCGGAAACCTACATTTAGCTTACGAGCAATTAAAGGTTCGTTTAGAGGAAGAAGGATTGTTTTCTCAAGTTTATAAAAAAACAATTCCTCCTTATGCAAAAACAATAGGTGTGATTACGTCGCCAACAGGGGCAGCGATTCGTGATATTATAACAACGATTAAACGTCGTTATCCAATTGGAAATGTTATTGTGTTTCCGGTACTTGTACAGGGGGAGTCAGCAGCTCCCTCAATTGTACAAGCAATTCGTACAGCGAATGAAATGGAAGAGATAGATGTCCTAATCGTTGGGCGCGGTGGAGGATCTATTGAGGAATTATGGGCGTTTAATGAAGAAATGGTTGCAAGGGCCATTTTCAAGAGTAAAATCCCTATTATTTCAGCAGTAGGCCATGAAACGGACTTTACAATTGCAGATTTTGTTGCCGATTTACGAGCGCCAACACCAACTGCAGCAGCTGAGCTGGCAGCGCCTAATATTATAGAGTTACAAGAAAAGGTATTGCAAAGAACTCTAAGATTGCAAAGGGCAATGAGAGAGTTAGTACATAAAAAAGAAGAAAAACTACAAGTATTGCAAAAATCTTATGCGTTCCGTTATCCAAGACAAGTCTATGAGCAAAAAGAGGAGCAATTGGATAGAGCGTTAGAACAGCTTGTTTTAGCGAAAGAACGCTATATTGATAAAAAGGTAAATCAGTTAAAACAGCTTTCATTTTATTTAGAGAAGCACCACCCATCTCAAAAGATTATGCAAACGAAGGTAGCGGTTGAAACGTTGCAAAAGCAATTGCAACGTGAAATGCAAACATTACTTCAAACGAAAGAATTTGCCTTTGTAAGAGCTGCTCAAAAACTTGAAGCGTTAAGTCCGCTTAAAGTAATGATGAGAGGGTACGGGCTTGTATATGATGAAGAGAAGCAAGTGTTAAAAAGTGTGAAAGATGTCAGCCTTGGAGATGCTGTTTCAGTTCAATTACAAGATGGAATACTAGATTGTAGCGTATCAGGCATAGAGGAGCGTGAATTGAATAATGGAAAATAAATTAAGCTTTGAAGAGGCAATTTCGCAACTTGAGCATCTCGTTTCTAAGCTAGAGCAAGGTGACGTACCTTTAGAAGAAGCAATTTCTTATTTTAAAGAAGGTATGGAATTATCTAAGCTTTGTGATGAGAAGTTGAAGAACGTACAAGAACAAATGGCAGTAATTCTTGGGGAAGATGGAGAGCTTGAACCGTTTACTGCTTTAGGAGATGAAGCATAGTGACTGTTGCTTTTGATACTTTTTTGAAAGAAAGTAAAACTTTCGTAGAAGAGAAGCTTGTAAGCTATGCAAATGAATTACAATGTCCAAATGTACTTCGTGAAGCGATGGCATATTCTTTGGAAGCGGGTGGAAAGCGTCTCCGCCCGTTACTTTTATTTGCGACATTACAAGCGTTTGGGAAAGAAAAAACTCTTGGAGTAGGTGCAGCTTGTGCTCTTGAAATGATACATACATACTCGTTAGTTCATGATGATTTACCTTGTATGGATGATGATGATTTAAGAAGAGGGAAGCCCACAAATCATAAAGTATTTGGTGAAGCAATGGCAGTTTTAGCAGGCGATGGTTTGTTGACGTATGCATTTCAAGTTATTATGGCATATGAACAAAAGGAAATCACTGCTGAGAAAAAGGTAAGACTTGTACTTGAGCTTGCAAAAGCAGCGGGACCAGAAGGAATGGTTGGCGGACAAGTGGCAGATATGGAAGCGGAAGGGAAACAACTTACGATTGATGAGTTGGAGTATATTCATAAGCATAAGACTGGGAAACTACTTGAATTCGCTGTACTTGCCGGATCGATCCTTTCTGATGCCACAAAAGAACAAGAAGAAAAGTTACTTGCGTTTGCAAAATATATCGGCCTAGCTTTCCAAATTCGAGATGATATTTTAGATGTGGAAGGAACCGAAGAAGAGATTGGAAAACCGATTGGTAGTGATGTTTCCAACGAAAAGAGCACATATACGACGTTATTTACTGTAGATAGAGCAAAGGATATTTTAGAAGAAACGATTGCAAAAGCAAAAGATGCTATCAGTTCCTTGCAATTACAAGATGAATATTTATTATCTATTTGCGATTTGATTGCAAAACGTAATAACTAATATAACAGCGTTTTCATTTGTTGAGTCATTCATCATTTTATGATATAAATGTAGGAAAAGGTTTTTCTTTTCTTGTTATTGGCAAAAATATATGTAGATTACATTGCCGTTATCACTTCGTGTTAGCGGCTATTTTTTTCATTGCCTTAAGAAATATGGTTTATAATAGGATTAGGGCGCAATAGACTGGTTAATAGCAGGACAAGGTGAAAAATAAAAAAGAGAATTTCTTGTTTTGTGTTAATGTTTTTTATAATATTTGACATGTTGACAGATTATGAAATGAAAGTGAGTGATCCATGTGGATCTAACGCAAATTCAAAACCCTAGTTTTTTGAAAGATATGTCTATCGGTGAACTAGAGGGATTGAGTGAGGATATTCGTAAGTTTTTAATTGAAGAGCTCTCTCAAACAGGTGGACATATTGCACCTAATTTAGGTGTAGTAGAACTCACAATTGCTCTGCATAAATTATTTGATAGTCCAAAAGATAAATTTTTATGGGACGTAGGACATCAATCCTATGTACATAAAATTTTAACTGGGCGTGCAAAAGAATTCGGTACATTAAGGCAATATCAAGGTCTATGTGGTTTCCCAAAACGTTGCGAGAGTGAGCACGATGTATGGGAGACTGGCCATAGCTCGACATCATTATCTGCTGCAATGGGAATGGCTCTAGCACGTGATTTAAAGAAAACGAAAGAATATGTTATACCAATTATTGGTGATGGTGCTTTAACAGGCGGAATGGCTTTAGAGGCATTAAACCATATTGGACATGAAAAAACAGACATGATTGTTATTTTGAATGATAATGAAATGTCAATTGCACCAAACGTTGGTGCGCTTCATAATGTACTTGGACGTCTACGTACCGCAGGAAAATACCATTGGGTAAAAGACGAATTAGAGTATATATTGAAGAAAATCCCGGCAGTTGGTGGGAAAGTTGCTGCAACAGCAGAGAAAATAAAAGATAGTCTTAAATATTTACTAGTATCCGGTGTCTTTTTCGAAGAGTTAGGCTTTACGTATTTAGGTCCAGTCGATGGGCACGATTATGAAAAGCTATTCGAAACGTTGCAATATGCAAAGAAAACAAAAGGCCCAGTGCTTGTTCATGTTATTACGAAAAAAGGAAAAGGTTACAAACCAGCTGAGAGTGATGTTATTGGTACTTGGCATGGAACAGGACCTTATAAAATTGAATCAGGTGACTTCGTTAAACCGAAAGAAGTTGCACCAGCATGGAGTGCTGTTGTTAGTGAAACAGTACTTAAATTGGCGAGAACGGATGAGCGTATCGTTGCAATTACACCTGCAATGCCTGTTGGATCAAAACTTGAGAAATTCCAAAAAGAATTCCCAGATCGTATGATTGATGTAGGTATTGCAGAACAGCATGCTACAACAATGGCGGCAGGTATGGCAACGCAAGGTATGAAGCCTTTCTTAGCGATTTATTCAACATTCTTACAAAGGGCATATGACCAAGTTGTTCATGATATATGTCGCCAAAATTTAAATGTTTTCATCGGAATCGATCGTTCTGGTTTAGTAGGAGCAGATGGTGAGACGCACCAAGGTGTATTTGATATCTCATTCTTACGTCACTTGCCGAATATGGTACTTATGATGCCGAAAGACGAAAATGAAGGGCAACATTTAGTATATACGGCGATGCAATATGAAGATGGACCAATCGCATTACGTTATGCGCGTGGCAATGGACTTGGTGTTCATATGGATGAGGAATTAAAGACGATCCCAATCGGTTCATGGGAAACGTTAAAAGAAGGTACACAAGCGGCTATTTTAACATTTGGTACAACAATACCAATGGCAATGGAAGCGGCTGAGCGTCTTGAAAAGGCTGGAGTTTCAGTGAAAGTAGTAAACGCTCGCTTTATTAAACCCATGGATGAAGCATATTTACATGATCTCTTAGGAAAAAATATACCGATTTTAACGATTGAAGAAGCTTGTTTAATCGGTGGTTTTGGAACGGGAGTAGTTGAATTTGCGTCTGAGAGCGGGTACCATAGTGCGTTAATTGAACGAATGGGTATTCCAGACCGTTTCATAGAGCACGGTAGTGTAACAAAATTACTAGAAGAAATTGGTTTAACGACAGATGCTGTTGTAGACCGTATTCATACAATGATTCCATCAAAACAAAAAAGGGCGTAACAAATGAGTGCAAAAAAAGAAAGAGTAGATGTACTATTAGTAGAGCGAGGGCTTATAGAAACACGTGAGAAAGCAAAACGCGCCATTATGGCCGGACTTGTATATGCAAACGAAATGAGACTGGATAAGCCAGGAGAGAAAATCCCACAAGATACAGAGATTACGGTGAAGGGACAAGTTATGCCGTATGTAAGCCGTGGTGGTTATAAACTTGAAAAGGCATTAGAGTCATTTCATCTGAATTTACAAGATAAAGTTATGATAGATATTGGTTCATCAACTGGTGGCTTTACCGATTGTGCGCTTCAAAATGGAGCGAAATTATCTTATGCATTAGATGTAGGATACAATCAACTTGCGTGGAAATTGCGTCAAGATGAGCGTGTTGTCGTAATGGAACGAACAAACTTCCGTTACGTAACGCCAGCAGATTTAGAACGTGGTTTACCGCAATTTGCTAGTATCGATGTGTCATTTATATCATTAAAGCTTATACTGCCGGTTTTAAAAACAATGCTTATGCCAAATGGAGATGTAGCAGCGTTAATTAAACCGCAGTTTGAAGCTGGAAGAGAGCAAGTTGGTAGAAAAGGTATCGTTCGTGATCGAAAAGTACATGAGGCTGTCGTGGAAATGATTGTCGACTTTGCTATAAAAGAAGGATACGACGTAGAAGGTTTAACATTCTCACCAATTACGGGCGGGGATGGTAATATTGAATTTTTAGTTCATCTGAAATGGCATGGTGAACGCGAGAATGGCGAAAATCATTCTCCGGTTTCTGTTGAGCAAGTAGTTACAGAGGCGCATGATGTCCTAAAACAAAAAGGGAAAGGGGAATAACATATGTTGTTCCTCTTTTTGTTGTAATTGTATAATGATTGTAAAAACAATTGTGTACAAGTAACGAATTATAAGTTAACATAAATAAGTGAAGTATACCAATGTTTAAACTATGGTAAGAGATAGTGTGAGGTGCAAATGTATGAATAAAGGTCAGCGCCATATTAAAATCAGGGAAATTATTGCGAACAAAGAAATTGAAACACAAGATGAATTAGTAGATATTTTACGTAATGAGGGGTTTAATGTAACGCAAGCAACAGTATCGCGCGATATTAAAGAACTGCACTTAGTGAAAGTGCCGTTACATGATGGTCGCTATAAATATAGCTTGCCAGCAGATCAACGATTTAACCCGTTACAAAAATTAAAACGCAATCTAGTGGATTCATTTGTAAAATTAGACACGGCAGGACATATGCTTGTGCTAAAAACATTGCCTGGTAACGCTCATTCACTTGGGGCACTTATTGATCATTTAGAGTGGGATGAGATCATCGGAACCATCTGTGGTGATGATACTTGCTTAATTATTTGCCGCACACCTGAAGATACAGGTGTTGTCTCTGATCGTTTCTTAAATATGCTGTAACAAAAAAATCTTGTTTGCTTTCCTCTGTAAAGTGGAAAGTGAACAGGATATTTTTGTTGGTTAAAAAGGTGAATTCTTAATTGTAATATAATATTTTCTTTGAATGAAATTAGGAAATAGGTGGATTGACCCGTGAAACAAATGTTTGGTACAATGGAGCGGTTAGAAAAGTAATTTATACATACAAACATATAGTATGACTATTTAAATAAAGAACTGAAAAAAGCCCTGAATAGGGGATTAGTTTATAACGAGGTGAATGGGGCATTGTTATCGGAATTATCGATTAGAAACTTTGCTATTATTGAGGCATTAAATATTTCTTTTCAAAAAGGATTAACGGTTTTAAGTGGGGAAACAGGAGCCGGAAAATCGATTATTATTGATGCAATTAGTTTACTTGTAGGTGGTCGTGGTTCAGCGGAATTCGTTCGATATGGAACAGAAAAAGCTGAGATAGAGGGACTATTTTATGTAGAAGACGATAAGCATCCGTGTATTGAAAAGGCAGAAGAGTTGGACATAGAAATCGAAGACGGCATGATTATTTTGAAGCGTGATATCGCTGCAAATGGAAAAAGCGTATGTCGTGTAAATGGGAAATTAGTTACCCTTAGTGTATTAAAAGAAATTGGAAAAACACTTGTTGATATTCATGGGCAGCACGAAACGCAAGACTTAATGAATGAAGAGCGTCACTTATTTATGCTTGATCATTTTGATGGAGATCGTATTGTTAAACAATTGGATATATATCAAAACGTATACGCTGATTATGAGAAGTTAAAAAAACAGTTAAAATCGTTAAGTGAAAATGAACAACAAATGGCGCATCGCTTAGATTTAATTCAATTCCAGCATGAAGAAATCCGTAAGGCGGATTTAAAGATGGATGAAGAAAATGAATTAACTGAAGAACGATTGCAAATTTCTAATTTCGAAAAAATTTATAAAGCATTAGGCGATGCATATCGCTCGTTAAGCGCGGATGGACAAGGATTAGATAATGTAAGAAGCGCAATGGGACAAATGGAGAGTATTACACATTTAGATGAAGTGTATCAAGAAAATCATGATTCAATTGCAAATAGCTATTACTTATTAGAAGAAGTTGCGTATCAACTAAGAGAAAAGCTCGATATGATGGAATATGATCCGAATCGTTTAGATGAAATTGAAACGCGTTTAAATGAAATTCGTATGCTAAAGAGAAAATATGGAAATACTGTAGAAGAGATTTTAGCGTATGCTGATAAAATTGAACAAGAAATTTTTACGATTGAAAATAAAGACGTTCATATTGAAACGACGAAGAAGCAGTTAAAGGAATTAGAAAGTGTTATTCTGAAAGAAGCAACGTTGTTAAGTAATATGCGTCATGAACTTGCAGAGCATCTTACAAATGCCATTCATCAGGAATTAAAAGAATTATATATGGAAAAAACAAAATTTGAAGTGAGAATCATGAAGAGAGAAGGAAATGCGGAAGAACCTCTTGTAGAGGGAGCGCCGGTAAGGCTTACAGCGGATGGCTATGATCATGTGGAATTTTATATTTCAACCAATCCAGGCGAGCCGTTAAAACCACTTTCAAAAGTTGCTTCTGGTGGAGAGTTATCTCGTATTATTTTAGCTTTAAAAAGCATTTTTTCTAAGCATCAAGGTGTTGCATCAGTTATTTTTGATGAGGTGGATACTGGTGTAAGTGGCCGAGTCGCACAGGCTATTGCGGAAAAAATTTATCGAGTATCAGTAAACTCACAAGTGCTTTGTATTACGCACTTACCTCAAGTCGCTTCAATGGCGGATTCACATTTATTTATTCGAAAACAAGTAGCAAATGATAGAACAATTACGTCAGTTACTGTTTTAACTATGGAGGATAAAGTAACAGAAATAGCTCGAATGATTTCTGGTGTGGAAATTACAGATTTAACGACAGAACATGCGAAAGAATTACTTACGCAAGCGCATCATTTTAAACAGACAGCAGAGGCTATCCAGTAATGGATAGCTTTTTTTCTCAAAAAATGATTTCTTAATTCTTCCGGTTATAAATAAAGCACTGCAAGGAGAGATTAAAAAGTGAAGCCAAGAGGCTGAATGTGGGGTAGGAGCGAGGAGAGTGAACAAATTGAAATTAGAAAGATTTCGTAAAATAATAGGTATTTTTCTCCTTGTTTCTTTAGTTTTTATAGGGTGTTTTAAACCGCTTAGGACGTTTATTTCGTCCCCGAAGCAACTTGTTGTTTTTGAAGGGCAACAATCAGAAATAGCTTCATTACCAGTGTTTCAAGCTTCATCTACAGATCGTCATGTGTTTACAGTAAGTTCAAATGAACAAAAACAAGGACTTATGGTAAATTCTCATCAAAATGGTGAAGCGGATATGGTGTTTCAACTTGCTGGTTTTCCAGTAAAAAAAGTAAATGTGAAAGTATTAAAAGATTTCAAAGTTATTCCAGGTGGACAATCAATTGGTGTGAAGTTAAACACAAAAGGAGTACTTGTTGTAGGCCATCATTTAATTCAAACTGAAAAAGGGAAAGTATCTCCTGGTGAAACGGCTGGTGTGCAAATTGGGGATATGATTACTGAAATTAATGGGAAAACAATTGAAAGAATGAGTGATGTAGCACCATTTATTCATAATAGTGGTGAAACAGGTGAACCGCTTAATCTTGTTTTGTTAAGAGATGGAAAACATATTCGCACGAAGTTAACACCACAAAAAGACAGTGGAGAATCGTCTTATCGTATTGGTTTATATATTCGTGATTCGGCAGCTGGAATCGGAACAATGACATTTGTTCATCCAGATTCTATGAAATATGGAGCACTTGGTCATGTCATTTCTGATAACGATACGAAAAAACCGATTCAAGTCGAAGATGGACAAATTATGCGTTCGACAGTTACATCAATTGAAAGAGGTAGTCACGGGAATCCAGGAGAGAAATTAGCGAGATTCTCACCAGATCGTGAAGTGATTGGCAATATTACAATAAATAGTCCATTTGGTATTTTTGGCAAATTGAATACAAATATGACAAACGGCGTAATGGATAAAGCAATGCCTATTGCACTATCTCATCAAGTAAAAGAGGGACCTGCAAAAATATTAACGGTCATTGATCAAGATAAAGTGGAAGCGTTTGATATTGAAGTTGTTAGTACAGTACCGCAAAAGTTTCCGGCGACAAAGGGCATGGTAATAAAAGTAACAGACAAACGTTTATTAGCAAAAACGGGTGGTATCGTACAAGGGATGAGCGGAAGTCCAATTGTACAAAACGGGAAAGTAATTGGTGCTGTTACACATGTATTTGTAAATGATCCAACATCGGGATATGGTGTCCATATTGAATGGATGTTACATGAGGCTGGAATTAACATTTATGAACAAGAAAGAAAAGCGAGCTAATTAATAATTAGCTCGCTTTTCTGTTGAAAAATTCGTTGAAATTTTGTAAAAGCTCCGCAAGAGGTGTTTTTTGTTGTAAAATAAAAGAAAAGGGTTGAACGTTTCGTTGTATTTCTATGATGGAATGTGTTGCGAAAGGGAATAAATGAACGATAAACATATTTTTTTGTGATTTTATCGGAAAGTAACAAACTTTAAAAGGGAATTTTCACACAATTGTCGAACAATTCATGTAGCCTAGAAGGATACACATGTCGGAGAATCGATTCGGTAAGGGAGGAAAAGCTGTGGAGAAAATTAAAGTATGTCTTGTGGATGATAATAAAGAATTAGTATCAATGCTAGAGAGTTATGTTGCTGCTCAAGATGATATGGAAGTAATCGGTACTGCTTATAATGGTCAAGAGTGTTTAAATTTATTGAAAGACAAGCAGCCGGATGTACTTGTTTTAGACATTATTATGCCACATTTAGATGGTTTAGCTGTACTAGAGAAAATGCGCCATATTGAAAGGTTAAGACAGCCTAGCGTAATTATGTTGACAGCATTTGGACAAGAAGATGTGACGAAAAAAGCAGTTGACTTGGGTGCTTCATATTTCATATTAAAACCATTTGATATGGAGAATTTAACGAGCCATATTCGTCAAGTAAGCGGTAAAGCGAACGCTACTATTAAACGTCCACTGCCATCTTTCCGTTCAGCAACGACAATAGATGGAAAGCCGAAAAACTTAGATGCAAGCATTACGAGTATCATTCATGAAATTGGTGTGCCTGCTCATATTAAAGGGTATATGTACTTAAGGGAAGCAATCTCTATGGTGTACAACGATATCGAATTACTTGGATCTATTACGAAAGTATTGTATCCAGATATTGCAAAGAAATATAATACAACAGCAAGCCGTGTTGAGCGAGCAATCCGTCACGCGATTGAAGTAGCATGGAGTCGTGGGAATATCGATTCTATTTCGTCTTTATTCGGTTATACAGTATCCATGTCAAAAGCAAAACCTACGAACTCTGAGTTCATCGCAATGGTTGCGGATAAGCTGAGACTTGAACATAAGGCTAGCTGAGAGTGAATATAGTAAGGAATTTAAGTTTTAGTAAAGTTTAATCATTCTTGAAATTGATACTCAATATTAAATTTAAAACCAATGAACTTTTTATTTAATGACCAATGAATGTTAGAATTCGTTGGTCTTTTTATTTACTTCAATTCAAGGATTTTGAAGGAATACATATTTATATAGAAAAAGCAGTGAAAATAAGGGTATGTATAGGAAATAGGTAGGTTTGCCATCATAATCTCTATAACGTAACATTGATTTGGGGAAGATAGAGATATAGGAGAATGGATGAATGGCTTTTAAGAAAATAGTGAACCGAGCTTACCCAATCATTGTTATGACAGTGTTTTTATCTATATTTTCAATGATAGTAAGTAAATTTTTTATTCCGAAAACAATTTTGATGAGTGGTGAATTTCCTTATCCAACTGAGGAGTATACTCCTGAAAAAATTGGTGTTGTTATAGCGGTAACGTTGCTTTTATTTGCGCTCTTCTTTATGTATTATAAGTGGGTTATTAATAAAATGAAAAGAACGCATACAAATATTATGATTACTTTAGGTAGTATAATCATTTTGACGATGGAAATATTTATTACTTCTAAAGCATTTAACCCTGTTATAGGAGATTATGCCATTCTCAAACAAGGAATTGTCTCTGTGTTTAATGGAGATAATCAATTTTTAGAAATGGGACAGCTTCTATTTTATCCGTATAATACACATATCGTATTATTAGGAGGGTATTTTGCTAAATTGGTAGGAAGTGTAGATTTAGCGATAAAAATATTACCGATAGCCTGTATAACAGGTAGTATTATTTTAAATGTATTGATTGTAAGGAAAATTACAAACTTTAAAGTTGCTCACATATCGATCGTGTTATCTGTGCTAAACATTTTTATATATTGGCAGGCACCAGTTTTCTATACCCATACACTAGTAATATTTTTTATTTCAGCAACTTTGTATACATATTTGTGCTTGAAAACGGCGGAAACAAAAAGGATGAAGATTATTTTATGGATTTTATTAGGGGTTTTCGCGGCTTTTACTTATATTATAAGACCAACAGCATTAGCTGTAGCTTTAGCAATTTTAATTGAAAATATTTTGAAGTTTCGTAAGGCGTATTCTGTAAAGGTTTTAAGTAGTGTTTTATTTTGTTTAATCCTTATTGTAAGTTTCAAAGGTATAACGACAAAGTTAAATCTCAGTACCGATAATGAAATTGAAAAAATCCCATTTACTCATTGGGTGAAGATGGGACTGAACAAAGATACGTATGGTGTGTGGAATCAGGCAGATGCAGATTATATTGATGATGAAAATATAAAGAATACGAAGGATTTGAATGAACACAATAAAAAAGTTATAGTGCAGCGTTTCGGTGAACTTGGTGTAACGGGTTATGTGCAACATTTAAATGAAAAAATAACTAGAGAATGGGTATCAAGTCAGTTCTCGATGTACCGTATTGGACAATGGTTTGAGCAGAAGGATGACACGATAACGAAGTATGTATCGGACTATAGTACAACGAATTATGAAATTGTTACTATATATTCGTATGTTATCAAATTATTCGTTTATGTAGCTGTTCTGGCGGCTATTATTCTTTATAAAAAGAAAGATGAAAATGAATCGGAAGTTATACGAATTGCGATGATTAGTACATTAGGAGTATTTACTTTCTTGTTACTATGGGAAACAGTTCCTCATTATACGTATGAAGCATTCGCATTTATGAATATTCCAGCTTCTTTAGGATTATATAAATTGTTTATGATTTTAAACAAAGAAAAGAAGAATGCATAATTTGAGTAATTGAAACAAGTAGTAAGAAACCCCTTCTTTTATTAAAAGAGGGGGTTTCATTTAATTGAATATAAATGTTTTGTAAAAGGATTACATGGAATCATATTATATCCGCCAAAGAATTTTAGCAGGGAAGTCATCCGTGATATAATAGAAATAATAAAAAGCCCTGCAAAACAGGACTGTATTATTCTTCGTCTTTATTTTGTTTTTCTAATTCAACTAACTTTTGAATTAGAATGTGCTGCGGCATATGCATAAGTTGTTCAAGTGGAACACCTAATGCTTTTGATAGGCGGACTGCAGTGTCTGGAGAAATTTGTAATGGTCTCATAGAAGTACCTCCTTTTTCGTATAGTATAGCATAAGATTGGGGGAGTGAGGATGACTCTTATATTTGCACATCGTGGTGCAGCAGGAACATACCCGGAAAATACGATGATTTCATTTGAAGCAGCGGAATCTTTTAGAGCAGATGGAATTGAACTTGATGTTCAATTAACGAAAGATGGAAAAGTTGTTGTCATCCATGATGAAACAGTGGACCGGACAACAAATGGAAAAGGTGCGGTTCGGAATTATGTATATGAGGATTTATGTAAATTAGATGCGAGCTATAAATTTGGTGATAAAGTAGGTTTTTGTAAAATACCTCTTTTAGAAGAAGTATTACAATGGATTGAAAAAACAGAGTTGCTACTTAATATTGAACTTAAAAATAATAAAATTCCATACAGAGGTTTAGAGGAAGAAGTTATAACGCTTGTACGGAAATTTAATTTAGAAGATCGTGTTATATTTTCTTCATTCAATCACTACAGTATGAAAAGGTGTCATATGATGGCTCCTGATATTCAAACAGCGATTTTATATCGCGAAGGTTTGCATAGTCCGTGGGCGTATGCGAAAAAAATGGGCGCTACAGCAGTACACCCTAATTATCGTTATCTTCAAGATGCCATTGCCGAACTAACGATGGAAAGTGATGTAGAGGTTCGCCCCTATACCATTAATGAAGAAACACTTATGCTGAAATATTTTGATATGAATATTTCAGCAATTATTACTGATTACCCTGAAACGGCAAGAACGTTATTGCCAATAAAAAAATGAGGCCGCGTGTAACGGTCTCATTTTTTTATTGATAAATAGTGGGGATTTCCTATCTTCTAAAGCGAGCTTGTACTTTATTTCGTTTACGGTCTCGGTGTAAGACGAAACCACCAAAAATATAAAATCCGAGCCCGAAGCAGAGAGCACCAATTAAAAATTGTAACCATAGTATAGAGAGTGGAGGAAATAGAATCCCGAATACAGTATCTCTCATTAACTTAATGCCAAACACAGCTAATGAAATAGGGATGAGTGCTAATAAAAGAGCGAGGTAACGCTGCATATAAACTCTCCTTTTCAGATTATTTTGTTTATTTTAATGATGTTATATGAAAAGGGGGTTTGTCAAGAGGGGGCTGAACGAGTAAGATAAGGGTGTGAAAAATTTTGCAGAGATACTTCGAGAGGAAGTGTAATATATGAGACAAAAAGTTTTAATTGTTGGTGCAGGTGAAGGTGGTAGTACTTTGCTGAATCTGTTACAAAGTTCGAATATATTTCAAATTATAGGGATTATTGATATAAATCCGATAGCAAAAGGATTACAAATGGCTAAAGAATACGGGATTACAATTGGAGAGAGTGTAACGCCATTTCTTTCTATGCACATTGATGTAATGTTTGATATGACAGGTGACACTGATTTACATAAAGATTTATTAAAGAAAAAGCATAAAGATACTCTTCTTATACCAGGTGATATTGCGAAGATTGTTACGAGATTAGCACATGAGAAGGAAGATTTAATTGGAAAGTTAGAAGAACAAACGCAACAAGGTGATTTAATTTTAAATTCTACGCATGACGGTATGATTGTAATCGATCGAGATGGACAAGTTCGTCTATTTAATAAAAGTGCAGAGCGTATTATCGGGTATAAAAAAGAAGATGCGGTAGGGAAATATATTTTAGAAGTTATTCCAACGAGTAAGTTGCTTCGTATTATACGTACGAAACAAATAGAAGTGAATTATGAACTGACATTAGAAAATGAAAAGAAAATTATTACAACCCGTATTCCGATATTAAAAGAGGGAGGAGAAGTACAAGGGGCATTTGCGATTTTTAAAGATATAACAGAAGTTGTAGATCTTGCGGAAGAAGTTACAGATTTAAAAGAGATTCAAACGTTACTTGAGGCGATTATCAACTCGTCTGAGGAAGCCATTTCGGTCGTGGATGAAAAAGGGCGAGGATTAGTAATTAACCCTGCGTATACGAAATTAACAGGTTTAACAGAAGAGGATATTATTGGGAAACCAGCTACAACTGATATTGTAGAAGGTGAAAGTATGCATATGAAAGTACTTCGAACGCGTAGGGCGGTACGAGGAATACATATGAAGATTGGACAAAAAAAGCGAGATGTAATTGTAAACGTAGCACCGGTCATTGTGGATGGAATATTAAAAGGTAGCGTCGGTGTAATTCGTGACGTATCAGAAATTCAAAAGTTAACAAATGAATTGAATCGAGCAAGGCAAATTATTCGAACGTTAGAGGCGAAGTATTCGTTTGATGACATTGTCGGAAATTCAGATGAAACAACGGCCGCTATTGAACAGGCGAAACTTGGCGCGAATACACCAGCAACAGTATTGCTGCGCGGAGAATCTGGAACGGGTAAAGAATTGTTTGCACATGCTATCCATAATGGAAGTAACCGAAAATATAATAAGTTCGTTCGTGTAAACTGTGCCGCTATTTCGGAGACGTTGTTAGAAAGTGAATTATTCGGTTATGAGGAAGGTGCATTTTCTGGTGCGAAAAGAGGCGGAAAGCGTGGATTCTTTGAGGAAGCGAATAACGGTAGTATCTTTTTAGATGAAATAGGAGAATTGTCTGCAAATACACAAGCGAAACTCCTTCGTGTGTTGCAAGAAAAAGAGATTGTAAAAGTTGGTGGAACGAAAGCAATCCCTATCAATGTCCGAGTAATTGCAGCAACGCACGTGAATTTAGAAAAGGCTATTCTAGAAGGAGAGTTTAGGGAGGATTTATATTATCGATTAAATAAAATTCCAATTCAAATCCCGTCTCTGCGTCAGCGTAAAGAGGACATACCATCAATTGCAGAAAGATTAATTCAAAAAATTAATCAAGATTATGGCCGAAATATAGAGGGACTCACTAATTCAGCTATTTCGTATTTACAATCATATGAATGGCCAGGGAATGTGAGGGAACTTGAAAATATTTTGGGGAGAGCTATTATCTTTATGAATTATAACGAGACCTATATTGATGTACACCATTTACCGCCATTACATAACGAAGAGCAGGTGGAATCAAAGCAAGCTCATTTATTGCCAGAGTTAGAGGAAAAGCCACTTGAACATTTAGTGACGGAGTTTGAAGGGAATATCATTCATGAATATTTAGAGCGATTTGGCGGAAATAAAACAAAAACGGCAAGAGCATTAGGAATTTCGGTTCGAAATTTATATTACAAGCTAGAAAAGTATGAGTGTGCAAAAAATAGCATGCAATAAATTGCGTACCGTGCAATTTATTGCATGGTATACAAAATACGACAAAACAAGACAGAATCTTTTGTTATTTTCCAAAGTATTGATTTTACTGCATTTTGAATGCGTTTTCATTATTGGTAAGACCACTTTTGAAAGTTGGCACGGTATTTGCTTTATAAAAAGACGAGGGACGACGGAAAGGGTTGATTACAAAATATGAAGTTAGAACACTTAATTGATCAAGCAGTAGGACAGCCTAAAAAAACTGTGGCTGTAGCAGTAGCTGAAGATCATGAAGTAATTGAAGCTGTAGCAAAAGCAATTACATTACAGCTAGCTCAATTTCGTCTATATGGAAATCAAGAAAAAATAATGGGGATGCTACAAGAACATAGTTTACAAACTTCAGAACATATTGAAGTAATTGCAGCACAGTCAAGTGCTGAGGCTGCAGAACTTTCTGTGAAAGCTGTAAGAAATGGCGAAGCAGATGTGCTTATGAAGGGGAACATCCCAACAGCAAATATTTTGAAAGCTGTATTAAATAAAGAGTGGGGACTTCGTAAAGGTAGCGTACTTTCACACGTTGCAGCATTTGAAGTTCCGAGTTACGATCGTCTGATTTTTGTTACGGATGCAGCGATGAACATTGCACCTGATGTAACACAGAAAGCTGCTATTATACAGAATACTGTAGAAGTTGCCCAGGCAATAGGAATTGATTTGCCAAAGGTAGCACCAATTGCAGCGGTAGAGGTTGTGAATCCTGCGATGCAAGCAACAATTGATGCAGCGATGTTAACTCAAATGAATCGCCGCGGACAAATTAAAAATTGTGTCGTTGATGGACCACTTGCTTTAGATAATGCAGTATCACAAATTGCAGCAGAACATAAAGGCATAGTAAGTGATGTAGCAGGTAAGGCAGACATTTTACTCGTCCCAACGATTGAAGCTGGAAATGTGCTATATAAATCACTCGTCTACTTTGCTGATGCAAAAGTAGGGGCAATGATTGCTGGCGCAAAAGCACCGATTGTTTTAACATCTCGTGCTGATTCAGCAGAAACAAAAGTATATTCATTAGCATTGGCAGTTGCGACTGCTTCAAAATAAACCAAATAGGGTAAAACATTAGGGGGAAACGACAATGACATTAGAAATCTTCGAATACTTAGAAAAATATGATTATGAGCAAGTAGTATTTTGTCAAGATAAAGAATCTGGTTTAAAAGCAATCATTGCAATTCATGATACAACACTTGGACCAGCTCTTGGTGGAACAAGAATGTGGACATATGATTCTGAAGAAGCGGCGATTGAAGATGCATTGCGTCTTGCAAAAGGGATGACATACAAAAACGCAGCTGCTGGTTTAAACTTAGGTGGTGCGAAAACAGTAATTATCGGTGATCCACGTAAAGATAAGAGCGAAGCGATGTTCCGTGCGTTAGGCCGTTACATTCAAGGACTAAACGGACGTTATATTACAGCTGAAGATGTTGGTACAACAGTAGATGATATGGATATTATCCACGAAGAAACTGACTTTGTAACAGGTATTTCACCATCATTCGGTTCTTCTGGTAACCCATCTCCAGTAACTGCATACGGTGTGTATCGTGGTATGAAAGCTGCTGCGAAAGAAGCTTTCGGTACTGATAATTTAGAAGGAAAAGTAATTGCTGTTCAAGGTGTTGGTAACGTAGCATATCACTTATGCAAACATTTACACGCTGAAGGAGCAAAACTGATCGTTACAGATATTAATAAAGAAGCTGTACAACGTGCAGTAGAAGAATTCGGTGCAGCAGCAGTTGAGCCAAATGAAATTTACGGTGTTGAATGTGATATTTATGCACCATGTGCATTAGGCGCAACAGTTAATGATGAAACTATTCCACAACTTAAAGCAAAAGTAATCGCAGGTTCTGCAAATAACCAATTAAAAGAAGATCGTCACGGCGACATCATTCATGAAATGGGTATTGTATACGCACCAGACTATGTAATTAATGCAGGTGGCGTAATTAACGTAGCAGACGAGTTATATGGATACAATAGAGAACGTGCATTAAAACGCGTTGAGTCAATTTATGACACAATTGCAAAAGTAATCGAAATTTCAAAACGCGATGGCATTGCAACTTATGTAGCAGCAGATCGTTTAGCTGAAGAACGCATTGCAAGCTTGAAAAACTCTCGTAGCACATACTTACGCAACGGTCACGACATTATTAGCCGTCGCTAATCATTCATATATTACTTTTACAAAAGGTGTGGTTACCTCTTATGAGGTTTCCACCTCCTTTTGAATTTATTAGTGGAGGTAGCAACAGTGTCTTTAAATCGAATTCTTGTTATTAATCCGGGTAGTACATCCACAAAAATTGGTGTTTTTGATAATGAAAGACCTGTTTTAGAAGAAACTATTCGCCATGATGAAGAACAGATTGGAAAATATAAGCGAATTATCGACCAATATGAGTTTCGTAAAGAAACGATCTTAGAAGTTCTACATTCTCATGGTATTAATATTTCAAAGTTAAACGCAGTTTGTGGACGCGGGGGATTACTTCGTCCAATCGAAGGCGGAACATACACAGTAAACGATTCGATGTTAGAAGATTTAAAAAATGGGTTTAGCGGTCATCACGCTTCAAACCTTGGGGGCATTTTAGCTTATGAAATTGCTTCTGGATTAAATATTCCGGCATTCATTGTAGATCCTGTCGTTGTAGATGAAATGGAGCCAATTGCTCGTATAAGCGGTATTGCTGGTATGGAACGTAAAAGTATTTTCCATGCATTAAATCAAAAAGCAGTTGCTCGTAAAGTGGCTGAAGAATTAAACCACAAATACGAGGATTTAAATTTATTAGTTACACATATGGGCGGCGGTATTACAGTTGGTGCTCATAAAAAAGGAAAAGTTATCGATGTGAATAATGGTTTAAATGGAGAAGGACCATTTAGTCCAGAGCGTGCGGGTACAGTACCAGTAGGACAATTAGTTGAAATGTGCTTCTCTGGTGAGTATTACCGAGACGAAATGGTTAAAAAACTTGTTGGACAAGGTGGACTTGTGAGCCTTATCGGTACAAATGATGCGATTAAAGTAGAACAAATGGTTGAAAAAGGTGATCCTGAAGCAACTCTTATTTATAAAGCAATGGCTTATCAAGTTGCAAAAGAAATTGGCGGAGCTAGCGCTGTACTTCACGGGAAAATCGATGCAATCGTATTAACTGGTGGACTTGCTTACAGTAAAATTCTTGTTGATGAAATTAAAGAACGAGTAGACTGGATTGCAGATGTAATCGTACATCCAGGAGAAGATGAATTACAAGCATTAGCAGAAGGAGCACTTCGTGTACTACGTGAAGAAGAAGCTCCAAAAGAATATGTTGTACGTGAAAAAGAAACGGTAGCTAGGGGTTGAGATAATGGCAAAAGAATATGATTTAGTCATCGTTGGCGGCGGTACTGGTGGATATGTTGCTGCAATTCGTGCATCACAACTAGGTTTAAAAACTGCACTTGTTGAAAAAGAAAATCTTGGTGGTACTTGTTTACACAAAGGATGTATTCCTAGTAAAGCCCTTTTACGTAGTGCGGAAGTATACGCAACTGCTAAAAAAAGCGAAGAGTTCGGGGTTATTGCAAGTAATGTAGAACTAAACTTTGCGAAAGTACAAGAGCGTAAAGAGAAGATTGTAACGCAACTTCATAAAGGTGTTCAACACTTAATGAAACAAGGTAAAATTGATGTGTTTGAAGGTATTGGCCGTATTCTTGGCCCATCTATTTTCTCTCCGATGCCAGGGACAATTTCAGTTGAACTTGCAAGTGGAGAAGAGAATGAAATGTTAATTCCAAAAAATGTACTTATTGCAACAGGTTCTCGTCCGAATTCATTACCAGGTTTAGAATTAGATGGAGAGTACGTAATGTCTTCCGATCATGCCCTAAAAATGGAAACGCTTCCTAGCTCGATTATTATCGTAGGTGGCGGTGTAATCGGTATTGAGTGGGCATCTATGCTTGCTGACTTCGGTGTAGAAGTTACAGTATTAGAGTATGCGAAAACGATATTACCACTAGAAGATCAAGACGTTTCAAAGGAAATGCAACGTCTATTCAAGAAAAAAGGTATTAAAGTGGTAACAGGTGCAAAAGTATTACCAGAAACATTGGTAAAAGATAATGGAGTAACAATTCAAGCTGAACATAACGGTGAGAATAAAGAATTTAAAGCAGAAAAAATGCTTGTATCTGTAGGACGACAAGCCAATACGCAAAATATTGGTTTAGAGAATACGGATATCGTTGTGGAAAAAGGATACATTCAAACAAATGAGTTTTATCAAACGAAAGAATCTCATATTTACGCAATCGGTGATGTAATCGGTGGTTTACAGCTTGCTCACGTTGCTTCTCATGAAGGAATTGTTGCAGTAGAACATATTGCTGGTAAAGAAGTTACACCAATTGATTATTCTATGGTATCAAAATGCGTATATAGCAGTCCCGAAGTTGCTTCTGTCGGTTTAACAGAACAAGAAGCGAAAGAAAAAGGCTATAAGTTAAAAGTAGGTAAGTTCTCATTCCGTGCAATCGGAAAAGCACTTGTATACGGCGAATCAGATGGTTTCGTAAAACTTGTAGTTGATGAAGAAACAAATGACATTCTCGGTGTTCATATGATTGGACCACATGTAACAGATATGATTTCTGAAGCGGGTCTTGCAAGAGTACTTGATGCAACACCTTGGGAAGTAGCACATACAATTCATCCGCATCCATCATTATCTGAGGCGATTGGTGAAGCAGCGTTAGCTGTAGATGGAAAAGCGTTACACGCATAAAAATGTGGATTTAGGAGGTTATGAAAAATGGCAGAAGTAAAAGAAAAGCGCCATGAAGAGCTTGGCTTAAGCGATGAGCAAGTATTAGAAATGTTCCGTACGATGTTACTTGCACGTAAAATTGACGAACGTATGTGGTTATTAAACCGCGCTGGTAAAATTCCATTCGTAATTTCTTGTCAAGGACAAGAGGCTGCGCAAGTTGGAGCAGCATTCGCTCTTGATAGAGAGAAAGATTATGCATTACCGTACTACCGTGATATGGGTGTTGTACTAGCGTTTGGTATGACAGCTAAAGAACTTATGTTGTCTGCTTTCGCGAAAGCTGGAGATCCAAACTCTGGTGGTCGTCAAATGCCTGGTCACTTCGGTCAAAAGAAAAATCGTATTGTGACAGGGTCATCTCCAGTAACAACGCAAGTACCACATGCAGTTGGTATTGCATTAGCTGGAAAAATGGAAAAGAAAGATTTAGTAACGTTTGTTACATTCGGGGAAGGCTCTTCTAACCAAGGTGATTTCCATGAAGGTGCAAACTTTGCTGGCGTACACAAACTACCTGTTATTTTCATGTGTGAAAATAATAAATACGCAATCTCTATTCCAGTTGAAAAACAATTAGCATGTAAAAATGTATCAGACCGTGCAATTGGTTATGGTATGCCTGGATATACAATAGACGGAAATGATCCACTTGCAGTATATAAAGCTGTAAAAGAAGCGGCAGACCGCGGCCGTCGTGGTGAAGGCCCAACTTTAATTGAAACAGTATCATATCGTTTAACAGCACATTCTAGTGACGACGATGATCGTGTTTATCGTGATAAAGAAGAAGTAGAAGAAGCGAAGAAAAAAGATTCAATTATAACATTTGCTGCTTATTTAAAAGAAGCTGGCGTGTTAACTGAGGAATCTGAAAAACAAATGTTAGACGAAATTATGCATATCGTAAATGAAGCAACAGAATATGCAGAAAATGCTCCGTATGCAGCACCTGAAGATGCATTGAAGCACGTATACGCAGAATAGGGGGGAACGTTTCATGGCTGTAATGTCTTATATTGATGCTATTACATTAGCAATGCGCGAAGAAATGGAACGCGATGAGAAAGTATTCGTTTTAGGTGAAGATGTTGGTAAAAAAGGTGGCGTATTTAAAGCGACACACGGTTTATATGATCAGTTTGGTGAAGATCGTGCGCTTGATGCACCGCTTGCAGAATCTGCAATTGCTGGGGTAGCAATTGGTGCGGCAATGTATGGTATGCGTCCAATCGCTGAAATGCAGTTTGCTGATTTCATCATGCCAGCAGTAAACCAGATTGTTTCTGAGGCAGCAAAAATTCGTTATCGTTCTAATAACGATTGGACTTGTCCAGTTACAATTCGTGCGCCATTTGGCGGAGGTGTCCACGGTGCATTGTATCACTCACAATCTGTGGAAGCGATGTTTGCAAACCAACCTGGTTTAAAAATCGTTATCCCTTCTACACCGTATGATGCAAAAGGCTTACTAAAAGCTGCAATTCGTGATGAAGATCCAGTATTATTCTTTGAACATAAACGTGCATATCGCTTAATTAAAGGTGAAGTGCCAGAAGATGATTACGTATTACCAATCGGAAAAGCTGATGTAAAACGTGAAGGTGATGATATTACTGTTATCACATACGGATTATGTGTTCATTTTGCTCTTCAAGCAGCTGAAAAGTTAGCACAGGACGGCATCTCTGCACACATTCTTGATTTACGTACGGTATATCCATTAGATAAAGAAGCAATCATTGAAGCTGCTTCTAAAACAGGTAAAGTTCTTCTTGTAACAGAAGACAATAAAGAAGGAAGTATTATGAGTGAAGTGGCAGCAATTATTGCTGAAAACTGTCTGTTTGATTTAGATGCGCCAATCGCACGTCTTGCAGGTCCAGACGTTCCAGCAATGCCTTATGCACCAACAATGGAAAAATTCTTCATGGTAAATCCAGATAAAGTTGAAAAAGCAATGCGTGAACTTGCGGAATTTTAATCGGGGGGACTATACATGGCTGTAGAAAATATTACAATGCCTCAGCTCGGGGAGAGCGTTACAGAGGGTACAATTAGTAAATGGCTTGTTAATGTTGGCGATCACGTAAATAAGTATGATCCGCTTGCAGAAGTAATGACTGATAAAGTAAATGCTGAAGTACCATCTTCTTTCACTGGTATTGTGAAAGAGTTAATCGCTGGTGAAGGTGACACGTTAGCTGTAGGTGAAGTAGTTTGTGTGATTCAAGTAGAAGGCGCAGATGAAGTAGCAGCAACAGCTGTTGAGGAGAAAACAAAAGAAGAACCAAAGGCAGAAGTAGCTACGCCTGAAAAAGCACCGAAAGCAAAACAACCAACTGATGGAAAACCTCGTTTTTCACCAGCTGTGTTAAAACTTGCGGGAGAGCATAACGTTGATTTAGATCTAGTGGAAGGTACGGGAGCAAATGGCCGTATCACTCGTAAAGATATTTTAAAGCTAGTGGAATCTGGAAACATTCCGCAAGCAGGTGCGAAGAAAGAGGAAGCGGTAGCAGCAGTAGTAGAAGCGCGTCCAGAAGCACCAAAAGCAGCGCCAGTAGCACAAAAAGTAGAAGCTGCGAAACCAGTTTCTGTACCAACAATGCCTGGCGATATCGAAATTCCAGTAACAGGTGTGCGTAAAGCAATCGCAGCGAACATGTTACGTAGTAAACACGAAGCACCGCACGCTTGGATGATGATTGAAGTAGATGTGACAAACCTTGTGTCATACCGTAATTCAATTAAAGGGGATTTCAAAAAGCGTGAAGGCTTTAACTTAACGTTCTTTGCTTTCTTCGTAAAAGCAGTAGCACAAGCGTTAAAAGAGTATCCTCAAATTAATTCAATGTGGGCTGGCGATAAAATCGTTCAGAAGAAAGATATTAACCTTTCTATCGCTGTTGCAACAGAGGACGAACTATTTGTACCAGTAATTAAACACGCAGACGAGAAGACAATTAAAGGCATCGCTCGTGAAATTACAGAACTTGCAGGAAAAGTACGTACGAAATCGTTAAAAGCGGACGAAATGCAAGGCGGAACATTTACAATTAATAACACAGGATCATTCGGTTCTGTTCAATCTATGGGTATTATTAATTACCCACAAGCGGCTATTTTACAAGTTGAATCAATTGTAAAACGCCCAGTAATTATGGATAATGGCATGTTTGGTGCTCGTGACATGGTTAACTTATGTTTATCACTTGATCACCGTGTACTAGATGGCTTAATTTGTGGTAAGTTCTTAGGACGTGTAAAAGAAATTTTAGAAAATACGTCAGAAAATAATACGTCTGTTTATTAATAAAAAGCTCGCATAAGCGAGCTTTTTATCATCCTATTTCTTCATCTACATCCTACTATATGTATAATACCTTTCCCAGTAATCTTACAATGAACGATTATGTATTAGGAATTTATGAAAATACATTGCTGATATATGGTATATGGATATAAAATAAGAAAAGAATAATTTTTTTGGCAAATCTTACTGATGAAACTGTAGTATAATATATTGTATTGTATGAAAAAGAGAGTTATTCTATATAAGTGTTTTATAGATAATGTGTAATCAGTCGTCAAAACATGAAGAATGTTGACTCCTGGTTTTTTATTTTGCTGTAACAATGTTTCAGGAGGATGTCATGAAAAGAAGTACCGAGTTTCTAAAAAGTTTAGATGTAAAATTAATATTAATTTTGTTAGCATTATGTGTTACGAGTATAGCTGCTATATATAGCAGTCAGCAAACTGGCCAATATGGAGAGGCAAACTTTGCAATGAAACAGGGTTTGAACTACATAATTGGGGTCGTATTGTTATTGCTTGTTGCAAGCATTGACTTAGATCAATTACAAAAATTGTCTTGGCCACTTTATATCGTTGGATTTGCTTCACTTATTCTTTTGAAAATACTACCGGTTTCCACTTTCACACCTGAAAAATTAGGTGCGAAAAGATGGTTTGTATTTCCATTAGTTGGACAAATTCAACCATCTGAGTTTTTCAAAATTTCATTGCTTCTCGTAGTAGCAAGTATAGCAGTGAAACATAATGCGCAGTATATGGCAAGGACATTCCAAACGGACTTAAAATTAGTAGGTAAAATTGTGCTAGTATCCCTCCCGCCTATGGCCGTTGTATATAGCCAACCAGATACAGGGATGGTGTTCTTATACGCCGCTGCAATTGCATGTATTTTATTTATGTCAGGTATTCAGAAGAAATTGATAGCGTTATGTACAGTTATTCCGGTGACCGTATTATCTACGTTAATATTTATTTACGTAAGGTATGAGGATTTCTTCTTTAATAATTTAGTTACGTTACTAAAACCTCACCAACAATCACGTATTGTAGGTTGGTTAAATCCATTTGAAAATGCAGATCAAGGTTATCAAACACAGCAATCGATTTTAGCTGTAGGTAGTGGCGGTATGGAAGGGAAAGGATTTGGCGAGGGGAACGTTTATATCCCTGAGAAGCATACTGACTTTATCTTTGCTACAATTGCCGAAGAAGGTGGATTTATCGTAGCCGCGTTAGTTGTATTCTTGTTCCTATTACTACTATATCGAACAATTATTATCGGTTATTCTGCTGATAATTTATTCGGTACATTATTATGTGCTGGAGCAATTGGAATATTAACGGTTCAAATATTCCAAAACATCGGTATGATCGTTGGATTAATGCCTGTAAAAGGGATTGCATTACCGTTCTTATCATATGGGGGAAGTTCCTTATTCTCAAATATGATTATGATGGGCCTCATATTATCGGTACGGAAAACGTATAAAAAGTATATGTTTTCTGTTAAGTAAAAGAGCTGGTTCGTGTAAAATACGAACCGGCTTTTTTACATATATGCTCTTAAACGTTGCAAACTAAAACAAAGTAGCAATTTGAGACGGGTAAGGAGTGCAAAGTGATGCATATGCATATTTTTGAAGGGGCACGGCATCTTTCCAATAGTGAATGGGTTATTCGGGCTATTATAGCATATATATTTTTAATATTAGTTGCGAAAGCAATGGGACAAAGGTCCATCGCACAACTTCGTTTTTTAGATGTTGTATTAGTGTTATTACTTGGCGGGAATATTTCTAACGCATTATCTGATGAAAAAGTAGGATTACTCGGCTCAATGATTACAACGTTCATACTCGTTGTACTTCACATTATAAGCTCAGTCTTAATGTTGAAATGGGATAGATGGAGGCGCTTTTTAGAGCCAGCACCTATTATTCTTATACATAATGGTTCCATTGATTTTAGCAATTTGAAAAAAGCGAGAATTACGGTGGAATATTTATTTTCGGAACTTCGTATGCGAAATGTGAGCGACATTCAAAAGATTAAATTAGCATTATGGGAAGCGAACGGTGTTGTTTCTATTTTTCAGTATCCTGAATATGAGGCAGTTTCGCGGCTTGATCTGAAAGTGGCGGGAAAAAAATCTCCAGTTTCTTTTGTATTAGTAAAGGATGGGAGCATTCAGAAAGATGTTCTTGCTTTATTAGGGAAAACAGAAGAGTGGGCAAGAGAGTTTCTAGAGAAGAATGCAGAAGTCGAATCCATTCTGTTAGCTACAGTAGATGAAGCACATAAAATAAATATATTATTAAAAAAATGAAAAATATACGCATTTTGTCGTTTCATACATATGATACAATAGTGTGGACAACGAAAAAGGAGGGATACGATGGGATATGTAGAAGAATTACGAAAAATAGTTGGTCATCGCCCTTTAATTTTAGTTGGTGCTGTTGTACTCGTTATAAATGAAAATGGATATGTATTACTACAACAAAGAACAGAGCCTTACGGAAAATGGGGGCTGCCTGGCGGATTAATGGAACTTAGTGAATCACCAGAAGAAACCGCTTGCCGTGAAGTATACGAAGAAACAGGAATAGAAGTGAAGAACCTGCGATTAATTAATGTGTTTTCTGGAGCGAACTATTTTACAAAATTAGCAAACGGTGATGAATTTCAATCTGTAACGACTGCTTATTATACGGATGAATACGATGGAGATTTTGTTATGAATAAAGAAGAATCGGTTCAGCTTACATTCTTCCCGCTAACAGAACTACCTGACTATATTGTAGGATCGCATAAAAAAATGATTGCGGAATATATAAAAATTGTGGAAGATAAGATATAATCTAATGAAAGAGATACAAAAACACAGTTCTGGTCGGTAGTCCAGACGCATGATTACATGTCAGTAACCTTCCCCTCCGGGATGTCCAGTATTTCTAATTTTTTTAAAGGAGGGGCTGTCAATGGATTTGACAGTATATCACGATGGTCAATTTTTCGTAGGAATTATTACGCATAAAGAAAAAGGGAAATTGTATGGAGCACGGTATATTTTTGGAATGGAACCTTCAGATGAAGAAGTACTTTTATTTGTGAATGGTCCAATGTTAGCATATTTCCAGCACGTTGCGAAATGCGGTGTGGAAGTGAAAGAAACACAGCGTCCGAAAAATATAAAACGTATCATACGACAGGCGGCAAAAGAAGTAAATGTAAAACGTTTTACTAAGGCACAAGAGGCAATTAGCTTATCTTATGAACTGTATAAAGAAGAAAAGAAAGTGCGTTCTAAAGAGAAGCGAGAAGCTGAAAAACAAAGAAGACGTTTAATTAAAGTACAAAAAGCAAAGCAAAAGCATCGTGGTCATTAAGAAAAGGTGTTAGAGCAATAGTTCTAACACCTTTTCTATACCCAAATACAAGTAAACTTACTTGTATTTCATAAACATTAACTGGTAAGATACAAATAGGTAGTTTTAGAGGAGGGAAAAGATTGATTAATTTTAACTTTTTTATGAATGATGTTGTCCGCCAAGCGCGTGAAGAGATTGTCTCTGCTGGATATACAGAACTGACAACGCCAGAAGCAGTAGAAGAAGCGTTTAAAAGAAATGGAACAACACTTGTAATGGTAAACTCTGTATGTGGTTGTGCAGGTGGTATTGCTCGTCCTGCTGCTGCGCATTCTGTACATTATGATAAACGTCCTAACCATCTTGTAACGGTGTTTGCAGGTCAAGATAAAGAAGCAACAGCAAGAGCTCGTGAATATTTCGAAGGGTATCCACCTTCTTCCCCATCATTTGCTTTATTAAAAGATGGGAAAATTGTAACGATGGTAGAGCGTCATGAAATTGAAGGTCATGAACCGATGCAAGTTATTGCAAAACTACAATCTTATTTCGAAGAGAATTGCGAAGAACTATAAAATAAACGAAAAGGCGGTACGTCCACAATGAAGTGGGTGTACCGCCTTTTTTATTTAGTATTGAAATGTGTGGGATATGCATGGTTTTGTTATTTTATGCATTATTTTATACATGTTAAACGCTATTTATATTGTTTTTTAATTTATTTTTATTTTATATATTGCATAAAAATAAAAGTGCTGATACAATACAAGCATCGAATAAATATTCTATTAAACTTTTAAATATACATCATTAGGGGGAAGAAAGATGAAGAAGTTATTATCAATATCGTTTGCACTTATTTTAATTGTAAGTATGTTCAGTGCCTGTAGTAATGGGGAAGAAAAGGCTACTGGAAAAAATAAAAAAGTATTGGTTATGGGGACTTCAGCAGATTATAAACCATATGAATACGTGGAAGCTTCAAAAAGTGATGAAATTATCGGCTTCGATGTTGATGTTGCTAAATATATCGGAAAAGAACTTGGTTATGAAGTGAAAGTGAAAGATATGGATTTTGGTGGTTTATTAGCATCTCTTAGCTCAGGAAAAGTTGATTTCGTAATGGCAGGTATGACGCCAACTGCAGAGCGTAAAAATAATGTTGATTTCACAGATATTTATTTTGTTGCGAAAAACATGGTCGTTTCTAAAAAGGACTCTAACATTAAATCTATAGAGGATTTAAAAGGGAAAAAAGTAGGGGTACAAACAGGATCTATTCAAGAAGAGAAAGCAGCAGAATTTAAAAAGCAAGTAGATTTCAAAGTTGAGGGACGTGACCGTATACCAGAAATCGTACAAGAAATTAAAGCTGGTCGTTTTGACGCTGCAATTATAGAAGACACAGTTGCTAAAAATTATTTAGAGAAAATGAAAGATTTACAAGGAATTGAAATTAAAGAAGCGCCAGAAGAAGTTGGAGCAGCAATTGCCCTTCCGAAAAACAGTGATAAAACAGCTGAATTTAATAAAGTAATTAAAAAAATGCAAGAAAATGGAGAGATGGATAAATTAGTGAAGAAATGGTTTGGCAGCGAAAAATAAGCTGCCTTTCACTTTTCTGTGAGGGGAATGAAAAGAATGAACTTAGATTTTTCGGCGATTACGCCTTCGATACCGTATATAATAAAAGGTCTAGAAGTTACTTTGAAAATTGTAGCAGTATCCGCTTTAGCAGGATTTATTTTAGGAACGCTATTAGCACTTTGCAAAATTGCTAGAATAAGAGCATTAAATATAGCGGCAGATCTTTATACATCAATTTTCCGTGGTACACCACTTGTATTGCAATTAATGATTATTTATTTCGGTGTCCCGCAAATAATTGGTTATGAAATACCAGCATTCTTGGCAGCTGTACTAGCATTTAGTTTGAATTCAGGTGCATACATGTCAGAAGTAATCCGTGCCGGCATTCAAGCGGTTGATAAAGGACAAACAGAAGCGGCAATGGCTTTAGGGGTTCCTTATGGAAAAATGATGCGAAATATCATTTTCCCTCAAGCATTAAAAAATATATTACCAGCGCTTGTGAACGAGTTTGCGACACTTACGAAAGAATCGGCTGTAGTAACAGTAATAGGAGCGACGGATTTAATGCGCCGTGCTTACATTGTAGGTGGCGAGACGTTTAAATATCTTGAACCATTACTTTTTGTTGGACTCATTTATTATATGTTAGTCATTATTCTTACATTAGTCGGGAAGGCAATTGAAGGGAGAATGAAGAAAAGTGATTAAAATTGAAAACCTTCATAAATCATTTGGAAAAAACGAAGTATTAAAAGGAATTACAACAACGATTGAAAAAGGGGAAGTAGTAGCAATTATTGGACCGTCCGGATCAGGGAAATCAACATTTTTACGTTGTATGAATGTGTTAGAAGCACCGACAAATGGTCACATTTGGATCGGGACGGAAGAAGTAACGAATCCGAAAACGAATATTATGCACGTTCGTGAAAATGTCGGAATGGTATTTCAGCATTTTCATCTATTTCCTCATATGACTGTATTAGAAAATATTACGTATGCTCCTATCAATGTAAAAGGAGTAACGAAACAAGAAGCTGAAAAGAAAGCCGAGAAACTTTTAGAAAAGGTCGGTTTATTAGATAAAAAAGATACGTATCCGAATCGTCTTTCGGGGGGACAAAAGCAACGTGTGGCAATTGCGAGAGCGTTAGCGATGGAACCAGAAGTGATGTTATTTGATGAACCAACATCAGCACTAGATCCAGAGATGGTGAAAGAAGTGTTAGAAGTTATGAAATCATTAGTTACGACAGGAATGACAATGGCGATTGTTACACATGAAATGGGGTTCGCAAAAGAAGTAGCAGATCGTGTTCTCTTTTTAGATGGTGGAAAACTTGTAGAAGATAGTGCGCCAGCACAATTTTTTGCAGCACCGAAAAGTGAACGTGCGCAACAATTTTTACAAAAAATATTGTAATCTGTAAAGGTTACGTGAATAATAAGTAGAAAAGGATGACATTGTGTCATCCTTTTTTTATACTAACTGTAAATACGTTTATACATATAGGAGCAATGCTATGTTCAAAATTGGATACCGTACAGTAAAAACAGCAATAGGGACAGGCGCAGCCGTTTTTATTGCTCAGTTATTAGGATTAGAATTTTATAGTTCAGCGGGTATTTTAGTTATATTATGTGTACAAAATACGAAACGAAAATCACTTCAAGTATCCTTACATCGTTTTTTAGCATGTGTATTATCAATGGTGTTCGCGTTTTGCATTTTTGAAACAATTGGATATACACCATTTGCAATTAGTGTATTATTACTTACATTTATTCCGACTGCAGTTATGCTCAAAATTCAAGAAGGTATTGTCACGAGCTCAGTTATTGTTATGCACCTGTATTCATTGAAACAAATTACATGGCTTATTGTTGGGAATGAAATTGCTATATTAACTATAGGGATTAGCGTGGCTCTATTAGTGAATATGTATATGCCAAGTAGTGAAAATAAGCTAAAAGAGTATCAAGATAAAATAGAAAGTAATTTTAAAACGATTTTGTTTGAAATGGTTGTGTATTTACGAAATCGAGAAAGTAGTTGGAGCGGGGCAGAACTTATTGAAACTGAAAATATGCTAAATGAAGCTAGAGATTTATCGTTTAAGAAACTTGAGAATGCATTTATGCGAGAAGATGACTATTATTATCGTTATTTTAATATGCGCATGCAACAATTCGAAATTTTAGAGCGGATGATACCATTAGCTGCTTCTTTATCGTGGACATATGAACAAGCTGACATGATTGCGGATGTGGTTGAAAACATTGGTAATGCTATTAGCCCTCAGAGTACTGGAGTTATCTCCTTAAGACAGCTTCAAGAAATGAGAGAATTATTTAGGGACATGCCATTGCCAGTTACACGCGAAGAATTTGAGATACGTGCGAAACTTGTTCAACTTGTATATGAAATGGAGCAATATTTACTCATTAAAAGTCGCTTTAAGGGAAAGGATAATATAAAAGAACTTATATAGAAGGTAGGAATTATTTATGCCGTATCTTCTCTCTTTCATATTATGTCTTTCTTTATCGCCCATTTGGCCTCTCGGTGATAATCCGCGTGCTGGAGATCCTTTCATTATTGTAAATAAAGCGACGAATAAACTAGCTTATATTGATGATGGGAAGATTCAAAAGGTTTTTCCAGTCGCGACAGGGAAAACAAATGAATTAACTCCAGAGGGAACTTTTGATATTGTCATGAAAGCAAAGGATCCATATTATATTGCCAAGAATATTCCAGGAGGATCACCAAAAAATCCACTTGGATCTAGGTGGATGGGATTTAATGCTAGAGGAACTGATGGGAGTAAGTATGGAATACATGGAACAAACCAACCAAGTTCAATTGGAAAATATATTTCACAAGGATGTATAAGAATGAAGAAAAACGATGTGGAATATTTATTTGATCGCATTCCAATTGGAACGAAAGTATGGATTGTGAAGTCGAAAAAATCATTTCAGCAATTGGCAAAAGAAAAAGGAGCTATTGCATATGAAAAAGCCAACGAAAAGGTTGGCTTTTTCTATTGTAATAAGTTGTCTTGACATGTGTACATAACCATGAGTTAATGGGAGTATAGAAAGATAAAATTAGATAAAGGGGTTGCTCATATGTACTTGAATCCAAAAATTTCATATATGCAATTTTTTATGGGATTTCTATTTGTTATTACATTCATGTTGGCAACTTTTAATATATGTTCTTATCTTGTAGCAATTGTATGTATGGCATTACTTAATCTTACTTTTGTTATTGGGGCATTTCAGCAGAAACAATATACAAGTTTTATAATAGCACTTGTAATGTCATTTTCTTTTAGCATTGTAGCAGTTGTGCTTTATATAAAATAAACCATCTCGATATCGAGATGGTTTATTTTGTTATATTATGTGCAAAAAGTAAAAAAAGGACGAACACATCGTCCTTTTTACCAAAACATACTTGCACCAGCAAGTAATGTTGTTACAAGCATAGAAATTAGCATTACATAAATCATAACTTTTTGAGCTTTTTTATGCATCGTTAAGCCTCCTTGCAAATCAGTACAATATCATTGTAACGAGAAATGATATTGTGGACAAGGGGAGAGAAGTGACAAAATTCGAGAAGTGTGTGTAAAGTATAACAGGAAATTTGTATGTATGTAGAGAATATATAAGAATGATAGATTATAAGTTTTTTGTTATGCAAGCTGAAGAATGGAGATACGATGATGAAAATATATGAAACAAATCGTTTACATTTAAGGGAAATCGATGAGTCGTATGCTGAAAAAGTTCTTCAATATTACGACAGAAATCGTGAATTTTTAAAAGCTTGGGAAGAGTATAGACCAGATGATTTTTTTACGTTAGATTATCAAAAGAAAAAGTTACAAAAGGATAGAAAAGAGTTCGCAGAAGGGAAAATCATAAGGCTTTGGATTTTTAAAAAGGGTGATGATACGAAAATAATTGGATGTATTTCATTTAATTTAATTGTTCGCGGAATTTATCAATCTTGTGTACTCGGCTATAAATTAGATAAGGCAGAGTTAAACAAAGGTTATACGACAGAAGCGCTAAGAAAAGCGATTCAAGTTGCTTTTGAGGAATTTCAATTACATCGTATAGAAGCGCCGATTATGCCGCGAAATTTAGCATCTATACAAGTAGTGACGAAGATAGGCTTTCAATATGAAGGCGTGTCTCGGAAGATGTTAATGGTTAATGGAGTGTGGGAAGATCATATGCGCTGGGTATTGTTAAATGAGTAATAGAAAGCAGATGGTTATCTAGACATATAAACCGTCTGTTTTTTGTCTTGTATTTCGAAACTTTTGCGAAATTCTGTTATAATTAATAGTGTTACATACATAATGGTAGTGCAGGAGGCGCAGTCTTATGATTAATCAAGAACGTTTAGTAAATGAATTTATGGAATTAGTACAAGTAGATTCTGAAACAAAATTTGAAGCAGAAATTTGCAAAGTATTAACAAAGAAATTCACAGATTTAGGTGTAGAAGTATTTGAAGATGACACAATGGCTGTTACTGGTCATGGTGCAGGTAACTTAATTTGTACTTTACCAGCAACAAAAGATGGTGTTGATACAATTTACTTTACTTCTCATATGGATACAGTAGTTCCTGGTAATGGAATTAAGCCTTCTATTAAAGATGGATATATCGTATCAGATGGTACTACGATTTTAGGGGCGGATGATAAAGCTGGATTAGCATCAATGTTCGAAGCAATTCGTGTTCTAAAAGAGAAAAACATTCCTCATGGTACAATTGAATTTATTATTACAGTTGGAGAAGAATCTGGTCTTGTTGGTGCAAAAGCATTAGATCGTGAGCGCATTACAGCGAAATACGGTTATGCATTAGATAGCGATGGAAAAGTTGGTGAAATCGTTGTTGCAGCTCCAACACAAGCGAAAGTGAATGCGATTATTCGCGGGAAAACAGCTCACGCTGGTGTAGCACCAGAAAAAGGTGTATCTGCAATTACTATCGCAGCGAAAGCAATTGCGAAGATGCCGCTTGGTCGTATTGATTCTGAAACAACTGCAAATATTGGACGTTTTGAAGGTGGTACACAAACGAATATCGTTTGCGATCATGTACAAATCTTTGCAGAAGCGCGTTCTTTAATCAATGAAAAAATGGAAGTACAAGTTGCAAAAATGAAAGAAGCATTTGAAACAACTGCAAAAGAAATGGGCGGTCACGCAGACGTTGAAGTAAACGTTATGTACCCAGGATTTAAATTTGCTGATGGCGACCACGTTGTAGAAGTTGCAAAACGTGCAGCTGAAAAGATTGGTCGTACACCTTCTCTTCACCAAAGTGGTGGTGGAAGTGATGCAAACGTAATTGCAGGACACGGTATCCCAACAGTTAACTTAGCGGTTGGTTATGAAGAAATTCATACAACAAATGAAAAGATTCCTGTTGAAGAATTAGCGAAAACAGCAGAATTAGTTGTTTCAATTATTGAAGAAGTAGCGAAGTAATATAATAGAAAAAGCGTGTAAATCCATTGTGATTTACACGCTTTTTATTTTGATTCAATTGCTTTTACAAGACGGATAAGCCAATACAAGAAAATCCATGGCAGTATGTAAGTTGTTACTACATGGACTAGCCGAGGGAGGAAATCAGCTATGTTAATATCAAAAATAGGAAGAAGTAAATAATTGATGGCGACGATTAGTATAATTACGAGAAACGTATAATTGAGTTTATCAGTTGAATTCATAATAATCACCCCTAATTACAAAAAAATCCATTTATTTAAATTATAGCAATGAATATGATAGAAAAGAACAAGTAATTATTATAATTATTGTGTAAAATTTGATATAATAAAAGAACGAATGTTCTTATTAGGAGTGAGTACTGTGCGAGAAATGTATCCGAAAAAGGGTCGTGTTATTTTACATGTAGATATGAATTGTTTTTTCGCATCTGTTGAAATTGCTCATGACCCATCATTACAAGGGAAGCCTTTAGCGGTTGCTGGAAATGAAAAAGAAAGAAAAGGAATTATCATAACATGTAGTTATGAGGCGAGAGAATATGGAATACGTACAACGATGCCTCTTTGGGAAGCAAAAAGGTTATGCCCGCAATTAGTTGTAAGGCGTCCTAACTTTACATTATATCGTGAAGCTTCATTTCAAATGTTTCAAATCCTTTCCCGTTTTACGGAAAAAATACAACCAGTCTCAATAGATGAAGGATATTTAGATATTACAGATTGCTACGCACTTGGTTCACCTCTTGAAATAGCAAAGATGATTCAACAAGCATTATTAACAGAGTTACAGCTTCCGTGTAGCATTGGAATTGCTCCAAACCTTTTCCTAGCAAAAACAGCTTCTGATATGAAAAAGCCTCTCGGTATTACCGTACTTCGAAAACGAGATATTCCAGAAATGATTTGGCCACTTCCAGTTGGAGCGATGCATGGAATTGGAGAAAAAACAGCTGAAAAATTAAATGATATTCATATACAAACAATTGAGCAGTTAGCAAAAGGAAACGAACATATCATTCGCGCTAAAATTGGAAAGCATGGTGTTGATTTACAAAGGCGGGCAAAGGGTGTGGATGATAGGGAAGTTGACCCGAGTCAAATGGGACAACATAAAAGCGTAGGTAATTCGATGACCTTTTCAAAGGATATGGATGAAGAGAAAGAATTACTTGATATGTTAGAACGGCTATCCAAGTCAGTGAGTAAAAGATTACAAAAGCGAACCCTTGTCAGCTATAATATTCAAATTATGATTAAATATCATGATAGGCGCACAGTAACGAGGAGTAAGCAATTAAAAAATGCTATTTGGGAAGAACGAGATATTTTTCAGGCAGCATCCCGTTTATGGAAGCAACATTGGGACGGGGATTCCGTTCGTTTACTAGGTGTGACAGCTACTGAAATAGAGTGGAAGACAGAATCGGTGAAACAATTAGATTTGTTTTCATTTGAAGAAGATGCGAAAGAAGAGCCGCTACTAGCTGTCATTGATCAAATTAATGATAAGTATGGAATGCCCCTTTTACAACGAGGTAGTCAATTATTACGTAAGCAAGAAAAGTCTTTTCAGCAAAAATTAGAAAATAAGTTTATGTAGAAGGTGTCATGAATCTGTATATATCATGACACCTTTTATGTTTAAAATTAATTATGAAATATTTTACTATAAAGTTTTTATAGAACACAAATTGTTTCTTTTGCACTACAAGCAAAAGAATTATTTAATAACTCAAGTGAAAAGATAATTTTAGAAGAGTTCGATCAAAGTATGTATACAAATTTTTGGACGGAATATGATGATTTGTTAAATAAGTATAAATAAAAAGCACTGATTACAGTGCTTTTTATAATAGATTATGAGATTGTAGCATTTTCAAAAATAACAATTTCTGAACTGTTTGTTGTTGAAACGCGTTGTGCGTAATATGTTAAAGCTGAAGAAATATATGTTGGTAACGAATCATTTGTATGTGTTGTTGTATATTCATGGATTAATTCTTTCAAAGTCGTCCATTCTAATTGTGCTGGGTGATCTGACACGAAAGAACTTACCCAGCGATCAAATGAAGATGAAAAATCAGTTTGTAAACGAAATGCTTCTTTCATAATAAAACGCTCCCTTAACATGTAGTATAATCATTTTAACACAAAACACGAACGATAGCTAAGTTTTTTGAGTATAACGTTCGTGTTATATAGTTGTCTAGATGATTGGTTATGTAAATTCGATTTGCCATTTGAAATAACATTCCGTAAGATGAAAGGTAGATTATATAAAGAGCTGGAGGAAAGAAAGTGGAATTTGTATTTTTAGGAACTGGTGCAGGTGTTCCTTCGAAAGGAAGGAATGTTTCAGCAATTGCTTTGCAATTGTTAGAAGAACGAGGACAAACTTGGTTATTTGATTGTGGCGAGGCGACGCAACATCAAATATTACATACATCAGTACGCCCACGCCGCATTGAAAAAATATTTATTACGCATTTACATGGTGATCATATTTTTGGCTTGCCTGGTTTATTAGGAAGCCGTTCATTTCAAGGAGGGACTACACCTTTAACAGTGTACGGACCAAAAGGAATTAAACAATTTATTGAAGTGGCATTATCAGTAAGTACGACACATGTAAAATATCCACTTGAAATTGTTGAGATAACAGAAGAAGGTACTGTGTTTGAAGACAATGAATTTCATGTGGAAACGAAAAGATTGTCACATGGTATTGAATGTTTTGGGTATCGTATTACAGAGAAAGATATACAAGGTGCCCTTTTAGTTGATAAATTACTGGAGATGGGTGTGAAACCAGGTCCACTCTTTAAACGTTTAAAAGATGGAGAAGTAGTTGAATTAGAAAATGGAACGATACTAAACGGAAAAGATTTTATCGGCCCGCCTCAAAAGGGAAGAGTTATTACCATTTTAGGTGATACAAGATATTGTGAAGCGAGTAGAGAGCTAGCACAAGACGCTGACGTACTTGTTCATGAAGCAACTTTCGCGGCAGAAGATGAACAACAAGCGTATGATTATTTCCATTCCACATCTAAGCAAGCTGCGAGTATTGCACTTCAGGCAAATGCAAAACGTTTAATCTTGACTCATATTAGTTCTCGTTATCAAGGAGATACATATAAGGAATTATTGAAAGAGGCAAGAGAGTTATTTTCTAATACAGAAATAGCTACGGACTTGAAATCATTTCCAGTGGAAAGATAATAATGGTATGAAAAAATGGCGACAAGAGGTTGCCGTTTTTTTATTTCTAAAAAAAATTAAAAATAAAACTGTTATCATTTTATACTTATATGGGATGAAACAGAAAGTTTTAATGATATGAAGATATAGGATAAAAACGCATAGTAGCGATTATTTAGAAAAACTGTTATATAAGTCAGACGACATACGAGTAGTACAAATGGTAAAAACAAATCGTTATTCAGAACTTTTAAAATTCAATAAAAGTAAGCGTTTTATTAAAAACAAGCTATAATGAGGGCAGATTATAATTTATCCGCTAATTGCGGGCTAATAATCATTGGGATGGACAAAATCCCTACTAATTAAAGTTTCACTTGTTTATGCTATCCTTGTAAGTGGTTCTGTGTTAAACTGTGGGTTGCTACCAGACTTTATTGTGGATTAGCTTATATTATTTTTAAATGAAGGTAATGCGAAGTTTCTTATTTATTATGGTTACTAGTATTATTTCAGGATATATTGTTTCACTATTATTCAAAAACAATCCAATTCGTACAGCGGAATAAATTCGTAGTACAACTGGAAAAGCAACCGATTTGGTAGCTTAATAGAATAGTAAAAAATTTTTTCATAGAGGTTTAGGGGGAGTTATGATGAAGTATCGCTCAGTATTTGATATTATTGGTCCAGTTATGATTGGTCCATCAAGTTCACATACAGCAGGCGCAGCAAGAATGGGGCAAGTTGCTCGCCAGCTGTTTCGTCATGAACCAGAAAGAGTAAGCATTTCATTATATGGATCATTTGCAAAGACGTATCGTGGGCATGGTACAGATGTAGCACTGATCGGTGGGATATTAGGGTTTGAAACAGATGACTTACGTATTCCAGAGGCGCTAAACATAGCAAAAGAGCGCAAAATTGAAGTGGAATTCATTGAAGAAGATGCAAATGCACCTCACCCAAATACAGCGAGAATTCGTTTGTATAAAGGTGAAGAAGAAATTGAAGTTGTTGCTTGCTCAATTGGTGGCGGTAAAATTGAAGTTGTAGAATTAAACGGGTTCGATCTTCAGTTAACAGGCACGAGTCCAGCACTACTTATTGTAAATAACGATCGCTTCGGTGCTATTGCAGCAGTCGCTTCAATCCTTGCGAAACACGAGATTAACATTAGTACAATGAGTGTTTCTCGTAAAGAAAAAGGAAGAAGAGCACTGATGGTTATTGAAACAGATGAATTATTAGCAGATGAAGTGATTGAAGAAATAAACGCGCAACAAAATATTTGTCAAGTAACTATTATGGAATAATTGCAGGGGGGACAACACCATGTTTCGGAACGCAGCGGAACTAGTGGCGCAAGCTAAAGAACAAAATGTAAAAATCGCAGAAATTATGATTCAATGTGAAATGGACACAAGAAGTATTTCACGTGAAGAAGTAATTGCTGGTATGGAAAAGAACTTAGTCGTGATGGAGCAAGCAGTAGAACGTGGTATTCGCGGAGTAAAATCACCAACTGGTTTAACTGGTGGAGATGCTGTAAAAGTTCAAACGTATATGAATAGCGGAAAAGGCTTATCTGGAGATACAATTTTGGACGCAGTGAGTAAAGCTGTTGCAACAAATGAGGTAAACGCAGCGATGGGAATTATTTGTGCAACGCCAACAGCAGGATCTGCTGGAACAGTACCAGGTGTACTATTTGCACTAAGAGAAAAATTACAGCCTACACGTGAAGAAATGATTGAATTCTTATTTACAGCAGGAGCTTTCGGCATGGTTGTTGCAAATAACGCTTGTATTTCTGGTGCAGCGGGAGGATGCCAAGCTGAGGTTGGTTCAGCAAGTGGTATGGCAGCTGCAGCTGCAGTTGAAATGGCTGGTGGAACACAAGATCAAGCAGCTACAGCGATGGCAATTTCATTAAAGAACATGCTTGGTTTAGTATGCGATCCTGTTGCAGGGCTTGTAGAAGTACCTTGCGTAAAACGTAATGCAGCAGGAGCTGCAAATGCGATGATTTCAGCTGATTTAGCATTAGCTGGCGTAACGAGTACCATTCCATGTGATGAAGTAATTGAGGCAATGTTTAGAATCGGACAAACGATGCCAGTAGCACTTCGTGAAACAGCTGAAGGTGGACTTGCGGCAACACCGACTGGTCGCCGTCTGCAAGAAGAGATTTTTGGGAAGACTAATAACTAAACAATATATGTTTATAAAAAAACGGAGCTCAAGTAAGATTGAGCTCCGTTTTTTATCCCACTTTAATGGGCAGTAAGACCCCCACCTCAAAATTCAGCGAAAGCAAAGAATTTAGGTGGAGGTCGGGCTGCCCATAAAAGTCCGATTGGTTCAACTAATAATCAGTGGGGGATGAAGAAAACCCCCACTGATTAAAGTTTCACTTTATTTTTCTTTTGTTAGTTGTTCTAATGTTTTCCCAAGATTATGTGATCGTTGTGTAGCCTGTGTAATACAAGAAATAAGCGCTTGTTGAAATTGGTGTTCTTGTAATACTTCAATGCCCGCTTCGGTCGTTCCACCAGGAGAGGTAATTTCCTTTCGCAAAATAGACGGGTGTTTTTCACTTGCTTTTAGCATTTCAGCAGCACCAATCATCGTTTGAAGAATAAGTGACTTTGCAACATCTTCTTTTAAACCAATTTTTTTTGCAGCTTCTTCCATCGCTTCTACTACGTAATAAATATAAGCAGGCCCACTTCCAGATAATGCAGTGACAGCATGCATATCTTCTTCCTCCACAACAGAGACGAGACCAATCGTTTCAAATAAAGCTATGGCAGTTTGAATATGTTCCACTGTTGCATGTTTTGATGGTGAGATAGCAGTAGCTGATTTTAAAATAGCTGCAGATGTATTTGGCATTGCACGAATAATCGGAACGTCTTTTTGAAGTAGGTTTCTAATCGAATGAGTAGAAACGCCTGCTAATAACGAAATAATAAGTAGGTTATTATGTATGTCTTCTTTAAAAGGGGTAAGCGCTTCTGCAACATCCTTCGGTTTCATTGCTAGAAAAAGAATATTTGTATTAGTAAGTAGTTCTTTTTTATTGTGTGTACCTTTGACTCCGTATTTGTTATGTAGCTCCTGCAACCTTGTCTCGTTAGAGCGATTACTTACAGTAATTTGTTCGCCTTTTACAACATTTGCATGTAACAAGCCACCGATAATAGCTTCAGCAATAGAGCCTGCACCGAGAAAGGAAATGTTTTGAATAGACATGATGTTCCTCCTTTAAATTTGGTTAGAAATTCTTATAAATGTACATACATTCGTTTTTTTATAGGAAACACCTCTTTTTATCTGAAAATAATGACAAATATATATAGAAGTTGTAAACTGAAGAAGTATTCATTTTTGAACCGGAAAGAGACAGGGGGGCTAAGCATGACGGCGATTCACCGAATGGAGATTCCTGTGCCATTTGCAGTTGAAACTGTGAATGTGTTTTTAGTTGAGGGGGAGACGTTAACATTAATTGATACAGGGACGAATACAGAAGAGGCGAGAAATGCGTTAGAAAGGCAATTAGGTACATTAGGATATACGATAGAAGATATTGAAACAGTAGTCATTACGCATCATCATGCGGATCATTGTGGGCTTTTAAATATATTTTCTGAGAAGACGAACATTATTGGACATCCTTGGAACGAGCCTTGGATCACACAAAATCCAGAATTTTTAAAGTGGTATCATGAGTTTTTTAGAGAGACGGCTTTGCAATTTGGTGTTCCAGCAGCATTTTTGAAAGACGAGGCGTTATTGACGACAAAGACACTGAAATATTCTTGTAATAGATCATTAACGCATACTGTGAGAGAGGGCGATTGTATTGATTCAATGCCTGGATTTACAGTAATTGAAACACCAGGTCATGCTTCCACTCATATTTCATTATATAGAGAATCTGATGGAATACTAATTGGAGGGGATGCTCTCATTAGTCATATTTCTTCGAATCCAATATTAGAACCACCATATGAAGGACAAACAGAAAGGGCACGCCCGTTATTACAATATAATCAAACGTTAAAGCGTTTAAGTGAAATGAATATTTCACGCATTTTATCAGGACATGGAGAAGACGTTCTAAATGTGAAACAACTTATTGAAACGAGATTACAAAAGCAAGAAACACGTGCGTTTAAAGTGCTTGAGTTATTAAAGGAAAAACCAATGACAGCATTTGAAGTATGTGTAAAACTATTTCCGGTATTATATAAGGAGCAATTGCCACTTACTATTTCAGAAACTGTTGGACAATTAGACTTTTTAGCATATAATCAACAAGTGATGATTGATGAATCTTCGCAACAACTGATTTATTATGCAAAGTAGGTGACAGCAATGACGGGACGTTTACAAAATAAAGTAATCGTCATTACAGGTGCTTCTAGTGGAATTGGAGAGCAAGTTGCAATGCAAGTTGCAGAGCTGGGGGCGACTCCAGTATTAATGGCTAGAACAGAAGAGAAATTAAAAGCGTTAGCGGACAAAATTAAAGAAACTTATAATACGCCTTGCTATTATTATGTATTAGATGTAAGTGAAGAGACGGAAGTACAATCTGTTTTTTCAAAGGTATTACAAGAAGTAGGACGTATTGATATATTAGTAAACAATGCGGGATTTGGTATTTTTAAAACGTTTGAAGAGGCGTCAATGGATGAAGTGAAAGATATGTTCCAAGTAAATGTATTTGGATTAGTAGCTTGTACGAAAGCGGTACTACCTTATATGGTGAAAAGAAACGAAGGGCATATTATTAATATTGCTTCACTTGCTGGGAAAATTGCAACTCCGAAATCGAGTGCGTATGCAGCGACGAAACATGCAGTATTAGGATTTACGAATAGTTTACGCATGGAGTTGTCTAATACAAATATTTTCGTAACAGCGATTAATCCAGGTCCGATAGATACGAACTTTTTTGAAATAGCTGATCAATCCGGTACATATGTGAAAAATATGGGACGGTACATGTTAAAACCAACATATGTTGCAGAGCAAATCGTAAAATCGATGCAAACGAAAAAGCGTGAAGTAAACTTACCGAAGTGGATGGGCATTGGTCCAAAACTGTATGCACTATTCCCAGGTTTATTTGAGCGTGTTGCAGGCAAATCATTAAGTAAAAAATAGGAGATTTCCATATGGAAATCTCCTATTTTTTTATTTTCCAGTCACATAATCGTAAACGATATCCTCAACTGCCTCGTATACATCAATCTCAGTATTTGAATGAATTATCGTTTGAATATGTTTAATTAGCATTTCCTGATCCTCATTTGACATAGGATTACATTGATATTGTTGAAAACTTTTTATTATCATTTTCTCAATTAATTTCTCATTCATGTTTTCCCCGCCTATATATATACATGTATTGTTTCATTGTACTTGAAGTGGAATAAAAAAACTACTATACACTATTTGTGTATAAAAATTCGGTAGTGTAGATTGTTTTTCTAGTAAAATTAAGTTTTTTAAGTTTATAAAATTTATAAATATTTAATTGACTCTATAAATATACAATATTATAATCATACTTAATTTAAAGAATTGATATGAGGAGGAGCATATGAAAGTCGCGATTATTGGAGCAACTGGGTATGGAGGTATTGAGTTAATTCGGCTATTAGAGCAACATCCGTATTTTTCGATAGCATCTCTTCATTCTTTTTCGCAAGTTGGCGAGTGTATAACAAATGTATATCCGTATTTTCAAAATGTACTTGTTCATACGTTACAAGAAATTGATGCGGAGGAAATAGTGAAGGAAGCAGAAATTGTATTTTTGGCAACCCCGGCAGGAGTATCAGCAGAGCTAACTCCCAAATTGTTAGAAGTAGGTTTAAAAGTAATTGACCTATCTGGAGACTTTCGTATGAAAGATCCTTTCATATATGAACAGTGGTATAAAAAGGCGGCTGCAAAAGAAGAGATTCTTAGTGAAGCTGTATATGGGTTAAGTGAATGGAAAAGGTCTGAGATACAAAATGCAAATTTAATTGCAAACCCAGGATGTTTTGCTACAGCTGCATTATTAGCGGTATTACCGTTAGTTCGTAGCCGCATAATTGATGAAGATTCTATTATTATTGATGCGAAATCAGGAGTATCTGGAGCAGGCAAAACACCAACAACAACGACTCACTTTCCTGAGTTATATGATAACTTGCGTATTTATAAAGTGAATGAGCATCAACACGTTCCCGAGATTGAGCAAATGCTTGCGGAGTGGAATGGGGAAACGAAGCCAATCACGTTTAGTACACATTTAATACCGATATCACGGGGGATTATGGTTACACTTTATGCGAAAGTAAAACGAGAAATGAAAATAGGGAAACTTCAAAAATTATATGAAGAAACGTATGAACAATCGCCTTTCATTCGAATTCGTACGCAAGGAGAGTTTCCAAGTCCGAAAGAAGTGAGGGGCTCAAATTATTGTGATATGGGGATAGCTTACGATGAAAGAACAGGAAGAGTGACAGTCGTTTCTGTTATAGACAATATGATGAAAGGTGCGGCTGGGCAAGCGATTCAAAATGCAAATATAGTAGCGGGACTAGAAGAAACAACAGGTTTACAGTATATGCCGCTTTATTTATAAGGGGGACATGATGATTAAAGTAGAGTCTATTACAAAATTAGAAAATGGTTCAATTGTAACGCCAAAAGGCTTTTCGGCAATCGGTACTGCAAATGGTTTGAAAAAAGACAAAAAGGATTTAGGTGTAATCATTTGTGAAGTGCCAGCATCATGTGCCGCCGTTTATACAACGAATCAAATACAAGCAGCCCCGTTGCAAGTAACGAAAGATAGTATAACGGCTGAGGGGAAATTGCAGGCAATTATCGTCAATAGTGGAAATGCAAATGCTTGTACAGGAACGAAAGGGTTACAAGATGCTTACGAGATGCGCACATTAGGAGCGGAACATTTTGGAGTGAAAGAAAATTACGTTGCAGTAGCTTCAACAGGTGTAATTGGTGTTCCGCTGCCGATGGATATCATCCGAAAGGGAATTGCCACTCTTATCCCGACGAAGGAAGAAAGTGATGCTCATTCTTTTTCTGAAGCGATCTTAACGACGGATCTTATAACGAAAGAAACTTGCTATGAGATGATGATTGATGAGAAGAAAGTGACGATTGCTGGTGTTGCGAAAGGTTCAGGGATGATTCATCCAAATATGGCAACAATGCTAAGTTTTATTACGACAGATGCTCATATAGAGCATGATGTATTGCAAACAGCATTATCACAAATAACGAATCATACATTTAATCAAATTACCGTAGATGGAGATACTTCTACGAATGACATGGCCCTCGTTATGGCAAGTGGATTATCAGAAACGAAACCAATCAATATGGAACATACAGATTGGGAAACTTTCGTATTTGCTTTACAGAAGGTATGTGAAGATTTAGCAAAAAAAATTGCACAAGATGGTGAAGGTGCTACGAAGTTAATAGAAGTAAATGTGCTAGGAGCGAAAGCGAATGAAGAGGCAAAGAAAATTGCAAAGCAAATAGTAGGTTCGAGTCTTGTGAAAACAGCAATACATGGTGAAGATCCAAACTGGGGGCGAATTATTAGCAGTATTGGACAAAGTGAAGTCGCGATTAACTCAAATACAATTGATATTACTCTTCAATCGATCACTGTGTTAAAAAATAGTGAACCTCAAATATTTTCTGAAGAGGAAATGAAAAAGAAATTAAAAGAACATGAAATTATGATTAATGTGTATTTACATTTAGGAGAAGAGTCGGGATCAGCTTGGGGCTGTGACTTAAGCTATGATTATGTGAAAATAAACGCTTGTTATCGTACATAAGGAGAGGGAAGATGAGCGATTATATTGTAGTGAAATGCGGCGGTAGTATGTTGGACCAATTAAATGATGTGTTTTTTGATTGCATAAAGAAATTGCAACAGAAGTATAAAGTAGTGATTGTCCATGGCGGTGGCCCAGAAATTGATGCCCAATTAAAAGATTGTAACATCAAAGTAGAAAAAAGAGATGGATTACGAGTAACACCAAGAGAAGTTATGGATATTGTTCAAATGGTGCTATGCGGAAGTACGAATAAAAAGTTTGTAATGAAGTTGCAAAGGCATAATTTACTTGCGGTAGGTTGCTCAGGGTGTGATGGCAAGTTACTTCAAGTTCAACCTGTCAGCGAAGAAATAGGATATGTGGGAGAAGTAAGTTATGTCGAAACGGCCTTACTAAAAGGATTAATAAATATGAATTATATTCCTGTTATTGCTCCGGTCGGCATAAATGATAATGAGATTTATAACATAAATGCAGATACCGCCGCAGCTGGAATTGCGGCCGCATTATCTGCAAAAGAACTCATTTTTATTACAGATGTAGATGGGGTATTACATGAAGGGAAGTTAGTAAAGAAAGCCGACGAATTTGAGATTGTTAATTTTATAGAAAACGGTGTTATTACCGGTGGGATGATTCCGAAAGTACAGGCAGCACTAGCATCATTAAAAATGGGAGTGCAAAAGGTTAGTATCGTAAATGGGACGAAGGATTTTACCGAGGTTACAGGTGAGTGTATCGGAACGACGGTAACGAGGGGCGTGAGTATTGCATGACAAGTCATCTTTTTCAAACATATGGGAGAAGAAAGGTTGAGTTTGTAAAGGGAAAAGGAACGAAAGTCATTGATAATAACAGTAAGCAATATTTAGATTTCACATCAGGAATCGGTGTATGTAATTTAGGACATTGTCATCCTACGGTTATGAAAGCTGTACAAGAGCAACTGCATAAAATATGGCATATATCTAACCTGTTTAAAAACAGCTTACAAGAAGAAGTCGCATCATTATTAACAGAAAATATAGCATTAGATTATGTGTTTTTCTGTAATAGCGGGGCAGAGGCGAATGAAGCAGCTTTGAAGTTAGCCCGTAAGCATACTGAAAAATCCCTTGTCGTAACATGCGAGCAGTCTTTTCACGGTAGAACATTCGGAACGATGAGTGCGACGGGGCAAAATAAAGTGAAAGAGGGATTTGGTCCATTACTTCCATCTTTTTTACATATTCCTTTTAACGATATTAAGGCATTGGAAGAGGTAATGAATGAAGAAGTTGCGGCAGTAATGGTAGAAGTTATTCAAGGTGAGGGAGGAGTAGTACCTGCTAATCTAGCCTTTTTGAAAGAGATTGAAATATTATGTAAGAAGTCCGGTTCCCTATTTATTATAGATGAAGTACAAACTGGAATTGGAAGAACTGGGACATTATTTGCTTACGAACAAATGGGAATACATCCTCATATCGTTACTACCGCTAAGGCGCTTGGAAATGGCATTCCAGTTGGAGCAATGATTGGCCGGAAAGAACTTGGAACATCGCTTCCTGCAGGATCACACGGTTCAACGTTTGGTGGAAATTATATTGCAATGGCTGCAGCGAAAGAAGTATTGCAAATAACTAAGAAACCATCGTTTTTAAAAGAAGTAAAGGAAAAGGGCGAGTACGTATTACAGAAGTTGCAAGAGGAATTACGACATGTCGAATGTATTCAAAATATACGTGGTAAGGGGCTTATGATTGGAATTGAGTGTACGCATGAGGTTTCAAGTTTTATAGAACAACTAGAGAAAGAAGGGCTTCTTGTATTACAAGCAGGACCTAATGTGATAAGACTATTACCACCACTTATTGTAACGAATGAAGAGTTAGAACAGGCAGTATATATGATAAAAAAAGTAGTTTGTACAAAAAACGTATCAATCATATAAGGGGGAAATTCCATGTCAACTGTACAAGTACCGAAATTAAATACGAAGGATCTTTTAACATTAGAAGAATTAACACAAGAAGAAATTATTTCTTTAATTGAATTCGCTATATATTTAAAAAAGAATAAGCAGGAGCCTTTATTACAGGGCAAAATATTAGGGCTTATCTTTGATAAACATTCAACTCGTACTCGCGTATCTTTTGAAGCAGGAATGGTACAACTCGGAGGACATGGTATGTTTTTAAGTGGGAAAGAGATGCAAATTGGAAGAGGAGAGAGCGTTTCAGATACTGCAAAAGTATTATCTCATTATATTGACGGGATCATGATACGTACATTCTCACATGCTGATGTAGAAGAGCTTGCAAAAGAATCGAGCATACCTGTGATTAACGGTTTAACGGACGATCATCATCCTTGTCAAGCATTGGCAGACTTAATGACAATATATGAAGAAAAAAATACATTTAAAGGAATAAAATTGGCTTACGTAGGTGACGGAAATAATGTATGTCATTCATTGTTGTTAGCGAGTGCGAAAGTCGGAATGCATATGACTGTTGCAACGCCTGTAGGATATGAACCGAATGAAGAGATTGTAAAAAAAGCGTTAGCGATTGCCGAGCAAACAGGAGCTGAAATTGAAATTTTGCATAACCCTGAACTAGCGGTGAATGAAGCAGATTTCATTTATACTGATGTTTGGATGAGCATGGGGCAAGAGGGAGAAGAAGAGAAATATACTTTATTTCAACCTTACCAAATCAATAAAGAACTTGTTACGCATGCGAAGCAAACGTATCGTTTCTTACACTGTTTACCTGCCCATCGTGAAGAAGAAGTAACAGGCGAGATTATAGATGGACCACAGTCTATCGTCTTTGAGCAAGCTGGTAATCGATTACATGCGCAAAAAGCATTATTAGTAAGTTTATTTAAAAATGTAGAAGAGCTTTCTTAAATGATGTGCATCTCCAATTGTTACGTACAAATAACAATTGGAGATGCACTTTTTGTATTGAAATGTCATATGTATATTTAGTTAACCATTTTGATATCATTTATAATAAAAGAAGAAACTAAATTTGTTTTTCAGAGTGTGTAAGGACATACTACATATAAAAATATAGTTAAAGAGATGATGAATTTGAAAACAACTAAGAGAAGATATTCGCTTTTTCAGCGGATGTGGAGAATGGTAAAGTTTCAATATTATAAGTTGCTTCGATCGCCAGAAGGTGCAAAGAAAGTATCATTAGGTTTTGCAATTGGTTTTGGCTTGGAGATGTTGGTTATATATACGGCATCGCTCGTATATGTAATATTTTATCCAATCGTTCGATTAGTAAAGGGATCTTTTCCAGCTGCGGTGATTGGCAATATTATTGGAAAGATTTCGTTTCTACCAGTAGTTTTATTTCCACTTGCTTATGCATTAGGGAAAATGATTTATCCATTTCATGTACAGAAAATACATCATGAACCATTTACAATATCGGATTTGTTTTCAAGTCATATTTTTACGATATTGAAGGGGTTATTGCAGAGTGAAGTGTATGTATTAATCGGAATGACGATTTTAGGAGTTGTGTTTGGTGTAGTTTCATATTTCGTGGTGCATTATCTATACGAAAAGAACCGTAAGTTACGTTTGAAGAACAGAAAAAAAAGAGTGACAGAACCGCTCGTGCAAATATAAAGAGTGTCACACTCATTTTCTCCTTTGAATATGTTTAAGAAAAAGGGGGAGAGAATGAATGTATTATTATTACGTACCTCAAGTCTATCCATATGTAAATTATTATCCGGCTTATGATAGGAATAGACAATACGAATTATATCGACAACAACAAGTACAGCAATTATCACAAATACCACCGCAACAACCTACGCAAAATCAAAAACCATATTTAACGACATGGCCATATTCAAATGTATACTATGGTAATTATTACGAATCATAAAGCTGCTTCTATTTAGAAGCAGCTTTATGCGTTTGTTTTCAAAATTAAATTTTGAATGGTTTGAAGAGAGTGAATGAGCTTTTCACGTTCTTCCTCAGATAATGTTTGGAAATTTTCTTTTAATTTGTCTAAAATGAATTGTTGATACTGATTTACTAACAATTTCCCTTCAGCTGTTAGGGAAATTAAAATGACCCGTCGATCTTTTTCGCTATAATGACGCTCTATTAGTTCTTCTTGAATCAATTTGTTTAATAGAGGTGTCATGTTAGGCCTTGAAATCGCTAGCCGCTTGCCGATTTCGGAAACTGCTAATGTGCCATTTTCATGCAGAAGTAGCAATACTTGTGTATGTGATGGCGGCATATGTCTTTGAGAAGAAAATTCTCCAGGAAGCATAAATTTGCGATAAAAAAGAGGCACTAGCGAAAGAAGATGATCAACAATACGTTCCCACTCGCGTGATTCCATATAAAGGCCCCCTTCCACTCTCATTGTAACAAAAAAGACATGTTATAAAAATAGAATTGTTTCATGGAAATTTTAATATTTGTAGGCCAACACTTTTTTTGTAAATGAATCGGCAATAATCGTATAGCCTTTGTCATTAGGGTGTACTTGGTCAAAGAGTAATTCTTTCTTATCATTAGATATTAATTTGCGAATTGGTAAAACGATAGATGGTTGATTTGCTTTTGCAATGGAATAAACGGATTCATTCCAGCCGTCTAAAAACATATCTGCATAACTTGTGATGGAGTCATCGAGTTGTAACGGGTTATAGAGTTCAGAAAGAATGAGTAAAGCATCCGGATTTTCATCTCGAACTGTCTTTACAATACTTTTTACATCCGCTTCAAAATGAGCCTTTTCTTTATTTAACATTTTAATACCATCTATAACACCGACATCTCGATTTAAACGAAATAAATTATTTCCTCCAATATTAATTGTAATGATATTTGCCGCTCTAATTTTTTGTTTTACATCTTCTGATTGAACTTTTTTAACGAGACGATCTGTTGTAAGACCATTGATACCAAGGTTTTCTACTGTAATTGGTTTATGAATTTGTGATTCTATTTGTCTCGAGGCTAATTCAGCAAATCCCCCTTGTGTCGATCCATATCCTTTGGCAAGTGAATCACCTAGTACGAGATGATAAAAGGACTCGTTTGTTTGTTTATCAATCCAACTTGGAGTAGATGTTTTTTCAGTTTTTTCTTCAGGTTCATTTTGCTTTGTCTCATCGTTCTTTTCAAAATAAGAATAAGAAATGATTAGAAGGAGGAGACAAACAATTGTTAAGATGACTTTTTTCATAATTCATCCTCCTTGTAATTGGTAATTGTATCATATTCAGCAGTATTAGCAATGTAAGGGCATATTATATGTTTATGAAAAGTTTACAATAACTTTACAGAAAATTTGTAGAAGTATGTCAAAAAATATTGACGATATGAAAGGACATTATATATGATAATGTCAGATAAGGTAAAATTCTACATAGTGGGAGCTTTATCTCCCGTTAATTGCTAGTCTTCATCAATTGGTCGTTTAAGGGGACTAATCGTTAGCGCAGGATGAAATGAAAATCGTGTATCTAATAGAAGAAAAAAGGTATGTGGTTAGAGACTAATAGAAATTCATTTCATTATTCTTTGGTAATTGTATAAGGGGGATTTTTTGTGAAAAAGTCAAAAAAAATGCTAGCTGGAGCAACTCTTGCTATAGGTGTAATAGCGCCGCAAGTATTGCCAACAACAGCTCATGCGGATGAGCAAACTGGGGAGAGTACGGTTAACTTACGAATTCTAGAAACATCAGATATTCACGTTAACTTAATGAATTACGATTATTATCAAACGAAAACCGATAATAAAGTAGGTCTCGTACAAACGGCAACACTTGTTAATAAAGCACGTGAAGAAGCGAAGAACTCTGTGTTATTTGATGATGGGGATGCATTACAAGGGACACCGCTTGGAGATTATGTAGCGAATAAAATAAATGATCCGAAGAAGCCTGTGGATCCTAGTTATACACATCCATTGTATCGTTTAATGAATTTAATGAAGTATGACGTCATTTCTCTTGGGAATCATGAATTTAACTACGGTTTAGACTATTTAAACAAAGTAATTAGTAAAACAGAGTTCCCGGTTATTAACTCGAACGTCTACAAAGATGATAAAGATAATAATGAAGAGAACGACCAAAACTACTTTAAACCATATCATGTTTTTGAAAAAGAAGTAGAAGATGAATCAGGACAAAAACAAAAAGTGAAAATTGGCGTAATGGGATTTGTTCCACCTCAAGTTATGAACTGGGATAAAGCAAATTTAGAAGGAAAAGTGAAAGCGAAAGATATAGTTGAAACAGCGAAGAAAATGGTGCCAAAAATGAAAGCTGAAGGTGCAGATGTTATCGTTGCACTAGCACATTCTGGTGTTGATAAGAGTGGCTACAACGTAGGGATGGAAAATGCTTCGTATTATTTAACAGAAGTTCCTGGTGTAGATGCAGTATTAATGGGCCATTCACATACTGAAGTGAAGGATGTATTTAATGGTGTTCCAGTTGTAATGCCTGGTGTCTTTGGAAGTAACTTAGGTATTATTGATATGCAATTGAAAAAGGTAAATGGAAAATGGGAAGTACAAAAAGAGCAATCAAAGCCGCAACTTCGTCCGATTGCTGATAGTAAAGGGAACCCATTAGTAAAATCTGATGAAAAATTAGTTAATGAAATTAAAGATGATCATCAAGCGACAATTGATTATGTGAATACAGCTGTAGGAAAAACGACAGCACCAATTAATAGTTATTTCTCATTAGTACAAGATGATCCTTCTGTACAACTTGTGACAAATGCACAGAAATGGTATGTAGAAAAGTTATTTGCTGAAAATGGACAATATAGCAAATATAAAGGAATTCCAGTCTTATCTGCAGGAGCACCATTTAAAGCAGGTGGCCGAAACGGTGCTACATATTATACGGACATTCCAGCTGGAACGTTAGCAATTAAAAACGTTGCAGATTTATATGTATATCCAAATACGTTATATGCTGTAAAAGTAAATGGGGCACAAGTGAAAGAATGGCTTGAAATGTCTGCAGGTCAGTTTAATCAAATCGATCCAAAGAAAACAGAAGAACAGCCGTTAGTAAATATAGGCTATCCTACATATAACTTCGATATTTTAGATGGCTTAAAATACGAAATTGATGTAACACAACCGGCAAAATATGATAAAGATGGTAAAGTTGTAAATGCAAATACGAATCGTATTATAAATATGACGTATGAAGGTAAACCAGTAGCTGACAATCAAGAGTTCATCGTCGCTACAAATAACTATCGTGGAAGTAGCCAAACGTTCCCAGGTGTAAGTAAAGGGGAAGTTGTATACCAATCACAAGATGAAACGCGTCAAATCATTGTGAAGTATATGCAAGAAACACCAGTTATTGATCCAGCAGCAGATAAAAATTGGACGTTTAAACCAATTGTTGCGGAAAAATTAAATACAACATTCGATTCTTCACCAAATGCACAAAAGTATATAAAGAAAGATGGGAAAATATCATATGTTGGACCATCTGAAAATGAATTTGCTAAATATGCAATTGATATAACGAAGAAGAACGATGAGGGTAAAGAAACGGGTGGAGAGAATCCAACAACACCGCCAACAGGTGAAGGAAATAATGGAGGAAATCCAACAACACCACCAACAGGTGAAGGAAATAATGGAGAAAATCCAACGACACCACCAACAGGTGAAGGAAATAATGGAGGAAATCCAACGACACCACCAACAGGTGAAGGAAATAATGGAGAAAATCCAACGACACCACCAACAAATGAAGGTAATAATGGAAATAATGCAGGATCTGGACAAACTACGACGGGGAATGAAAGCTCAAAAGAAACAACAACTGTAAGTGAAAAGAAAGAAGAGCGTGATTTACCGAAAACAGGCACAAGTGTTGTTTCTACAATTGGGGCAGGTTTAGCGTTTGTTGGAGCGGGATTACTTCTGTTATTTAGAAGAAAGAAAGCTAATAGATAGTTGAGAAATATAAAAAGGATTACCGATTCAGGTAATCCTTTTTAGTATATTATGAAATTGTCACTGCTTTTTCTTTCTTCCATGAAAGGCCAAACCCAGTGAAACCAACAATAATTGTTAAGACTGGGCAAGCTAAACAGAAAATGGCGAATGGAAGGTAATCAAATGTCGGAACGCCAAGGACGTTCGATAAGAATACACCACTTACTCCCCATGGTACGAGCGGGTTAATAACTGTACCTGCATCTTCTAGTACGCGTGATAAATTTCTACGTTCTAAACCGACTTCATCGTATTTATTAGCAAATGCTTGTCCTGTTAAAACGATGGATAAGTATTGCTCCCCAAGTAAGAAGTTTACACCAATTGCAGTTGAAGCAGTAGAAATAATTAAGCGTGTGCTATTTTTAACGAAGCTAGAGATGATATTCATCAGCTGCGTAATAATACCCATTCCTTGTAATAATCCCCCCATACAAAGAGCTAGGAAAATAAGGGCAATCGACATCATCATACTTTGTAGACCACCGCGAGATAGTAAGCTATCAATGTCTTTTATACCAGTTTTAGAAACGTAGCCGTCTTGCATAATTTTCATTAAATCAGCTAAAGAAGTGCTAGGTTTAAAAATAAAGAGAATAATAATTCCTACTACAATTCCAGCAAGCAATGTTGGAACTGCTGGAACTTTTTTAAATGCGAATAGGAACAGTAATACAATTGGAATAAGTGTAACGATAGAAATCGTTGCGTTTTTTTCTAATGTGCTAATAAAGTTTGTAAAGTCAACGTCTCCACTCGTACCGCTTCCTAAAATGAAAAATGCGATAAAAGCAATAATGAAAGCTGGAACTGTTGTCCAAAGCATGTTACGAATATGCTCAAATAGATCTACACCTGTTACAGCAGGAGCTAAGTTTGTTGTATCAGATAAAGGAGACATTTTATCTCCAAAGAATGCACCAGAAATAATTGCACCAGCGATTAGAGCTGGATCGTATCCGAGAGCACTACCCATACCCATAAAGGCAAGTCCTACAGTTGCGGCAGTTGTAAAGGCACTACCGATACTTGTTCCAACGATCGCACAAACAACAAAAACAGTTGGAACGAAAATTTTAGGAGATACAAGCTGGAAGCCGTATACCATTAAAGTTGGGATTGTTCCAGCAGCGATCCAAACACTAATTAATACACCTACAAGTAAGAAAATAAAAATTGATGGAATACCAGCTGAAATACTACTAACCATTCCTTTTTCCATAGTAGACCAAGAGATTTTTTTCATAAATCCAAATGCTAATAAAAGTACGATACCAAATAAAATTGGGATGTGTGGTGAAACTTCTAATTGAATAACACTAAAGCCAATACAGAAAAAGATAAATAATGTTAATAGAACAGATTCAATTTTTGAAACCATTGTTTTTCCCTCCTAAGTAATCTAAAATAGCTCTTTTTTATATAAAATTCGCCAATATTGTTTATTTCCTTCTAAATTTTAGAATTTTGTGACAAATTACCGGTAATTGTTGATCCTTCAATATGATACGGAAATGATTGGATAAAAAAACGTCCCTGCATATAAATATGCAGGGACGAAGAAATCGCGGTACCACCCTAGCTTGTGAAATGAATGTATCACAAAATAAAGGGTCGTATGATATACGCTAATAAAATAAAAACGCCCCTGCAATATATGCAGGGACGAAAAATTCGCGGTACCACCCTAAATTGTGAAACAGTTTCGTTTCACCACTCTTTAGATATAACGGTCTATAACCGTCTTTCACTACTCCTTACGTTTCGCAAAAGAAGCTCTAGGGGGTAATTCATAATTCGCTCTGTACTGGTTCGCACCGACCACCAGCTCTCTGAAATCAGAAATCGAAATACTACTAAATCCTATCAATGCCGATTCATATGATGTTAGTTAAATTTTTATCATATATTCATCATACATGTCAATAAAAATGTGTAATATTTTTTTAGGGAAATAAAGGAGATAGGTTTTAACACCGAAAAATGTGCGTTATAATGAATTTGAAAGGGGAGGAAAGAGTGAAGAAAAAAATAATTCTTTTTACCACCTTACTAGTCATTGGCGGAAGTGCTGGAATTTACACGGCTTTTGCAGCTGAATCAGAGCAGGCAAAGCAAAAGCAAATGCAGCAGTCAGAAGTGAAGAAAGCGAAAGAAGCTGAAGAGAAGAAGTCGATGGAAAAAGTAGCTGAGAAACTAGGGGTTTCTACGGAAGGAAAAACAAAAGAAGAGGTTACGAAAGAAGTAAATACTGCGAGATTTGAGAAGCGCCATGATTTATTGATTGAACATGCAAAACAACTTGGAATTGATACAGAAGGAAAAAAAGATGAAGAGATTATTTTAGAAATTGGAAAGATACAACATGGAAAGTAGAACAACCTATCGTATGATAGGTTGTTCTTTTTTAAGAACTATTTGATTTAAAAATAATTGACAGTCATTTAGTTTTAATGTTAACTGTATTTATAAACTAGTTAACATTAGGGGTGACAATTGTGACTTTTAGTAAGAGTACGACTGACAAACCATCTTATACATATGAAGAATTATCGGAGAAAAACAAAGCCTATGTATGGCACCCATTTACACAAATGAAGGATTATTTAGAAGAAGATCCTGTCATTATTGAACGTGGAGAGGGAAGAAAGCTATACGATACAAATGGAAATGAATATTGGGACGGTGTTTCGTCTATTTGGTTAAATGTTCATGGGCATCAAGTACCGGAACTAGATGAGGCAATTCATAAACAATTAAATAAAATTGCCCATTCTACTATGCTAGGACTTGCTAACGTTCCATCTATTTTATTAGCAGAAAAAATAATTGAAGTTGTTCCAGAAGGTTTAAAGAAAGTATTTTATTCAGACTCTGGTTCTAGCGCTGTTGAAATTGCAATTAAGATGGCCTTTCAATATTGGCAGCATAAAGGAAAACCGAAGAAACAAAGATTTGTTACATTAAAAGAAGCGTATCATGGTGATACAATTGGAGCTGTTTCAGTAGGAGCAATAGACTTGTTTCACCAAGTGTATAGTTCACTTTTATTTGAAGCAATTAAAATGCCTTACCCATATACATATCGTTCTCCATATGGAAATAATAAGGAGGAAATTGTAAAAAAACATTTAGAAGAAATGGAAGAGTTGCTGAAAGACAAACATGAAGAAATTGCGGCGATTATTGTAGAACCTTTAATGCAAGGTGCTGGCGGTATGATTACAATGCCAAAAGGATACTTAAAAGGGCTACGTAATTTATGTACAAAATATAACGTTTTATTTATTACAGATGAGGTAGCGACTGGATTTGGGCGTACCGGGAAAATGTTTGCATGTGAACATGAAAATGTAACGCCGGACATTTTAACAGCCGGAAAAGGTTTAACGGGCGGATATTTACCAGTTGCAATCACTGTAACGACAAATGAAATTTATAATGCCTTTTTAGGGGGATATGAAGAACAAAAAACGTTTTTCCACGGTCATAGTTATACAGGGAATCCGTTAGGGTGTGCGGTAGCAATTGCGAATTTAGAACTATATGAGAAAACAAATTTAATAGAAGAAGTAGCACGTAAAACAGAATATGTGGCGACGCAATTAGAAGAACTCTTTGCATATAAACATGTAGGGGATATTCGTCAGTGCGGGTTAATGGTTGGAATTGAACTTGTGAAGAATAAGGGAACGAAAGAAGCGTTTGAATGGACAGAGAGAGTCGGTGTTCAAGTATGTAAGCGCTCAAGAGAGCTAGGCATGATCCTGCGACCGCTCGGTAATACGATTGTCTTTATGCCACCTCTTGCTTCTACAATTGATGAGATTGATGATATGTTACGTATTTTGTATAAAGCAATCTCGGATGTTACGGAGGGAGAATAATGAGCGGTTTTTTTATAACAGCAACGGATACTGAAGTGGGAAAAACTGTCGTTGCCGGTGCATTAGCAGGTGTATTTAGAGAATTGGGATATAACATTGGGGTATATAAACCGTTGCAAAGTGGACATGTTGCATCAAATCCAGAGGGAGATGCAGCAAGGTTAAAGGCATTATCAGGTGTACCGACAAAAGAAGATGAAATTTGTCCGTATTCTATTGAAGAGCCGCTTGCTCCGAGACTTGCCATGAAAAGAGCTGGAAGGACAGTAGTGTTAAAAGACATTATTCATCACTATAATGAACGATTAAAAGAGTTTAATAGTCTGCTTGTAGAAGGAGCAGGGGGATTAGCTGTTCCGTATACAGAGGACGCTTTAGTAATTGATTTCGCAAAAGAATTACAGCTTCCTCTTATTGTAGTAGCGCGTCCTACATTAGGAACAGTAAATCATACCGTTTTAACGGTTGCTTATGCAAAGGCACATGGTTTAACAGTAGCAGGTGTCATTTTATCTGGCTGCAAAGAATGCGAAATGGAAAGAGTGCAAGAAAATAAAGAAATGATTGAAGAGTTAAGTGGGGTACCAGTTTTAGGTTTATTACCATTCTTTGAAGGTGAGTTTACAAAAGAAGAAGTCTTGGAATCTGCTAAAGAATATATAATGATTTCAAAATTAGAGGAGCTTATCCGAAATGAATCAAACGTGGCGCACACATCTTCAATCTAAATTGCAACAATTAAAAGAGCAAGGGCAGTATCGCAATTTGCATGTAACAGAACAAGCAGAAGAGATATGGCTTATTCGAGATGAGAAAAGGATGCTAAATTTAGCGTCAAATAATTATTTAGGATTAGCTGGTGATGAAAGGTTAAAAGAAGCTGCTATAGCATGCACAAGAAAATATGGAACTGGGGCGACAGCATCAAGGCTCGTTGTAGGAAATTATTCACTGTATGAAGAGACTGAGAGAAGTATATGCGAGTGGAAAGGCACTGAAAAAGCCTTAGTTGTAAATAGTGGATATATCGCAAATGTTGGAGTGATTTCTTCATTAGCGAGTCGTCATGATATTGTGTTTAGTGACAAATTAAATCATGCAAGCATCGTTGATGGAATTATATTAAGTGGGGCAGATCATAAAAGATATCGTCATAATGATTTAGATCATTTAGAGAAATTGTTGCAAGTAGCGCCGTCGAAAAAGAAGAAAGTAATTGTAACGGATGCTGTTTTTAGTATGGATGGTGATACTGCGTATTTGAGGGAGTTAGTGGAGTTGAAAGAGAAATACGGGGCAATCATTATAGTTGATGAAGCACATGCGAGTGGAATATATGGAATGGATGGAGCAGGATTGTCCCATATAGAAAAAGATATTTCTCAAAAAATTGATATACATATGGGGACGTTTAGCAAGGCTTTAGGGTGTTATGGTGCGTATTTGACAGGCGAGGCAATTTATATAGAGTATTTACAAAATATGATGAGAAGCTTCATTTTTACTACTGCATTACCGCCAGGAACATTAGGAGCGGTACAAAAAGCAATTGAAATTGTAAAAGAAGATAAAGAAAGAAGAGAGAGGCTTATAGAGAATGGAGCATATTTTAGAAACCATTTACGAGCAGCTGGTTTTGATATTGGGAATAGCTCAACTCATATTGTACCGATTGTAGTCGGTTCAAATGAAACCGCTTTACGATTTAGTAAAAGGTTGCAAGAGGTAGGTATTGCAGCAATTGCAATTCGTCCACCAACGGTTCCAGTTAATAGTTCAAGGATCCGTTTTGCAGTTACGTCCCAACATACAATAGCTGATTTGAATTGGGCTATTCAGCATATTATACACATTGGTAAAGAAGAGGGGTTTTTAGTATGAAAGAGCTAAAGATTATTTTTATTCCTGGATGGGGAATGGAAGAAGCTGTTTGGACTTTAGTTCTGCCGTACTTTAAAGGGTATTCTGTTCAATATGTCAATTGGCGTAATGTGAAAGAACAAAGTGAATTCGCTGAGCGAATCATAGAGGTAGCAAAGGATGAAAATGTAATTTTAGTTGGATGGTCACTAGGGGCTTTAGCGGCAGTTCAAGCTCATAAAAAGATTAAGGCAAAAGGTATTGTATTAATTGGTGGTACTGCCAAATTCACAAATACGAGCGACTATACGAGTGGATGGAATGCTTTGCATGTAGAACGGCTGAAAAAGAATTTGGCGAGAAGGAAAGAAGATACGCTCAAGCGTTTTTATGAAAATATGTTTACGAAAGATGAGCTGAAAGAGAATAAAAGGTTTGAAGATATAATAAAACACTTTAAAGGTGATTGTATTCAGTCTTTACAAGTAGGTTTAGATTATTTAATAGAAACAGATATGAGAGAAGAACTGAAAGAAGTTAAAGTACCTATACTACTTATTCACGGAGAGCAGGATGTAATATGTCCATTGTCTGCAGCATATAGTATGGCTGAGAATGAGACTGCAACGCTCAAGGTAGTAAATGAGGCTGGACACGCATTATGTGTAACAGATTTTGAATATTGTGTAAATGAGATAATTCAATTTGTAGAGGGGATACGACATGATCAACAAAACGTTACTACAAAAACGGTTTAACGTGGCAGCTGTATCCTATGATCAATATGCAAATGTACAAAAAAAGATGGCACATTCATTACTTTCTACATTGAATCAGCGATATAATGCAAATGCATCGATACGTATTTTAGAACTTGGATGCGGGACAGGATATGTTACAGAGCAATTAGCAAACTTATTTCCGAAAGCGCATATTACAGCTATTGATTTTGCTGAAAGTATGATTGCAGTTGCGAAAGCTAGACAAAATGTGAACGATGTAACGTTTTACTGTGAGGATATCGAACGATTACGACTAGAAGAAACGTATGATGTCATTATTTCAAATGCCACATTTCAATGGCTAAATGATTTAAAACAAGTGGTAAGAAATTTATTTCAGCATCTAGCTATAGATGGGCTATTACTCTTTTCAACGTTTGGACAGGAAACATTTCAAGAATTGCATGCTTCGTTCCAGCGGGCGAAAGAAGAAAAAAATATACAAAATGAAACATCGATTGGGCAACGTTTTTATTCGAAAAATCAATTGCGCCATATTTGTGAGATAGAAACAGGGGATGTACATGTTTCTGAAACATGTTACATAGAGAGGTTTACAGAAGTTAGGGAGTTTCTACATTCTATTCGAAAAGTAGGAGCAACCAATAGTAATGAAGAATCATATTGTCAAAGTCCTTCACTCTTTCGTGCGATGCTTCGCATATACGAAAGAGACTTCACGGAAAATGAAGGGATAATGGCGACGTATCACGCTTTATTTATGCATATAACAAAAGAGGGGAAGAGATGAAATGAAACAAGTACAAACAAAAAGAGATTGGAAAAAACTTGCATATGACGTAGTAGAAGAGAAAATGATTACGAAAGAGGATGCAATAGCGATATTAGAAGCTGATGAGACAGAAGTTTTAGAAATTATGAATGCTGCTTACATCATTCGCTATCATCACTTTGGTAAGAAAGTAAAATTAAATATGATTATTAATACGAAATCTGGCTTATGTCCTGAAGATTGCGGATATTGTTCACAGTCTATTATTTCAGAAGCACCGATTGATAAATATGCATGGCTAACGCAGGAAAAGATTGTAGAAGGAGCGCATGAAGCAATTCGCCGTAAAGCGGGTACATATTGTATTGTGGCATCTGGTCGTCGTCCGACGGATAAAGAGGTGAATCACGTAATTGGGGCGGTGAAGGAAATTCGTGAAACGACAGATTTGAAGATTTGTTGTTGTTTAGGCTTCTTAAACGAAGATCAAGCAGGACGTTTAGCGGAAGCGGGTGTACATCGTTATAACCACAACTTAAATACACATGCGAATAATTACGAAAGCATTTGCTCCACTCATACGTATGACGATCGTGTTGATACAGTTCAAAAAGCGAAACAAGCGGGTATTTCACCATGCTCTGGTGCAATATTCGGAATGGGAGAAACAATAGAAGAGCGTGCTGAAATTGCATTCGAATTACAACGTATAGATGCAGATTCAATTCCATGTAATTTCCTTGTTGCTGTAAAGGGTACGCCGCTTGAAGGGCAAAAGGAGTTAACTCCAGTAGAATGTTTAAAAGTGCTGGCGATGATGCGCTTTGTAAACCCAACGAAAGAAATTCGTATTTCAGGAGGGCGTGAAATCAATTTACGTTCTGTACAACCAATGGGTTTATTTGCAGCAAACTCTATTTTTGTTGGAGACTACTTAACGACAGCGGGGCAAGAACCAACTGCAGACTGGGGTATGATTGAAGATTTAGGATTTGAGATTGAGGAATGTGCACTGTAAGTTAGAAAAAAGCAAACTTGTAAAAGAGTTTGCTTTTTTGTAAATAAAATGTAATAAATAGTTGTGAAAGTTTGATACTATTGGCTTTTGAGCGAAAAAAAGAATTTTGGTGGACGAATTTTCCAAGCGCCAATTGTACATAGTAAATATGTAATTTATATTGGGTTGGAGGATTTTACATGCACAAATATATATTAGCGATTATGACTTGTCTCATTTTACTAAAAGCGATAAGTGCTGATCCAGTTAAGGCCGCCGAAAATCCTGAACAAAAAGAAATGCAACAACGAATTGAACAACATTTTCGAACGAAAGCTGAACATTTTGGATTGAAAACAGAAGGAAAAGATTTAAAGGAAGTACGAAAAGAAATTACTATTATAGAAGAAGCGAAGAAAAGAGAGAATGTATGGAGAACAGCACAAACGCTTCGTATACAAACAGAAGGAAAAACAATGGACGAATTAATAAAAGATGTACGGAAAAAAGTAAAGAAATAAAAAAAGAGGCGACTGCCTCTTTTTTTATGCCCATTGTTTTGATAAGTGAGCCATTTCAATTGCAGCAACGGCGGATTCATAGCCTTTATTACCAGCTTTCGTGCCCGCACGTTCAATCGCTTGCTCGATTGTTTCAGTCGTTAATACACCGAAAATAACTGGGATGTCTGTTTGTAGTGATAAAGAGGCAACACCTTTTGCAACTTCATTACAAACGTAATCATAATGTGTTGTCGCGCCGCGAATGACAGTACCTAAAGTAATAACAGCATCATACTTCCCGCTATTCGCCATCTTTTTAGCGATTAAAGGAATTTCGAATGCGCCAGGCACCCAAGCAACATCAATATCAGTTTCTTCTACACCGTGACGCTTTAATCCGTCTAAAGCTCCGCCAAGTAACTTACTTGTAATAAATTCATTAAAACGTCCAACAACAACCCCAACTTTTAATCCTGTACCAACTAAATGACCTTCGAATACCATAATAAATCTCTCCTTTAATTATAAGTTTAGTAAATGTCCTAATTTGTTTACTTTCGTTTGTAAATACGTTTTATTTTCTTCTTTTGTTGGCATTTGCAATGGAACACGCTCGATTACTTCTAAATCATAACCTTGTAAGCCAGCAATTTTTCGCGGATTATTCGTTAATAATCGTAAATGTTGTAAACCTAAATCTTTCAAAATTTGAGCGCCGATACCATAATCACGCAAATCCGCTGGGAATCCAAGCTTTTCATTTGCTTCTACAGTATCGAACCCTTCTTCTTGTAACTTATAAGCGCGAAGCTTATTTAGAAGCCCAATACCTCGTCCTTCTTGTCTCATATAAAGAAGAACGCCTTTTCCTTCACGCTCAATTTGAGCAAGGGCAGCATGGAGTTGTGGTCCGCAATCACAGCGGCACGATCCAAATACATCTCCTGTTAAGCACTCTGAATGAACGCGTACAAGTACAGGCTCTCCTGTTGAAATATCACCTTTTACGAGTGCGATATGCTCTTTCGAGTCTAATGAATTAGAATAGCCAATTGCATGGAAAGTACCGAAATCTGTAGGTAATGTAATTTCCACTTCTCGCGTCACTAATGTTTCATGGTGGCGGCGATAAGCAATTAAATCTTCTATTGTAATCATTTTTATATCAAATTGTTTTGCACACTGTAGTAAATCAGGTACGCGTGCCATCGTACCGTCCTCATTAATAATTTCGCAAATGACGCCAGCTGGTTCCGCTCCGCAAAGCTGTGCTAAATCGACAGCAGCCTCTGTATGACCAGCACGGCGCAGGACACCGCCTTCTTTCGCAATTAATGGAAAGATATGTCCAGGACGATTGAAATCAGCACCTTTTGATGCAGGATTTAACAACTCTCGTATCGTAGTTGCACGTTCGTGAGCGCTAATCCCAGTTGTTGTAGAAACGTGATCAATGCTCACTGTAAATGCAGTATGATGCGAATCTGTATTATGAGCTACCATTGGTTCTAATTGTAGACGTTCTGCGTACTCTTCCGTAATTGGTACACAAACGAGGCCGCGCCCATGTGTAATCATAAAGTTAATTATTTCTGGCGTAATATACTCTGCTAAAGCGATAAAATCGCCTTCATTTTCACGGTTTTCATCATCACATACGATTACGACTTTCCCTTGTTTTAAATCTTCTAGAGCTTCTTCAATACGATGAAACATCATGCTTCCCCCTTATAAAAATCCGTTTTCTTGTAAAAAGCTTTCGGTCATTGAACCTGTTCGTTTTACAGGTTTAGAAATAAAGCGTTCGATATATTTACCAATCATGTCACACTCAATATTTACGATGTCACCAGCATTTTTTTCTCCGATAACAGATTCACTTACTGTGTGCGGGATGAGTGAGATTGTAATGGAAGATTCGTCTATATCAAATATTGTTAAACTCGTTCCATCAACAGCAACGGATCCTTTATGCAAACAATAGCGCAATAATTCATCAGCGATAGCTATTTTGTAATAGACGGCATTATAGTGTTGTTTTTTACTTACTATCGTTCCGATGCCATCAATATGTCCTGAAACGAAATGTCCACCGAATCGTCCATTTGCAGCCATTGCACGTTCTAAATTTACTTTACAGTGCGGTTTAAGCATTCGAAGTGACGTAGATTGCATCGTTTCAGGCATTGCATCCACGGTGAATGAAGTTGTTGTGAAACTCGTTACAGTTAAGCAAATACCGTTAACCGAGATACTATCACCTAAGTGAACATCGGATAAAATTGTATTTGCATGGATCATTAACTTCATTGCTTCTCCGCTTTGTTGCATGTTTGCAATCGTTCCTAATTCTTCTACAATTCCTGTAAACATTCCGTCACCTCATTTCGGGCATTCGCAACAATTTTTATATCATCGCCAATTTGTTTCATCTCTTGAATTTCCAAGGAAAGTGCATCTTGTAATGCTGTAAAACCATTTCCGCCAAATAAAGTAGGGGCATCTTTCCCGCCAATTAATTTGGGACTTATATAAGTTACAATTTCATTGAAATACTTTGTTTGTAGGAAGCTTGCATGAATCGATTGTCCTCCTTCAACGAATAGAGAAAGAATTTGCTTCTCTCCAAGTAAGAAAAGGAGGTCCTCAATTTCAATTTGCTTCGTTTTCATTTGGAATATCACTATATTTTCAGATTCATAAGAAGCTATTTTCTCTTTATTTACATCCTTACCGACAAAAATCCACGTCGGTGCTAAACCATCTGTTATGACATGAGAAGATGGTGGCGTTCGTAAATGGGTATCTAAAATAACGCGTATAGGATGTTTACCCCCGTTAGGAATTCTTGTTGTTAAATGTGGATTATCAGCTATAACTGTATTCACTCCAACGAGAATTGCATCATGTGTATGGCGATATTGGTGAACATCAGCTCGTGCTTCTTCTCCTGTAATCCACTTACTTTCACCAGTGACAGTCGCTGTTTTTCCGTCTAAGCTCATTGCTGTTTTTATTGTTACAAATGGACGTTTTGTTTTCATGTAGTGAAAAAAGTAGCGATTTAATAAAACTGCTTCCGCTTCAAGAACACCAGTCGTTACTTCGATGCCAGCTTCTTCTAATCTCCTTTTTCCATTACCAGAAACGAGCGGATTACAATCAAGAGTAGCAATTACAACGCGCTTAACTTCTTTTTTGATGAGCGATTCACAGCAAGGTGGTGTTTTTCCAAAATGGCTACACGGTTCAAGTGTTACATACACGGTAGCTCCTTTTGCTTTTTCACCAGCCATATGAAGAGCATGAACTTCTGCGTGTTCTTCACCAGCACGTAAATGAGCTCCCATACCGACGATGTTTCCGTCTTTTACAACAACAGCACCAACCATAGGATTGGGACTTGTTTGTCCGGAAGTTCCTTCTGCTAACTGCAGGGCAATCCTCATATATTCTTGATCTGTCATTCTCTTCACCTCTCCTGAAAAAATCAAAAAACCTCAAGGATTTTTAATATCCTTGAGGTTTGGGAGACGTGATTTCTAGAAATATAGTTCGAATACGAAAGTATAGGAAAGAAACCTAACGATGATTGATATTTAGGCATAAGGAAAAAACCTAGCAAAATATCAAATTTTTCAAGCGCTAGTCGTCTCTTTTTATTTCAGTATAGAAAGAAAAGTATACAAAATAAAACATATATATAGATTTGAATTGAATCTATAAAAATATGCATACTGAAATAAAAGTGTATTCGCTATATAAAATTACTAGAAAACATATCCTTCTCCCATCCAGACTATACTGTCGGCCCTAGAGTTTCACTAGATCCACCGTTTTCGAGTTGAAAACGGGTCACGGACTTAGAAGTTTGCACTTCATCACCGCCGGTTGGGAATTTCACCCGACCCCGAAGGATGTTGTTTGCTCAAATTATAGCACAAAAAAGAAAAAAGGCTAGTGAAAAATATTCGAATGTGAAGAATTGTGTGGAAATATAGGTAGCCTGGCATGGAGACAAAAGTATGAAAAATGTTGTAAGGAGAAGGGATGTAACGGAGTTGTAAAAAAGAAAAACATGCACAAAAAAATGTGCATGTCACATGTGAAATTATTCTGCTTCTGGTGCTCTAACAACAGATTCGAATTTACCTTTATGCGAAGCATCGCAATAAGGCATGTTTTTTGATAAACCACAACGGCATAAAGAAAATGCCGGTTTTGCTGGGAATACATTCCCTTGTGAATCAACTAATTCCACGTCCCCTGTAACGCGAAAAGAGCCATTATCATTTACTTTAATTTGTACTTTAGCCAACGCTATCCCTCCTTCCCAAACGCTTAATTTCATCATATAATCAAGAGAAGTACTTGACAATATCAAATGAGCACTTTCTTTGGGAGAGAAGAGAGTGTTATAATGTTTTTTATAACTGACTAGAGTAAGGTGACGAAAGATGGATAAACAATTACGTACATTACGAAATATTGCAAAGGAGCGCACATGGGCATCATTTTTGAATGATAATCATCCATATAGTTTGTTACACTGGTCCATTGCAGGTGTGGGACAAGAGTCAAAGGATGTTTGGTTACTGCAAGATGAGGTAACATTTCAAACGACAGAATTTCCAACGTTAGATGATGCAATGCAATGGATTTCTGAAAACATGGAACAAGTTACAGACGTTTTAGCGCAATAAAAAAACAGGCTTATGCAAGCCTGTTTTTTGTTTCTTTTACATATGAGTTTAAAAATTGATCAACGGCTGCTTCATATTCTTCTTTATTTTCGTTATAAGAGCAAGCGTGTGCACCGTGTTCTGCAATATAAAGTTGTTTATTGTTTTCCTTCGCTTCATATAGTGCTTTCGTCATATCAGCTAAAATATAATCATCATCTTTACTATGAATAAAGAGGACGGGATTGTTAATGTTTTTTATACAATCGATTGGTGAAACTTCACGAATCGTATAACCGTCACGCACTTTCAAAAAAGCATTTGCTAAAGGTAATAAAGGCCATTTCGGTAAATGGAATTCAACCTTTAAACGATGTTGTAATTGCCCGTAAAAATCAGAAAAAGGACAATCTGCAATATAGAAATCAGCACCATCTTCTACAAGTCCTGCGTATTGAAGAAGTGTTGCAGCTCCCATCGATTCACCATGAATACCGAGTGTTATATTTGTTCCAAAGCGACTTTTTAGCCAGTCAACTACGGATTTTAAATCATGTTTTTCATAGTAACCATAGCTTGTTGTTTTTCCGCCAGTTTTACCATGACGACGATGATCGTAAATAACGACATTATATCCTCTGTTTAAAAATAAGTTGGCATATTTTACAGAGTTCATTTTATTTACAGTTACACCGTGACAGAAAACCATAAATTTGCTGGAATGGCCAGCTGGAATGTAATATCCATGAAGATCATATCCGAATTGCGAAGGAATATGAATTTCTTCTTTATGAAGAGCATCAAAATCCTCTATACGAAAATGTTTTTTCGTTTCTCTTTCGAGTACTTCTTCCTCTGTTTTTTTCTTTAAGTACATCACTTTATTTGTAAAGAAAATCCCAAGGGCAGTTATTGCACCTAGTATAGTAAACAATGCTGCAAAAAAACGTTTCATACTTTACCTCATCCTCCAAATACCGTTACATGTGATACACTTACATTGTATCACAATGATAGAAAAGGGGAGAAATAGGAAATGGTGTATATACAAAAAATTACGCCATCGATGAAAGGAAAAATCCGAATGTTCATGTGTGAGAACTGGGGAAGTTCATTGATGGTTTCACGTGGGAAGGGGCATCAATTAGAAGAATTACCAGGATTTGTTGCGCTCTCAGATGAAAGAATAATTGGAATTATAACGTATGAAGTGACCGGAAATACGTGCGAAATTGTATCGTTAGATAGCTTTGAAGAAAGAAAAGGAATAGGGACAAAACTTGTAGATTGTGTATTAAAAATGGCAGAAGAAGAGCGGTGCGAGCAGGTTTGGCTCATTACAACGAATGATAATATGAATGCGTTACGTTTTTACCAAAAACGTAATTTTTTGATGACAAATTTATATGTGAATGCGGTGGAAGAGGCCCGAAAAATAAAGAAAGAAATCCCGCGTATTGGGTATGATAATATCCCGATTTTACATGAAATTCAATTGGAATATAGTTTAGTGTAATGATGTAACAATTTTCAGAAATATAAGTTATTAACCTTGACGAATATTGTAATTTAGGTTACCGTAAAATTGTAATCTATTACCATATTAAGGGGTGACGATGTGGCAACTATACGTGATGTTGCAAATTTGGCAGGTGTTTCAGTCGCAACCGTTTCACGAGTTATTAATGAAAAAGGATACGTCCATGAAGACACAGTAAAACAAGTAAAAGAAGCAATTGAGGAATTACGTTATAGGCCAAATAGTACAGCAAAGCCATTATTTAAAGAGAATTCAACGATAATTGCATTACTTGTAGATAATTTATATGACCCATCAAACATCACTTTGCTACATTGTATTGAGGAAATAGCATATAAAGAAGGATATCAAACCATTGTTTGTAATATAGAGAATAAAGATAGATACATACATATGTTGAAGGTAAATAACGTTGCAGGTGTTATTTTGACAAGATCCGTTTTTAAAAGTATAGGAGAAATGCCACTTCCGTTTGTTGTAATTGATGAAAAAAAATCCGATGCAAATTATTATGAAAGTGGACAAAGAGCGGTTTCTTTATTAAAGGAAAAAGGCTGTTACTTTCTTGCTTATTTCTGTGAGGGAGAAGATAGCGAAGAAATGGAAGAGCACGTATCAGGATTTCTAGACGCTGTTTGGGAGGAAGGAGTCTCTTATCGAGAAGTATGTGTACAAGGGTATACGAATAAACAGTTTATTACATTATTGCAAACTTATCCGTATATAGATGGAATTGTAACTTCAAGTGATAAGATTACTTTTGAGTTAATTCGGGCAGCAAAAAATTTAAATATATCTATACCGGATAAATTGAAAATTATTGGGCTGAACGGGAGTATAGATAGTGAGTGGGTAGGTCCGTCATTCCTGCAAATTGAAAGTTGTGTCGAAGAAAATGGGAAAATAGCGTTACAACAATTAAAGCGGAAAATAAAAAAGTAAAAGGTGCGTATAAAACGCACCTTTTATAATGTAATAGCGGCAATAAAGCCGAATATAAGTAATGGTATATTATAATGCAGAAAAGTTGGTACACATGTATCCCATATATGATGGTGTTGACCATCAGCATTTAAACCAGATGTTGGTCCAAGTGTACTATCTGATGCTGGAGATCCTGCATCGCCTAGTGCTCCGGCTGTACCGATAATTGCAATGGTGGCCATTGGACTAAATCCAAGCTGCATGCAAAGAGGGACAAAAATTGTTGTTAAAATAGGAATGGTTGAAAAGGATGAACCAATTCCCATCGTAACGAGAAGTCCAATCACAAGCATAAGGAATGCAGCGAGCGGTTTATTATTTCCAATTATATGTGCACTCGTTTGTACAAGAGATTCAACATGTCCTGTTTTTCGAAGGACAGCGCCAAATCCAGCGGCTGCGATCATAACAAAACCGATAAAGGACATCATGCGCATGCCACTTGTTAATATTGCATCTGCTTCTTTTAGAGGTAGACTACCACTTACTGATAAGACGATAATCCCCGCTAAAGCACCGAAAATCATTGATTCTGTTGCTAATTGAACAGTTAATGTAGCGATGATAGATAATAATCCGAAAGTAATGCTACGTTTTGTATAGGGAACGATTTCATTTACGGTAGTATGAATTTGTTCTGTTTCATACGTACGAGGTTTCCGGTACGTAATGAACACCGCTACACATAATCCGATAATCATACCGATTGCTGGAATAGTCATTGCTTTTGGAATAAGTGCGACATCAAATGTAAGACCGCTTTGCGCAGCATTTGTTTGCAATACGTCATGATAAATTTTTCCGAATCCTGCTGGAATCCACATATAAGGAGTAATCAATCCGAATGTAATAATACATGTAACAAGTCTACGATCCACTTTCAGCTCATTTAATACTTTTAAAAGTGCTGGAATTAAGATGGGGATGAAAGCGATATGAACAGGAATCACATTTTGTGAGAAACAAGCCATCGTTAAAATGATGAATAGAATAAGTATTTTAGAATAAACTTGTTTTTTCGTGTCTTGTTCATTGCCAATCCATTTTAATGCAGTTTGAATCATGGCATCTGGAAGTCCTGTTTTGGAAAGGGAAATAGCGAAACCGCCAAGCATTGCATAACTTAAAGCGATTGGAGCACTGTTTCCAAGACCAGTTGTAAAAGTGTTAATAGTTTCTGAAATACCGAGTCCGCCGATAATTCCGCCTGTTAAAGCTCCAACAATGATGGCGACAATGACCTGGACACGTAACAAACTAAGCAATAGCATAACTGCTACTGCGACGAGTACAGCATTCATAATAAATGTAATCTCCCCAAAATTTTATTGTGTTAAGGCAAGTAAATATGAAGCGCCTTGCTATATTTATCCCGCTTTAATGGGCAGTAAGACCCCCCCACTGATTAAAGTTTCACTTTATACATAGTTGCGACATATTATTATAAATTGTTTTCTATGAAATGTAAAAGAGCCTTTTATGACTAATGCTGAAAAGCTAGCTCTTGTTTAATGGATTGTAATGATTGAGTGAATAATTCGGGTTCTTCTAAATCGGGAGAATGTGCTGAATTTGGGAACCAAATCATCTTTTTTATGGGCGCTTCTATCACATCACAATATTCCTGAACGAGTGCATAAGGAGTTTGATAATCATAGCGACCAGAACAAAAATAAACCGGGATAGATAAACTTGAAATAGAAGAAAAGAAATCGATTGTTAGCATTTCTTCCCATAAAACGCCAGATTTTAAATTTCCTGCGAGAAACTTGAACCAATCTAATAGCGTATATTCGGGAGAAAAGAAGCCTTTTCGTATGAAAGAAAAGGAAGATCCATTTTGGATTGCTCCTCCGAATGTACCAAGCCACTTTCTTTGAATAATGAGACGTCTCGTATCTAAAAATGGTGGTTTTCCTAATTTTAAAAGAGAAGCTAATGCTTTTTTATGATCATGTTTTTTGGCAGAACGAATTAAATGCTGATATAGCAATTCTTCGTTTTGTTTCATATGTACAATCTGTCCAATACCGATGTAAGCCTCGATATACTGTGGATATTGATGTGCTATGTTAAGCCCAATAATGCTTCCCCAAGAATGACCAGCGAGAAATAGTTTCTGTTTATTGAACTTTTTAAGTACATATTGAATCACTTCTTTTGCGTCGGACACGAATTGTTCGATTGTAAAATTTGCTCCGAAATCTTTCATTGAAAAGGATTTACCTGCCCCGCGCTGATCCCAATTAATTACGATGAAGTGTTTCTCCAATTCTTTTTGAAAATGTCGAATAAATCCAATTTGTGCCATTCCCGGTCCGCCATGACAGCATAATAAAATAGGCTGCTCTACGTTTTGCCCGCGCATAAGGAGAGTTTGTTTTCGATCATTAATTATAACGCTTTCCATCGTAGCAATACTATTAGGAATGATTTGTTTATTTTCATTATAAAACTGTGGAGTATAGCTACGAAAAAGCATATTGAAAACCTCCTTTTCTGAAATCGTATGAATCGCACAGGCTATTCGTTTTGCATATACTGTTAGAAAATCATTGTAACATACCATACTAGTGTCATTTCAACACGGGAGGAGGGAAATTGTGACGATTGGAGAAATTATAGATTGTTTAAATAGACGTGAATCCATCGCTATTATAGCAAAACGTCTTGAAATAAGCCCGTATACATTATCGAAGAAACTAAGAGTGATTGGGTACGAATATGATGGGGAACAGAAGAAACGTATATTTGTAGGGGATGGAGAAGAACCACGTCACTTACAACTCCAAGAAGCGACAGCCCTTCAATATGCGACAATAGATTATCAATTATTAATTTATGAGCAATTACAAAGTATATATGAGTTATTAAGAAAGAGAGAAGAAGTAATTGCGCCTATTAAGAGTATAAGTACAGAGAAAAAGAAACGTACCTTTTCTATTAATAAAGAAATATTAGCAAAACTAGACGTTTTATCAGAATCGAAAGGAATTCAAAAATCTAAACTTGTAGAAGAGGCGCTACAACAATTTTTACAACAATATGATTTTTAATAACTAAAGAAAAGGATACTATGTTCATTGTAAGAACGAGTATCCTTTATAATAAAAAGCTGGACCGCATATTAGGGAACTACTTAATTTACCTTTTGAATTCTTCCATCAATAACGGGCTGAATTGGTTCTTTTAATTGTTTTACGTAATCGACTAGTGCTTCAAAGTCGTTTGGACCAGTTTCTGCATTTTTCCCATTTTTAAATGATACGAATCCGTCACCGCCAGAAGCTAAGAAGGCATTTGCAACTACGCTATACGTTTTAGATGGAGATAATTCTTCTCCGTTTGTTAAACGTATATTTGTAACTTTTTCACCGTTTGGCTTATTGGCATCCCACGTATATTGAATACCTGAAATTTGAAGCATGCGCGTCGTACCTTTTTGCCACTGTTGATTTAAAATGTCTCGAATATCTTGGCCTGTTAAATCTACTTTAATTAATTGGTTTCCGAAAGGTTGAATGCCGTATAATTCGCCCCATGTAATATCGCCAGCATCTAAGTCATTTCGAATGCCACCAGGGTTCATAAGTGCGATTTGAGCTTGCATCGTTTGACGCTGTGCATCAGCAATTACATTCCCAAGAGTAGATTCACCAGCATCATTTTGTTTACGGTCAATAGCTGCTGTGGATTTACCTACCACTTCATTTACAAGTGGTGCGATTTTTTCTTTATATTGATCTATTTTTTGTTTTACTTGTTTATCAGGTTCCACACCTTCGTGATATGTTGTAATGACTTCAGCCTTTTTCTTTACAATATCTTTTGTTTTACGATCAATTGTTACATCTACGTCTGAGAAAGCTGTTCCGTAAGAGTTCGCTTGGACGATTAGTTTATTATTTACAGTACCATTTACATACGTGTGACTATGTCCACCGAAAATAACATCAACTTCCGGATCTGTTTCATTTGCAATTCGAGTAAGGTCGCCATTTGTCACGCCAGACTCATCAGTTGTTCCGCCAACATGGGCAAGGACGACGATGGATTTAACACCGAGACGCTTTAATTGTTGCGTTGATTTATTAATTGCTTCTACTTCGTCAGTGATCTGTACATTTTTAAGCATAGTAGGCATCACCACATTTGGTGTATCAGTTGTAACAACGCCAATGAATCCTACAGGAACACCATCTACCATTTTTACAGTAAATGGTGGTAAAAATAAGCGGCCAGTTGATTTGTTATAGAAGTTTGCAGCGACATAAGGGAAGTTTGCACCTTTGAAATTGCCTGTTTTCTCATGATATCCACCGTAAATGAGACGTTTCATTTCATCAATACCTTCATCGAACTCGTGATTTCCGATTGTACCAACATCAAATTTTAAGTCATTTAAAAATTCAATCGTTGGTTCGTCTTGTAATAACGCTGAAACTGGTGGACTAGCTCCGACAATATCGCCAGCATGTACGAGAAGTGTATTCGGGTTTTGCTGTTTACGTTCTTTTAAATAAGTAGCTAAGTAATCAGCGCCACCAGCTTCTTTGTTATTAATTTTTTTAACAGTATCTAGTTGTCCATGGAAATCATTAATACCAAGCATTTGTACGTCTATGTAGCGGTTTTGTTCAGCTGGAGTCTGGGATGGGGGAGCGGCAAATACGGTTGAAAAAGTAATGGTGCTTAAAATGGCAACAGCAGGAATGATTTTTTTCCACATAATTGTTTTCTCCTTTTTTTATAATCTGACATCATACGACATAATTTTAATAGATTCATAGGATTATATCTATATAAAAATTTAGTTTTTTCGAAAAATTAACATATTTACAAAAGGTGAGTAATAGAGTAAAGAACCTTTTTTATTGTCGAGTTCATTGTGTATCTACTATAATGGAGAAAAAAGTAAAAGGTGAGTAGTATGAAGAAAAAGAAACAAAGACAAATGCAAAGACAATCGCAAGTGAATAAACAAGAGAAAGAGTCGCTTACATTAGGTGATCAATTAAATGATTCACTCATGCAGCAATTAAAGAATAAGAAGAAAGAATTGCAAGTGAGAGAAGAAGAAAAAGAGGCAGCTGAACTGGAAAGAAAGCGCCAAGAACAAAAAGAACGTGAAAAGAATAAATCATTTGAAGAACTGTTAAGTGAAAGTAGCCTTACTTGGAAAGACTTTAAATAATACAAAAAATGATCAGTGAATAGCACTGATCATTTTTTTGACGAGCTTGTAAGAAAAGGGGAGTTTACATGAGAAAAATTGTAGTTGTTCCGCATGAAAATCATTGGAACGAAAAATTTCACATGGAGGCCGAAAGATTAAAAGCGGCGATGCCAGAAAATGTGAAAGTACATCATATTGGAAGTACGTCGGTGCCAGGACTAGCAGCGAAACCAATTATAGATATGATTATGGAAGTAGAGAGTATCGATAGAGTAGATAGGTGGAATGAACGTTTTATAGAGCTTGGCTATATCGCAAAAGGGGAAAATGGTATTTCAAGACGTCGTTATTTTATTCATGGAACTGAGGAAAAACGCTCGTATCACTTACACGTGTTTGAAAGAGGAAATCCTGAAATAGTAAGGCATTTAGCATTTCGTGATTATATGATGGCTCATTGTGAAGAAGCTGAGGCATATGCAACCTTAAAGAAAGAATTAGCTGAAAAGTATACATATGATGGTACGTTATATTCGGAAGGGAAAACTGAGTTTGTACGTAATGTTGATGAAAAAGCGAAAGAATGGAGAGAAGGAAATGCAAATAATTGAGTTCACGTTTTAGTGAATAAAATTATTATGTAAACTGTACATATGTTTTGACTTTTTGGTTGAATCTTGTTCAAATAAAGTGGTGGCTTATAAAAAAATGTAAGAATGAAAGGGAGACGACTGTGCACATTCCAACAACTACACTTCATAATGGCGTAAAAATGCCGATGATCGGTCTAGGTGTTTATAAAGCGAAAGAAGGCGACGAAGTAAAACAAGCAGTAAAAACAGCGTTAGAAGTTGGATACCGTTCGATTGATACAGCAACTGTATATGAAAATGAAAGCGGTGTCGGAGAGGCGGTTCGTGAATCAGGGATTTCGAGAGAAGACATATTTATTACAACGAAAGTTTGGAACGACGATCAAGGATACGAGGAAACACTTGCGGCGTTTGAAAAAAGCTTAAAGAAATTACAAATGGACTATGTAGATTTATATTTAATACATTGGCCAATAAGAGGGAAGTATGTCGATACGTACCGAGCGTTAGAAAAACTGTATGAAGAAGGTAAAGTGCGTGCAATTGGTGTTTCTAATTTTCATAAACATCACTTAGAACTATTATTACCAAATTGTAAGGTGAAGCCGATGGTAAACCAAGTGGAACTTCATCCGATGTTAGCGCAATTTGAATTGCGTAATTTCTGTCAAGGTGAGCAAATTCAAATGGAGGCATGGAGCCCATTAATGAGGGGCGGGGAAGTATTCGAGCACCCGATTATTCAGGCCATTGCTACTAAATATGATAAAACACCTGCGCAAGTTATATTAAGATGGGATATTCAAAGTGGGGTAGTGACGATTCCTAAATCTGTTACACCATCTCGCATTAAGGAGAATTTTACTATCTTTGATTTTTCACTAACGGAAGAAGAGATGACTCAAATTAATACGTTAAATCGTAATTTACATGTAGGAACGAATCCTGATAAATATGATACGCTATAAAAAGACGCTACCAGTATGGTAGCGTCTTTTTAACGGTGTAAAGCGTAGGTATCACATTTAGCAATTTGCTGAATGTGTATATATTCTGCTGCTGTTAGCTCTACTTGTGTACTAGCCTGTACATTTTCTTGCAATTGCTTAATAGAGCTTGCACCAGGTATAACAGCTGCAACAGTTTCGCTATGTAAGCAATATTGAATAGCTGTTCCTGTTAAGGATTTTTCTTTTGTTATTTCTTTTACACCCGAGAGTGTCGCATATAATTCATCGTAAGAATAAGAAAGGTAATCCTTTTCTTTTACCCTTTCTATCTTTCTTGCATTATTGTCAGTTAAAATTCCTTTTGCAAGTGGCCCACGAGCAATGACGCTAATTTGATGTTCGTTTAGAAGTGGGAACCATTCTTCGGGGCGACGATTTAAAAGGCTATATTCCATAAGTACACTAATGATATTTGAACGTTTTGCATACTCACGGATGACATTTGGACGTATAGAAGAAATACCGTAATGACGAATGATACCTTCTTTTTTTAATTCTTCAAAGGCTTCAATTGTTTCATCTATAGGATCTTCAATCGTCCCGCCATGAAGTTGATATAAATCAATATAATCGATTTGAAGTCTACGTAAACTTTCTTTCACTTCAGCTTTTATGTAATTTTTAGAAGGATCCCAAGACCAGCCGTTTTTTTCCTCTGTCCATCGATTTCCAACCTTCGTTGTAAGAACAATTTGATCTCGTTTCCCTTTTAATGCTTTTCCAACAAATTCTTCGTTTAATCCATAATCATATAAATCCGCTGTATCAAAAAAATTGATTCCTAAATCAATTGCTTCATCGATAATACGCATAGCTTCTGCTTCAGATGTACCGAGAGACATACAGCCAAGTCCCATTTCTGTCACAAATAAATCTGAGTTTCCTAATTGACGTTTTTTCATAAGTCAACCTCCTTACTCTTATTGTACGAAAGGGAAAAGAGGTTGACAAACTTTTACTTTTTACTAGCTGAAATCCACTCTTGTACAGTTGTATACTCTTTGCCATATTGTTTTAGCTTATGGCGAATTTGCCATGCTTTTCCGACTAAAGTGACGCGATTTGGTAAAATATAAACTTTCATTTCTATCACGCTCCTTTCAATGTGGTAAAATGTATGAGGAAAGAATAGGAAATAGAACAGGGAGATGAAGTAGTATGAGTAATCTTGCGGAGAGAACAGTAAAAACTGAACCGATTTTTGATGGTAGAGTTATAAAAGTTCGTGTTGATGATGTAGTATTACCAAATGGAGCAATGAGTAAACGTGAAATTGTAAATCACCCTGGTGCAGTTGCTATTATTGCTATTACTGATGAGGGGAAAATCGTGCTTGTTGAGCAGTATCGTAAAGCGCTTGAAAAGGCGATTATAGAAATTCCGGCCGGCAAGTTAGAACCTGGTGAAAAACCTGAGGTGACAGCAGTTCGTGAATTAGAAGAGGAAACGGGATATGTATGTGAAAATATGGAGCTTATTACTTCTTTCTATACATCTCCAGGATTTGCAGATGAAATTTTATATGTATATAAAGCGACAGGTTTGACGAAGAAAGAAAATAAAGCTGCGTTAGATGAAGATGAGTTTGTGGAATTGATGGAAGTATCGTTAGAAGAAGCGATTACGCTTATGGAAGATCTTCGTATTCATGATGCGAAGACGATGTTCGCAGTACAATATTTACAACTACAAAAATAAACACTCGCCAAAGGCGAGTGTTTTTTAATTGATTTTTGCGTATACGCGTGCATCACGTAAGCTACCATCTGGAGCTATGAAATCATTTTCCATTGTACCTTCTAGAATGAATTCTAAACGTTCTGCTAGGTTACATGCATTTGTATTTGTTGCATCAACACGAATTTCAACTCTTCTAGCACTTAGCTTATCAAAGGCAAATTGAATAGCGCCTTTAATGGCTTCAGTCATATAGCCTTGTTTCGTATAAGCGCTATGCAGCCAGAAGTGAAGTGAAAACTTTGGAATATCCCAGTTTTCAGGTTTGAGCGTTATAGCTCCGATGAATGTACCCGATACTTTATCGTATAAGTGAAAATCAAGTGTTTCACGAAGTAAAAACTGTCCGTGAGCGTTACGAACGATTTCTTCAGCACTTTCTTCTGTTTCAGCGTTAATTGGCATCCACGGTACTAAGTCTTCTAGAGAAGCTTGGATTGCTTCATATACTTCTGCACCATCACCTGGAAATGGCTTACGAACTTGTAAGCGTTCAGTTTGAAATAATGTTGGAAAATCTAATAATAATGGTTTCAAGAGAAATCCCTCCTATTCTCTACTTTTAGTTTAGCAAAGTAGAGCGGAATTTCAATGTTAATTCGTCATACTTTTTTCTTTCTTTCATACATTTTTAGTAAGAGTGTGAACGGAGGGAAGGAAAATGTGGAGAAAAACTTGGCAAGACCGTGTAATGTCTCACATACAGGAAAACTCTTCATTATATATATTTAACGCTGTTTTATTATTGATGGGAGTCATATTTGGGGCCATACTGGTAAATAGTCTACAATTAAATCAAAAACAAGATTTATCATTTTATTTACAGCGCTTTTTTGGACAAGTTTCTAAAGGAGAATTTGCTATTGCAAGCGAAATGTTTCGAGAAAGTTACTTTTCGCAATTAAAATACATTGGATTTATTTGGATTTTGGGGATTTCAATTATTGGATTGCCACTTATTTTTATTTTATTGTTTGTAAAAGGAGTAGTCGTTGGATTTACAGTTGGTTTTTTAGTAAGTCAGCACGGATGGAATGGATTATTATTAGCATTTGTTTCTGTATTGCCGCAAAATCTCATTATTATTCCAGTATTTCTCGTTATGACAACAATTGCAGCCAGTTTTTCTTTACGCATGATTAGGCACCAATTTATACGGAAAATAACCGAGCCGCTATTACCATTATTAATTCGTTATACATGCTTCTTTCTTATCATTGGAGCGGTGCTAGCTCTTGCTTCTAGTGTAGAAGCTTATGCATCACCAGTTTTAATGAAAGAAGTCGTTGAGGCTATTAATAAACAATAAATACTTTATGAGAATAATTATCAATTTGTTTTCATTGTTTTTCTTTTGACAGAAGCCCTTCTTCTGATATAATGGTGTAAGAGTGGCGAGGAGGGAGTAGTACCGAATGGAAGAAAGAATTGAACGAATTAAGAAGCAATTACATGCAGCGAGCTACAAGTTAACACCGCAACGTGAAGCAACAGTTCGTGTGCTGCTAGAAAATGAAGAAGATCATTTAAGCGCAGAAGATGTTTACCTCCTTGTAAAAGAAAAGTCGCCAGAGATCGGATTAGCAACCGTCTATCGAACTTTAGAACTATTATCTGAGTTAAAAGTTGTCGATAAGATTAACTTCGGAGACGGTGTTTCACGCTATGACTTACGCCAAGAAGGTGCGCAGCGTTTCCACCATCATTTGATTTGTACACAATGTGGTGCTGTACAAGAAATACAAGAAGATTTACTTGGTGAAGTGGAAAGGAAAGTAGAACATGACTGGAGCTTTAAGGTGAAGGATCATCGTTTAACATTCCATGGGATTTGTAAAAATTGTCAAGAAAATGAAACGGATGAAAAATAACCTTTTCCTATTTAACTAGGAAGAGGTTTTTTATTTGAATAAGGTATAAATTGGTGAAAGCTTGGCATATGTTGTAATAACTTATATTTTGGAGGAATTTACAATGCGCCGAGCTTTAAAATTAACTTTTGATGGGATAAAAGTATTTTTATTATTTACAAGTTGTACGATTTTGTTTTATTTCGCTATACTATGGATAAATGAAGAATATGAAAGCTATCATCGTTATGAAAAGCCAAAAGAAGAGACAGTAGAAAAAGTATCAGGGAATGAAGAGCCGGCAAAGGATGCTTTCGTAAATAGAATGATGTTTTTCTATGAAAATGGGGAGTAGTGTAGATTGGAAGATCAATTAAAAGATTTTATTCATTATATGGTTGTCGAAAAAGGGCTAGCGAAAAATACAGTAGTATCTTATGAACGTGATTTGAAAAGTTATGTAAAGTATTTGCAAAATGTAGAACAAGCGAAAAGCTTTCATGAAGTGACACGCTTACACATTGTTAATTTTCTGCAGCACTTAAAAGAAAATGGAAAATCTTCGAAAACATTAGCACGTCATATTGCATCGATTCGTTCGTTCCATCAATTTTTACTTCGTGAACGAGCGGTAGAGCACGATCCATCCGTACATATTGAGACGCCTCAAGGAGAACGGAAATTACCGAAAGTATTATCAGTTGATGAAGTAGAAGCGTTACTTCAGACACCAAAAATGACGAGTGCTTTTGGGGTTCGTGATAAAGCAATGCTAGAGTTACTGTATGCAACAGGACTTCGTGTTTCGGAATTAATTGCCTTAAATTTAGAAGATGTACATTTAACGATGGGATTCGTTCGTTGCATAGGGAAAGGGAATAAAGAAAGAATTATTCCACTAGGAAGTTTAGCGACGGAAGCGATTCAAAAGTATATTGAAAAGGGAAGAAGAGAATTGATGGGTAAAAAAGTAGTAGATGCACTCTTTTTAAACCATCATGGCAATCGATTATCAAGACAAGGTTTTTGGAAAATTTTAAAACGATTAGCGAAAGAAGCAAATATTGAAAAAGAGCTTACACCTCATACGTTGCGCCATTCTTTTGCTACGCATTTATTAGAAAATGGAGCAGACTTGCGTGCTGTGCAAGAAATGCTTGGACATGCAGATATTTCAACGACACAAATTTATACGCATGTTTCAAAAACTAGATTAAAAGATGTATATAAACAGTTTCATCCAAGAGCATAGTTACTATGCTCTTTTTTTCATAGATTCAAAAGGCTATAGTATTTCACAGAAACTTCACAAACATTTCGTACATTGTTTTCAGCAGAAGACTAGAATATTACAATGTATTTCCTCTATACTAAATAAGGTATGAAGGAGGAAATGATGATGAAAAAACTTATTATGACTTTATTTATCGCGATGCTAGCATTGGCTGGCTGTAATACAAACAAAGAAGAACCGAAAAAAGAACAGAAACTGGAAGCTGTAAAAGTAGCAGTTCAAACAAATCCGAAAGAAATTAAACCTGGTGAAAAAACAGAAGTACAAGCACTTGTTACACAAGGAAAAGAAAAAGTAACGGATGCTGATGATGTAAAGTTTGAAATTTGGAAAGCTGGCGATGAAAAGCACGAGATGTTAGATGGTAAGCATAAAGGAAAAGGTGTTTATGCTGTCGAGAAAACGTTCGAGACGGATGGAGTATACCATATTATCGCTCACACAAATGCACGTGAAATGCATGTTATGCCAGAAGTAAAAGTGGCTGTAGGGAATGCGAAAGTAGAAGATGCGAAAAAAGAAAATAGTGATCACGGCGCAGGGCATGGCGATCATAAAAGCGATACAATGATTCACCTTATGGCTGGTGACATAAAAGCAAATGCTGAATCAACAATGAAAGTTCACTTAAAGCAAAAAGAAGAAGCGTTAACTGGTGCTGAAGTCCAACTTGAGATTTGGAAAGATGGTGTTGAAAAACACGAATTCATTCCAGCGAAAGAAGGAAATAAAGGAGAGTATGAAACGAAACATACTTTCAAAGAAAACGGTTCTTACAAAGTGAAAGTTCACGTTAAAAAAGGTGAACTGCATGAACATAAAGAAGAAACAGTAGAAGTAAAATAAAAAGTAGCTCTTTAGAGCTACTTTTTATTTTTATCTCGTTATTTGCGGGGAGATTAAAAGTTCATTTTATCCCGCTTTAATGGGCAGTAAGACCCCCACCTCAAAATTGAGCGAAAGCAAAGAAATTAGGTGGGGGGCGGGCTGCCCATTAAAGTCCGATTGGTGAGGGCTAATAATCAGTGGGGATGAAGAAAACCCCCACTGATTAAAGTTTCACTTTATATGAATAAATAAATCGCAAAATCATTAGCACTTCTTTGCATAATGGATTACAATAGAAGTGTGAAGAAAATGAGAAATTCTACGAAAATGTATTAAAAAGAAAGCGTAAACATGTTATGATATCAGTATCAGATGTCTGACATCTGACTTAGAAAAAACTAGAAATGTTTTTGAGTCGTTTCAAAGTAAACGAAATAGGTTAGAAAATCATTTAAAGAAGTACTGTTTGATAATGAGAACGAAAGATAATTCTTATGGAGAACAGTTTCACTTTATAGCGTTTTGAACATACTACAAGAAGTAGAGCTGAACTTATAGGAGGTCGCAGTTATGAATAAATATAAACGTATATTCCTAGTCGTAATGGATTCTGTTGGAATCGGTGAAGCACCAGATGCTGAGCAATTTGGTGATTTAGGATCTGACACAATTGGTCACATTGCTGAACATATGAATGGGTTACAAATGCCTAACATGGTGAAATTAGGTCTTGGTAACATTCGTGAAATGAAAGGTATCTCTAAAGTAGAAAAACCACTTGGATATTATACAAAAATGCAAGAGAAATCTACTGGTAAAGATACAATGACAGGTCACTGGGAAATCATGGGCCTTTACATTGATACACCATTCCAAGTATTCCCTGAAGGATTCCCGAAAGAATTACTTGATGAATTAGAAGAAAAAACAGGCCGTAAAATTATTGGTAATAAACCAGCTTCTGGAACTGAAATTCTTGATGAGCTTGGTCAAGAACAAATGGAAACAGGTTCTTTAATCGTTTACACTTCTGCTGATAGCGTTCTGCAAATTGCAGCACACGAAGAAGTAGTGCCGCTTGATGAATTATATAAAATTTGTAAAATTGCACGTGAATTAACGTTAGATGAGAAGTACATGGTAGGCCGTGTTATCGCTCGTCCATTCGTTGGTGAGCCTGGCAACTTTACTCGTACACCGAACCGTCATGACTATGCATTAAAACCATTCGGCCGTACAGTAATGAATGAATTAAAAGATAGTGACTACGATGTGATTGCTATCGGTAAAATCTCTGACATCTATGATGGTGAAGGGGTTACTGAATCGCTTCGTACGAAGTCGAACATGGATGGAATGGATAAGCTTGTAGATACATTAAATATGGACTTTACAGGTCTTAGCTTCTTAAACTTAGTTGACTTTGATGCACTATTTGGTCACCGTCGTGATCCACAAGGATACGGAGAAGCATTGCAGGAATATGATGCACGCCTTCCAGAAGTATTCGAAAAACTAAAAGAAGATGATTTATTATTAATTACAGCAGACCACGGTAACGATCCAGTTCACCACGGTACTGACCATACACGTGAATATGTACCGTTATTAGCATATAGCCCAAGCATGAAAGAAGGCGGACAAGAGTTACCACTTCGTCAAACATTTGCTGATATTGGTGCAACTGTAGCGGAGAACTTCGGTGTGAAAATGCCAGAATACGGAACAAGCTTCTTAAACGAGCTAAAGAAATAGGGGGATAAACAAATGAATCGTGAACTTATTACAAAATCAGCTTCATACTTACAAGAAAAATTTCAAGAGACACCACAAGTAGGGCTAATCCTTGGATCTGGACTAGGTGTATTAGCAGATGAAATCGAGAACGCAGTAACAGTACCTTACAGTGAAATCCCTGAATTCCCAGTATCAACTGTAGAAGGTCATGCAGGCCAACTAGTATTCGGTACACTTCAAGGTGTAACAGTAGTAGCAATGCAAGGACGTTTCCACTTCTATGAAGGATACGACATGCAAAAAGTAACATTCCCAGTTCGTGTTATGAAGGAACTAGGTGTAGAAACAGTTGTTGTAACAAATGCAGCTGGTGGTGTAAATACATCATTCGAACCAGGCGATCTTATGTTAATTTCAGATCACATTAACTTCATGGGTACAAACCCATTAATCGGACCAAATGATTCTGAAATGGGTGTACGTTTCCCTGATATGTCTACATCATATACAGTAGAGCTTCGCGAAATGGCGAAACAAGTTGCAGCGGACTTAAATATTAAAGTACAAGAAGGTGTATACGTTGGAATGACAGGTCCTGTATACGAAACACCTGCTGAAATTCGTATGCTTCGTACACTTGGCGGAGATGCAGTTGGTATGTCAACAGTACCTGAAGTAATTGTAGCGCGTCATGCTGGTATGAAAGTACTTGGTATTTCTTGTATTTCAAATATGGCAGCTGGTATTCTAGATCAACCGCTTCACCACGATGAAGTAATCGAAACGACAGAACGTGTTAAAGCTAATTTCTTAGCATTAGTAAAAGCAATCGTAAAACAAATGAAGGGGTGACCTCACAATGAGAATGGTGGACCTAATTGCAAAAAAACGTGACGGACATGCATTAACGACAGAAGAAATTAATTTTATTGTTGAAGGATATACGAATGGTGATATTCCTGATTATCAAGTAAGTTCACTTGCAATGGCAATTTTCTTCCAAGATATGAACGATCAAGAACGTGCTGATTTAACGATGGCAATGGTAAATAGCGGTGATACAATCGACTTATCAGCTATTGAAGGAGTAAAAGTAGATAAGCACTCAACAGGTGGCGTTGGTGATACAACAACACTTGTGTTAGGTCCATTAGTAGCCGCTTTAGGTGTACCGGTTGCAAAAATGTCTGGACGTGGTCTAGGACATACTGGTGGTACAATCGATAAATTAGAAGCAGTTCCAGGATTCCATGTTGAAATCGAAAATGCTGAGTTTATGCGTCTTGTGAATGAAAATAAAATCGCAGTTATTGGTCAAAGTGGAAACTTAACACCTGCGGATAAAAAATTGTATGCACTTCGTGATGTAACAGCAACAGTAAACTCAATTCCGCTTATTGCAAGCTCCATTATGAGTAAAAAAATTGCTGCTGGTGCAGATGCAATTGTTCTTGATGTAAAAACTGGAGCAGGTGCATTTATGAAAACAGATGAAGATGCAAAACGTTTAGCAGAAGCAATGGTGCGCATTGGTAATAACGTTGGCCGTAATACGATGGCTGTTATTTCTGATATGAGTCAACCACTTGGTGAGGCGATTGGTAATGCACTTGAAGTACAAGAAGCAATTGATACATTACAAGGTAAAGGACCAAAAGATTTAGAAGAGTTGTGTTTAACGCTTGGAAGTCAAATGGTATACCTTGCTGGACAAGCTTCATCTTTAGAAGATGCACGTGAGAAATTAATTGAAGTAATGAACAACGGTAAAGCGCTAGAATCATTTAAAACGTTCTTATCAGCGCAAGGCGGCGATGCATCTGTTGTTGATGATCCTTCTAAATTACCACAAGCACAGTTTAAAATTGAAGTAGAAGCGAAGGAAGACGGTTATGTATCAGAAATCGTTGCAGATGAAATCGGAACAGCAGCAATGCTTTTAGGAGCAGGACGTGCGACGAAGGAATCTGAAATTGATTTAGCGGTTGGCTTAATGCTTCGCAAAAAAGTAGGGGACAACGTGAAAAAAGGTGAATCCCTTGTTACCATCTACGCAAACCGTGAAAATGTGGAAGATGTAAAAGCAAAAATTTATGAGAACATGAAGATCTCTAAAGAGCATGTAGATGCACCAACATTAGTGCACGGCATCGTTACTGAATAATAAAGAAGGGCCAGGGAGTATTTCTCCTTGGCTTTTTTTGCTATTTTTTGTTTATAATAATAATGGGTGAAATTATGATTAGAATTTGTGCAATAACAAAAGCAGATGAAGTATTATATGATGTTTCGTTAGAGGAAACAAAGAAAGACCATATTGTATGGTATTGGCTAGATTTATATAAGCCAACGAAAGAAGAGTATACATACATTTTGCAAGATCATTTTAAGTTCCATCCCCTTGCAATTGAAGACTGTATAGAATATGTACAGAGGCCAAAAGTTGATTTTTATGATGGATATAACTTTTTAGTTCTTCATGCATTTGGTGAGGATGGATTAGAACCGCATGAGATCGATTTATTTATTAGTGATCGTTATATTGTTTCTTTCCACTTTTCTCATAACAATGCAATCGAAAGAGTATGGAAAACGCTTGGAGAAAAGAAGCGTATTAAAAATAGTCCTTTGCATGTAGCGCATACTATTATTGATCAAATTGTGGATGATTATTTTGCGCCTGTATATTACATTGAGGATCATTTAAATGCAATTGATGATAATTTAACGGGTGAGACAGCAGGAAGTGTACTAGAAGAAGTATTTGATATACGTGCAGATTTATCGAAGCTAAGGCGTACAATTATTCCGATGCGTGATTTATTGTATCGTATATTAAATTCGACTCGTTTTTACGGTATAAGTGATCATGAAATTTACTTTAAAGATATACATGATCATTTACTTAAGCTGACAGAAATGATTGAAGCAAGCCGAGAGTTAACGGCAGATATTCGGGATAGCTATTTTTCATTAAACTCACATCATATGAATAACATTATGAAAACACTAACTGTTTTCTCGACTATTTTCATGCCATTAACGTTTATTGCGGGAGTATACGGAATGAACTTTACGCATATGCCAGAGCTTGGTGGACAGTATAGTTATTTTATTTGTCTACTTATCATGGCACTAATTGGCGGCGGCATGATGGCTTGGTTTTATAAAAAAGGATGGTTTAAGTAAAAAAACACCGAGGAAAACTCCTCGGTGTTTTTACTTAACCAATAGCGTGTAATACGAACATGGCTAAGAATAAGCATGTAATGATATACATGGACGGTGCGACTTCTTTACGCTTTCCAAGAGCAACTTTTAAGATAGGATAAGCGATAAATCCGAACGCAATGCCATCAGCGATACTATATGTGAGCGGGATCATGACGATAATTAAGAACGCTGGAAACCCTTCTGAAAAATCGTTCAGAGGAATTTGTTGAATGCTTGTAATCATCAGGCCGCCAATAATAATTAAGATTGGTGCAATGGCACTATCAGGAATTAGTTTGACAAACGGAAGTGCAAACAGTGATGCAAAGAATAACAATCCTGTAACGATAGACGTCAGACCTGTCTTTCCGCCTGCAGTAATACCTGCGGCACTCTCTACTGTTGATACGGTAGGGCTTGTGCCAAATAGACCACATGTCATTGCTGAAATTGCATTGGCTTGGTAAGCACGTGGGAATTTACGGTCATCTTCTAATAAACCGTGTAGAAGTCCCATGTTCTCAAAAATAAGCACCATGCTTAAGGAGAATGTTGCAATCCAAAATGGTAAGGAAGAAAGTTTGCCAAATGACATAGCTCCAAACACATCGCCGTAACTCGCAAATGAGAATGAACTATTTCCGATTTGACTTGTATCAACAAGACCAAATAGCCATGCAATACCAGTTCCTATTGCAATCGTCCATAAAAAGTTTCCACGTACATTACGAATAAATAATACAAGTGCAACGATAAGAGTAAGCACAGTCGCGAGAACGACAGGGTTACTTAATTTACCCATTGCAACAGCCGTATTTGGATTCGAAACGACTAAACCACCTTTTTGCAATCCGATAAATGCTAAAAATAATCCGATGCCGACAGTGATAGCTTCCTTTAATGACTTTGGAATCGATACTGAAAGCACGCGAGCGATTGGTGTAAACGCAGCAATTGCAAAAATAATACCAGAGATGAAGACAGCTGCTAATGCTTCCTGCCAAGATAATCCGAGCGTATGCACAGCAGTGTACGTGAAGAATGCATTTACACCCATACCAGGGACAAGAATAGCAGGTGCATTTGCCCAAAATGCCATGAGCAGACATCCGACAAATGAACTGAAAACAGTTGCTAAAATTCCAGCTTCAAGAGGAATGCCAGCATCGGATAAAATTGACGCATTTACAATCATAATATATACAATCGTGAAAAATGACGTAACTCCAGCTAAAACTTCTTGTTTTGGTGATGTTTCGTGTAAACCTAATTTAAATGTTCTTTCAAGTATTCCTTTCATGTTAAACCTTCTTTTTCATATCCCTCTCCCACCCGTGATATCTCTTTCGTAAGAGCTCACCGTCCTTTATTATATCAGAACATCATGTTTTTACAACAAGGAAAATGATAACGTTTACTTATAAATAAGATTATTTATAAATACGTAAAAATCGCCCGTATTGTTGAAATGATTTCTAATTCTCCCGATTGAATGGGTGGAGCTGCTTGTGCATGTAAAGTAGCAAAGGACGCAACTTCTCGTGGTAATTGAGCAGATTCTTCAACGAATGAGAGTGGAACAGGATTAATATTTAAATTGTATGTACTCGCAATAGCACGAGCTTTTTCTACCGCTTGTTGCAGAGCTTGAATGAGTGCTTGCTCGTAATATTTATTTGGGTGAGATATTCGAAAGCGTAGGCCTTTTGCTAAGTTTGCTCCATTTGAAACGGCTATATCATATACTTCCCCTGCTTTTTGTACATTTAAAACGGTAATTTCATACAAATGCTCCACACGATACCCTTGTAATAACGCTTTATCATTTACATATTCGTACTGAGGCGTAATCGTATATGAAATGGTTTCTATATTTTTTTCGGCAATCCCTAGCTGTTTCAGTGCATCTAATAATTGTTTAGACTGCACTGCATTCTCCTCTTGTGCCTGTTTTACATTTTTATGATCTGTACGAATACCAATTGTTAAGATAACAACATTTGGTTTTGCTTTTACAACACCCTCACCTTGCACAGTAATGGTAGCTTCTTTACCAGTATTTGCTGTACGTACGTTGTGTAAATAAGGATTCATTCCACCTTGCATTTTCCATCACCATCCTTATTTATATGTATATGTGTGAACAAAAAAGAAATTTGTATGAAAAAGTTACATAAATGGGAATGTTAGAGAAAGAAAGCATATACAACGAGGGTATTTATAGATTATAATATGTGTAAATATGATAAAAAAGGGACGAGGCTAGTGAACGAAAAAAGAGAAACACTGATTTTAGAGTTATCCGGATCATTTCGAAAGATGATACGTTTATTACAAAATGATATTAATACACGTTTTGCAGAACATATGCCATACAATGAATTTTCTGTATTACGCGCGTTATTTTTAAACAGTCCACAGATGGCTTCTCAAATTGCGAGTGAAGTAAACGTAACCTCCAGTCATATTACAGCTGTTACTGATCGTCTCGTACGAAAAGGGTTTGTAGAAAGAAAGCGTTCAAATTCAGACCGTCGTATCGTGTACTTAGAAATTACAGAACACGGAAGAGAAGTAACTGAAAAACTTGAAGCTGTGCGTAAAGAATATTATAAAGAGAGATTTAAAGGTTGGAGCGACCAAGAGATCGAAATGGTATTAGAGTTATTTGGCCGCGTATTATAATAAATGAGGATAGGAAGCGAAAGCTTTCCTATCCTTTTTCTTTTGAATAAAAACATTTTGAAACTCCAATACTTTAATTAAAAAGAATCGGAGTGAAAATTTATGAAACGTATTTGTACGCTTTTCATTATGATTGGAAGTTTTTTCTGCTTTAATCAATTCGTGGATGCCGCTACGCCCCTTCAAGTCGTTCAAAAAGAATTACAACATATTTCAAATAAGCAACCTGTTTTATATTCAAAACTATGGATTCGCTCAATGCAGAACGCTATTTTATTTCATCATAGTGATAACATTCGACATGAAGATACGATCAGTAATGTTACCAAGTCTTCTCTTGTAAAAGTAAAACAACTGCCACTTCAAAAAGCATCACAGTATATCCCGAGATTATCGCAATATATTTCTAAGTTTGAGGCTGAGAATGTGCAAGTGTATTATGTCGCAGCTCGTTATGAAGTAAAAAAAGAAAATCCGTATCAGTTAAATGGCATGAATTATTTTATGCAAGTGTTTATTCAGCAAGGGGGAGAATGGAGAATTGCTGAAAGCGTAGTTGCTCCAACAGATCAAATTGTAGCAAATGGTGACGGGTTTGGAACGAAGCAAGAAAAAGAGTATGGGAAAAGAAGAGAGAATGTGAAATAACCTCCTCATCGAGAGGAGGTTATTTTATTTGAAATTCCAAGAGACTTTCCATTTTAATATTTTTGGTAGGAAGAAATAGATAATTAAACTAGTAACTAAAAATCCGATGTAAAAGCTAGACAATGACTGTGCGCGACTTAGCATTAAACCTCCGACGGCCCCACCAAAGAAAATTGCACAAGCTAAAACTACTTTTTGTAATTTTGGATATAATAAGTAGTTACCATTTCGCTCATTGACTGAACGGGCATATAAATATATCCCGAATGGTAATAAAAGAATAATATGCGCAATAGGTCCAATCAATGTTTTTGCCGGTGGAATCTTTGTAAAATTGGGCTCGTTATGACGTACTCCATTTTGATCAGTATAAGCGCTTTGTGGATCATAATTAAAGTTAATAGTAAAATCTTCTGCTGGACCAGAAATACGTATGTTTTCCATAACATCATGTATACGGCCATTCTTCTCGTGAAAGTCGACATTCGAGTGAACAGCGATGACTCCTGATATAAGTGATGGAAGCAAAGCAGGGAAGATTAATATAACTGCAGTGAGAAATCCTTGCGAGATAATATTCCCAGTTATTGTTCCTACGCATAATGCAAGTGTATAAATAGCGATTAATACAATTAACATATACATAAAGTAACTATGAAACGGAGAAAATACTTGATATTTATTATGAAAAGTCAACCTTTTCATAATAGCCAATAGCCCCCAGTTTAAAATGACAACAGCGGCGATATTACAGATTCCAAACAACCACTTTGTTATATAGAGGTGTGAACGTTTAAAGGGCATAGACCATAACAAGTCACTAGCGTTATTTTGTCTTTCCCATCCAATTAGCGTACAAGCTAGCAAGATAAGTACGCTACCTAACAGCATGACAGGATCTAGAAGTGTTAAATCAAAGTGATAATGATATACAGAGTTCCATTTTTTATTGTCAATTAGAAATTGTTGCTGTTGAATAGAAGTCATATAGTATTTATATGACAAAGTATAGAAGCTGACGAGCCAAAATAACCATACAACATATTTACTTTGTTGATATGTTCTTAGCCACAGTGCTTTTTGAAACATAGGATCTCTCCTTTAAAAAACTTTATAATTTGTTAGGCGTGATAATACAACATAAGTAATGATTCCAGCGAGAAACAAACTGATATAGTAGTTAGGTAAGAAAAAAAATTGATTGATTTTATAGCCACCTAGTAATGCAAAGTAAATGCTGGTCACCCATATCCATATTTTTATATGTTTTTGGAAAATAAATATCTTTTGATTATTTTCATTTGGTGACCGCATATATAAATATGTCCCAAGTAATAAATAAAATATTGTATAGAAAATAGGGACTAACATTGATTTGGCTGAATAATATACGTGAGATGCTGGATTTCTTAAAGTAGTTGGATCGTTGTCCCTCTTCCGAGAATCTGGCTGATAGTTATAATCAATAGAAAAGCGATATATTGGTACAACTATATTTGTTTTTTGATTGATTTCATATAGTTGTTGATCTAATTTATTATTTTTAGTATCGGTAGCCTCTAAATGGTTTAGCGTAAAAGTGTACACTAGTGGAATAAATGTAAGCCCCATTAGTAGCCATGGAATGCAAAAAATGACCTGTGAAACAATACTTCCAGTAAAAGTACCGATACATAGAGCAGCTGTATAGACTGCAACATAAGAAACTATCGCATAAAGAAAGTATCGGTGAAATGGACTAAATGATTGATAATCAAAATGGATGGTTGTTCTATAAATAACATACATAATAATCCAATTTATAAGTAACGAGCTCACAATACAGAAGGAACCGAAAGCCCATTTAGATAAGAAAACATTTTTTCTTTTAAATGGCATCGTCATAAGTAGTGTATTAGATTGGTTGCTACGTTCCCATCCTATCAATAAGCAGGCTAAAGCGATGATAAGAACAGTTAACCAAAAACTATTACCATCTCGTGCAGAAAAGGTATAAAAATAATAATACAGTTCCCCTTTTTCTTGTAATTCGTAATATTTATCGAGTTCCATCTGAGCACTTCTATAGTATCCGAGAGATAGAAGATAAAGCGAACTAAAGAAGAATAGTAACGCAGCATATTTCCCGCGCTTCCAATTCCATATCCACAACGCCTTATGAAACATACCCATCCTCCTCCAGTGTCGTAACGAAGACATCTTCAAGTGACATTGTTAATTCTTCAATGAGTATAGGTTGTTCTTTATAAAACTTCTCTAGTGTTGTAGCCACATTTCCCTCAATTAAGATTGTATATACTTTTCCTGTTTGATTTAATATTTTGATATTGCTTAAGTTTTCTAGCTTTTGAGGTAATGAACGTTCGTAAGCTACTTGTATTTTTGCAAATCGTGATTTTGCATCGTCTAGTGATGTAATAGACGAGATAGTATGGCCTTTTAATATAATAATTGTATCTGCAATTTGTTCTACTTCATCTAAATGGTGAGTGGAGATGAAAATGGTAATCTCTTTTTCTGCAACTTCTCCAACGAGAAACTGTAAAATTTGTCTTTTCACGATAGGGTCAAGTCCGTTTGTTGGTTCATCTAAAATGATATATTCTGCTTTTGTAGAAACGGCTAAAATGATGGCAAGTAGTGCTTTCATGCCTTTTGAATAACTACGAATTCGTTTGTTTGGTAAGTTAAAACGTTCTAACAGTTCATAGAAATATGCTTCATCAAATGCGTTATAAACTTCTTTATAAAACTTTACAATTTCTTTTACCGTATATCCGTTCAGTATGTTAGTAGAATCAGGGACATATACGATTTTTTGCTTTATTTCAGGACACTGATGAATGTTTGTATCTTCATATGTAACAGTCCCTGCATCAGGGTCTAAAATGCCGACCATCGTTCGTAATAAAGTTGTTTTCCCCGCACCGTTTCTTCCGAGTAATCCGATAATACTTCCTCTTTGTAATGTAAAAGAAACATCATCTAAAATCGTTTGATTATCAATCGTTTTCTTCAAGCTTGTCACTTTCAGCATCCGCATTTCCTCCAATCTCTTTGTAGTATGAGTCTATCCAATCATGAATTTTATCTTTCGTAACACCAAGATAAGAGGCCTCTAATAGTAATTGATGAAATTGCTTTTCAACCATAGCGATTTTCCTTTCGTCTAATGTTGGGGTGATCGATTGGGATACAAATGTTCCTTTCCCTCGTAATGTTTCAATAATCCCTTGTCGCTCTAATTCTTGATACGCTTTACTCACTGTATTTGGATTTATAACGAGTAAAGAAGCGAGTTCGCGTACAGAAGGTAGTTTGTCACTTGGAGCTAACATGTTTTTCAATACGAGTTCTTTTATATTTTGAACAATTTGTTCCCATATCGGAGTGTTGCTTCTTGGATCAAGTTGAATATGCAAGAGCAATGTCTCCTTTCTGGTATGTATTAAGTGTACTACTCTATGTAATACACTTAATACAATATAGTTGATGAATGTATTTGTCAACTTAAAATATTAGAAAAATATGGTATTAAAAAATAATAAATTGGGAAAAATAGGTCTGATATAGAATGGAGGGTTAGTCATGAAGCGAGTTTTTGGAATAATTGTTTGTTTCATGTTATTGCTTTCTGGTACTTCAGTTAGTTTCGCACAATCTGAGAAGACGAAGCAGGAGAAAACAGAAGAAACAACGCCGAAGTTAGCGGAACAAGCGTCATCAGCAATTGTAATTGAACAAGATACAGGTAAAGTTTTGTTTGATAAAAATCCAAATGAGAAGTTACCACCTGCTAGTATGACGAAGATTATGACAATGCTATTAATTATGGAACAAGTTGAAAAAGGAAAACTAAAACTGACCGATAAAGTTAGAGCAAGTGAGCATGCGGCTTCAATGGGTGGATCACAAATCTTTTTAGAGCCTGGAGAAGAGATGACTGTAAATGAAATGCTAAAGGGGATTGCAATCGCATCAGGAAATGATGCGTCTGTTGCAGTAGCGGAGCATATCGCTGGTTCAGAAGAAGGTTTTGTAAATATGATGAACAAAAAAGCGAAAGACTTAGGACTGAAAAATACTCATTTTCAAAATCCAACAGGTCTTCCGGCTAAAGACCATTATTCTACAGCGAACGATATGGCTATAATGGCGAAAGAATTGATGAAATACCCACTTATTCGCAAATACACAGGTAAATACGAAGACTATTTACGTGAAGATACGGATAAGAAATTTTGGCTCGTTAATACGAATAAGTTAGTACGTTTTTATCCGGGAGTAGATGGTGTGAAAACGGGCTTTACGACAGAAGCGAAATATTGTTTAACAGCATCGGCTGAAAAGAATGGGATGCGTGTTATTTCAGTTGTTATGGGAGCACCTACATCGAAAGAACGGAACAATCAAGTAACGAAGCTTCTTGACTACGCATTTGGTCAATATATGACAAAGAAATTGTATACACGAGGCGAAAAAATTAAGACTGTCCAAGTAGGAAAAGGGAAAAAAGAAAAAGTAGATTTAGTTGCGTCAGACAATGTGTCTCTTCTTATGAAGAAGGGCGAAAATATGGACAAAGTAAAGCAAGAAGTTATTGCTGAAAAGAAAGTGAAAGCGCCAATTAAAAAGGGCGATGCACTTGGTACACTTGTTATTAAAAAAGATAAAGATGTTTTACTAAAACAAACAATTGTAGCAAAAGAAGATGTTGCTGCAGCGAGCTGGTGGGAGTTATTTAAAAGAAGTTTTGGGATGTTTTCAACATCAAAATAGCGGCAAATATTTTGCCGCTTTTCTATTCGTATGTAAGTAAATAATTGCTGAATGGTTTCACTTTATGGCGAAATAGTTCTTCTTTTGTCAGTAAGAAGGATTCTTATGTTGTATCACGAAAATCTTTATGTATGTAAAATGAGTAAAGTTTGAGCATAAGGAGGAAATCGTGTGAGTCTTTCCATGCAATTAGAAGTAAAACGTGACGTCCTATGTGTGAGACTAGCGGGTGAATTAGATCATCATACTGCTGAAGAGTTGCGAACGAAAGTAACAGATATGATTGAGACACGTGGTGTTCATCATATTGTTTTGAGCCTAGAGAACTTATCGTTTATGGATAGTTCTGGTTTAGGGGTTATATTAGGCCGATATAAGCATGTAAAGGGATTAGGTGGAGAAATGGTTGTTTGTGCAATTTCACCGCCTGTTAAACGTTTATTTGAAATGTCGGGCTTATTTAAAATTGTTCGTTTAGAAGAAAGTGAAGCGCATGCGCTCGCGACGTTGGGGGTGGCATAAATGAGAAATGAAATGAACCTTCAATTTTCAGCATTAAGTCAAAATGAATCGTTCGCTCGTGTTACGGTAGCTGCTTTCATTGCGCAACTAGACCCAACGATGGAAGAACTTACAGAGATTAAAACAGTTGTGTCAGAAGCAGTTACAAATGCAATTATTCATGGGTACGAAGGAAATGCAGAAGGTGTTGTTTATATTTCTGTAATTTTGGAAGAAGCAATGGTGAAACTCACGATTCGAGATGAAGGGATTGGCATCTTTGATTTAGATGAAGCGAGACAACCCCTTTTTACAACTAAACCTGAATTAGAGCGTTCCGGAATGGGATTTACTATCATGGAAAATTTTATGGATGAAGTAGAAGTTATTTCAAACGAATCTTTCGGGACAACAATCCATTTGACAAAATACTTATCAAATAGTAACGCTCTATGCAATTAAGGAGAATAGCCTATGGACATAGAGGTCAAAAATGAGAAGAAGAAACCTCAGTTAAAGGACCACGAGCTAAAAGCGTTAATTCAACAAAGTCAAGATGGAGATCAACAAGCGAGAGATACAATCGTTCAAAGTAATATGCGTCTCGTATGGTCGGTTGTGCAGCGTTTTCTTAATCGAGGATACGAACCAGACGATTTATTTCAAATTGGATGTATTGGGCTCTTAAAATCGGTAGATAAATTTGATTTATCTTTCGACGTGAAATTTTCAACATATGCAGTTCCAATGATAATTGGGGAAATACAGCGATTTTTACGTGATGATGGATCAGTGAAAGTAAGTAGATCTTTAAAAGAAACAGGAAATAAAATTCGGAAGATGAGAGACGAGCTTTCGAAAGAATTCGGAAGGGCTCCAACGATTAATGAAGTAGCTGAAGCGTTAGAACTAACGCCAGAGGAAGTCGTTCTTGCACAAGAAGCGAGTCGTGCTCCTTCATCCATACACGAAACGGTGTATGAAAACGACGGGGATCCAATCACTATTTTAGATCAAATTGCTGATCAATCTGAAACGAAATGGTTTGATAAAATTGCTTTAAAAGAAGCAATTAGAGAACTAGATGAGCGAGAGCGTTTAATTGTGTATTTACGCTACTATAAAGATCAAACCCAATCAGAAGTAGCAGAGCGCATAGGTATTTCGCAAGTACAAGTTTCAAGACTTGAAAAGAAAATATTAAAACAGATGAAAGATCGAATAGATGAATAGCTATCTATTCGATCTTTTTTTGAATCTAATAGAAGGAGATTATAAACTTTCGTAAAAATTAACAGAATATATTGATAATTTAGTAAATTTAAAATATAATCCAATTATGAACTTGTCACAAAGGGGGAAGGAAATATGGAAACGAGGCAACAATGGGGAACGAGGGCTGGATTTATTTTCGCAGCGGTCGGCTCTGCCGTTGGATTAGGAAACATATGGCGTTTTCCTTATACAGCGTATGAAAATGGAGGAGGCGCATTCTTTTTACCGTACTTATTCGCATTATTAACGACGGGTATTTCATTATTGGCGTTTGAATTTGCTCTTGGGCATCGTCATCGTGGTTCCGCGCCACTTACGTTCTACCGTATTAGTCCACGTGCTGAATTCATCGGCTGGTGGCAAATGTGTGTAACGTTTATCGTTTCAACATATTATGCAGTAATTATTGCTTGGTCTATTTCATATACGTATTTTGCGATTACTGGAGCATGGGGGAAAGACACGCAATCATTTTTATTTAAAGAGTACTTACATGTTGCAGATAAGCCAGGGCAGTTTGGAGGGCTCGTACCGGAAGTATTAATTCCATTAGCTCTTGTTTGGATAATTGTGCTTGGCGTTGCATTCAAAGGAGTAAAAAAAGGAATTGAAGTTGTGAACCGTATTTTCATTCCATTACTAGTTGTTATGTTCCTTATTATCGTAGTTCGTGCGGTAACGATGGAAGGTGCGATGCAAGGATTAGATGCATTCTTTAAACCAGATTGGAGTCGTATTTTTGATGGGAAGGTATGGCTTGCTGCTTACGGCCAAATTTTCTTTAGCTTATCTTTAGCATTTGGAATTATGATTACGTATTCTAGTTATTTACCAAAAAATTCGGATACAACAAATAACGCTTTTATTACTGGTTTTGCAAACTCAGGTTTTGAATTATTAGCAGGGATTGGGGTCTTTGCAGCTCTTGGATTTATGGCAAACAATATGGGAGTACCGGTTGATAAAGTAGCAAGTGCTGGTGTAGGACTTGCGTTCGTAGTGTTCCCGCAAATTATTAATGAATTACCGATGTCACCGTTATTTGGCGTATTATTCTTCTTATCATTAACGGTTGCTGGAATTACATCTCTCATTTCACTTGCAGAAGTATGTTTCGCTGCTGTATCTGAAAAGTTTAGCTTAAGCCGCCAAAAAACAATTGGTATTATGGGGACGCTTCTCGTACTCGTTTCTCTTGTTTTTGCAACACGTGGCGGGCTTATGTTCCTAGATGTTGTTGATTATTTCGCTAATAACTTCGGATTAATTTCAATTGCATTAGTAGAAGTAGTTACAATAGGGCTCATTTTACGCCGTTTACCAGTTTACCAAAATCATGCAAACTTCGTATCTGATATTAAATTAGGCACGTTTTGGAGAGTAAGTTTACTCGTTATAACTCCGCTTATGTTAGGATACATGTTAATTGATGGTACAATCCAAAATATTCAAAAGAACTACGGAGATTATCCAACGGAGTTTGTCGTAACGTATGGTTGGTCAATTGCAGCAGCGTTCTTAATCGTTGCGCTAATCATTAGTCTAAAGAAATGGAATTCACAAATACATTCAGATTCTGCTAAGCTTGAAAAAGAATGGAAAGATCGGGGTGTTTCATAATGAGTGGATCAGCGATTATGATGATGGTTATTGGTATTGTAGTCATTTGGGGAGGACTCGCATTAAGTATTGCAAATTTATTTAGGAAAAAGGCATAAACAAAAAAACATCTGTACCGAAATGGTACAGATTTTTTTTGTGAAAAAATTGTATTAGAAAAAAATTCAATAACCATACTACAACTACGAGGAAGAGTGAAGAGGTGAATGGAAATTGGAACAAACAATTTATATTAAAATGCGTAATCGATTAAAAGTTTCTCCTACGTATGAAGTAAAGCTGGGTGATGTTGCTCAACTTGCGGGAGATGCTCTTGTAGTTCAGTCGTTACAGGATGAGATAGTTTACAAAATAACAGCGCATGATAAGACGCACGTTGTAATTGATGTTATGAAAATAATTGAGATTATTCAAAGGAAAGCGGCCGATATACAAATTAATTTACTCGGTTCTGGACAAACTCTTGTTGAAATTATATATGAAAAAAAGAAAGTACATCCGATTTTCTTCGGACTTGTATGGTTGTTACTTTTCATTGGAGCGGCTCTTGCGATCATTTATTTTCATGAAGATGTAAGTATGCAACAAGTGCACCAACGTTTATATTACATGATTACGGGAGAATTTAAGGCGCAGCCACTTTTATTTCAAATTCCGTATTCATTAGGTCTTGGGTTAGGTATGGTCTTATTTTTTAATCATGTATTTCAAAAGCGAATTAATGAAGAGCCGAGTCCGTTAGAAGTGGAGATGTTCCAATACCAGCAATCACTTGACCAATATGTAATTGTTCATGAAAACAAGGACAATATGAAACAACTTGCCGATGATTGAGTCTGGATTTGTTATTTTAATTGGTTTAGCGGGAGGAATTGCAGTAGGTAGCGGATATGTCGCGTTTTTAGCTGTACTTGGTATAATCCCCCGGCTAGCTCAATTAACGAGAAGTGGGAAGCACATTCAATATTTTGAGTGGGCCGTTATTGCAGGTACTTTAACAGGAGCTTGGTGTAGTTTGAAAAACATTACATTTCAAACATCGCAATATTGGCTTGTTATATTAGGTATATTTTGTGGTACATTCATTGGAATGCTTGCAGCCGCATTAACAGAAGTGTTAAATGTTCTACCTATTTTAGCGAAACGAGTAGGGGTAGAGGGGAAAATTGTTGTTTTGCTCGTTGCTCTTGTACTTGGAAAAGTAATAGGCTCGTTGTTTCACTGGATTTATTTCGTAAAGTAGGAGGCAATATATAAATGACAGGGCGAAAATTAAAGGATGATTACGTAAATAAAGTGAAGGAGTACCATCCGAAACCAAATTATTTCATAAATTGTGTTAAAGCATTTCTTGTAGGTGGACTCATTTGTACAATCGGGGAAGTATTGATGAAATTTTATATACATTATTTTCATTTTAGTGAACAAGAGGCAGGAAATCCTACGGTTGCCACTCTTGTATTATTGTCAGCGATTTTAACAGGTTGTGGTGTATATGATAAAATTGGTCAATTTGCTGGAGCTGGATCGGCCGTACCCGTTACGGGATTTGCGAATTCTATGGCGAGCGCTGCGCTAGAACATAAGAGTGAAGGAATTGTGCTTGGGATTGCTACAAATATGTTTAAGTTAGCGGGAAGTGTTATCGTTTTTGGGGTCGTTGGGGCATACGTTATTGGGTTAATAAGATATACTTTTAACATTTTTATGTCTTAAAGGAGGGCTAGTATGAGGTTGACTGGAAAACAAACGTGGGTATTTCAAAATGATATTTATGTGAATGCAACCGGTACTGCTGTCGGTCCGAAAGAAGCTGAAGGCCCTCTTGGAAAGGATTTTGATATTTCATATGATGATTTACATTGCGGAGAGGAGAACTGGGAACTTGCTGAACGGAGATTAATGTCAGATTCAATTCAGCAAGTTGTGCAAAAAGGAAATATAGAACCATCACAAATTGATTTCTTTTTAGCGGGTGATTTATTAAATCAAACAGTGACAGCAAATTATGTTGCGCGTAAGTGGGGGATTCCCTTTTTAGGGATGTTCAGCGCTTGTGCGACTTCAATGGAGACTTTAGCAGTTGGGTCCGCCTTTATAGATGGTGGTTTCGCAAATCGTGTTTTAGCGACGGTAAGTAGTCATAATGCAACGGCTGAAAGGCAGTTCCGTTATCCAACCGAGTATGGGGGCCAAAAACCAGGAACAGCAAATTCCACTGTTACAGGTGCGGGATCCATATTAATTAGTAAAGAAAAAAGTGCTATTAAAATTACGGCAGCTACGATTGGAAAAGTGCAAGATTTAGGAATTGCGAATCCTTTAGATATGGGTTCAGCGATGGCGCCAGCTGCTGCTCATACAATTCAGCAACACTTTGAAGATTTGAAGAGAAGTGCCGATGATTATGACTTGATTGTTACCGGTGATTTATCAGCTATTGGTACACCAATTGCAAAACAACTGTTGCTGGAAGACGGTTATGATCTTGGGCATATATATAATGATTGTGGATTAATGATTTATGATTCTGATCAAGAAGAAGTATTTGCCGGTGGTAGTGGCTGTGCTTGTTCAGCTGTTGTCACATATGGTCATTTATTAAGAGAGATGCAAAAAGGGAACTTACAACGAATTTTTGTCGTCGCTACTGGCGCGTTATTAAGTCCGATGATGATGCAGCAGAAAGAAACAATTCCAACCATTGCGCATGGTGTCGTATTTGAGAGAGTGAAGGGGGAGTGAATTGTGGATTTTATATATGCATTTCTTGTAGGAGGCGCTATTTGTGTAATTGGACAATTATTATTAGATTTCGCAAAGTTAACACCAGCCCATTTAATGGCTACCTTTGTAGTTATAGGAGCAGTGTTAGATGGCTTTGGATTATATGATAAGCTCATAAAGTTTGCTGGTGCTGGTGCGACAGTTCCTATTACAAGTTTTGGACATTCACTATTACACGGAGCAATGCATGCGGCAGAAAAACACGGATATATAGGGATTGGTATGGGTATGTTTAGTTTAACGTCTGCCGGCATTTCAGCAGCGATATTATTTTCATTTTTTGTAGCACTTATATGTAAACCGAAAGGATAAATCAAATGAGACGAAGGGTTATTTTGGTCACAGATGGAGATGAATATGCAAAGCGAACAATTGAGCTTTTAACGAAGGAATTTGGGGGAAGGTGTATTTCGGCATCACAAAGTAATCCAACCAAATTGACAGGGAAGAAAGTTGTTGAGCTTATTATGCAAACGCCATATGACCCTGTATTTGTCATGTTTGATGACAGCGGATTTATTGGAGAAGGATCCGGTGAAAAAGCTTTAAAATATGTAGCTACGCATAAGCAAATTGATGTACTTGGGATTTTGGCGGTAGCGTCAAATACACATCATTGGGAATGGGCACGCGTAGATGTAAATGTAGATCGAAACGGGAACTTAACCGAATATGGTGTGGATAAATTCGGGCTTCCAGATGGTGAAATTGGCAGAATTAGCGGAGATACAATTTATTGTTTAGACGATTTGAATGTTCCTGTCATCGTTGGAATTGGTGATATTGGTAAGATGTGTGGAAATGATGAATGGGAGAGAGGATCACCAATTACTAAAAAAGCAATTCAGTTAATTTTGGAAAGGAGTGGATTTTATGACGAAGCCTAAAAAAGTGGATATCCCAATTTCATCTTTCATAAGTGATAATGAAAATTACTTAAAGCAAACAGCTGGACTGGGTGTTACATACGATGTTGGCATTCGTAAATTTCAAATTTTAAATAAAGAAATTGGTGTGTTGTTTGTAAATGGACTTTGTGATACGAATTATATTATCCCTATTTTAGAAGAAGCGGTGGATACAAATGAAATAAGGGATGTAGAAGAAGATACAGTGAAGCTTCTAGAGAATCGTTTAATTCATCAACAAGTAAGTAAAGTGAAAACGATGGATGAGGTAATGCTCCAAGTATTATCAGGACTCATCATTATATTTGTGGAAGGTGAAACGGAAGCGTTCGCAATAGATGTTCGTAGTTATCCTGGCCGGACACCGACAGAACCAGATACAGAAAAGGTAGTGCGTGGTGCAAGGGATGGATTTGTTGAAAATATCGTTGTAAATACAGCGTTAATTCGTAGAAGAATACGTGACCCACGTCTTCGAAATGAAATGATTCGAGTAGGAGATAGATCGCAGACAGATATTTGTATTACATATGTACAAGATGTTGCAAATCCTGATTTAATAAAGATTATAAAACAAGAATTAAATAACATCGATGTCGATGGAATTACGATGGCTGATAAAACAGTGGAAGAATTTGTTGTAAAGCAAAGCTATAACCCATTCCCACTTATTCGATATACAGAAAGACCAGATGTAGCAGCAAATCATTTATTAGAAGGACATGTGTTAGTACTAGTGGATACATCACCGAGCGCTATGATTACTCCAACAACATATTTCCACCATTTACAGCACGCAGAAGAGTTTAGACAAAATCCAGCTGTTGGGACATTTTTACGCTGGGTACGCTTTTTAGGTGTCTTATTCTCCTTATTTTTACTACCGTTTTGGTTAGTGTTTGTATTTGATCCAACTCTTTTACCAGAAAATCTTGCTTTCATCGGACCGACTAAGATGACGCATTTACCAATTCTATTACAGGTGTTAATGGCAGAGGTCGGACTTGAGTTTCTAAGGATGGCGGCCATTCATACTCCAACGCCGTTATCGTCTGCAGCAGGATTAATTTCCGCCATATTAATTGGTCAAATAGCAATCGATGTAGGTTTGTTTGTACCAGAAGTTATTTTGTATGTTGCGGTTTCTATGATCGGTGCATATGCAACACCGAGTTATGAATTAGGACTCGGAAATAAGGTTGGAAAATTGTTTGTTATTATTTTGACAGGTCTCTTCCATGAGATGGGATTTGTAATTGGTATGACGATATTGATTTTATTTTTAACGTCTATCAAAAGTTTACAAACACCATACTTATGGCCGTTTTTACCATTTGATTGGGGCGCATTAACAAAAATTCTACTCCGTCCGACGATGTCTAGTTTAAAAGTACGACCAAGTATCGTAAGACCTCAAAATGTAAAAAGACAAAAATAAACGGGATTATACACCCGTTTATTTTTTTAGCAAAAATTTATTGTTTTTTAACAAAAATCAAACATTTTTTGTGTACACTTAGAGTAGATATTGTGTATGGAAGGGGAAGAGGACATGATTAAATTATTTGTAAGTGATTTAGATGATACGCTTGTTTACAATGTGAATCATATGCAAAAAGAAGATGAACGTGCACTTTGTTGGTTAGCTGAGAAAGGGACAAATATTTGTTTTGCTTCTGGCCGCTTTACTCATCGAATTGATGAAGTCGTAAATAGGTTCGCATTCCCGTATTACACAACTAGTTTAAATGGAGCGACAATGTTACTGCCGGATGGGAAAATATTTCATGAATCAAGTTTTGAAGATGGGATTGCCCAGGAAATATATCGATATATCCATAAAAAAGGACTAGCAGATATTGTTTGTGCAAATGAGCAACGGTATACAAAAAGAAAGAATGAACATCATCATAATTTTGAAACGTATATGGGTGTGCATATTGCTGAGATAGAAGCATTAGAAGAGGAATTTGGGAAGACTGTACATCCTGCGAAATTGTTTGTTTTTGGGGAAGAAGAGACAATTACAGCATTAGATCAAGAATTACGAGATACATTTCAGAGTGAAGCGGAAGTTTTTATGTCTGGTAAACGTTATGTTGACATTATGCCAAGGGGAGTAAGTAAAGGAAATGCTTTAAGGCGACTAATGGAACATTTGCAAATTGAAGCAAATGAAGTTGCATGTATTGGAGATTCTTTCAATGATATTTCTATGTTTGAAGTAACCCCGCATTCTTTTACTCTCCATCATGCTCATCCATATGTGAAGGAGAAGGCAAATCATATTGTTCGTTCGGTCGAAGAAGCTGTTATGAAATTGCCGTTACTTGTATAAAAAAGAAGCTCGCTACTAGCGAGCTTCTTTTTATTTGAATAACGATTTAACAAAATCAATGATACTTGAGAAGAAATCTTTCACTTTATCTAGGAAACCTTGCCCTTCTTCAGATCCTAAAAAGGCAGAAACGTGTTCTTTTGCTTTATTTAACTGACTGCCAACTTGATTCCAATCGATATTAAGATTTTTCATTTTATCAAATAGCGCAACTAAGTTATCTAACTGTTCATCTGTTAATGTAATACCAAGTTGATCTGCAATTTTTTTAATTAATGAACGTAAATCTTCAGTCGTTTTTGGCTGCTCTTTGGCAATCTCTTCTTTAATTTTTGCAACAAGTTGAACTGCTTTTTCTTCACCAATTTTATCACCAAGCTCGGCTGTTTGCACCATTTCTTCATTGGCTACTTTTTTTACTTCCTCGGGAATTGCTTTGTTCGATGTTGTTTCATAGGCTTTCATTAAACCTGTTAAAGCAGCGGTTCCTGAAACTTTAAAAGGTGCAGTAATTTGAATTTCTGCATCTTTCACACCTGCTGTAATAAGTGCGTTTGTGTACATTGCATCTGTTATCGAATTAATGTTTTTTGAACGTACAATAAGGCCAGAACCTGGCTTTGTATATGTGATCATAGAAGAGGAAATTGCTCTCGTACCAATTTGCGCTTTTGGAACAATCCCTTCTAGAAATTTATGTTCTTCCGCATTAGACACAGTAATGATTGTAGCATCTTTCGGTGCTTTCATTTCTTTTAACAGATCTTGTTTTTGTTGTTCAGACAAGTTTTCTCCTAGTGTAACAATTGATTCTCCTTCGATGATGTCTGCAAACGAAGCTGTTGGCATCATAAATACCGTTACAGCTAATAGCAGAGCTAGTAATTTCGTTTTCACGAAAAATCGCTCCCTTTCTCTTTCTAAAATTTTCGGGCAACACAGTTATTATAGTATATATTTCTTATTTGTCACCTAGCTTTTTCCACATTTCAAAAAAGAAGTATGTAGATTGTCGGATTCTTTTTGTTTCTAGTCATGAATGTGGTAATATAGTGCTGAGATAGTTGAAAGGAGACATATACGTATGAAAACTTTAGGATACATATTAATGGAAAATGGTGAAAAAATCGATTTAGAATTTTTCCCAGAAGAGGCACCAAAAACAGTAGAAAACTTTAAAAAACTAGCAGAGCAAGGATTTTATGACGGTGTGACATTCCACCGCGTTATTCCTGGCTTCGTAAGCCAAGGTGGAGATCCAACAGGAACAGGTGCAGGTGGCCCAGGTTACTCTATCCCATGTGAAACTGATGGAAATCCTCATAGACACCTTGTAGGATCACTTTCTATGGCTCATGCTGGCCGTAACACAGGTGGTAGCCAATTCTTTATCGTTCATGAGCCACAACCGCATTTAGATGGTGTACATACTGTATTCGGTAAAGCAACAAGCGGTATTGAAGCAGTATTAAACATGCGTCAAGGTGATGTAATGAAAGAAGTTAAAGTTTGGGAAGAATAAGGTAATGAGAAAAGAGAGCGATTGCTCTCTTTTTTGTTTTTTTAATAGGAATGTGTATGTCAATAACAGTACATGATACAAGTAGTACTGTTATTGCAGTGAAAATATGTTGCTTATGAGAACAAAAAATTAACAAATTACATAGAATACATTAGATTACATGTTTCAATAAATATTTTTTATTACATTCATTTTGCTAGAATTCATTTGCTCTCATGAGATGAATCGTGAAGTGATAATGAGTGGTGGATGTTTCTTTTCGCTTTCATATAACAGTGTTTTTTCTTTTATCTACTTAGGAAAAATAGTACTGAAACATATATTTGACTTTCTTCTTTTTGCTTTGTATGATTATCAAGTTGTTTTAAGCCCTTCTCACTCTGTTGAAAATATTGTAAAATGAATGTGATATGAAAAGAGTGGTTGAGGGGATTAATAGTTTGTAACTTTTGTAAGAAGGGATAAGGGTTATGTTAATTCGTTTTAAAAAAAGTTATGAAAAGATTGCAATGGGGCTTCTTTCATTTATGCCAACGGAAAAAGATGTGAAAACATTACAATTGACTATGAAAGATTATGAAGCAAAGGATGATTGGCAATTGTATTTGTGGAAACAAAATGAAGATTTTGTTGGGATAATGGGGATTGTAAAAAAAGACAATCAAGTTTTGGAAATTCAGCATTTGAGTGTGAACCCATCTCACCGTCATATGGGTATTGGGACGAAGATGGTACAAGAGTTAAAGAGTAAATTTCTTGAGTTTACAATTTGTGGAAATGAGCAAACGGCAAGTTTTTGCAAAAAGTGTAAAGAGCTTGAACAAAATATACATTCGTGAAAGCAGAGATAAGTAGTTTATTATCTCTGCTTTCTTTTTTGTAATTGTTCATTTCGTTCAGCAATGACCTCTGTTCGATCACGTAATGTGTGCTTATGTATGATATATTCACTAGAAGTAGCATTTACATCTTTCCAAGGGAGGTTTTGTTTCTGACATAATTCCATGCAGTGCTGCTCTAATGCTGTATCTGATAATGGTAAAAATAACGGTGTAAAACCTTCTTCTTTCTGTATAGATTGCAATCTATCCTTGAGTAAGAATAGAAGTTGTGTGGCATGTATTCCTAAACGTTGTAAAGGTGCACTGTTTTTTTCTAAAATTGTTATGGCGCTTTTCATCATCTTCTCTGAACCATTCCAGTTAGAGCGTCTTTGATGATATAAAGAAACTGCAATTTGAATGAGGCCGACTAAGTAATTGTCACGATTCCCTCTTGGTTTTTCTTTCCAATATTCTTCTAGTATTTCGTGGCATTCAAAATAATCATGATCTCCGTGAAAATGAATTAAAAATTGTATGTATTCGGTAGGATACATTTTCTTCACCTCTGTTTAACGGTTATAAATACAAGTGTATCATAGAAATATGAACAATAAACGACTAGGGAGTTTTCCCTAGCCGTTATTGTTCATATTAGCAGAAGCAAGCTGCCCCTACAATAATTAGTAAAATAAACAATACAACAAGTAATGCGAACCCACCGCTAAAACCGCAATCAACGTGACCCATAGTTTTTTGACCTCCTACATTGTTCTTACTACACTGTTATCATATGAAGTGGTGGGCATGATGACATAGGCATCGGTCTATTTTTAATTAAATTTCTTAAAAAGGTTGGATAGAACATGAGTATGCTCTATACTTATGTTGTTATAGAAAAAATGTGGTGGGATGCTTTGTGCAGTATAATTTTAAAGTAGAGGCTTTTGAAGGGCCTTTAGATTTATTGTTACATTTAATACATCGTTATGAAATTGACATATATAATATTCCTGTAGCGGAAATTACAGAGCAATATTTATCTTATGTTCACACGATGAAAGAACTACAATTAGATGTTGCAAGTGAGTATTTAGTAATGGCTGCAACGTTATTACAAATTAAAAGTAAAATGTTGTTGCCGAAACATGAAGAAGATGTACTTGATAACGGTGATGACTTTATAGATGATCCTCGTCAAGAATTGATGGAGAGGTTAATTGAATATAAGAAATATAAGCAAGTTGCTACTGAACTAAAAGAAAGAGAACAAGAAAGAGCACAGCTATATACACGTCCGCCAATTGATTTTACATCGTTGCAACAAGAAGAGGAGACGAACTTACCTCTTGATGTTACGTTATATGATATGCTAGCGGCGTTTCAAAAATTAATGCGCCGAAAAAAAGCAAAGAAACCTGTAACAACACGTATTACTCGTCAAGAAATACCAATTGAACAGCGCATGACTGATATTTTAAAGCAGTTAGAAATACAAGGTGGTCGTCAAAGTTTTTATGATTTATTTGTTGATGATGAACGAGAAATAATGGTTGTAACATTTTTAGCGGTTCTTGAGCTGATGAAAAATCAACAAATCATAATTGAACAAGAACATAATTTTGACGAAATTTTCGTATCAAGCTCTATTAAATCAGCATAGATCTAGTATGGAAAATGGGATAGATATATTATATCTCATGCTAAGTTTGAATGTATCGTTTGGAACAAGAGAAAAAATATTGAACCGAACGCATTGATTGTGATTCGGTTTTTTGATGTGTATTTTTATGGAGAAAATAGGAGGAAGGAGCTCGTAAAATGGATAGAACAGAACAGAAATCAATCATTGAAGGGCTTTTATTTGTTTCTGGAGATGAAGGGATTTATCCAGAACAAATAGCGAAAGTCCTTGAAATTGAAGGAAACGAAGTAATCGATATTTTAGAAGAAATGCAAACAGAATGTGAAAGTGCACATCGCGGTTTGCAAATTGTACAGTATGCAAAAGTATATCGTTTTGCTACAAAGAAAGAACATGCGTCGTATTATCAAAAATTAATAGACATCCCAACAGCTGCTTCACTCTCTCAGGCTGCTTTAGAAACGTTAGCGATTGTTGCATACCGTCAACCAATCACAAGAACAGAAATGGAAGAGATTAGAGGGGTAAAAACCGATAAGGCGTTACAAACGTTAGTTTCACACTTGCTTATAAAAGAAATGGGAAGAGCAGAAGGACCTGGGCGTCCTATTTTATATGGAACAACGAAAGAATTTTTGGACACGTTTGGATTGAAAACATTAGATGATTTACCTCCGCTTTCTGAAGAAAACGAACAAATGAATGAAGCGGATTTATTCTTCGGTTCTTTACAAGAAATATCGAAATAAAAGCTTAGCATTTTGCTAAGCTTTTTTTGTATATCAATTATATACCGTGCCATACTAATTGAAAAAAGGAGACGAGTTATGAAAGGTATGCGAAGTATTTTATTGTTAGTTTCTGTTTTGTTATGCTTTTCTTTAAATAGTACATCGGCCAAAAGGTATATGATGTCTATTCATACTGCGTCTCCAATACATATGCAGCGGCAACATTTTGGTAAAATGAAAGTGAGTTTCTTAAAAGTAGGGCAAGGTGATGCAACACTTATTATATTGCCAAATGGACAAACGATGTTAATTGATGGGGGACCTTATGAAGCTGGTGAGGTTATCATCCAAAAACTAATTGAAAAAGGGATTAATCATTTAGATGCTATCGTCAGTACTCATCCAGATATGGATCATATAGGAGGACTCATTCCGATTGTAGAGCAAATGCCGGTTTCACTTATATTAGATAGCGGAAAAACATATAGTTCTTTTACTTATCATACGTATCGGAATCATATTAAAAAAAGAGGGATTCCTTTCGTTTCAGTAAAAGAAGGACAATACATCCCGCTAGATCCGCATGTTTCCATACAGGTATTAAATAATGGGAAATCAAAAGATGAAAATAATGAATCTTCAATTGTGTTAAAGGTACGATACGGAAAAGCAGATTTTTTATTAATGGGTGATGCGGATGTGCGGACGGAAACTGAAATATTAAAGCAATTTGATGTACATGCAGATGTTTTAAAGGTGGGACATCACGGCTCCTATACTTCAACAAGTGAAATGTTTCTAAAGAAGGTAGAACCACAGTTCGCGATTCTTTCATATGGGAGCAAAAATCCGTATGGACATCCGCACCAAAGTGTAGTGAGACGATTAAAACAGCATGGTATAATGATGTATGGAACTAATAGACGTACAGTAGAAATGGAAACAGACGGCGAACATATTACAATCGGGTCTAGCGGATTAATGCCATTACTTAAGTGATTTATACGATAGATGCTATTGTTCCTTTTTGAAAAAAATGAATAACATATATTATAATTGCGAGAGATGTACTAAGCTTCCTTTTTGTTAAACAAAGAGGAAATTTCATTCGAATGTATAGACAACTACTCGTGCATATATTAAGATGGAATTAGGCGAATAAGGTAATAATAACAAGTAGGTATTTCATGGGAAAGGATCGATGAAAATGAAAACGCAAGTTGTCATCAATGCCAAAATTTATACAGGTCAAGAAGTAGTGGAAAACGGATTTATTCGTTACGCAGAAACAATTAAAGAAATTGGTTTGATGGCTCAATATGTATCACAAGAAAATGAAGCGGTTTTAGATGCAGCAGGGAAAATTGTGATTCCAGGTATGATTGATGTTCATATTCATGGTGGATACGATATTGATGCGATGGATGCAAATAGCGATGGGTTAGTAACTCTAGGTAAAGAAATGTTAAAAGAAGGAGTTACAACTTACTTCCCAACAACAATGACACAAGCTCCAGAAGCAATCGAAGCGGCATTACATGCTGCGAAGGAAGCGAAAGAAAAAGGAGCACATTTCGAATACATTCACTTAGAAGGACCGTATGTTTCAAAAAAACGTGCAGGTGCACAACCACTTGAACATATTGTTCCTGCGAATATTGAACAATTTAAACAATGGCAGGAAGCAAGTGGGAATTTAATTAAATTAGTAACATATGCACCTGAAGAAGAAGGTGCGTTAGAGTTTGAGCAGTACCTTGCTGAAACTGGTGTTGTTGGCACAATGGGACATACAGATGCAATTGATGCACAACTAAAAAATAGAAACATTACACATGCAACGCACTTATACAATCAAATGCGTGGATTACATCACCGTGAACCAGGAGTTGTTGGTCATGTGTTATTAAATCCAGATGTAATGGTTGAAGTAATTACAGATGGTATTCACATTCACCCTGATATGGTGAAATTAGCATATAAATTAAAAGGCCCGAAAAAAGTAAGTGTTATTACTGACGCAATGCGTGCAAAAGGTCTTGAAGATGGATTATATGAGCTTGGCGGACAGCCAGTACATGTAAAAGATGGTAGTGCACGATTAGAAGATGGAACGTTAGCTGGTAGTATTCTAAAAATGGATCAAGCTTTCCGAAATGTAATTGAATTTACAGGTTGTTCAATCGAAGATGCAGTACTAATGACATCAGTTAACCAGGCAGAAGAGTTTGGATTAAATAATAAAGGTGCGTTAGCGGTAGGAAAAGATGCAGACTTTGTTGTGATGAATGAAGATTTACATGTATATGATACAGTTCGTTTAGGAATTCATATGAAGGAAGGGAAGTAATTAAATGAATATTCTTGTTGTAAAAACTCCAGAAGAACTAGCAGAAGCAGGTTATAAATTAATTGAAGAAGTTGTAAAAACAAAAGAAAATCCAACATTAGGAATGGCTACAGGAAGCTCTCCATTAGGTATTTATGCAGAAATGCGAAAAAATAAACTTGATACAAGCCGTGTAACCACTGTAAACTTAGATGAGTACGTAAATTTACCACATGAAGATAAAAACAGCTATCATTATTTCATGCAAGAACAGTTGTTTGATCATCTTCCATTTAAACAAACTTATGTACCAAACGGGATGGCAAGTGATTTAGAGGAAGAGTGCAAACGTTATGAGGGCATTCTAGCTGCTAACCCAGTTGACCTACAGATTCTTGGAATCGGTGAAAACGGTCACATCGGATTTAACGAGCCAGGAACACCGTTTAATTCTCCAACAAACATTGTTGAATTAACAGAATCTACACGCCAAGCAAACCTTCGCTTCTTCGAGAAAGAAGAAGATGTGCCAACTCATGCAATTACAATGGGAATTGGAAGTATTATGAAAGCGAAACAAATTCTACTTGTTGCTATGGGTGCTAAAAAGGCAGAAGCTGTTAAAGAATTATTGCAAGGTGAATATAGTGAAGCGTGTCCTGCTACAGTTTTACAACGTCATCCGAATGTAACCGTAATCGCTGATCAAGAAGCTCTATCTTTATGCAGTGAGGCGATTGCTGATGAACATCGACAAGTATTCACCATTTCCGATCTATTATCAGATTCAAGAGTGGGTGAAACAGCTAATTGAGGACGGCGAATGGAAGCCGGGAGATAAAATCCCATCTGAGAATGAACTTTGCGATAAGTTCGAAGTGAGTCGTATGACAATCAGACAGGCGATTAATAATTTAGTGGAACAAGGTTATTTATATCGGAAACGTGGAATCGGTACGTTTGTCCAACTTCCGAAAGTGGAACAAAAATTGCAAGGAATGACGGGATTCACAGAAGACATGATTTCTCGTGGGATGAACCCAAGTAGTCAATTATTAAGTTTCCGCCTCGTTCCAGCTACTGCGAAAATAGCAGACCGGCTGAGAATACAGGAGGGAGAGTCGGTTTATGAAGTGAGGCGTATTCGCTTAGCTGATGATGAACCGATTGCTTTTGAGACGACATATTTGTCGCCAGCTCTTGTAAAAGATATTAACGAAGAAATATTGCAACAATCTTTATATGAACATTTAGAGAAAAAACTGGGCTTTAAACTTGTTAGCGCTACTCAATCAATTGAAGCTTCAATTGCAACGGATAATGAAGCTGAACATCTGCATATTCCTAAAAAGGCGCCAGTACTTGTAATGCGTCAATGGTCATATTCAGAAGGTGAAGTACCGTTAGAGTACGTGAAATGTATTTATCGTGGAGATCGTTATAAATTTATTACAAACATCGCACGTAACAAATAATATATTTCAGTTTGTGAAGTACAGTAAATGTCAAATTGTTTAACATGTAAAGAAAAAATACGACTCATCCTTACAAGGAGTGAGTCGTATTTTTATTATGAGCAATTACGTGGTTAACAGCATCTTTAACTGTATTTACTACATAGTGAGCGTGTTCTTTTACTGCGTCATCAGCTTGAGACATAGCAAAACTGTGAGGAGTTAAAGAAAACATCGGAATATCATTATAAGAATCGCCTATGCAAGCAATTTCCTCTGGTTGTAATTGAAACTCTTTTAATAAAACAGAAATAGCAGAACCTTTACTAATATTAGGTGGCATTACATCTAAACATTGTTCTGCTGAAATGAAGGTACTAACTTTTCCATGGAATTTTTCATCAATTTTTTTCTGAAGAAGTTGTAAACTTTCCTTTGTTCCGCCGACTGAGATTTTATTTGGGAAAATAGTATCATCAATCTTTTCTAATAGATGCGGTTCTTCAACGGAAGTCATCGTTACTTGTTGTTCAAGTTCATGAATAAACGGTGTTTTCTCTTCAATGTAATAATTATGTTCATCACTTACATAACGAAAATAAGGATCTTCATTTGTCATTGCTAATAGATCAGGTAGAATACTCGAATCGAATGTTGCCGATAGTAGTTGCTTGTTTTCGTTCGTGTATACGAAAACACCATTTACGCTAATACGGTGGAAATTTGTATTTACAGCTTTCATTAAGTCTGCAATTTCATTATCTAGTCGGCCGGAAGCGAAACAAAGAATAACATTTTGATTAGCAAGACTGCGAAGTGCTGCAATATCCTGTTCGTCAATTAATCCTCCGTGTTGCATCATTGTACCATCGATATCACTTACAAACATTTTAATCATATTGTTATCTCCTTTCTATGTACAGTTGCTCTTACATTATACGCATCATATATAAACATGTCTAAAAAATGAATTTTTATGAAATGGTAGATGTTTTACATTGACGACAAAGAAGAATATTCTGTAACATAAAAGCAGGCTATTTAAGTACGAGGGTGGTGTTATATGAGTAATTATCTAGAAATTAAAAAAGTTTTAAATAATAATGTCATCATTGCTAGCCATCCTGAACATGAGGAAGTAGTAGTGATTGGTAAAGGAATTGGTTTTGGGAAAAAAGCAAAAGACGTATTGGAGCAAGAACAAATTGAAAAAATGTTTGTTTTAAAAAATGAACGTGACCGTGAACAATACAAACTGTTAGTGCCACATGTGAGTGAAAAATTAATTGAATTAATGAATGATATTATGTTCTATATTCAAGAAAAAGCAAAATCACCATTGAATGAACATATTCATATCGCTTTAACAGATCATATTTCTTTTGCGATTAAGCGGTTAAAACAAGGACTTACCATTGATAATCCTTTTTTAGTTGAAACGAAAATGCTCTATCCAGAGGAATATGAAATTGCTGAAGGTGTTGTAGACCTTTTAAATTCCCGTTTGCAAATTACATTGCCAGAAGGAGAAGTTGGGTTTATTGCACTCCATATTTACAGTTCACTTACAAATTCAGATTTATCTTCAGTTAATCAAAACTCCCGTCTCATTGCACAGCTTGTATCTTTAATTGAGACAAACTTACAAATTACATTAGACCAAGAAAGTATCCACTATTTGCGCCTTATCCGTCATTTGCAATATGCTATTGAACGGGTGAAAAAAGGGGAGAAAGTAGAGGAATCACAAAGTTTTGCTGATTTATTAAAGGCGGAATATCCCGTCTGTTATAATTTAGCTTGGAAGCTAGTTAAGGTCATGCAAAAAGAATTGCAACTTCCTGTTTATGAAGCAGAAAGCATATATTTAACGATGCATTTGCAGCGCTTAGTGAAAGCAGAGCATGTGTAAAAAGACATATATTTTTGTCTAAAATGAAAACGTTAAAAAAAATGATTGAATCGCTTACAATAGTTATGTATAATAACTATTGCAAAGTTATACAAATTTCGACAAACACATTAAGGTAAATAACGAAAACGTTTGCCTTAATTATAGTGAACTTATACGTAAACCTATTTTTGACACGTGTTACTGATTCGATCAGGCATGAGTGGAGAAAAGTAAGGAATGTAAGCTTGAGAAAGGGATATACTACCCTTTGTATAGCTATCGTTCTATCTTTTTTTCCTCATGTCTTTTTGGCGTTTGTCGGAAGGTATCAATATAGATAAGAGAGGAAGGGTTTCCATGTTTAAGAAGATCTTTGGTGTTCTTCAAAAAGTCGGAAAAGCGTTAATGCTTCCAGTAGCGATTTTACCGGCAGCAGGTATTTTACTTGGATTTGGTAATGCATTTCAAAATCCACAGTTAACAAATGTTATTCCTGCTTTAAAAGCAGATTGGTTCGTAATGGTAGCAAAAATTATGGAACAATCTGGTGATATTATTTTCGCTAACCTTGCATTATTATTCGCAGTTGGGGTAGCAATTGGTTTAGCTGGTGGAGACGGAGTAGCTGGTTTAGCAGCATTCGTCGGTTACTTAATTATGAACAAAACGATGAGTGTGTTCTTAGAAGTAGATAAGCTAGTGAAAGTAACAAGTTCTGGAGCAGACCCAGTAAAAATTGGATTTGCAGATCCAGCATATGCAAACGTATTAGGAATTCCAACGCTACAAACGGGAGTATTTGGTGGTATTATCGTCGGTATAGTGGCGGCATATTGCTACAATAAATACTTCAATATTGAATTACCATCATACTTAGGTTTCTTCGCAGGTAAGCGTTTCGTACCGATCGCAACTGCAACATTCTCTTTAGTAGTAGGTATCATCATGTGCTTCGTTTGGCCATACATTCAAGGTGGCTTAAATACGTTCTCACATCAAATGATTGATGCAAATAGAACGATAGCAGCATTCATATTCGGTTTAATTGAACGCTCATTAATTCCATTTGGATTACATCACATTTTCTATTCACCGTTCTGGTTCGAATTCGGTCAGTATACAAATGCAGCTGGCGAATTAATCCGTGGTGACCAAAAAATCTTTATGGCACAGTTAAAAGACGGTGTAGAATTAACAGCAGGTACATTTACAACTGGTAAGTATCCGTTCATGATGTTCGGTCTTCCAGCAGCAGCATTAGCAATGTACCACGAAGCACGTCCAGAAAATAAAAAATTAGCAGCTGGGATTTTAGGTTCTGCTGCATTAACATCTTTCTTAACAGGTATTACAGAACCACTTGAATTTTCATTCTTATTCGTAGCACCAGTATTATTCGGAATTCACGCCGTATTCGCTGGTCTATCATTTATGACAATGCAAATTTTAGGTGTTAAAATTGGTATGACATTCTCTGGTGGTTTAATCGACTTTATGCTATTCGGTGTACTACCAGGCCGTACAGCATGGTGGTGGGTAATTATTGTTGGTCTTGTACTAGCAGTTATTTACTACTTCGGATTCCGCTTTGCAATCCGTAAATGGAATTTAAAAACACCTGGTCGTGAAGTAGCAAATGCGAATGACGGCGCAGGAAAAGCAGAAGCTGGTGAACTTCCACGTGAAGTATTAGTTGCACTTGGTGGTAAAGAAAACATTGCTTCTTTAGATGCTTGTATTACTCGTTTACGTGTTCAAGTTAACGAACAAAAGAATGTAAACAAAGATCGCTTAAAAGAGCTTGGGGCAGCTGGTGTACTTGAAGTTGGAAATAATATTCAAGCTATTTTCGGACCGAAATCTGACACGTTAAAATCACAAATTCATGATATTATGTCAGGTCGTACACCTCATGTTGAAAAAGAAGAGCCTGTAAAAGTAGAAGAAGCTCCTAAAAAAGTTGATGAAAACGAAACAATCGTTTCACCAATTGAAGGGAAAATCTTACCGATTACAGAAGTACCTGATCAAGTATTCTCAGGGAAAATGATGGGAGACGGATTTGCAATTGAGCCAACAGAAGGAACAGTAGTTTCTCCAGTTAACGGTGAGATCGTTAACGTATTCCCTACAAAGCATGCGATTGGTATTCAATCTGAAGGCGGAAAAGAAATTTTAATCCACTTCGGTATTGATACAGTAAAATTAAATGGTGAAGGTTTTGAAGCACTTGTAGCACAAGGCGACAAAGTGAAACAAGGACAACCATTATTAAAAGTAGACCTTGCATTTGTAAAAGAAAATGCACCATCTATCATTACACCAATTGTCTTTACGAATTTACAACAAGGGCAGCAAGTCGAATTGAAAAAAGATGGAAATGTTAAGAAGGGCGAAAACGCTATTATTGACATTCAGTAGGAATTTGACGCAAAATGTTTATAATTATAATAGGCGATGTGGTTGACCGAACATCGCCTATTATATACAATAGATGATGTAGTACTCACGTCTATACAACTAAAAAAAACTGTAATTTAAAGGAGATAAATTATCATGGAAAAAATCTTTAAAGTAACTAGCGATTCAGGAATTCATGCTCGTCCAGCAACTCTACTTGTAAACACTGCAAGCAAATTTGGTTCTGACATTAACTTAGAGTATAACGGAAAGAACGTTAACTTAAAATCAATCATGGGCGTTATGTCTTTAGGCATTCAACAAAACGCAGAAATTAAAATCACTGCAAATGGTGATGATGCAGCTCAAGCACTAGCAGCTATCGAAGAAACTATGAAAAACGAAGGATTAGGAGAATAATGACTCTTAACATTCAAGGGATCGCTGCATCAAGTGGGATTGCTATTGCAAAGGCTTTCAGACTTGAGAATCCTGAATTTAACATCGAAAAGAAATCAATTACAAACGAAGCTGCAGAAATTGCACGCTTAGATGCTGCGCTTGAGAAAGCAAAAACTGAATTAGAAGCTATTAAGGACCACGCTTTTGCTGAGCTAGGTGCTGACAAAGCTGCGATCTTTGAAGCACATTTATTAGTGTTAAATGATCCAGAACTAGTAAACCCAGTAAAAGATAAAGTAAATAGTGAAAAAGTAAATGCTGAATTCGCAATGGATGAAGTTGCATCAATGTTTATTTCTATGTTTGAAAACATGGATAACGAATATATGAAAGAACGTGCTGCGGACATTCGTGACGTAACAAAACGTGTTCTTGCACATTTACTAGGCATTAACTTCTCAAATCCAGGTACAATTTCTGAAGAAGTAATCATCATTGCTGAAGATTTAACACCATCTGATACAGCACAGTTAAACCGTAAGTATGCAAAAGGTTTTACAACTGATATTGGTGGACGTACATCTCACTCTGCAATTATGGCTCGTTCTATGGAAATTCCAGCTGTTGTTGGTACGAAAGTTGTTATGGAGAAAATCCAAAACGGCGATATCGTAATCATCGACGGTTTAGATGGAGAAGTAATTGTAAATCCATCAGAAGAAACTCTTCGCTCGTTTGAAGAAAAGAAAGCGAAATTTGAAGAGCAAAAAGCTGAATGGGCAAAATTAAAAGACCAAGCTACTGTAACAAGCGATGGACATCACGTTGAGCTTGTTGCAAATATCGGAACACCAAATGATGTACAAGGTATTATCGATAATGGCGGAGAAGGCGTTGGTTTATACCGTACAGAATTCTTATACATGGGCCGTGACAATCTTCCAACAGAAGAAGAACAGTTCGAAGCGTATAAAGCAGTTCTTGAAGGTGTAAAAGAAGGTCAACCTGTTGTTGTTCGTACACTTGACATCGGTGGAGATAAAGAGCTTCCATACTTACATTTACCAAAAGAAATGAACCCATTCTTAGGATACCGTGCAATTCGCTTATGTCTTGATGAGCAAGATGTGTTCCGTACACAACTTCGTGCATTACTTCGTGCTAGCGTATACGGTAACTTAAAAATTATGTTCCCAATGATTGCAACTCTTGATGAGTTCCGTCAAGCGAAAGCGATCTTGTTAGAAGAGAAAGCGAAACTTGTAGAAGCGGGTACAACTGTTTCTGATTCTATTGAAGTGGGTATGATGGTTGAAATCCCAGCTTCAGCAGTATTAGCAGATCAATTCGCAAAAGAAGTTGATTTCTTCTCTATCGGAACAAATGATTTAATCCAATACACAATGGCTGCAGACCGTATGAACGAACAAGTATCTTACTTATACCAACCATATAACCCATCTATTTTACGTCTTGTAAAAATGGTTATCGATGCTGCTCATAAAGAAGGCAAATGGGCTGGTATGTGTGGTGAGATGGCGGGAGATTCACTTGCTATCCCATTATTATTAGGATTAGGTTTAGATGAATTCAGTATGAGTGCAACATCTATTCTTCCTGCAAGAACACAACTAAGCAAGTTGTCAAAAGCAGAAATGGAAACATTAGCAGAAAAAGCATTAATGATGTCAACTGCTGAAGAAGTTGTTGAACTAGTTAAAAGCATATAAGTAATAAAAAAACCTGAGTCGATTTGAAATCGGTCTCAGGTTTTTTTCTATGAGAAAAGTAAATCTTGTTTTCTTACTATAGAGGATAAGGAACAGAACTAGATAGCGATAGCAACGATATCAGTTGGGCATACACGTAAAATACCAGTAAAAGTATTTCGGTTTTGATTGTTCTTATCGTCTTTATTGTTATCTTTGTCGTCTTTGTTATTACGAGCTAAAGCAGAGAAAAGAGCAACACCGTTAGCGAAACCTTCAAAAATTACATTGTTGAATGTTCCGTTACCTCTAATGCTTAAAAGAGAAAGCTCTGTTCCAACTGAAATGCTAGCAAGTACGTTACATACAGCTGGTTGTTGTGGCTTAACTACTTCTTTCTCTTTCTCACGACGGTCACACTCTCTTTCATGATGATGACAGTCTCTAAAGTTATCACAGCATCCAAATGATCCAAACATAATCCTCATCACCCCCTTCACACTTATAATCTATGTAAGTTCGGTAGTCAGTGACTGGACAGAGAGTGGAATTTTTTCTAGGGGAATTTCTCATTTTAAATGACTAGCTGGGTGTTTACTACGGGATGATGTTTAAAATGGGATAGATATCACAAAAAAATGTAAAGACCACCGAAATGAATGAAATAGGTAGCCTTTACACTTTTTTGCTTTTATATAAAACGATGATATATACAGGAAGAGCTAGGAGTAGTGGTACGATGGATCGTGCAGTATGTTTTTCTGATTCTAATTGGAACGCTTCTTCTTTAGGAAATTGTAATACTGAAATGTTTGCAGCATCGCCAATAAAATATAGAAGCAGTACAGTTACTATGTAACATAAAAGTGCAATAAAGCTTCCGTATGAACTCAATGAAAATCCCTCTCTTGTTATCTATTTGTTATCATTGTATCATAATTGTAACAAAAACACACGGTTATATTTCGATACTTTAACAAAATTCGACATGAAACGTCATTTATACATATGAAAATAGCATAAATTTTACTATTTTTTTATGTGTAGATGTCGAATCGTACATTGTAATATTACGGATGTGTGACAGAAGAAAAAAAACGAAGGTAATGAAATTACCTTCGTTTCTTTTTTATTATTGGTAGGCAGTAAGCCCCTCATATTGATTAAAGTTTCACTTTATTATTTTGCCCATTCACTCACTTGCTCTACGCTCATTCGTGGTGCAGGGTGACCTTTTAAAGTTGATTCACCAATTGTAATAAGCATAATTGGTACGTAGCGAGATGAAACATTGAACTCTTCTGTAAGTGCTTGTGGATTGAATCCACCAATAGCGCAAGTATCCCAGCCAGTTGCTTTAGCTGCAAGCATAAGTTGCATTGCTGCTAAAGATGCATTTGAAAAGGCTGCATCTCTTGGAAATTGCTCACGAGCATATGCAGACTCAATATTTTTAGCTAAGCGCTCTTTTGCTTCTTCTTTCATAAATCCTTGTTCTACAATTGGGCCATAAACTGGTTCAACGTTTTTATAAGCTTCTAAATCACCTAAAATAGCGACTACAGCAGAAGCATCAAGAATTTGTTGCTGGTTATAAGCAATTGGATGTAATCGTTTCTGTACATCTTCACCTTGGAATACAAGGAATTTCCAGTGCTGCAAGTTCCAAGCAGAAGGTGCTTGAGCAGCTCCCTTTAAAATTTCGTGTAACTCTGTAGATGAAATTTCTTTCTCTGGGTTGAATGCACGTGTAGATGTGCGTTCATATAGAACATTAAAAAAGTTATCGTTTGTCATTATATATCCTCCAAATTACATATCAAATAATGAAAAAATACATGTAATATATTCTACTTACATTTCGTAAGTTGTCGAATTTAAGAATATAATATATTTATTTTAATTGTCAAGTTTTAAAGCGGAAGCTAGGGCATTCATACAAACGATACAATTCCTATATTCATACACTAAAAAAGGAATTTATAGAGTGAAAAAGAAAAGAGAACATTCTCAATTAGCTTGTTAACATGGATCCCTCACTCATTAAGGTTTTTAGAGAACAGTCTTTTATAAAATGTTTGTGAGGAATTCAGTAGAACAAGATATATGAAGTGAGTGAAGACTAGTGATGAACATACTACATTTTTTATTAGAGAATACGGTTTTCCAAAATGTATTACAAGATCTTCAGTTAAATGTCCTTTATATAGAAAATGGATGTACACATCAACAAACGATAGAAAATATCCATCCTAAATGTATGTTTATAGCAAATAGTTTTGAAGAAGGAGAATTGTTGTTTCAGAGGACTAAGCCACATATTGTAATTATGTATGTAACGGATTTTTCTCAAATAAAATATATAAAGAATATGTATAATCCACAGAGTACGTTTATTGTCATTTGGGATCAACAAATATCAAGTGAGTTTACAGATGTGCTTACGTTAGGGATACGTAATATTGTAGTAGCACCTGTTACTCCACAGATGGTGTTAGAGGAAGTGAATAAAAGTTTGTATCAGCTTTCTTTAGTGCGACAAGTAAGTTTGCAACAAGAACTACTTCAAACGATGTTTGATTTTCGAAACGATCTATTATTCATAGTAGAAGACGATGAGATTGTTGATTGTAATACAAATTTTTTAGAGTTTTTCGGATATGAAAATTTGTTTGCCTATCGTGAGCAACATTTAGTATTTGCTGAACATTTTATTAGAGAAAATGGATACTATTCAACAACTCATGATATAACATGGTTAGATGATACATTATCATATGATAGAAGAATTAAGATGTCCAACTATGAAGGGGAAGTGTCAACTTTTTTATTGCGTGCGACACCATTGCCAGAAGATTTATCAAGATTTATTGTGAAGTGTACAGAGATTACAGAATTAGATGAAATCTATCAAGAACAAGAAAGGCTCGCTATGATAGATTCATTAACAGAGATTTATAATCGTTTGAAGTTCCAACAAATACTAGAGTCAGAATGGGATAATGCGATGCGTAATAATGAAAACATAGCACTTATTTTATTTGATATAGATAATTTTAAAGCAGTAAATGACACGTATGGCCATGATTTTGGTGACTTAGCATTAATTCAGCTTGCAGAGCTCATGAAATCTAAAGTGGAGGAGCAACATGTATTTGCTAGGTGGGGTGGAGAAGAATTTATTATTTTAGTAACGAATACCGTAGAAAAAGAAGCATTTCAGGTTGCGGAATCATTACGATTTTTCATTGAAACAAAGCAATTCTCAGGAATCTCGAAATTAACAGCGAGTTTTGGAGTTGCATTATATGAAAAAGGGATTACAAGAGAAGAGTTAATGCAACGAGCGGACATTGCATTGTATGAAGCGAAAAAAAATGGGAAAAATCAAGTGTGCGTATATAGAAAAGAAAAAAAGTGATTTTTCGCAACAAATTGTTGCGATTTTTTTTTATTGTTCGATAATAGAATGTGAGGGGGAATTTGAACGAAGGAATTATGGAGGAGCAACATGATAAAGAAAATAATGACGATGGCTTCGCTGTCCGCTGTAGTTTGTGGTGGAGTATACTATTTTTTCTATAATCCCAATATAAAGGAAAGTATCATATTAACAACTAAGGTGAACCCTACTATTGAATCAGAGGTACAAGAGAATATAGAAAAAAAAGAAGGACAGCAAATTGATTATGCTAGTATATCTCAAAAGTTAGATCAATATTTAATAGGAAAGCAATTTAATGGAACGGTTTTAGTAACAGATAAAGAGCATGTTATATTAAATAAAGGATATGGGTATGCTGATGTTCAAAATAAGATAGAGAATACGCCCCAAACAAAATATCGTATCGGTTCTATTACGAAAACAGTTGTGGCTACATCTATTTTACAGCTGCAGGATCAAGGGAAGCTAAATATTCAAGATAATGTAAATAAATATATTCCCTCTTTTCCAGTAGATAAAAATATTACTTTATATCATTTGTTAACACACACATCAGGTTTACCAGAAAGCGGAAAAGGGAAAGTGAATGCCGCTTCTCGTCTAAACTTAGTAAATTGGATTGGAAGCCAAAAATTAGAATTTCCACCAGGGACAGGTTGGAGATATACAGATTATAATTATATGGTGCTTGCCTATATTATAGAAAGCATATCAAAAAAGCCTTTAGGAGATTACATAAAAGAAAATATATTTACTAAAGCGGAAATGCATGAATCTGGTATGGGAAATATGGCTCAGGGAGATCCGCATTTTACTAAAGGATATGTAAAGAAAGAGAATGTACTTGAACCTGCACAAAAATTATTAATGGACTGGTTATACGGATGCGGTGAGATGTATACGACAGTTGGTGATATGAAGAAGTTAGACGAAGCGATTATAAATGGGAAACTTCTTTCTGAACAAAGTATACAAGCGATGTTTTCACCTTCAACAGAACGAAAGTATGCATTTAGTTTTTACATATATCCGGATTATTTTCATAATCATGGTGTACTATCTGGTTGGAACACTTTCAATAATTTTAATAAAGAAAAAGGCACTTTTGTTATTTTATTTTCAAATGTGAAAAATAGTATAGATGATGATTTTAATAATGAGTTTCGAAAGATGGTAAATGATTTATTAGAACGAAGGGGATGAGAAAATGGAACGTAAAAATGTATCAATAGGTTTCATCGGTATTGGTGTTATGGGAAAAAGTATGGTGCGTCATTTAATGCAAGGCGGTCATACAGTATATGTATATAATAGAACAAAATCGAAAACAGACTCTTTAGTGCAAGATGGTGCAAACTGGTGTGATACACCGAAAGAGTTAGTAAAGCAAGTTGATGTTGTAATGACTATGGTTGGATATCCACATGATGTAGAAGAAGTGTACTTTGGGATAGATGGAATTTTGGAGAATGCAAATGAAGGCACGATAGCAATTGATTTCACGACATCTACACCAACATTGGCAAAACGTATTAATGAAACTGGTAAAAGTAAGAATATATATACGTTAGATGCACCTGTATCTGGGGGAGACGTTGGTGCGAAAGAAGCAAGACTCGCAATTATGGTCGGTGGAGAGAAAGAAATATATGAAAAATGTTTACCGTTATTTGAAAAACTAGGAACAAATATTCAGTTGCAAGGGCCAGCTGGAAGTGGACAACATACAAAAATGTGCAATCAAATTGCGATTGCTTCTAATATGATTGGAGTATGTGAGGCTGTTGCTTATGCGAAAAAGGCTGGATTAGATCCTGATAAAGTATTAGAGAGTATTTCAACCGGAGCAGCAGGTAGCTGGTCATTGAGTAATTTAGCTCCTCGAATGTTAAAGGGAGATTTTGAACCAGGTTTTTATGTAAAGCATTTTATGAAAGATATGAAGATTGCTTTAGATGAGGCTGAAAAATTGCAATTACCAGTACCAGGTTTAAGTTTGGCGAAGGAATTGTATGAAGAGCTAATAAAAGATGGGGAAGAGAATAGCGGAACACAAGTGTTATACAAAAAATACATAAGGGGGTAAATGAAATGGATCTTCAAAAATTTGATGAGATGATTGATGCTGTGCAACGAGCAACTTGTATACAGATTAATCAAAAACAAAAAGAAGCTTTTAAACAAAAATATGATTTTGAACCGGAATTCGAATATGGAAGAGATGAAAATGGGCATTACGTTATTCGAACTTCAAAAAAGATGCTGGAAGAAATGGAGTTTTACTTGGCATTGAAATATGATCGAGATGGAGTTGATCTTTATATGCAAGCAGAGATTGACGATATATGTTACGTATCTGTTAGCTATAGTGAAGACGCCTTGCATTTACAAGAATTGTTTCAATTTCTAGAAGAAAATAAATAAAAGTCCTCATGTGAGGACTTTTGTTTATTTAGGTATATTAAAATTATAAGCTAGAAGCACGGCGGCATCGTTCAATTGGGAATGGAATAACTTGCGCGATGTGATTCGGGCCAAATTGTTTTGTACGAGCATGGCGTATTATATAAAATGCACAGAGAATTGAAACTGGAATAGCACCGAACAAACCAAAAAATAAAGCGCTTACACAAGATGCGACAAAACCTAAAACACCAACCTCTAACTCTTCCATAATAGCTCCTAAAATAACAGGAAGTGCTCCACATGTAACCCCTAGTATAAGTGCGATAAGTAAACTCATGATTCTCCCCCTCTGTTTGCCATATTCTTTTCCTTCTTATTTAATTGTAGTATATCATACATAAAACAGAATTTTCAGAAAAAATTCAAAAAAAGTTCAATAAATGTTCGAAAAGTGTTAAAAATTCACTTGAAAAATAGAAGGAGAGATTGTTTTGAAATAGAAGGACTCATATGTTTGAGAAAATAAAAATCAGGCTTATTTCATTTTTGAAATAAGCCTGTTCCATAGGAGGATGTATATATGTAGAGTGAATAAAAGGTTGGAAAAGGGGATCCAAGTCCTTCTATTCAACTAACTACCTTAATAGATTGGAACCCAGCCTTCAGTTGTAACAAAAATACGAATAGCTACAACTTGACGATCATCTTGCAAGGTAAAATAATGTCTTGCATTTTCAGGAACAGATATGAGATCGCCTGGCTCAAGTTCAACGTCAAAGAACTTTCCATCTTTTCCTTCAATGGCAAAGATGCCATGACCACTAACAATAAAGCGGACTTCATCATCAGTATGATGGTGTTCTTTTTGGAAATTAATTAATAATTCGTCAAGGTTAGGTGTGCTATTTGAAAGTGAAATTACGTCATGTGCTTTATAACCTCGGCGCGCTGAAACATCAGCGATTTCTTTTGAGAACACAGCTAATATTTCAGCTTTGTTTTCATCTGTTAAAGAATAGTTTTCATTTAAATGAGTAGGAAGTTTAGAAATGTTCCATTTCTCATATAAAACGCCTTCCTCTTGTAGAAATTTACATACTTCCACTTCATTTTCAATGCGAGTATTTACTTCATGAATACGAATTTGCGCCATTAGAAACGCCTCCTTGAATTGATAATAGTTTTATATGAAATTGGAATAAAAACTCATAAGCTTCTAATCTTTTCTTTGCATCAAAGCTATCTCGGCCCCATACGGTAATACCATGGTTACGGATTAATATTGCTCCCGAATCGCCTTGTATATACTTTCGGAAGTTTTCACCAAGCGTTGGGATATGAGCATGGTTTTCGATAATAGGAATGTTAATTATTGCGCCTTCTTCCCAAATATCGAGAGCTTTAATAATTTCTTGATTTTGAAGGGTGACTGCATCACTATATAAATTTGTGATGACATTATTATCAGTTGTATGAACATGAAGTACGCATCCGGCATTCGTATTGTTATAAATATGTGTATGCAATATTGTTTCTGCTGAAGGACGTAACTCAGTCTCTAATACGGGAACCCCTAGATGATCTACTAATAGAAAATCATCTGGAGTAGTTTTTGTTTTATCTTTACCACTTGCTGTAATGAGAAAAGTGAGTGGTTCATGACTAACCTTTATAGAAATATTACCACTCGTTGCAGGAAACCAATTTCGTATTGTTAATTCTTTTTTAATCTCGCTTAAGTCATACCATTGACGAAAAAGTTGTTTCATAATTTCACCTCCAACAAATGTTTTAATGCATATTGAACATCGTGAAATGTTTCAAAAGGTGTATAAGCGATATGATTCTCTTCACACTTTTTAATAAGGAAGTCGCGAGCAAATACTTTATCTGCTTGTTTCGCAGCTTGTAAATCAGTAATGGAATCTCCAATTACAATATGGAAGTCATTCGTATCACTTAATTTACGGATTAAAGATGATTTGCATAATCCGCAATGGTTTTGACAGTGATGATCACAAGGGTGAGGCCATTTAACGGTAATGTATTCACTTGAAAAATCAGTTTCATTACAGTAAATGTGTTCTTTTGGAATGATTCCTTGTAAGAGTGGGTAGACGAAGAAATCCATTCCACCTGATATAACATAAAAAGAAATGTTATTCTCATTTACAAATTGTATAAATTCATGAAAACCACTACGGATTTCAGCAGTCTCTATTAAAAATTGAATAATATCATCGTGTAGATTAGTAGGTATTAATTGAAATAATTGAGAAACACCTTCTTGAATAGATAGCTCTTGTGATAATATTTTATTCTTTACTTCTTCAGCTTCTGGTGGTGCGAATTTTTCCATAATGGACATAATGTTATCATTATTTGTAATCGTGCCATCGAAATCACAAAATACTTGAATACTCATAATTTCACCTCATGAGAGGGATTTCCCCATATTTGTAGTGCACTATGCAAATTTATGTCATCTACTTCATTGAGAGGTATATTTTGCAAAGTAGCATCAATCGCAGTACGGAAAGCTTTACCGCCGCCCTGCGCCCCATTCGGATGTCCGTGTATCCCGCCGCCAGCGTTAATCACAACATCTTTACCAAAATCTCGTACGATAAAGGGAACGAAACCAGGGTGAATACCAGCAGATGGAACAGAAAAACTTTTCTTGAAAAATGCGTCATCTTCAGTTAAATATTTTGAGATAGCAAGAGCTTCTTCTTTTTCTAGCGCAACACTCCCGTATGGAGATGGGAATAATGAAAAGTCAGCGCCAGCGTAACGTAGTAGCTTGCCGAGTAATAATGGAGATGAAACTCCATATAACTTGGATGCTGAGTAAGCGCCACTTACAGCAGGGTGTGCCATAATAGGAACTGGGATTTCATCATCTTCTGCAAGTGATTGTAGTACATCTAGTCCGTAAGCAAATACGTTAAACAATAGAATATCAGCACCAGCTTGCACTGCACGTTTCGCATTTTCTTTTAAATCAAAAGTTCGTCCTGTTAAATTTACGGCATATAACGTTTTATGCCCGTACGTTTCATATACAGATTGTAAAACTTCTTTTCCAGATGTAATGCGTTTCGTAAGAGGTGTTAATGTATTCTCAAATAATATCTCATCATCTTTTACGATATCTACACCACCATTTGCTTGATCGCGTAATTGTGTTTTTAAATACCCAATATTTCGTCCAATCATCCCTTTAAAAATACTCATTAAAAGAGGACGCTCATGTACTTGTAAAAGGTTTCGAATACCATCTATGCCGAACTTTGGGCCAGGAAAATGTTTTTTTAACTCGTCTGAAAAAGTTAAATCAATTAATTTCACTTCGCCATCAAGTGATAGTTTTCCGAATGTAGTTGTTAAAATTGCTGGTAAATCTGGACTGAAATTTAATAATGGATATTCGATTTTAATAATCCCGCGTTTTACTTTTTTACGTAAATACAAATTTGTATGTTCGTGTTCAGCTAATTCCTCAACATGAATGACGTTGCCTTTATGCTGTTTTAATTGTTCTTGCAATAAATGTGGCAAATGAGTCCAAGAGCCAATTGTTAAACCGAGTGCAATTTGCTCGGCCTTTTTTTCTAAGTTATGTGAATCATCATGGATTAAATATGTCGCTATAATTCCGCTCATTGTTATACCCTCCTAGTTAAATAAAAAAACCTCTCAGCTAAGGAGAGGTTTTTTTACAACCAGCTCCTTATCTGTCAGCGTAATGCTGCGAGAATTAGCACCGTGTCTACAATTGTAGATCGGTTGCCGGGTTTCGTCGGGCTCGTCCCTCCACCTGCTCTTGATAAGAAGTATTTAGAAATGTTTAAATTTTTAAGATAACTGAATTTTGTCAGATATTTTTCATGTTGTCAATTACTTTTTGAAAAAATTTAATTTATCAATTCGAGTAATGGCTTCTCGTAATCTATCTTCTGTATGCAAGAGACCAACGCGGACATACCCTTCGCCATGCTCACCAAATCCAACACCAGGAGCAACTGCAACGTGTGCTTTTTCTAGTAAAATATTAGAAAATTGCTCAGAGGTATATCCTTTCGGAACAGGAAGCCATGCAAAAAATGAGCCCGTTGGAATGTCAACATTCCAACCGATTGCATGACAAGCTTCTATAAGAGCATTCCTGCGAGATTCATAGCGATTAACAAGTTCTACGACGCAAGATTGCGAGCTTAAGAGCGCTTCGCGTGCTGCATCTTGAACGGCACCAAAAATACTAACATACATATGATCTTGTAATAAGTTAATGGTTTCAATGACACTTTCATTCCCTACTGCAAAAGCGATACGCCATCCAGCCATATTGAAAGTTTTCGATAGAGTATAAATTTCAATTCCTGTATCTTTGGCACCGTCTGCTTGTAAGAAACTCACGGGCTTTTGACCATCAAATCCAATAGCGCCGTAAGCAAAATCATGAACAACTAATATATTATGTTCATTAGCAAAATCAATGGTTTCTTCAAAGAATTCTTTTGATGCAGTAGCACCAGTAGGATTATTTGGGTAGTTTAAAAACATTAACTTTGCACGCTCAGCGGTAGAGTCATCAATTTTTGTATAATCTGGTAAAAAATTATTTTCTGCAAGTAGTGGCATTGTTTCAAATTGTGCTTTTGCTAAAGCAACACCTGATAAATAATCTGGATAGCCTGGATCGGGAACGAGAATCGTATCACCAGGGTTTGTAAAGCAAACTGGTAATTCTACTAATCCAGCTTTTCCGCCAAACAAAATAGCAACTTCTGTTTTTGGATTTACTACTACATCATATTCACGTTGATAGAATGTTGCCACGGCTTCTTTTAAACTTTCATGTCCGCGAAATGGCGGATATTTATGATGAATGGTCTTTTCTGCAGCATCTTGTAAAGCTTTTACGATATGCTGCGGTGTTGGTTGATCTGGATTACCTTGACCTAGATTAATAACATCGTGACCCGCTGCTACGACTTTGTTAACTTTTGCAACAAGTGAAGCGAAAAATTGTGTTGGCAATGATGTTACTATCTCAGAAGGTTGAAATAATTTCATACTTTCCACCTCTTTTGAAAGTTGTTACAATTCTAGTGACAAATGATATAATCTTTCCAGTATTTTGTAAAGAAAAAATTAAGAATGGGGCTGACAAAATGAAAGTCGCATGTATTCAAATGGATATTGTCTTTGGTGATGTAGAAAAAAATATTGAGAATGCTAAAAATAAAATAAGCGAAGCGATGAAAGAAAGACCAGATGTTATTGTCTTACCAGAATTATGGACAACAGGATATGATTTAACGAGACTCTCTGAAATTGCAGATAGGGATGGATTAGAAACGAAAGAAAAGCTGAAAGAATGGTCGAAACAATATGGTGTACATATTGTCGGTGGTTCTATTGCGAAGCAAACAGAGCAAGGGGTTACAAATACAATGTATGTGGTAACGAATAAAGGAGAACTAGTCAATGAATATAGTAAAGTGCATTTATTTCAGCTGATGGATGAACATAAATATTTAATAGCTGGAAATAGTACAGGTGAATTTAAGTTAGATGATGTAGAGTGCGCCGGCACAATTTGTTATGATATTCGTTTTCCAGAATGGATGCGCGTTCATACTGCTAAAGGGGCAAAAGTTTTATTTGTTGTAGCAGAATGGCCATTAGTTCGTTTAGCACATTGGCGTTTACTATTGCAAGCAAGAGCAATTGAGAATCAATGTTATGTTGTAGCATGTAATAGGGCAGGAAAGGATCCGAATAATGAGTTTGCCGGTCACTCTTTAATTGTCGATCCTTGGGGAGAAGTTGTTGTAGAAGCGAATGAAGAAGAATCCATTTTATTTGGAGAGCTTCATTTTGAGAAAATTAAAGAAGTACGCAAAGGAATTCCAGTTTTTGCAGATCGTCGTCCAGAATTATACAAATAAAATGTTGACAAGTGATTTTTATTCTTGGTATAGTCTTCAACATAAAGCTAAAAATTCAAAAAATTATACAACTCTTATCAAGAGCAGGTGGAGGGATTTGGCCCGATGAAGCCCAGCAACCGACCGTAATACCATTGTGAAATGGGGCGTTTATTTACGCCAAAAGGCACGGTGCTAATTCCAGCAGAAAGTATACTTTCTGGCAGATAAGAGGGGAGAAGATAAACTTCAAACCTCTTTCTTAGTGGAAAGAGGTTTTTCTGTGTTAGAAAAACCTCTGAATTAAAAAAAGGGGGAGAAGACAATGGGATATTATTCATTAACTGAAACGACAGCCATACAATATGCGAAAGAACACGGTTATTTTGAAAAGAAAGCAAATGTAGTTTGTTATGAAATTGGAGATGGAAATTTAAATTACGTGTTCAAATTAGATGATGGAGAGAGGTCAATTATATTAAAACAAGCATTGCCATATGCGAAAGTAGTTGGTGAGAGCTGGCCATTGTCTATAAAAAGAGCGACGATTGAAAGTAAAGCATTACAAATTTTTGCGAAATATGTGCCAGACTATGTGCCGGTAGTGTATAGCCATGATGAAAAGTTAGCCGTAATAGTAATAGAAGACTTATCAAGGTTAACAATTACAAGAAGAGGATTAATAGACGGGGAGGAGTACCCACTTTTATCCCAACATATTGGTCGTTTTCTAGCGCATGTTTTGTTTTATACATCAGATTTCGGATTAGAGTCAGAAGAGAAAAGAGTGCTAGAAGGTACATTTGTAAACCCAGATCTTTGCAAAATTACAGAGGATTTAGTGTTTACAGATCCGTTCGGTCATTACGATACGAATGATTATGAGCCAGAGTTACAACTAGCGGTTGATGAATTGTGGAGTGATAAAACTTTAAAGTTAAAAGTCGCACAGTATAAATATAAATTTTTAACGAGAAAAGAAGCGCTTATTCATGGTGATTTACATACTGGTAGTATTTTTTCATCGCCTTCTGAAACGAAAGTGATTGATCCGGAATTTGCAACATATGGCCCATTTGGATTTGATCTTGGTCAATTTATTGCCAATTTATTATTAAATGCGTTATCACGTGAAGAGGAAAAAAGAAATGTGCTATTTTTCCATGTTGAGAAAACATGGAGTTATTTTGTAGAAGCTTTTACGAAGTTATGGATTGGAGAAGGTGTAGAAGCATATACGAAAGAGAAACAATGGTTGCCGATTATTTTGCAAAATATTTTTACGGATGCCGTTGGATTCGCTGGATGTGAGCTTATCCGCAGAACAATTGGATTAGCGCATGTAGCGGATTTAGATGAAATAGCGAATAAAGAAACGAGAATTCAAGCGAAGAAACAAGCGCTATCTTTAGGTAAAGAACTAATAAAATATGAATCTAAGAACGCTGATATTCAACTGTTCCGAACATTATTTCAACAGACAGTTTCTGGAGGGGTAAAAGCATGAGTACAATTGTTACTATTCCGAGGTCTGTCAGTTGGAAAGGTGATGCCATTGCAGTATTAAATCAAACAAAGTTACCGCATAGTACAGAATACAAAACATTAACGACGATTGAAGAGGTATGGAAAAGTATTGTTATGCTAGAAGTACGAGGAGCACCTGCAATTGGAATTGTAGCTGCATTTGGCTTGGCACTTGCATCAAAAAAATATACTGCTTTACATATTGAAGAATTTCAAAAGAAGTTTAATAGAGATTGTAATTATTTAGGAACGTCGCGCCCGACAGCAGTCAATTTATTTTGGGCAATCGATCGCATGAGAGAATCGATTCGAGAAATTACTACAATAAAAGAAGCACAAAAAATATTAGAAGAAGAAGCGCTTCGCATTCAACAAGAAGATGAAGCGGTATGCCGGAGTATTGGAGAACATGCATTATCATGTTTTAAAGACGGTGATAACATTTTAACAATTTGTAACGCTGGCAGTATCGCAACTGCTAGATATGGTACTGCATTAGCGCCGTTTTATATTGGGAAAGAAAAAGGTGTACGGTTACATGCGTATGCGTGTGAAACGAGACCGGTTTTACAAGGCGGGCGTTTAACGACTTGGGAATTGAAACAGGCCAATATTGATGTAACTCTTATTACAGATAATACAGCAGCGCATGCTATTCAAACGAAGGAAATAAACGCGATTATTGTAGGAGCGGACCGAATTGTCGCAAATGGAGATACGGCAAATAAAATCGGAACAATGAATTTAGCAATATTAGCAAAGTATTTCGATATCCCGTTCTACGTTGCAGCTCCGCTATCGACATTTGATATTACGAAACAAACAGGCGCTGAAATAGTTATTGAAGAAAGAGACGAAACAGAAGTTACGAAAATTTTTGGGAAACAAGTGGCACCAATTGGAACTACTGTTTATAATCCTGCATTTGACGTAACACTAAACGAATTAATTACAGGTATTATTACTGAGAAAGGTATTATACGAGGAAATTATAAACAGGAAATTGCATCATTATTTGAAAGACAAGCTAATACATAATGGCTTGTCTTTTTTTATGCCTAAATGTTTTCTTTTCTCTTATTTATATAATGAAAGGAGGCGTAAAAGATGGAAGAGTGGATCAGGATGGTAGGTAATGTAGGATTTCCGATTGTTGTAACATTATATTTACTCCACCGTATCGAAAGTAAATTAGATGGGGTAATTGTTGCAATCGAAAAACTCCCTAAACAATTACTAAAGTAGGAAGGTCCTAGCGATAAAAAATAAAGTTTGCTCTTCGTGAGCAAACTTTATTTTTTATTGAGCAGTATAACCACCATCGATAACGACAGCTTGACCTGTTATACCTTTCGCTTTTTCGCTCGCTAAAAATATAGCATAATCCGCGATTTCTTGTACTTGTAATAAGCGTTTTTGTGGTACAAGTGGATAAATGACATCCTCTAAAACATTTTCAAGTGGTACGTTTCGTGTCGTAGCTAAATCTTGTAGTTGATTACGTACGAGAGGGGTATCGACATAACCAGGACAAAGGGCGTTAACGGTAATTCCATGAGTAGCACCTTCTAAAGCGGCAACTTTTGTTAATCCAATTACGCCATGTTTTGCGCTATTGTAGGCGGATTTCCCTGCAAATCCAACGAGACCATTAATGGAGGCGACATTAATAATACGACCATACATTTGCTTTTTCATGATCGGGAAAGCATGCTTCATTGCGATAAAAGGGGCGATTTGCATAATTTTAATAAGTAATTCGAACTTTTCAGTTGGAAAATCTTCAATTGGTGAAACGTGTTGCATCCCTGCGTTGTTAATTAATATATGTAATGAACCGAAATGATTAACTGTTTGAGATATTGCAGCTGTAATTTCTTCTTCAGATGTAACATCACATTTCAAACCAATAGCTTGGTAGCCTTCTTTTTGTAATTGTTCAGCAGCTTCTTTTGCCCGTTCTTCAAGACGATCGGTAATAACAACTTTTGCACCTTCTTTTGCAAAAGCATTTCCCATTTCATAACCAATACCACTTGCAGCGCCTGTTAAAAAAACAACTCGATTTGTAACCATGATGAAAAACATCCCTTCCTAATAAAGTTCTCATATTGCTCTATTTAGAGGGGGGATATTAAAAATCCTGCAAAGATTTGGAAAAAATTATTAGCTATCTTGTTTTGCAAAATAGTCTCTGCTATACTATTTTGTAAAGCAAGATACTTACGCTTATCTATCTTGTAAAACAAGATAGTGGGAGGATTTGAATTATGTCGACAAGTCAAATGCTGAAAGGAATTTTAGAAGGATGCTTACTTGCTATTATTTCTGAAGGTGAAATATACGGTTATGAAATGAGTGAAAAGCTAGCAAAGTATGGCTTTACAATGGCGAGTGAGGGAAGTATTTATCCGTTATTAATACGAATGCAAAAGGAAGGATTAATAACAAGTGTAATGAAGGAATCTCCATCTGGTCCAAAGCGAAAATATTATACATTAACAGAAAAAGGCGAGGAAGCACTTAATGAATTTATGGATCGCTGGGAAGCGATGCAAAGTAGTGTAGAGCGTCTACTTGAAGGGAAGGGGAGTAAAAAATAATGCTATCAAGTGAAGCACGAAAGTTTTTATTAGATATGAGATTATTTTTAACGGCAAAGGGTGTGAAAGAAAGCGATATTGAAAATTTTATAGAAGATGCAGAACTTCATTTAATAGAAGGTGAGAGTGATGGGAAAAGTGTAGAAGATGTTTTCGGAAGCTCACCGAAAGAATATGCAAATGAACTTGTAAAAGTAATGGAAAAGGATAGACAGGAAACGTGGAAGCAAATTGGTTTTACAGTAATGAATATCGTATCGTTTTGGATTATTGCTTCTATTCTAATAGTGAATAACGGATTATTACAGATGTCACTTATTCAGTGCGTTGGGTATAGTTTGTCATTGATTTTAGTTGTTATGGGTCCTAATTTTCTACTTCGTAAAATGACCTTCGTAACAAGCTTTACAAAAACGTGGTTTTCTATGTGGTTTTTAGTTATGATAGCGCCAATGTTTTTAATGGGAGTTATTACGGTACTAGATGTGATATATCCTACAAAAATGTTTATATTCACTCAAATGCAAAGTTATTTATTAGCTGGTGGTATTTTTATCATTACAGTAGCGGTAAATATGTATTTTGATGGATGGTTTAAAAACTTATATTTAATTATTCCACTTTCGATTATGTTACTGTTTAAAACATTTACATCAGAAGATCTCGTGCCAATGTTATTTCAAATTATATGTTTATACGGAAGTTTGTTTATTTTAATTTTCCTTGAAATTATGATGAAGACGAATAGAAGAGAAGCGGTTAAATGAGGGAGGGATTATCATGCAAATTTCTAAAGAGGGTGAAAAGTTTTTAATCGATACGAAAGTATATTTAATAACAAAAGGAATGAAAGAAGAAGATGTTGATGCTTTTATAGAAGATGCAGAGCTTCATTTAATAGAAGGTGAGAAAGAGGGAAAGACGGTAAGTGATATATTCGGTGATTCACCAAAAGAATATGCGGAAGAATTAGCGAAAGAGATGGAAAAGGATAAAGGCGGGAGTATAAAAAGTATTTTAGGAATGATTATTGGTATTGGCGGGTATTGGATATTAACTCATATTTTATTTAATAATCCAAATCAGCAATTTACACTAACGAATATACAGTTAATTGGCTATCCTATCGTCTTAATCATTACAATTATTGGAACCATTGTTGCGTTTAGAATGTCTTCTTTTAAAAATAAATTTGTAGCGTTCGGGATTATTTACATAATAGTAATGGTTCCCATTTTATTATTAGTATTATTGATGTTTGTTGATAAATGGTACGGTACACCTATTTTGCAATTGTCGACAATGCAAACATATATATTAGCGGCAAGTATCTTTTTATTACTTTTCGTTGGAGAAGTATATGTCCTTGGTTGGATGGGGGTTTTGATACTAATTGTTCCTTTAGCGATTATGTTTATATTTAAAGGATTAGAAGAAAAAAATGTATTTTGGGGAATTGCAAAGATATTACTTATGTATGGAAGTATATATGGATTAATGAGATGGTCTTTAAAAATTGAAGAGAGAAAAAGTGTAAGTTAGTTTTATATTACTAGTGAACGAACTGGATTTTTTATTAAGGGGGGGAACAAACATGCAAAGTATATTTCTAGGTATATTGTCTACTATATTTTTAGGTTTAACGATTTTGGGGCTATATAATACCTTTTCGAAAAAGGTACACGATGATTATTTCGATACTTTATTAGATGGCACATCGGGTTATGTTTTGTTCTCCGGTTTAATAGGAAAAGGGCTGCTTTGGATATGCAAAAAATTATTTCCAAAGAAATATTATATAGGGATTTTTAGAGGGATTACGTTTATATTTAGTTGCTTATTTTTATTTCTAGCAGCCGGGCTTTGGTTTATAGATTGGAATAAGTTGTTTTAAACAGTAACAAGATTGTTACTGTTTTTTTCTTTGTAATAAAGAACTTTGTAAAGAGAGTGCTTTTTGTTCGTTCGTTAATAGGGATTGAATATGGACATTTTCAGGACGAGGTACGATAGGATACATAAGATTTGTTGGAGAAGGATGGTGCTCTGAGCCAGTTGGGGAATGAGGATCTGCGTGAGTAAGTTTTCCGTGAACACGTCTTGTAAATAAAATATGACCTATTTCGTGAGCGAGTGTATATATATTTTTCATAGGAGCAGCTGAATTTGTTAACACGATATAACCAGTAAGTTGCTGTTGTTTTGCTAAAGAGTAAGCGCAGGCAATTACGGCTGTTTCTTTGAAATAATCACTGCCAATATAACAAATGTAAAGGTCGCATTCAGGAGCTTCATTTACACACGTTTGGAAAAAGGATGATAATTTTTCCTGACTTTGAATAGAGTTTTTATAACTAATTTCACGGTCAGAAAAACGGAAAAGTTCATTTAAAATAATTACTTCTTTAATTTGAAATGTAATCGGGTGCCAGATTGACTCTGCAACTGCTAAATCTTTTGCGATACGGTCATCAGAAATATTGGCGCCTGGAGTAATGCAAATACATATATTGACGTATGGATCCATAAGGAACACCTCAACTGAAAAAATTCTTCCTATAATATATGTTGGGAAAAGACCCTATGTATGGATAAAAGCCTTGTTTATTACAAGTCGAAAAAAATTCATAGTTCTTTAACGTAGTGTGACCATCTTTTTGATATAGTAAAGAAAAGGGGGAGAATATATGTATACATTAAAAATCGTTTCAGACAGAGAAGCTCTTTATCAATTTGCAAGTTATGTAAGAGTGGTACAAGGGGTTGGAGATGTATATGTAGAGGTGGGAGAACCTTTATATGAACATCCGTTGATGAAGTTTTATGTACATATTAAGCTGGAGGAAACGTATGAGCAACAGAAAGCGTTACAAGAAATAGCAAGGTTAGTAGAATTAGGGCGTTTTACATACGTCCATTATCGTAATGATGAAATTGAAGAAGCTTTTGAAGCTGTAAAATATGAAAGTTTTAAGAAATAGAAATGGAAAAAAAGGAAGCGAAAACTTCCTTTTTTTTCTTGGAAATTACATCAACAAAAGGAGAAAAATTTTGTTATGATAAGGGAGGGTGAGGAAAGGAGAGTTTACATATTGGGGTATATTGAAGAGTTACGCAAAGTCGTTGGGACAAGGCCACTTATTCTCGTTGGATCAGCAATCATTATATTAAATGATAATCAAGAAGTATTGCTTCAATATCGTTCAGATACATATGATTGGGGTGTACCTGGCGGCGCGATGGAACTAGGAGAAACGACAGAAGAAACTGCTCGTAGAGAGTTATTCGAAGAGACGGGCTTACAAGCAAAAATTATGCAATTTCTTGGTGTCCTTTCAGGAAAAGAAGTATATTTCCGTTATCCTAATGGGGATGAAATTTTTAATGTCATTCATCTGTATCAGGGGCATCATGTGAGTGGAGAATTGAGGCTTGATCATGAGGGATTGAAGCTTCAATATTTTCCGGTAGATAAGTTACCAAAATTAAATGAAACGACAGAGAAAATTTTACAAAAATTTTTATACGCATTGACAGAATAGAAGGGTAATTCCTTCTATTTTTATTATATTAAATATTTTGATTTTTTAGTATGTTTATAGTATGATAGTTGTAGACATACATCTTATGGAATTTCACCTAAAAACTGACTAGGGTACATAAGAGAGGGGCAAGTGCAAAATGCATAATGTTGTTATTACAGCTGCAGTTCGTTCACCAATTGGAACTTTTGGGGGAGCGCTAAAAAATGTAACGCCAGTAGAATTAGCTGTTCCTGTACTTCAGGAAGCTGTAAAACGAGGCGGGGTAGAACCACACGAAGTTGATGAAGTGATTTTAGGTCATTGTATTCAAAGAACTGATGAAGCAAATACGGCAAGAACAGCTGCATTAGCGGCAGGATTTCCTGACACAGTTACAGGATATACAATCCAACGCCAATGTTCTTCAGGTATGCAAGCAATTATGTCAGCTGCAATGCAAATTCAATTAGGTGTAAGTGATGTTGTAATTGCAGGTGGAGTAGAAGCAATGAGTTCAAGCCCTTATGCATTGAAACAACACCGCTGGGGACAACGCCTACAGCACGGAGAAATTCGTGATACGGTGTGGGAAGTGTTAGAAGATCCGATTCATCATATTATGATGGGGGAAACAGCGGAAAATTTAGTTGAACAATATGAAATTACAAGAGAGGAACAAGATGAAGTTGCTCTTCGCAGTCATACATTGGCACTGAAGGCAATCGAGTCTGGATACTTTGACGATCAAATTGTTCCTATTACAATAAAAGAACGTAGAAAAGAAGTAGTATTTTCAAAGGATGAACATCCACGTGCTGATATTACAGCAGAAAAATTAGCAGGATTAAAACCAGCTTTCCGTAAAGACGGCTCAGTTACTGCAGGGAATGCATCTGGCCTGAATGACGGAAGTGCGGTTCTAGTATTAATGAGCGAAGAAAAAGCGAAAGAAAAAGGCTTACAACCGTTAGCTAGAATTGTTGGATATTCAGTAGCTGGAGTAGATCCGAAAATTATGGGTATCGGACCAGCACCAGCAATCCGTAAAGGATTAGAAAAAGTAGATTGGTCATTAGAAGATGCAGATTTACTGGAAATTAATGAAGCTTTCGCTGCGCAATACTTAGCTGTAGAGAAAGAATTAGGTCTGGATCGTGAAAAAGTGAATGTAAACGGTAGTGGTGTAGGACTTGGACATCCAATCGGTTGTACAGGAGCTCGTATCACTGTAAGTTTAATTCATGAATTGAAGAGACGTGGATTAGAAAAAGGGATTGCCTCTCTATGCGTCGGCGGCGGTATTGGGGTAGCACTATTTATAGAAGCACTATAAAAAGAAGCAGCAATCGCTGCTTCTTTTTTTAACGAATTTACCGAAAGAATTCTTCTTCCTCAAACCTTGCTAAATAGTGAATAGTTCACGAATCAAATAAATGATGAAATAATCGATCACGATTTTCAAAGAAAAGTTTTGTCGTTTGGTAATGCTCTGTTTCTTCTAAGGCGGATTCGTGAATTCCTTCTTGTGTTAAAGAATATATAGTGGATTCAGGATAAGCCATTAAAATAGGAGAATGCGTCGCGATAACAAATTGTGAACCTTGTTCCGCTAGTTCATGCATTCGAATAAGCATGGAAAGTTGTCTCATTGGTGATAAAGCAGCCTCAGGCTCATCTAAAATGTATAAACCTTGTCCTGAAAAACGATTCATAAATAATGAAAAGAATGATTCACCATGGGATTGTTCGTGAAGTGAAACACCGCCATAAGATTTTATAGCATCTATTTCATCAATATAAGAAGCAACGTTATAAAATGATTCAGCGCGAAGAAAGAAACCGTCGTTTGGTGTATTGAAACTTTTTGAAATACGAAGGTATTCATGTAAAGATGAATGTGAATCGTTTGTACTAAAGCGGAAGTTCTTCGTTCCACCTTCTGCATTAAATCCTAAAGCGATAGCAATTGCTTCGAGTAATGTTGATTTACCTGTTCCATTTTCTCCAATAATGAATGTTACATTTGGGTGGAAAGCTAGTGAGTGTAATGTTCGGATAGCCGGTAAACAGTAAGGATATGCGGAAAAACTAGGGATACTTTCTTTTTTTAATGTGACATTTTTTAAAAAGGGTACGTCAATCAATATATAAACCTCAATTCATAACGGATTTTGATTCTAAAAAAGTAGCAAATACCATTGTTAATGGCACATGAGTCCTTCTTATTTTCTGAATATTTTATGTGGATTATATCATGTAAACTATCATATTCCAATGTGAAAATAAATATTGCATGTAGATTATTCATGTCGTTATGATAGTATGTAATCTATTGTAATTATAAAAAGGAGTTAAAACATGCCGTTTACATTTGCGCATCCAGCAGCAGTCCTTCCTTTTGTGAAAAAGCAGTCCAAATATATTTCAGTAACGGCTCTTATATTAGGGAGTATGGCGCCTGACTTTGAATATTTTTTACACTTTAGACCGTATGGTGTTATTGGCCATACATGGCTTGGGTTCTTGTATTTAAATTTACCACTTGTATTTCTGCTCGCATATATATATCATTACATTTTAAAAAAGCCGTTTATAACACATTTACCTAAACCGTTTGCTGGCTACTATACATATGCAGTAGATGAGAGGTGGGGGCTTCATACATGGAAGGATTTCTTTGTATTTTGCTATTCTGCTTTATTTGGTATGCTCACGCATGTCGTTTGGGATGCGTTTACTCATCATACGGGCTACTTCGTTATGAAGATACCCTTTTTACAAAGAGAATTACATAGTATTCCAGTGTATAAATATATGCAACACGGGAGTACATTTGTTGGTTTATTATTACTAGTATACGTACTATGGAAGTATAAAGATGAAACAGGGAAAGATATTATGATAGCTTCAGAAAAAAGGAAGTATTGGATTGCGGCAATCATTATGGCAGCTCTTATATTTGTCGTTCACGCGTTCGTAGATCCCTATTTTCATATTTTCCAAATAGGAGGTATAATAGTATCTGGACTGACAAGTTCGTTTTGTGGACTTCTCATTGTTTCTATAGTTTACAAAGCAAAGGACTAATTAATATTAATGAATGATAGTGTTAGGAGAAATTATATGATGAAAGCATGGAAAAATATTTTTGTTTTATGTAGTTTTCTTCTTATGTTAAGTGGCTGCTTCCATCAAGAAGAAAAGAAAGTTGAACCGAAGAAGAAAGAATCTATTCCTGAAACAAAAGAATACGGCGGGCGTGAGCTGAAAAAAGTGGGACAAAAAGTGAAAGAAACAGGTTGGGGTACTTTTAAGTTAGAGCAGATTTATACGGTGAATCAAACATTTGAAGTAGCACCAATGAAAATTCACGTACAAGGTGTGAAAGTAATCTCTTTATCACAGATGAGTGAAGGTGCAAAAAATACATTAAAAGTATATACGGCATTAACTCCTGAAGAAGTAAAGCGTAGATTAGGAGATAAAGTAAGTCAAGAAGATGCGGAGTTATATGCATCGCTAAGTGGAACAGAGATTAGTGATACGATTCGTTACGTTGAAATTACATATAAGGTGGAAAATACCGGGAATAAAAATATGCAATTTTTCTCTATGAATGATGTTGCTATTAATGATAAGCAACATTTTAAAGTAGCAACTCAAAACTTTTTATATGATGAAGATACGCTCGTTGGTACAAAAAATGTATCAAGGGAAGACTACAAGCCTGGTGAAACGAGAGATGGTATTATCGGCCTAATACTTGATGATGGAAAAGAAAAGGTAAAGGATATTAAATTTACAACAGATAATGTAATCGCAGCAGATACAGAAACGCAAGATGTTGTAAAAGAGCCACAAACTTTTAACATCTCATTTTCTGAGTAAGTTTTTTTAATATATGTGAGAAAAAACAGTCAGCACTTAAAATACTATGCTGACTGTTTTTTCTGTTCTTTTATGTATGAATCTACACTTTGAAAAGGCACCTTAATTTTAAACGCATCTTTTTGTTCATTAAATTGCTTTTCATTATAGGGGCCAAAACGTTTATTATGCTTTACGTCAATAATCCAATAATGCTCACTTTTTTTATTTGCAATTGCTCCGTCAGGGTTATTCGGATCTGACTTTTCCTCAGTTTGTTTTGCGATAATGTATTTATCATCCCAGGCTATGTCTGTAACTTTTGCAGGAATGTATTGTGTGGCATAGACAGCATCTTGAGATGGGAAAAGTTCAAATGCATTTCCAGAAGTACGTATGAGTTCGTATTCATCGTTAATCGTATAAGTTATATGATTTGTATTTCCAGCACAACCGGCTAATAGAAATGCGACGAATAGGATTATCCATTTTTTCAATATGGGAACCTCCTTTACAATGCTGTTGTAACACATTGTACAAGAAAAGTAAGCGAAACGCTAGTTTACAATGTTTTTTAGAAGTGGTACGATGAGACGGGTAAAGAAGGATATGAAGGAGTCGACATAAAAATGAAGTTAAAGATGCATCGTCCAGCGCTTGTAATGAACCGCATAGGTGCTTCCCTAATTGACATGTTTTTAATCTCGGTTATGTATGGTGCAGTAGTAGCTATTATGACTGGAAATTATAGTGCTATTTTTGATCGCTTTAATATTAGTTTTGGTGATTATAGATATGATCTCGCAGTAGTTTTTATATTAATGGCGATATATTTTATTTTGGTACCCTTTATTTGGAACGGTGTTACACTTGGTAAAAAGGTAACGAGAATAAAATTAATTTCATTGAAGAGTGAAAAGTTAACAATACAAACATTAACGATACGATTTTTTGTATTGCTATTACCGAACATATTGCTACTTGGAATTCCAATATTATGTAACGTATATATGATGTTATTCCGCAAAGATAATTGTGGTTTTCAGGATTTAATTGCAAAAACGAAAGTAATAAGTCTTGTATAAGGAAAAAAGACCTTTTTATACATAAAATAAGAAGGTCTTTTTTTATTATATAAATACAATTTATGTAATAATATCATTTTCGGTTTAAATAGATTGAAAATTAAGAAAATGTTATAATGATGAAAATAATATCTTTATATAATAGGGGGGAATTTGAAATGACTGGAGGTAGTGTAATCTTTTGGGGGATTTTAATTTTCATCGGTTTAGTTTTCGATCAGCGTAATAGTAGGAAAAAAGAAGGAGTAAAAAAGTAATCGCTTACAAATAAAAGAGCAACTTTTCTTGCTTGCAGACTAATCTCATAAAGCAGTATACTGAATAACGGTAAGACTTATAGAAGGGGTAATGAAAATGAAGCTTGCAGGAAAAGTTGCCATCGTAACTGGCGGTGGCATCGGTATTGGACGTAATACAGCTCTTTTGTTGGCTAAACAAGGCGCAAAAGTAATTGTGACGGACATTGATCAAGAAAGTGGACAAGCAACAGTAGAGGAAATTACGAATCTAGGCGGAGAAGCACTTTTTGTATCCTATGATATGGACAAGCAAGGAGATTGGCAACGCGTAATCAGCATTACTTTGCATGCATTTAGTCGCATTGATATGCTTTTTCAAAATGCTGGTTTATATAAAATAGATTCTATTTTTTCACGCCAACAAGAGAACGATTCCAATGTACTTTGTATTAATGACGTATGGATAGAGATAAAACAATTAACGTCATCTTTTATGAAACAGCAAGAAGAAGTGGTGCTGAGTGACTTACCGATTTTCGGTATTATTGGCACGAAAGGACAATCATTTCATACAGTAGAAACCCTCGTATAATAATGAAAACCGCCCTCAAAATATGTGGACGGTTTTTTTGTATATGATATAGGAAAAATTACTTTTTAACGAATACGTTGTTCAGTTTGGCTATCAAAGAAATGTGCTTTATTCATATCAAAGGCTAGTTTAATTTGGTCACCAGGTGAAAATGTATGTCTTGCATCAACACGTGCTGCAAAATCTTGATCTCCCAGTTTCATATATAAAATAGATTCAGCACCTAACAATTCAGCAACTTCGATTTTTGTTGTAAAGGCAGTAGGTTGTGAAGCTTCTAAAAATAATAGTTCATCATGAATGTCTTCAGGACGAATACCTAAAACAATCTCTTTATTTACATAGCCTTGTTCACGTAACATCTTCATTTTTCCTTCAGTTACTTTAATTTTTATTGTATTGTCTATAACGAAATCGGTTTCAGTTAATTTACCACGGAAGAAATTCATCGCTGGAGAGCCGATAAATCCACCAACGAAAATATTTTCAGGTGTTTCATATACTTCTTTTGGAGTTCCAATTTGTTGAATCTTTCCGTCCTTCATAACAACGAGACGAGAAGCCATTGTCATTGCTTCAGTTTGATCATGTGTTACATAGATTGTTGTCGTTCCAAGGCGATGGTGTAGCTTAGAAATTTCTGAGCGCATTGCAACACGTAATTTAGCGTCTAAGTTAGATAAAGGCTCATCCATTAAGAACACTTTCGCGTCTCGAACAATTGCTCTCCCTAATGCAACACGTTGACGTTGTCCGCCGGATAATGCTTTCGGTTTTCTATCTAAATATTGTTCCAGTCCTAAAATTTTTGCTGCATCTTTCACACGACGATCGATTTCATCTTTTGGTATTTTTCTAAGTTTTAATCCAAATGCCATATTATCATACACACTCATATGTGGATATAGAGCATAGTTTTGGAAGACCATTGCGATATCGCGATCTTTTGGAGGGACATCATTCATTAGCTTACCATCAATTGAAAACTCTCCTTTTGAAATATCTTCAAGTCCAGCAACCATTCGTAATGTTGTAGATTTTCCGCATCCAGAAGGACCGACAAATACGATAAACTCTTTATCTTGAATGTGTAAATTGAAGTCTGTTACAGCTGTTACGTTATTATCATATATTTTATAAATGTTTTCTAATTTCAGTTCTGCCATGGTATTTCCTCCTAGAAATAATTATGCAAACGTTTTCTTTGAGTTCATTATAAACTAATAGATTCAAAAAATAAACAAAAAAATAAAACGTTTTCATACATGAGAGGGATATTAGTAATTTTCGTATTTTTTCTTAGAAAAATAGGAATAAAAGTTGTAAGCGCTATTTTAAATTAAGATAGAATCTGTTATCATTCATTAATGAAAACGTTTGCGCCTTAAAAAAGAAAATCGAATTATGAATGAAATGGGGTAGCATAATGGAAAAACAGTGGTGGAAAGAAAGTGTAGTATATCAAATTTATCCTCGTAGCTTTATGGATAGTAACGGTGATGGTATTGGAGATCTTCGTGGTATTATTTCAAAGCTAGATTACTTAAAAGAATTAGGGATTGATGTAATCTGGTTATCGCCAGTCTATGAATCTCCAAATGACGATAATGGTTATGATATAAGTGATTATTGTAAAATTATGAATGAGTTCGGAACAATGGAAGATTGGGATGAGCTATTACATGAAATGCATGAACGTAATATGAAACTTATGATGGACCTAGTTGTGAATCATACTTCTGATGAACATAATTGGTTTATTGAGTCACGTAAATCAAAAGATAATAAATATAGAGATTACTATATGTGGCGTCCTGGAAAAGAAGGAAAAGAGCCGAATAACTGGGGAGCAGCTTTTAGTGGATCGGCATGGCAGTATGATGAAATGACAGATGAATATTATTTACATCTGTTTTCTAAAAAACAGCCAGATTTAAATTGGGATAATGAAAAAGTAAGACAAGATGTTTATGAAATGATGAAGTTTTGGCTAGAGAAAGGAATTGATGGCTTCCGTATGGATGTTATTAATTTTATTTCTAAAGAAGAGGGATTGCCAGCTGTTGAAACAGAAGAAGAGGGATATGTTTCAGGTCATAAGCACTTTATGAATGGTCCAAACATTCATAAATATTTACATGAAATGAATGAAGAAGTATTGTCTCATTATGATATTATGACGGTTGGTGAAATGCCTGGTGTAACGACAGAAGAAGCGAAATTGTATACAGGGGAAGAACGAAAAGAACTGCAGATGGTATTCCAATTTGAACATATGGATTTAGATTCTGGAGAAGGCGGAAAATGGGATGTAAAACCATGTTCACTCCTTACTTTAAAAGAGAATTTAACGAAGTGGCAAAAAGCGTTAGAGCATACGGGCTGGAATAGTCTGTATTGGAATAACCATGATCAGCCGCGCGTTGTATCTCGTTTTGGGAATGATGAAACGTATCGCATTGAATCTGCGAAAATGTTAGCAACGGTGCTTCATATGATGAAAGGGACACCGTATATTTATCAAGGAGAAGAAATCGGAATGACGAATGTTCGATTCGAATCGATTGATGAATATCGAGATATTGAAACATTAAATATGTATAAGGAAAAAGTTATAGAGCGCGGTGAAGATATAGAGAAAGTGATGCAGTCTATCTATATAAAAGGGCGAGATAATGCTAGAACACCGATGCAGTGGGATGATGAAGATCATGCTGGATTCACAACAGGTGAGCCTTGGATTACGGTAAATCCTAATTATAAAGAAATCAATGTGAAACAAGCGATTCAAAATAAAGATTCAATTTTTTATTACTATAAAAAATTAATTGAGTTACGTAAAAATAATGAGATTATTGTGTATGGATCATATGATTTAATATTAGAGAATAATCCTTCTATTTTTGCATACGTAAGAACATATGGAGAAGAAAAACTTGTTGTTATTGCAAACTTTACTGCGGAAGAATGTGTGTTTGAATTACCTGAGGACATTAGTTATAGTGATGCAGAGTTACTCATACACAATTACGACGTAGTGAGTGGGTCGATAGAAAACATGACATTACGTCCGTATGAAGCAATGGTATTTAAATTGAAATAAGAAAAAATCCTTATACCACTTCGGTATAAGGATTTTTTGATTACCATTTTAATATGGAGAATCCATATGGAGGAAGTGTAACTTGTAACACACTTGCTTCCGCTGAAAATTCTTCGTTTGTATAAATGTTAATGATTTTCTTTCCGGTAACATGGAGAGGGAGTAAAGCTGTAATGTCACTGTTAGTCGGATTTAAAACGAAAAAGATTGTTTCATCTTCATACGTTTTCGTATAAGAAATATAATTATGTTCATCATTTGCTTCAATGAATTGGAAAGTACCATGTCCTCCAAATGCTTTATATTGCTTTCGTAATGAAATTAATGTTTGTACATGTGTAAATAATGTATGATCTTGTTCTTTCGTATCCCAAACCATACATTTGCGGCAAGCGGGGTCCATACCACCGTCCATACCAATTTCGTCTCCGTAATAAATACAAGGGGAACCGATGAAAGAAAGGTGGAATACATAAAGTAACTTTAATTTATTTTTATCTCCGTTGCATGTTGTCAATATTCTTGGTGTATCGTGGCTGTCTAATAAATGAAATGCTGCTTCATTTACATTCATAGAGTAGGAATGTAGAGATTCTGTAATTTGTTTCATAAATTCATTTGCCTTAATGGAATCGTTAGCAAAGTAAGACAGTAGAGCATTTGTAACGGGATAGCTCATTACAGCATCAAATTGATCTCCTTGTAGCCATGGAAGTGCATCGTGCCAAATTTCTCCTAAGATATATACTTCAGAATTTAATGCCTTTATCTGACTTCGGAATTCTCTCCAAAAGCTATGGTCGACTTCATTTGCTACATCAAGGCGCCAACCGTCTATGTTGAACTCTCTTACCCAATAACGCCCTACTTCAAGTAAATACTCTTTTACATCAGGGTGTGCTGTATTTAATTTAGGCATAAATGGTGTAAATGCGAAAGTATCATAATTTGGAAGTGGCTCAGTTCGAATTGGGAACTCATGAATATGGAACCATTCTTTATATACTGACTGCTCACCATTTTTTAGTACATCTTGAAATTTATCGAAAAAGTATCCGCTATGATTAAATACGGCATCGAGCATTACTTTTATACCATGTGTATGACATGCCTGAACGAGTTCTTTGAACGTTTCTTTTGTGCCAAATTGTGGATCGATTTCCATGTAGTCAATTGTGTCATATTTATGATTGGAATGTGCTTTGAAAATAGGGGTGAAATATATTCCTGAAATTCCAAGCTTCACAAGGTAATCAAGGTTTTGAATAATACCAGCAAAATCTCCCCCGAAAAAATTAGTTGGAGTTGGCTCAGCGCTACCCCAAGGAAGGGTGTTTTCTGGATTTAGTGCACGATCTCCATTAGCGAACCGTTCCGGGAAAATTTGATACCAAACAGTATCTTTAATCCAGGAAGGTGCTTTGAATACATCATGTGCATGAATAAATGGGAAACAAAAAAAGTTACCAACGTCATCATTTGGAATGTTGGAAAAAAATCCTCGCTCTGCATAAATAAATGTTTCTGTCTCCGCTTGTAATTCAAATCCATAACGTAAGCGCTTAAATTTTGGTTCGATGGAAATAGACCAAAAATCAAACAATGCAGTAGAACCGGTTTTTTTCATCGGTGTACTTGATGTAATCCATTTCCCGTCTTTCCAATCATAAGGATCACCATAAATAAGAGTGGTGCTTTGAACATCATCTTTTTTCGTACGTATTCGGATGTGAATCGTTTTTTCATCGTAAGCGTATGCATAATTATCTTTTGGCCTATGATAAATGGCTTCTTTGAGCATATAGAAAATCCCCCTTTAATATCTCTAAACATATTGTTCCCTTACGTATAATAATAAAGCATATGTCGCAAACGATTGCTTTTTACATAGCTTTAATATTGCTTATAAGAGTAGTATTCATTTCATATAAAGTCAATGTATAAGGAGTGTAGTAATAATATTTAAAAATTAATATTTGCAAAATGAATAAAAGAATGTATAATGATAGACAAATAGCGCAAACGTTTTCATAGATTGAGATATTGTTTGTGCTTCTATTAAACCATTAAATGCAAACGTTTTCAATTAGTAAGGTACATATACAATTTAGGGAGGTTTTTGGGATGAAGAAAGCATTATCATTATTAACGGTTTCAGCATTATCAATTGGTATGTTATCTGCATGTGGACCGAAAGATTCAGGGAAAAAAGAAGAAAGTAAAGCAAAGAAAGATTACGATCTTCTCGTTTGGGAAGATGATAAAAAAGGTGTTGGTTTAGAACCAGCCGTGAAAAGCTTTGAGGAAAAATATAAAGTAAAAGTAAAAGTTGTTGAAATGCAAATGACAGATCAAGTGAAGAAGTTACGTCTTGATGGACCAGCGGGGACTGGACCAGACGTTGTAACATTGCCACATGATCAAATCGGAAACGCAGTAACAGAAGGTTTACTTTCTGAAGTGAAGGCTGATGATGCTGTAAAGAGTAAATTCACTGACTCATCAATAGCAGCGCAGACATATAACGGAAAATTATACGGTTTACCAAAAGCAATTGAGACACCAATCTTTATTTACAATAAAAAATTAATGCCAAAAGCACCAGAAACGATGGACGAGCTGTTTAACTTCTCAAAAGAATTTACGAAAGATGGCAAGTACGGATTCCTAACATTAGGAGATAACTTCTACTTTGCTAATGCATTCATGGCAGGTATGGGTGGTTATGTGTTTGGTGAAAAAGATGGAAAGCCAAATGCAAGTGATGTTGGATTAAATAATAGCGGAGCAGTACAAGGTGCTGAATATCTTCAAAAATGGTACAAAGAAAAGTTATTCCCGAAAGGTATTATCGGTGAATCTGGTGGACCTGCTGCGGATGGCCTATTTAACGAAGGAAAAGCAGCATCTATCATGAATGGTCCATGGGCGTTCCAAGCGATGGAAAAGAACGGAATTGATTATGGCGTTGCTCCAATGCCAAAATTACCAAACGGTCAACCAATGAAAACATTTGTTGGGGTTAAAGGATGGCATGTAACAAGTTTCTCTAAACAAAATGATTTAGCTACAAAGTTCACTGAATGGGTAACAAATGAAGAGAACGCAAAAATTCGATTTGAGAAAACAAAAGAAATTCCTCCAGTAAAAGCAGTAATGGAAGATCCAATCATTAAAGATAATGAAGCTGCAAAAGCAGTTGCAACACAATCTGAAAATGGAATTCCAATGCCGAACATTCCAGAAATGCAAGAAGTATGGAAACCAGCTGGAGATGCGCTTCAATTAGTTGTTACGGAAAAAGAGGCACCAAAAGCAGCACTTGATAATGCAGTGAAGCAAATTAAAGGTAATATTGAGGCAAATCATAGTAAGAAAAAATAAGGTGAAATTCGTGCCTCTAATATGAGGGGGCACGAATTCTCTCCCAGAAAAAAGGGGGAAGGAACATGCAAACATCTATGGAACCAGCAAACGGTTTAAATGGTTCAAAGCATAGGAAAATGGCAACCATGTTATCTATTATTCCAGGCGTGGGCCAAATGTATAATAAGCAATTTGTAAAAGGTCTTATTTTTCTAGTATTAACAGGTTCATTTATTGTAGCCTTTGCTGATTTATTAAATATGGGATTATGGGGAATTGTAACGCTTGGTACAGAAGTTCCACGTGACCATTCTGTCTTTCTATTAGTAGAAGGAATCTTGGCACTCATCGTCATCGTGTTTGGACTCGGAATATATGCATTTAATTTATATGATGCATACCAAAACGGGAAGAAACGTGATATAGGAACACCTTTAAACTCTGTAAAAGAGCAATACCGTAATTTACTAGATCAAGGTTTTCCATATTTAATGGTTTCACCAGGTTTTCTATTACTTATCTTTGTAGTTGTATTTCCAATCATCTTCGTAATTTTAATTGGATTTACGAACTATGATTTATATCATTCTCCTCCAGCTAAATTAGTAGACTGGGTAGGATTTAAAAACTTTATTGATATCTTTACATTACCGATGTGGAGAGAGACATTTTTAAGTGTATTTTCTTGGACTGTCATTTGGACATTCGTTGCAACGACATTACAAGTTGCACTTGGTATTTTCTTAGCAATTATCGTAAACCAGCCTGGTATTAAAGGGAAGGCGATTATTCGAACGATCTTCATTTTACCGTGGGCAGTGCCAGCATTCGTATCTATTCTTGTTTTCTCTGGTATGTTTAATGAAACATTTGGAGCAATTAACAATCAAGTATTAGCTTTATTCGGAATTGAAAAGATTGCTTGGATGACAGATCCATTTTGGGCGAAGGTTGCTTTAATTATGATTCAAACGTGGCTTGGATTCCCGTTCGTCTTTGCAATGACGACAGGTATACTGCAATCGATCCCAGGAGAATTATACGAAGCAGCTACAGTAGATGGAGCTACAGCTTGGCAACAGTTTCGTAAAATTACATTGCCACTTGTTTTATATGCAACAGCACCAATATTAATTACGCAATATACGTTTAACTTTAATAACTTTAGTATCATCTATCTATTTAACGGCGGAGGTCCTGCTGTAGCTGGACAAGACGCGGGTGGAACAGATATTTTAATTTCATGGATTTATAAGTTAACGATGACTTCGGCGCAGTACGGGAAAGCAGCAGCTCTTACAATGATCTTATCGTTAATCGTTATTACAGTTGCGTTATGGCAATTTAAGAGAACAAAATCATTCCAAGAAGAGGATATGATGTAAATGAATATTAAAAGACAAAAGATGTTACGTCTCTCATTAAGTTATCTCGTTATTTTCGTAATGTGTGCCATCATTTTCTATCCGTTATTATGGATTATTGGCTCATCGTTTAATCCAGGTGATAGTTTATCTGGATCAAGTATTATTCCACAAAATGCAACGTTAGATCATTATCGTAAGTTATTAGATTTAGAGAATAGTAATTATTTACTATGGTATAAAAACACATTAAAAGTAAGTGTTTTAACGATGATTTTCTCAGTGTTAGCAATTAGTTTTACTGCTTATGCATTTTCGAGATATCGTTTTGTTGGAAGAAAAAATGGTTTATTAACATTTTTAATTCTGCAAATGATTCCAAACTTTGCAGCGTTAATCGCTTTATACGTATTAGCGCAGTTAACAGGATTAATTGATACGCACCTTGCATTAATTTTAATTTATGTCGGCGGAGCAATTCCAATGAATACATGGCTTATGAAAGGGTACTTTGATACGATTCCGAAAGAATTGGATGAGTCAGCTCGTATGGATGGAGCAGGACATTTCCGTATTTTTTGGCAAATCATTATGCCACTTGCAAAGCCAATTGTAGCAGTTGTAGCGTTATTCACTTTCATCGGTCCATTTACAGATTTCATTTTGGCGAGTATTATTTTGCGCACACCGGAAAATTATACGTTAGCAGTTGGGTTATATGAAATGGTAGCGAAGAAATTTGGTAATGAATTTACAACATTTGCAGCGGGTTCAGTATTGATTGCAATCCCAATTTCAATCTTATTCCTATCACTACAAAAATATTTTATCTCTGGTTTAACTGCTGGAGGTACGAAAGGATGAAAAATGGGACATTACGTCCCATTTTTCTTTTCATCTCCCTATAAAAAGCTTTATAGGGAGATGAAAAGAGATTTGACATCACATAGGAAAAGAAGTGAAATAAATAGTATATTATAGTATAGGAAAAAAGAGCTATATCCCTTACAATACATGGAGAGGGAGAATATGATAGGTTTTGCAAGATAGAATCAATATAAGTTTATGACTTCTCCTATTACTTGCAACGGGTGCAAGATTAAAAATATATAAAAAATGGCAGAGAAGTGAGAGGAGGGGGATTTTTATGACAGTTACAATTAAAGATGTGGCGAAGAAGGCGAATGTAGCACCATCTACCGTTTCTCGTGTAATTGCTGATAATCCAAGTATAAGTGAAAAAACAAAGCGTCGTGTTCGGAAAGTAATGAGTGAATTAGGGTATCATCCCAATCTAAACGCAAGAAACCTAGCTAACCAAACAACAAAAACACTTGGCCTTGTTATGCCAAGTTCTGCAAGTAAAGCTTTTCAAAATCCGTTTTTCCCAGAAGTTATAAGAGGAATTAGTTCATTTGCACATGTGGAAGGGTATGCGCTTTATATGTCGACAGGTGAAACGGAAGATGAGATTTTTAATGGTGTTGTAAAGATGGTGCAAGGACGCCAAATTGGTGGCATTATTCTTTTATATTCAAGAGAGAATGACCGGATTATTCAATATTTGCATAAACAAAATTTCCCGTTTGTTTTAATTGGGAAACCATATGATCGAAAAGATGAAATTACATATGTAGATAATGACAATTATACAGCGGCAAGAGAAGTAGCTGAATATTTAATTTCATTAGGTCATAAACAAATCGCGTTTATCGGCGGTGGATCCGATTTACTTGTAACGAGAGATCGTTTGGCTGGTATGAGTGATGCTTTAAAATTAGCAGACATTGTATTACCAAAAGAGTATATTTTACATTTTGATTTTTCAAGAGAAAGTGGTCAGCAAGCCGTAGAGGAATTAATGGGGCTGAAGCAACCACCAACAGCAATTATGGCAACGGATGACTTAATTGGACTTGGTGTGTTAAGTGCACTTTCTAAAAAAGGATTTGTTGTACCGAAGGATGTTTCTATTGTAAGCTTTAATAATGCTTTATTATCAGAAATTGCGAGTCCGCCACTTTCAACAGTTGATGTGAATATATATCAGCTAGGATATGAAGCTGCAAAAGCTTTAGTTGATAAAGTAGAGAATGCAGAGTCTACAGCAAAGTGTATCATTATTCCGCATAAATTATTGAAGCGTCAAACTTGCGACCATTATGCATAACAAAAAGCTAAGAGTTTAACTCTTAGCTTTTTTGTTGTAGAAAGGCTTCTAAACGGTCACAGCCTTCTTTTAAAGTTTCGATACTATATGCATAGGATAAGCGTAGGTAGCCTTCACCATATTCAGAGAATGCTGTTCCAGGAACGACGGCAAGTCCAGCATCTTTTACAAGATCCAGTGCAAAATCAAATGATGACGATGTTAAATGGCCAACATATGGGAATAAGTAAAATGCACCTGTTGGTTTCTCAACTGTTAATCCCATTTGAATGAGTCTATTATATACGTAATCACGGCGTTTTTTGTATTGATGACGCATCATTTTTGGTGCATCTTTAGCAGCAGTTAATGCTTCAATTGCAGCGTACTGAGCGATTGAAGTCGCACAAGTTACGTTATATTGATGAACTTTTAATATATGCCCTGCTAAATAGCTTGGTGCGAATAATAGACCGATACGCCAGCCAGTCATAGAATGAGATTTTGATAAACCGTTAATGACGATAGTCTTTTCACGCATTTCTGGGAAATGGGCAATAGATGTATGCTTTTGTTCATATACAAGTTCGCTATAAATTTCATCAGAAAGGACGAAAATGTTTTTATCTTTTAAAACATCTACAATATCTTGTAGTTCTTCTTTTGATAAAGTTACACCAGTTGGATTAGAAGGATACGGCAGTACGACGCATCTTGTTTTTTCTGTAATAGCATTTTCTAGTGCTTTAGCTGTTAAACGGAAGCCAGTTTCACGAACATCGATAAAAATAGGTGTTGCGCCGCATAATCGAATAATCGGCTCGTATCCTGGATAAATAGGGGCAGGTAAAATGACTTCTGTTCCTGGCTCTAAAATCGTTCGGAATGCAACATCAATTGCTTCACTGGCACCGATTGTAACGATGGTTTCGTTTTCAGGTGAATAGTGTAAATCGTAGTTATCTTTTACAAAGTTACAAGCTGCCTTGCGTAATTCTAGTAAACCAGCGTTATGTGTATAGCTCGTATAATTTTCTGTAATAGCACGTTTTGCTGCTTCTTTTACGAGAGAAGGTGTAGGAAAGTCAGGTTGTCCAATTGTTAAAGAGATAAGATTATCATAGTTTTGAATCATGTTAGAGAATTGACGGATACCAGAAATCTGGATGTCCTTCACTCTAGGATTAATGAATTGTTCCATTGTATCTCCCTTTCTTCCGTTTGAAAATTAAGTTCATTTTAACATATTTTCTATAATTTCGCTTGCGTATATGTTAGGTAGAAAAGGAGGGATAATAGAAAAAAAGCCGCTGTAAGCGACTTTTAATATCCGTACTCCCAATCTATTTCATCTTCATTCCAAAGTACAGAGGATACTTTGCCAAGGTGAACAACTGATTCATTCACAGCACATGTACAATTTTCATCTCCTGTTTTATGCTGTAACTCTTCATATACTGATTTTTCAACATTCTCTAGAACGACCAAATTTTCTTCTTTTAAAACAAGCGTAGTACCCGCCATATTTATCTTCCTCCTACTAAAATAATGATCACTTATTTGTAAACATAGATAGTATGGATTATATGCTGTATTTTGCTATAGTTGTCCGTCTCATGAAGTATTTTTTATTTTCTTTGTAATCCGTATTCATTGTATACTGCCCGGCAGAAATTTGGTACAGGGTTTACATTCATTTCGAAAATCTGTAACAATTATTATGCGTTGTTAACAAAGAATTAACAAATATGTTAAGAAAAATCAAAATCTTACAACAAATACGTCTGTAAAATGATATAATCATATCAAAATACATATAGGGGATGAGAGGCTATGGAGCTTATCCGTGATTTAATGATCCAAATTGCCATCATAATTTTGCCACTATTTTTATATGAAGCGATTCGTTTAAATCGTTATCAAGAAATGCCTCCGAAGCCAAACCGCTACTTTATTATGTTCTTATCTAGCATTACACTTGTTCTCTCCATGACATACTCTATTTGTTTTGGTGACGTTTGTGGGTATAACTTTCACCCAATCCCAATTGTTAGTGGTTTTCTATATGGTGGAATTGTTGGTTTAATCCCGGCCGTTATTTTTGTTGCATATGAATGGGCGTTAAAGGGAATAAACCTCCTTCCAGTAATAGAAATAATATTTCTATTGATAGTTCCATTATTTTTATCAAAGAAGTGGTCTCTATTTTCAAGGGATAAGAAGCTAATTCTGGCATTTATGATTTCATCATTGTACGTACTTGTTACTTTAGTGATTGGGATGATTAATGTTCTGTTAGAAACGGGATTTACACCGTATGTTTCCCACCTATATAGCGGATATATATTTGCTTCGCTTATTATGGTTATGACAATGGTATTTCAGGTGTACTTAACAGAATATTTAAATGAAAATGCAATACTGCGTACAGAGATGCAAAAGTCAGAAAAGCTTAATATTGTAAGTGAGTTAGCAGCAAGTGTTGCACATGAGGTTCGAAATCCGCTCACTGTTGTTCGTGGATTTATCCAATTGCTAGAAAGTACGGAAGATGTGAAGAATAAGGATTATATGCGTCTCGTATTAGCCGAATTGGACCGGGCAGAACAAATTATTTCGGATTATTTGAATTTGGCAAGGCCACAAATTGAGAAAAAAGAACATATTTGTTTATCCGCCCAATTAATAGAAATGACAACTCTTATGTCATCATTTGCAGCGATGCAAGGTGTTTATTTACAAGTTGAGATTTCTGAAAGTCTTTATACGATTGGTGATAAGACGAAATTGAAGCAAGCGATTATGAATGTTGTTAAAAATGGTATTGAAGCAATTCAAGGAAATAAAGGGTATTTAAAAGTAACGGCTATGCAAAAAGATGAAACGATTGTAATAAGAGTTAAAGATAGTGGTGTTGGAATGACGAAAGAACAGTTAGCAAGGTTAGGACAACCGTATTATTCTTTAAAAGAAAAAGGGACAGGATTAGGGCTTATGGTTACATTTAGTATTTTACAAGCGCATAATGGTACACTGGAATATAAAAGTGAAAGTGGGAAAGGGACTGAAGCGATTATTATATTACCAGCTGTAAGAAATAAGGAATAAAAGTTACCGTTGGAAGGTAACTTTTTATTTTATGTTAGAAAAAATCTATTATATTATTCAGTTGTTTTTTCTTGTTTTGTTCGGCTAAATAAACTTCTAAATGATTGGAAAAAGCTTTGTTCTTTTGATGCGGCTACTAATCTTTTTGTTTCTTGAATTTCGCGAATTACTTGCATAAGTTGTGCATCACGATTGCTGTCTTTATTATACATTTGATTTACGAGTTTATTCATCTTTTCTTCTTGCTTAGATTCTCGTTTATACATATGATTCATTAATAAGTCCATCTTTTCTTTTTGCAAGGCATCTGTTTGAGCGGCATGATCGACTAACTCTTGCAGCATTTTTTCTTGAGATCCTTCTTTTACATAAACTTGTTGCATCAATTCATCTAGCTTTTCATCTTTTAAACGATTTTGGGTGATAAGGGTAGAATTTTGATGAATAATTGCTTCATTTAATTGCGCGAGCATTTCAAGCTTTAACATGAACTCCTCGAAGTTACGCCCATCTTCTTTTTCTTTCGGTTGTATTTCTTGCTTATCTTGTATAACTGGTACAGGTGGGGCCTCTTTCTCTTTTAAAATAATTGGTATCGTTTCTGAAATATCTTCTTGCAATGTAGCAGCTCTTTCATGAATAGATTTCAATAGTTTTAAATCATCTAGCTTATAAATACGAGCATCAGCTGTTTTGGAAATCATATAACCATGTTCCTCTAACAGTTGACTATATTTGCGAACTATATGTTTTGGGATGCCTGTTTTATTCGTGACATCTTTCGTTTTATAGGTAGCTTCCATAATATTTCCTCCCCAAAAAGTATCGTATATATCATTTCAATCTTTTATGAGGACTTCCTTTGAAAAAGAATGTCGGAAGGTTATTAGTTTTCTACAGCATTAGTGAAAAGATGAAGAAAAATGAGAGTTTTTGGCGGAATGGCGAAGAAGAGCAAAAATAATGTCTGAAAACATATACAGAAGAAGTTTGTTATAATAACTGAGGAAAAGAAACTGGTAGAATCATGGAGGTATACATGAAGCAATTAAAAGGTATTATCATTTCAATTATTGCAATTCTTTCTATTGTAGTAGCGGTGTATGAAGTACTTGTTCCAGAGGAAACAAGTATCAAAAAAACAAATGCGTATGATCAAGTTCTAGAATTTCCGAAAGAGCGATATCCAGAGACAGGAAAACATATTACGGATGCTATAAAAGAAGGACATTCAGAAGTTTGTACAATCGACCGTGGTGGTGCTACGGATAGAAGAAAATTATCGTTAGCTCCATACCCATCAAAAAAAGGGTATGATCGCGATGAATGGCCAATGGCGATGTGTAAAGAAGGTGGAAAAGGAGCACATATTGAATATATAAGTCCAGCCGATAATCGCGGAGCAGGTTCTTGGGTAGGAAATAAGTTAGATAAATACCCAGATGGTACGCGTGTGAAATTTGACGTGAAGTAGCAGTTGCATATTTCATAATGAAGGAGAAGGGAACTATGGAGTTAACAATTTCGTATTCGCAATTAATGTTGATGAACTATGAAGGTGATCAGCCTTACGTTGACTGGACGGATGAAGATTTTGAAAGAGGTTATGCGAAGGCGGATGGAACTGTTATTTTTGAAGCACTCTCTGATTATACTTGTGAAATAAAAGTGACCCCAGGGAAACATATTGAGAAAGAAGAAGTGATTAGAACGGTTACAGTTCCTTTTATAGTTGAAAATGAATGTATCGTTGTAACAAGTATTCTTTCAAATAAATTTCAAATCCCTATTCCAAATGGTGAGTATACAGTTGTATTACAAGCAACGCCTCTTGAAGAACCAACGGATGATGAATTATATAAAATACAATATGAATTCTTTTTTGAAAGTAAAGAATAAAAAATGGGTTATCCTCAACAAGGATAACCCATTTTTGTTATGCGTTTGTTTTTAGCAGGGAACGAGCATCTTTTGCCGCTTGCACCATGTGCTCTAAAGCTGGAATAACTTCTTCTGTTCTTCTCGTTTTTAAACCACAATCAGGATTAATCCAGAAATATTTAGGGTCGCATACTTGTAAGGATTGCTCTACGATCTTATACATTTCATCTTTACTCGGTACACGTGGGCTATGAATATCATATACCCCTAGACCGATACCTTTTTCATATGTTGCATGTTTTAATGTATCAATAAATTCACCGTGACTTCTTGATGTTTCAATAGAAATTACATCTGCATCTAATGCGCGAATCGCATCCACAATATCTTCGAAGTTACTGTAACACATATGAGTATGAATTTGTGTTTCATTTGCTACAGAAGAAGTTGCTAAAAGGAAGGATTGTACTGCCCATGTAATATAAGTGTCCCAATCTTTTTCTTTTAACGGCATACCTTCGCGAAGTGCTGGCTCATCGACTTGAATTACTCGAATTCCTGAAGATTCAAGTCGTTCAATTTCGTGACGAAGAGCTAATGCAATTTGATACGAAACTTCTTTTCTTGGAATGTCATTTCGAACGAAGGACCAATTTAAAATCGTAACAGGTCCAGTTAACATTCCTTTTACAACTTTCTCTGTTAAGCTTTGTGCATAAACAGTTTCCTTAATAGTCATTCCATTAATAAAGGCTACATCACCATAAATAACAGGTGGTTTTACGCAGCGGGAACCGTATGATTGTACCCAACCGTTTTTAGTGAATGAGAAACCAGCAAGGCGTTCACCAAAATATTCGACCATGTCAGTTCTTTCAAATTCACCATGTACAAGGACATCAAGACCAATTTCTTCTTGGTAACGAATCCATTTTGCTGTCTCTTCTTCAATAAATTGTTCATATTGTTCATTTGAAATAGCACCGTTACGCCATTCTTTTCGCGTTTGACGAACTTCAGTTGTTTGCGGGAAGCTACCGATTGTTGTTGTTGGTAACAACGGTAACTTTAGGGCAACCTGTTGTAATTCGTAACGTTTTTCAAATGGAAGCGGACGTGAAAAATCTTCTTCTTTTAGTGCTGTTCGTGCTGCTTTAACATCTTCTCGGTTACGTGCAGCAGATGAACGAATTGTATGATGTACGTTTCGATATGTTTCCAGCTCATTACTAATGCTTTCTGTACCTTGAGTCAGAGCGGAATGAATAAGAACTAACTCTTCTAATTTTTGATTTGCAAATGCTAACGCATCAAATAGTTCAGTTGATAAGTGAGTTTCTTCTGTTTTATCGATTGGTGTATGCAATAAGCTACAAGAAGGCTGAACGATGAAATCTTTCGTTTGGACTTGTTTTTGTAACGTTGTAAATAACGTAAGAACTTCATCAAGGTCAGCTCTCCAAATGTTACGGCCATCTATACAACCGACAGCTAAAGTTTTATCAGCTGGGAATCCATATTTTGAAATAGCATGTAGATTACCTTCTTTACCATGAACGAAATCCAAGCCAATACCGGATACAGGGAATGTAATAATTTCTTCATAGTTTTCTTCTACACTATCAAAATATGTTTGTAAAAGAAGATTCGCATTTGGAACTTCTTTACGAATAGCTTCATAAATTTCTTTTGCTTGTTGAATTTCTCCGTTTGTTAGAGAAGCGAAAATCGGTTCATCAACTTGAATGACTTGTGCACCAGCTGCATGTAGCTCTGAAAGCAGTTGTACGTAAGGGGCAACTAACTGTTTTAAAATAGTAGTAAATTGCTCCTTTGTATAGCCTTTAGCTAATTTCAAGAAAGTATATGGTCCTAAAATAACAGGTTTTCCATCTACTCCTAATTCTTGTTTCGCTTCTTCATATAAGCGAAGTGGACGATTATCTTTTAAAGAGATTTGTAATCCCTCTTCATATTCAGGAACGATATAATGATAGTTTGTGTTAAACCATTTCGTCATTTCGGAAGCTACGTGATCTTTAGAGCCACGCGCCATTGCAAAATATACATCAAGGTAAGATGTAAACTCAGAAAAACGTGATGGGATAAATCCTAGCATATAAGCAGTATCCAAAACGTGATCATAATATGTAAAGTCGCCAACGGGGATGAGTTCAATCCCTTTTTCTTGCTGTACTTTAACGTGTTGAAGGCGAATTTCTTTCATCGTAGTTAAAAATTGTTCTTCATCAATTTTATTGGACCAAAAAGCTTCCAATGTTTTTTTCCACTCTCTTTGTAGTCCGATACGTGGATAACCTAAATTACTTGTTTGAATTGTCATTTCAAATTCCTCCCTAATTGAAAGTAAGCATTTCCGTTTACTAGGAAATACCTATAACAAAAAGTATAAAGGCATAGAGAATAAGCCTTCCTTTTTGTTTTAACACCTCATCATCATCCGTGAATCTATCAGTGTTGTTAAAACAGGCAGGTCTCCTGACTTATGCTTCATATAATTTCTTTTACCTTCCCGTTTTCACAGTGGCATAGAAAAGAAATCTCAGCATTTACAGTGGCGGGACCGTGTTGGAGTTTCACCAAGCTTCCCTTTTAAACACGAAACGAAATTTTCGTGTACCTGTTTTCCTTTTGAAAGGAAGTTAACAAGCGATATGATATTGAAACAAATTCTAACACAATTTTTGGAATTTTGTCTACTGTTTTAAAATAAGAAAATTCTAAAGTTTTTTTATTTTAATTATTCTAATTCTTCAGATTTTATTAGGGGTGAATCGCAATTATACATACAAAGAGGAATGTACTTGTACAGAGATAAGATGCTAGTTATGTTATTTAAAAATCCGTCCATATTTTGGAATAAGGAAGGGGATTGGATGGTTCGTTTTGAAATAGTAAGTTATTACAAGAAAGAACGAGGTTTCTGTATAAAGATACATAAACTAAGTTTATAGAAATGGTGAATTTTATGAATTTCAGACAAAGAATTGAATACAGTTTAGATGAAAATCAACAACCTTTTTATATAGAATTTTAAGAAATAATCTTCCGTTATGGGATGCTGATGATAATAAATCTTGTTATATTTTTAAGTGCAGTGAAGTATCTTATAGCGAAAATAAAACAAACATAATCCCATCCTAAATTAGAACGGGATTATGCTTGTTTTCGGTTTTAAAATGAAAGAACTTTATGGTTTTTTTATGAGTTTAACCTTCATCTATATCAATTTCTGAAAGGCGTCCTGCAACTGCATCTGTAAGGAGGGTGTTTAACCATTGTAATTCAACTGAGATATGTTCAATAACACTTTGTAAAATATATAGTTGTGCACGTGGAATTTGTCCTTTACTACAATCATAAATAGCTTGCATTTTATGTAAATAGTGAACGGTATCATTTTTCTTTTTTTCTAAAATAGGAACTAACTCTTGATCGTCACCAAACTGAGCGAAAGAGAGTGCCGAATAAATTGGTTTATATATTTGATTTTTTGCCTCGAATTGTTTTAATAGTAACTTGTGAAATAATTGTTTACCATCTTCTGTTATATGAAAGATTGTTTTATCTGGTCTATTCGTATCTCGAACAATCGTGGTAATACAAATTGCACCTTGCTTTTCTAATTGCTCGAAGGCGTAGTAAAGTGATCCTTTTGCATATTTAATATAACAATCCATTTGTCTTTCTTTCATGATGTGTTGCACTTCATATGGATGTTTATCCCCTTCGAGTAGCAAACCGAGAATGACTAATTTCATGCTCATTCTGTCTCAACTGCTACTAAAAATATAGACAAATGTATATTCTTAGAGTATTCCTGCTTCTACGTGCCCTGCCTCGCTAATCACTTGCTACTACAGTTTGCTGTGACACTCCACAGGCGTAAATTCCGATGTAGTCCACCGTACATATATACAATCTATTTACGTTAGTATTGTATATTTTTTTGCTTGTAAAAGGTTGATCGCTGCGTTCA
>NZ_JBYTED010000004.1:0-142209 GCF_058792175.1 Bacillus sp. EB106-02-03-XG38
ACCTCACCAACTAGCTAATGCGACGCGGGTCCATCCATAAGTGACAGCCGAAGCCGCCTTTCAATTTCGAACCATGCAGTTCAAAATGTTATCCGGTATTAGCCCCGGTTTCCCGGAGTTATCCCAGTCTTATGGGCAGGTTACCCACGTGTTACTCACCCGTCCGCCGCTAACTTCATAAGAGCAAGCTCTTAATCCATTCGCTCGACTTGCATGTATTAGGCACGCCGCCAGCGTTCATCCTGAGCCAGGATCAAACTCTCCAATAAAGTTAGTTTGTCTAGCATCTAAAAATAAAAATTGACGTTTCACGTTGTTTGTTTCGTTCAGTTTTCAAAGTTCAACATCGCGTTTCAGCGACTTTTATAATATATCATAGTATATTATTTTCGTCAACAAGTTTTTTTCGATAACTTGTATCTCTCATTTGCTGACTCTGCCTATTATATAGACTTTCTCTTCCCTATGCAAGTATTATTATAAAAAAATAAAGAGGGGAAATATCCCCCCTCTTATTCTTCTGAAGAAACCTCTTCGTTCGTTTCTTCCTCATCATCTTTTTGTGCTTTTGCTACTGTCGCTACCTCTTGCTCATCCTCTAATCGAATTAGACGAACACCTTGTGTATTACGTCCCATTTGAGAGATTTGATCAACTGGCATACGAATAATAACACCTGCTGCTGTAATTAACATGATATCTTCTTCACCTGTTACAGATTTAACAGCTACTAATTTACCGTTTTTATCTGTAATATTACAAGTCTTCAGACCTTTACCACCACGGCTTTGTAAGCGATATTCATCAATCGGTGTACGTTTTCCGTAACCATTCTTCGTTACAATTAAAACATTTACATCCTCTTCGACAATTTCCATACCTACAACTTGATCTTCGTCGCCTAATGTAATTGCTTTTACACCAGCCGCATTACGTCCCATAGAACGCACATCTTGCTCGTTAAAGCGAATTAGCATACCGTTGCTTGTTCCTACAATAATATCTTTATCACCAGATGTTAAACGTACAGATATTACTTCATCCTCTTCACGAAGAGAGATTGCAATTAAACCGTTTGTACGTATATTTGCAAATGATGAAAGTGGCGTTCTCTTAGAGATACCTTGTTTTGTTGTGAAGAATAAGAATTCATCGTCACCAAATTCACGAATTGGAATAATGGCGTTAATCCATTCACCCTTATCTACGCCTAATAGGTTAATAATAGGTATACCTTTTGCTGTACGACTATACTCTGGGATTTCATATCCTTTCGTACGGTATACTTTACCCTTATTAGTGAAGAATAGAATGTGATCATGTGTAGAAGTAGTTAATAAATGCTCTACGAAATCATCATCATTTGTGCCCATTCCTTGTACACCACGTCCACCACGGTTCTGTGTTTTGTACGTAGAAGCTGGTAACCTCTTAATATAACCATTATGAGTTAACGTAATAGCGATGTTTTGTTCTGGAATCAAGTCTTCATCTTCAATAGACTCCATTCCACCAATTGTAATTTCTGTGCGTCTCTTATCATTGAAGCGCTCTTTTACTTCAGTTAATTCTTCACGAATAATCTCAAGAACCTTTTCTTCATCCGCTAAGATTGCTTTTAATTCAGCAATTAACTTCATTAATTCTTGATATTCTTGTTCAATTTTTTCGCGTTCTAGTCCTGTTAAGCGTTGCAGACGCATATCTAAAATAGCTTGCGCTTGTTTTTCACTTAAGCCGAAACGTTCCATTAAACCTTGCTTGGCAATTTCCGCTGTTTTCGAACTACGAATTAGCGTAATAACTTCATCAAGATGGTCTAAAGCAATTCGTAACCCTTCTAAAATATGAGCACGTGCTTCTGCTTTTTCTAGTTCATACGCAGTACGTCTACGAATTACTACCTTTTGATGTTCCAAGTAATGATATAAATTTTGTTTTAAGTTCAGTACTTGCGGCTCTCCGTTTACAAGAGACAGCATATTAATACCGAAACTTGTTTGAAGTGCTGTATGTTTATATAAATTATTTAATAGTACATTAGCATTGGCATCACGACGTACTTCCATAACAATACGCATACCATTTCGATCTGATTCATCACGTAAATCTGTAATACCTTCAATTTTCTTATCACGAACTAATTCTGCGATCTTTTCAATTAATCGCGCCTTATTCACTTGATAAGGTAGTTCCGTTACGATAATAGATTGTTTGCCATTTGACTTCTCTTCAATTTCAACTTTAGCGCGAAGTATAATAGAACCGCGTCCTGTTTCATACGCCCTACGAATACCACTTCTTCCTAAAATTAAACCTGCTGTTGGGAAATCTGGTCCTGGAATGCACTCCATTAATTCTGCAATAGTAATATCAGGATTATGACTTAATGCCAATACACCATCAATTACTTCGCCAAGTTGATGCGGCGGAATATTCGTTGCCATACCAACCGCAATTCCTGTCGTACCGTTTACTAGTAAGTTAGGGAAACGCGCTGGCAATACAATCGGCTCTCTTTCAGAACCATCATAGTTATCTTGATAATCAATTGTATTTTTTGAAATATCACGTATTAATTCCATAGAAATCTTAGACATTCTTGCTTCTGTATAACGCATTGCTGCCGCAGAATCTCCATCAACAGATCCAAAGTTACCATGCCCATCAACAAGCATATAACGCTGACTGAAATCTTGGGCCATACGTACCATCGTTTCATAAACAGCTGAATCACCATGCGGGTGATACTTACCAATTACTTCACCGACAATACGTGCTGATTTTTTATACGCTTTATCAGCCGTAATTCCTAAATCATTCATCGCATATAGAACCCTACGATGCACGGGTTTTAATCCATCACGAACATCTGGTAATGCACGAGACACGATAACACTCATTGCGTAATCTAAAAATGAGGTACGCATTTCATGGCTAATATTAATTTCTCGAATTCGTGCTTGTTGTTGATTGTCTGACATCAACGAGCACCTCCTCTTACATTTCCGTTACACATACATTGATTTATATGTAGAAGACAGGAATACTCAGATTCCTGTCATTACTCATTTAAATATCAAGGTTTTTCACGTATTTTGCATTTTCTTGGATAAAGTTACGACGTGGCTCTACTTTATCCCCCATTAAAATTTCAAATGTTTCATCTGCTTCAATTGCATCTTGAAGAGAAACTTGAAGTAATGAACGTACTTCTGGGTCCATTGTTGTCTCCCAAAGCTGAGTTGGATTCATTTCTCCTAGACCTTTATAACGCTGGATTCCAGGTTTAGGTTGTGCTGGTAATTCGGCTAAGATTTTTTCAAGTTCTTTCTCGTTGTAAGCATATTGGATTTTTTTACCTTGTTGTACTTTAAACAGCGGTGGCTGTGCAATATAGATATAACCATGCTCGATAATTTGGCGCATATAACGATAGAAGAACGTTAATAATAGGGTACGAATATGCGCACCATCTACGTCGGCATCCGTCATAATAATAACTTTATGATAACGAGCTTTCTCAATATCAAAATCTCCGCCAATGTTTGTACCAATTGCAGTAATAATTGTACGCACTTCATCGTTAGATAAGATTTTATCTAATCTTGCTTTTTCAACGTTAATAATTTTACCTTTTAGCGGTAAAATGGCCTGGAAATGACGGTCACGCCCTTGCTTTGCTGATCCGCCGGCAGAGTCACCCTCTACAATATAAATTTCGCTAATTGCTGGATCTTTTGAAGAGCAATCTGCTAATTTACCAGGTAAACTTGAAACTTCTAACGCGCTCTTTCGGCGTGTTAATTCACGCGCTTTTTTCGCTGCAACACGTGCACGTGCTGCCATCGTACCTTTTTCCACAATTTTTCGTGCAACGTTTGGATTTTCTAGTAAGAACTTTTCAAATGCCTCTGAAAATACAGACTCTGTAATCGTTCTCGCTTCACTATTCCCAAGTTTCGTCTTCGTTTGTCCTTCAAATTGTGGATTTGGATGTTTAATTGATACAATTGCAGTTAAACCTTCACGAACATCCTCACCAGTTAAATTACTGTCTGCATCTTTTAAAATACTATTTTTACGACCATAATCGTTAATCACACGAGTTAAAGCTGTTTTAAACCCTACTTCATGTGTTCCACCTTCATACGTATGAATGTTATTCGTAAATGAGTAAATGTTATTTGTATATCCTTCGTTATACTGTAAGGAAACCTCAACTTGAATACCATCTTTTGACCCTTCTACATATACAGGTTCTTCATGGATCGGTTGTTTTGAGCGGTTTAAATGCTCAACATATGATTTAATTCCACCTTCGTAATGGAATTCTTTCTTTTGCTTATGTTCACGTTTATCTTCAATTGTTAATTTAATATTACGATTTAAAAATGCTAATTCACGCATACGAGTTGCTAGCGTATCAAATTCGTATACTGTTGTTTCCTGAAAAATTTCTGGATCTGGTTTAAATCGAGTTATTGTTCCTGTTTGATCTGTGTCACCAATGACTTTTAAATCCTCAACCGGAATACCTCTTTCGTATTTCTGGTAATGAATTTTACCTTCACGATGTACAAATACCTCTAGTTCTGTTGATAGAGCATTTACTACAGATGCCCCAACACCGTGCAAACCACCAGAAACTTTATAACCGCCGCCGCCAAATTTACCACCAGCATGAAGAACGGTCATAATAACTTCTACAGCAGGACGTCCCATTTTTTCTTGTATACCAACTGGAATACCACGTCCGTTATCTGTTACACGAATACTATTATCTTCTTCGATACTAACATTAATCTCATCACAATACCCCGCAAGTGCTTCATCAATACTATTATCGACGATTTCCCATACAAGATGGTGAAGTCCTTTTCCACTTGTAGATCCAATATACATACCAGGGCGTTTTCGAACTGCTTCAAGTCCTTCAAGTACCTGTATCTGACTTTCATCATATGAATTTTCTTCCATTTGCTTTTGTTCCATTGACACAAAGATCACCTACTTTTCCATTTAAACAGGGATTACGCCCTATCTATTTCACAATCTACCGTGCCGTTCGTTACATGAATTGTTTTCGCTTCTTTTAATGTTTCGTGTTCAATTCCGTCGACACTCGTCGTTGTCACAAATGTTTGCACTTTTCCTTGAATTGTATTTAACAGATGCGATTGACGATAATCATCTAATTCTGATAATACATCATCTAATAAAAGAATCGGATATTCCTTAACTTCTGAGTAAATCAATTCAATTTCAGCTAATTTTAGGGACAGTGCGGTCGTTCGTTGTTGTCCTTGGGAACCAAAGACTTGAACATTTTTACTATTAACGAAGAATTGTAAATCATCACGATGAGGACCAATTAAAGTCGTACCACGGAAAATTTCACGTTGTTTCACAGATTGAAAACTTTCATAGTATACTTCTTTTATTTTCGACAAATCCATTGATTCTGATACATCTACACTTGGTTTATAGACAATTTCTAATTCTTCTAATCCACGGCTTATACCGCGATGAATTGGAGCTGCCCATTCCTGTAGTAAATGCAAAAACTCAAATCGTTTTTGCAATATTTTTGCACCATGCTCAATAAGTTGAAGTGTAAATACATCCAACATCGTTTCCTCATTCTTACTATTCCCTTGCATCTTTTTCAGCAAGTGATTTCGTTGCGTGAGCACTTTTTGATATTGACTCAATTCATACAAATAGACCGGAGCTATTTGGCCTAATTCCATATCTAAAAAGCGTCTTCTTACTTGAGGGCTTCCTTTTACAAGATTTAAATCTTCTGGGGCAAACATGACAACATTCATCACGCCAATATATTGACTCAATTTTTGTTGTTCAAGTTGATTTAATTTTGCCTTTTTACCTTTTTTCGAAATATTTAATTCCAAAGACAAAGAACTATTTCTCTTTTGTAATTTACCTTTAATTTGACCGAAATCTTCATCCCAACGGATAAGCTCGCGATCATTAGAGGTTCTATGAGATTTCGCCATCGCTAAAACATAAATAGCTTCCATCAAATTCGTTTTCCCTTGCGCATTTTCACCGATAATGACATTTACTTTATCTTCAAAGGAAAGCTCTAACTTTTCATAATTGCGATAGTTTTTTAATTGTATTTCTGAAATAAACAAAGGGCTCCCCCTTTATGCCTGAACTTGGAAACTTCCGCTTCCCGGAATTTCAATAATATCGTTCGCATATAATTTGCGACCTCTTCTATTTTCAAGTTCTTGATTCACGTACACTTCATATTCTTGTAAAAACCATTTTACAGCGCCACCTGTATCAATTACATCGGCTAACTTTAAAAATTGTCCTAGTGTAATATACTCTGTTGAAATTTTAATACGTTTCATAAAATCGCTCACTTTCTGAAAGTGTTCATTCTTTCATTGTACTAAATAAACTAGCATTAGGAAAGTAATACCCAAAAATCAAATAAGGGCTACTAGCATCTGAAAACTAGCAACCCTTATTTCTTACTTAGTAAGTACGAACCGGTAAAATTAATTGAATAATGGACTCATCATTTACTGTACGAATTAAGAATGGTCTCATTGCTCCAGTAAAGCTAATTTTGATTTCAGTACTATCTAAGGCTTTTAGTGCATCCATCATATATTTTGCACTAAAAGATATTTTTAACTCTTCCCCATCTACTTTTTCACATTGAACTTCTTCTACTACTTTCCCGATTTCTGGTGAATTCGAAGAAATTTCTAGCATTTCCTGTTCTAAAGTTGATAATTTTACAACATTATTACGGCCATCTCTTGCTAATAGAGATGCTCGATCAATTGCTTGTAAAAATTCTTTTGTATTTACAAAAATATCTGTTTTACTTTCAGCTGGAATTAAACGAGTTGTATCAGGATAATTCCCTTCTAGTAATCTTGAGAAGAATAATAAATGCTTTGTACGGAATAATACTTGATACTCCGTAATAACGATATCTACCATTTCTTCAGACTCATCTAGAATTTTGCTTAATTCATTTAAGCTTTTGCCTGGAATAACAACATTCGCTTGGAATTCATCTGCAATACCTTCAATTTTTGCTTTTCGAAGAGCTAGCCTGTGACTATCTGTAGCAATACAAGTTAGTTCGCTGTTATATACTTTCCAGTTTACACCTGTCAAGATTGGTCTTGTTTCAGAAGTGGAAACCGCAAATACAGTTTGTCTAATCATATGTTTCAATAAATCTGTTGGAACTTTAAAAACATGATGTTCTTCAATTTGTGGTAACAACGGATATTCAGCAGAATCTAAACCATTTAAATTAAACTCTGATTTTCCAGAAGTTATTTTTGTCATAAAATGATTTTCCACAGAAATTTCGACAGTCTCTTTAGGTAATTTTTTTACAATCTCACTGAAATATTTTGCTTGTAAAACAATACTTCCTGATTGTGCTACTTCTACGATTTCTTTTCCATTCTCTTCAACTGGGATAAATGATTCGATAGAAATATCAGCATCGCTTCCTGTTAATGTAACTCCTTCTTCCGTAGCAACAACTTTAATTCCTGTAAGGATCGGAATTGTTGTACGAGAAGAAACAGCCTTCATTACATCTTGCACACTTCTTACAAGATAGTCTTTTTGTATTGTAAAACGCATAAAGAAAAACCTCCGGTAAGTATAAGATTTTATTTAATTAATAAAGATAAAAAAATAGTAGTAATAGTAATAGGGCTTGTGGATATGTGGATAACCCTGCTGAGAGATGTAAAAACAGTCTATCTACATGTGGATAGACTGTGCGTAAAACAAGGAAAGTTATTCACACTATTCAGCTACTACTTTAAAATATCGTTAATTTCTTCAACTTGCTTTTGTAATTGCGTATCCGTTTTAAGCAGCTTAGAAATTTTTTCATGGGCATGGATAACTGTTGTATGATCACGTCCACCAAACTCTTCACCTATTTTAGGTAAGGAGGAGTCTGTAAGTTCGCGTGATAAATACATTGCAATTTGGCGAGGGAAGGCAACTGATTTTGTTCGCTTTTTCGCCTTGAAATCTTCCAATTTTATTTGGTAAACATCCCCGACAGCTTTTTGGATATCATAAATAGAGATAATTTTTGGTTTAGAATTTGGAATAATATCTTTAAGTGCTTCAGCTGCTAAATCAGCATTAATATCTTTGTTAATTAAAGATGAATAAGCTACAACTCGGATGAGTGCACCTTCTAGTTCACGAATGTTTGAATCAATTTGATTTGCGATATAAAGCATGACCTCATTTGGTATATCAAGTCCTTCAGCCTTTGCTTTTTTACGTAAAATTGCAATTCGTGTTTCTAAATCTGGTGGCGTAATATCCGTAATAAGTCCCCATTCAAAGCGAGAACGAAGACGATCTTCTAAAGTTGGAATTTCTTTTGGTGGCCGATCACTGGAAATTACAATTTGTTTACTTTCTTCGTGTAATGCATTGAATGTATGGAAAAACTCTTCTTGAGTTTGTTCTTTTCCTGCTAAAAATTGAATATCATCTATCAATAAAACATCTACATTACGGTATTTATTACGGAAATCGACCGCTTTATTATCGCGAATAGAATTAATGAATTCATTCGTGAATTTTTCTGATGATAAATATACAACCTTCGCGTTTGGATTATGTTCGATTACATAATGACCAATTGCATGCATTAAATGGGTCTTTCCAAGTCCAACTCCCCCGTAAATAAAGAGGGGATTATATGCTTTAGCTGGCGCTTCGGCTACGGCCAATGAAGCAGCGTGAGCAAAACGGTTACCAGAGCCAATAACAAATGTATCAAACGTATATTTTGGATTTAGCATGCTCTGTGGTAAATGATTAGAATCATCTTGTCCTGAATTTGGTTTAGCAGGAGGAAGATCAATCTCCTCTTCAGCTTGACTTTGGGGAATAATAAAGCGAATAGCTAATTTTGCCCCTGTTAAATCATAAAGTGTTTCCGAAATTAGCTCTGAATAATGAGATTCTAACCAATCACGAGCAAATTCATTTGGAGCTGTAATTGTTAATACGTCTTTCTTTAAGTTATGTGCGGTTGTTGATTTTAACCATGTTTCATAACTGGGTTTACTGACCTTTTTTTCTAGTTCTTTTAAGGCACTGTTCCATAAATCAGAGATGTTTTCCAAAGGTGTCCCTCCTTTACTAAGATGGTAAAAGAATAAGGTTGCGCAACAAATGTACAACCTAAATAAATATAAAATGTATATTTATACGAAACGTATTTTAAAACCTAAAAACGTCGTTTGTATATGAGATATAGTTTTCGACAAAAAAAGTAAATGTGGATAATCATTTACCCACATGTGATTAAAACTGTCCACATGTTATACACAAATTGTGGATAAGATAAAGATGTGGAAAACTTATTCAAAGTGAAAACACAACTATAATATCAAAAAAAAGTAGCTATAGCAATGAAATTAAGAAAGTTATCCACAAAATCAATACCTTGTGGAATAAACTTGTCCACAACACGATATACTGTGTAAAAGTGTGAAAAGAGTTTGTGGATATAAAAAACAAGAAAAAACATTTATCCACAAGGAAATATAGGGTCTGTGAAAAAGTATGTGAATAGGTTCAAAATGAATATTTAATGAAAATTTCTAGAACCATTGACATTTTCCTAGTTGATTAACTATAATTTATAAGACTGTCTTTAACAGATATTCCTCAGGGAGGTGTCATATAATGAAAAGAACTTACCAACCAAATAAACGTAAGCGCAGCAAAGTACATGGTTTCCGCAGCCGTATGAGCACAGCGAACGGACGTAAAGTGCTAGCAGCTCGTCGTCGTAAAGGAAGAAAAGTATTATCTGCGTAGACCACTGATCGTTCAGTGGTCTTTTTTTCTAATAATAGTGAATTTCCGCTGATGAACTACAGGAGTGTCAATTGATATGAAGAAAAAACACCGTATAAAAAAGAATGATGAATTCCAGACGGTTTTTCAAAAAGGAAAATCGAATGCAAATCGTCAGTTTGTTGTCTATCAACTAGATAAAGAAGAACAGCCAAACTTTCGTATTGGCCTTTCTGTCAGCAAGAAAATAGGAAATGCAGTAATGCGTAACCGAATTAAACGTATGATTCGCCAGTCGATCACAGAATTAAAAGATGAGATAGATTCTGGAAAAGATTTTGTTATAATAGCAAGGAAGCCTTGTGCAGAGATGACATATGAAGAAGTAAAGAAAAGCTTAATTCATGTCTTTAAACGCTCTGGTATGAAAAGAATAAAAAAGTAGCGTAAGGAAATGAATTACACTATATACATACCGAAACAAGGAGGAGCAGGCTTTGAAAAAGAAAATAGGTTTACTAGCCATGGTTATTGCATTAATGGCAATTGCTACGGGCTGTAGTGAAGTGAATCAGCCGATTACACCGAAAAGTACTGGAATTTGGAATGAATATTTCGTATACCCGCTTTCTCAGTTAATTACGTATTTTGCCAACTTATTTGGTAGTAATTACGGTTTAGCAATCGTTGTTACAACTCTTATCATTCGTTTTGCATTATTACCATTAATGATTAAACAAACGAAGAGTACGAAAGCAATGCAGGCGTTACAACCAGAAATGGTGAAGTTAAAAGAGAAATATAGTTCGAAAGATCAAGCAACACAGCAAAAATTACAACAAGAAATGATGCAGTTATATCAAAAGAATGGTGTAAATCCATTAGCAGGATGTTTACCAATCTTTGTTCAGATGCCTATTTTATTCGCGTTTTACCATGCGATTATGAGAACATCAGAAATTAGTAAGCATACTTTCCTATGGTTCGACTTAGGACAGGCAGATCCGTTCTATATCTTACCGGTCGTTGCGGCAATCACGACATTTATTCAGCAAAAGCTTGCAATGGCAGGAACAGCTGGTCAAAATCCGCAAATGGCAATGATGATTTGGTTAATGCCAATTATGATTCTAATCTTTGCAATTAACTTCCCAGCTGCATTATCACTTTACTGGGTTGTTGGTAATATCTTTGGTATCGCTCAAATGTACTTGATCAAGGGGCCAGAAATTAAGGCTAGTAAGGCAGGAGGATCAAGCAAGTGAGTGTAATTACTGCTAAAGGACAAACAGTCGAGCTGGCAGTACAAGATGCTTTAAGACAACTAAATGTTTCAAAAGACCGAGTAGATATAAATATTATCGATGAGGGTAAAAGAGGATTCCTAGGTTTATTTTGGAATCGTCCTGCAGTAGTAGAAGTTTTATTGAAGAAAGATCCGATTCAAGAATGTGAAGAATATTTAAAAAATGTTATTCACGATATGGGTGTGGAAGCTGAGATTAGTAAAATTGTAAAAGGGCGCGAAGTAGAATTTACAATTTCTGGCGAAAATATAGGTGTTTTAATTGGGAAAAGAGGAAACACCTTGAATTCTTTACAGTATTTAACAAAACTTGTGGCAAATCGTAATACGAAACAGTATATTGGTATCACACTAGATGCTGAAAATTATCGTAGTAAAAGAAAAGGTACGTTAGAAGCACTTTCTTATCGATTAGCAAAACAAGTAGTAAGTACGAAAAAAAGAGTTGTATTGGAGCCTATGCCATCTTTTGAACGAAAGATTATCCACCAAGCATTATCTAATCATCAAAATATCATTACAACTTCTGAAGGAAAAGAACCACATCGACATGTTGTAATATCTTCCAAGTGACCGGTTACTCAATTGAGTGCCGGTTTTTTTGAGGGGAAAATAGGTGTGGATAACTGAAAAACACTAAACTTATCCACTGTGAATAAGTTTAGTGTTTTTCACATGAGGACATAATAAAATGAGTTATTATTCTTTTGTAGATAGGTTCGTTATGGTATTCTAATAATTTAGTGAAGAAAATAATCATGTTGAAATAGAGATAAATAAGCAAGTGAGGTGAAAGGACATGGAATTTGATACAATTGCCGCGATTTCCACAGCGCTTGGAGAGGGTGCAATTGCCATTGTTCGAGTAAGTGGGGATGATGCGGTTGAAAAAGTTAATCGTATTTTTAAAGGGAAGGATTTAACAGAGGTTCCTTCTCACACAATTCATTATGGTCATATCGTTGATTTAGATACAAATCAGGTTATTGAAGAAGTGATGGTTTCTATTATGCGTGCACCAAGGACTTTTACACGTGAAAATATAGTAGAAATTAACTGTCACGGCGGACTTGTTTCGGTAAATAAAGTGTTACAGCTTATTTTAGCGCAAGGAGTACGATTAGCGGAGCCTGGTGAATTTACGAAACGTGCTTTTTTAAATGGACGTATTGATTTATCACAAGCGGAAGCAGTTATGGATTTAATCCGCGCCAAAACAGACCGTGCAATGAACGTAGCGATTAATCAAATGGAAGGGCGATTATCTAAATTAATTGGCCGTCTGCGTCAGGACATATTAGAAACATTAGCTCATGTTGAGGTAAATATAGATTACCCGGAATATGATGATGTGGAAGAAATGACACATAATATTTTAATTGAGAAAGCTACACATGTTCGTGCTGAAATTGCAAAAATATTAGAAACATCGAAGCAAGGGAAGATTTTACGTGAAGGTATTGCTACTGCAATCATTGGTAGACCTAACGTTGGGAAATCATCGCTATTAAATAGTCTCGTTCAGGAGAAAAAGGCAATTGTAACTGATATTGCAGGAACAACTCGTGATGTTATTGAAGAGTACGTTAATGTGCGTGGTGTACCACTTAAACTTATAGATACAGCCGGAATTCGTGAAACAGAGGATGTTGTGGAACGAATTGGCGTAGAGCGTTCAAAAGAAATGATGAGTCAAGCTGATTTAGTGCTAGTTGTCGTTAATTATAGCGAAGCTTTAACGAATGAGGATGAAGATCTATTCCGTGCCGTACAAGGAAAAGATTTCATTGTTATTGTAAATAAGACAGATTTATCGCAAGTAATTGATATGGAACGTGTTACAGAATTGGCAGCGGGAAATCGTGTTATTACAACGTCGTTAATTGAGGAACAAGGAATAGATGAACTTGAAAAAGCAATTGCTGATTTATTCTTTGAAGGAACAATTGATTCGGCAGATGTAACATATGTTTCTAACGCAAGACATATTGGATTATTAACACAAGCAGGAAAAACAATTGGAGATGCAATTGAGGCGATAGAAAATGGTGTTCCAATTGATATGGTGCAAATTGATTTAACAAGAACGTGGGAAATACTTGGTGAAATTACTGGTGATACAGTTCATGAAAGCCTAATTGACCAGTTGTTCTCTCAATTTTGTTTAGGAAAATAATATAGTGATGTTTCAGAAAGATAGAGATTATTAGGAGGAATAAACAATGGGATACAATGCCGGTTCTTACGATGTCATAGTAATCGGTGCAGGTCATGCAGGATGTGAAGCTGGTCTTGCGGCAGCACGAATGGGCTCCAAAACATTAATGTTAACAATTAATTTAGATATGGTAGCGTTTATGCCATGTAACCCTTCTGTTGGTGGACCAGCAAAAGGGATTGTTGTTCGTGAAATTGATGCCTTAGGCGGAGAAATGGGACGCAACATCGATAAAACACATATTCAAATGCGTATGTTAAATACGGGTAAAGGGCCAGCTGTACGCGCACTTCGAGCACAAGCAGATAAGTTCGCTTACCAGCATGAATTAAAGAAAACAATTGAAGAAACACCAAACTTAACGTTGTTCCAAGGAATGGTAGAGCGTTTAATCATTGAAGATGGCGAATGTAAAGGAGTAATTACGCAAGCTGGGGCTGAATATACAGCAAAAACAGTTGTAATTACGACTGGTACGTTTTTACGCGGCGAGATTATTATGGGAGAGTTAAAATATTCGAGCGGTCCGAATAATCAACAACCATCTATTACTTTATCGGAACATTTAGAGGAGCTTGGATTTGATCTTGTTAGATTCAAAACAGGTACACCTCCGCGTGTAAATAGTAATACGATTGATTATAGTAAAACAGAAATTCAGCCAGGTGATGATAAACCAAGATCTTTCTCTTTTGAAACGACAAAATTTATTATGGATCAAATTCCATGTTGGTTAACGTATACAAGTACGGAAACACATCGTTTAATAGATGAAAACTTACATCGCTCAGCTATGTATTCTGGTATGATTAAGGGAACCGGGCCTAGATATTGTCCGTCAATTGAGGACAAAGTAGTAAGGTTTAATGATAAACCACGTCATCAAATTTTCTTAGAGCCAGAAGGACGTAACACACAAGAAGTGTACGTACAAGGTTTATCTACAAGCTTACCAGAAGACGTACAGCGTGATATGCTTAGAACAATACCTGGTCTAGAAAATGTTGAAATGATGCGTACAGGTTATGCAATTGAATATGATGCAATTGTGCCAACGCAACTATGGCCAACACTTGAAACAAAAAAAATTAAAAATTTATATACAGCAGGACAAATTAACGGAACTTCTGGTTACGAAGAGGCAGCAGGACAAGGGCTTATGGCTGGAATTAATGCAGCATGTCGTTCTTTAGGTAAAAAAGAAGTTATTTTAGGTCGTGAGGATGCTTATATCGGTGTTCTAATTGATGATCTTGTAACGAAAGGGACGAATGAACCATATCGTTTATTAACGTCTCGTGCAGAATATCGTCTATTATTACGCCACGATAATGCAGATCTTCGTTTAACTGAAGTTGGTCGTGAAATTGGATTAATTAAAGAAGATCGCTATGAGCGATTTACAAATAAAAAATTACAAATTGAACAGGAAAAGGAACGTTTAAGCAGCATTATTATTAAACCACGTCCTGAAGTTCAAGAATTAATTCGCAGTATTGGTGGAAGTGAATTAAAAGATGGAATACGTGCAAGTGACTTATTACGTCGTCCGGAGATGACATATGAGCATATTCATCTTTTAGTACCAAGTGAAGTAGAATTAAGTGATGAAGTTACAGAACAAGTTGAAATTCAGATTAAGTACGAAGGCTATATCGAAAAATCTTTACAGCAAGTAGAGCGTATGAAGAAAATGGAAAACAAAAAAATCCCTGAGGATATTGATTATGACGCAATTTCTAGTCTTGCCTCTGAAGCTAGACAGAAATTGAAAGATGTTCGTCCGCTATCAATGGGGCAGGCTTCACGTATTTCTGGTGTAAATCCAGCGGATATTTCCATTTTACTTGTGTATATCGAACAAGGAAAAGTTGCGCGAGTATCGAACCAATAAATAGTAAGGAGATATTGTTAGATGAACATAGAACAATTTCAATCTATGCTAGAAGAGAAGGGTATCACCCTCTCTTCTAGACAGTTAGAGCAGTTCGAAATCTACTTCGAAACATTAGTAGAGTGGAATGAAAAAATGAACTTAACGGCTATTACGGAGAAAGAGGAAGTATATTTAAAACACTTTTTTGATTCCATTACAGCTGCTTTTTACTATGATTTTTCAAAGCCATTCTCAATTTGTGATGTTGGCGCAGGAGCTGGATTCCCAAGTATTCCTTTAAAAATCTGTTTCCCGCACTTAAAGGTGACAATTGTAGACTCACTACAAAAACGTATCAATTTCTTAAATCATTTAGCACAAAAGTTAGAATTAAGTGACGTTGCATTTTGTCACGATCGTGCTGAAACATTTGGCAAAAAAGAAGGTGTACGTGAATCGTACGATATTGTAATGGCACGTGCAGTTGCGCGTCTTTCAGTATTAAGCGAGCTATGTTTACCACTTGTAAAAGTTGGGGGAACATTTATTGCAATGAAAGGTGCCGCAGCAAACGAAGAAATTGAAAATGGCAAGTATGCTTTAGAGGTGCTAGGCGGAGATTTAAAAGAAATGTCTACGTTCCAATTACCGTTTGAAGAAAGTGAACGTAATATTTTATTAATCGAGAAAAAACGCAAGACACCAAAGAAATATCCACGCAAACCAGGAACACCCAATAAATTACCTATTGAAAAATAAATCTTATTAGACGTAAGATTAAATTATATAAATGAAAACGTAAATGTTTCATAGGAAACATTTTATGGAGAATAGTCAATAGGCCTAAAAGGTGGTGGAATATGTATGAAAAATACGTTTTCTCGTTTATTTGGCTTTGGAGATAAAGAGAGCGAATTCGAATTACAAGACGAAAGCCATGAAGAAATAGATAAAAAGGTATATGAAGAAATACAAGAAATTCCGATAGTAAATATTACCCCTAACCGTTATCAACCACGAACAGTTTTTGATGATGCGCGTATCGAGGAACTAGCATTAACGATTCGTACACATGGACTTATTCAGCCAATTGTTGTGAGGCAATATGAGGATGATAAGTACGAGATTATTGCTGGAGAAAGGCGTTTCCGTGCTGCAACAAAGTTAGGGTGGGAAAAGGTTCCTGCAATTATAAAGAACTTAAATGATACAGAAACAGCTTCTGTAGCTTTAATTGAAAACTTGCAACGTGAGGAACTAACAGCAATCGAGGAAGCTGTGGCATATCAAAAGCTAATTGAGTTACATAATTTAACACAAGAAGCATTGGCACAACGACTTGGAAAAGGACAATCCACAATCGCAAATAAGTTGCGATTGTTAAAGTTGCCTGAAGAAATAAAAAATGCGCTATTAGAAAAAAGCATTACAGAACGCCATGCCCGCGCGCTTATTCCTTTAAAGAATGAGGAATTACAACTGAAGGTTTTACAGGAAATTGTGGAGAAACAACTGAATGTAAAGCAAACAGAGGAACGAATTTCGAAATTACTAGAGGAAGCAAAACCGAAGCGTAAGGCAAAGCAAAAAGCAGTAAGTCGAGATACAAGAATTGCCATGAATACAATTAGGCAGTCATTACAAATGGTTGCTGACAGTGGTTTAAATGTGAATTCTGAGGAAGAGGAATTTGATGAGTACTATCAAATTACAATCCAAATTCCGAAGAAGAAATAATAATGGCGTGTTAGAGACCTGATCCTATTGGATAGGTCTCTTTTACTATATTTTCTTATTAGAGGAAGAAGGAGTTTACAAATAAATTTTGAAGTTTAATAAGGACGTAAAAGAAAAACTTTTATTTCATGTTACAATAAACGTAATTGTTACTAGAATAAGATAGAAAGGTTGAAAGTAGGTGACATCATGGGAAAAATCATTGCTATTGCCAATCAAAAAGGTGGCGTTGGAAAAACAACAACATCTGTTAATTTAGGGGCTGGATTGGCGCAAGTAGGTAAAAAAGTCCTTCTTGTAGATATTGACGCTCAAGGAAATGCAACGACTGGTGTGGGAATTGAAAAATCTGAATTAGATCAATGTATTTACAATGTTCTTGTGGAAGATGCAGATGTTCAAGGGGTTATACGTAAAACCGCAACTGAAAACTTAGATGTTCTACCCGCTACAATTCAATTGGCAGGTGCTGAAATTGAATTGGTACCGACTATTTCCCGGGAAGTACGTTTGCAAAGGGCATTACAGCCAATTTGTGATGAATACGATTATATTATTATCGACTGTCCCCCATCTTTAGGGTTATTAACAATTAATGCATTAACAGCAGCAGACTCTGTTATTATTCCTGTTCAATGCGAATATTACGCACTAGAAGGGTTAAGTCAGCTATTAAATACAGTTCGACTTGTGCAAAAGCACTTAAATAAAAATCTAGCAATCCAAGGTGTATTGCTAACAATGTTAGATGCCCGTACAAATTTAGGGATTCAGGTTATAGATGAAGTGAAAAAATACTTTAGAGATAAAGTATACCGTTCGATTATTCCTCGTAATGTTCGTTTAAGTGAGGCACCAAGTCACGGGAAACCAATTATGCAGTATGACGCTAAATCAAGAGGGGCAGAAGTATATATAGATTTAGCAGAGGAAGTGATTGCAGGTGGCTAAAGGATTAGGAAGAGGAATCAATGTGTTTTTTCCTGATTTAGATGTGAAAGAAGAAGAGACAATTCAGGAGATTGCGATAACTGAATTAAGACCGAATCCATATCAACCACGTAAACACTTTAATAAAGAGGCGATTCAAGAATTATCGGCTTCTATTAAAGAGCACGGCATATTACAACCGTTAATTGCTAGAAAGAGTATTAAAGGATATGAAATTGTTGCAGGTGAAAGAAGGTATCGTGCTGCTAAAGAGGCTGGACTAGAAAAGGTACCTGCTGTTGTAAGACAATTAAGTGAACAGCAAATGATGGAATTTGCACTGCTTGAAAACTTACAACGAGAAGATTTAAATCCAATGGAAGAAGCAATGGCATATCAAATGTTAATGAATGAGCTAAATGTAACGCAAGAACAATTAGCAAAACGTCTTGGTAAGAGCAGACCTTACATTGCAAACTATACGCGGTTATTAAGCCTCCCTTCTTTTGTGCAAGATATGATTGCAAATGGTCAACTTTCAATGGCTCATGGGCGAACTTTACTTACGATAAAAGATGAAGAACAATTGAAATCTTTACTGAAACGAATTGAAAAAGAAGGATTAAATGTTCGTCAATTAGAGAAAATTGTTCAGGAGATTAATCAACACGTTTCACGTGAAACAAAACAAGTGAAAAAAGAGAGAAATATATTTTTTGTAGAACGCGAAACGTTTTTAAGAGAAAAGTTTGGCACAGATGTGAAAATTAAAGAAACGAAAAAAGAAAAAGGTAAAATCGAAATTGAATTTTTCAATAAAGAGGATTTAAATCGTATTTTAGAATTATTAGCGCAGAAAAACTAAAAAGCAAACCATCTTATTATTTATAGATGGTTTGCTTTTTTTAATACAGATAATTTTTGATCTGTTTCTTTTATACTTTGTGCAATTACATCAGCCATTTTCATGACTAAACTTAATCTTGTATTTTGCAGGACGAAAAACTCCATAAAACCGTTTAGATTTACAATGCCATGAATATGTAAATCACCAACTGCAGGTAATTTCTTATTCATTGCAGCTCCAGGTTTACTAGGCCCCATTCCGGTAGTGATAGAACCGATACTTTGAGATTTTCCTAAACAGGCATCAACCGCAATTATAAATGAGGTAGGATTATCTTTCTGTATATTCTGAATTCTCTCTTCTAAATTTAGTGCATGGACTGGCTCATCTAGTGTGCCGAACACTTGGAAGTTTGTAATTCCTACTTGTTCTAGTTTCGTACCGACTAACGGACCAAGCGCATCACCTGTAGAACGATCTGTTCCGATACAAACGAGAATAATTGGTATATGGGTTTTAATAGGGATGTGGGAAAGTAAGAAGTTACTAATTGTCTCGGAGGCTTCTAAATCTTGGTGCATAACATTTTGAGTTTCTTTTTCGAAAAAAGGTAAGCGAAAACTTCCAATATTCATGAAGCACCCATCCTTTTAATAAATTTTCAAAATATGTTATATGGTGAGTAAAATGGAAAGCTATAAGTGCGTACTTGCTGTAAAATTTAAGTGAAAACGGAAATAATAGTACTAGTATATATATATTCGTTCCATTTTATACCTGCATGGGAGTTAACAAATGCAATTAAAGTCATAAAAATTTTTCAGCAATTAGGAGACTTCTGATACAATAAGAAGGATAACTAAAAAGAAATTTTGGCTGGAGAGGTAGAGGTACATGGATTTATTAACGAAGTGGTTTAATTCTACGAAACAGTATTTATTAGATGCTGATCGTTGGGCAGATATTGGAATTGCGACATTAAAAATATGTATCATTTTAATAATTGGCGCAGTTGTAGTGAGAATTGCAAGAGCGGTTGTACGAAATGCGTTTCGCATGGGAAGTCGTTCTCCAATTCAAATTTCAGAACGTCGTACAGTTACAGTAGCAAAGTTACTTGAGAATATCGTGGCATACGTTGTTATGTTCATTATGTTAATTGCAATTTTAGGTGTGTTTGATATTAATGCATCTGGTTTATTAGCGGGTGCCGGGGTAATTGGTTTGGCAGTCGGGTTTGGTGCACAAAGTTTAGTGAAAGATGTTATTACAGGGTTATTTATCTTGCTAGAAGATCAATTTTCAGTAGGTGACTATGTAAAAATTGCTCAGTTTGAAGGAGTCGTTTTAGAAATTGGACTTCGTACAACGAAAGTAAAGAGTTGGACAGGCGAAATTCATACTTTACCAAATGGAAGTATCATTCAAGTTACGAACTACTCAGTTAGTAATAGTGTAGCATTTGTTGATGTATCTATTTCGTATGAGGCTGACATAGCGAAAGCAGAGCAAGTCATTGAAGAGTTATTAGAAGAATTACCTGCACAGTATGCACAAATGGTAACAACGCCTCAGTTATTAGGTGTGCAAACATTGGCTGCATCAGAAGTTATATTACGCGTTATCGCGGAAGTAGAGCCAATGCAACACGCAGTTATTGCAAGAGCGCTTCGTAAGGAAATTAAAAATCGTCTAGATTTACATGGTATTGAAATTCCATATCCACGTATGGTTTTATATAATCGTGAAGAATTGGTGAGTGGAAAAGCAATTTAGTATAGAGAGGGGTTTGGAGAATGGAGCAAAAGCAATATAACTTGTACGATGTTGTGGAAATGAAGAAAGCCCACCCATGTGGTGAGAACCGTTGGAAGATTATTCGTATGGGAATGGATATCCGCATTAAGTGCGAGGGGTGTGACCATTCAGTAATGATTCCTCGAAGAGAATTTGATCGTAAGGTGAAAAAAATACTTGTGAAGCACGAAGAATAGAGAGAAAGTAACAGTTGCAATGGGTAGCTGTTACTTTTTTTCGTTTGGAGGAAACTTGTCATTTTTTTCGTTACTATCTATAATGATGAAAGATTGAGACATAGGAGTGAAAAATATGGGATTAACGGCTGGGATTGTTGGATTACCTAACGTAGGGAAGTCAACTTTATTTAATGCGATTACACAAGCAGGAGCAGAATCTGCAAACTATCCATTCTGTACAATTGATCCAAACGTAGGGATTGTAGAAGTACCAGATGAGCGTTTAAATAAATTAACGGAATTAGTAGAACCGAAAAAAACTGTTCCGACTGTATTTGAGTTTACTGATATTGCGGGTATTGTAAAAGGTGCTAGTAAAGGTGAAGGATTAGGAAATAAATTCTTATCTCACATTCGCCAAGTAGATGCAATTTGCCAAGTTGTTCGTTGTTTTGAAGACGAAAATATTACGCACGTTTCAGGGAAAGTAGATCCGATTGATGATATTGAAACAATCAACTTAGAGCTAATCTTAGCGGATTTAGAATCTGTTGATAAACGTATCGAACGTGTTGCGAAATTAGCAAGACAAAAAGATAAAGAAGCAGTATACGAGCATGAAATTTTAGTTCGTTTAAAAGAAGCTTTTGAAGAGGGAAAACCGGCTCGTACTGTTGAATTTACAGAAGAGCAAATGAAAATTGTTAAAGGCCTTCATTTACTTACAACGAAAGAAATGCTATACGTAGCAAATGTAAGTGAAGATGATATTATGGATCCTTCTGAAAACAAATACGTACAAATGGTAAAAGAATTTGCTGCAAATGAAAATTCTCAAGTAATCGTTGTATGTGCAAAAATCGAAGAAGAAATTGCTGAACTAGATGAGGAAGAGAAAAAAGTATTCCTTGAAGAACTAGGCATTGAAGAATCTGGTTTAGATCAATTAATTCGTGCTGCATACAATTTATTAGGACTTGCTACTTACTTCACAGCTGGTGTGCAAGAAGTGCGCGCATGGACGTTCAAACAAGGTATGAAAGCACCGCAATGTGCTGGCGTAATTCATACAGACTTCGAGCGTGGATTTATTCGTGCGGAAACAGTTTCTTATGAAGACTTAATGACAAACGGTTCTATGACAGCTGCAAAAGAAGCTGGTAAAGTTCGTTTAGAAGGAAAAGAGTATATCGTAAAAGACGGAGACGTTATGCACTTCCGCTTCAACGTTTAATTTAATATTTCCTAGGAAAAATTAAGATATAAGCTTGGCAAATATATTATGTGTTTGCCAAGTTTTTTATGTATGGGTGAGTTGATTCATCTAACTTACTATGATATAATCTAAACTCGTGAGTAATTACTATAAATTAATTGCTCCTTGCCCATTACGGGCCGTTTAGACCAAAAGGAGGTGAAAGTGTAATGAGAAAGTACGAAATTATGTACATCATTCGTCCTGGCGTTGAAGAAGAAGCTCAAAAAGCTTTAGTTGAACGTTTTGCAGGTGTTTTAACAAACAATGGTGCAGAAATCATTAACACGAAAGAGTGGGGTAAGCGTCGTTTAGCTTACGAAATCAACGACTTACGTGAAGGTTTCTACATGATCTTAAACGTGAACTCTAACGCAGAAGCGATTAACGAATTCGACCGTTTAGCTAAGATCAACGAAGACATCCTTCGTCATATCGTTGTTAAAGAAGAAGAAAAATAATTGATATATAAGGGAGAGTGGTTCGATTGATGAATCGTGTTATCCTCGTTGGTCGTTTAACTAAGGACCCTGACTTACGTTACACGCCCAATGGTGTTGCAGTAGCTACTTTTACGTTAGCTGTGAATCGCGCATTTGCGAATCAACAAGGTGAGCGTGAAGCTGACTTTATTAATTGTGTAATATGGCGTAAACAAGCAGAAAACGTAGCAAATTATTTGAAAAAAGGTAGCTTAGCAGGCGTAGATGGACGTCTTCAAACTCGTAATTACGATGGACAAGATGGTAAACGTGTATATGTAACAGAAGTTCTTGCGGAAAGCGTACAATTTTTAGAGCCGCGTAATGGCGGTGGGGAGCAACGTGGTTCATTTAATCAGCAACCATCAGGAGCTGGTTTCGGTAACCAAAGCTCTAACCCATTTGGTCAATCTAGTAATTCAGGCAACCAAGGTAACCAAGGAAACTCTGGATTTACGAAGAATGACGATCCATTTTCAAATGTCGGTCAACCGATCGACATTTCCGACGACGATTTACCGTTCTAATACAGTAAATTTGTTAGTTTTAACAAAGAATGGAGGGAAATAGACATGGCAGGACGCAAAGGTGGACGTGCGAAACGTCGTAAGGTGTGTTTCTTCACAGCTAACGGCATCACTCGCATTGATTATAAAGATGTTGATTTATTAAAACGTTTCGTTTCTGAGCGTGGTAAAATTTTACCTCGTCGTGTAACAGGAACAAGCGCAAAATACCAACGCAAACTTACAGTTGCAATTAAACGTGCTCGTCAAATGGCACTTTTACCATATGTTGGTGAATAATAGCGTATGAAATGCACAGTAGAGTCGGACTCTACTGTGCATTTTGCTATGCTTTTCTTTTTTGAAAGAGAGGTTATATGATGAAAAATACGAAATTTATTACTGAGGGTGCAGCGTTATTAGCCATATATGCAATGTTATTGCTTATATCTATGTATGTGCCGATTTTAGGTGCAGTTGTAACGTTTGCGTTGCCATTGCCATTTATATTGCTAACGATAAGATATAAATTATCTAATGCCTTTGTGATTTTTGCGGCAGCGCTTTTTATTACTGTTATTGTCAGCCAACCGATGAACCTAGTAAAGACAACTATGTTTGGATTGATAGGTATCGTTTTAGGATATATGTATAAAAAACGAAAAAAACCAGTAGAACTTTTGATGGCCGGGACGCTTGCGTACTTAATTAGTATTATGCTCATTTATGTTGCGAGTATAAAGTTTTTTAACATAGATTTAATGAAGCAAATGCAAAATATGTTTAATGAAAGTATGGCGCAAAGTGAAAAGATAGTTAATGCTGCGGGTATGCCTATTAGTAAAGAACAAAAAGAATTATTTGCACAATTTAATGATGTGTTACAAACGTTATCCCCAAGTTTACTTGTAATGGTCTCGGTATGTTTTTCTTGGATTACAGTTATGATATCAGGTAGTGTTTTGAGAAAGCTAAAACATGACGTTATACATTGGCCTAAATTTAAAGATATACAATTACCAAAGAGTATTGTTTGGTATTACGTTATATTCATTTTGCTATCAACTTTTATAAAAGTAGAACCGACATCATATTTACATATGGTATTTTCTAATCTATATGTCATATTTGCTTTACTACTAGTACTGCAAGGTCTGACGTTTATCACTTTTCTGGCGCATAGTAAAGGTTTTACAAAAGGAGTTCCTATCATTAGTTTTATTGCCTGCATGTTTATTCCGATGCTGTTTCCTCTTGTGACAATCTTAGGTATAATTGATTTAGGGATTTCATTGCGTTCTAAAATAGGAGGATAAAGTAATATTCCTTATACTATTTTAATCTGTTTAACTAACTGGAAGGTGAGTTAGTTTTACTTTATAGGAGTTGTATACATGCCTGAATTTTATAAGAAACAGTGGTTTTTATATCCTGTTTACGTATTGGCATTTTTTGTGTTTGTGCTCATTTCAATCCTCTGTTATTTTCATTTAATGATGGGGATAGCCGCCTTTTTTATTTTTTGTATTGTACTTTTTGTTGTTGTGCGATTTGAACTTACCTTTCAAAAGAACTTTGAAAAACATACGACAGAGATGATTACAAGGGTAAAGAAAGTGAGTAATGAGGCATTTAACCAAATGCCGATTGGTATTTTGTTATACAATAAGGATTATGGGATTGATTGGGCGAATCCTTATTTATCTTCATGCCTAGGACAGCATGCATTAGCTGGATGGCACCTTTATGATGTATCAGAAACGTTACTTCTTTTTATTAAGGGAGAAACTTCCGACGATATAGTCTCTTTAAATAATCGAAAGTTTCGTGTCTTTGTAAGGAAAGAAGAAAAGTTAATTTATTTCTTTGATGTAACAGAACAAACGGAGATTGAAAAGATGTACGAAGATCAACGCACTGTTTTAGCTGTCATTTATTTAGACAATTATGATGAAGTTACACAAGGGCTAGATGATCAATTACGTACGAACATAACAAGTCTTGTAACATCAAGACTAAATGAATGGGCTGTTAAGTATGGGGCATATTTAAAGCGTGCATCTTCAGAAAGATTCTTCGTTGTACTAAATGAAAGTATTTTAGCGCAGATGGAGAAAGGGAAATTTAGCATTTTAGATCAGGTGCGTGAAGAAACATCCAAAAGGAATATACCACTTACCTTAAGTGTAGGTGTTGGATCAGGTGATTTACCTTTATCAGAGCTTGGAGCAATGGCTCAGTCAGGTTTAGACCTTGCGCTTGGCCGTGGCGGAGATCAAGTAGCTATTAAACAAGCAACAGGTAAAGTTAAGTTTTATGGTGGTAAGACAAATCCAGTTGAAAAACGTACTCGTGTACGTGCTAGAGTTATTTCGCATGCGTTAAAGGATTTAGTATTAGAAAGTAGTAACGTCATTATAATGGGACATAGAGCTCCTGATATGGACGCAATTGGTGCTGCGATTGGTATTTTAAAGGTAGCGCAATTAAATGAGCGCAAAGGATATATTGTGCTAGATGAAAATGATTCTGATAAGGGAATTAAGCGTTTGATGGATAAAGTGAAACAAAACGAAGAGTTATGGTCTCACTTTATTACACCAGGACAAGCGATGGAATTTGCTAATGATGATTCTTTACTTGTTGTTGTTGATACGCATAAACCTTCAATGGTGATGGAAGAAAAGCTGTTACACAAAATTGAAAATGTAGTTGTTATTGACCATCATCGTCGAGGAGAAGATTTTATTGAAGATCCATTGCTTGTTTACATGGAGCCATATGCTTCTTCCACGGCAGAACTTGTTACAGAATTACTTGAATACCAACCGAAAAATTTAAAAATGACAATGTTAGAAGCAACAGCGTTGTTAGCAGGTATTATTGTTGATACGAAAAGCTTTACATTCCGGACAGGTGCCCGTACGTTTGATGCCGCTTCTTATTTACGCTCACATGGTGCAGATACTGTACTTGTACAAGAGTTGTTAAAAGAAGATATGGATCAGTATTTACGGGTTGCAAAAGCTATTAAAAATGCGTACATTTATACAAATGGAATTGCGATTGCAAAAGTTGATAGTGATGATTACTACGATCAAGTGCTTATTGCACAATCAGCGGACACATTATTAACAATGACAGGAATTATTGCGTCATTTGTTATCGCAAAACGTGGTGAGAATTTCATTGGAATTAGCGGCAGATCTTTAGGTGAAGTGAATGTGCAGCTAATTATGGAAAATTTAGGCGGTGGTGGGCATTTAACGAATGCAGCCACACAAATGAAAAATGTTACAGTAGATGAAGCTGAGGAGAAGCTTCGAGTTGTTATTGATGACTATTTACAGGGAGGCACACAATCATGAAAGTAATTTTTCTAAAAGACGTAAAAGGTAAAGGGAAAAAAGGAGAAGTAAAAAACGTACCAGATGGCTATGCAAATAACTTCTTACTAAAACAAGGATTAGCTGCTGAAGCGACAAATAGCAGTATGAAAACTTTAGAAGCTCAAAAGCGTAAAGAAGAAAAAGATGCAGCAGCAGAGCTTGAAAGTGCAAAACAATTAAAAGAAACGTTAGAGAAACTAACTGTAGAATTAAAGGCTAAATCTGGAGAAGGTGGCCGTCTATTCGGTTCAATCACAAGTAAACAAATCGTAGATGCAATGCAAAAATCACACAAGATTAAACTTGATAAGCGTAAATTTGAAATGGATGATGCGATTCGGGCATTAGGCTATACAAATGTTACTGTGAAATTGCATCCGCAAGTAACAGCAACAGTAAAAGTTCATGTTAGTGAACAATAAAAATAATTTAAGCAAGGAGGATTGCGTATGAGTGATGTAATGGCTGATCGTACCCCTCCGCATAATATAGAAGCTGAGCAGGCAGTCTTAGGTGCTATATTGATTGATCAGGATGCGTTAACGTCAGCATCGGAACTATTGGTACCTGACTCATTTTATCGAACGAAACATCAAAAGATTTTTGAAGTTATGCTTGGATTGTCTGATAAGGGGGAGCCAATCGACTTAGTAATGATGACGTCAGCGATGGCTGACCAAGGATTATTAGAAGAAGTTGGTGGGGTTTCTTACTTAGCAGAATTAGCAGAAGTTGTTCCGACTGCTGCTAACGTAGAGTATTATGCACGAATCATCGCTGAAAAAGCGTTGTTACGTCGTTTAATTCGAACAGCGACTCATATTGTGTCTGATGGATATGAGAGAGAAGACGATGTGGATGGCCTATTAAATGAGGCTGAGAAAAAAATATTAGAAGTATCACATCAAACGAATGCGAAGGCATTCCAAAATATTAAAGACGTTCTTGTAGATGCTTACGATAAAATCGAACTTTTGCATAATCAAAAAGGTGAAGTTACTGGGATACCAACTGGGTTTACTGAATTAGATAAGATGACGGCAGGGTTCCAGCGAAATGATTTAATCATCGTGGCGGCACGTCCATCGGTAGGAAAAACGGCATTTTCATTAAATATCGCACAAAACGTAGCGACGAAAACGGATGAAAATGTCGCGATTTTTAGTCTAGAGATGGGTGCTGATCAGCTAGTTATGCGTATGCTTTGTGCAGAAGGGAATATCGATGCGCAAAGACTTCGTACCGGATCATTAACTTCTGATGATTGGGCGAAATTAACGATGGCAATGGGTAGCCTTTCTAATGCTGGTATTTATATTGATGATACACCAGGGATTAAAGTAAATGAGATTCGAGCGAAATGTCGTAGATTAAAACAAGAACAGGGTCTTGGTATGATCTTGATTGACTACTTACAGCTTATTCAAGGAAGCGGGAAATCAGGAGAGAACCGTCAGCAGGAAGTATCTGAGATTTCTCGTACACTAAAAGGGATTGCACGTGAATTGCAAGTACCTGTTATTGCCTTGTCACAGTTATCTCGTGGTGTAGAATCTCGTCAAGATAAACGTCCGATGATGTCTGATATTCGTGAGTCGGGAAGTATCGAGCAGGATGCTGATATCGTAGCCTTCTTATATCGTGAAGATTACTATGACCGAGAAACGGAAAATAAAAATACGATTGAAATTATTATTGCAAAGCAGCGTAACGGTCCTGTAGGTTCCGTAGAACTCGCATTCGTTAAAGAGTTCAATAAGTTCGTTAACTTAGAACGTCGCTTCGAGGATGGACATGCGCCGCCTGCATAAGGCTAGTATAAAAAAGAAACACATTTCTTATAATAAGATGTGTTTCTTTTTTTTTATGGGAAAGATAAGGCTTTCATAATGTGAAAAATATAATTCTTACGAACGAAAATGTTTTTTTATAAAAAAATGTTCGCTTTTTGGTTGACTTCTTTTTCGGTTTTGGTACAATTATATTGTTTGAATAGATCGTTTGAAAATTGCGGAGGTGCTTTAATAATGTCTTCAGTAGTAGTTGTAGGAACACAATGGGGCGACGAAGGAAAAGGTAAAATCACTGATTTTCTTTCTGAGCATGCGGAAGTAGTTGCAAGATATCAAGGTGGAAATAACGCAGGACATACAATTGTTTTCGGCGGAGTTAAATATAAATTACACTTAATTCCATCTGGTATTTTCTATAAAGAGAAAATTTGTGTAATCGGAAACGGCTTAGTAGTAGATCCGAAAGCATTACTTGAAGAATTAAAATACTTACACGATCGTGGTGTAAGTACTGATAATTTACGTGTAAGTAACCGTGCGCACGTTATTTTACCTTATCACTTAAAACAAGATGAGTTAGAAGAAGCGAGTAAAGGTGATGACAAAATCGGTACAACGAAAAAGGGTATCGGTCCTGCATATATGGATAAAGCTGCTCGTATTGGTATTCGTATGGCTGATCTTTTAGACCGTGAAGCATTTAAAGAGAAGCTTGAGCGCAATTTAGCACAAAAAAATCGCTTATTTGAAAAAATGTACGATACAGAAGGTTTCAGTGTAGAAGAAATCTTCGAAGAGTACTTCGAGTACGGACAACAAATCGCGCAATATGTATGTGATACATCTGTTGTATTAAATGATGCATTAGATAACAATCACCGTGTATTATTTGAAGGTGCACAAGGTGTTATGCTTGATATCGACCACGGTACGTACCCGTTCGTTACATCTTCTAACCCGATTGCTGGTGGTGTAACAGTTGGAACTGGAGTTGGTCCTGCGAAAGTTACTCGCGTTGTAGGTGTATGTAAAGCATATACAAGCCGCGTTGGTGATGGTCCATTCCCTACTGAGCTTCATGATGAAATTGGTCATCAAATTCGTGAAGTTGGTCGTGAGTATGGAACGACAACTGGTCGTCCACGACGCGTAGGTTGGTTCGATAGCGTTGTTGTAAGACATGCACGTCGTGTTAGTGGTTTAACAGATCTATCATTAAACTCTATCGACGTTCTAACTGGTATTCCAACTCTTAAAATTTGTGTTGCTTACAAATGCGATGGCGAAGTTATCGATGAAGTTCCAGCAAACTTAAACATTTTAGCGAAATGTGAGCCTGTATACGAAGAGCTTCCAGGTTGGACAGAAGATATTACTGGTGTAAGATCATTAGACGAGCTTCCTGAAAATGCACGAAAATACGTAGAACGTGTTTCTGAATTAACAGGAATTCAATTATCTATGTTCTCAGTTGGACCAGATCGTAACCAAACAAATATCGTTCGTAACGTATACGAAGCTTAATTGATATTTTTGAGAAAAAACTCATGTCCGCATGAGTTTTTTCTTATCTTTTATAAAAAAAATAAAAAAGGTATTGCAAAATATAAAGGAAACATGTTATGATACATCTTGTCGTCACGAAAATATGACGTTGGTGAGTATGAGCCATTAGCTCAGTTGGTAGAGCATCTGACTTTTAATCAGAGGGTCGAAGGTTCGAGTCCTTCATGGCTCACCATTTTATTTTTCGTGGCCCGTTGGTCAAGTGGTTAAGACACCGCCCTTTCACGGCGGTAACACGGGTTCGAATCCCGTACGGGTCATGTCTTTTTTTTATGTTCATTTTTGGTCCCGTGGTGTAGTGGTTAACATGCCTGCCTGTCACGCAGGAGATCGCCGGTTCGACCCCGGTCGGGACCGCCACTTTTGTTTATACCACCATTAGTGGTTTTATATATAGTTTTGGCTCGGTAGCTCAGTCGGTAGAGCAGAGGACTGAAAATCCTCGTGTCGGCGGTTCGATTCCGTCCCGAGCCACTCTCAGGATATTAAGTGGGCCCACTTAATATCCTTTTTATTTGTGTAATTTTACAAAATTGAGTAGTTATTTTAAAATAGAATGAGGAGCCTCTAGCAGTTGAAGCTAGAGGTTTTTCTATAGATCGTATAGGATTCCGTGTAAAAGTGGATCATACATGAGTCTGTGAGAATAGAGGAGAAAGTACTTAAGCAAAAGATGAGGTCATATAAGGACATACTATGTAGACATCAATGTGTTTAGGGATATTGACCATATTTTTACCCCACTATTTAACGGGCAGTAAGATCCTACCTCAAAATTCAGCGAAGATAAAAGAAGTCAGGTGCGGGATCAACTGCTCGAAAATGCCCAATTGGTGAGGGCTAATAATCGTTGGGGGATGAAACTCCCCAACGATTAAAGTTTCACTTTATAAGGAGGAAATAGACGATGATGGGAAAGAAAATTTTAGTAGTTGATGATGAAAAGCCGATTGCGGATATTTTGAAGTTCAACCTAGAAAAAGAAGGTTTTGAAATTGTAATGGCGCATGATGGTGATGAAGCAATTGAAAAAGCAAATGAAGAACAGCCAGATATGGTTTTATTAGATATTATGCTACCAGGTAAGGATGGTTTAGAGGTTTGCCGTGAAATACGTAAAAGCTCAGAAATGCCGATTATTATGCTTACAGCGAAGGACTCTGAAATTGATAAAGTATTAGGACTTGAGCTTGGTGCAGATGATTATGTAACGAAGCCATTTAGTACGAGAGAATTACTTGCTCGTGTGAAGGCGAATTTACGTCGCCATCAACAAGGTGGTGCTGCAGAAAAAGAAGAGAATACGGAAATGGTTATTGGACCAATTGTTATTAATCCAAATGCGTATAGTGTAACGAAACGTGAGGAAAATATTGAACTTACACATCGTGAATTTGAGCTACTACATTATTTAGCGAAGCATTTAGGACAAGTTATGACACGCGAACATTTATTGCAAACAGTTTGGGGTTATGACTACTTTGGAGATGTACGTACAGTCGATGTAACAGTGCGTCGTTTACGTGAAAAAATTGAAGATAATCCAAGTCATCCTACATTAATTGTCACTAGACGTGGAGTAGGATATTACTTGCGTGACCCAGAGCAGGAATAGTATATGAAGAAAGTCGGTTTTTTTCAATCTATTCATTTAAAATTTGTACTCATATATATGCTATTAATATTGATAGCAATGCAGGTTATTGGTGTATATTTCGTAAGAGAGTTAGAAAAGAGTCTTGTGCAAGGCTTTAGGGATTCTTTAACGCAGCAAACGAACTTATTAGCATATAACTTGAAACAAGAGTTTAAAAAAAGTTATACAAAATCAGAAACAGAGTCAACAGATGAAACGATTAAAACTTCAATTCGAAAATTTGCCTCTGATCGAAAGAAAGATATTCAAGAGGTAAGTGTGTTTGATGCGCATAGAAAGTTACTCGCTATTTCAGATGAGTCAAAGCAAAATAAGGTAAATAGAACATCAACTGATATAGCTGTTCAGCGGGTATTGGTACAGAAAAAGCCAGAAGTAAAAATTGAGAAGGATGGTCGTACAGGCCATCGCGTACAAGTTATGATTACTCCTATTATGGATGATAACGGTAAAGATGCACTTGGTGCTATTTATGTTGTTGCATCTATGGAAGATGTTTATAAGCAGATGAAGGATATTAATCAAATTTTTGCGACCGGAACCGTTATTGCATTACTCGTAACAGCTGTACTTGGAATTTTGTTAGCTCAAACGATTACGAGACCAATCTCTGATATGCGAAGACAAGCGATTGAAATGGCGAAAGGAAACTATTCAAGAAAAGTAAAAGTGCATAGCCATGATGAAATTGGACAATTAGCATTATCTTTCAATAATTTATCAAAAAAATTACAACAAGCTCGTTCTTCAACGGAAAGTGAAAGACGTAAATTATCATCTGTTTTATCACATATGACAGATGGGGTAATTGCTACCGACCGGAAAGGGGACATTATTTTATTAAATGATCCTGCGGAAAAGATGTTAAATGTTTCGCGTGAAACGGCACTCGATCGATCTGTTTTAGAAGTATTAGGGATACAAGAAGAATTTACACTCGATCATTTATATGAAGAACCTGATTCTGTATTATTAGATTTTAGTACGAGAAATGAACCATATATTTTACGTGCTAGCTTCTCTGTTATTCAAAAAGAGACAGGGAAAGCAAATGGTTTAATCGCCGTATTATATGATGTAACTGAACAGGAGCGTATAGAAAGGGAACGCCGTGAGTTTGTGGCAAACGTTTCCCATGAATTAAGAACACCATTAACAACGATGCGCAGTTACTTAGAGGCACTTACAGACGGTGCGTGGCAAGATCCGAATATTGCACCGCAATTTTTAACAGTTACACAAGAAGAAACAGAAAGAATGATTAGACTTGTAAATGCGTTATTACAACTATCTAAACTTGATAGTACAGAACATCGTTTAATGAAAGAATGGGTCGACTTTACTGACTTCTTTAATAACGTTATTGATCGTTTTGAAATGTCTAAAGAGCAAAACGTAAGCTTCAAACGATCTTTCTCTAAAAAATCTCGATTTATTGATATGGATACGGATAAAATTACGCAAGTATTGTATAACATTATTTCGAATGCATTAAAGTATTCACCAGAAGGTGGAACAGTAACATATCGTTTGCGTGATCGCGGAGAATTGTTAGAGATTAGTGTAAGCGATCAAGGAATGGGTATTCCGAAAGAAAACGTCGATAAAATCTTTGAACGTTTTTATCGCGTAGATAAAGCACGTTCAAGACAAATGGGTGGTACAGGACTTGGATTAGCAATTGCGAAAGAAATGATTGAGGCACATGGTGGCTCAATTTGGGCGAAGAGTGAGGAAGGAAAAGGGACAACGATTTATTTCACATTGCCAATGGCAGCGGATGAAGAGGACGAATGGGAATGAGTATGGAAAATGTTAAAACAATAGTTTTAATTAACTTAGTTGTAATTAGCCTATTTCTTACTTTTAACTTATGGACGTATGTGCCAGATTCCACGTCTATGCAAAACGCAAAGTTTGTGCAGGGGAATGAAGGAACTACTCAAACTAAAATTGCTGATGTTGTCCGCCCTACTTCTATCATCGTGCATAAAGATAAAAATCATTATGGGAGCAAGAGAGAGGGAGATATAGAATCCATCTATAAACCTTTGGAAGCAGGGGAATTACATGAGTTCAAGGAAATATCGATTGCTAAGGCTGATTTCCTTTCTTATGTGCATGGTGAAGGAAAGATTGAGCTTATTTTTCCTACCAATATCCCGTTTGATGCAGTTAAATCTATGTTTAGTATGAAAGAAAAAAGTATAGATAAACCTAAACATTTTAATCGAATTATTCTTGATCCCTCTAGAAGTAGGGATCAAGAAATTAAAATTAATTTTGTTTCCGATGGTGATAACTCTAGAATATATGAAGCAAAATTAAGTGGTGTGTATTTAAAAGATATTGTAAATGCACAAAATCAATTTATAGTATCAGCAAAACCATATTTTGATTATCAAATTAATGATATGAAAAAGATATTTTTACCAGATGGAACGACGGAATTAAATAATATAACGTATATTTCATCTAATTTAGCGGTTGATACATTTAAGAATGCTCTGTTTAGTGATCCTCGTTATTTAAGTCCGATTACCGAGAAATCGAAAGAAACATTTACAGATGGTATTAGGTCCATGGAGATTGAAAATGATCGTCATATGCTAAAGTATAAAAATTCTTCTGTTTCAAGTGAGAAAACGACAGATAATTTAATGCTTTTACAAAAAAGCTTTGATTTTGTAAATGGTCACAGTGGGAGCCTGGATTCATATCGTTTGGACTATATGAATAAAGGACAGACAGTATTCCGTTTACATGAAGATGGTTATTCCGTATTCAATACAGATGGATTAGCTGAGTTGAGACAAATATGGGGATCCGAAGAAGTAATGGAATATGAAAGACCATTGTTATCTTTAAACACGAAAGGGATAGAACAGAAGGTTACCCTTCCGTCAGGTCATGTTGTGATAGCATCTTTAGAAAATAATGCTGCTGTAGATAAAAGACTCATTAAAGACATTGGTATTGGATACAAATTATCACTAGATGGGCAAGTAGCGCGACTACAGCCAATTTGGTATGTAAAGTTTGTTGAAGATGAAGCTGGCAAACAAAAAATATATGAGTGGAGTGAGGGAGGACTAAATGGATTGGGATCGGATTAAAACCATATTTATTGTGACCTTTTTTGTTTTGGACCTCTTTCTCATTTTTCAATTCATTCAAAAGCAAGATAGTAATCAATTGGAGCTTATTGCAGAAACAAAGATAGATCAAGAATTAAAAGCAAACAAAATTACTATGGGTAATTTTCCTAAAGAACCGAAAAAAGAGGCATTTATTAGGGCAGAAAACAAGGCATTTAAAGAAGAAGATATACAATCTTTAAAAAATCAAACGGCGCATATACAAAATATGTACAAGATAGAAAGTAAGCTAAAAGAGCCCTTTTTAAATACAAAATCATTATCTAAAGATAAGTATAGTGATTTTTTGAAGAACTATGTATTGGATGGACAAAAGTATGAATTTGGCGCGATGAAAGACTCCAAAATTTACTTTTTCCAAAAATATAAAGACAAGCCTATTTTCTATAATGATCAGGCAATGATTGTTGTGGAATTAAATGAAAAAAATGAACTTGTGTCATACACGCAGACGATGCTAACGGATTTAAAGGAAATGGGCGAAAGTGAAAAAACGAAACAGCAAGAAATTATTACTGCCCAAACGGCTTTAGAAAACCTATATTTAAAAAATAAAATTCATGGGAATACACATGTAAAAGAAGCACAAATTGGTTATGCCAACCTTACCGCATCTACTTCTAATAACCAAGTACTCGCTCCAACATGGAATTTAAAAACGGAGCAGAAGCAGGACTTCTTTGTAAATGCAATTGAAGGACAAGTTATGGAATTAGGTGAAAAGGAAAATCAAGTGGTTGATGAACATACTGGAGTGAGAAAGAATGGGGTTGCATTTTAGCGTACTTGCAAGTGGAAGTACAGGGAATATGCTATATGTAGGAACAGATGAAAAGAAATTACTCGTCGATGCAGGTTTAAGTGGTAAAGCAACAGAGGCTTTATTTAAACAGGCAGAACTAAATATAAATGATGTATCAGGTATTCTTGTAACACATGAACATAGTGATCATATTAAAGGATTAGGTGTATTGGCACGCAAATATGATTTGCCTGTGTATGCAAATGAGAAAACATGGAACGCAATGGAACACTTAATAGGAAATATCCCAACTGAGCAAAAGTTTATTTTCTCAGTTGGGGATGTGAAAACATTTGGTGATATTGAGGTCGAGTCATTTGGGGTGTCTCATGATGCGGCAGAGCCGATGTTCTATGCTTTTCATAACAATAATAGAAAGTTAGCCCTTATTACAGATACGGGATACGTGAGTGACCGTATGAAAGGTGTTATTAAGGGAGCTAATGCTTTCGTATTTGAAAGTAATCATGACGTAGAAATGCTTCGTATGGGACGTTATCCATGGAGTATTAAGCGACGTATTTTAAGTGATGTGGGTCACGTTTGTAATGAGGACGCTGCATTAGCGATGGCAGATGTAATTACAGATGAGACAAAACATATTTATTTAGCCCATTTAAGTTTAGATAATAACATGAAAGAACTAGCACGTATGTCAGTGTCACAAGTATTAGAGGAAAAAGGATTTGGAGTGGGAGAAGCCTTTGAAATTCACGATACAGATCCAAAAATGCCGACAAAAATTCAATACGTATAATTCTTCATTTTAGTAAACAATAAAGGTGAATATAGTTGTTTTCAGGAAGATAGGTGAACAAATATGTCCTTTATTGATGAAGAAAATTATCGTATGAAACGTGCAAGGAAAAAGAAGCATAAAGGTATTGTTATCTCTAGCATAGCAGGAACAATTGTAGGGGCTTCGTTATTTGCATTTGGAGCTCCTTTATTTGCAAATGATGCAGGCACGCTTCCGCAAGCTGAAGCAAGTGGCAGTAATATGGCCCAAGCGCAAGGAATTAAACAAATTAGCTTTGTGGATGCTGTTGATCGTGCGTCTGAAGCTGTTGTTGGCGTTATTAATATTCAACGAGATAATTTTTCAGAGGCAGATTCAGAAGCTGGTACAGGATCGGGTGTAATTTATAAAAAGGCAGATGGCCAAGCTTATATTGTAACGAATAATCATGTTGTTGCTGGGGCGAATCGTATTGAAGTAAGTTTAAGTGACGGTAAGAAAGTTCAGGGAAAAGTATTAGGAACTGATGTAGTCACAGATTTGGCCGTACTACAAATAGATGCAAAGCATGTGAAAAAGGTAATTGAAATTGGTGACTCTAATACTGTTCGTAGAGGAGAACCGGTCATTGCGATTGGAAACCCGCTTGGGCTACAATTTTCTGGAACTGTCACACAAGGCATTATTTCAGCTAATGAACGTATTGTCCCTGTAGATTTAGATCAAGATGGACATTATGATTGGCAAGTTGAAGTATTGCAAACAGACGCAGCAATTAACCCAGGTAATAGTGGTGGTGCGCTTGTAAATGCGGCAGGTCAATTAATTGGCATTAACTCAATGAAAATTGCAGCAAAAGAAGTAGAAGGAATTGGACTAGCTATTCCTGTTACTAGAGCTGTTCCTATTATGAATGAATTAGAGAAGTACGGAAAAGTAAGAAGACCGTATGTTGGAATTGAACTTAGATCGTTAAATGAGATTCCAAATTATCATTGGTCAAAAACATTACATTTACCAGCTAATGTAACAGAAGGGGTTTGCATTTTAGATGTGAAAAGTCCTTCGCCAGGTGTAGATGCTGGTTTACGAGAACACGATGTGATTGTAGCAGTTGATGGAAAACCGGTTCGCGATATTATCGGGTTCCGTACGGTCTTATATGATAAAAAAATTAATGATAAAATGACTCTTACATTTTATCGTGGTACAAAACGAGCAACAACAACGGTTAAGCTAGGCATTCAAAAGTATTAAAAACAGGAGGTCCTACCTCCTGTTTTCTATTGTAGAAAAGTGAGGTGAAGAATATGAATTTACCTTGTTGTTTAGAACATGTTGAATTAGCTTTAGATATCATTGTGGATGAGTGTGAAGTTGCACCGGTTATCAACAATGTGGATAACTCAGAAAAAGAGAAAAAAACATGTGAATTTTGTCAAAATGAGGCGACATATGTTGTATCGAACACAGATTCTCACACAATATGTGGGTAACATTTGTGGATATGTGGATAAGTTATGTGGATAACATGTTTGTAAGGTGGGGAATACGTGTGAATATCTCGATTATTTCAATTGGGAAATTAAAAGAAAAATATTTAAAACAAGGTATAGCAGAATACTTAAAACGATTATCTGCATACGCAAAAGTAGAAGTAATTGAATTACCAGATGAAAAGGCACCAGAAAATTTAAGTGAAGCAGAAATGTTAATTGTAAAAGAAAAAGAAGGTATACGTATACTGGATAAAATTTCTGACGATACGCACGTTATTGCGCTAGCGATAGAAGGAAAACAAAAATCATCAGAAGAATTTGCAGTAAGCTTAGATCGTCTTGCTACATATGGAAAGAGTAAAGTTGCCTTTGTAATTGGTGGATCACTTGGACTAAGTTCAGAAGTAATGAAGCGTTCAAACGAATCACTTTCTTTTTCAAAGATGACATTACCACACCAATTAATGCGATTAGTATTGCTTGAGCAAGTGTATAGAGCGTTTCGTATTAATCGTGGGGAACCGTATCATAAATAGTACATTCAAACGGCTACAGATGTGGCCGTTTTCTATATTTCCTAAAATAAGTATGTTTCTATTTCTAAAAAAGTGTGATGTAATATGAAGAGGAAAAAAGTACAAGTAGTCATAGAAGTGAGGAATTAAAGGTGAAGAAGTTTAAAAAGTTTTACTTGGAGATTACGAGTGTATGTAATCTTGCGTGCAGCTTTTGTCCGCCGACGGAAAGGCAGAAGCAGTTCATTTCTGTGGAGGATTTTGCGAAAAGATTAGACCAAATTAAACCTCACACAGACTACATTTATTTGCACGTGAAGGGTGAGCCGTTGCTTCATCCAAAAATAGATCAACTGTTAGATTTAAGCCATGAAAAAGGGTTTAAAGTTAATATTACAACGAACGGAACGTTAATTAATAAGAGAAGGCATAGACTGTTAAATAAGCCTGCTCTAAGACAAATGAATTTTTCATTGCACAGTTTTGATGGACACCCAGGTTCTCAAGATAAAGAGGGTTATGTAAGAAGTATACTCTCCTTTATTAGAGAGGCGACGAGTCAATCGGATTTAATTGTTTCACTGAGATTATGGAATTTAACGCAGGATAATAAAACAAATGCTGAAATCCAGAAAAATAGAGAGTTATTATCCATTATTGAAAATGAGTTTGGTCTATCTTATCAAATCGAAGAGAAGCTTACACCAGGAAAAGGTATAAAAATTGCAGAACGTGTCTTTATTAATCAAGACTATGAATTCCAGTGGCCAGCATTACATGAAGAAGAGGATGATGGAAAAGGATTCTGTCATGGTCTTCGAAATCAGGCAGGAATTTTAGCAAACGGAACAGTTATTCCTTGCTGTTTAGATGGTGAAGGGATTATTAACCTTGGAAATATTAATACTGACTCATTTTCTAACATTATAGAAGGTGAAAGAGCGACAAACATTGTCGATGGATTTTCGAAAAGGATTGCAGTCGAAGAGCTATGCAGAAAATGTGGATACCGTAAAAGATTTGGAAAGTAAATATGAAATAAGCCCTCATAAAGTGAGGGCTTATTTTTTATCCCGCTATTTGCCGGGCAGTAAGACCCCCACCTCAAAATTCAGCGGAAGCAAAGAAGTTAGGTGGGGAGCGGGCTGCCCGTAAAAGCCCGATTGGTGAGGACTAATAATCAGTGGGGGATGGACACCCCCACTGATTAAAGTTTCACTTTATTCTTGATAAGAGCGTTCTAATTCATCAATTAAGGAACCGACGTAAGAAACGGCCCTGCGTATTGCATCTGGTTTTGACATATCTACTCCTGCATGTTTCATTAATTCAAGTGGTTTCATCGTACCACCAGCGCGAAGTACATCTAACCAGCGGTCAACAGCAGGTTGTCCTTCCTCTTTAATCATTTGAGCTACCGCAGTAGATGCAGTAAGACCAGCGGAATAGGTGTAAGAATATAAGCCCATATAATAATGAGGTTGACGCATCCAAGTTAAGCCAGCACCTTCGTCAATTTCTACAGAATTTCCCCAGAATGTAGAAAGTACATTTGTTTTTATTTCAGTTAAAGTTGTAGCTGTAAGGGCTCCGCCTTCTTCTGCTAGCGTGTATACTCTTCTTTGATATTCTCCCTCAAGTAAATGGGTAACAAAGTTATGATAATATGTGCCGAGTAGTTGCAGAATCACCCATCTGCGCATTCTCTTATCGTCATTCGTCGCTAATAAATGTTGGGCTAATAGTAATTCATTCATTGTAGACGGGGCTTCAACAAAGTACATAGATGGACGTACGTTCATAATACGCTGGTTTTTATTTGCTAAATAAAAATGACCGGCATGTCCAAATTCATGAGCTAATGTGAAGCAGCCACGCATCGTATTTTGCCATGTAATTAAAATGTATGGATGAGAACCATACGGGCTTGAACAAAATGCCCCAGTTGATTTCCCTACATTATCTGCAAGATCAACCCATCTTTCTTTGAATCCTTTTTCGATAATGGAACTATATTCATCCCCTAGTACTTGTAAAGAGTCTTGAATGAGTTTTCCAGCTTCTTCATAAGTAATTGCCGGATTAAATTCGGGATCTAACGGTGCATGTAAGTCGCAGAACAGCATTTGATCGAGTCCTAATACTTTCTTTTTTAAATCTGCAAAGCGGCGCATATGAGGCGCCAATTCTTTATAAATAATATCAAGTTGATTGTTATACATTTCAAGTGGAACTTTTTGAGGTTCTAGAAGCATATGAGTAACAGATTCAAACTTGCGTAAGCGAGAAAGTGTCACTTGTTTTTTTACTTCAGTCGCATATGTTGTTGCCACTGTATTTTTATATCGTTTCAACGTGGAAACAAATGATGAGTATGCTTTCCTACGTATGTCTACGTTTGGGGAAAACTCATATTTACTTTCAAATAATGCAAATGATACAGGGAGTTCGTTTCCTTGTTCATCTTGTATGGAAGTAAAATCCATATCGGCTAATTTAGTCATACCGTAAATTTTGTATGGAGAACTATGTACTTCGCCAAGTGCAGCAAGAGCTTCTTCTGTTTCAGGAGAGAGCGTGTGTTGCCTTTTTTGTAGTATGTCTAGTAATGATTTACGGAAAGGTTCGAGTTTTGTTTCTTCAGTTAAATATTTTTCAATTGTTCCTTCGTCAAATGAGAGGATTTCATTATGGATAAAGGATAGTGCAGTATGTACTTTCGTCCATAAAGCAGCAATTTTGGAAGAGTTCGCTTGAACAACTGGGTTTGTACGGTCAGTAGATTCTTTTAAATTTGCGTAAGAGTATAATTTTGTTAACTTCATTAAAAGCTCTTCTTCTAAAAGTAGGCAATGTAATAAAGTAGTGGGGCTAGTGTGTAATTGGCCTTTAAACATATCAAGTTTTTTTATATCGTCTGTTAATACACGTAATGCAGTTTCCCACTCTTTATCACATTCGTATAAATCAGAGAGGTCCCATGTTAGTTCAGTAGGGACTTCCGCGCGAATATGGCGTTTCTCAATTGTATTTTTCATTTGTTATATCCCCCTTATTATAAGTATATAAAAGTATGATACTAGAAAATTCAGTAAAATAAAAATATTTTACATTTCTATATATATAAAAGAAGGACAAGCATACAAATGCTTGTCCTTGGAGTTAATTTTAAAAATTAATATACTTTATCACCGTTGAAAATAGAGTTTTTCACGACTACATAATCTACAGTACGAATTGAATCTAATTTTGTTCCACCCGCGTAAGAGATAGAAGATTGAAGATCTTGTTCCATTTCAACTAAAGTGTCTTCTAAAGAACCTTTATGCTCAACGAACATTTTCTTACCTTCAACGTTTTTCTTCTCGCCTTTTTGGAATTCAGAAGCTGAACCGAAGTACTCTTTATAAAGTTTGCCATCTTTTTTGATTGTTTCCCCTGGAGACTCTTCATGACCAGCGAATAGAGAACCGATCATAACCATAGTCGCCCCAAATCGAATAGATTTAGCTACGTCGCCATGTGTACGAATACCACCGTCAGCGATAATTGGCTTACTTGCAGCTTTTGCACACCAGCGAAGTGCAGCTAGCTGCCAACCACCAGTTCCAAAGCCTGTTTTAATTTTAGTAATACAAACTTTACCAGGTCCAATACCAACTTTTGTTGCGTCAGCACCAGCATTTTCTAATTCTCTTACCGCTTCTGGAGTTCCAACGTTTCCAGCGATAACGAAGCTTTCGGGTAAATGCTTTTTAATATGTTGAATCATGTTGATTACAGCATTAGAATGTCCGTGCGCGATATCAATCGTAATGTATTCAGGCGTAAGGTGCTCAGCAGCTAATTGCTGTACGAATTCATATTCGTCCTCTTTTACACCAACGCTAATAGAAGCGATTAATCCACGTGATTGCATATCTCTAATGAATGAGATTCGTTTCTCTGGTTGGAAACGATGCATGATATAGAAGTAATTATTTTCAGCTAAATAAGTTGCAATTCTTTCATCAATAATCGTTTGCATATTTGCAGGTACGACAGGTAATTTAAATTTATGTTTACCTAAAGTGACAGTTGTATCACATTCAGAGCGGCTATTTACAATACATTTTGCAGGAATTAATTGAATATCTTCATAGTCGAATACGTTTTCCATCATTTACACCCCTAAAATACGAATATTTTATTCAGTTTGTTTAAAAATGTTCGTCCAAAGGATAATTTACATTATTTTCACTCATAAGTCAAAGGTTTTCCTGTTTATATTTAAAAATTGAGTCTATTTAAGTTAATTATAGGTTTATATTGCCAAAAAAAAGTTTTAATATAGAATCTTCTGATATAAAATTATGTGTAGCACAGAAAAAATTAAATATACAAATTTGGGAGAGATTTTAATGAAGCGATTAATGTATATGGATTGGTTGCGAGTATTAGCAACAATCGCAGTAGTTACAATTCACGTTGCTGCTGGTTATGTTTCAGTATTAGATGCAAATAACGCTTCACGGTGGATGGCTGGTAATTTATTCGAATCGATTTCACGTGCGAGTGTTCCAATTTTTGTGATGATTAGTGGTGCTTTATTGTTAAAGGGGACAAAAGAGATTTCAGTCGGGGAATTTTTAAAGAAGCGCGCGAGTAAAGTAATTATCCCTTTTATAGCTTGGAGTGCTATATTTTATGCATATGGAGCATATGCAGGCTATTTCCCGGCCTCTTTAAAGCAAGGGATTAAGCATTTTTTAACGGATACTATTGGGGGACATTTATGGTTCTTATACATGATTGTAGGGATATATTTAATTACACCTCTACTGAGAATCTTTGTGAAGAATGCTAAAAAAAGAGAGATAGAATACTTTTTAATTTTATGGTTATATGCGTCTGTTATAGTCAATTTAGTGAAATATTATTATCCTATCAATTTTAATATTGAATTATTTTACGTTACGAATTATGTAGGGTATTTCCTACTGGGTTATTACTTATCCAATTACGATATTTCGAAAAAATGGAGAAATATTTCTTACGTTGGAGGACTTGTAGGATTTATTATTACATTCTTTATTACGTATTACTATACAGTAAAAGCAAATGGACAGTTAGACCAGTTTTGGTATGGGTATTTTGCGCCAGGAGTTGTACTGATGGCAATTGCATTATTTATATTTTTTAAATATGCATTCCAAAAATCTGAAAAAGAATTACCGTTGTTATTCCGTTTTATAAATCAAGCAAGCCTTGGAATCTATATTCTTCACTTCTTCTTATTAAATAACTTGTTGTACATGGTTTTCCCTAAAGTAAATGAGCGTGTACATGCAATATTGGCAATACCCATTAATGTAACGATTACAATTGTTCTTAGTATGGTAATTACGTTAATATTGCAAAGAATACCAGTTGTGAAAAAACTAGTTCCGTAAAAATGAATATGGTATAGATAGGGCAGACTTATAATTAAGGCTGCCCTTTACTATTTTAAAATTATATGTAGATAAATTTAGGCTGAAATGAATTAAAAACAGTGGATTAATATAGTATCTTACTATAGTCTAAAGTGAGGTATGAGAACAGAATAGGTTAAATATAAAATCAAATGAGGTTAATATATGAGTAAAAAAAGCTTTAGTAATTATGCATTAAGTAAAGAAGTAAGGCGAGCGCTTACTGGTTTAGGATATGAGCATCCAACAGAAGTGCAAGGAGAGGTTATTCCAGTTGCATTGCAAAAGAAGGACCTTGTTGTAAAATCACAAACGGGTAGTGGGAAAACGGCTTCGTTCGGTATACCACTTTGTGAAATGGTAGAGTGGGAAGAAAATAAACCACAAGCGTTAGTTTTAACACCGACGAGGGAACTTGCTGTTCAAGTGAAAGAAGATATTACGAATATAGGCCGATTCAAAAGAATTAAAGCCGCTGCAATTTATGGTAAATCTCCATTTGCACGTCAAAAATTAGAGCTAAAACAAAAGACGCATATTGTAGTAGGGACTCCAGGACGTGTGTTGGATCATATTGAAAAGGGAACTCTTTCTTTAGAGCGATTAAAATATTTAGTGATTGATGAAGCAGATGAAATGTTAAATATGGGATTTATCGATCAAGTAGAGGCAATTATTGATGAATTACCTACAAAAAGAATGACAATGCTATTTTCAGCAACATTACCAGAAGATGTTGAAAAGTTATCACGTACATATATGAATACACCAACTCATATTGAAATTAAAGCGGCTGGGATTACAACGGATAAAATTAAACATACTCTGTTTGAAGTAAGGGAAGAGGAGAAGCTTTCACTCCTTAAAGACGTAACGATGATTGAAAATCCAGACAGTTGCATTGTTTTTTGTCGTACACAAGAAAATGTAGACCATGTATATAGACAGTTAAAACGAGTTAATTATCCTTGTGACAAAATACACGGTGGTATGGTACAGGAAGATCGTTTTGAAGTTATGGATGATTTTAGAAAAGGAAAGTTCCGTTATTTAGTAGCAACTGATGTAGCTGCAAGAGGAATTGATATTGATAATATTACACATGTTATTAATTACGATATTCCATTAGAAAAAGAAAGCTATGTACACCGTACAGGAAGAACGGGACGAGCTGGTAATAGCGGAAAGGCCATTACATTTATAACGCCTTATGAAAATAGATTTTTAGAAGAAATTGAAGAATATATCGGATTTGAAATTCCAAAAGTATTGGCACCTTCAAAAGAAGAAGTTATAAAAGGGAAAGCTGTATTTGAAGAAAAAATACATGCTAAACCAATTATAAAGAAAGATAAAAATGCGGATATAAATAAAGGAATTATGAAACTGTACTTTAATGGCGGGAAGAAAAAGAAGATTAGGGCGGTGGATTTCGTCGGTACCATTGCTAAAATCCAAGGTGTTTCGGCTGAAGATATAGGCATTATTACAATACAAGATAATGTTTCTTATGTTGAAATATTAAACGGAAAAGGACCGCTCGTTTTAAAGGTTATGAGAAATACAACGATAAAAGGTAAACAGTTGAAAGTTCATGAGGCAAATAAGTAAAAAAACTATCCACTTTAATAAGTGGATAGTTTTTTATTTAAGATTCTTTTAAATCATCGACTAATTTCTCTGCTAAACGTCTATACATATTACTCATATTCACTAAGGAGTTTAGTAATAGAAACTTTTCTAGCTTTGGATCTTCTAAGGAAGAAAGCTCACTTACTTCTGAAACACGGTTATTTACGTCTTGTTTAAAGCTTTCGACGTTATTTTCGGTAAGAGAAAGATACTCTTTATATAGCGTATTTAATTCAAACGAATCGTCGTGTAATAAAGATTCGTTTATATTGTCTAAGGAGCTTTTTATGTCATTAATGGAAAGAGCCCCTTTTAATTGATAAATTAGGCTGATTAAAATCATATGCTCTTTTGAGTATTTTTTATTTTTGATTGGAATAAACAATTTCCCTTTTGCATAATTGTTAATCATTGTTTTTGTTAATACTTTTTCGTCATCCGTTCTCGTTGTATCTGCATAAGTATTTTCAAATAGTTGGACAACCTGGTCTACATACAAGTCGACATTTGGAATATCTTCAAGCGTAATGTTCTTTTCTAAATGTAATGTTTCAAGTAATTTATTTATATTTTCCACGTAGAACCCCTCACTTTTATAACGTAGTGGAGCATAATGTTTAGTTTATCTCTAAATATGGTATTACGAAACAGATGAATTGTAAATGTTGACCTATAGTAATAATGTGTATATAATTACATGTAGTTATTAAAACTACATGTAATTATACGAGGGGTGTTTATATGAATGCTTATATAAGAGAACCGGTTAATGCTTTTACCCATTTAGGAGGAGCTGTATTATCATTTATTGCATTATTAGCTATGCTTGTAAAAGTTTCTATTAATATGCCGTCTTTTGCGGCAATTACAGCTGTTATTTTATTTGGTATCGGAATGATGGTTTTGTATACAGCATCAGCTGTATATCATAGTGTTGTAGCCAGTGAACATGTTATTTATTTCTTTAGGAAGCTTGATCATTCTATGATTTTTATATTGATTGCAGGTACATATGCACCATTTTGTTTAATTACATTACATTCTGCAAACGGTCTACTATTATTTTGTTTAGTGTATGCAACGGCCATTTGTGGTATTGTTTTTAAAATGTTTTGGTTTAGTTGTCCGAGATGGTTATCAACAGCCATTTATATTACGATGGGCTGGTTAATTGTTCTGTTCTTTGCACCGTTAGCTGCTAACTTAAGTGCAGGAGGTATTGTATTTCTAGTGCTTGGGGGCATTCTTTATACGATTGGTGGATTTATTTATGGAACAAAGCCAAAATGGTTAGAGTTTAAACATATGGGGCATCATGAAATTTTTCACATTTTCGTATTATTAGGAAGCCTTGCCCACTTTTTAAGTGTTTATTGTTACGTAATTTAACGATATAAAATTTCTGAGTGAGTTTTATTTTTCTTGATTAATAAAAAAAGATATAGACACATATGTATGTTGAAGAGTTGCATAACGTAAAGGTTATGTGGCTCTTTTTTGTATAAATCATAATAAAAATAAATTATTAGAATTATCAGTATTTTTTGTGGTAGGATAGATGTGTATTGAGGTTATAAAATTTTATAATTAATAATTAGTGGGGGACTATATATATGGCGATACTTATAACGGGTGGAGCAGGATATATTGGTAGTCATACGTGTATAGAATTATTAAATAATAATTATAAAATTATAGTCGTAGATAATCTTTCAAATAGTTCAATCGAGTCTTTAAATCGAGTAAAAGAAATAACAGGAAAACAATTTGAATTTTATAAAGAAAGTGTTCTAAATCGTGAAAAAATGAATGAGATTTTTTTACAAAATAACATTGAAGCGGTTATACATTTTGCTGGATTTAAAGCAGTCGGGGAATCCACTACAATTCCCCTTACATATTATTATAATAATATAATAAGTACAATCATATTATGTGATGTGATGCAGAAACATAATGTTAAAAAATTTATTTTTAGTTCATCTGCAACTGTATATGGAATTCCAAAAACATCACCAATTACAGAAGAATTTCCGCTGAGTGTGACAAATCCATATGGACAAACAAAACTAATGATTGAGCAGATGATGCGTGATGTAGCAAAAGCTGATGATGAATGGAGTATTGCATTACTTCGTTATTTCAATCCATTTGGAGCGCATAAAAGTGGTCGTATTGGAGAAGATCCAAATGGGATTCCAAATAATTTAATGCCATATGTAACACAGGTAGCGGTAGGTAAGTTAAAGGAGCTAAATATATTCGGAAACGACTATCCAACAAAAGATGGGACCGGTGTTCGGGACTATATTCACGTTGTTGACCTTGCAAAAGGACATGTAAAAGCACTTGAGAAAGTACTTGGGACGAAAGGAATCGAGGCATATAATCTTGGCACAGGTAAAGGGTATAGTGTTTTGGAGATGGTAAAGGCTTTTGAGAAGGTTTCGGGTAAAAAGATCCCTTATAAAGTGATTGGGCGTCGTCCTGGTGATGTAGCAATATGTTTTGCTGATGTATCTAAAGCGAAACGAGAATTAGGATGGGAAGCGGAATATGGGTTAGAAGATATGTGCATAGATTCTTGGAGATGGCAGGTAAATAATAAAAACGGCTATCAAATGATTTAAGTTAGTAACGCGTTTTCTTATTTCGTTGCTTGAGATCAGTAATATGTTCAATGGAGGAAAGAGAACATATTACTGACCATAGCGTTTGAATAGAAACTAGCTCTATAGAAGAAAGAACTCTTAATGAATGCGAACGAGTTGTTTATGATAAACAGTATTACCTTCTTGGCTTGTATAAGGCGGTAGGCTTCGTCCGAAACAATTTGCAATAATGTTGGAGTGAGGAGGATAAGAAATACGAATTTCATACAAATTAATAGCTTCATCTAAATTAGCATAAAATACTGCTAGGTTGTTACCTTCTAAAAGGTATGGGAATTCTACCAATGTATCTTCACCAATGAGTACAGGTAATTTTACAGGATTAGAATAATTAGACCAATCCCATACTTCTATATTTACATAGTGTGCGTAATATGCATCTAAATTTACAATGTTTATTACTGCTGAAACTGTTGCAGGTTCTCTTGTTAATACACCTGTTGAATGAATAACAGATTGATGTGGATAATGAGGAGGCATAAATATCAGACCTTTCTAATTTAATATGATTTTACAATATTCTATGCAAATCATTGATAGAAGGAGATAGGTAAAATGCATTATTCTATCAATTTTTTATAGAAATCAAAAATGGAATATTGAATAATATTCCAATACTTGTATCATTGTTAAAGTGCGTTTATAATCAAATAATCCTATTAGCATTTTAATTGAATTACGTATTATTGAAAGCGTTTTTATGTCGTGATACATTTTGATTGAAATCATTACTGTATGACATGCATGAAGGGGATCTTTTTATTGGTTTTTAAGGTAGGAAGTCTGACTTATTTTTGAAAAAACTGTGTATGTAGTTATAAGTAAGAAGGAAAATAAGGAATAATATAATTTTTACAAGATAGGGAGGGTATGGTGTGAAAATATAAGGTTTTCACATGAGGATATATGGGTTATGTAGGATTATTACTTTCGGGTGCAGCTTTATTTTTAAATAGTCTTGTTATATTAGGAAAAGCAGAGATGAAAAGTGCAGGTGTTTTTAATTTATTTGTGGGTGCACTACAAATTATTATTCCGTTCTATTTGATCATGATTTCTGACCAAAGCAATTGGACGGTATATTCATATGCAGCTACTTTCTTATTTGGATTAACCTATTTATATGTAGGTGTTACTTTTATAAAAGGAATGGATAGTAGCGGTCTAGGGTGGTTTTGTATTTGGGTAGCAATTATTGCTTTATTCTATATGGTTGTTTCATTTGTGCAATTCCACGATGTTGTGAATGCATTAACATGGTTTATGTGGGCATTACTTTGGTACTTATTCTTTGTATTAAATACACAAAAAAAGAATATCAATCAATCTCTTGGAAGAATTGCCTTCGTACAATCATGGGTAACTTTGACGTTGCCTTCGCTCTTTTATTTTATGGGAGTATGGGGAGAGGGATTCGTATATGAGCTATGGGTTTATGTATCTGTAATTTCTATTTTATACTTCTGTTATTGTATTTATAAATATCGAGTACGTTAATATATTTTCTGTAGAAAAGCATGGAATCGTTAAACGAATTTCATGCTTTTTTATATTAGCATTTATAATAGAGAGGGAGTGTTTTACAATTTATCAAAATGAGGATGATGAAATTGAAAAAAGCATTGGTACTAGGGGGAACAAGATTTTTTGGTAAACATTTAGTAGAAGAACTTTTGCAAAATGGACACGATGTAACGATTGCGACAAGAGGAATTACGGAGGATTCATTTGGCAGTAGAGTAAAAAGACTTATTGTAGATAGAGAAGATGGAAAACAACTAGCAGAGTGTATAGAAGATAAAAGTTATGATATCGTATACGATAATTTATGCTATAGCTCGAATGCGGCGAAGGTAATATGTGAAGTATTACAAGGAAAAACGAAGAAATACGTTATGACATCTTCAATGGCTGTTTATGAGCCAGCGATAGGCTTGTTAGAAGAGGACTTTAATCCTTATGAGTATGTTATTACATATGGGGATAGGAAGGATTTTAATTATGGTGAAGGCAAGCGATTAGCTGAAGCTGTTGTATTTCAACAAGCAACATTCCCAGTTGTTGCAGTGCGTTTTCCAGTTGTTATTGGAGAAAATGATTATACGAAAAGGTTACAATTTTACGTTGAGCATATTGTAAGGCAAGAACCTATCGCTGTGAATCATTTAGATGGAGAGTTGTCATTTATACATGAAAAAGAAGCAGGAGCATTTTTAGCTTGGTGCGGGATAGAAAGTATAGAAGGGCCAATGAATGCTAGTAGCAACGGGGTAGTTTCTACTAGCGAAGTTATTCACTTCATAGAAGAAACTACGGGATTAAACGCACTCGTTCAAGAAGTAGGAGATCATGTAGCGCCTTATAACGAAGTGATTAATTGTACATTACATAATGGAAAAGCTAGTGAATTAGGATTCCCGTTCCGAGAGTTGAAAGTAGAGATAGAACAAGTATTACGTTATTACATACGTGCAATGGAATAATCATAAATCCCCCGGTGGCAATCCGGGGGATTCTGGAGGATTTCGACAATACTAATTTTACATTACCAAATTTACCTTATACGCACGACTAATGTGTTTGTGAGTGAATTGCTTGTAAATACTTTTCATTTACCCGGTCCCAGTTCACCGTATGCCACCAGTTGGTAACAAATTCTGGACGCCGATTTTGATACTTTAAATAATAGGCATGCTCCCATACATCGATGACGAGTAATGGAATCTTACCTTCTTGCAGAGGTGTATCTTGATTAGGTGTACTCATAACAGTAAGTTCTTCACCATCAAGGACAAGCCACCCATAGCCACTTCCAAAACGGCTAATTGCTGCTTTGGACAGTTGATCTTTTAAGTTGTCAAAGGTATTGAAATAATAATCAATTACTTTTGCAACGTCTCCATTAGGCTCGCCGCCACCTCGTGGGCTCATTACTTCCCAAAAAAGACTATGACAATAATGTCCACCACCGTTATTTCTGACAGCTGTAACAATTTCCTTTGGTAAAGTTTCTAAATTACATAGTAACTCTTCTAAAGATTTATTATGTAATTCCGTATAGTTTTCTAAAGCGGCATTCAAATTATTTACGTATGTCGCATGATGCTTTCCGTGATGAATAGAAAGTGTATTGCTATCAATATATGGCTCTAGTTCATCATAGTCATATGAAAGTTGTGGCAATTGAAATGAAGACATGACATTCCCTCCTTTCGTATTAAAAGTTGGTCTAGGTAAAAATAATTTACCTGAGTCAAAAATACACCTATTTTTTACATAAGTCAATAGTAATCTCTTTAATTTTCTGAAAAATATTACAATAAAAGTAACACTTCGACTTTCATTTGTGACTCTTATTCTTTTTGCTTATACTGTAAAGTAGTAACGTTTTGTTGAAATAGAAGGAGATCGTTTATGAGTAAAACGAAACAATTAATAGAGGAAGCGAGTCAGTTTATTACGATTTGCTATAAAGAGCTTAATAAAGAACAATTCATAGAAGAACGCATGAAAGAAATTCAAGTTGAGATAGAGAAGACCGGGACGTATGAGCATACATTTGAAGAAATTGTTCATGGATCGCGCATGGCATGGCGCAATAGTAATCGATGTATTGGAAGACTATTTTGGAGTAAGATGCACATATTAGATGCACGTGAAGTAAATGATGAAGAAGGGGTATATAATGCATTAATTCATCATATTAAATATGCGACGAATGACGGAAAAGTAAAACCGACCATTACAATTTTCAAGCAATATCAAGGCGAAGAAAATAATATAAGAATTTATAATCACCAATTGATTCGATATGCAGGATATAAAACCGAAATGGGAGTGATTGGTGACTCTCATTCCGCTGCGTTTACGGATTTTTGTCAGGAGCTTGGATGGAAAGGAGAAGGTACGAATTATGATGTATTGCCACTTGTGTTTTCTGTCGATGGAAAAGAACCTGTATATAAAGAAATTCCTAAAAAAGAAGTGAAAGAGGTACCGATTGAACATCCAGAGTATCCAATCTCATCTTTAGGAGTAAAGTGGTATGGAGTACCGATGATTTCAGATATGCGCCTAGAGATTGGTGGTATTTCTTATACTGCTGCTCCGTTCAATGGATGGTATATGGGTACGGAAATTGGAGCCCGTAATTTAGCGGATCATGATCGTTATAATTTACTGCCAGCCGTTGCAGAGATGATGAATCTCGATACATCTAGAAACGGTACGTTATGGAAAGATAAGGCGTTAATTGAGTTGAATATTGCCGTACTACACTCTTTTAAAAAACAAGGAGTTAGTATTGTGGACCATCATACTGCTGCACAACAATTTCAGCAATTTGAGAAACAAGAAGCTGCTTGTGGACGGGTTGTAACAGGGAATTGGGTGTGGCTCATTCCACCGTTATCTCCAGCTACCACTCATATTTATCATAAACCGTATCCGAATGAAATGTTGAAGCCGAATTTCTTTCATAAATAGTTTGTAGTATAGGGCATTTTCTGTGAAAATATAATTTTTTTAATTACTGTTATGTAGCAAATGGAAGCCTTTACGCTCGGTTATTTTTGGAAGGTGCTTTTTGAACCAAGCAGTTCCTTATGTTATAATCAAATTTCTGTTTCGAAGACCTTATAGAAATATAAGGTCTTTTATTTTGCTTTTTTATGTAATAGGAATAGAAATTTTCTTTTAAATAAGGGATTTAGCATATTTTTAGGGACAACATAAGTGTGTGGAAAAATTGATGAATTATTATGCTTATATAATCATTGTGTTTTGGGTGTAAACGATAAAACATAATAAAGTTGTTTTTTTAGATTGCTGAGGAAGGAGGAAGTGTAAATGAGGATGAAGAGCCGAAAAACGGATTGGCCTGTATTTCTTATTAGTGGAGGCTCACTTTTATTATTTGTAATTGCGGTTTTCTTAAATAAAAGTTACGTAGAGGAAGTTATTAATAGCAGTTTTGCAGCTTCAATTAAATATTTCGGTGCCTTTTGGCAAGTTTTACTGGTTGGTACATTTGTTGTAGCAATGTGTATGGCGTTCTCGAAATATGGGAGAGTTAAACTTGGGGGATTAGAAAAACCTGAGATTAGTACGACAAAATGGCTCGCTATTATTATGTCTACATTACTTGCCGGAGGTGGCGTTTTTTGGGCAGCCGCAGAGCCGATGTACCATTTGATGACGGTGCCACCGATACATGAAGGTATAACTGCTGGAACGAAAGAAGCGGTAATGCCTGCTTTAGCACAAAGTTATATGCACTGGGGTTTCCTCGCTTGGACGATTTTAGGTACAATTAGTGCGGTAGTTATGATGTACGGACATTATCATAAAGGTATGCCGTTAAAACCTCGAACGCTTTTATACCCTATTTTCGGGGAGAAATTGCGAAAGAGTTGGCTTGGAACAATGATCGATGTATTTGCCATTATTGCGGTAGCTGCAGGGACGATTGGCCCGATCGGATTTTTAGGACTACAAGCAAGTTATGGATTACAAGCATTGTTTAATATTCCTGATGTGTTTACTACTCAATTAGCTATTATTGTTTGTGTAGTAGCTGTTTCTACTATATCTGCGGTAACTGGTATTGATAAAGGGATTCAAATTATAAGTAATTTAAATGTTAGATTAGCAGTTTTATTAATGGTATTCGTATTACTGTTTGGACCAGGTGGATTTATTATTGATTCATTTGTTTCTTCATTTGGATTTTATATAAATGAATTTATTCCAATGAGCACATATCGTGGTGATACAGGTTGGTTAGGATCGTGGACAATCTTTTTCTGGGGATGGTTTATTGGATATGGGCCGATGATGGCAATTTTAGTGAGTCGTATTTCAAGAGGAAGAACAATCCGAGAAATTATCGTGGCAATTGGAATTATTGCCCCTATTATTACAACGTTTTGGTTTACAATATTAGGGGGATCAGGTGTGTTTTATGAGTTAATGAAGCCTGGTTCTATATCGACAGCATTAAGTGAATCTGGTATGCCAGCAGCTATGATTGCAATTACAGAGCAACTGCCATTATCTAATATTATTGGACCCGCGTTTCTTTTATTAACAATTTTATTTGTAGTAACAACAGGAGATTCAATGGCGTATTCGATTTCAATGGCAGTGACTGGAGATGGAGATCCTAGAATTAGCTTGCGAGTGTTTTGGTCGCTTATTATGGGAACAGTTGCAGCGATTCTTTTATACATGGGTGAGGGAAGTATTAATGCATTGCAATCATTCATCGTAGTAACAGCTGTCCCGGTATCTATTCTATTATTCCCAATGCTATGGTTAGCGCCAAAAGTTGCAGGGGAATTAGCTTTAAAGCAAGGTATTGTAAAAGAAGAAGAGAAAACCTCCTTCTTGTTCCAAAAAGCTAGTAAATCAAAATAAATAATTGTATTTATATAAAAAGAGGAAGCATCTCATTGGAGATACTTCCTCTTTCCTATTTATCCCGCTTTAATGGGCAGTAAGACCCCCACCTCAAAATGCAGCAAAAGCAAAGAATTTAGGTGGGGGTCGGGCTGCCCATTAAAGTCCGATTGGTGAGGGCTGATTAAAGTTTCACTTTATCCAACTCTGTTTCTTGAAGGATATAGTTTCAATCTATTCTAATACTTTATCTTTCGTCTCTGGAACACATAATAGCATCGTAACTAAACCGATTGGATAGATAATGAAGATGAGAGATAATGCTCCCATTAAATTACCACCTGCAGCAAGCAATCCGATAATAACTGGTCCAAATCCAGCTAAACCACGCCCTGTACCGAAAATAAAGTTTTCTGCTGTAGAGCGAGCTTCAGCAGGGTAGTTTTCAGCTAAAATTGCTCCGAATCCTCCCATCATGCCATTTGCAAAGAATCCAAGCAATGCGCTTCCCCATAATAATAGTGTTGAGTCTGTGAATAAGAAGAAGTAAATGAGACAGTATATAGTACCACCGACATAATAGATTGTAAAAGTTTTACGGCGACCAATTTTATCGGCTAGAATACCGAAAGTTGCAATCCCAATTAGCATGCCGATTGTAGAGATGAACATCCAACCGCTCGCCTTTGCTAATGTGTAGTTATATTTATTCGCTAAAATAGTTGGCATCCATGTAAAGATGCCATAATATCCGAAGTTCTGGATGAATGACATAATAATAAGACCAATTGTTGTTATCGTTACTTTTTTATTTGCGAACAGCTTTCGAAGTGGGAACTTTTTCATTTGTTTTAGTTGTTCTGCTTCAGTAGTTGTTAAATTACCTTCAGCCTCTTTTTGTAACAACTCTTTCTTATATCGTTGTTTCTGTTCCCATATTTTCGGCTCACTTAAACTTTTGCGTACATAAACAGCTAATAAAGCGGGAATGAGTCCGAATAAGAAAACAGCTCTCCATCCAAAGTGCGGGACGATAAATGCCGGAAGGAGTGAAGCGACTAGTACGCCAAATTGCCATCCAAGTGCAACAACTGATGTTGCCTTAGCACGCATTTCTTTCGACCATGTTTCAGTTACGATAGCCATCCCAATCCCGAATTCACCACCAACTCCCATTCCAACTAAAAAGCGAAGAATTAATAATTGCCAATAATCTGTTGCGAAATAAATAAGTGCTGTTGCTAGTGAGAATAGTAAGATTGTGAAGGCCATCGTACGGATACGCCCAAATAAATCAGCAATAAATCCAAATAAATAAGACCCAATCAGCATTCCTATTGTGGTAGCTAATGTTAAATTTCCACCTTCAGCAGGGCTTAAATGAAATTCTTTTAAAATGTAGACGAGTACGAAAGATAAGAGCAACATATCTAAACCTTCTGCTGCATATCCTAGCGCAGAACCAAATAATGTTTTATATCTTTTCTCTTTTGTCTCCTCTGTTGTTGATTGTACATCAGTAGTGACGTTCATCATTACTCCTCCTTATTTTCTTCTACAGTCGCTATGGAAGAATAACAAAAGGCCTTCTCACCTGATATGATGAGAAGGCCAAAAAGTCATACGTATCCCTAAAAAAGGACATACGTATAGTATATTCCGACTTCCTTCTCAACCTCACGGGGTTGGGTTAAAGGACTGTATTATATTACTTTATTTTTAGCACTCTTCTATTACATTGTCAAATAAAGAGGGAATTGTTATGTGTACAATATTTCAAAAGGTATGTCATTCTTCTTGACGTCCACTTCATTATTTTCCCATAATAAAACTAACTCATATAAAAAGGAATGAATCACAGATGCTAAATTTAGTACTTATGATGATTGAACGTGTCGGACTTATTGTTATTTTAGGATTTTTACTTTCTCATATTAAAACGTTCAGGCGCCTTCTTCATAAGCAAGATGGATATGTAGATAAGCTTAAGCTTATTTGTATTTTTTCAGTGTTTACAATTGTAAGCAATTACACAGGAATTGAAATTGCCGGGAATACAATTATGAAAGAAAATTGGCTACAAGGTGTTTCGTCATCGAGTACCATTGCGAATACACGTATTATGGGTGTTGGAATTAGTGGGTTGCTTGGTGGTCCAATCGTCGGCATTGGAGTAGGGTCGATTGCGGGTATTCACCGTTATATGCTTGGCGGGACGACAGCGCTAAGCTGTGCAATTTCGTCAATTTTAGCAGGTATTATAACAGGCTATATTGGATACATTTTTAAAAAATATAATCGTACAATTACACCTAAATTTTCAGCAGTTTTAAGTGTGTTTATCGTTTCATTAGAAATGATTATGATTTTATTAATTGTAGAGGATGGAATTAGCATCGTGAAAACAATTGCGATACCGATGATTCTTGTAAATAGTTTCGGAAGCTTTATTTTACTTTCTATGATACAAGCTATTTTGCGCCAAGAAGAAAATGCGAAAGCTTTGCAAACGCATAAAGTATTACGAATTGCTGACAAAACATTACCATATTTCCGCCGCGGATTAACAGAAGATTCTTGTAAACATGTGGCACAAATTATTCACCGCTTTACGGGAACAGATGCGGTATCCTTAACAGATACAGAGAAAATATTAGCTCACGTTGGGTTAGCATCAGATCACCATATTCCTTCACATAGCTTAATAACTGGTTTATCGAAAGAAGTGTTGAACACAGGAAAAATAATGAAGGCGAAATCACGTGAAGTTATTAATTGCCAGCATGAAAGGTGTCCATTACAAGCGGCGGTTGTTATTCCACTTACTTCACATGGAAATACGATAGGAACATTAAAGCTTTACTTTAAGAACTCAAATCAATTAAGTCGTGTAGAAGAAGAGTTAGCGGAGGGGCTGGCAAAAATATTCTCTACACAGCTGGAGTTAGGTGAAGCAGAGTTACAAAGTAAGTTATTGCAAGATGCAGAAATAAAAGCGTTACAAGCACAAATTAATCCACACTTTTTATTTAATGCAATTAATACCGTATCGGCTTTATGTCGAACAGATGTAGAGAAAGCGAGAAAATTATTATTACAGCTTAGCGTGTATTTTCGTTGTAATTTGCAAGGGGCACGCCAATTGCTTATTCCATTAGAACAAGAGCTAAATCATGTACATGCATATTTATCGTTAGAACAAGCGAGGTTTCCGAATAAGTATGAAGTGAAGATGTACATTGAGGAAGAGCTAAAGACGACCTTAGTTCCACCATTCGTACTGCAGTTATTAGTTGAAAATGCATTGCGCCATGCTTTTCCGAAAAAGCAGCCAGTGTGCCAAGTTGAGGTACATGTGTTTGAAGAAGAGGAGATGGTTCATTTTGAAGTGCAAGATAATGGACAAGGGATTGAGAGTGAACGTCTAGGGCAATTAGGAAAAATGGTAGTTCCATCAAAGAAAGGGACTGGAACAGCTTTATATAACATTAATGAACGACTTATCGGGTTATTTGGGAAAGAGACAATGCTTCAAATTGAAAGTGAATTAGAGCAAGGTACAAAAATCTCCTTCGTAATCCCGAAAAAAGTAGGGGAGGAAAAACGGAGTGTTAAAAGTATTAGTAGTTGACGATGAAATGTTAGCACGTGATGAGTTGAAATATTTATTAGAACAAACGAAAGAAGTAGAAATAATTGGTGAGGCTGATTGTGTAGAAGACGCATTAGAAGAGCTAATGAAAAACAAACCAGATATTGTTTTCTTAGATATTCAGTTATCTGATGATAATGGATTTGAAATTGCGAATATATTAAAGAAGATGAAAAATCCACCTGCAATTGTGTTTGCAACTGCCTACGATCAATACGCATTGCAAGCATTTGAAGTAGATGCGTTAGACTACATTTTAAAGCCATTTGATGAAGAACGTATCGTACAGACATTAAAGAAATATAAAAAGCAAAAACAAATAAAATTAGAAACAAAACAAGAAGCAAAGAGTGTAGACGTAACGACCGAGATGCATAAATTAGCATTACCAATTGAGGAATCGATCGTACTTGTGAATATTGAAGATATAATATATGTAGGACTTGTGGACGGAAAAGTGACAGTAAAAACGATGAAGGAAACATATGTAACACATGATACACTTGTCATTTTGGAAAAGAAGTTGCCGCAAGCAAGTTTTATGCGTGTACATCGCAGTTTTATTGCAAATATTAATCATATTACAGAAATACAACCGTGGTTCAATTCTACTTATAATTTAATTATGAAAGAAGGGTCAAAAGTACCCGTTAGCCGTACATATGCAAAAGAACTCAAAAAGCTACTTCGTATTTAAGAAGTAGCTTTTTTGTATTTCATCTACCTATTTTTGTAACTAATTTTGTATATTTGACGTTCCGTTGTGAAAACGCTTACAGCTTTGGTTATATCTTATACAATAAAGGTACCAAATCGAAAGAGGTGGCCAAAATGAGTACGAAAAAAGTATATAGTTTCTTATCACAAGCATTCATATTTTCAGCTATTATGTTAGTTTCTAATATTATTGCAACACATTTACCAATTCCAATGCCTTCATCGGTGATCGGATTAGTCATTTTATTTAGCTTATTATGTTTAAAGGTTATTAAATTGGAGCAAGTTGAATCACTTGGAACAGCTTTAACAGGTATTATTGGATTCCTTTTCGTCCCATCAGGTATTTCAGTTATTAATTCTCTTGGTGTAATGGGACAATATTTTGTACAAATTCTAACTGTAATTGTTGTCGCAACAATTATTTTACTCGCTGTAACAGGGCTATTTGCACAATTCATTTTAGGAAAAGAAGACAAACAAACAGAAGATACAAAAGAATTGAAAGTAGTAAATAAAGGAAACAAGCACGGAAAAGTTGCGTAACGAATTTACCGTATATATTGTTAGGAGGGAATGAACATGGCAAGCACAATGACTCCATATTTCGGAATTGTAGTTTCATTGATCGCATACGGAATCGGAACATTATTATTTAAGCATTCAAAAGGATTCTTCTTATTCACACCATTATTCGTAGCGATGGTATTAGGAATTGTCTTTCTAAAAGTAGGTAATTTTACTTTCGAAGAATATAATACTGGTGGAAAAATGATTAGTTTCTTCTTAGAGCCAGCAACAATCGCGTTTGCAATTCCATTATATAAACAAGTGGATAAGTTAAAAAAATATTGGTGGCAAATTTTATCGGCTATCGTAGTTGGATCTATTTGTTCAGTAATTGTCGTATTCATTGTTGCAAAAGCAATTGGTTTAGATACAGCAGTAATGAATTCAATGTTACCACAAGCAGCAACAACAGCAATTGCATTACCGATCTCTGAAAGTATTGGTGGTATACCAGCAATTACATCGTTTGCAGTTATTTTTAACGCAGTTATTGTATACGCATTAGGAGCATTATTCTTAAAAACATTTAGAGTAAAACATCCAATTGCAAAAGGTTTAGCACTTGGAACAGCAGGTCACGCATTAGGAGTGGCAGTAGGAATTGAAATGGGTGAAGTAGAGGCAGCTATGGCAAGTATTGCTGTAACAGTAGTTGGGGTTGTAACAGTAGTTGTCATACCGATGTTTATGCCATTCATTGGCTAGTAAAACTTACTTAAAAAATGAGAAAAGCAAGCTATTTGTAGGACAGATTTCTACTGATAGCTTGCTTTTTATGTTACAGTAGTGGTAAGACCTATTTTAACAAAATGTAAGTTTCCTTAAATCTTCATTAATACTGTGTAGAATACGTTTTGAATTAGGTCATTGTATTGTAAAATAAGAAGTAAGCTACTATAAGGTCTGCTAAGGGAGACATATAATAAGTTTATAAAAATCTTTATATGAATGAATAATTAAAGGTAGAGAAGAGAGAAAAAATCTACTTATTAACGTTTTACTTTATAGGACAGGAGAGAGTACTCGTCGATTATGCAAATAAAAAACCTGTTTCAAAGCAAAGGATTTCAGAGGTTACTCGTATTAGTAATACTTGCTCTCGTGTTATACGGGCTGCAAAGTATGTTGAATTTAATTTTAATTACGTTTATTCTCACGTATTTAATGGATCGATTCCAAAAGTTTATTTCTCGTAAATTAGATCATTTCATGCCCATTAATAGGAAAATTATTATAGCATTTCTATATGTAATGTTAATTGGTGGAATTGCTATTACGCTATTTAAATATTTACCAGTATTAACGATACAAATTTCACAATTAATTTATCAATTTAATGTATTTTTAAGAAACCCACCAGATAGTGAATTAATTAAGTATGCAGTGAATGCTGTCAATCATATGGAACTTTCGAAGTATGTAGGACAAGGCGTTGACATTTTGTATAAATCGATTACGAATGTTGGGAAATTTGGCCTTCAAGTGTTACTTTCTTTAATTTTAAGCCTATTTTTCTTATTGGAGAAAGCTCGTATCGTTGCTTTTACTTCAAAATTTAAAGAAAGCCGACTTGCAATTTTTTATACTGAAATTGAGTACTTCGGTAAGAAATTCGCACGTTCATTCGGAAAAGTAATCGAAGCACAATTTTTAATTGCAGTTGTTAACTGTGTTCTATCCGTTATTGCACTATGGATATTAGGATTCCCGCAATTATTAGGTTTAGCGTTAATGATCTTCTTACTCGGCTTAATTCCAGTAGCTGGGGTTATCATTTCGTTATTCCCACTTTGTATGATTGCTTACAATATCGGCGGTATTATGTACGTTGTCTATATTTTAGTTATCGTAACAGTCATTCATGCGCTTGAAAGTTACGTGTTAAATCCAAAGTTCATGTCGCAAAAAACAAACTTACCGATTTTCTATACATTTATGGTATTAATCTTCTCAGAACACTTCTTAGGTGTATGGGGATTAATTATCGGTATTCCAATCTTCATTTTCTTATTAGATGTATTAGATGTGACAAGTGATGAAATGGAGAAGGATGTTGGAACAAAATAAAGTGAAGAAAAGAAAAAGCATCGATTTTCGATGCTTTTTCTTTTATAACATGATGTTCCTTATGACATACTGTAAGAAGAACATAGAATAGGGGTGAAAGAATGGCTGTAAATGAAAAGGTTGAGTTAGCTACATTTGCTGGAGGGTGCTTCTGGTGTATGGTTTCACCATTTGAAGAGATGGAAGGAATTATAGAGGTCGTTTCTGGCTATACAGGTGGTCATAAAGAGAGTCCAACATATAAAGAAGTATGTTCAGAAACGACGGGACATTATGAGGCAGTACAAATTACATTTGATGCAAATAAAATGCCGTATGAAGAGTTATTAAGTATATATTGGAGACAAATTGATCCGACTGATGTAGGTGGGCAATTCCATGACCGCGGACAGTCTTACGAAACAGTGATTTTTTATCATAATGAAGAACAACATAAAAAAGCAATTGTTTCAAAAGAAGAGCTTGCAAAGAGTGGACGCTTTTCAAAGCCAATTGCGACAAAAATATTGCCAGCAGCTACGTTTTATCCAGCTGAAGACTATCACCAAGGATATCATAAGAAAAATACATTCCGTTACGAGCTATACCGTAAAGGCTCGGGACGAGATGCTTTTATTAAGCAACATTGGCCAAAAGATAATGCTCATTTAAAAGAAAAACTAAATGAGATGCAGTTTTATGTAACGCAGGAAAATGGTACAGAACCACCATTTCGAAATGAGTATTGGAATCATAAAGAAGAAGGCCTTTATGTAGACATCGTTTCAGGAGAACCGTTATTTACTTCTTTAGATAAGTTTGATAGCGGGTGTGGATGGCCTAGTTTTACGAAGCCAGTTATGTCAGCTAGTGTGAAAGAAAAAATGGATGTAAGTCATAATATGACGCGTACAGAAGTGAGAAGTAAGGAAGGAGATTCACATCTTGGACACGTATTTCCAGACGGTCCAGGACCAGAGGGGCTTCGCTACTGTATTAATTCCGCAGCCCTTCGATTTATTCCAAAAGAGGAATTAGAGAAAGAAGGCTATGGTGATTTCTTAATCTTATTCGGAAATAAAAAATAACCTCGCAGTTAGCGAGGTTATTTTTTATTATTTTGCTTTTTTCTTTTTGAACTTGCTTAATACTTCATAAACGATTGGGACAATAAGAAGTGTTAATAACGTTGAACTTGTTAATCCACCAATTACTGTTACACCAAGCCCTTTAGAAATTAAGCCGCTACCTTCAAATCCTAATGCAAGCGGGATAAGAGCCCCGATTGTTGCAATTGCAGTCATTAAAATCGGGCGAAGGCGTGTTGCACCAGCTTCTAATAAAGCTTCACGTGTTGATAGCCCTTCATTTTCTTTATGAATAACGCGGTCGATAAGCACGATTGCGTTTGTTACAACGATACCGATTAACATAAGCGCACCGATCATTGCAGATACACTTAATGTTTCACCAGAGATTAATAAGGCAACAAGTGCTCCGATAATTGTAAATGGTAGCGAGAATAAAATTGCGAATGGTGCAAGGGCACCGCCAAATGTAACGACAAGAACGAAGTATACAATGGCAATCGCAGCTAACATTGCTAAGCCAAGTTGCTTGAATGATTCTTCAATATCTTTTGTAACGCCGCCCATAGAAACATCTACGCCAGAAGGAAGATCCATTTTATCTACTTCTTTTTGAACGGCGGCAGATGCTTTTGAAACGTCATCAGATGTTAGTTTTGCGCTTACTTCTGCATAAACACGACCATCGCGGTGTTTCACTGTATTTGAAGTTTCCCCTTCTTTTACAGTCATCACATCTTTCACAGCCACTTCATTACCGAGTGGTGTTGTAAGCTTTCGATTTGTTAAGTCATCGATTGTTTCATATTGTTGTTTTTCAGCTTCTACATATACATTGACGTCTTTACCGTCTTTTTTAATTGTTGTGAGAACAGGGCGATCATGTTGATTAGAAAGTCCCATTCCAATTTGCGCAGCTGTTAGACCCATTTTACTTAGTTTTTCCTGATCTGCGACTAAAGTGTACTCGGCATACGTTTTTGCGATACTAGAGTCTATATCTTTTAAGTCTTTATTTTTCTTCATGATATTTTGAATATCTTTTACGACAGGCTTAATGTCTTCCGAGCTATCCCCGTAAACGTATAGTTTAATTTCGTTACTACCGCCACTTGCTCCGAAATCTTGGTTTTTCCATTCGCCTTTTCCAGACATTTTTTGTAGATCTTTAACGACTTGCTCTTTCTCTTTTTCGAAGTTTTTCGTGTCGTTATCATATTGTACGAAGAACATTGCCTGATTTGATTGACCAGGACTCATTGGGTTTTCGCCACCTAATGAGAATTGAATTGTTTTGACGTCTTTATTATCTTGGAAATGCTTCTCAGCTTTCGTTGCAATTTTTTCAACGTCTTCTAACGTTTGACCTGGTTCAGGGTTGTACGTTGCAATGATCATTTTTTCTTCTTCAGATGGTAAGAAGCTTACACCGATAATTGGCACAAGTGCAAGACTACCAACTAATAGAAGGACAGCGATACTTGATGTAATGATTTTATGATTTAAAGCCCATGCAAGTATACGTTTATAACCGTTTGCTAATTTACTTGGCTTTTCTTCATGATGTACTTCTTTTTCCCTCAAGCTCTCTTTCTTAAATAAAGAGTGAGCTAGCATTGGTACGATTGTAACTGCTACTAGTAACGATGCTAATAAAGCGAAGACAATAGTTAAAGCGAATGGTAAGAACATTTCACCAATCATACCTTTTACTAGCCCAAGCGGTAAAAATACAGCAATTGTTACAATGGTAGAAGACATAATTGGGATAAACATTTCCTTCGTAGCTTCACGAATTAAATCTTTCCCGCGCAACTTTTCTTCTGATAATGACATACGTCGGTAAATATTTTCAATAACAACAATGGAGTCATCCACAACACGCCCGATAGCCACTGTCATTGCTCCGAGTGTCATAATGTTAAGTGTAATATCCATTTGTTTTATGACTAATACAGCAATTAATAAAGAAAGTGGTATGGAAACGACTGAGATTAATGTTGTTCGGATATTTCGTAGGAACAGCATAATAATAACAATCGCGAAGATAGCACCGAAAATAGCTTTGCTTAGCATTGTTTCTACTGATTTCTCGATAGGTGCACCTTGGTCAAATGTTGAAATAATCTCTAAGCCTTTATACTTTTTCTCAAGTTCTTTTACTTTATCTTTCACTGCATTTACAACATCAACTGTATTTGCATCAGCAGCTTTTACAATTTGAATTCCAATTGCTTCTTTTCCATTTGTACGGGAAATAGATTCTGCTTTTCCGACTTCTTTAATGTCAGCAATTTCATCTAATGTAACTGTCGGAATCCCGTTCATAGTGGCTGGATTCATTTGAGGCATTTGTGCATTAGCACCAGCATTTTGGCTACCTTGACCGCTCGGTGATGAAGGTATAGCCGGGATCTTTAATTCTTTTAATGCTTTCATTGTTGTAATATTTCCATCTACAACAACTGATTTTTCCGTGTCTTTAAATGTATATAAGCCAAGTGGTAAAGATACGTCCGATCCTTTAATTACATTCTTTACAGTATCTTCACTTAGGCCTAATTCTTTCATCTTATCTTTCTTGAAGACAAGTTGTACTTCATCTACTTGTTGACCTGAAATTTGAACAGATGCAACCCCATCAAGTCCTTTTAACCCTGGAACAACATTTTTTTCTACATTTTCAGTTAAGGTAGCTAAAGATTCATTTTTACTTGCTACGCTTAGCGAAATAACAGGAAAGGCATTGAAGTTTACACGTGAAACTTTCGGATCCTTTACGCCTTCTGGCATTTTCACATTTGCGAGAGCTTCTTTAATTTCTGTTTCAGCCTTTTCCATATTTTTATCAAAATCATATTCTACCTGAATAGAAGATGCATTTTGAAAAGATGATGAACTAACAACGTTTACACCACTTAAATTTTGCAGTTGCTCTTCCATCGGTTTTGAAACTTTATCAGCTACTTCTTCCGGCGTAGCACCAGGATAAACCGTAGTTACTGTTACAATTGGTGTTGTAATATCAGGAATTGTTTCCAGCTTCATGTTCAGCCCAGAATAAATACCTGCAATGGTAACGATAATGGTTAGTAGCCAAACCGCGAACTTATTTTTTAACGAGAAATTAATGATTTTGTTCATGTTTGCGCTCCCTTTGTATTGTATTGACCAACTGGTCAGTCTAATACATAATATAACTGACTGATTGGTCAGTAGTCAATGAAAAGAGATGGTATAATAAAAGTGAAACTTTAATCAGTGAATAATTTATTATCTGTAAATAGCGAGATATATTTATGGTAAGATGCGAGATTACATTTAGGAGAGACAATATGAAAGAAAAAGAGCGCTTAATTATAGAGTTGGCTATGAAGTTATTTGCGACTAAGGGTGTAAATGCGACATCAGTGCAGGAAATTGTGACAGCTTGCGGTATATCTAAGGGAGCTTTCTATTTATATTTTAAATCGAAAGACGAGCTTTTATTAGCGACACTTCGATATTATTATGACAAGATTCAAAATAAAATGATAGATATTGAAAAAGAATCGTTATTGCCGCGTGAAAAATTCACAAAGCAATTGCATTGTCAGTTTAACGATATACAAAAGCATAAAGAATTTATTATTATGCATGCACGTGAAAATGCTATTCCTTTTAATAAAGATGTGGAAGAGTTTATGATGCGGATGAAATTGGAGTCCCATGCATTTTATCGGAATAGTTTATTGTCCATTTATGGTGAAAAGGTTATGCCATATTTATTAGATTTAGTAATTATGGTAGAAGGGATCTACCGCGGATATTTAGAATTAATTATTCTACAAGCTCCAGAAATTGATTTATCTTATGTCTCTGCTTTTATTTTGAAAAGGGTGGATGATTTAGTAGATGGATTGGTAGAATCCTCAGAAGAACCTGTGTTACATGAAGAAAAGCTTGGGGAATTCCTTTGTAAATCAGAGCTTATTAAAGAGCAGGTGAAGGAACATTTTTTAAAGGAAATTATTGTTTTTAAACGCACATTAGCTGATCAACTTGAAGATGAGGAATTGCTTGTTACATTAGATGTCTTGGAGGCAGAAATGAGAATGCAAAACCCAAGAATTCCAGTTATCCAAGGGATGTTGTTTAATTTAGAGGCATATCCAACTTTAAAAGAATTTCGTTTGAGGCTCATGGGCTATTACAATATAAAAAGGTAACAATGATAGTTTTCATTGTTACCTTTTTTATTATGCATTCACTTTTTCTTTTGTTTGTGTAGTCTCTTCTTGCTCAATATTGATTGTCTCTTTTACGATATAAATCGGACGGTTCTTACTTTCGTCATAAATACGAGCAATATATTGGCCAACGATTCCAAGACCAAGCAACTGAATACCGCTAAAGAATGTAATAGCGACCATAATAGATGCCCAACCTGTTTGCGTGCCAGTGCCAATAATTTTCACAGTGATTGTATATAGTAAAACAATTATTGAAATAAGAACAGATAATAAGCCTAAAGTCATAACGATACGTAACGGTTTTGTTGAAAATGCAATAATGCCATCAGATGCAAATTTAATCATTTTCTTTAATGGGTATTTTGTTTCGCCAGCAAAGCGCTCATCGCGTTCATATTCAACATACGTTTGACGGAAGCCAACCCAAGACATCATCCCGCGGATGAAGCGATTGCGCTCAGTCATTTGATTGAAAACATCAGCTATTTTACGATCGATGATTCGGAAATCACCAGTATCTTTTGGGATATCGATATCAGACATGTAGTTTAAGAATTTATAGAAATATTTAGCTGTTAAAAGTTTAAACCAAGTTTCACCTTTACGTTGTTTACGTTTTGCATAAACAACTTCATATCCTTCTTCCCATTTTGCAATAAGTTCAGGAATAACTTCCGGTGGATCTTGTAAGTCTGCATCTATAATTACAATAGCGTCACCTTTTGCAGCAGCAATACCAGCTGTAACGGCTACTTGGTGTCCAAAGTTACGTGCGAAATTAACGATTTTTGTACGGTAATCATTTGCTGCAATCTCAGATAAGATTTCCATTGTACGGTCTGTGCTACCGTCGTTTACAAAGACAAACTCGTAATTAATGTTGTTTTGAAGCATAACGGACTTTAAACGGTTATAACATTCCTGAGCTACTTCTTCCTCGAAGTACATAGGAACTACAACCGAAATTAATTTTTGCATGTTGTATCCTCCGTAGTTTTAATAAGTTTAATTAGTAGCTTTTTCAGTTTGGTTGAATGTCCAAATTTTATTAAGGACAAAATTTATAACCATTCCGACACCAATTGCGAAGATTTGTGCAATTAATGTATTAAAGGTAAGTTTATCTACTAATATAAATAAACATAATGTATTAAAAGCTAATACAATTAAATTTACAGTTAGAAATTTAAAGAACATTGACGTGCTTTTATTATTAGGTTTAAACACCCAATTCTTGTTCCAATAGTAGCTATTGGCAACACCAATTAAATAGGCAATGGTATTCGCAATCAGGTAGTTCATCCCGAATTTTAATAATATCCAAAAACTAATAATTGTAATGAGCGTATTAAAGATTCCTACTAAACCAAACTTTAAGAGTTTCTCCATAATAGTATCCTCAACTTTATAAAATATATAAATAAAACAGGAAATATAGAAAGGTTCTCCTACATAACAACTATCAATTATATCATAGTTTATAATAAGATGTTATATATTTTGAGTGGATATCATTTCAAGTGATCAAATAAATTTCTCCATAATAAAAATGTTCATTTTAAATTGGTATACTTGGAAATATAAAAGCAAACATGGAAATCATGGTAATATTAATGTATAGTAGCTGGTAGTGTAATTTTTTTAGGAAATATAATGTTTTCCCGTATAAATATGTTAAGGAGTGAGTTTTTTTGGAACGTTTTTCTGGATTGTTTTCAACTTTTTCTACACGTGCCATATTCGGCATTTATAGCTTTTTCGTTGCAATATTAATTTTTGATTATTTTTCCGATACTCAAAAATATAATTATGTAATGATATTAGTTGGAGTTTTATTATTATGTACAATTGGAAACTTTATACTTAGCAGTGGATCGCTATATCTTGAAAGAATAAATGAAAAAATATGTATTTTTGTACTGCTAATTATTTGTTTAGCAGTGAAAACTGCATGGATTGTTACATATAAGATTGATCCGATTGGTGATTATGAAGCCTTTTTTAATACTGCCAAAGCATTAGGTGATAACTTTGTTATTCATGATAGATATGTTGCACTATTTCCACATATTTTTGGTTATGCTTCATTCTTAAGTATCTTCCTAAAAATATTTGGGGCAAACTTTATGATTCCACCAATTATTAATGTTGTTTTAACTACGATTTCGATGGGATTAATATATTTTATAGCTAGAAGAATTGGTGGAGTGAGAACAGCGATAACAGCAAGTGTTTTATGGATTCTCTTGCCATCACAAACGATGTATAACATGTTTGCACTTTCAGAACCGTTGTATTGTACAATACTATTATTAGCTTGGGCAATTATGATAATTGTTTATGATAAAATTGAAAATATAACGATTGCAAAGGTCCTTATGTATTCAATTCTACTAGCTGCATTACTTGTATTAATAAATATGGCAAGACCAATTGCAGCAGTGCCAATTATAGCCTTAGCGATATGGATGTTTATTATAGATACAAAGCATATCGGGAATAAAAAGCTACTTATTAATAAGGTGGCATATGTAGGGGTTATCATTATTGGATACTTAATGATGTCTTCGGCGGCAAATCATTATGTAACATTACGTTTAGGTGAAGAGATAGCAACAGTACCAGGATACAATATCCATGTAGGATTTAATAAGGGAGCCTCAGGAACATGGAATCCAGGAGATTCCGCATTACTATATCATTATAGTGGTCAACCAGGATGGAGTGCTCAGGACGTTCAAAAGCAAATGCTTGAAGAAGCGAAAAAGAGAATTAAAAACGATGATATAGATTTCGGGAAACTAATGTATGATAAATTTATTATCTTCTTAGGAAATGACGATCAAGCTGTTAAATATGCAGATCCAATTATGGACCATAAAGTACGCTATACTATAATTTCTAATGTTTTCTATTACTTTTTACTAGTTACTTCACTGTTCGGAGCGTTAGTAGCTATAAAAAATAAAAATAAATCTTCACTTTTAATTATTTGTTTATATGTGATTGGGCTAACAATGGCACAAATGATAGTAGAAGTAGCACCGAGATATCATTATTCGGCTACAATACCTATGATCTTTTTAGCTGCCTTTGGTATTAAACATATTTACAATAAAAAAAGAATATAAATAAAAAGGCGTAAGCTCGGTATTGCACCGAGCTTACGCCTTTTTTATTTAGCCTTATTTTATATTTTTGTGGCCTTTCTTTTAGGAAGGAGACGATAAACTACATATAGTCCAGAACTTTGAATGATTGTAAAGCTAGGGATGATAAAGTATCGATATCTTGTTTGATATTCAATTAAGAAGTGAATCGTTATATAACCAATTATTAATAATAAAAATAGTGTGTAATGTGTGTTATTTTGCTTAGTTAATACGAGATAAAAAGTTGCTAACGTACCAAATAACATAGTTGTAATATATATATATTTATCGTATGTCTTAAGGTCTTCTTGTAAGGTAATCATATCATTGTCTGTGTTACTTAGTGTTGCCAGACTCCATACTGGAGCGGAATCATAATCTGCCCACATAGTTGTGAATTTATCACCAAATAAAGATAAAACCTTTTGTGGATCAGCTAGTCGTTCTTGAATTAATTCCTTCTCAACGGCTTCTCGTTCTTTTCCAAGTTTAAAGGACATAACATAGTCTACATCTGCTGAAGAATATCCACCTCTTGTTTCGTGATTAAGTCCTACTGTGAATTTCCAGAGAGGATCCCTGTTAGATAGTGGATATTGGGTAATGCCGGCAGATATAAATGAAGAACTTATAATGTAATGAACAAGGTAAAAAATGATGAAAATCCCAGACAATTTTTTTATAGAAGTTAAAATATCCTGTTTTGATTTTCCTAATATACCTTGTAAAAAGACATAAAGAGCTACTGCAATCAAAACTAAAGCGCCAAGTGGACGCATAATATCTCCTAAGGCTAGGCAGATCCCTATAAAAATCCACATATATTTATGCGTTAGGCCTTTTGTAATTAATAAGTAAAATCCAAGATAAAATAGAAATGTGGCAATATGTTGATTCGTTAGTAATGAGCTCAATACAATGCTAGGGATATATAATGCATATAGCAATCCTGCCATTCTTCCAGCCCATTCATTAAAAACATATGAAGTTATTTTGTAAACTAGCCATGTTGTTCCTGTGCAATACATTATATTTAAAAGTTTTAGAAGGAAAGGTCCTTCACCGAATAACTTAATAATGAGTGCTTGATACATTGTAAAGCCAAGTTGATAAACCCATGAAGTATAATAGTCATCTTGTGCAAAACTAAAATCGCCTTTAGTAGCTTGAATAGCACTATTGTACATCACTGAAAAATCTGATTCGATAGGAGTTGGAACGTTGAGAACCCAAATTAATCGAACAGAAAAAGCTAAAATAACAAGTGAAACGGTAAATATAAATGTAGACATATACTTATTAGAAATATAGCCAATAAGCAAAAATAGAAGGCCTATTAGAATAATAATCGAGATAATAATAAAGGAATGTGTGTCGGTTTTTTCTTGAATTATGCCTATTGATTGCCACGTTATAGCAGCAGAAATAATTAGACAAAGTACTAATAAGCACTTTACAAAAAACGTATTAAGTTTTAGGGGGAATGTGCGTTGCATTACTAAAAACTCCTTATCAAATTGCATGGTTATTTTAAAACGAAATCCCTTTACACGTTAAATATTAGTGTAAAGGGATGTTGTTAGGGAATTAAGAATTTTCTTGGGCCCATTTCTCTACATCCCAAGTTTTTGTTACCCAATCTTCATAAAACTCAGGTTCGTGGCATACAAGAAGAATTGTTCCTTTATATGCTTTCATCGCCTTTTTCAGCTCTTCTTTTGCTGTAACATCAAGGTGATTTGTTGGCTCATCAAAGAGTAACCAGTTACTTTCTTCACCCATTAGTTTACATAAACGAACTTTTGCTTGTTCGCCACCACTTAATTGGTTTAGTGGACGAGAGATATGTTCATTTTTTAAACCGCATTTTGCTAACATTGCACGGATTTGATGTTGGTCTAAGCTAGGGAATGTATTCCAAACATCATCAATTGGTGTTATATTATCAGCTTTTACTTCCTGCTCGAAGTATGATGGGTTTAAGAAGTCGCCAAGACTTGTTTTTCCGCTTAATGGTTTAATCTTACCTAAAATTGTTTTCAACAGTGTTGATTTACCGACACCGTTACATCCAACAATTGCAATTTTTTCACCACGTTCAATTGTCATTGTTAATTTTGGTAATAACGGATGTGTATATCCGATCTCTACATTTTCCCCTTCGAAGACAAAGCGACTACTTGCACGACTTTCTTTAAAGGAGAACTCTGGCTTAATAGCTGTTTCAGGGCGATCGATACGCTCCATGCGATCAAGTTGTTTTTGACGACTCTTTGCACGGCCTGTTGTTGAGTAACGAGCTTTATTTTTTGCGATAAAGTCTTCTTGTTTTTTAATAAATTCTCTTTGCTTTTCATAGGCGTTGATATGTTGATTTTTATTGATTTCTGCTAGCTCTAAGAATTTTTCATATGTCGCTGTATAACGCGTCATTTTTGTGAATTCTAGATGGAAAATAACATCGACACATTTATTCATAAATTCCGTATCATGGGAAATTAATAGGAATGCATGTGGATATTCTTTTAAATAATTTGTTAACCAATGAATATGTTCAACGTCTAAGTAGTTGGTAGGCTCATCTAATAGTAGTACTTCTGGCTGTTCAAGTAGTAACTTTGCAAGTAATACTTTTGTACGTTGTCCACCACTTAATGCAGCAACATCACGATCTAGCCCGATTGCGTCAATCCCAAGACCACGCGCTGCTTCTTCAATTTTAATATCTAATAAATAGAAGCCACCTGCTTCAAGAGCATCTTGAATTTCTGCCATTTGCTCAAGAAGTTCCTCTAATTCTTCCGGTGTAGCAGTTCCCATTTTTTCTGTAACTTCATTTAAAGCTTTTTCTTTTTCAAATAAAGGTAAAAACGCATCTGCTAATACATCACGAATCGTGCGGCCAGGTGTTAAAATAGTATGCTGGTCTAAGTAACCGTAATTTGTACCAGGTGTCCATTCAACGCGACCTTCGTCATGGATAAGCTGACCCGTAATTATATTCATAAATGTTGATTTACCAACACCGTTTGCTCCGACTAATCCAACGTGTTCTCCTGCAAGTAAGCGCATGGATACATCTTTAAATAATGTGCGATCACCAAATGTATGGCCTAATTTTTCAACAGTTAATAAGCTCATAATGTCCTCCGTTCATTTCTAAATAGTGTCTTGAATCATGATACTAAATTCTTGGATAGAATGCTATCATTTCCAAAATATATAATGTAATTGAATAGTAGGGTATGTGATTACAACAGGATGACGGGTTGCTGTGATGCGAGAGAAATAAAAAATAAGGTGTAACCATTTCATATAAGTGGTTACACCTTATTTTTTATTTTAAATACCCACGAACAATTCCGCGTAAGCGATTTGCGTGGAATTTGCGCTTATCATTAGAAATATTTTGTGTCATACGGAATGTTGCAGCAGCAACAGCACGCAAGAAATAAGGGAATCCATAGTGTAAGCGAATAACCCGACCAAAACCACCAGCATAAGAAATCGCACGTTTTAATGATTGTTCATTAATAATTTCCTCTTTTACAGGATGGTATACGAACAAATCTTTTCTAAATAAACCAGTATAGTTTTGTTTCATACCGCGTAGTACAAAGTCCGTTTCTTCACCAGCTCCATAAATCGTTCCAGAACCAACACCTAAGTCTTCATCAAATGTACCTACATCTTGCACAAATTGCTTTGTGAAGAATAGTGTGAAAGAAGGTCCCATGAATCCATACTTATTATTTAAAATAATGTCTGTATCCGGTGCGTGTATTAAAGAACCAGTTCCTTCAACATTTGTCGTATTTGTTGAGATGAAATGAACATCTTTATTAGAGTTGAAAGTTTCTAATATACTCTCTAAAACATTTGTTTCATAAATACAATCATCATCTGGAAAAGCGATAAAATCGCCATCTGCTACTTTTAAGCCCGCATTGCGAGCTCTTGATAGTCCTTTAATAGGTGTATAAATGTAATTAATAGAAAATTTATCTTTATATTCATCAAATAAATCAGAGATTGGCGTATCATTTTGGTCTACTACGATAAGTTCAAAGTTTTTGTAAGTTTGTTGTTCAAGTGATTTTAGTAATTCAAGAATATCATCACGTCTGCCACAAGTAGCCATGATTAAAGAAAATTTCAAGTTTAACAGCTCCTTTTAGAGATTGCGTTTAAGCCTTTTTGAATCGTGCTAGTATCTTTTCAAGTAGTGAAAAGAGAATTTCATCCTTTGTTATAAAGAGGATAAGGGCATACGTTAATCCACACGTTATTATTACTAGGATAACTTGTAGTATTTGTCCAGATACGATCATATCAATAACGAATGCTATCGGTATAAATGTTAATGAATAAAATAGATATTTAAGTTTTTGTATATCGAATAACGTATAATTTACTTTTAGTTTCTTTTTCACATAAATATATTCAAATGTGATTAAGAAACAATTCGCAATTGTTGTTGTGAAAATTGCGGTTGTTGGTGTAAGTACATGGAAGAATATGAGTGCAATATTAGATGCCAAGTTGATAAATCCGCAAATGAATAAAAATCGCACTAAAATGTTTTCTTTCTTTTTCACATAAATAATTTGATTCGATAAAATGGATTCAATACCAACTGTAATCATATAGAAGGCGAAAACAATTAATGTATTACCAGCCGCAGCAAAATCTTGTCCACCGTAAATGACAACAGCTCCATGAGCAATGAGCATTAAACCGATTGCAGCAGGGAATAGGGTAATGAAATATACTTTTGAAATTTTGTTTAATAATGATTCGTATTCCATTTCAGATGCGTTCCCTGATAAGTAAGACAGTCTTGGAACGGTTACTTGTACAACACTTAACATAAGTGTATTAATAATCATCATAATTTGAAAAGCCATTACGTAATATGCAACTTCTTCTTTTCCAACATATACTCCTAAAACAAGACGATCTAATTGAGTATATAAAATATTAGCATTTGAAAAAATCAATACTAATAGTAACGGTTTTAAATGAGGAATAATCGTTAAGTCGGAAAAATCAAATTTCACTTGGCGTTTCACATATATAAAGCTAATAGAGTGGTTTAAAAATGTTGATAATACCAATAAACCAGCATATGTTTTGTAATCATCGACCCCATGAATCAAAGAGAAAAGAAGTACGACATAGATTAATCGAACGATAACTGTTTTTTTAGTGATGAAGTCATAATTTTCATATGCTTCATTGAACCATTCCACATAAAACATATTAGATATAAAGTTAAAACCGAAAATAAGAAGAACAGGAAATAGACTTTCATGTCCGAATCCAATATAACTAAAGAGCACAAAGGCTGATAAAGCTAAAATACTAGTTGTGAAGTTAATTACATAGAGACTTGTAAATAACTTAGAAACTTTCTTTTTATCGTTTTTAATTAAGCTAATTTCACGTAAACCATATTGATATACACCAAATACGGCGAACACGAAGAAGTAATTGAAAAAAGTTTCAGCAAGGTTAACGGTTCCGATTGAAGTTGCTCCTAACGTTCGATATGCGTAAGGACCAACTAAAATTGGAAGTATAATATTAAACGTGTTGAGCAGTATTTTATAAAAAATATTTGAAGCAATTGATTTCTGCATAATTTCACCTTTCCATTAAAATAATCCATTTTCATTAAAAATATTTGCTATGTCATAGTAAGGTTTTTAACCACAGTTAATTCTTTCAATATTATGAAGTGTAAGGTGTTTTCTACACGATTTACAAATCCTTAAATTGTTTTGTTAACCACCCGTATAAGTGTACCCTACATAAACTTTGTAAAGCAACTATTGATGGGATAGAACCGTATTATAAATGAGATTTTATGAATTAGAAAAAGTTAATAGCAAACGGGTATGTATAAAAATATTACATAGTGTGTGTGAAAAGGAGTAATGGTTGTATGAAGGTGGGAAGTTGTATATAAAAAAAGAGCGAATACATGATAGTTATTCGCTCAGAAGATGTCTTAGTGGTGAAGGTCTACAAACTCCAAGGTTTACTTAAAGTTAGAACTTCAGCCATTTCTTTGCTTTTTACACGCCCTTTTTTTCTACTTTCTGCACGTTCAGCACCGGTTGTGTGTAGCCAATGTTCTTCTTCCGTTTCGGGTAGTACTTGTGGAACAGAAGAAGGTTTTCCATCTTTTAATGCAACGAATGTGATGAAACATGTTGCAGCTATTCTACGTTCCCCTGCTAATAAATTCTCTGCAATTACTTTTACGAACACTTCCATTGAAGATTTTCCTGTATAACATACGAATGCTTCGTAACAAACAGAATCTGCTTGGTGAATTGGAGTTAAAAAGTCAACAGAATCGATAGACGCCGTTACGCAATGTTTACGGCTATGTCTTGCAGCTGCAATAGAAGCGATACTATCAATTTCTGCTAATAATTTCCCTCCGAAAAGTGTTTGATGATTATTTAAATCATTTGGAAAAACACGTGTTGTTTTAATTGCTTTGGATTCTCGCATGAATTTCTTTTCCATATGGTCAGCCCCTATTTTCTGTTTTCAATCAGAATGACATGTATTGTAAGTGGAGTACAAAAAAATTAAAAATCTATAGATATTTAATGAAGTAAAGAATTCCAGAAGAGGGTTAGCAAAACTTCTGTATTTGTATTCATGTAACTGAAAGAAAATTTATCACTATATAAAATGTAGTGTAAAAGAGGATTCGCTTACATTGCAAGTGAAAAAATTAAGACCCTGTATTTGTCATAGAAATTCCCTATCAGCTGTGTGCCTATTCATGATAGAATCGTTTTGTTATGAATGAAAATAGAGGTGCAATGGACATATGAATCATATACAAACAAATTTTTCGTCTTTTTTCAGTAAAATAATGATTGGTGCGATGCTCGCATTTTTTGTTTATAGTTGTTGGTCTGCGTTTGAAACAAGCAAACAATTTTTTGGAGGCAGTACAACAAGTGTAACAATCGTATTAGTTATTTTTGTTATTCTCATGCTGTTAGTGGCATCGATTTTACAGTATCGTTTTACAGATAAACAATTTCTTATTTTTCTTATTAGTGCATCTATTGTTGTGAGACTTAGTATGGTTTTATTTGTAGATGTCCCGATAATCGGTGATATGGAAGCGATGTTTGAGTCTGCAAAGCAGATTGCGATTGGTAATAGCGTAGAGAATGTAGCGCAATTACCTTTTATTATTTATGAATCAATTATTATTCGTGTATTTGGCGATACAGTATTTGCATTGCAGTTGTTTAATATTTTATTTTGCACAGGAACTGCATTTTTCATTTATCGTATTGCAGCAATGATTTTTGGTGAAGAATGCGGCCGTATTGCGTCTGTGTTTTACGCTTTATATATACCAAATATATTTATGAGCTCCTTATTAACAGCAGAATCTCTTGCAATATTTTCATTTTATTTGGCTTGTTACATACTTTTATATAAAGGTTTAGATCATCCTTACATGTGGGTGCTTTCAGCAATTTTATTTGCATGTAGTAATATGATCCTCCCAATGGGGTTATTTCTTCCTATTTTTATTGCTATATATGTGTTGTTAATTGAACTCTTTCAATCAACAATGAAGCAAAAAGTATTATTAAAGATGATAGGGATACTTATTCTATTTTATAGTGCTCATTTTGGTGTGAGTTATGGAATTCAGACAATGGGAATGGCACAATATACAATTTCAAATGAGACGTATGTTCAATCTGTTTTAATTGGAAAAGGTAAAAATGAGGAAAAAATAATTAAGAATCAAAGCGTAACAGAGCACATTGATCAAAAGCTAAAAGAAATTGAAGAAGAAAGATTTACACTTTTAAAGCCAGTAATAAATCAATTCTCAGGCGAGGGAATACATTCCGTTCTATTTAAATGTGAAAAACTTATATACATAGCGGTAACATTGTTTATGGCGATAGCTTTATTACATTTTCTTATTAAGAAACAACAAAACGAAGGGTATATGTTGCTCTTGTTGTTAATTAGCGGATATGTATTGTTAAGACTCTTCCAAGTAAATATGGCATACTACAATCTTATCGTGCCAGCCTTGTTTATTTTGCAAAGCTTTGGTGTTTATATGAGTTATGTGTACTGTCAAAAAATATTCTTCAGAAAATAAAAAGAATCCAGTTTGGATTCTTTTTTTCATGGAAGATGAGGACTGAGAGTCAGCAGAGATGAAGAATCTCTACTGACATAAGCTTCACTCTATCGGTTTAATTCTAGTTGTAAACTATCAGCTGTTAGAGCCATTTGTGAGGAATCTTCCTGAATTCCTTTCATTACTTGTGAAATAGTTTCTAACGCATTTTCAATTTTTTTATTCTGTTCTTTCGAGTTAGACATATCCTTTACAATTTCTTGGAAGTATTGATCTGTTGCAGACATGCTATCCGTTCCTTCAGATACGAGGGAGCTAATTTGTTTCACTGAAGAAGAGACACGAATAATTTGTTCATTTGTTTTTTCGACGAGCTTTGTAACGTTGAATATAGATTCTTTCGTTTGCTCTGACAACTTTCGAATTTCTCCAGCTACAACGGAAAAGCCTTTGCCAAATTCCCCAGCTCGTGCAGATTCAATGGCAGCATTTAGTGCGAGTAAATTTGTTTGCTCTGCAATGGATTTTACAATATCTATAATTTCGTTAATTTTGTTAGAAATATCAAGAAGTTCATGAGTATCTGTAATAATCGTTTCCATGTTCGCTTGAATGTATTCCATTCGTTTATTTTGCTCATTTAATTGCTCTTTACCTTTATTCGCTTTTTCTTCTGATGTTGTAGCTAATGATGTACCTGTTTTGGCAATTCCTACAATCGTTTCAGATTTAGCGGTTAACTGTTGAATAGAAGCGCTCGTTTTCTCAGATACAGATGCTAGTTCTGTTGCAATATGTGTAATTGTCATAGCTGTTATTTCTTTTTCTTTTTCATGTTCCTTTTGCATTCTTTCGTATTCAGATTCATAAGCCGCAAGAACAAGCTCTTGTTCAAGGGCGAATAATTTATTTATTACGTTTATAGAATAAGAAAAATCGTCAATTGTTTTAATTTTTGTTTGTAAAATCTTCATGATAGAGCGGAATAATTCTTGATAAGCGGCAGTATACCATTTTCTATGTAACCCAATTTGTACATGTCTTTTGGCAATTCGAACACGTTGTTCAATAAAGTCTTCATGCATATCTCCGCTAAATAATTCTTTTATATGTGTTTTTAAAGTTTGCTTTAATTTGGGAATAGAGCTGTAACGCTCAATAACCGTAATTAAATTAGGCTGTTTTGTAATATTGGCATAGAATTTTTCTGTAATCCAATCAATTTCTTCATAAATAAAGGGCTGTAGTACCTTTACAATTTGTAAATCTTCTTTTGAAATATGTAGCATATCCATTTGAATTTTCAGTTCAGAATTAGTAGGCACGTTAAAAGTAATTTTTTGATCCTTACTTAATTCCATTATACTAGTATTTGTTTTATTGGTATGTTTTTTAAAAACCCCAAGCATCGTTCTTCCCCCTGTTTGTAAAGCGTTTTCATTTTTTAGTTCTAATATAATTATATATATTTATATATAATTACTCTATATTAGTGTGTAGAATAGTATATAAATTAAGAGAATTCCAGGTAGAATTCTCTTAATGACCCTTATTGATTTTAGCATGTGTTTTAAAGAAAACAGGGAAATGTACATTATATATGACAGTGACAACACGAATAATGAATGTTACTAGTAAACAAACATAGAAAGCTAATACGTGTGCCCCCATTGAATATGTGACTAGGAAACTAATTGCCCCTAAAATAGAAGCGATTGCGTAAATTTCTTTTCGGAATACGTAGGGGATATCTTGAGCGCAAATGTCACGCAAAATACCGCCTCCAATACCTGTAATGACTCCCATTGAAACAACTAAAAATGAGGCGTCAACATGATGTGACATTGCCGCATTTGCACCAATAGCTGTAAAAACACCTAAGCCAACAGCATCAGAAAGCATAATAACGACTTGCAGTTTATTGATACGTTCAAAAAACATACAAGTAAATAATGCTGATAATACGCTTACGAAAAAGTAAATGGGTTTAACAAATGCGACGGGAGGCAGGTTACCGATCATAATATCACGAATAATACCGCCGCCGAGCGCAGTAGCTACAGCTAAACAAAGGACACCGAATAAATCTAAATCTTTTTTTAAACCAACTAATGTACCGGAAATAGCAGCGGCGATAATGCCAAGAAACGTAAATATGTCGATTAATAACATTGCTGTAATCCCTTCCTCCTAAAGATGTTCCAGAGAAAAAATATACACTAAAGTTATGTAAATAACAATGCATTTTCGTTACATGTAGAAAAAAAGAAAAAATGAGGAAAGAAAGCGCTTGAAAATGCAAATATGCTTTTTCTATAAGGGTAAGGTTAGAGAGAAATGTGAGACGTTTAATTAAAAAATATATGTTATAATAAATATTTGAGATAAGAAAAAAATATTAACTGTATAGATTGAAATTAGGTAATAGTTATGGAGGTCCTAGATGTTAAGCGAAAATAGTAAAAGTAATAAATTTGAAAATTTTCTACTAATCTTTATTTTGTTGCAACCGATTTTAGATTTGCTTACAGCGTTCTGTATCATGGTTTTAAAAATTGATACGACCATTGGAGTTATTACACGCTTATTCGTTATGTTCTTAGGCGGGATATATATTTTAATTCAAACGAAGAAACAAGGAAATATAAAATATATATTGTATATAATCTTAGTAGGAATAGTCTTCACTATCGGATTGGTAAATAACAAATTTACAAAAAACCCTATGGTACTTACAGAAGAAATTAAGTTTATAGCAAAAGCTTTATATCCGTTTGTTATGCTTACTTGTTATGTGTTTGTATTTAAGTCTTTAAAAGAAAAAAGCCATTCGAAAATGCGTAACTATATTACGTATGCATCGCTAATTATAGGCGTAGTAATGGTAGCTTCGATTACTACTGGCACAGATTATAATAGTTATGAATGGGTAAAGTTAGGATCACGCGGTTGGTTTTATGCAGGTAACGAGCTAGGATCTATTTTAGCTATCATGTGTCCAATTGTTATTTTGTACTCAATTGAAAAAACAAAAAGTATAGGTAAAGCGTACTATTGGATTCCTTCAATTTTAGTTGTTTATTCACTATTTGCAATTGGGACAAAGGTTGGCGTAGGAGCAATCTTTGGATCAATGGCTATCGCAGTTGTTATGTGCTTTATTCAGGCATTTACACAACGTAAAGATGGAAAGAAACATGCCTATTTATTAAATGGTTTTCTTGCAATGACTGTATTTGTAGGCATATTGGCATATACACCTTTTTCACCATTTATGAAAAATATGGGATTCCATTTCCAATTAATTGAACAAGAACAGAGTGCGAAAAAGGAAGAGAAAAAGAAGGAGGAAGCTAAAGAACATAAACCTCCTGTGACAGAGCAAGAAAAAGAGAAAGAAAAGGCAAAAGAAAAAGTAGCGGAGAAGAAAGAAGAAACGCAAGCTCTTATTTTTAGTGGGCGTCAATTATTTGAGCAAATGTATAAAGATTTCTATAATGAAGCCCCAATGTCTCAAAAATTATTAGGAATGGGTTATGCTGGTAACTATAAAGAACAGCCGAAATTAATTGAACGTGACTTCCACGATTGGTTCTATTCTTTCGGAATCATAGGGTTCATTTTACTTGTAATTCCATTCTTATACTTCGGTATTAAATTTATTGTATGTGTATTTACTAAATTTAAAGAAATATTCACCGTGAAATATGCAATGGTGATTGCAGCGTTATTTCTCGGATTAGGTATTTCATTCATGGCTGGTCATATATTAATTGCCCCTGGTGTGAGTTTCTACTTAGTGGTAATTATGGCATATTTAATAGTTGACTTGGAAATTGAATGATAGAAAAATAAAAGCTAGCATATGTTAGCTTTTATTTTGTTATAGTAAATAAAAAGAAAAAAATGGGGGATGTAAGAAATGAAAGTGTTGCATATGAATGCTGGTGCAGAAGAAGGTGGGGGGAAAACACATATTATTTCACTTTTATCTCAGTTTTCAAAGGAAGAAGTGGAATTAATGGTATTTGAAGAAGGTGCGATTGCTAGAGAGGCGAGAAACCTTGGTATTCAAGTGCATGTTTTTACTCAATCATCTCGGTACGACCTATCAATTCTTTCAAAAATAAAAGCATTTATTAATGAAAATCAATTTGACATTGTGCATACACATGGCGCACGAGCAAATTTCTATCTCTCCCTCTTGAAAAAAGGTATAAAAGCGAAATGGATAATGACTGTCCACAGTGATCCAACTTTGGATTTTATGAAGAGGGGATTAAAAGGATGGGTATTTACGAAGTTAAATTTACGTTCTTTCAGGAAGGTAGATTTGTTCTTTGCAATTACGGAGAACTTTAAGAGAAATATAATAAAACTAGGTGTACCAGAAGAGAAGATTTGTACGGTTTATAATGGGATTGAGTATGATAATACGCCAGTAAAACCTTATGATAAGAGTGAATTTGACATCGGTGAAGGAGTATTTACAGCCATTCAAGTAGCGCGTCTTCATCCTGTTAAAGGTCATGATATTTTATTTGAAGCGTTGCAAAAAATTAAAATTCCAAAAATAAAAGTGCTCTTACTTGGTGACGGGCCTATAGAAGCAGAATTAAAAGAGATGGCGAAACAAAAGGGCGTAGAGGATAAAGTGATGTTTCTAGGTTTTCGTACAGATTCAAAAGAATTATATGCATCTGCACACATTAATTTGCTAACCTCTTATAGCGAAAGTTTCCCTCTCGTTTTATTAGAAGCAGCTAATCAACGTTTAACATCTATTGCAACAAATGTAGGCGATATGAAAAAGTTAATAGTTGATGATACGTATGGATGGATTGTACCGATTGGTGATGCAGATTCGTTAGCAAAAGCGTTAGAAAATGCTTACGAAAAATGGTTGAATGGTGAATTAGAGGCGATGGGAAATCGTTTATATACTCACGCATCTACTCATTTCTCGCTAAAGAATTTGTATGAAGATACTTATAATGCATATAAAAAACTTTTACTGAAATAGAGAGGATAGTTAATCATGGAAGTAAAAACGGTTGATATTCTAGGTGTTCCTTTTTCTACAATGACAATGGATGAAACAATCCAATATTTGAAGGGTCAACTAGAATTGGAGCGAACGCATACTTTTCAGGTAGTAACAGCAAATCCTGAAATTGTTATGTGTGCAAAAAAGGATGAAGCATTCCATAAAACATTATTAAATACAGATTTAATTACACCTGATGGTATTGGAGTTGTAAAAGCAAGTGGTATGTTAGGTACACCTATAAAGGAACGTGTAGCAGGTTTTGATTTAATGTGTAATTTATTTGCGAAGCTATCAGAAGAGAATAAACCAGTATCTGTTTTCTTACTTGGTGCAAAACCACATGTTGTACAAGCTGCAGCAGATCATTTAACGAAGACTTATTCAGCTGTATCTATTGTTGGTACACAAGATGGGTACTTTAAACAAGAAGAAGAAGAGAGTATCGTTTCTCGTATTCAAGAAGCAAAACCAGATCTATTACTTGTCGCGCTTGGTTTCCCAAGACAAGAGAACTTTATCCAAACTAATAAGCATCGTTTAGAAACGAAGATGGCTGTTGGAGTGGGCGGAAGTTTAGACGTATGGGCTGGAGAGGTGAAACGTGCACCGAAATGGATTCAAGCGATTAACTTAGAGTGGTTTTATAGATTGTGTAGTAATCCAACGCGTTGGCGTCGTCAGTTAGTATTGGCGGAATTTTTAAAAGAAGTCATGCGTTCGAAAAAGTAGCGTCCTATCGCTACTTTTTTTTATTTAGCCATTTTTTATAAAGTGAGGCTTTGTTCATTCACCATTAATTGTTACCCCTCGTTAATTGGAGTTGATTTTCAACCTAACTTCTTTGCTCTAGCTGAATTTTGAGGTAGGAATCTTACTACCCTAAGGTAGTGGGATAAGTATTTTACTTTTCGGGCATGATGAAGGAGAATTTTTTACACGAAAGTATTTTACTTATACAATTCACACATGTAAAATTATGTGTAAAGACAGCTGTGTAAGGAGGACTTCATGTGGGTAAGGTGAAAGAAATTTCGAAGCGAAAGCTACTTGGTATAGCCGGGCTTGGATGGCTATTTGATGCAATGGATGTTGGAATGCTTTCATTCGTAATGGTAGCATTGCAAAAAGATTGGGGATTAAGTACGCAAGAAATGGGCTGGATAGGCAGTATTAATTCAATTGGTATGGCAGTCGGAGCGCTCGTTTTTGGAATACTATCAGATAAAATAGGACGGAAATCAGTCTTTATTATTACATTATTACTATTTTCTATCGGTAGTGGTTTGACTGCTTTAACGACAACACTTGCGATGTTCCTTGTGTTACGATTTTTAATTGGTATGGGGCTTGGCGGAGAGCTTCCGGTTGCTTCTACATTAGTATCAGAGAGCGTTGAAGCGCATGAACGTGGAAAAATAGTTGTGCTATTAGAAAGTTTTTGGGCAGGTGGATGGCTAATTGCAGCTCTTATCTCGTATTTTGTTATTCCGAAATATGGTTGGGAAGTTGCGATGATATTGAGTGCAGTTCCGGCACTATATGCTTTATATTTAAGATGGAATTTACCGGATTCTCCGAGATTCCAAAAGGTTGAAAAAAGACCGTCCGTTATCGAAAATATAAAATCAGTTTGGTCTGGGGAATACCGTAAGGCAACAATTATGTTATGGATTCTATGGTTTTCTGTTGTCTTTTCCTATTATGGAATGTTCCTATGGTTACCTAGTGTAATGGTATTAAAAGGATTTAGTTTAATAAAAAGTTTCCAATACGTACTTATTATGACATTAGCTCAATTACCAGGGTATTTCACAGCTGCTTGGTTTATTGAACGTCTTGGCCGTAAGTTTGTTTTAGTTACGTATTTAATTGGTACAGCGTGTAGTGCTTACTTGTTTGGAGTGGCAGAGTCATTAACGGTATTAATCGTAGCAGGCATGTTACTATCCTTCTTTAATTTAGGTGCTTGGGGTGCATTGTATGCTTATACACCTGAACAGTATCCGACAGTTATTCGTGGTACAGGTGCAGGGATGGCAGCAGCATTTGGCCGTATTGGAGGTATTCTTGGGCCATTATTAGTAGGATATTTGGTTGCTTCACAGGCTTCACTATCACTAATATTTACGATTTTCTGTGGATCAATTTTAATTGGCGTATTTGCTGTAATTCTACTTGGACAAGAAACGAAACAAAGAGAATTAGTATAAGATGAGACTTTAATGAGTGAAGGATTTATTCCGCTATCGGTTCTTACCAATAGCGGAATAAAAGGGCAGGGGGAACCGTGAAGGTTTCCTTTTTTCTGTTTTTTTAGATAAATAATGGTATAGTAAGAAAAAGGGAATGTTCCTTATAAAAGCGAATGTATACAACAGGACATACGGACAAAAGAATTAGGTGGTTGAAGAAATGAAAATTTTACTAATCATGGAAGAAGCAGAAGAGCGAAGAAATTTAGCTGAAAAATTCACTGAAAATATAAGGAATGTAGAATGTTTTGAAGCAAATACGGGGACAGAATCATTACTTATCATGAAAAAGCATACGCCGGATTTTGTTTTTTTAAATTCGAAACTGCTAGATGGAACAGGTTTTGAATATGCAGGTTTATTACGTGAAGTAAATTGTTATACGAAATTTATTTTTATGGGTGAAGATATCGAAGAGTCCATTACGGCATTTCGTTTTCAAGCATTTTATTACTTACTACGCCCTTTTCGCGAAGAAGATTTGCAATTCCTTTTATATAGAATGGGAAAAGAACAAAGCGAGAAAGCAAAGAGTCATTTACGAAAACTACCGATAGAAGGTCAAGAGGGAATTCGGTATATTTTCCCTGAAGATATTGTATATGTAAGCAAAAATAAGGAAAACAAAACGGTTTCAATTTATACAACAAATAATCAGTATATTTCAACATATACACTTCAGGAACTGGAAAATAAGCTAAATGCATATGATTTTTTACGCGTGCATAAAAGCTATTTAATTAATATGTCATATGTACAAGAACTAAAACCTTATTATAATGGAACATATAATTTGTATTTAGATAAATATGATGAGCAACCAATTCCAGTTAGTCGTAATTATGTGAAAAAACTCCGAAATAAAATTGAATTGTAGCAGATAATGCGAAATTTTTAACATGATAAACTAAAAATCCTTCATGATAGGGAGGATTCAAATTAAATATTCAGAAAATTTAGTACAATCCCACTAAGAAATAGTATTGGGGGGATTGTATGTGAAAACATTGAAGTCGATTTTACTTTGGGGAGTTATTGCGGCAGTGGGAGCAGGTGCTTTTGGTGTAATAGCTTTATCACAAGGTGAAACTATTAATGCCGTGTGGCTCTTAGTAGCTGCGGTATGTGTGTATGCAGTTGCTTATCGCTTTTATAGTAGATTTATAGCGAGAAAGGTATTCGGTTTAGATAATAATCGGCAAACGCCAGCCCATACATTAAACGATGGAAAAGATTATGTTCCGACAAATAAGTGGGTATTATTTGGCCACCATTTTGCAGCAATTGCTGGAGCAGGCCCTTTAGTAGGACCGATTTTGGCGGCACAAATGGGATATTTACCAGGGACAATATGGATTATTGTTGGTGTAGTTGTCGCTGGAGCTGTGCAAGATTTTGTAATTTTATTTGCTTCGATGAGACGAAATGGTAAATCTTTAGGAGAAATGATTAAAGATGAAATCGGTCCTGTTACAGGGCTTATTGCAATGATAGGTATTTTAGGTATTATGATTATTTTATTAGCGGTATTAGCATTAGTAGTAGTAAAGGCGCTTGTCGGAAGCCCTTGGGGAATGTTTACAATAGCAGCAACAATTCCTATCGCTATTTTAATGGGAGTGTATATGCGCTACATTAGGCCTGGACGGGTTGGTGAAGGATCAGCAATTGGAATTATTCTACTTATATTGTCTCTTATCGGAGGACAGTATGTAGCAGAACATCCAACGCTTGCAAGTATGTTTACGTTTAGTGGCGAAACGATTGCTATTATGCTTATTGTATATGGATTTATCGCATCAGCATTGCCGGTTTGGATGCTTTTAGCACCGCGTGACTACTTAAGCACATTTTTAAAAGTCGGAACAATTGTAGGGTTAGCGATCGGTATTTTAATTGTAGCGCCAGATTTACAAATGCCAGCAGTTTCGAAATTTATTGATGGAACTGGTCCAGTATTCTCCGGAAACTTATTCCCGTTCTTATTTATTACAATTGCTTGTGGTGCGGTGTCTGGATTCCATGCTCTCGTTTCATCAGGTACGACGCCAAAAATGATTGAACAAGAGGGGCACGCACAGCCAATTGGTTATGGAGCAATGTTAATGGAATCATTTGTAGCGGCAATGGCGATGATTGCAGCTTGTGTATTAACACCAGGCACCTATTTTGCAATTAATAGTCCCGCAGCACTTATCGGTACGGATGTCTCTCAAGCAGCTCAAGTTATTTCTTCATGGGGATTTGCTATTACACCAAATGAATTAAAAGATCTTGCTGTGAATGTTGGAGAGCAAACGATTTTATCACGTACAGGTGGTGCGCCAACGTTAGCTATAGGTATGGCATATATTTTCTCACAAGTAATAGGTGGAACGGCTATGATGGCCTTTTGGTATCATTTTGCAATCCTCTTTGAAGCACTATTCATTTTAACAACAATTGATGCTGGAACGCGTGTAGGCCGATTTATGATTCAAGATATTTTAGGGCATGTATATAAGCCATTTGGAAAAACGGATTCTACATTAGCGAATGTAATAGCTACAACGTTATGCGTATTAGGATGGGGCTATTTCTTATACCAAGGGGTAGTTGATCCGCTTGGTGGAATTAATACATTATGGCCACTTTTCGGTATTGCAAACCAAATGTTAGCAGGTATTGCCTTGTTACTTGGAACGACAATTTTGTTCAAAATGGGGAAAAAGGCATATGTTTGGGTGACGCTTATTCCGACTGTCGGATTGCTTATTGTAACGATGACGGCGGGTTATCAAAAGCTATTTCATGAAAATCCTAAAATAGGATTTCTATCTCATGCAAAGGTATTTCAAGGGGCATTAGATGAAGGAAAAGTGTTAGCACCAGCTAAAAATGTCGCTCAAATGAAACAAATTATTTTTAATGATTATATTGATGCAGCGCTTTGCGGGATTTTTATGATTGTTGTAATTGCTGTATTAATTTCTGCAATTCGAATTTGGATTCAAGTGTTAAGAAATAAGCCAATGCCGCTAAAAGAGGCACCATATATACCTAGAGATGAAAGTGAGTCGAGGAACTATGCTTAAAAAATTGCGGCAAGTATGGGGGCAAAGAAAACACTTTATTAGTTTACTTGTTGGGGTACCAAGCTATGAAACATATGTAGAGCATATGAAAAAGCATCATCCAGAAGAAGAAGTTGTATGTCAAAAACAGTTTTTTGCAGAAGCGCAAGAAGCTAGATTTAATGCAAAGGGTGGAAAGATATCACGTTGTTGTTAATAAAAAGGGCGAATTTTCGCCCTTTTTTATTTATTTTTTGCTGTTTCACGTGGAACAGCAAAAAATAAATAAAAAACTTTGGGAATTATAGGTATCTCGTATACAATAAAATAAGGAAAGGGATAGATAGAAAAGTAGGGAGATTATTTTATGTTAAGGGACTTATTTGTAAATACAACAATTATTCTTTCCTTTATTTTTGTTGGAGGTCAAATTTTAAGAGATAAACCGTTAAAAGAAGGATTCTCTTTTTGGCAGAAATGTGTAGTAGGTATTCTTACTGGAATATTAAGTGTACTGTTGATGTATTTTGGTGTACATATTGAAAATATTATGTTGGATCTACGTTATTTAGCGGTTATTTTGGCAATTATAATCGGAGGTCCGATAGCTAGTAGTATAACAGTTATTATTATTTTGATTACACGGTTATTTTTAACCGAGTATTCTTTAGCCTCTGAATTGGCTTGTTATACTATTATATTGATAGGTGTTGGGATTACTTTCATTTGGCGGATGAAAGCTTCTATATTTACAAAGTGGATCTGGTTTAATGTATATAGTTTATTTATTTTAGCGGTACCACTTTCTATTTTATTTAAGGATATGTCTATAGTAGCACTATATTTAGTTTGTAGTAGTGTTGCAGCATATATCACATTTATAAGTGCAAATTATGTATTGCAATCCAATGAGTTGTTTCAAACGATGAAGCAATATGCAACGATAGATGCATTGACAGGTTTAGGAAACGTAAGACAGTTTGATTTAGAGATGAATCGTCATATTGGTAATAAGCGTATGAAAAATGATTCACTTTGTTTACTACTTATAGATATTGATCACTTTAAATCTGTAAATGATACGTATGGTCATCCTGCAGGAGACAAAGTGTTAAAACAAATAGGTTGTATTTTAAGAGAAATTTCAACGTTTCCAGATTTGGCATTTCGAAAGGGCGGAGAGGAGTTCGCGCTCTTGATACCGAAAAAGGGATTAGCTTATGGAATGCATATGGGAGAACAAGTACGTACAGCTGTTGAAAACCATTCATTCCAATTGTTGAATGGAACAAACATAAAAATTACAGTTTCAGTAGGTATTTCAGTTTATGAAGAATCACCAGAGCAATTTATTCAAGCTGCTGATGATGCATTATATTACTCCAAAAGAAATGGTAGAAATCAGGTTAGTTCTGCATCTTAAAGATAGGATGACCAGAAGAGTTTGTAAAAAAACACCCACAGAGAGAAAATACACACTCTGTGGGTGTTTTCATTTATATATTAAACAAGTTCTTTTGATGAAACGAATTTACGATATGCGCCGTGATGTGTTGGGCCTACGTATTCGTTGATCTTGAATGAATAACGGATAGCAGCTGTGATAAATTCTTTAGCAGTTTTTACTGCTTCTTTCACAGGTTTTCCTTTTGCAAGTTCTGCTGTAATTGCAGCAGAATATGTACAACCTGCGCCGTGTGTATTTGTTGTATCGATTTTTTCTGATTCTAGAAGATCAAAAGTTTCTCCGTCATATAGGACGTCGATAGCAGTTTCTGTACCAAGCTTGCTACCGCCTTTAATTAGGACGTATTTCGCACCTAAAGCGTGGATTTTTTTTGCTGCTTCTTTCATGTCTTCAAGAGAATTAATTTTTACACCACTTAATTGGTAAGCTTCAAATAAGTTTGGTGTTACAACTAATGCCTTTGGAACAAGGACGTCACGTAAGCAATCATTTGTTTCAGGATGTAATGCTTCATCAGCACCTTTACATACCATAACAGGATCAACTACTACATTTTTGAAATTATGTTTTTCGATTGTTTCTGCAACCATTTCAATAATTTCTACTGAGCCAAGCATACCTGTTTTTAAAGCATCTACGCCAACACCTTCAATTGTCGTTTCCAATTGTGGTTTTAATGTAGAAGCCGGGATTGGGAATACGTTATGTGCCCAACCGTTATGTGGATCCATCGTTACGATTGTCGTAAGAGATGTCATTCCGTATACACCAAGTTCTTGGAATGTTTTTAAATCTGCTTGTATACCAGCACCGCCACTTGTGTCAGAACCAGCGATAGTAAGTGCTTTATTCAATGTCATTATGAAAGCCCCCTCAAGTGATATAATGAAAACTATGTTTTCACCATTATATCAATGTTACGAATAAGTACAAAGTGAAAAGTAGATGATTTATTTTAAGGACTATTTAAATCTTGTATGTAGGAGTCGAATTATGTTTCAAGGGAATCGTACAAATGAATTAGTTATATTAAAAGAGATTGCAGAGACGTTGAACACATCAAATGATACATATCACGTGCTGCAAGCTGTGTTGGAAAAACTATTGAATGTAACAGGTTTAACGACAGGATGGATATTTCTTGCGGATGAAAATGGTAGATATACGAAATTAATCGATTACCGGTTACCAGAAGGATTGAGATTTGAAAATAAACGACCGATGTGCGAGGGGAATTGTTGGTGTTTACACCGTTTTGTGGAAGGGAAACTAGAGAGAGCAGTTAATATTATTGAATGTAAGAGAATTAATAACGCGATTGAATATAACTGGGGAGATACAGAAGGGATTGTACATCATGCCACAGTACCGTTAAAAGCAGGGGAAGATGAATTTGGCGTATTAAATGTGGCTAGCCCAGGTAAAACGCATTTTTCTGAAGAAGAGCTAGTGCTATTACAATCAGTTGCTTTCCAAATTGGAACAGCATTAAAACGTACAAAATTGTATGAAAATGAAAAGAGAAGGGCTCATTATTATGTAAAGTTAGAACGTTTTATTCAAGCTTTAAGGACGATTCATAAATTTAATGCATTGCCTGAGGAGATTGTAAAGCAAATAGGGGAATTATTTCTATGGGAGCAAGTTGTATTCTTTATTAAAGAAGAAAATGAACTGGCTGTAAGGGCTTCGTATAAGGTAGATGAGTTGCAAGAGGGTTTGAAATTAGCAGCACAGGAAGCGCTGAAAAAAGAAGAACCTGTTTTATTAAAGAGTCAGGTTGGGAACATAGTACATTCTAATCGTGCAGTTATTTCCATTCCTATACATATTCAAAATCATATATTTGGCGTATTAAGTGTAAGTTCGAATAATGGAGAATTTGATATAAATACGATAGATGTAGTACAAGCGTTAGCGAATCATATATCGTTAATGATAGAGAACTTAAGGTTAAATGAAAAACGCCGAGAACTTGTACGAATGGAAGAACGCAATCGCTTAGCTAGAGATTTGCATGATTCAGTTTCACAAAAGTTGTTTTCATTAACTTTTATGACGAAAGGCGCTGAAGCTGTCTTAAAAGGAAAAAATGAAAAAGTAGATCAGTCTTTGCATGAGATACGTGAGTTATCGCAAGGTGCGTTAAAAGAAATGAGGACTTTAATTTGGCAATTGCGTCCGGCGGGATTAGAGAAAGGATTATTACCTGCTTTAAAGCACTATGGTGAAAGTTTGGGATTGAAAATCCGGGAACAAGTTACAGGTGTTCGTGATTTGCCGCGCGTAGTAGAGGAAGCACTATGGAGAATTGGACAAGAAGCTTTAAATAACGTAAGTAAACATGCGAATGTTAGAGAAGCGACGATTTATTTCAAAGTGACGGAGAAGAATGTATCATTAGAAATAGTCGATCAAGGAAACGGCTTTGTAGAAAAGGATATAAAAGAGAAGAAATCACTTGGCATGACTACGATGCGTGAAAGAGTAGAATTAGTTGGTGGAACAATTAAAATTGTAAGTGATAAGAAAAGAACAAGTGTAAAAATAAACGTACCATTATGATGTGAAAATGAGGGAAGTTCGTGAAAATAAAAGTATTGTTAGTTGATGATCATACAGTTGTTTTAAAAGGATTAGCATTTTTCTTAAGTACACAGGAAGATTTAGAGTTAGTTGGAGAAGCAAGTAATGGGAAAGAGGGATTAGAGAAAGTAGGGGAGACACATCCTGATGTTGTACTAATGGATTTATATATGCCCGAAATGGATGGTGTTGAGGCGACAGGATGTATTAAAAAAGAATACCCGGATGTGAAAGTAATTGTATTAACTAGCTTTTCTGATCAGGCACATGTTTTACCAGCATTAAGGGCAGGAGCAAGCGGATATATTTTAAAAGATGTAGAACCGGATCAACTTGTTGAAGCGATTCGGAGCGCATATAAAGGTAATATTCAATTACATCCTGATATAGCAAATGCTCTTCTCTCTCAAACATTACCTGTAGAAGAAAAGGAGGAAGAACCTTCTATTCAAGTGGATGTGTTAACAGCGAGAGAAAATGAAGTGTTGCAGCTATTAGCAAAAGGGATGAGTAATAAAGAAATTGCTTCTGTTTTAGTTATTACAGAAAAAACGGTAAAAGCTCATGTAAGTAGTATTTTGAGTAAGTTGAATTTATCTGATCGGACGCAAGCTGCATTATATGCAGTGAAAAATGGAATTGTATAAGACAAAAGTCGTAAGACCTAGTTCGCCTTTAGAAGGTGGACTTTTTTTATGGAAAAATACGTCTATGTGAGGAAGAAATTGTCTTGATATAAAGATAAAATATGTTTGTAAGCAACAAAACAACAATTACAAGGGATACCTTTTTTTGACAGCATATAACAACATAAGAGTGAGTAGTAGGAGGAAAAGACAATGGCAACAGTTTTATTTGTAAAAGCAAACAATCGCCCAGCGGAACAAGCAGTTAGTGTGAAATTATACGAGGAATTTTTAGCAAACTATAAAGAAGCACATCCAAATGATACAGTAGTAGAACTTGATTTATATAAAGAAGAATTACCATATGTAGGCGTAGATATGATTAATGGTACATTCAAAGCAGGTAAAGGATTTGATTTAACGGAAGAGGAAGCAAAAGCAGTAGCGGTTGCTGATAAGTATTTAAATCAATTTTTAGAAGCTGATAAAGTAGTTTTCGGTTTCCCATTATGGAACTTAACGATTCCAGCAGTATTGCACACATATATTGATTATTTAAACCGAGCTGGTAAAACGTTTAAATATACGCCAGAAGGTCCAGTTGGTTTAATTGGAGATAAGAAGATTGCATTATTAAATGCGCGCGGCGGCGTATATTCTGAAGGGCCAGCAGCAGAAGTGGAAATGGCTGTTAAATATGTAGCAAGCATGATGGGCTTCTTCGGCGCAACGAATATGGAAACAGTAGTTATTGAAGGACATAACCAGTTCCCAGATAAAGCAGAAGAAATCATTACAGCTGGCCTTGAAGAAGCAGCTAAAGTAGCAAGTAAATTTTAATTGAAAATAGAATCGTCACTCGAAAAAAGTAGCATTAACAGATAAACGTTAATGCTACTTTTTTATACTTTAAGTTCGTCGGCCAGTTTTTCTAGCTGAATTCTGTCTTGTATGTAATAGGTTCTGCCGTCTTTTTTTAAATAATTTTGTTGGCAAAACTGGTTTATTACATATAAAAGATGCCGGTAGCTAACATTTAAGTATTCCGAAGCCTCGGTATGTTTTTCTGTATAGCTGTTATTTTGTTCTGTTAATAGAATAAATGCCGCTAACCGGTTTTCGAACGGATAACTATTATTTTTTGCGTAACTTTCTGTTCGGGTAATTGTTTTTTCGCCGATAAATTTGCATAGTTTCTGTAGAAAGGTAGCATCTTGCAACAAAAGATGCTGGCAATCTTTAAGAGGAAGCGCTAGGCATATACAATCTTCAATTACTTCTACCGTTTTTGTAACGGATTCCACACCAATTAACCCTAATTCTCCAATGAACGAAGGTGCTTGAATAAAGTTAATTAAGGAGACCTTCCCGTTCTTATGACTCATATAGATTTTCGCCTTCCCGGAAATTAAATAATAAAGATAAGGAACGTCAACGCCTTCCCTACATATCCTTTCTTTCTTTTGAAAGGAATGTAGTTCAGCATACGGTAAGACATTAAAAGAAAAAAGAGTATGGAAGTTGGAAGTTTGCATGTAATGAGAGATTTCTTCGCTATTTTTGCTAACTTTCATGTTTTCACCTCATGTTTAGTATGAGATATCTCCTATTATGTTTACAAGAAGGAATGATACGATTTACGTAAATTTATTTTTGTAGAAAAGAGAGTGTGAAGGGCTTATGAAAAAATATAAAACATTGTTATTCGATGTAGATGATACATTGTTAGATTTTCAAAAGGCTGAGAAAGTGGCGTTACGTATGCTGTTTGAAGAGAGAGGGATTCCTTTAACTAGAGAGGTTGAAGCGCAATATAAAAAAATTAATAAAAGTCTTTGGGAAGCTTTTGAAGAAGGAGAACTAAATCGTGATGAAGTCGTAAATACACGTTTTTCGATTTTGTTGAAAGAATACGGGGAAGAGGTAGATGGAATATTATTCGAAAATAATTATCGTAGCTACTTAGAAGAAGGAAATCAGCTCATGCAAGGCGCATTTGAATTGATAAGTCAAATTCAAAGTGAGTATGATTTATATATAGTGACAAACGGTATTTCTAACACGCAAGATAAACGTTTACGTAATGCAGGATTACATCCCTTGTTTCAAGATATTTTTGTTTCTGAAGATACAGGATTCCAAAAGCCGATGAAAGAGTATTTTGAGTATGTTTTTGAACGAATTCCTAATTTTGTTCCTGAAGAGGGGCTCATTATTGGAGATTCGTTAAGTGCTGATATTAAAGGTGGATATGTAGCGGGAATTGATACTTGTTGGTTTAATCCAGAAAAGAAATTAAATGATAGCGAGATTGTGCCGACATATGAAGTGCAAAATTTTGAAGAGTTATATGCATTATTGAAGCAACGTGTGTAATACAAAATAGGCAGTGGAACTTCTGTCCCTACTGCCTATTTTTATTCGTTTATAGCTTTGTTGTTTTTAGGAAGAGGAAATGCATTACCAATCGCTGCCGCTCCAAGCATCGGTAATAATAAATTGAGTGGGAAAAACATGAGTAATAGTAATGTTATAGCAATTGGTTTTCTTAATGCATAGCTTGAAATTGCTGTCGTGACGATGGCTACCGAAGCGATTGGATCTATCGGGATAATGGAAGCTATAGCATATCCGATACTAGATCCAGCAAATATGATGGGGAAAATATGTCCGCCGCGCCAACCTGTATTTAAGCAAACGGCAGTAATACATAATTTTAAAATCCCTGAAAGAAGTAGTACCCAGAAGGATAAATGGCTCCATTCTAAGACTAAATCTTTTAATTGATGTTCTCCTGAGAATAACGTGTACGGGAGAAAGGTTCCTGTAATTCCTAATAAAATACCACCGATAATACCAAGTGCTAGTTTATATTCTTTTAAGGGATGGATTAATTTCTCTAATGTGAATTCTAATTTGAAATAAAAGAATCCAACTATAGCGCCAATACTAGCAAGTGGGAGAAAGGCAATCCATTCGTTAAGAGAAAGAGAACCTTCTCCGAAATCAACGATAAAGGACCCGCGATTATCGAATTTACTAAGTAATAAATAAATGGAAAAACCAGCAAAAGTAGTAGCTAAATATACAATTGCTTTTTTTCCTTTAGAAAATTCGTTAATTTGGTCACCCTCATTTTCATTTGGAGCTAAATAACCAAATAGCGGCGCGTTAAAAATTACACTTAAAGTAGCGCCAATTCCAACCTCTGTTAGTTCATTCATTCCCTTTAAGGCGAATGTAAAACGATCCCCTACCCATGTACAAAGTCCACCAATAATGCCAACAAGTGCCGCTTCGGGGCCTAAGCTAGCTCCAAAGATTAAAACGATAATCGCAGTTAAAGTAGCTTTATGTACAAAGCGGTATTCAATTCTACCTGTTTTTTTATATTCACTCATCACTTCTGGCATAAGACGTGGGTATGTGCCGAAATACTTTTGAGTTAAACCAACGAGAATACCACCGATAGTTGTGACGCAAATAGTGTAGTAAGGGGGAGAAGCGAAAATAGTAGGTAAGTACTCCCAAATAAAGTGAATGCCGATATTTATTGTAACTAAAAATAACCAGACTGTTGCTCCTACTATAGAGCCTAAAAGAATGCCGTATAGGACGAGTATATAGTGCATGTCCTTTGTGCTTGTCATGTTATACCTCCGTTATGTAAGTTGTAATGTTAAAAGGATTAAATATGCTACTTTGGAATGAATATGTATAGTATCTTTTTGAGGGGTTGGCTTATTCAATATATTGAGGCCTCGTGAGAATTTAAAATGTATACGTTAAACTACTTATTTAATTCTATATAGGAATCAGGGGTTTTGAAAGGTCTTTTTCACATGGATATGGAATATATTTCTTTTGTTATGCATGTTAAATTCCCCATAATTAATTTAGAACATTCAGAAAAACCGATTGACATTAGGAAATTATTGCTATAAAATCAACGGTAATTGCATAGTCTTATCAAGAAAAGGTGGAGGGACAGGCCCGATGAAACCTTGGCAACAGCCGTATAACGGAATTGTGCCAAATCCTGCAGGTAATAAATCCTGAAAGATAAGAAAGAGCCTTTAGAGCGTGTTTTCAAACTGCTCCTTTCTTGTTTTCAGGAAAGGAGCAGTTTTTTATTTTGTATAAAAAGAAAGGAGAATGAGAGATGGGAGAATCATGGGGAAAAGGAACAATTTGTGTGCAAGGTGGCTATACACCAAAGAATGGTGAACCGCGTGTTTTACCGCTTTATCAAAGTACAACGTATAAATATGATACTTCGGATGATTTAGCGGCCTTATTTAACTTAGAGGCGGAAGGATATATATATACGCGCATTGGAAACCCTACTTTAGCTGCATTTGAGCAAAAGCTAGCGGATTTAGAGGGCGGTGTAGGAGCTGTTGCAACGGCTTCTGGGCAGGCTGCTATTATGCTTGCCGTTTTAAACATTTGTAGTAGCGGAGACCACTTGCTTTGTTCTTCCACAGTTTATGGCGGGACGTTTAATTTATTTGGAGTAAGTTTGCGTAAGCTTGGTATTGATGTTACATTCTTTAATCCAAATTTAACTGCTGATGAAATTGTGGCCCTTGCTAATGATAAGACGAAACTCGTTTATGCAGAATCGCTAGGAAATCCGGCGATGAACGTTTTAAATTTCAAAGAATTCTCAGATGCAGCGAAAGAGTTGGAAGTGCCTTTTATCGTGGATAATACATTAGCAACTCCTTATTTATGCCAAGCGTTTGAACATGGAGCAAATATTATCGTTCATTCTACGACGAAATATATTGATGGTCATGCGAGTTCCTTAGGCGGCATTGTCATTGACGGAGGGAACTTCGATTGGACAAACGGGAAATATCCTGAACTAGTTGAACCGGATCCAAGTTATCACGGCGTAAGTTACGTTCAAAATTTTGGTGCAGCAGCTTATATTGTGAAGGCACGTGTTCAATTATTAAGAGACTACGGAAACTGTATGAGCCCATTTAATGCGTATATTAGCAATATCGGTTTAGAAACACTGCATTTACGAATGGAGCGTCATAGTGAAAATGCTCTTGCAGTTGCTAAGTGGCTTGCTAACCATGAACGTATTGAATGGGTGAATTATCCGGGATTAGATAGTAATGAAAATTATTCGTTATCACAAAAGTATTTGAAGAAAGGTGCTAGTGGTGTTTTAACATTCGGCATTAAGGGAGGATTAGAAGCAGCGAAAGAATTTATCGCAAATGTAAAACTAGCAACTCTCGTAACGCATGTGGCGGATGCACGAACTTGTGTTATACATCCTGCTAGTACAACGCATAGACAATTAAGTGCTGAAGATCAGCATTTAGCTGGGGTTACATCAGATTTAATTCGTTTATCAGTTGGTATAGAAGATGTTTCTGATATTATTGCAGATTTAGAAGCAGCGCTAGTCGGAGGCAAAGAACATGCCGATCATAATTGATAAAGATTTACCAGCTCGCAAAGTGTTGCAGGAGGAAAATATTTTTGTAATGACGAAGGAGCGAGCAGAAACACAAGATATACGGGCATTGAAAATTGCTATATTAAATTTAATGCCTACAAAGCAAGAAACAGAAGCGCAATTACTTCGTTTAATTGGCAACACACCGTTGCAATTAGATGTTCATTTACTTCATATGGAATCACATTTGTCTCGCAATGTAGCACAGGAACATTTAACGAGCTTCTATAAAACATTCCGTGATATTGAGAATGAGAAATTTGATGGACTTATTATTACAGGAGCACCAGTTGAAACTCTTTCTTTTGAAGAGGTAGATTATTGGGAAGAGCTTAAACGCATTATGGATTATTCAAAAACGAATGTAACATCTACGCTGCATATTTGCTGGGGAGCACAGGCTGGTTTGTATCATCATTATGGCGTTCCAAAGTATCCTCTTAAGGAGAAAATGTTCGGTGTATTTGAACATGAAGTCCGTGAGCAACATGTGAAATTGTTACAAGGATTTGATGAATTGTTTTTCGCCCCGCATTCTCGTCATACAGAAGTACGAGAGAGTGATATTAAAGAGGTGACAGAGTTAACATTATTAGCAAACTCTGAGGAAGCCGGTGTCCACCTTGTTATTGGGCAAGAAGGAAGACAAGTGTTTGCGCTCGGTCATAGTGAATATAGTTGTGATACGTTAAAGCAAGAATACGAACGAGATCGTGACAGAGGGTTAAATATTGATGTGCCAAAAAATTACTTTAAGCTTAATAATCCAAATGAGAAACCGCTTGTAAGGTGGAGGAGCCATGGGAATCTATTATTCTCTAATTGGCTGAATTATTACGTGTATCAAGAAACCCCTTATGTATTATAAAAAAAGATTGTGTAACACGTGGCAACGTTTTCTTTGTAATGATTAATCTTTATTTTTCCGAATGTTCAAAAAACATTGTTTTTCAGATTTTTTACTCATATAATTTCATCTAAACACAATTTTTGAGGGGTGGACAGTAATATGAAAGAAATTCAAGTTGGTTTATTAGGTCTTGGGACAGTTGGTAGCGGTGTAGTTCGTATCATTACAGATCATCAAGAGCGACTTATACATCAAGTAGGTTGTCCTGTGAAAGTAACGAAAGTACTAGTACAAAATATTGAAAAAGAGAGAGAAGTAGAGGTACCTTCTACTTTATTAACACAAAATGCAAATGAAATTTTAGATAATCCGAATATTGACGTTGTCATCGAAGTAATGGGTGGCATTGATGATGCGAAAGCATATATTTTACAAGCCTTACAAAGCGGGAAGCATGTTGTGACTGCTAATAAAGATTTAATGGCGTTACATGGAGCGGAACTCTTAGCGGTAGCAAAAGATAATAAAGCCGATTTGTTTTATGAAGCAAGTGTAGCCGGAGGGATTCCGATTTTACGAAGTATCGTAGAAGGACTTTCTTCAGATCTTATTACGAAAGTAATGGGAATTGTAAATGGGACGACAAATTTTATTTTGACGAAAATGTCAGATGAAGGGAGAGCATATAACGACGTGTTAAAAGAAGCCCAACAACTTGGATTTGCAGAAGCAGATCCAACATCAGATGTAGAAGGTTTAGATGCAGCAAGAAAAATGACGATTTTGGCTACTCTTGGATTCTCTACAAATGTAGAGCTTGGAGATGTGAAGGTAAAAGGTATTACTTCTATTACAGAAGAAGATATTGAATACAGTAAGAGTTTAGGATACACGATTAAATTAATCGGTCTTGCGAAGCGAGATGGTGAAAAATTAGAGGTTACAGTCGAACCGACACTACTTCCAAATACACATCCTCTTGCGGCCGTACAAAATGAATATAACGCTGTATATGTGTATGGGGAAGCAGTTGGAGAAACGATGTTTTATGGACCGGGTGCAGGAAGTTTACCGACAGCAACAGCTGTTGTTTCAGATTTAGTAGCTGTCATGCAAAATATTAGATTAGGTGTAAACGGAAATAGTGCAGTATCACCGCAGTATAAAAAGGTATTAAAAGAGCCAGACGAAATTGTTGTGAAGAAATTTTTAAGACTTCATGTAAAAGATGAAATTGGTGTATTTGCAAAAATCACTTCGTTATTCTCTGAGCGTGGTGTTAGCTTTGAAAAGATTATTCAAATGCCGCTTGAAGAGAAAGGGAAGGCTGAAATTGTAATTGTAACGCATCGTGCGTCTCTTGCTGATTATGATTATATTCTACATACATTGCAATCGTATGAAGAAATAGATTGTTTGAAAGCAAATTATCGAATTGAAGGGGATGCTAAGTAGCATCTCGTATCATAAAACAGAAAGAGCCTATTAAGCAGCTTGCTTAATAGGCTCTTTTCTATTTAAAATCTTCGTACCAACTTGAATAAATGCTTGGATAATCCAGCCTGTTGTAAAGGATAAAATGATTGTTCCAAAATAGATAGGTCCATCTAATAAGAAGCTTAATGTTAAAAATAAGAATGCTAACGAAATTTCTGTCCTTCTAAATGTCCATTTCTTTTTCTCAGCAACTGTTAAAACGAAAGCTTCTTGAGGTGCTGCGCAAAGATTTGTAGAGACGTAAAGACCAATACCGGCTCCAATGAATAGATTTCCAAAAACAAGTGTTATATATTTTGGAAGAGAACGGATAGCGTCCATAATAGTTGTAAGGGAACCAATCCAATCAACAAAAAGAGAAATAAGAACCATTGTTACAATTGTACCAATTGTAATTTGTTTTTTATTCCAAAAGAGTACGATAAGGGTAAAAGCAAAGTTAATCATGAAAATCCAAAAACCGATACTTATCCCGAAATTTTGATATAGTGCAATAAAGAAGGAATCATAAGGGCTAAGTCCAAAGGAGGTAATTGTCGTCATCATATTAATGCCGATGGCGAGAGTGAGTAGACCACCAATGAAAAATATATATTCTAATTTGAACCGAAGCATAGTTGTATATCCTTTCAAAATGTATTTGCTAGGAAAGGATATATTGTGGAAAGCTTACCAGGTCAAGGGAGAATTTTTGCAGGGAAGGGGAAAATGGGATGACGAATATAAGAAAGATTGCTGAACTTGCTGGGGTATCTGTTTCAACTGTTTCACGTGTACTGAATAATCATCCATATGTGAATGAACAGAAACGAAAAGAAATTTTAGCAATTATAGAAGAATTAAATTATACGCAAAATGTGAATGCAATTCATTTAGTGAAAGGAAAAACGAATGTCATTGGCGTGTTATTACCACACGTAAATGATCAATATTATAGCGCTATTATCGAAGGAATATCAAAGGAAACAGCAAAGAATAATTATAATATGATGCTTTGTCAGACGAATTATAGTGAGGAAAGAGAATTAGAAATTTTGAATATGTTAAAAATGAAAAAACTTGATGGGGTTATTATATGTTCACGGGCAAATAGTAAGGAAAAGCTTGAAGAATATACGAAATTCGGCCCTATTGTTATGTGCGAAGAAATCGACTCGAATTTCATTTCGAGTGTGCATATTGATTACTATAAAGTGTTTTCGCGTGGAATGAAAAGCTTAATAGATGCGGGACATACAAGTATTGGGTATTGCATTGGAAGAAGTAATAGCATTAATAGTCAGAGAAGAAAACAAGCATATGAAGATTCACTTCAACAGATTGCTGTAACACCGATAGAGGACTGGAAGTTTAAAGGCTGTTTTACAGTGGAAGATGGGCGTAATGTAATTAGGGAATGGGCCCATATGTCAGTAAAACCAACAGCGTTTCTTGTATCTTGCAACCATATTGCGGCGGGAATGGTAACGGAAGCAAAAAAACAAGGAATTCGTATGCCAGAAGATATTACAATTATCGGTTGTGATGATCAAGATGTGGCAGATATTTTAGGGATTACGACGATTTCATATTGTAGTAAAAATGTTGGTGCAACGGCATTTGAATTATTATATGAAAAGATTAATGATGAGCAAATCGATATAAAGCACGTAGAGTTATTACCAGAACTAGTACGTAGAGAAACAACATAATGGATAAGGTGTGAAAATCGCTTTTCAAAATGGCGTTTGGTATAATTATGGACAATCTATGAGGGCTAAAAGGGGTTTTGATATGAGATCAAAAGTAGTAAAAATAATTCTACTCATTACAATTGCATCTTTCTGTTTATTTGCATATGGCTTTGTTTCAGGTGTAAATGATGTATTAAATCCAAAAGCTTCAAATTTAGTTAAAAAGACCGATGTAGTGGCAAAAGAGAAAAAGAAAACGGGAACGTTACAAATCGTTAGTTTAGGTGATTCATTAACACGAGGTGTTGGTGATAAAGAAGGAATTGGCTATATTGGACGGATGAAAGAAGATTTACAAAAAGATTATAAGCAAAAGGTTGCTTTAACGAACTTAGCTGTTAGTGGAGCAAAAATGCCGGACTTATTAAAACAAATGGAGAGTAGTGGGGCTCAATATTCAATTAAGCAAGCGGATGTAATCGTTTTAACGATTGGAGGAAATGATTTATTTCCAGGGTGGGAATCGCTTGGAAAGATAGATTTAGAAACATATCGTCCTGATACGGAAACATTCCAGAATGAAGCGAAGAAAATTATAGAAGAAATTCGTAAGTTAAATACAGATAGCCCTATTTTTTGGCTAGGTTTATATAATCCTTTTGAAGATGTAGAAGATTTAAAAGGGTCTTCAAATATTGTTGTAGACTGGAACGCATCTTTAGAAAAATTAGCGGTAAATGATAAAAATGTGTATATTACACCGACATTTGATTTATTCCAAAACCGCGGGAAAGATTTATTATACTCTGATCATTTCCATCCAAATGAAGTAGGGTATACATATATGGCAGACCGATTAGTTCAAAATGTTGTAAGTAAATTAAAGCTAGAACAAGGAGGGGTAAAATGACGACGATACTTTCCGTACGAGACGTGAAGAAGGTAATTGGAAAGAAGACGATTGTAGAGAATATTTCCTTCGATGTAAAACAAGGAGAAGTGTTTGGCTTCCTAGGACCGAATGGCGCTGGAAAAACGACTACCATTCGAATGTTAGTTGGATTGATTAAAGAAACAGAAGGTACGATTTCTATCGGCGGTTATTCTATTAAGGAAAATTTCAGAGAAGCGATGCGTCAAATTGGGAGTATCGTTGAAAACCCAGAACTGTATACATATTTAACGGGATGGGAAAATTTAAAACAATTTGCCCGTATGTTAGGCGGTATATCAGATGAACGTATTATTGAAATTGCTCAAATGGTTCATTTGGATGAAAGAATTCACGATAAGGTAAAAACATACTCACTCGGTATGAAACAGCGTCTTGGTATTGCGCAAGCACTTCTTGGAAACCCTAAATTGCTCATATTAGATGAGCCGACAAACGGTTTAGACCCAGCTGGAATTAGAGAACTTAGGGAATTTATACATAAGCTTGTGAAAGAGGAAAATATGAGTGTTTTTATTTCAAGTCATTTGCTAAGCGAAGTACAAATGATATGCGATCGTGTGGCGATTATTCATAAAGGTAAAATGATAACAGTTGCTAAGGTTGAAGAGTTAATTAAAACAGCAAGTGACCGCGTAGAATGGATTGTTACACCGATTCTTAGGGCAAAGGATATGCTAGAAGATGCTGAAGAAGTAAGAGAAGTGAGTATAGAAGGTGATCGATTACTATGCCGCATGAATATCGCATCTATAAGTAGTTGGAATAAACATTTTGTAGAAAACGAGATAGATGTACATAGTGTTAAGGAGCTTGTATTTACGCTAGAAGATCTATTTATTGAACTCACAAGGGGTGAGCAGCATGCGTGAATTTGCGAATTTAGTTTTAAATGAATCGGAGAAAATTTATCGTAAGAAGCGCATTTTTGTTGTCATGCTTATTTTAGCAATCTTAATCCCGCTTTTCGTGTATGCGCAGTATCGTGAAATAGAAACGACACAAAAAAGACTCGGTACAACGGATTGGAAGGTTTCGCTGCAACAACAAATTGTTGATTCTCAAAACCGCTTGAACAACTCTAGATTACCAGAAGAATGGCGCGATTGGTTAAAGGTAAGAGTGGAGCAACAACAATATTATTTAGATCATGATATTAACCCAATGGCACCCGGTGCGCCAACCTTTGTAAGGGCGTTTATTGAGCAAGGAATTACATTGTTTATTCCGCTTCTCGTAATGATTGTCGCTATTGATATTGTTTCAGGAGAACGAAGTGATGGAACGATGAAGATGCTACTTACGCGGCCGATCAGGCGCTGGAAAATACTACTTAGTAAGTACGTAACGATGTTATTTTTCATTTCACTCATACTGCTCCTTGTAGGTGTATTTGCTTACATATTATCCGGGCTTGTGTTTGGGTACTCAGGATGGAATCTACCTGTGTTAACAGGGTTCGTTATTGATAAGGAAACGTTAAATACAAATTTTGTACATCTTATTCCGCAGTGGCAATACGTATTAATGGCGTATGGACTAGCTTGGTTTGTTGCTATTGTTGTCGGAACGATATCCTTTATGGTTTCTGTTTTAATTCGAAACACACCAGCTGGTATGGGCGTTATGTTAGCCGCACTAATTGCAGGTGGTATTTTAAGCTCATTCGCAACATCTTGGGAAGGCGCGAAATATATTTTCAGTGTGAATTTATCATTAACAGATTATCTATCAGGAAAATTACCTGCATTACAAGGGTTATCGATGGGATTTTCTTTAATGAATTTAACTGTATGGGCCGTTGTGTCCCTAATTATTTCGTTTGTAGTATTTACAAAGCAGGATATGGTGAATTAATTGGACGGGAAGTGAAAGCATGAAAAATGTTTTGAAAAATGATTGGGGCCCATTATTGGCACCGGAATTTGAGAAAGAATACTATCTTACTTTAGCTAATTTTTTGAGAGAAGAGTACAGCACACATGTTGTTTATCCGAAAGCAGAAGATATTTTTAACGCTCTAGAATATACAAGTTATGAAAATACAAAGGTCGTTATTTTAGGACAAGATCCATATCACGGGCCGGATCAAGCACATGGTTTAAGCTTTTCAGTACAACCTGGTATTAAAACACCACCGTCCTTGCTAAATATGTATAAAGAACTTCGAGATGAATATGGTTATGAAATCCCGAATAACGGTTATTTAGTAAAGTGGGCAGAGCAAGGAGTTTTATTATTAAATACTGTACTAACAGTTCGACAAGGTGAAGCGAATTCTCATAAAGGGAAAGGATGGGAGCATTTCACAGATCGCGTAATTGAGCTATTAAATGAACGTGAAAAGCCAGTTATTTTCATATTGTGGGGACGTCATGCACAGACGAAGAAAAAGCTAATTACGACTACGAAGCACCATATTATTGAATCTGTACACCCAAGCCCACTATCAGCAAGACGTGGTTTCTTTGGGAGTAAACCATATTCTAAAGTAAATACGATTTTAGCTAATATGGGTGAGAGAGAAATTAATTGGGAAATTCCAAACCTATAAATAGAAAAGGTAGTTAACAGTCGTTAACTACCTTTTTATTATTGTTGCTCGTTCTTTAATTTAGCATCTAGTACAAAAGTACCAAATGGGATAACTGATGAAACAAATGCCCCAAGTGCCCATGCAATTGATTTGCGGTGTACGATTGTTACTTGAATTACCGCAAAGATGAATAGGATAAATAAAACACCATGAGCCATACCTGTAATTTTAACAGCTGTCGCAAATCCAGCAAAATATTTTAATGGCATTGCTACAAATAATAGTAATAGGAAAGAAATCCCCTCAATTAAGCCGATTGCTCTTAATCGTCCGATTGGTGTAGATAACATGAAGCAGCCTCCTTTAACGTATGCTTGTATATAGTAAATTTGTATTCTTTTTCAAAATAAAATAGTCTATTTTGTTTCATTATATACAAAAAGAAAGTTTACACTACGAGAATAGTGCAAAGTTCAAAATATAGTCACAAAAGCTTGGTAATTTAAATAAAAACCTATTTGAAGTATTTGACTTCAAATAGGTTTTATGAATGAAAATATTAAACAAGTACTTCGTTTTTTAGTACGAACTTTTCTACAACTTTTGCAACGCCATCGTTCATATTTGTATCTGTTACGTAGTTTGCAATTTCTTTAATATCATCAGGTGCATTGCCCATTGCAACACCAAGACCAGCAAATTCGATCATCGCTTGGTCATTATAGCTATCGCCCATTGCGATAACTTCTTCGCGCTTAATGCCAAGTTTTTGAATCAGTTTGTTTAAGCTCGTTCCTTTTGTAACACCAGCTTCAGTAAATTCTAAGAAGAATGGTTTAGAACGCATAACGCTTAATTGACCTTCTAGTTGTTGTTGTAGTTTCTTTTCTACTACAACAAGACGTTCAGCTTCTTTGTTCATTAATACTTTTACTACAGGCTCTTTAACAGCAGCTTTAAAGTCATCTACTACAACAATTGGCATACCAGTAATATCGCTCTCAATTTCAGTATAAGGATTATTTTCTTCTGTTACGATATCATCGCCCATATAAGTATGAATCCATATATCTTCAGTTTTACTAATTTCAAATAGGTTGTGAACGATTTCAGGAGATAGCGTACTACTAAAGATTTCTTCGTTTGTTTTACAGTTAATAATTTTTGCACCATTAAAAGATAGAATGAAACTGCCGTATTCTTCTAAACGAAGTTCTTTCGCTACATTGCGCATACCAAACGTTGGGCGCCCAGAAGCAAGTACAACTTTTACACCTTGCTCTTGTGCAGTCATTAGTGCCTCTTTCGTACGAGGTGAAATAGTATGGTCATCACGTAATAAAGTATCATCTAAATCTAAAACAATCATTTTATAAGTCATATTGAAAATTCCTCTCTTTGTTGAAATAGAAATAAAGTTTTATGAAGATATTGGGGAATATATAGTAAGACATCGAACTTCTTTATGTGAAAGTAGGAGAAGTTCTATATTGATAGTATAAATTACCATGAGCAACTTGCCCATGATAATTTATACCGCTAATGCCTAATTAGTTTTCACTTTACCATTATCGTAACAACTCTAAAGATAGAGTGCAATAATGGAAGTTTTCCAATTTACGATGGTTGTTTTTCTGTTGAACGAGAAAATAGTATTTCGAGCAGAATTGCCATTACAGATCCAAGAACGAGACCGTTACTTAAAAACGATGCTAGAAATGGAGGGAGCGTAGAAAATGCTCCCGCTGGAACAAACATAACGCCGACCCCTGTAAAGATTGAAAGGCCCGCTACCTTAAATAATCGTTCTTTATCTTGTACGGTTTCATATTCACGAAAAGCAAGACCAATCATACTTGCAAATACAGGGTAAATGGCAGCATATCCAACTGCGACAGGTATCGCCGCAAAGAATGAAGTAATCTTCGGGAATATACTAACGAGAATAATAAAACTTGACCCTAACATAAATGGGAGTCGTTTATAAATATTAGTCGTTGCAATAAAGCCTGCTGATCCAGAAATAGCGACAGGTCCAATAGCTGAAAAAAGACCTCCTAGCAATTGATTGATTCCTGTTATAATACCGGCTTGTTTGAAACGATCTGGTGCAGCATTCTCTTCATATTTAGAAACAACTTTTTGCACAACACGAATACTCGCTAACATATTCGTTAGAAGTAATAGTGTAACGAAAACGACCGTAATGGCCATGTTCCATTCAATACGAGGCATTCCGAAAACAAATAGAGACGGAAAACGGATTATATCTGTCACAGGCGTTACTGGATTAGATAATCCGAAGCATGCGAATAGTATCCAGCCGCAGACGATACTGAAAAGAACTGAATATTGTCCAATAATAGGTAGCTTCATGATGAAAAAGGATAGTAAAATAACAATCAGTGATAGAATAAATACGTCAGCTTGTACTTCCGTATGTTTTCCGTCAAGACCGAACATTCCTTTTAAGAAGGACCCACTAAGTTGTGCGACAAGAAGAAATAAATAAGTTCCAATGACTGTCGGTGTAAAATAGCGAACTAGTTTATCGATAAGTCCAAAAACACTAAGAATAATACAAATGATTCCGCTTAATAGGAAGGCATATTGAAGGACTTTAAGCGTTTCATTGCTTGATCCAAATAATACGACGCCTAAACTTGCATAAAGGGAGAAAATCCCCCACCAAAGTCCCGCAGGACCTTCTTGAATAGGGAGTTTATGCCCAAATAGAGCTTGCAGTAGGCCAGCAAAACCAAGAACAAATAATGTTCTTTGTACGAATGCAATAGCTTCAGCGCCATCGAGACCGTAACTGGTTGCGACGCTAATTGGTACGATAAGGCTCCCAGCTAAAATAAATAGCGCCCATTGTAAGGCGGAAAGAAATGTTTTCATTATATCAACCTCTTTCATAGATTCCGTATCTAGTATATATGTATTTCATTTCCACTGGCAAAGATTGTAGATAGAGAAAAGAGTTGAAACACAATATGAATGCACGTAAGCAATTATGGATAGCAGTTATATGTATGACCTTTGTTGTAATTCTAGGAACGTTAGGATTTATGACGATTGAAGAGATTAGTTTGTTTCAAGCATTTTGGATGACGATGATTACGGTATTAACTGTTGGATACGGAGATGCTGTTCCTGTAACGCAAGCGGGGAAAGTATTTGCACTTCTTATTATACCTGTTGGTGTCGGTATCGTTACGTATGCAATTGGTGTAGTGGCAGCAATGATTATTGAAGGGAATTTATTTCACGCAGTGCGGAGGAAGAAGATGGATAAACAAATAGCGCAGTTACAAAATCATATTATCGTATGTGGTTGTGGTAGAGTCGGGCTTCAAGTTGTACATGAATTGAAAGAAAAGAACATTCCATTTGTTGTCGTGGATAAAGATGAAAGTATATTGGAGAAGGAAAAACTTTTGTATGTACACGGAGATGCAACAGAAGACCAAGTGTTACATCAGGCCGGTATTTCAAAGGCAGCAGGTTTAGTTGCTATCGTAGCAAATGATGCTGAAAATGTATTTATTACATTAACAGCTAGAGGATTAAATGATGCAATTAAAATTGTAGCGAGGGCAGAAAAGCCAGAAACCGAAGACAAATTAAAGAGGGCTGGGGCAAATAAGGTCATTAATCCATCTAGTATGGCAGGAATTCATATTGCAAAAGGTATTGCGAATCCGCTAACAGTTCATTATATTGATACAGTACTGTATGGGGTGGAGCAGTCATTTGTAATTGAAGAAATTGCAGTCGGCGAGGGCTCTATTTTAGCTAGTAAATCGTTACTCGAGAGTGATGTGAGAAATCAATTTGATGTAACAATTTTAGCGATTTTGAGAAATGGGAATGTTATACATAATCCAACGGGGCAGGAAAAACTACAAGAACATGATATGATAATAGTATTTGGTTCAGTAGAGAAGCTGGGACAATTTGAGAAAGAACTACAAAGTAAGAGGTGAAAAGGAATGCAAATATCAAGTGATAAAATTTTAAATAAAATGGCGAATGAAATTGCAAAGGCAAAAAGCAGTGAAGGGCAAAAATCAAAAGAGCATGTATTAGTTGTGCGTGCTTTATGCGATTTACTATTAGATGAACAGGTTGAATCTTCTACGTATAGAGAGCCACAAATTCAATCACAAATCATCGGATCACAGCCAATAACGATGCAACCAATCGCACCGATTTCTGATGAGCCAGTATATATAAAAGAAAGTGATGCAAACGGTAATTCTTTATTTGATTTTTAGAAGATAAATCGTTTGGCTTATATGAAAAAATTGCTTATGATAAAGGTAAAAAAGGGGAATTAAGATGAAAATTTTCTTTTTACTAGGTTGTATTGCGGCAGGGCTATCTGTTGCTTTAGGGGCTTTTGGAGCACACGGTTTAGAAAATAAAGTTTCTGCAAAAATGTTAGAAGTTTGGAAAACAGGCGTTACATATCAAATGTTTCATGCAGGTGGACTATTCATAGTTGCTTTATTGATGGATAAAATTCAATCATCACTTTTAACTACTGCTGGCTGGCTTATGGTAGCTGGAATTATTATGTTCTCAGGCAGTTTGTATGCATTAAGTACGACAGGTATTAAGTTCTTTGGCCCAATTACACCTCTTGGTGGCGTAGCGTTTATTGTGGCATGGATTTTAGTTGGAACTGCAGTTGTAAAAGGATTATAAAAAACAAAAGCTGGCATATGCCAGCTTTTTTTATGGTCTTGGAGCATAAGTTGCTTGTTGACTAGGTAAATACGTAATTTCTTCTGGGAATTCCACATAATCTAAGTAAATCATAAGTAGTAAATAACGTTTCCCTGATTGTGGCTCACTAATTACAATATGATCACGACCAGCGGCTTCGATAATACCTGTATAAGATTGTGTACCGAGCGAACTGCCACGCTCATAAGTCATTACAACCGTAGCTTGCTTTCCCTTGTTTAGGCGAAGAATATTTTCAATATACGACTGTTCTAAAGGTAACATGCCTTGAGAAACAGCATATTGAGCTTGCGCAGCTTGAACCGCTTGTTGTTGCATCGCTTGCTGTTGTTGTTGTTGTTGTTGTTGCTGCGTCATTTGTTGCGGTTGCACATAAGTTCCAGATGGTTGATAGAAACCTGTTCCGTAATACGGATTTTGTTGCTGTGTCATTCAAAAATCCCTCCTCAGTATCAATCCTTAATATACGCTAGGACAATCCTCACCAGATGGCTGGAAGAAGCAGTGCTTTTTGAAGCGACCAGAGTTTTGTTGATTATACCAAGTTGGAGGACAAGGGCCTTCCGGTCTAAAAAACCATAAGGCAAAATTGGCAGGCCAAAAGCGTTGTCCTTGAATTGTTCGCCTTGCTAATGCGATATCTTGCTCCCTTGCTCGTTGATAAAAATATCCTTTTTGAGTTGCCTCAAAACCACCAGGGTTTTGATACACCATTTGACGTAAATTACGTATTTTTTTAAAATCTAAACAATTTCCGCGGACACGATTTACCCCAACATTTCCGACCATTAACATCCCCTGTTGTCCTTCTCCTTCAGCTTCAGCACGCATCAATCTAGCTAATAATTTAACATCTTCTTCGTTATAAGCAATAACACCCATTATGTGTCACCTCTCTTTTTGGAATACCTTGTGGAAAGAGGTTTATCTCTAGATGAAGTGTGTAACAATTACTAGTTCATACGTATGAGGAAAAGGACGCAGATATGACAACCAAACGAAGTTTTACATGGAGAGAAGAAAATAAAAAAGCTGGCGTGAGCCAGCTTTTTTATTAAAACACTTTAGACCATAAGTTTGAGAAGAAATCTCCAATAGAGCGCATTGATAATACAAACCAATTTGCTTTTTCAACTTCCTCTGTCGTTTTTGCAGTAACTTTCATACTTTTACTACCGTCTAAGAAACCGTATTTATCAGTTGATTCTAAAGTAATTGAGCCTACTTTGGCATCTTTCTTAATAGGAGCAACTAAATGTCCATCCTCAGCAAGGGATTTATCTACTTCAGTCCCAATTTTATAAGAATCTTTGCTACCCTTTTTCGCAATTACTGTTATTTCTTTTTCCGGTGTAACAGTGACTTGATCTTCTTTCCCTTTTACTACAGAGATTGTATTGTTTTTATCAACTTTTAGTTTTTGTTTTTCGAAATTATTAAATCCGTATTCAATTAATTCCCGAGATTCAGTGAAACGCTCGTCCATTGATTTTGTTTTTATAATTACTGAAATAAGGCGCAAGTCACCACGTTTTGCTGTAATAGTGAATCCGTATCCAGCAGTATCAGAACTACCAGTTTTTAAACCATCTGTTCCTTCATAAGAGAAAGCCGCACCTGGCAACATCCAGTTCCAGTTTTCCATACGAATTGGTTTCGGATGATTATCTGGGAAGTTTCTAAATCTTTGTTTTGTATCCTCTAGCATTTCTGGATACTTTGTAATCATTGCTTTTGAAAGCATACCCATATCGCGAGCTGACATGGAATTTTCTCCATTCGGATCCGTTCCTTCAGGATGTTTCCCTTTTAAGTCAGCGTTATTTAAACCAGTAGCGTTTACAAATTTATATTTCTTTAATCCTAGTTTTTTTGCATGTTCATTTGCAAGATTTAAGAAGTTTTTCTCACTTCCTGCAAGCAGTTCTGCTAAGGCAATACTAGATCCGTTTGCAGAGAAGATAACGATAGAATGATAGAGTTCTCTTACAGTATATTGACGTCCCTTTTCAAATGGCACGTTAGAGAATTCATTATTACGTGAAACTTCATAAGCGTAATCGGAAATGTTTACCTTTGTATCCCAGGTGATTTTTCCTTCTTTAATTGCTTCTAACACAGCATAAACAACAATTAATTTTGACATACTAGCGATAGCTAGTAATTCATCTGGATTTTGTTCATGCAGTATTTTTCCTGTATCTGCATCAAATAGAAGTGCAGCAGCTGCCTCAATGTGTATCTTTTCTTCGGCATGGGATGTTGTTACTCCTAAGGAAGAAATTGACAATAGAAGCATTAGTAAAATAGATAAGATTTTCTTCATATAGATTATCACCTTCGCATCGTTATTAGCATATAGCTCGTACCATTTTAGCATAAATTTGGATATAGAAAGGTTACAATTTTGTAAGGAATTTGAAAGGTATTTGTCGATTTTTGTTCAAATTTGTGGAGAAAAGAAGTTTTTTGAAGAGAAATATAGAGGGTAATAAAAAAAGGAACGAATTTCGTTCCTTTTTTACGATTTTATATGTGTAAAAATTTCTCTACTTTTTCGTCTGGTAAAATGTTTCCAACAAAAAATGTTCCAAATTCACCATAACGAGCGCTTACTTCATCGAAGCGCATTTCATATATAAGTTTTTTAAATTGAAGAACATCGTCAGCGAATAACGTTACGCCCCACTCAAAATCATCGAATCCAACAGATCCTGAAATAACTTGGCGTACCTTACCTGCGTACTGGCGACCGATTTTACTATGACTGTACATCATTTTTTTACGTTCTTCCATAGGAAGCATGTACCAGTTGTCATCACCTTGGCGACGCTTGTCCATTGGATAGAAGCAAATGTGATTTGCTTTTGGTAACTCAGGATATAAGCGAGCTAAGATTTGTGGGTTTTGGTATGGATCTTCATCAGCTGGAAGGTAGTTGCTTAGTTCAACAACAGATACGTAAGAGTATGCAGGAACCATATATTCAGCTAATGTTGTTTTGTTTAATTCTGTCTCAATTTCATTTAACTCTTCCATTGTTGGACGTAAAATCATAAGCATAATATCAGCTTTTTGGCCAACAACTGTATACATTGCATGACTGCCTTTTTTTGCAGTAGCTACTTCGTTCCATTTTTCAACGACATTTAAAAATTCAGACACAGCTTGTCCGCGTTCGTCGCTAGATAATGTTTTCCATGCAGCCCAATCAATAGAACGTAAATCATGTAAACAATACCAGCCATCTAACGTTGTTGTTGCTTCACTCATTCTATTCACCTCAGTTAATGATAGTTTTACACGTTAACTATAGCATATATAGTTTTAAAATCATCTATATAAAGCCTTGGCGCATAAAATTGTCACATTTGAATTTACTTAAAAATAGGAAGAGATAAGGCTTAAAGAGGATTTATTTCTATGCTGAATTTTATGAAAATATAATCATTTTCATTTTATCTATTTTTTGGGAGCTATAAGTTTAAAATAGAGAGGAAAAGCAGTATTCTTAAAGATAGAGTTTTTTTAACATATGTAGGAGGGTTTATTCGTGAGCAACTTATTTACAACAGTAAAAGAAAAAGTTCAAGGAAAAGGCATTTCTATCGTACTTCCTGAAGGAACTGATGAAAGAATTTTAGGCGCTGCAGAGCGTTTAGCAAAAGAAGAGTTAGTAAAACCAATCTTAGTTGGTAATAAAGAAGAGATTAGCGCAAAAGCTGCTAGCATGAATTTAACATTAGCAGGCGTTGATATTTACGACCCAGCTACATACGAAGAAATGGATGCAATGGTAGCATCTTTCGTTGAACGCCGTAAAGGTAAAGCAACTGAAGAAGACGCTCGCAAAATCCTTAAAGACGAAAATTACTTCGGTACAATGCTTGTATACATGGGCAAAGCACACGGTTTAGTAAGTGGTGCAGCTCACTCTACAGCTGATACAGTTCGTCCAGCACTTCAAATCATCAAAACAAAACCAGGCGTTACAAAAACTTCTGGCGTATTCATCATGGTGCGTGAAGAAGAGAAATATGTATTCGCTGATTGCGCAATTAACATTGCACCAAATAGCCAAGATTTAGCTGAAATTGGTATCGAGAGTGCGAAAACTGCTGAACTATTCGGCATTGATCCACGCGTTGCTATGTTAAGCTTCTCTACAAAAGGTTCTGCGAAATCTCCAGAAACAGAAAAAGTTGTAGAAGCAACTCGCATTGCAAAAGAAATGGCTCCAGAATTAACTTTAGATGGAGAATTCCAATTCGATGCTGCATTCGTACCATCTGTAGCTGAGAAAAAAGCTCCAGGTTCTACAATTAAAGGTGATGCTAACGTATTCGTATTCCCAAGCTTAGAAGCTGGTAATATCGGCTACAAAATCGCTCAACGCTTAGGTAACTTCGAAGCAGTAGGACCAATCTTACAAGGTTTAAATATGCCTGTAAATGACCTATCTCGTGGATGTAACGAAGAAGAAGTGTACAAGTTAGCTTTAATTACAGCAGCTCAAGCACTTTAATTCTATAATGAATTGAAATAAAGACCGTCGCTATTATAGCGACGGTCTTTATTTTTCTAAGCCAAGTGCTTTATTGTTACGATCAATAATACGCTGTAAATTCGTCTCATATAAAGGTATTTCATCTATTGTTAATTGAGATGGTGTTAACTTTGGAGCGAATTGCTGCAATGTTTGTAAAAGGCGCATCATTAAATCTTGTACGGTAATGGTTTCGCCAAGTAATTCTGAAAGTGAAGCCATCGTGCTCGGTACAATTTCAGGATACGTAAAACGTGTTTCTTCTCCTTGAATGGCTAGGTTGTAGAAATCACGAACGAGTGCGGCACGTTCAGAGCCACTGCCTGTCGCACATAAATAAATTTGGACAGCGACACCGCCGCGAATACGGCGCTGTGAAATGCCAGCAAATTTTTGATTGCGAATACTTAAGTCATAGCTACCAGGACAGTAAGAACCAACAATTTCTTTTGCCTCGATTGTAACATCGTAATCCTTTAACATTTCCTGAATTAAATGCCACATTGTATCGTATCCAAGGTCAATATCGATACCTTTTTCCGTCTCTTGGAATAAGAGTGATACGTTTAAAACACCTTCATCTAGTACGACTGCAAGTCCGCCAGAATTACGAACGATAACATTGAAGTTGTGTTCCTTTAAAAAGGAAATACCTTCTTCTAAGTGTGGTAGGCGTGAATCTTGAATGCCAAGAACAATTGTATTGTGATGAACCCAAGAACGCATTGTTGCAGCTGATTGACCGTTTCCGATGCTTGTGCATAATGTATCATCCATTGCGAATGACTGCAATGCATGGAATGTTGGTCCCAAACTAGACTGATCTACAATACGCCACTCTGGCTGAGATAAAATGGAACGGGAATTGCTCATATAACTAACCCCTTATCTTTAAAATGACAATCTCTATTATAGCAAAAAATGAAGAATGGAGTTTTCTCACATATAAAGGGAAAGTTTAAAGGTGAAATAAAAAAGGATGCATTACATGCATCCTTTCTATTCTGCAATTTTTTCTAAATTACCGTTTCGATCCATTCGGAAAGATGTTTGAGAACGTTCTTCGTCATCCATGACTGCCAACTTACGAGCGCGGTTCATAATGTTCATAAGTGTTTCGTAATCTTCTTGTACAGTATGAGATTGTTTTTCTAATTTTTCTAGTTTCTTTTCTAGTTCTTCATTTCGAAGGATTTGTGATTTGATTTCTTGTTTCAATCTCGTATTCTCGTTTTCAAGAGCTGTCACTTTTATATTTGAAGATCCGACTGTTTGTAAAAAATAAATAACATCTTGCATTGTCATAGGACCTTTTGCAGCAGGAACGGTAGTTTCTTGATATGGAATAGCTTCTTTATATTGTACAATTGATTCCTCTTGTACAAATTCTTCATAATCAGTTATCGAATCTGAAGCTGGTGGTGTATAAAGTAAACGTTTTTTCGCTTGTTCACCGCTTGCAGCACGCATTTTATCTTTACGATGTTTTTTTGCTAGTTGAAGAGCTTGTTCATAGCTATAGCGAACAACAGCATTCCAACGGAAACCACAGGCAGCCGATGTACGATTTAACCTGTCTCCTACTTCTTCAAATGCATTTAATTGTGTACTTCCTTCTCGAACGTGACGGAGTACAGTTTCAGCAAGTAATAAATCATCCTCATCCGTCCAAGCATCTTGTCTTACTTTCATAGATTCAACTCCCTTTCTTTTTATGAACTTCCTATTTTTATAATGGGCAAAAAAATGAGCTTTTATACAAAGCTTTTAAAAATATGGTAGATTTCGATGAAAGGGATAAAGTGAAACTTTAATCAGTGGGGGGCTTCATCCCCCTACTGATTATTAGCCCTCACCAATCGGACTTTTATGGGCAGCCCGACCCCCACCTAGCTTCTTTGCTTTCGCTGAATTTTGAGGTGGGGGTCTTACTGCCCATTAAAGCGGGATAAATTTTGCAAAGAATGAAGGAAGCTTCTGTAGGAGAGCATATAAATATGTAGCATTATATGAGGAAAGAGCGTCACAAGGAAACTTGCAACGAGCTTCAAAGAGCGGTAAAATACCATTTAGTGTTTATTTTTAAATGTACTTGAGAAAAGTTTAAAATAGAGGAAGTGTTATATAATGGGAAACGAATTTCGTGTGTGTGATGATTGTCAGGCAACGAACGTTAAAACGTTGATTCCAAAGCTGAAAAAAGTAGATTCATGTGCAACGATTGAAGTTGCATGTCAGTCTTACTGTGGCCCTGGTCGTAAAAAATCATTCGCATTTGTAAATAATCGTCCAGTTGCAGCGCCAACAGAAGATGAATTAATTGTAAAAATTGAAGCAAAGTTAAAGAAGTAAGAAAAAGAAGAGTGAACAGATTACTCTTCTTTTTTTATGCCCATAAGAGGAAGGATTTATTCTGAGAAAGCTTAATTGGTGAGGATAATAGTTAATGACATATAGGCATCACCTGTTTATTAAAGTGTCAACCTATATGAATTTGTATTTCAAAATAATAGTTGACAGTCTTTGGAAGCGGTAGGTAGAATAGAAGGTGTCTGATTCTGATAATCATTATCAGATGAAGAACGATTTGGCTAATTTTTTTAATACTATTTGAGAATAAATTTCATTTCATTAAATTAAATATATGTTGTTGGTTAGGATGGTTGAGGGATGGAAGCGAGCGCAAGGAATATAGAACAGCAAGATGTGAATGTTAAAGAGATTAAGAGCAGGCCGCTCATTGCTTCTATCATTTTAGTAGCAGGTACAATTTTGTTAGCTTTAAGCATGGCATTGTCTATTTCGTTTGGTGCTGCAGACATTAGTTTAAAGACTGTATGGCAAGCTGTGTTTCAGTTTGACGGTTCTATTACGCACCATAACGTAATTCAAGAACTTCGCATGCCTAGAGCAATAGGGGGCGTAGTAGCAGGTGCCTTTTTAGCAGTATCAGGGGCAATTATGCAAGGCATGACGCGAAATCCACTTGCTTCTCCATCGTTAATGGGGATTACAGATGGGGCTGTATTTGGAATTGCAATTATGTATGCATTCTTCCCTAATTCACCTTATTTAATGTTCGTTATCGCATCTTTTATTGGTGCTGCGTTTGGAGCGAGCATTGTATATGGAATTGGATCTTCTTCACCGGGTGGATTAACACCTGTGAAATTAGCTTTAGCAGGTGCAGCAATTAGTGCTTTATTAGGGGCCATTTCATCTGGAATTGCGCTATATTTCAACCTTGCCCAAGAGGTGAGTATGTGGAATGCAGGCGGAGTTGCTGGCGTGAAATGGGAAAGTATTAATATGTTAGTGCCGATTGGTCTAGTTTGTCTCTTTATTGCAATTATAATGTCGAGGTATATTACAATTTTAAGCTTCGGTGAAGAAATTGCGATAGGACTTGGTCAAAATACGACGTTAATTAAATTTATCGGGACAGTACTTGTTCTTGTGTTAACGGGTTCAGCAGTTTCTATGGCAGGATCGGTTGGATTTGTTGGTCTTGTAATCCCGCATATGACTCGTTTCCTTGTAGGCTCAGACTATAGATGGGTTATTCCATGTTCTGCGGTCTTAGGCGGGCTGTTAATTGAATGTGCAGATATGTTATCTCGCGTTATTAATCCGCCGTTTGAAACGCCAATTGGAGCAATTACAGCACTAATTGGGGTTCCATTCTTCCTCTACTTAGCACGTAACGAAGGGAGAGGAAAAATGTGAGGACAAGTGTCTTAACAAAAAAGAACGTTTCTATTTTAACAATTTTAGTAGGATTAATCGTTACTGTATTTTTAGTGAGTTTAAATACAGGGACATTTAAAATACCGCCAATGGACGTATTAAAGTCATTGGTTGGACTTGGGGCTGAAGATCAGTCTGTCATTTTATTTGAATTCCGTATGCCGCGTATGGTTATTGCTATATTAGTTGGATCTGCTTTAGCTATGTCAGGGGCGATTTTGCAAGGATTATCGCGAAACCCCCTTGCTGATCCAGGCATTATCGGTATTAACGCTGGAGCAGGGTTAACAGTCGTTATCTTCGTCTACTTTTTCTTTGGGAAAGTTGGGACTGGTACATTTTTATCTGTATTTATCCTTCCTTTCTTCGCGTTAGTTGGAGCGATATTAGCAGCGGTTATAATTTATTTACTAGCATGGAAAGACGGCGTTTCATCAACGAGATTAATACTTGTCGGTATCGCTGTTGCAGCCGGGTTTGGTGCTGTTAGTTTAATTTTTTCTATGAAGATGACATCTAACGATTTTCGTTTTGCTACGATTTGGTTAGCGGGAAGTCTATGGGGCACAGATTGGAAGTTTGTGTTAAGTGTACTTCCGTGGATGGTTATTTTCTTGCCACTTGCTATTAGTAAGGCTCACATATTAAATGTAATGAATCTAGGCGATTCTACAGCTGTCGGCCTTGGATTAAATGTAGAAAAAGAAAGACGTAAATTATTATTTATTGCAGTTTGTTTAGCTGGTGCATCTGTTGCTGTTGCTGGAGGAATTGGTTTTATCGGTTTAATGGCTCCGCATTTAGCGAGGCGCCTTGTTGGTGGTAAACATCAAATTATGCTGCCTACCGCTGCACTAATAGGGACGTTTTTACTTTTATTCGCAGACGTAATTTCAAGAAGTGTGTTAACAACTTCAGAAATACCAGTCGGTCTTGTTATTTCTGTAATTGGTGCACCATATTTTATATACTTACTTATGAGGACAAAATAAAGGGAGGCTTTTTGTATGGCAACTTTAGCAGTTGATGCGGTATCTGTTGGCTATAATGAAGGGTTAATTATTGATGGATTAACAGTTGAAATTCCGGAAGGGAAAATTACAACAATTATTGGACCAAATGGTTGTGGGAAGTCCACATTATTAAAAACGGCTTCTCGTATTTTGAAGGCGAAAAAAGGTACTGTTTATCTTGACGGAAAAGCAATCGAAAAACAACCCACAAAAGAAATCGCAAAGAAAATGGCAATTTTACCACAGACTGCAGAAGTGCCAACTGGCCTTACTGTGTTTGAACTCGTTTCATATGGACGCTTTCCTCATCAAAAAGGATTTGGAACATTGAAAGAAGAGGATTATCGCTACATACATTGGGCGCTTGAAGTGACAGGAATGACAGAATTCGCAAATCGTCCTGCAGAGGCGTTATCGGGTGGACAACGTCAACGCGTATGGATTGCAATGGCTCTTGCACAAGGGACAGAATTACTCGTATTAGATGAACCGACAACATACTTAGATATGGCACATCAATTAGAAGTATTAAACTTATTGAAAAAGTTAAATGAAGAAGAAGGAAGAACGATTGTTATGGTTATCCATGACTTAAACCATGCTTCTCGTTTCTCAGATCATATGATTGCATTAAAAGCAGGTAAGTTAATGAAACAAGGAACGCCAGACGAAGTGATGACGAGTGAAACACTTCGCAGTGTATTTGAGATTGAAGCTCAAATCGTTCCGTGTCCAGTAAACTGTAAACCAATTTGTTTAACATATGATTTAGCGATGATTAGTAATCAATTGCGTAAAAAAGCATAAGTAGAATCTCCCTCGTAAAGAGGGGGGCTTCTAATGGACGTTGAGCTTCTTATTAGTAAGTAGGAAGTTGAACACCCGTTAGAACGGGGCATAAACAACAATTAATCAATATATACTTATTAATTGTTAACCTTGTTTCTTATAGTTCATTGTAACTTATAAGAGAAATACAGCTAGAAGGAGTGGGAACATGAAGAATTTTAAAATGGCGTTATTAGCAATGGTACTAGTCGTTACTTCTGTACTATTTGCAGCTTGTTCTAACAAAGAAGAGAAGAAAGCAGATGCGAAGGATGCGAAAACTGAAGAGCGCACTGTACAACATGCAAAAGGGGAAATTAAAATCCCTGCAAATCCAAAGAAAATTGCTGACCTTAGTGGTTCAACAGAAGAATTATTAATTTTTGGTATGAAACCAATTATTACTGCTAATACATCTCAAGAAAAAATTGATGCACATATTGAAAAGAAATTAAAAGACGTAAAACCAGTTGGCTCTGCTTGGGGCGATAAAATTAACATCGAAGCAGTAGCTGCTGCAAAACCAGACTTAATTCTTGTAAACAATCGTCAAGAAAAGATCTATGATCAATTATCTAAAATTGCACCAACAGTTATGTTAAAAACTCCATTAGACCAATGGCGTCCAAAATTCGAAGAAGTAGGTCAAATCTTCGGTAAAGAGAAAGAAACGAAAGAATGGTTCAAACAGTATGATGAAAAAGCAAGCAAATTACATGACAAAATCGTTGCGAAAACTGGCGATGCTAAATTCATGAAAATGGCTGCATATCCAAATGCTTTCCGTGTATACGGTGACTACGGTTACGGTAGCGTAATCTTTAACGATTTAAAATTACCAGCAGTTAAAGGTACACCAACGGATAAACCATTAGTACAAGTACAAAAAGAAGCTTTAATCGATTACAATCCAGATTACTTATTCGTATTTACAACTGGTGACGGTTCTCAGCGTCTAAAAGAATTCCAAGAAGAATCAATTTGGAAAAATATGAACGCTGTTAAAAACAACCACGTATTTACAATTAAAAACGAAGACCTAAACAAAGGTTACTTCCCTCTAGGTAAAGAAATGATCTTAGATGAAGTTGCTGAATTCGTTTTAGGTAAATAATGTATAAAAAGAAATCACTTTTACTCTGGTAAAAGTGATTTTTTCTTTATATAAGGGCAATTAATATAGTCTTTCGTTTCTTTCTGTTTCCTATTTCGTTTATAATATATAGTAAGAATGCAGTAAAGAAAGGGGGATGTCGGAAGGTGGTATATTTAAACGACAAACTCAGCGAAACAAAAGTGTTTAAAGACCCGGTACATAAATATGTGCACGTGCGCGATCGCGTTATTTGGGATTTAATCGGAACGAAAGAATTTCAACGCTTGCGCCGTATTAAGCAGCTTGGAACGACATTTTTTACATTTCACGGTGCGGAGCATAGTCGCTTTACTCATTCGTTAGGTGTATATGAAATTATTCGTCGTATGATTGATGATGTGTTTGATGGCAGGCCGAATTGGAATGCTGAAGATAGATTGTTATGTTTATGTGCGGCATTACTTCATGATGTCGGTCACGGCCCGTTTTCTCACTCGTTTGAAAAAGTATTTTCATTAGATCATGAGAAATTTACGCAAAAGATTATCGTTGGAGATACGGAAATTAATCGCATATTAAGTCGTGTGGATAAAGAGTTTCCGCAAAAGGTAGCCGATGTAATCGGAAAAACATCTACTAATAAATTAGCGATTAGTATGATTTCTAGTCAAATTGATGCTGATCGTATGGACTATTTATTAAGGGATGCGTATTTCACTGGCGTAAAGTATGGAAACTTTGATATGGAACGTATACTACGTGTCATGCGTCCGTACGGCAATCAAGTAGTTATTAAAAATAGTGGTATGCATGCTGTTGAGCATTATATTATGAGTCGTTATCAAATGTATTGGCAAGTATATTTCCACCCGGTAACGCGCAGTGCCGAAGTTATTTTAACGAAGATTTTACACCGTGCAAAATCATTGCACGAGAAGTATTATACGTTTAAAAATCATCCGGTTCATTTTTATTCTTTATTTGAAGAAGAAGTAACAGTAGAGGATTATTTAAAGTTAGACGAGAACGTTATGTATTATTACTTCCAAGTGTGGCAAGACGAAGAAGATCCAATTTTAAGTGACTTATGCCGCCGTTTTATGAATCGAAACTTATTTAAATACGTAGAGTTTACAGATAAACACGGTTTAGATAATTGGATGGAATTAAGTAGCTTATTCAAAAAGATTGGACTTGATCCAGAATACTATTTAGTAGTTGATTCAACATCAGACTTACCGTACGACTTTTACCGTGCTGGTGAAGAAGAAGAGCGTCTGCCAATCTTACTTCTTATGCCAAATGGAGAGCTTAGAGAGCTTTCACGCGAATCGGATATTGTTGAGGCGATTACTGGTAAGAAGAGAAGGGATCAAAAATTATTCTATCCGCATGATTTAATCTATGAAGATGGAAGAAAAGGAAAATATAAAGAGAGAATCATCGAGTTACTAGAAGGGAAAAAATAAGAAGCAGCTAAGGGCTGCTTCTTATGAAAGAACTTGAAATTATTTGTCGCTTAAGCGTTTTCCACCAACTGCATAATGGTTTTTAGACATTTCTTCGATGAAAACAACGATGTTTTCTTCAGGAGCACCAGTTGTTTCGCTTACTGCTGCTGTTACTTTCTCAGCAAGAGCTTTCTTTTGTTCCTCTGTGCGTCCTTCTAGCATTTTCACTGTTACGTATGGCATATATAATCGCTCCTTTTATGTAAGTTACACTCTTATTATAGCGGATTATGGAGAAGAACAATCGAAAAAACAAATATTTTCTTTTTTTGACATATTGAAGAGGAGATGAAGCATGGATCAGTTATTTAGATATCCGTTGCACCAAATTCCGTTGGTAGCAATGGCGATTATTATTGCATTATCAGTGCATGAATTCGCGCATGCATATGTTGCATATAAATTTGGAGACGATACAGCAAAGAAGCAAGGCCGTTTAACATTATCACCGATGGCGCACTTAGATCCTATTGGGATGATTGCTGTATTAATTCTTGGTTTCGGTTGGGCAAGACCAGTTCCTGTTAACCCATATAACTTTAAAAGGCCACGTCTTGCAGGTATATTAGTTTCAATTGCAGGCCCAATTAGTAACTTAATTTTAAGTGCAATTGGTTTAATTATTTGGTATAGCCTATTAACATTCGGTGTATTAGACTCAATTCCATTTGCAGTAGCAGATACGTTAGCTCAATTTTTCCAGATTTTTATTATGCTTAATATTGTTTTACTTGTCTTTAACTTATTACCAATTCCGCCACTTGATGGGTATAGAGTCGTGGAAGATCTAGCACCAACAAATATTCGTTCGAAAATGACACAGTATGAAAAGTATGGAGCGATAGCGTTATTAATTCTTGTTATTACACCGCTTAGCAATTATACAATTCAACCTATTTTTAATGTTGTCATTCCATATGTATTTGCATTTTTAAACAGTATCATTGCGCCTATTTTTGGCCTTATATAATCATTAAGCGAGGAGGACTTTACATATGACAGAGAAAAAGAAAAAAATCGGTTTTAATATCGTGAAAAATGATTCAACAGATGGACACGGTGGTTTTGGCGTTGGAGCATTAAGTCTAGAAAACATTTCACCAGTATTTGTTGATGTATTAGAGAAAACAGCATTCGTTGATATTGGTGCGATGCATGCGCGTAGTACAGTCGAAAAAGGTATTAAGTTTTTAACAAATAAAGATGAAGTTCCAAACGGAAAACCATTTTGGCTTGTGTGGGTAACGATTGAAAGAACTGCAACAGGTGCTTATTATGCAGGTGTAACCGCTTGTGAAATGACAGTTGACCGTGAAATTCGCCGCGGATATAAATCACTTCCAGAGCACGTAAACAAAATGGATAAATCAATGAAGCGTCACATTATGGTTGACCATATGGATGAATCATCTAAAAAAGTACTTGGTACGTTCTTGAAAGAACATAATGAAGCGATTTGGAACGAATCTAGTGAAGAATTGCGCCGTGCATTATTAAGTGAATAAAAAATAGCTGACGGATACCCGTCAGCTATTTTTTTTTACCAAGGAAGATATTTTTTCCACCAACTTGTTTTCTGCTTTTCTTCGGTTGTCTTTTCAAAGTCCTCTTTGTCATCGACATGATCCATACAATATTCAGTTGGTTCTGTACCTTTTGCGAAATACATTTTAACTGAAATTGGACAATTTTTTGTAGCGATTTTCCCGTTTTCAGGGTTAATATCGACTGCAACGACGTCACTTGGTTGTTTAAAGTCTTTTTTAGGTTGTCCATCTAAGCCTTTTTCCATCGTATCGGTCCATATTCTTTTCGCATATCCTTGTTCTGCTACGTTTGAAATCGATTTAGGTTGATCATATCCAACCCATACACCAGTTACGATTTGCGGAGTAAACCCAATCATCCAACTATCCGTTTCAGTAGAACCAGATTTCCCGGCATATGTTCTTGATAGTTTAGATAACATCGATTGACCAGTTACAGCAGCATAACTGCTTAGCTTTTTATTAAACATGCCCGTCATCATTTCTTCCATCACAAACGCTTTGCTCTTATCGAGAATTTGTTTACTCTCCAAATGAGCATCGTATAACATATTTCCTTCATGATCCATAATGCGGCGAATGAAAATCGGCTTTACTTCTTTTCCACCATTTGCGAACATGCTATAAGCGTTAACCATTTCAATTGGTTTTACAGGAGATGTACCGAGAGCAAGAGAAGGGACGTCCTTTAATGCACTCTTAATTCCAAATTGTTTCGCCGTTTTTGTAAGGATATCGTCGCCTAAAAATAAATTTGTCTTCACGGCATATACGTTATCAGATACCGCAAGAGCTTGCGCCATTGTTACAAAATCATCTGCATAATAGTCTTTATAGTTTTTCGGTTTATACTTTGAAACACCGTCCCCTAAAGTAAATACAGTGTATTCGCTTTTTAGGCGCGTAGCAGGTGTAAATCCTCGTTCTAATGCCGCATAATATAGGAATGGCTTAAACGTAGAACCGGGCTGTCGAGCGGCCTGTGTAGCCCTGTTAAATTGACTCGCATTATAATCCGTCCCGCCAACAAGGGCAGCTACTTCACCTGTTTTTGGATTCATAGAGACGAGCGCCGTTTGTATGTTTGTTGTGTCAGGTATGTGATCTTTTACAGCTTGCTCTGCTACCGATTGTAATTTTGGGTCTAGCGTTGTATAAATACGCAGACCACCTTTTTGTAATGCTTGTTCATCCAATCCGATATCACGAAGAAGAGAAGCTTGTACAGCATCTTGGAAATAAGGTGCAACCTCTGCCACTTTTTTCGTATCTAATGAGGCAAAAGTTAGTGACTCTTTCTTCGCTGAAGTTGCTTGTTTCTTCGTAATATAACCTTGTTCTACCATTTCATCTAATATGAGAGCTTGTCGTCCCTTCGCACGATCCTCTTTTAAAAAGGGAGAATAGACACTAGGTCCTTTCGGGATACCTGCGAGCATACTAGCTTCTGCTAATGTTAATTCTTTTGCTGTTTTATCGAAATATAGACGGGACGCGGCTTCAATCCCGTAAGCACCATGCCCGTAATAAATTGTATTTAAATATCCTTCTAAAATATGATTTTTATTATAATTCACCTCAAGGCGGATCGTGTACATCGCTTCTAATAGTTTACGTTTCCACGTTTTATCATGATCTAAGTATAGGTTACGAGCATACTGTTGTGTAATCGTACTAGCGCCTTGGACTTTTGCCATCGCTTTTAAATCGGCAACAATCGCACCGGCGATACGCTTCATATCAAAGCCGTGGTGTTTGTAGAATCGTTGATCTTCTATAGATAGTGTCGCCTCTTTTACATAAGGAGAAATTTCATTGAGAGATACATTGTAGCGTTTTTGCATTTCATTACTTTGTCCTATAACAGTGTCATCATTAGCGTAAAAGACACTTGTTTGCGGAACAGCAACAGGAGGAGGTCCCATAATTTTTGCAACTATAATAATAACAAAAAAGGAAAAAACGAAAAAAAGAACAGAAGAAAACATTACGGTGAAGAAAAGACGTTTATATTTTTTAAGTTTCGGATTCATAGTTTGATCCATCTTTTTCAGCCCCTCATTCATACAAACATTATTGTATTAGTATTGAGGGTTTTCGGTTATTTTAAACAATGAATTTTCGAAAACAAAAAGCCCCTTCAATTAAGAAAGGAGCTCAAAAGCACGTGCTGGCCAATCAGTAATAATGACATCTACGCCGTAATCAATCATAGTTTGTAAATCTTTGTATTCGTTAATTGTATAAGGGCGGAAAACGTACCCTTGATCTTGTGCGAATTGAACAAATTCTTTTGTTAATAATTGAAAGTTTGGATGTAAACCAGTTGCTTCTCTAGTTTTTGCTTCGGCAATAGGATCAGCAAGTGGTGTGTCATATAAAATCGCCCTTGGAATTTCAGGAGCTATTTCTGCTAGTAATGAAACAGAGTCGTGGTTAAATGACGAGAATACAATTTGATTAGACAGATGGTATTCGCGAACGAGAGCAACAGCCTTTTCTTCAATATTTGGATAGTGAATAACATCCGTTTTTAATTCGATGTTGAGCTGTAACTTTGTCGTAGATAACCAAATGAATACTTCGCGTAACGTCGGAATTTTTGCTTCATGGAAAGAAGGGTCTTTATAGCTACCAGCATCTAAAGCCTGTAATTCCACTACCGTTTTTTCAGAAACAAGTCCTATGCTATTTGTTGTACGATCGACTGTTTCATCGTGAATCACGACAAGTTCACCATCTTTTGATAGGTGGACATCAAGTTCAATTCCATGGGCGCCGATACGTTCAGCTTCTTGGAAGGCAATCATCGTATTTTCTGGATGTGTTCCTTTTACCCCGCGGTGGGCGAATATTAGTGGTTTATTCATACGGAAATCTCCTTATCGTTTCTTTTCTTTCATTATGAAACTGCTTTTGGAAAAACACAATTGAATAGGGTAAACATTTACAAAAGTCTAACAGTTGCACAAAAGTTAACGTTAACGTAAAATGTAATAATCGAGTGAAGGGAGGAATAAACATGTATAAAATTGATGAAGTCACAAAGCAAGTTGGTTTAACAAAACGTACACTTCGTTATTATGAGGAAATTGGTTTAATTCATCCCCCTGAACGTAGTGAGGGGAACATTCGCCTGTATACAGACGAGGATATCGCCAGAATTAAAAGAATCGTGGAAGCGAAAGAAGTATTAGGGATTACGCTTCAAGAAATGCAACATTTCTTATCGTTAAAAGAAAGAATGGAGCAAAGAAGAAACAGTGAGAATCCTCGTGACCGCGAAGTAATTCAAGAAATTAAAGAGATGCTTGAAAAACAAGTGCAAACGCTAGACGAGAAAATGGAGCAAATGCAGCGTGTAAAGGCAGAACTTGAAGATAGCTTACATCGTGCAGTGACATTTTTAGATAGCACAAAAGGAGAATGATTAAAATGGAGAGCAAACAAAAACTAGGGAGATTGATTACGGTGGTTGCTACCTTCCTTGCCTTTTCAGGTATAGGGGTAGTCGATCCAATTTTACCAAGCATTGCTGAGCAAATTGGTGCATCGCATTGGCAAGTAGAGATGTTATTTACAGCATATATTTTAACGATGGCAATTATGATGTTACCAGCTGGAATATTCGCATCGAGATTTGGTGATAAACGAATGATGACGATCGGCCTTGCGATCGTGACTGTATTTGCGTTTATATGTGGTATATCGCAAACGATTGCTCAATTATCTCTTTTCCGCGCTGGATGGGGATTAGGAAATGCAATGTTCTTCGCAACGGCGATGACATTATTGATTGCATTAAGTAAAGAAGTTCATGAAGCAGTAGGATTGTATGAAGCGGCTATCGGTTTAGGGATGGCAGGCGGACCGTTATTAGGCGGGATATTAGGTGGACATTCTTGGCGTTACCCATTTTTTGCGACGAGTATTTTAATTTTCTTAGCATTTATTTTAGTTTTCTTTTTTGTAAAAGAACCGGAGCGAAAAGTGAAGCGTAAAGCGGCAGGCGTAGGGGAATTACTTAACTTGGTTAAATATAAACCGTTTATGCAAGGTGCGATTTCAGGAATGTTATACTACTACGGATTTTTCGTTGTGTTAGCATATTCACCACTTATTATGCATTTATCTGCTATTCAATTAGGATTTGTATTTTGTGGATGGGGATTAGCGTTAGCTTACGGTTCTGCAATTTTGGCCCATAAGCTAGAAGGTAAATATGAGCCAAAAACATTGTTGAAAGGCAGTTTACTCGTATTTGCGCTTTTCTTAATCGCGCTATTCTTTGTGAAAATTATGTGGTTACAAATAGTATTAATTGTTCTATCAGGATTAGCATCTGGATTAAATAATGCATTATTTACAAGTTATGTAATGGATATTTCACCTTATGAAAGATCTGTTACATCAGGTGTTTATAACTTCGTTCGTTGGTTAGGTGGCGCGATTGCTCCCATCTTATCAGGAATCATTGGTCATACTGTTTCACCACAAAGTCCATTTTTAGTCGGTGGAATTGTTGTGTTAGTCGGTTGCGTAATGCTTTTAATTCCGATTCGAAAACCGGTAGAAGTAGAGAGAAAAGCCCTTTCTTAAGAAAGGGTTTTCTTTCCTATTACAGGGCAATCCCTTTTCTTATATATGTTAGAACCCTCTGACTAAAATATATTTTCGGTATTTTTGTACTTTTAACTATACTTTTTGGATGTTTTGTTTTATTTTTGTTAGGGGACATTAATGATGTCCCTATTATAAATTTGCATTGAAAGGCGTGATTGTACGATGGAACTATGGTTCACTGAAAAACAAACAAAACATTTTGGGATTACGGCGCGTATTAACCGCACATTACATACGGAGCAAACAGAATTCCAAAAACTTGATATGGTTGAAACGGAAGAGTTCGGAAACATGCTTATTTTAGATGGCATGGTTATGACAACAGAAAAAGATGAGTTCGTTTATCATGAAATGGTAGCGCATGTACCTTTATTTACACATCCAAACCCTGAAAACGTATTAGTTGTAGGTGGTGGCGATGGTGGTGTTATTCGTGAAGTGTTAAAACACCCAAGCGTAAAGAAAGCAACTCTTGTTGAAATCGATGGAAAAGTAATTGAGTACTCTAAACAATACTTACCATCAATTGCAGGCGCATTAGATAATGAGCGTGTAGAAGTAAAAGTAGGAGACGGTTTCCTACACATCGCAGAAAGCGAAAATGAATATGACGTAATTATGGTAGATTCTACTGAACCAGTAGGACCAGCAGTAAACTTATTTACAAAAGGCTTCTACGCTGGAATCTCTAAAGCGTTAAAAGAAGATGGTATTTTCGTTGCACAAACGGACAACCCTTGGTTTACACCAGAACTAATTACAACTGTGTTTAAAGACGTAAAAGAGATTTTCCCAATTACTCGTTTATACACAGCGAATATTCCAACTTACCCAAGTGGTCTTTGGACGTTCACAATTGGATCTAAAAAACATGATCCATTACAAGTAAGTGAAAAGCGTTTCCACGAAATCGAAACGAAATACTACACAAAAGAATTACACAATGCAGCATTCGCATTACCGAAATTTGTTGGCGATCTAATTAAGTAAGAGAATCGTATCGAACAAATAAAGTGTAAGTAGCTCATTTAAGGTGTTTGTCCAGAAGACTTGAACATGCTAGCTATTTACACTCCTATAAAGAAAATCGTCTTCTTGTTATGAAACAGAAGACCCGGTAAATCGAGAAAGAGGAGCAACTCGCTCCAAATTTGAGAAATAATGAAAGGTTGGGATACCTTAAGTTCCACATAAGGAGGAAAAGAATATGCGTTTTGATGAAGCTTATTCAGGTAAAGTATTTATTAAAAGTCATCCAAGTTTTGAAGAGTCAAAGGTAGTTATTTACGGGATGCCTATGGATTGGACAGTAAGTTACCGTCCAGGTTCTCGCTTTGGCCCTGCACGTATTCGTGAAGTATCAATCGGTCTTGAAGAATATAGTCCATATTTAGATCGTGAACTAGAAGAGGTAAAATATTTTGATGCGGGTGATATTCCATTACCATTCGGAAACGCACAACGCAGCTTAGACATGATTGAAGAGTATGTATCAAAACTTTTAGATGCCGATAAGTTTCCACTAGGTCTTGGCGGTGAGCACTTAGTGTCTTGGCCAATTTTTAAGGCAATGGCAAAAAAATATCCGGATTTAGCAATCATCCATATGGATGCTCATACTGATTTACGTGAGTCGTATGAAGGGGAGCCTTTATCCCACTCTACACCTATTCGTAAAGTGTGCGATTTAATTGGTCCGGAAAACGTATATTCTTTCGGTATTCGTTCTGGAATGAAGGAAGAATTCGAATGGGCAAAAGAAGTAGGTATGAACTTATATAAATTTGACGTATTAGAACCGTTAAAAGAAGTATTACCGAAACTTGCAGGACGCCCAGTTTATGTCACAATCGACATTGACGTATTAGACCCAGCTCATGCTCCTGGAACAGGAACGTTAGAAGCTGGAGGTATCACATCTAAAGAATTATTAGATTCCATCGTGGCAATTGCAAATTCAAATATAAATGTAGTTGGAGCAGACTTAGTAGAAGTGGCTCCTGTCTACGACCATAGTGATCAAACACCAGTCGCAGCAAGCAAATTCGTGCGGGAAATGCTGCTCGGTTGGGTAAAATAAAAGCGGAAGCGGCTCGATCATTCTAGCCGCTGCAGCTAGATAAAGTAAAAGTGAAGCCGACTGTTTAGACCCGGTGACTAAGGTTCTAGGAGGCGTAACTGGATAAAATAAGAGCCTTCTATATGAATAGGGGGCTCTTGTTTTGTCGATATATTTAAAAAATCGCCGATATAATTTTATTTACTGCCACGCAACATAAAAAAGAGCTATTCTCAAACGATGAGAATAGCTCTTTTTCTTATGCAACCTTTTCTTCCGAAGTAATGCCGCGAATTTCATCAGCAGAACGAATTGGATATTTACGGAACACGATTGATCCGATGTATCCAACAATCGTGGTAACGATTCCACATAATACAGCAGCAATCGTTACTTTTACAACGTCATTAAATCCGAATAAGACAAGAAGTCCTGGGATTGGTGATGCTGTTCCTGGTGCATTATTAACGAGCTGGAATAGCGATGTAATAATACCAGCAAGTGCACCGCCAACAAAGTTTGTAGCATAGATTGGGATTGGATTTGCTGAAACAACATCGGCTTGTGTTAAAGGCTCGATTGCTACAGCGATTGTGTCTTTCTTTGAACAAATTTTTAATCGTTTAAAGAAAATAAAGTTCATTGGGGCTGAGGCTGCTACGGCAAGACTACCGATTGCCATTGGTAAGCCTGTTAATCCAAGCATTGCAGTTAGTGCCATAGAACTCAGTGGAGAGGTAGAAATAACTGTTATTAATCCACCAAGCATAATACCCATGATAATAGGGCTTTCTGTAGTTGCAACTGAAATCATAGAACCAATTTTACCGAGCGTTGCGTTCACGAGCGGATCCATAAGCATTGCCATGCCGCGTGAGATTGGTGCAGCAATAAATAAAATTGCTAAAAACTCTACACCAGCCGGTAATTTCTTTTCGAGAAATTTCACGACGAAGGCGCAAACGTATCCGGCGAAAAATCCTGGTAAAATACCGAATCCACTAGTAGCGATACCGATTAAAACAGCATATACGGGTGAAACACCGATTGCTAGAGCGACTAAAATCGCTGCTGCGACACCGCTCATACTACCAGAAGCTTCCCCTACTGATTGTAAAAAGTCGTTATGAAACATTTCTCCACCGATATAACGGTGAAATGCTTCAATAAGAAAACTTGCGATTGCTGCATTAGCTAAAGCACCCATTGCTTTCATGCCGTAAGGAGCACGGTAACTAAAAAGTGTAAATAGACAAAGTACAACAAGTAATAGTGCTAAACCTTGCAAGATAGCCATTTGAAAACTGTCTCCTTTGATTTTTGTAATAAAAATTCGTATCATTCAATAATAATATAAAAGTTTGTTAAACGGAAAAACTTTTTGCCCGGAAATTGCTGTAAGGTGAAAATGCCTTACAATAATGTAAGGAAAGTGTAAGGCATTTAGATAGAGTATAGTATGTCATTTTTCGTATAATACAAGTATAGATATATGACTTGAGAAAAAGAAGTGCAAACAGGAGGCGCATGTATGAAATTGGTAATTAAAGTTTTAGCTGTATTCGCCATTATTCTAGGTGGAACAGCGTATTATTTGAACACAAAAACAGAAGGTGTACATGCTTTTGTAGACAACTTCTTTTCAAATAAAGAAATACAAGATTATTATGCGGTTATAGATCAAGGTGAGAAAAAAGACGGTGAATACTTGTATACATTTAAAGGGTATACAGAAGACGGAAAGTTACAAGTTGTGAAAAGAATGATGAACCGTGAATTGCATACGGGAGCGTTTATAAAAATTTATGCAAAAGGTATGCAAGGAAAAGGATGGGCTGAAATCCCGAAAGAATCAATTCCGCAAAAAGCGTTGGAAAAAATAGAAAAACCATAAAAGGAGCGAATCGTTCGCTCCTTTTTTAGTGCGTTAAAATGGTGATAGATGTGTTTTCTTTGTTAGAAATGATTTTTGCACGCCCACCAATTGGGAAAGTGAAAATCGGGGTTGTATGCCCGAAACTTGCGTTTGCAATGATAGGGATATGTGCAAGTTCAGGTTTTGAAGCAATCATTTCTTGGATGTCTTCTATCGTACATTCTGCACCTTTTTGCATCTTTCCTATAACGATGCCTTTTACGTACTCAAAATCTTGCTGTTGCATAAGAGAATGTAAATAGCGATCAAAAGTTTTCAGGGTAGCTTCTCCCGTCAAACTATCCTCCTCAAGAAATAAAATTTTCCCCTGTAAGCTTGGCATATATGGTGTACCTTGTAGCAAGTTTAAAGTGCTCATATTACCACCAATAATCCCTCCAGTTGCTTCGCCTTCGTGAATCGAAACATATCCCTCATTCTTAATAAACTCTCGATTTTCCTGATCAATGTACCAAGAATCATCACTCCATGTTTCAGATGGTAGGACTTCAATAGGATCAGTAGAAGTTAAGCAATGTAAAAAGTAATCGTTCGTATACTCGAGACCTTTCTCCATTCCAAATGAAGAGAAATGGGGTCCTGAATATGTAACGAGCCCTGTTTTTGCGTAGATGGCATTATTTAAAGCGGTAATATCAGAATAGCCACAGAAAAATTTCGGGTTTTCTCGAATTAAATCATAATCGAGATGTTTTAATAAGCCATTAGAGTTATATCCACCAAGTGTCGTCAAAATGGCTTTTACATTCGGGTCTCTAAATGCCTCGTGGATGTCTTGAACGCGTGAAGAAATAGAAGAGGAAGCAAATCGATCGATCTCTTCAGCATATGTTGAGAATGTAACTTGAAAGCCCATGTCGGTTAATCTTCTGATAGCAAGCTCTTGGCACGTATTTGAGACGATACTTAAACTACAAGATGGTGAAATCACTCTAATTTCATCACCTGTTTTTAATTTTCTTGGTAGCATTTAATTCACCTCTTAAAATGAAAGAATATTTAGATTTAAAAAATATTTTATCATATGAAATAAAGTGAAAGTGAATTATTTTTTGAAATGGAGTTTTCCTGATTTTTCAGCAGACAGACAGAGGTTTTTTTTGATATGATAGGAAAAGTGATTTATCCCACTTTAATGGGCAGTAAGACCCCCACCTCAAAATTCAGCAAAGCAAAGAATTTAGGTGGGGGATCAACTGCCCATAAAAGTCCGATTGGTTCAACTAATAATCAGCGGGGGATGAAGAAAACCCCACTGATTAAAGTTTCACTTTATTATAAGTAGTATTTAATATCTATAACATTTGAAAGGTGTGCAAGACGTGAAGAAACAACTTGCAGGCTTGCCGGTACACGTTCATTTCGTAACAGAAATCCGTGAAGGGGCGAGAAAGGAAACCGTTGCTTTTGAAGCAAATGGTCAATACTATGTAAAAGGTCAAGGTACATACGTAACATTCCAAGAGCCGAACGAACAAGGCGAAGTGAAAACAATTATTAAAATTCAAGATGAACAAGTTCTCATTATGCGTTCAGGAGCTGTTTCTATGCGTCAGACGCATGTGAAAGGTGAATGGACAACTGGTACGTACACGAGTGAACTTGGTACGTTTGCATTGCAAACGAAAACTGATAACGTTCTTTTTAAATGGTCGGATGAAAAGAAAAAAGGACAACTTTTCTTAACGTACGCATTGCTTCTAAGTGAACAAGAAGCTGGCAGATATACAATTACACTTAATTTGAAGGAGGCAAAATAATGAATTCTTTAGAACAAGTAAAAGGATTGATTAAAGAAGAAATTCAAGCTGCTGTATTAAAGGCAGAATTAGCTACAGAAGAGCAGATTCCAAACGTTGTATTAGAATCTCCAAAAGATAAAACAAATGGTGACTTCTCTACAAATATGGCAATGCAACTTGCACGCGTTGCGAAAAAAGCACCTCGTATGATTGCAGAAGAATTAGTTGCAAACTTCGATAAAGCAAAAGCTTCTATTGAAAAAATTGAAATCGCAGGTCCTGGTTTCATTAACTTCTACATGGATAATAGCTACTTAACAGACTTAATCCCAACAATCGTTAATGCTGGTGAAGCTTACGGTGAAACGAATACTGGTAAAGGTGAAAAAGTACAAGTTGAGTTCGTATCTGCGAATCCAACAGGTGATCTTCACTTAGGGCATGCACGTGGTGCAGCAGTAGGTGACACTTTATGTAACCTATTAGCAAAAGCAGGATACGATGTATCTCGTGAGTACTACATCAATGACGCTGGTAACCAAATTCATAACTTAGCTCTTTCAGTTGAAGCTCGTTACATGCAAGCTTTAGGATTAGAGAAAGAAATGCCAGAAGACGGATACCATGGTGCGGACATCATTGGAATCGGTAAACGTTTAGCTGAAGAGTTTGGCGATCGTTATGCGAAAGCTGATGAAAAAGAAAGCTATGAATTCTACCGTGAGTACGGTCTAAAATATGAGTTAGCAAAACTTCAAAAAGACTTAGAAAGCTTCCGTGTTAAATTTGATGTATGGTTCTCAGAAACATCATTATACAAAAACGGAAAAATCGATCAAGCTCTTGCAGTATTAAAAGAGCGCGATGAGATCTTTGAAGAAGATGGAGCAACTTGGTTCCGTTCAATGACTTACGGCGACGATAAAAACCGTGTATTAATTAAAAACGATGGTTCTTACACATACTTAACGCCGGATATCGCGTACCACCGTGATAAATTAGAGCGTGGTTTCGATAAGTTAATCAACATTTGGGGTGCTGACCACCACGGTTACATTCCTCGTATGAAAGCTGCTATCCAAGCGCTAGGTTACGATAAAGAAACACTTGAAGTAGAAATCATCCAAATGGTACAACTGTATCAAAATGGTGAAAAAATGAAGATGAGTAAGCGTACAGGTAAAGCAGTTACACTTCGTGAGCTTATGGAAGAAGTAGGCGTGGACGCAATGCGTTACTTCTTCGCAATGCGTAGCGGTGATTCTCATTTAGATTTCGATATGGATTTAGCTGTATCAAAATCTAATGAAAACCCAGTATACTATGCACAATATGCACATGCTCGTGTATGCAGTATCCTTCGTCAAGGTGAAGAGTTAGGATTAGCTACAGGCGGAGATGTGAACTACAAACTTGTTACTTCTGAGAAAGAAGTAGAGTTACTGAAAAAACTTGGTGAATTCCCAGCAGTAGTTGCGGATGCAGCACAAAAACGTCTACCACACCGCATTACAAACTATGCATTTGAATTAGCAGCAGCATTACACAGCTTCTACAATGCAGAAAAAGTATTAAACCAAGATAACTTAGAATTAAGTAAAGCTCGCTATGAGTTAATGAAAGCAGTACGCACTACACTTCAAAACGCATTAGCAATCGTAGGAGTATCTGCACCAGAAAAAATGTAATTAGGAAAAGCGGAAGCGGCTTGTTTAGAATAGGAGGGGGATGGAGCTCCTGACAGAGAGGCGTACTTTGCCTCGGAGGAAGGCGCGAAGCCACCGAGTATTCTAGCCGCTGGAGCTGGACAATAAAGAAAAGCGGAGCCGACTTTCGCTTTCAGTAAAAGGCAATCACACGATGTTGTGATTGCTTTTTTTTTATGGAGATAATAGAAAAATAAAATTTTATCAAACAAAAGGGGAATTTGCGTCGTCTTATATAAATGACAGGAGGTTTCCAATGGAAGAAAAAGTAGAAGAATTAATTGATATATATAAGCAGCAAATATATTCCTTATGCTATAAATTAGCGAAAACGAAAGAAGATGCAGAAGATATTTTTCAAGAGACTTGGATAAAAGTTTTTTCCTCTAGGCACCAACTTTCTTACATAGAAAATTATAAAAAATGGATTACTACAATTTGTATTCGGACATTTTATGACTTTTATCATAAGAAGAAAAGGTGGAAAGATCGCGTATTGGATTTGTTTCATAAAGAGGATGGTGGAGAAATAGATTTCGCAGATGAAGTGAATATATCAGAAGAGTTTATTCAAAAAGTGGAAGCGGAAATGATACGGGAAGTTATACAGTTATTGAATGAAAAATATAAAACCGTGCTCGTACTCTACTATTATGAACAATACTCTTATAAAGAAATGAGTGAAATATTAAATATACCGATTGGTACGGTGAAATACCGTCTTAATTATGCGAAGAAGCAAATGCGGGAATATTTGGAGGGATTCATTTATGACGGAAGATAGGTTTGATCAGAAGATAAAAAGTAGCTTAGCGGGAGAGATGATTCCTAGTGCAGAGCTGCTAAACAATACGAAAAATGGTGTACGGAAGGCTCGGAAATTAGAGAAGAGATGGTTTGTTTTTATACATGTTATTTGGATTGTGTTATTAACAGTTGCCCTAGAACAATTTGTTGTACATTTAGATAATAAAATACCTATCATAATAGCAATTGTTATAGTGATGCACCTATACATTCCGATATATGTTGTTATACAGTCATTTTTAAAGAAGGAGTATAAATTATATGAAGGAATTCGTTAATTCAATTACTACATTTGAAACGGCTGGGATTATCATGTTATTGGCTTGTATATTACTTTTAATATGTGTTGCATCATGGGTGTATACTGACGCGAAAGCGCATGGAATAAGTAAGTGGTGGGGTGTTGTGGCAATTATAGTACCATTCTTTATTGGAGTATTGATATATATGTTAAGAAGAAACAAAAAGAAAGTAGACGGAGAACATAAGGTGACTAGTATGAAAAAACAAAAATTAACATTAGTCGCGATATTGGCAAGTACAATGTTTGTATTACTTAGTGGTTTTACTTTTGTGCAAACGTTAGATGACGCGTGGAGAGCTGGAGATATATATTTAGAAAATGAGGAGCAAGCAGAGACAAGTTATGAAGCGGAGTTTTCATCATGGGATATAGCGGGAAAAGACATTACCTTGCAGTATGATAAAGATACGACAGTAACGTTCTCTTATGAAACAGATGCGAAACGTGGTAATTTATGTTTTAGTCTCTATGAGGTACAAGGTGAAAAAATAGAGGAATTAAAAGAAGTATGTGAATCGAAAAAAGGTACTTTTACAGCTACTTTAAAAGCGAATCAAAAGTATACATTGAATATAAGTGGTGTGAAAGTAAAAGAAGGTTTTGTAAAAGTAGATTGGAAAGAGAAATAAAAGAGGCCTTGTAAAGGGCCTCTTTTCTATTGGATAGTATACGTAACAGAAAAACTAACAGGACTATAGTAAACGTAAGGTGCATGAAATTGAACATACATATTTCCAGCTGTTTTTGCAGTGAAAATTCTGCCGTAACCATCAGAATAACGGCCAATAAGTTTATGATTTGAGTCATAAACGCTGTAACTAGGAGTTTTGCTGTTAGGTTGAATTGTTAACTCTTGTCCCTTTTGAAGGAAAACAGGTTCTTGTTCAGAACTACTTCCAGTTTGCAAAGAATAAAATTTTGTAAAGCTTTGTTCTTGAGTGGCAGCAGCGACCTTTGTTTCAGGAATAAACGCAGTAGCACCAGTAATTCCTGCTAAAGTTAACGCACCGGCTAAAATCATTTTTTTCATAGTAGAAAAAGCCTCCTTATTAGTTGTAATCATTTTTGTTACAGTTAATATTGTATATGATAATGAGTAGGAGGAAATATGCTTTTATGCATATATGTATTTTCTCAATAAAAGACCACTGATTTTTATCAGTGGTCTTTTAAATAATTAAGCAGCTTTCTGTTCAGTTTGAGAAACAGGTTTTTGAAGGGTATTATAAACTCCTGTCCCGATAACTTCTAGTGCCATTTTCATACGTTCAGGTGAAATATTCTCAAATACGTTATCTTGAGGTGTGTGATATACCTTTTCGATATGATAGATTAATGGATTCCAACTATCGACACCCATCCAAATAAATAGGGCGGCAGGAATACCAACTTCAGCAAAAGGTACGTGATCACTAGAGCCGAATTTCCCTTGCAGTACGAGGTCATTATTTAATTGTTTACCTGCTTGTAAAGCCGCGTCTGTTACAAGGTTTGGAGAACCATTAGGCGTCATAGCATATAAATTCTTTGCTTTATCGTAATTTGTTGCAACCATGTCTGCGTTAAAGACACCTAAAATTTGATCGCGTTCTTTTTGGGAGAGACTATTAACATAATAATCGGAGCCAAGTAAGCCAGTCTCCTCAGAACCGAAAGCAATAAAGCGAATTTCTTTGTCAGTTTCTACATTTTGAAAAGCACGAGCTAACTCTAATACTAATCCTGTACCAGAAGCATTATCGTTTGCTCCAGGTGCTCCAACGACGCTATCATAGTGCGAACTTACAACGACAGCTTTTTCATTACCTGTACTATTTTTTGGTTTCTTTTTAGCGATGACATTTAGTGATGTTAAATTAGATTCATGTCTCGCTTTTAGGGAAAGAAGAGTTGTCCCTTTTTTAGCGATTTCTTCTTTAAATGCATTTCCTTGTGCATAAGCAAGGCCAAAGACAGGGATAGATTGCTTTTTCGTTAGGCGGGGATTGAACGTTTGTCCATAATTTCCGCGTCCGCCAATTAAACTGTATAAAAGGACACCTTTTGCTCCTTTACTAACAGCATTTTCGACTTGTTTATTATAGTCTGCAACTGTTGTTCCTCTTTCAAATAGAACAATTTTTCCGTTTACTTCATTTGGGATATCCTCTAATTTTGTCCCACCTTGAACAAAGATAAGAGGAGCTGTAACAGATTCTGTAGAAATTAGTGCGTTAGGGGCAGCGCCAGCTTGCCAATTACGCTTTGTAGATAATGGTGATTCAATAAATCCAACGTATTGATCCGGCACTTGAAATGGTTGATATTCTACTTCATAGCCCATTGATTTCAGTTGCATACCAACGTAGCGAGAAGCCCATTCTTCTGATTTTGTCCCACCAGGGCGAGGACCAATTGTTTCGGATAAGAAACGGATGTGTTCGATGGCGCGGCTTGCATCAACCTGTTTTGTGATAGGTGAAGTCTGTGTGATTTCTGACGTGGAATCAGCTTTGGCTTGTTCAATTGGAGCTAAGCTAACAGCGAGTGATACAGCAAGCAAAGAGCTTACTATTTTTTGTTTCAAAGATTTTTTCATTTTTTCCTCTCCTATTCTTCTATTCTCTCTGACTGACAAAAGAAGACGGATAACGACTTTATTTTACCGTCATCTTCATTTATTTTCAATATTCTGACATTGAGAAATAAAAAAACGCTATATGCATATTTGCATATTTTTGATGGAGATATGTATGCTATCATTTTAAATGAAGGTTGGCTTTCTACTTGGAAAGCTCCTACATTGCATGAATCTAGTGTACCCAAACTTTAGATTATGTAGAGAAAAGAATCCACTGTAGGGCTTCTTTTCTCATGTTTGAATCATGTGATGATAAATATGTTTCCGCATTTCATACTTATTATCAGTGATATATGTAAGGCATCCATATGAAAATACGAGGCTGTTCAAAGGTTTTCCGTACTTTTGGACAGCCTCACCCCGTTAAAAGAACGATACTCTATGTATCGTTCTTTTTTGTATAAAAAAACACCCAATCAAATGTTCACTTGATTGGGTGTGAAAAATTATTACTAATATTTTTTTCGTTTTGTAGCTAAAATACTTAACAATCCAGCTAGTAGAAGTACGATACCTACTGTTTGAGTAGGATCATTTTTGTGACCTGTATTTGGAAGTTCTTTCCCTTTATTTTGGTCATCTTGCTGTTTGTTTATTTGTGTTTCAGGTTTTTCTTTTTCTAGCTCTTCAGAAGTTCCTTTACCATGTGTTTCAGGATTTCCCTTTTCTAGTTCTTCAGAAGTTTCTTTCCCTGTTTCCTCTTCTTTATTAGGAGGAGTAATTGGTTTATCATCTCCACCTGATGAAGAATCGATTTTTTTATTTGAAACTGTAATTTGTAGTGGTGTAGCTTGAGCTTTTTCAATTGTAAAGTTTATTGGTGATGCATCTAATTGATAGCCCTCAGGAGCCTTTGTTTCCACTAATTGATAATTACCAGGTTTCAAATCATTTACGATTAATTTGCCATGCTCGTCTGTTTTTAAACCTTCTCTTACTACTTTTCCGTCTTGATCTAAAATATTGAAAATGGCACCTTCAAGTGTTCTATGGTCATCCATATCAACTTTAGTTAACTCCATTGAACCTGTTGTTAAACTATTTAGAGCTGTAACAGAAGTAACTTGAGATTGTCCTTTCGTAATTGTGAAAGGAATTGGCTTAGCGCTTAAATCGTATCCAGTAGGAGCTTTCGTTTCAACGAATTGATAGTCTCCTGGACGTAAATCAGAAACAGAAATTTTTCCATCTTTATCAGTAGTTAAGTCAGAACGAACATCATTGCCGCTCATATCAACAATTTTAAAGACAGCTCCTTCAAGAGTAGAGTTGTCAACGTCGTCGACTTTAGTTAATTCAACAGCGCCTTTCGTTAAGCTATTTTTAGCAGTAACAGAAGCTAGAGCCGTTTGACTCTTTTCAACAGTAAACTTGATAGGGTTTTGATTTAATTCGTAATGAGTAGGAGCTTTCGTTTCAACGAATTGATAGTCTCCTGGACGTAAATCAGAAACAGAAATTTTTCCATCTTTATCAGTA
>NZ_JBYTED010000004.1:142306-440748 GCF_058792175.1 Bacillus sp. EB106-02-03-XG38
GTAGTTAAATCAGAACGCACGTCGTTGCCGTTCATATCAACGATTTTAAATACTGCATCTTTAAGAGCGGTACCATCAACATCATCCACTTTAGAAAGTTCAACAGCGCCTTTTGTTAAGCTATTCGTAGCAGTAACGGAAGCGATTTTTTCTTGCCCTTTTTTAACTGTGAACTTAATAGGTGTTTCGTTTAAGTCATAATGAGTAGGAGCTTTTGTTTCGATAAACTCATAGTCTCCTGGTGGTAATTCATCCACAACTAAACGGCCGTTTTTATCAGTAGTTAAATCAGTGCGGACGTCGTGTCCATCCTTATTCACAATTTTAAATACCGCACCCTCAAGTGTTGTGTTTTCTTCAACATCATCTACTTTAATTAACTCCACACTACCTTTCGTTAAGCTGTTCGTAGCTGTAACGAAGACATGTTTTGTTTGACTTCTTTCAATTGTAAACTTAATAGGATCTTCATTTAAGTCATAATGTTTCGGAGCTTTCGTTTCAATAAATTGATAGTCTCCAGGTTGTAAGTCTTTAGCGATGATTTTTCCGTCTTTATTGGTAACTAAATTCGTACGAATATCATTACCGTTCATATCAGTAATTTTAAATACCGCACCTTCTAGCATTTCTTTCGCATCTAAAGAGTCAACTTTCGTTAATTCCACTCCGCCCTTAGTTAAGCCATTTTTAGCAGTAACAGAAACGTGAGTTGTTTGGCTTTTCTCGATAGTGAAAGGAATCGGTGTTTGATTTAAATCATAATGTTTCGGAGCTTTCGTTTCAACGAATTGATAATCTCCTGGTCTTAAATTAGAAGCAGAAACTTTCCCGTCTTTATCAGTAGTTAAATTCGTGCGAACAATTTTACCTTTCGCATCAATGATGTTAAATACTGCATCCGAAAGTTTTGTATCTGGATTTATATCATCCACTTTAATTAATTCAACCGCACCTTCAATTAAGCTATTAGTAGCAGTGACTTGTAGTTTCTCTGCTTGGCTTTTCTTAATTGTAAATTTAAGCGGTGTACTGTCTAATTTGTAGTGTTCAGGAGCTTTTGTTTCAACAAACTGATAGTCTCCTGGACGTAAATCTGGAACAGAGATTTTTCCATCTGCATCTGTCGTAAGATTAATGTGAACATCTTTTCCATTACTTAAATCAATGATATTAAATACTGCGCCTTTAAGGGCAGTGCCATCGACGTCATCCACTTTAGAAAGCTCTACCGCACCTTTTGTTAAACTATTTTTAGCAGTAACAGAAATCGGTTCGGCTTGTCCTTTTTCAATAGTGAAAGGAATTGGTTCTTTATTTAAATCGTAGTGTTTCGGAGCTTTCGTCTCGACGAATTGATAATCACCTGGACGTAAGTTAGAAACGCTAATTTTACCTTGTGAATTTGTCGTAAGGTTCTCGCGAATTACAGTACCTTTCATATCAACAATGCTAAATACTGCGCCTTCAAGTGTAGTACCCTCGACGTCGTCTACTTTAGTAAGTTCCACGCCGCCTTTTGTTAAACTATTTGTCATAGTAACAGTAGCAACATCTTTCTGGCTTTTTTCAACTGTAACTACAATTGGCTTTTTATCTAAATCATAATGTTTAGGAGCCGTTGTTTCGACAAATTGATACGTACCAGGACGTAAGTTTTCAACAATAATTTTTCCTTCACCGTTCGTTTTTAAATCTGTTTTAATTACAGTACCGTTTTGATCTAGTAAATTAAACACAGCATCGGCAAGTTTTGTTTGATCGTTTAAATCATCTACTTTAATTAATTCGATACTACCTTGTTGTAAGCTATTTTTAGCAGTTAAAGAAATAGCTTTCTTCTGTCCTTTTTCAATAGTGAAATGGATTGGTGTTTCATCTAAAACATAATGCTTCGGAGCCTTTGTTTCGATGAATTGATAATCTCCCGGACGTAGGTCATCGATTTCGATTTTCCCTTTACTATTTGTAACAAGATCTTTATGGATTACAGTACCATTCATATCAACAATGTTAAATACTGCACCTTCAAGTTTAGTGCCATCGATGTCATCTACTTTAGAAAGTTCCACTGCACCTTTTGTTAGAGCATTTTTAGCCGTAATATGAAGAGTTTCAGTTTGGCTTTTCTTAATTGTGAATTCGATCGGTTTTTTATCTAAATCGTAATGTTCAGGAGCAATTGTCTCAACGAATTGATACGTACCAGGACGTAGGTTTTCAACAATAATTTTTCCCTCATCATTTGTTTTTAAGCTTTCTTCAACTACTTCTCCGTCTGCATCTAATAAATTAAATACAGCATTAGCGAGCTTCGTATCAGTATCAATATCGTCAATTTTTATTAATTCAACGCTACCTTTTTCTAATGTGTTTTTACCTGTAACAGTAATTTTTTTCGTTTGACTTCGTTCAATTTTAAATGGAATCGGTTCTCCATCTAACACATAATGTTCAGGAGCAGCTGTTTCAATGAACTGATAGTCACCTGGACGTAAATTAGAAACAGAAATTTCACCATTGTCATCTGTAACAAGATTTGTGCGAACTTCTTTACCATCCATATCAACAATTTTAAATACTGCATCTTTCAGCATTGTACGATCGATGTCATCTATTTTTGTTAAAATGACGCCACCTTTCGTTAAGCTGTTAGTAGCGGTAACGTTAATATTTTCTTTTTGACTTTTTCCGATAGTGAACGGAATAGGATCTTTCCTTAAGTCATAGTCTTTTGGAGCTTTTACTTCAATAAATTGATAGTCACCTGGACGTAAGTCAGAAGCAGAAACTTTACCGTGCTCATCGGTAGTTAACCCTTTACGAACTACCTTTTTAGTATCATGAGCATCAACAATTATAAATTCTGCGCCTTCAAGAGTAACGCCATCAATGTCATCAACTTTTGTTAAAGTAACGCCACCTGTAAGTAAACTATTTGTTACAGTGACAGGGACTGGAAGATCATCCTGGCTAACTTTTTTAATCGTGAACTTAATAGGCGTTTGATCTAATTTATAATGTTCAGGAGCTGAGGTTTCAATAAATTGATAATCCCCTGGTGCTAAATCAGGAATAACTATTACTCCGTAATCATCTGTTTTTAAATCTTTCGCAATTTCTTTCCCTGTTGCGTCTTGTAATGTGAACACTGCACCGGCAAGAGCGATACTACTCTCCACATCATCTTCTTTAATAAGTTTAACTTTTCCTTTCGTTAAACTATTTTTAAATGTAAGTGGAAGAAGTTTTTGTTGTCCTTTTTCGATTGTAAATTCAATAGGTTCTACATTTACATCGTAATAAGTTGGAGCCTTTGTTTCGATAAGTTTATAGTTACCAGGACGTAAGTCGTCAACAACTAGCATTCCTTTACTATTCGTAACAAGTTCCGTACGAACATCTTCATTCGTATCTCTATTAACAATTTTAAATACTGCACCTTCAAGTGTTTCCTTTTCATCTGCAGCATTCACTTTTGTTAATTCAATACCGCCTTTTGTTAAGCTGTTTTTAGCAGTAACAGTAGCCGACGTTGTTTGACTTTCTGTAATTGTGAACTTGATTGGATTTGTATTCTTATCGTAATACTTCGGTGCTGTTACTTCGATAAATTTATAATCGCCAGGGCGTAAGCCAGTAGCGATAGCTTTACCATCCGCACCAGTTTTTATATTTTCGCGAATGACTTTCTTTTCATCATTAGCATCGACAATTTTAAATACAGCACCTTCAAGAGCTGTACCATCGATATCATCAACTTTCGTTAATTCAACATCTCCTGGTTTTAAAGCATTTTCAGCTTTCACAAGTAGAGTTTCTTTCTGACTTCTATTGATTGTAAATTCAATAGGTTCTGCTTGTAAAACGTAATGTTCAGGAGCAGCTGTTTCAATAAATTTATACGTACCAGGACGTAGCTTATCAGCTTTTGTTTTTCCATCAGCATCTGTAGTTAGGTCAGTACGAACATCATTATTATTTACATCAACAATTTTAAATACTGCACCTTTTAGAGGCTTTTTATCACCGAATTCATCAACTTTTAATAATTCAACTTCTCCTGTTTTTAAACTGTTTGTTGCCGTAACGGTAGCAAAAGACTGTTGGCTTTTGTCAATTGTAAACTCGATAGGGTTTGTATTTAACGTATAATCCTTAGGAGCTTCTGTTTCAACAAATTTATACGTACCAGGCTCTAAGTCTTTAACAGTTACTTTACCGTCTGCACCAGTTTTTACATTTTCGCGAATGACTTTCTTTTCATCATTAGCATCGACAATTTTAAATACAGCACCTTCAAGAGCTGTACCATCGATATCATCAGTTTTTGTTAAAGTGACGCCACCTTTAATGAGGTGATTCGTCGCAGTAACAGTAACTGCTTTCTTTTGACTTTTTACAATTGTAAACTCAATCGGTTTTTTATCTATGTCGTAATCTTTCGGTGCTTTTTCTTCGACAAATTGATAGTCTCCAGGGCGTAAATCTTTTGCTTCGATTTGTCCTTGATCATTTGTCGTTAATTTTTCATAACCACGAATTACTTTGTTATATCGATCGCGTACACTGAATTCCGCACCTGCTAAAGTTTTTCCATCTTTATCGACTTTTGTTAAAATGGCCGACCCTGGAATCAAACTATTTGTTGCAGTTCGGTTTATTACTGTTGTTTGATCTTCCGCGATTTTAACCTCAATCAGTCGATCATCTAATTTATAATGTTCAGGAGCCTTTGTTTCCTTTAAGTAGTAAGTTCCTGGTTTTAAATTATCTACAGTAATTTGCCCTTTATCATTTGTTGTTAATTTTGCATGTTCTGAAATTATTTTTTTATCTTTATCTAATAGTGTGAAAACGGCACCTTGCAATGTTATGTTTTTGTTCAGGTCATCAGACTTTGTTAAAACAACTTTCCCGACAAACTTCTTATTTGCAAGTTTATATGTTGTAGTTTCTTGTGTACCAAGTTCAACAATTTTTCCTTGTTTTAAATCCCAGCTAATTACATAGCCTTCAGGAGCTTTTGTTTCTTTTAATAAATATTTATCGCGTTTTAAGTTATTAAACTTAGCGATACCGTCTTTGTCTGTTACTATTTTACGAATAATGTTTTTCCCTGTACGATCGTATAAAGTAAACTCTGCCCCGGCCAATGGTGCGTTCTTATTGTCGTTATCTACCTTTATAATTTCAAGGTTTCCACGACCTGTAGTAGCAGATCCTCCGCCTGAACCGGAAGACATTCGTACTTCAATCGTTTCGGTAGTTTCTGTATTTGTTACTGTTAACTTATTGCCTGTGATTTTTGCTTTATTACTTACTTTTTCTTTATCGTCTGCATTAATAAATGAACGATATTCTAAAATATAAGCTCGATCAATTTTCTTCAAGAAGGCAATTTCAAAATGTTGCTTTCCGGTATTATTGTCTGTTGTTATTTTGAGTTTATAGTCTGTTCCTTGTTTTAGTTCATTTGCTGTATCTTTTGTTACATTTCCATAGTAATCGACAGTTGTAGGATATAAGTGGAACGAATCTTCCACAAGTACTTGATTGTCTGTTGGATCGTCTGTTACAACTGCGTCTGCAATGGTCGATTGGCTTTCATTAATTGCAATACTCCAATTAATATAGTTGTCGTCTTGCACAGCTTTTTTTGTAACGAAGCTGCCACCTTTATTAACTTGAGCGTCACCTTTAAGAGTGTTTACAATTTTAGAGCCATCTTTCAACTCTGCCTCATTTTTGTAGGTACCTTGGATGAGTTCACCATCAAGGCTTGTTTTAAAGATAATATAGTAAGGTGAATTAATTGATTGTTTGAAATGAACCTTTAGGGTATTTTTATTTTTCTCTGTAGGTTCTTCAAGTTCATATTGCTCAGTCGGTACAGCATTGCCAGGTCTTGCATTATCTGGACTTCCATTTAAAATCATATCGCGCACTTCAATGGATCCTGGTACTAACTTTTGTTTATCTTGTATTACGTCTATAACATAAGGGTCTTTAATCTCAACATTATTATAATTAAAGCCTATTATCCAAGTGATTTCTTTCGTTTGGGCGTTATAAGAACCATATTTATACCCATTTGCCTTTGTGAAAGTATCAGGATCAAAATTCGCTTCAACTGTATTTGATTGTTTGTTGGAATCTGCATCTATCCAAGATAGGTCACCTGTATTTTTAAATGAAGTTTTACCACTTTCCAATTGGGTATAGTCAAAGTCTGTTGTATATTTTACGATTAATGTTTTTGTCATATTAGACTGATATGTACCTATAAGGGTAACTTTGAAACCTTTGTCTGTTACATCTAAAACATAGTCAGTCCCATCTTGAAGGGTGTAATCTCCGTCTTTAATTTCTAGTTTCTTATCTTTTAATTGTAATCCACCATGATTAAAGGTATCTGTAATGATCGCATTGTTTAATGGATAGTTATTATTATTTACTGTAATTGTCCAGGTTGTTGTTTTGTCTTTATAGTTTGTTTCAGCTTTATTATTAGATTTAATAATATTTTGCTGCTTGAAGCCAACCTCATTTTCTTTACTTGAACCATTATCAGCTGTAACTGTATTTTTTACTTTTCCATCTTTTATGACATTATCAGTTGGCTTTGTTTTATAGGTAATTACATAAGCACTATTAATATCCTCATTAAATTGTAAATCGAATCCATTCTTCTTGTTACTTACAGTGTAATTATTAACAGTATCTCCTGTTACAAGCTGTCCTTTATCATCATAGGAAGCATTTTTCACAACAATAGAATTTGCATCTAGTTCATGTGTATCGTCAAAAATATCTTGTAAAAGTGCATCTGTTTTTTTGATATTTCTTTGATCACCGTTGTAAGTAATTGTCCATTCAATTGTTTGGGTCTTTGGATCATATTTACTTGTTTTGTTTAAATGTGTACCACGAGAGACAGTTACAGTAGCACTTGTGTTTTGTTGTTTTTGATTATCACTCGTTATTGTAACGTTATTTTGGAAGCTTTTTACGTTTTCATCAGTAATTTTTGTGACATATTCGATTTGATATGCTTCTTTAATAGAATCTTTAAAAGCAATCTCCAATTTTGAACCATCTGATGAAATAATTTTGTAATCTGCTGGATCAGCTTCTTTACCACGTGTTGCGTTCCCGTTAACATCAACTTCTAAATAATAAACTTTAATAGAATCCTTATTTAAAATTGTCCCCTGTGGGATGGTATCTTTAAAAACAGCGTTTTTAAGATTTTCTTTCGTTTTGTTCATTTCTACTGTCCAATTAACTTCATTTGTATTAATTGGTCTATCAGGTAACCCCTTTTTATTTGTAGCTGTTTGTACATTAGGCTTAAAGTCAACTGTAATAGAAACATCTTTATCTTTAATTGGGAAAGGAATTTCTTGTGTTGTTGTACCTTTAATTTCAGCTTTATTAAATTCTGTCTTTAATTGTAAGTTACCAACAATATCTGGATGTTCTTCAACATAATCGTTGAATGTCATTGTGACTTTTCCATCCTTTGTAACAGTAAAGTTCCCGATAGGGTGGTTTTCATTATCATATAACGGACTGTTAATTGTATTGTAAATCTTAAAATGTTTAGGAAGATCAAAAATATAGTAATCTCCACTTTTTACATTCATTGATTTTAAAAGTTCCCATGTAAACTCAATGTTGGCAGGGGAATCTGTGCTTGGACGGTTATCCTCTGTAAATGGTTTTCCGTCTTTGTCCGTCAACTTTACACCTGTTAAAATGTTTGTTGTTATTTGCTTTGGACCTGAGTTTATATTCTCAGTAGGGTCGCTTGCTAGCTTTTGTTCTGAGTTGTCAGTAGCAATTTTAGCTGCTGGATTTTGTTCCGGATTGTCAGTAGCAGGTTTAGCTGCTGAATTTTGTTCCGGATTGTCAGTAGCAATTTTAGCTGCTGAATTTTGTTCCGGATTGTCAGTAGCAGGTTTAGCTGCTGAATTTTGTTCCGGATTGTCAGTAGCAGGTTTAGTTGCTGGATTTTGTTCCGGATTATCAGTAGCAGGTTTAGTTGCTGGATTTTGTTCCGGATTATCAGTAGCAGGTTTAGTTGCTGGATCTTGCACTGGTTTATTAGTATCCTGTTCGGTGTTATCTTCTTTAGAATCTTCTACTTGAACAGGAACTGTTATAGGTTGAACCATTGTTCCTAAAGGAAAAGCGATTTGAACTGATTTTTCTCCTGTTTTTAAAGTTGGGTTAAAAACAGTATCAATTTTAATTTTTCCTTTAGCATCTTTCGAATTTTCTACTTGATCATTAAATATTAGTTTTAATTTATTATCTTTAGCTGTTAAAAAATATTGACCAATATTTTTTTGATCTGTTACTAAATCTCCTTGCAAATCTTTAGATATTTTTAATGCAAGTGGTATTTGAATTACTGCTGTATCGTTTGCATGTACAACTCGTTGATCCTTTATTGACCAAGCATATTCTACTTGAATGGTTGATCCTATCTTTATTAAGTTGTTAGGATTTTTTGCTTCGTCAATAATGTGATCCGTTGCATCTTTCATCTCAACAGTGTCAAATAATGAAGTTTCCTGTAAAGTCTCAGCTTTTGCCTGATTGTACGGGAAACTAATAAACTGTGAAAATAGTACAAATACAATTAAACATATATTGAAAAGTTTTTTCATTTTGCCTCCTTTGAACATTCATTTGTTCACTGAGGAATATATTCCACATGAACAAATGGAATATAAAAAAAGTTAATTGTTATAAAGTCTTTGTTGCTACTATCCCTCCGTTTCTATGTACGTTCTCTGACAGAATAGATGTTTAATCAAAGGCATATATAAAGTAACGTAAAAATCTGGAATATACATAATTCGACAAAAAATGTCGAAAGTATGCTGATAAAAGGAACGATATCAGACCTTTATATACAAGAGCATTTTCTTGTGAATGTGTTATGAACTGGATAGTCATAAAGGTAAGTTTTACGATACATGCTAACCAAAGTAATGTATCCCAAGTTAAAAGTTTGTTTTTTGCTTTAAAATTGTGTGGAAAAAATCTGAATAGGGTTGATTTTGGTTAGGTTGAAGACAATATGCACTTTGAAAATATTCATTTATGTAATATGAAATTGAGATAATTGTATCTTAATAATGTCACTTATTACATTTATGAAAATTAACTTTTTGCCTAGAGAGAGTTGTACAATTTGTGGACCGAAGTTAACAGGGTACAGTTCCTTTTCAGATTTAGTGGAATATAAGTTATTTATAATATTCGACTAAATCATTACTGCGGTCATTTTTGAAGCTATTTTACATAATAAAAAAGAAGGTATCCCTTTTGATAATAGTGTTATCTTCTCTAGAAGATGATTATGAATAACCTTCGCTAAAGATTATATACTTAAATGATAAAGAGTTCAACAGCGGTTTAACAAATATTTTCCAAAAATTAAAAATGACCGTTTTAGTAGAAAAATTCTAAAAAACGGTCATTTTTAATTTTATATTTCTGTTAAGATTATTGGTTCGCCGCGTGTTACAACAACTGTATGTTCACATTGTGCAACAAGGCTTTTATCAGGTGTAACGAATGTCCAACCATCATCGCCACGTTCGATAATGTGATCAGCTTTCATCGAAATGAATGGCTCTACAGCGATAACAAGACCGTCTTTTAGAAGTGCACTATCCATTGGGTCAAAGTAGCTTAAAATATGGTTTGGTGCTTCATGTAAACTAAGACCGATACCGTGACCAGTTAAGTTTTGAATCACATTGTATCCATTTTTATGTGCGAAGTTCGAAACAGCACGACCAATTTGGTTTTGTTTTGAACCAGCTTTCACCTTTTTCATTGCTGCCCAAAATGCATCAACAGCCGCTTGGCAAAGCTTTTCTTTTGCTTCATCTTCTCCAAGCACAAATGAAATACCTGTATCTGCATAATAACCACCAAGTGCAGCAGATACGTCGACATTTACTAAGTCGCCTTCTTTTAATACGCGATCTCCTGGAATACCATGAGCAACTTCTTCGTTTACACTAATGCAAGTTACACCAGGGAAATCATATTCTTTTTCAGGTGCAGAAATAGCACCGTGCTCATCTAATACCTTTTTACCGATCAAATCAAGCTCTTTCGTTGTCATACCTGGCTTCGCTTCTTTTTTCATTTCTTCACGTGCAAGCGCAACGATGCGGCCGATTTTTCGTAAGCCTTCTAAATCTTGTTCATTACGAATAATCATGAAAACCACTGTCCTTCCTCGAATATATATCTTACCCGATTGTATCATGTTTATTTTCGTCCTGCTACTCGCTTACGGTATGGGGGCTGATTCCTCTCACAAAGAATACATGACAATTGTCATATTGATGTCATGACGCATCATACTGTTTCCTAAGTTTTCCAACACGTACAATGTAAATATAAGAAACAGCGGGGGTGGAGAGATGGAAAAGATTATTGAAGTAAATGGTGTTTCTAAAACATTTAAACATAAAAGTGCAGTAAATAACGTTTCATTTCATGTAAATAAAGGAGAAATTGTAGCGCTACTTGGACCGAATGGTGCAGGGAAAACAACGACGATGTCAATGATGCTTGGATTAAAGGATCCGACGGAAGGGACTGTTTCTATATTTGGAAAGAATCCAAAGCGTAGAGATGTTCGTAATAGCCTCGGTGCGATGCTACAAGAAGTAAGTGTCATTGATAGCATTACGGTGGAAGAGGCAATAGAGTTATTCCGTAGTTATTATACGAATCCGGTAGCGAAAGAAAAGTTACTACAGTTATCAAATTTAGAATCAGAACGAAAGCAAAGATGTGAGAAATTATCAGGTGGGCAAAAAAGAAGGTTAAACTTTGCGCTTGCACTTGCAGGAAATCCAGATTTGCTATTTTTAGATGAGCCGACAGTGGGTATGGATATTACGTCCCGGAGAACGTTTTGGGAAACAATTCGAAAGTTAGCAAGTGAAGGGAAAACAATTATTTTAACGACGCACTATTTAGAAGAAGCGGATGCATTGGCGAATCGTATTTTATTGTTCGCAAATGGAAAGATTATCGCAGATGGTACGCCAGATGAGATGAAGGCGACGATTTCGCGAAAAACAATTACATTTTATTCGAAGGAAAGTATTCCTACAAAATTATTAAAAGGGTTACCAAGTGTAACAGAAGTACAATCAAACGAAGGTCACTTCACTTTAATAACTGAAGATACAGATGCAACTTTAAAAGCAATTTATGAAAAGAATTTACCTGTAACAAATATTTCAGTTGAACGTGGAAGTCTCGATGAAGCATTTGAACAGTTTGTTGCAAATCAGAAGGAGGGAATCGCATGAGGGCGTTTTTGATGCAATGTAAGATGGAGATATTACGTACGTTTCGCAATAAATTGTTTATCTTTTTCTCATTATTAATGCCAGTTATGTTTTACTATATTTTCACAAATGTTGTTCAAGTTCCACAGAACGGGAATGAGTGGAAAGCTCACTATTTAATTTCTATGACTTCATTCAGTATTATTGGAACAGCGCTTTTCAGCTTTGGTGTTCGTCTTTCTGAGGAAAGACAAAAAGGATGGGCGCAACTTTTGAGAATTACACCTTTGCCAGAAGGGGCATATATTTCCGCAAAAATTGTTTCGCAAACAGTAGTAAATGTATTTTCAATCGTAGTTATTTTTATGGCAGGTATTTTAATTAATGATGTTCAGTTAACGTTCGGTCAATGGATTAGCGCTGGTTTATGGATATTACTAGGTGTAACACCGTTTTTAGCACTTGGATCGATAGTCGGTTCTATTAAAAAAGTTGATGCAGCAGCCGGTTTAGCAAATATTTTAAATATGTGTTTAGCAATTCTTGGCGGTCTATGGATGCCAATCGAAGTATTTCCGAAAATATTAAGATCTATCGGTGAATGGACACCAACATACCACTTCGGAAGCGGTGCATGGGATATTGTAGCTGGAAAATCGATTGGATGGGAAAATATCGCGGTATTAGGAGGTTATTTCCTTATATTTGTTGTAGTATCAATATATATAAGAAAAAGACAGGAAGCGGTATAAATGATAGAGAAGAAGAGGATTGAGATTTTTCCGAAACATATGGGTTTCTTTCCGTATATGTGGCTGGTGTATCTAGTATTTCCGGTTTATGCAATTGTACAACAGGAAGGTTCGAGATTAATGTTTGGTGCTGGTATGTTAATTCTTTTTGTCTTGGCATATCGGCAACTTTATTTTGTTACAAAGATGTTTGCAATGTGGGCTTGTATACAATTAATTATTGCTTTGGTATTTAGTTTTTTTTATAGCCCATACCTTATTTTTTTATGCTTTTTCACATCAAACGCTATAGCGTTCGCACCCACGAAAAAAATATTTCGGATATTATTGGGCCTATTAGTTGTAACGCTTATAACATTTGTATATGGTGCAGGTTTTTCTTTTACAAGCTTTATAAATACTGTCCCAATGTTTATTTTGATGCTTGCTGCGCCTTTCGGTATGCGTAACTTTAATCAAAAAAAGATATTAAGAAATCAATTAAACGAAGCGAATGAACAAATTAAAGACTTAGTCAAACGTGAAGAAAGGCAACGAATTGCAAGAGATCTTCATGATACGTTGGGACATACACTATCTCTTATTACGTTAAAAAGTCAGCTCGTGGAGAAGTTAATTGTAAAAAATCCGGAGCGCGCAAGTGCGGAAGCAAAGGAAATTACGCAAACATCTCGTACGGCATTAAAGCAGCTAAGGGAATTAATTTCTGATATGCGCATGATTACAGTAGAAGAAGAGATCGAGCAAATAAAAGCGATTTTACAAGCTGCCAATATCGAATTAGAAGTGAAGCAGGAAGCAAGTTCGAGTTCGTTATCACCTATTGAACAAAATATTTTAGGGATGTGTTTACGTGAGGCTGTGACGAATGTTGTAAAACATAGTAAGGCGACAAAGTGTACAGTCTCTGTATTAGAATCACAAGGTGAGCTGATTTTGAAAGTAGAAGATAACGGAATCGGTTTAGCAGATCAAAACCACGATGGAAATGGCATTCGTGGTATGAAGGAGCGCATCGCTCTTATTGATGGGTTTGTTGAACTAGGTATGATTAATCCAGGGACACTATTAATAGTAAAAGTACCAGTTGTTATTCGAACAGGAAAAGATGAGGTGAGGGCATGATTCGAATTATTATTGCAGAAGATCAGCGGATGCTTCGTGGTGCATTAGGGGCCTTACTTGATCTAGAAGATGATATTGAAGTAATTGGGCAAGCTGCGAACGGGGAAGAGGCACTAAAACTAATTGAATCGCTACAACCTGATGTAAGTATTATGGATATTGAAATGCCAATTCAAAGCGGATTAGATGTTGCGGAAACGTTAAAGAAAGAAAAATCAGCATGTAAGGTAATGATTTTAACAACATTTGCGCGCCCTGGATATTTTGAGAGAGCAATGAAAGCTGGTGTGCACGGATATTTATTGAAAGATAGTCCAAGTGAAGATTTAGCAGCATCGATTCGTAATGTGATGAAAGGAAAGCGAGAGATTTCTCAAGATTTAATGTTCGGCTTGTGGCAGGAGCAAAATCCGTTATCAGATCGGGAAAAAGAAGTGTTGTTACTTGCGAAAGAAGGAAAGACGGCAAATGAAATTGCGAAGGCACTTTATCTTTCACCTGGTACAGTACGTAATTATATTTCTGAAGTATTAACGAAACTTGATGCGAAAAATAGAATTGAGGCAATTACAATTGCGGAAGAAAAGGGATGGATATGAAAAGAAGTTTACCTATGAATGGTAAACTTCTTTTTTCTTATAAAGTGAAACTTTAATCAGTGGGTGGGGGTTGTTCATCCCCCACCTAACTTCCTTGCTTCCTTCCTCTGAATTTGGGGATGGGGGTCTTACTGCCCGTTAATGCGGGATAAATAAGTGTTTCACTGCAGAATCCGTCTCAGTTGAATTGCTTGAAAGGTGAAGAGTAGTACATAATACAGATTTTACTTCATTTTTCGACAAAAAATTTGTTATAGTTAGATTAGGTTGTTGGTCTGAATTTTGGACAACTTTTCCACTAACAGTTGTAATTACTCCATTTTTATCTACTTTTACAATGAAATCTTGATTATATACTTTATAGTTTTTGTAAGTTTGTGCAAGATGAATTTCGGTTTGATTTTCTTTTGTTTCTTTATTTGTAGGTTGGGAATCTACATTCAGTTCAGTTGTCACTCACTCTTGTTGAGCTTTCGCCTCGTTTATATCATCCTTTAAATACTTTTTTAGCATATTTTTTTGTATCATTTTGAGGTTGTGTTAATTTTTAAATCATTAAACTAGGCTGAGAAATTCCAACTTTTATTTCATTTTTATCTAGTTCTTGGGTGTGAAAAGCTTCTGTTGATAAAGGATAAAGAAGACCGAATGTAATGAAAGCACGGGCGAGTTTTCTATAATTTATCCCGCTTTAATGGGCAGTAAGACCCCACCTCAAAATTCAGCGAAAGCAAAGAATTTAGGTGGGGGACGGGCTGCCCATAAAAGTCCGATTGGTGAGAGCTAATAATCAGTGGGATGAAGAAAACCCCACTGATTAAAGTTTTACTTTATCTATAAAACTACTAATCTATTATTGTATGTGAGATGGATTGTATGAAAAATTTGCCGAATTTTATATATATTATGCATTATTTCATATCAAAAATTGTCGAATTCACATTATTGTAGTGGTATGACAACTTAAAAAATTAGATTGTTATAATGGGATGGTGAGTAAGTATGCACGCAGAAAAATTAGGAAGTGAAATTAAGAAGATTAGGGTAATGAGGGGTTTAACACAAAAACAGCTATCCGAAAATATATGTCATCAATCGGAAGTGAGCCGAATTGAATCGGGCGCGGTATACCCAAGTATGGATATATTGCAAGGTATCGCAGCGAAATTACAAGTTCCTATTATTCACTTTTATGAGGTACTTATTTATTCTGATATTGAAAGAAAAAAGTTATTTAAAGATAAAATTCAAATGTTGAGTAAGAAGAAACAATATGCTGAAATTTATAGCATTGTTTCAAATGAATTAAAAAAAGAAAAGTTTCATCCAGAATTTAATCAGTTTCTTCTTTGGTACTATTACTTATCTGCATATGTTTTACAGAAAATTAATTTTGAATATTGCATTTTAGAGTTGAAAAAAATTGTACATCAATCATACGGAGGAATAGATGTATTTCAAAATTTATATATTGAAAATTCTATTGCAAGTATTTGTGCAGAAAATAATCAATTAGATAGGGCAATAAATTCATTTCGAGCTATTTTAGAACAGTTAGAATCGCTACATAATAATGAGGCATTCACAGTTAAAGTTCGATATAATTATGCAAAAGCTTTATATTTGAGTGATCAGTTTGAAGAGGCATTGTATCAAGTGAATGAAGCGATTGAGGCTTCTCGGTATATGGGAAGTATGGAATTAATCGGTCAATTGTATTATCAAAAGGGCGAGTGCCTTGAGAAATTAGAGTATTCATCAGATGATATTAAAGAAGTGTATAAAAAAGCGTCTTTCTTCTTTGATTTATTAGATTTACATTCTTACAAAGAGACGTTATTAAAAAAAAAGAAGTATTTAAATTAAAATGATTTGGAATATGTATAGTGGTATATTTCGTAAGTTACATCCACAAAAAGCAATGAAATATCCAAAAAATGGGTATGCATAATTGCATAAGTTGTGGATAAATTTTCATGATATATTAAAAGAAAACGATGTGGGTGATGGAATATGAAAAAATTACTTATTGGTAGTCTATTAACGTTAGCAATGGCATGGGGTATTTCATTAACAGATACAGCTTTAGAGAAAAGCCAAGTAATTTCTCATAATGATCAAGAGGTACAATTAGCTTCAGATTTACCATTTGAACATTAAAAAAACAACCGTCTTACTTAGACGGTTGTTTTTTTGTGGAGTAACCTCCAAACGTCTTTACTAGAAACAGGCTTGCTAATAAAGAATCCTTGAATGTGGTCACAGTTTTGTTCATATAAAAACTTCCATTGTTCTTCCGTCTCTACACCTTCTGCAATAACTTCTAAATTTAGTTCTTTTGATAGTGTAATGATGGAAGAGATAATCGCTTCCTCTAAAGGGCTAGTTGTTATGCCGCAAATAAACTCTCGAGCAATTTTTAATGTGTTAATTGGATATTTTGTTAAATAAGCTAAAGAACTATAACCAGTTCCAAAGTCATCGATTGAAATTTGAATACCGAGGTTTTGAAGCTGTTCTAGTTTGGAAATGACAGATTGATTTTGATTAATTGCGATACTTTCTGTAATTTCGATATCTAGCGCTTCCGGTTTTAGTTCGGTTTCTTCTAACACTTTTGAAATAGTATGGATTAAATTTGCATGGTTAAATTGAACAACAGATAAATTCACACCAACTTTCAAGTGAGAAAAACCTTGATTATGCCATCTTTTTGCCTCTAAGCAAGCGGTACGTAAAATCCAATTTCCAAGTTCAATAATAAATCCGGTTTCCTCCGCTAGAGGAATGAATTGGGCAGGAGATACAATACCGAGTTTTGGGTGTTTCCAACGAATTAATGCTTCAAAACCGATAATTTGTTTTGTTTTTGTGCTTACTTGTGGCTGATATTCTAGGAAAAATTCATTTTGTTGTAATGCTTTTGCAAGTTCGCCTTCTAAGAATTGGATTTCATTTTGTGCAATACTTATTTCTTTTGAGAAGAAAACAAATCTGTTTTTTCCATTTGCTTTCGCGCGATACATAGCCATATCAGCATTTTTCATTAATTCAGTAACATCGGCCCCGTAATCAGGATACATGGCAATTCCAATACTCGGTGTAATAGACAGTTCTTCATCTTGAATGAAGAATGGTTTGTTTAAAACGGTTAAAATCTGTTCAGCTATAAAAGCCGCACTTTTTTCTGAGTACATATCCGGTAATAGAATTGTAAACTCATCTCCGCCTTGACGAGCAACGATATCTTTTGAACGCAAGCAACCACGTAATCTTTTTGCTACTTCAATTAATAATAAATCTCCGACGTCGTGTCCGAGTCTATCGTTAATTTTTTTGAATCGATCTAAATCAAGGAACATGACTGCAACATCATTTGCGCTAGTTTGAGCCGTATTTAAAATATTTTTTAAATCTTTTTCAAACTTTCGGCGATTTGGTAATCCAGTAAGTGCATCATGAAAGGCTAAATGTTCTACTTGTTTTTGTTTTTCATATAAAGTTGTAATATCACGTGCTATGCCGAACATCCCAACAACTTCTTTGTTTATGAAAGTAGGGATGAGTGTAATGTGGAGGTAATAGTAATAGCCTTCTTTTTCTTTTGTGCGAACTTCTAAAGTTTGTGGTCGACCTTCTGTTGTCATTTGCAAAGCTTTCTTTAGTAAATCATGGTCTTTTGAGTCAATAAAGTGTAGAAGAGAATAGCTTTCTACTTCACAATAGTAGGCGGTAAATAAGCTTTCACAGGCTGTATTAGATTGTTGGAAAATACCATCCATATTTAAAGAGAAAACGGCATCAGGATGATCTTCGAATAACGATTTATAGCGTTGTTCACTCTTTGATAACGCAAATGCACCTTCTTCTACTTTGCCTTCTAGTTGTGTAGTCAACTGTTCATATGTATCGATTAGTGCTTGATTATCTTTCCACATGTAAAGTTGTCGTAGGAATAACAAGATGAGTGATAATACTAGACCTATTAACATGAACTTATCATCCCAAGGTTGAATAAGAATAAAGGAAAAGGTAATGACTATACTGAAATAGGGTAATATAAAGCGCACATAGTCGAATCGATAGTACTTTGTTTTCGTTTCATGCTGCATTGGTTTATCCAAAATGTATAGTATGGATGACAAACCAATTAATAAAATTGAAGCAGTATGTACTAAGTAAGAGACTTCAGAAGAGGTTTTCATCCCTAAATTTAGTTGGAACAGGTGTATATATCCGTAAACAAGTATGATAGTAAAGCCGATAATTAATGAAATTCTGCTAGATGAATATTGTTCTCGTCTATATAGGCTAATAACAGCGTAAATTACTAATGATTGTGCAATAAAGTATCCGATTAAAACCCATTGATCTGTTGTTAGCGTACGAAAGTTTGAAAGGTCTAAAATAAAAGTTAAGGTAAAATAAATATTCATGATCACAATAAAGATGCTATCGAATGAAAATTGAGCAAGGCCTCTAATAGAGTAATGTTTTATGAATTTGATAGCAAAACCAGAAAAGAGCAAAATATACTGTATGATGAAAAAAGGTAGTGCCTTATATGAGAATATGACTTGATCATATATAGAAAGTGAATGAAGAAATAAAGTTATCTCCATGGTTAGTCCGCATATGCAAGTGCATAGTAATAAAACCCAAAATAATTTATCACTACGCTTCATTTTCTGAATAGCTTTATATAAGCAATAGCAAGAAAAGAGTGCAGCAAAACAAAATAAGAAGAGGATTCCAATCTCTTTTATATTCAAGTCCTTAGGGATAAGAAATATCCAAAGGGAAAATATAGTTATATACATTATGACAAAGTGTACATATTTTTTTTGATTAATCATAGTATGACTCCGTTTCAATAAAGTTGAATCACAGGTGGAAAATGCTAACTCCAATCATAGCATATAAAATAGGGTGTTTTTTACTAAAAAAATTACTTTTTTTGAAAAAAATAGCTCAACATTACAATTTACCATTGTAATGTTGAGCTATTTATTCTTTTAACCCCTCTTATAGAGGATAATTCATGTATGAGTTGCAGCATTGCTAAATCTTTCTGTTTACTTTCAATCATAATATCGAAATCATGATTGATTTTTTTTGCAATGTGTAAGAAAGGTTTAATAAACTCTAAATCAATATATTCAGCGTGAGCCCTAAACTCTTTTTCTGATTTAGGGGAGGAAATGTGAACTTTAGGAAGGATATTTGTATGTGACCAAGTTTCAAAAATTGCAGGAAGTAAATCTTCTAGCGGTTCCTCGCAAAGATTGGCCATGTGATGATGATAATCAAATACGAAAGGGATCTTTTCTTTTTGGCAAATAGATAAAGTTTCAGCAGTTGTATATGTTTTATCGTCGTTTTCAAGTGTCATTTGCTTTTTTATATGTGCAGGAAGTTTTTTTATGTTTTCATGGAAACGTCCAACCGCTTTTTCTTTATTTCCATAGGCACCACCTACATGGATGTTAATATAAGAAGAATCTGCAATTCCTATTGCATCTAATACTTTATAATGATAGGTCATATCTGTAATAGCGTTAGTTGTAATATGTGGCTTATCGCTTGTAAATAGCGTAAATTGATTTGGATGAAAACTTACTCGCAAATTGTGCTCTTTAATTAATGCCCCAATTTTACGCCAAAGCGGTGTGAACAACCCGATGTAATCAAACTCGACTTCGGGATGTGTTGCAAGTGGGACGATGGAAGAAGATAAGCGATATAATGGAATTTCATGCGCTATGTTGTAATGAAGAATACGTATTGTATGCTCCAGATTCTGCCGCGTAACATCGTACAATTTATCTTCTCGTTCTTGTTTACTGAGCTTTTGAAAGCTAGTAAATGTCATCGTTTTAGCCGGAGAACAGTCCCAGAGTGCCATTGCATGTGAGACATATCCGAAACGCATAATCATAAAGAATACATCTCCTTTATCCATTATCTTTCCTATAGAAAGAAAGCAAGTATCGTTCCTACCCATTCTTTTCCCCTATCAATAAGAGAAAGAGGACTAACATCTTTAAAGGAAAGTAATGACGAATTTTCTAGATCTTCATGGAATTTGCTTTTCACTGTTTGTATAAAATGTTTATCGTATAAAAGGCAGTTGATTTCATGGTTAATATATAAACTTCTCATATCAAAGTTTGCAGTTCCGATATCACAAATATAATCATCTACTATAATAACTTTAGCGTGAAAAAAGCCTTGTTGAAATGCGTAAATATTACACCCGGCTTGTATTAACTTTCGGCAATATGGGAATTTCGCTTCGCGCACAAGGGCATGATCCGCTTTTTCTGGAACGAGAATCGTGATTTGAACCCCACGTTTTCGTGCTTTTAATAATGCATCCATAATTTTTTTCCCAGGAATGAAATAGGGTGTACCGATAAAGAGTTCTTTTTCCGCGCTTTCGATTAAATATAAAAATGTATTTTGCAAATAGGCACCGTCAGTAGGGATAAAACGGTGTAGAATGGTTCCTGGTTGTTGCTTAGGAAAATAAAGAGATGAATCTAATAAATTTTGGTCCGTATCGTCGAGCCAATCATGTAAAAATTGCTTTTGTAAATCTTGTATTCCTTCTCCTGTAAGGCGTAAATGATAATCGCGCCATAATCCTAGTTTTTGATTATGCCCTAAATACTCTTCTCCAATATTAAATCCACCAATATAACCAATTTCCCCGTCAATAACTGTAATTTTTCTATGGTTTCTTTGATTTGCAGAAAAGAAAAGAAAAGGAAACTTAACTTTGTGACAAAATGAAAAAGAGACACCATGTTTTTGTAAGGAATGAATGGCCTCGTTTGATAAATGGTGGCTTCCTAATCGATCGAGTAAAAGTCTTACTTCAATTCCTTCCTTTGCCTTATCGATAAGTAATTTTAAAAATTCACGACTGATTTTATCGTTTTTTACAATGAAGAATAAAACGTGCACATGGTGTTTCGCCTGTTTTATATCAGTAAATAGGGCATCATACAAATCTTTTCCATATGTATAAAGGTGAAAATTACTTTGACGTAAAGGGAAAGAACGAGAACGTACACGTTTTAAATGAACAATTCTCCCATAAGAGAGATCGATTACAATCCAGAGAGCGATGCCTATTAACAAGAGAGATAAGAAGAACATGAATAAATTCCCTCCTTCACGGTCTTTTCACCATCAGTTTTTTATTAATCAAACTTTCACCTTATCCCGTTATTTGCGGGCTAATAATGAGTAGGGAATAAATCGCTCTCTACTCATTAAAGTTTCACTTTATAGTTTTACCGAAATAAACAGCTTTATTAAAAAATATGGTGTTGTATAACAAAAAACTGTTGACTGAATGCTCACTCATTATATAATGAAGATAGGGGAAAGAATTCAGAAAATTATATGTTTTTGAAGATTCTAAAAAAGAAAGAAGGCTTACAAAGAGAGGGGTAGCATAAAAATGAATAGTTTACTGATCATTAATTGGCTGGCTGCCATTGCTGTTATTGCTTATGCGGGATATTTGTTTGTGTATCTTATACGAACGAGGATGGCCTACATACAGTTAGGAAAAAAGATTGAATTTGACCGTCGTTTTAAAGAGCGTTGGGATCTTCTTAAGGTCAATGTTTTCGGTCAGAAAAAGCTGCTGAAAGATAAGAAGAGCGGCATTATTCACGTTATGTTCTTTTACGGATTTATTCTTGTCCAATTTGGAGCAATTGACTTCGTTTGGAAAGGACTCGCACCAGGATCACATCTTCCACTTGGACCACTATACCCTGCATTTACATTCTTCCAGGAAATTATCACACTTGTTATTTTAATTGCAGTCTTTTGGGCTTTTCATAGACGTTATGTTGAGAAGCTAGTTCGTTTAAAACGTAATTTCAAATCAGGCCTTGTCCTTATCTTTATCGGTGGCTTAATGATTTCTGTACTACTAGGTAATGGAATGGGAATTATATGGCACGGCGAGGAGCTTTCATGGAGTGAACCAATCGCTTCTGCAATCGCTTACGTTTTCTCGGGAATAAATGAAACCGCAGCCATTTCTGTGTTCTATTTCTCTTGGTGGGTGCATTTACTAATTTTGTTAACATTTTTAGTTTATGTTCCACAATCAAAACACGCGCATTTAATTGCGGGACCAGCCAACGTTTTCTTCGGTCGTCTTTCAAATCCAGGGAAACTTGAAAAGATTGACTTTGAAGATGAAACACAAGAAACGTTTGGTGTTGGTAAAATCGAAGACTTTAGACAAAATCAGCTTATCGATTTATACGCTTGCGTAGAGTGTGGTCGTTGTACAAATATGTGTCCGGCAACAGGAACAGGAAAAATGTTATCGCCGATGGATTTAATTTTAAAACTTCGCGATCATTTAACTGATAAAGGAGCAGCAGTGACATCGAAAGCACCTTGGGTTCCAGTAGTCGCTTTTAATAATACACAAGGAAATCAGTTAGCGATGATGGCAGCTGGGAAAGGGCAACAGGAATCTGCAGCTACAGCACTCGCTTACGATCCGAGTTTAATTGGAGATGTCATTACAGAAGAAGAGATTTGGGCTTGTACAACGTGTCGTAACTGTGAAGATCAGTGTCCGGTTATGAATGAGCATGTTGACAAAATTATTGATTTACGCCGCTATCTCGTTTTAACAGAAGGAAAGATGGACGCGGAAGCGCAGCGTGCGATGACAAACATCGAGCGTCAAGGGAATCCGTGGGGTCTGAACCGTAAAGAGCGTGAAACATGGCGTCAAGGTGATGATGAAGTAACAGTTCCAACTGTGAAAGAAAAATCGAAAGCTGGCGAGGAGTTCGAATATTTATTCTGGGTTGGTTCAATGGGATCATATGATAATCGTAGTCAGAAGATTGCGATCTCGTTTGCGAAGTTGATGAACGAAGCAGGCATTTCATTTGCGATACTTGGTAATAAAGAGAAGAACTCTGGAGATACACCGCGCCGACTTGGAAATGAATTTGTGTTCCAAGAGATGGCGACAAAGAATATCGAAGAATTTGAAAAGGCAGGAGTGAAGAAAATCGTTACGATTGACCCTCATGCTTATAACACATTTAAAAATGAGTATCCAGACTTTGGCTTGCAAGCAGAAGTCTATCATCATACAGAATTGTTAGCTCAATGGGTGAAAGAAGGACGCTTAAAACCTGTTCACGCTATTGAAGAAACAGTTACGTACCATGATTCCTGTTATTTAGGAAGATACAACGAAGTATACGAAGCGCCACGCGACATTTTGAAAGCGATTCCTGGTGTGAACCTTGTAGAAATGGCACGTAACCGTGAAACGGGAATGTGCTGTGGCGCAGGTGGTGGCTTAATGTGGATGGAAGAGACAGCAGGTTCGCGTATTAACGTTGCTCGTACAGAACAAGCACTAGCTGTGCAGCCATCCATTATCGGTACAGGTTGTCCATATTGCTTAACAATGATTAGCGATGGGACGAAAGCGAAAGAAGTAGAAGAGAACGTTCAAACGCTTGATGTAACAGAGATTTTAGAACGCTCTGTTATCGGACAGAAGAAAGAAGCGATGTAATCTGCAAGCATGAATACAATTTCAGAGAGAGGTGCAATCATTGCACCTCTTCTCAACGTAACAATGCCGAGCGAGCGCTCGGTGCTAAAAAAAGAAATGGGGGAAAGAAAAATGAATAAAACAGTTATTTTAAGTGCTGCAAGAACACCGGTTGGGAAATTTGGAGGGTCTTTAAAAGACGTAAAAGCAACAGAACTTGGAGGAATTGCAATTAAAGCGGCGCTTGAAAGAGCAAATGTTTCTGCTAGTGATGTCGAGGAAGTTATATTTGGAACGGTTATTCAAGGTGGACAGGGACAAATTCCATCGCGCCAAGCTGCGAGAGCTGCTGGAATCCCTTGGGAAGTGCAGACGGAAACAGTGAATAAAGTTTGTGCATCAGGTCTTCGTGCGGTTACGTTAGCGGATCAAATTATTCGTACTGGCGATCAATCATTGATTGTAGCTGGCGGTATGGAGTCGATGAGTAACAGTCCTTACATTTTACGCGGAGCAAGATGGGGATACAGAATGGGCAACAACGAAGTTATTGATTTAAATGTTGCTGACGGTTTAACATGTGCATTTTCAGGCATACACATGGGTGTTTATGGCGGAGAAGTTGCAAAGGAAGACGGAATCTCTCGTGAAGCACAAGATGAATGGGCATATCGTAGTCATCAACGTGCAGTTTCAGCACATAAAGAAGGACGTTTTGAAGAGGAAATCGTGCCAGTAACGATTCCGCAAAGAAAAGGTGATCCGATTGTCGTTGCAAAAGATGAGGCGCCACGCGAGGATACAACGGTTGAAAAGTTAGCAAAATTAAAACCTGTATTTGATAAAACAGCGGCAGTGACAGCTGGTAATGCGCCAGGCCTAAACGACGGTGGTGCTGCACTTGTATTAATGAGCGAAGACAGAGCGAAGCAAGAAGGAAGAAAGCCATTAGCGACAATTTTGGCGCATACAGCAATTGCAGTGGAATCTAAAGATTTCCCGAGAACGCCAGGTTATGCAATTAATGCATTGTTAGAAAAAACAGGAAAGACAATTGAAGACATTGATTTATTTGAGATTAATGAAGCATTTGCAGCGGTAGCAATTGCAAGTACAGAGATTGCGGGAATTGACCCAGAAAAATTGAATGTAAATGGCGGAGCAGTAGCGATGGGACACCCGATTGGAGCAAGTGGAGCGCGCATTATCGTTACATTAATCCATGCCCTTAAGCAACGCGGCGGCGGAATTGGAATTGCTTCGATTTGTAGCGGTGGTGGTCAAGGCGATGCAGTGATGATTGAGGTTCATTAATTTACGGTGAGAAAATGATTTATTACAGACTTATATTAAGGGGGAAGAAGAAATGAGTGTACAAAAAATTGTTGTAATTGGTGCGGGACAAATGGGTTCAGGAATTGCACAAGTATGTGCAATGGCAGGATATGATGTGAAGGTACAAGATTTGAAACAGGAGCAATTAGATAGAGGATTGGCTATTATTACGAAAAACTTAGCACGCCAAGTAGAAAAAGGGCGCATGAAGGAAGAAGAGAAGGAAGCTACGCTAAATCGTCTTACAGTAACGCTTGATTTAGATTGTGTGAAGGAAGCGGACCTTATTATTGAAGCGGCTGTTGAGAAAATGGATATTAAAAAGAAAATTTTTGCGAATTTAGATGAAATCGCTCCAGAACACGCAATTTTAGCGACGAATACGTCATCTCTACCAATTACAGAAATTGCAGCGGTAACGAAGCGTCCAGAAAAAGTAATCGGTATGCATTTTATGAATCCAGTTCCGGTTATGAAACTTGTTGAAATTATTCGTGGATTGGCTACAGGTGATGCGGTCTATGAAACGATTGAAGATATTACGAAGAAAATTGGGAAAGTACCAGTTGAAGTAAACGATTTCCCAGGGTTTGTATCAAACCGTATTTTATTACCGATGATTAACGAAGCAATCTATACGTTATATGAAGGTGTAGCGACGAAAGAAGCAATTGATGAAGTAATGAAACTTGGGATGAATCATCCAATGGGCCCTTTAACGCTCGCTGATTTTATCGGTTTAGATACATGTTTATACATTATGGAAGTGTTGCATGAAGGTTTAGGTGATAGTAAATATCGCCCATGTCCATTACTACGTAAGTATGTAAATGCAGGATGGTTAGGACGTAAAACAGGTCGTGGTTTCTACGTTTACGAATAAATCCCCCTTTGTTACAAAATAGTGGTCTTACCAAATTGTTAAAAGGATATATAGCAAATGGAGGCGGAGTATATGAACTTTCGTTTTAATGAAGAACAGCAAATGATGAGGAAGATGGTTCGAGATTTTGCGCAGAAGGAAATAGCTCCCTTTGTTCCGAGTATGGAACAAGGGGTGTTCCCAAAAGAGATTTTGCAGAAGATGGGTGAGCTTGGATTAATGGGAATTCCAGCGCCTGCAAAATACGGCGGTGCAGAAATGGATTTTATTTCTTACATTTTAGCAATTGAAGAAATTTCAAAGGTAAGCGCAACAGTTGGTGTAATTTTAGCTGTACATACGTCAGTTGGGATGAACCCTATTTTATATTTCGGAACAGAAGAACAGAAAGAGAAATATGTTTCTAAACTTGCGACTGGTGAATATTTAGGAGCATTTGCATTAACAGAACCAAATGCAGGATCAGATGCAGGGAGTTTGAAATCAAGAGCTGTAAAGAAAGGCGATCACTACATTATTAATGGATCGAAAGTATTTATTACAAATGGTGGTGAAGCAAATACATACATTGTATTCGCTTCTACAAATCCAGAGGCAGGAAAGAGCGGGATTTCTGCATTTATAGTAGAGAAAGATACACCGGGCTTAATTATCGGCAAAGACGAGCATAAAATGGGGCTTCTCGGTTCTCGCACAGTACAACTTACGTTCGAGGATATGAAAGTGCCAGCTGAGAATTTACTTGGTGAAGAAGGACAAGGATTTAAGGTAGCGATGGCGAATTTAGATGTTGGACGAATTGGAATTGGAGCGCAAGCATTAGGAATTGCAGAAGCGGCGCTTGCATGTGCGATTGATTATGCGAAAGAACGTGAGCAATTCGGAAAGCCAATTGCGGCGCAGCAAGGGATTGGCTTCAAACTTGCGGATATGGCTACTAGTGTAGAAGCGGCGCGATTACTCGTATATAGAGCGGCATCGCTAAGAGCACAAGGATTACCATGTGGTAAAGAGGCATCTATTGCGAAACTATTCGCTTCTAAGACGGCTGTTGAAGTTGCGATTGAAGCGGTGCAAGTATTTGGTGGTTACGGTTATACGAAAGACTATCCAGTAGAAAGATTTTTCCGTGATGCGAAAATCACGCAAATATATGAAGGAACGAGTGAGATACAGAAACTCGTTATTAGCCGAGCTTTATAAAAGCACAAGGGGGAGACGGGCATGCATTTTAAACTATCAGAAGAACATGAAATGATAAGAAAAATGGTTCGAGATTTTGCTAAGAACGAAGTAGCACCGACGGCAGCTGAGCGTGATGAAGAAGAGAGATTTGATCGTGCAATATTTGATCAAATGGCAGAGCTTGGTTTAACCGGCATTCCGTGGCCTGAAGAATACGGTGGAATTGGAAGCGATTACTTAGCTTATGTAATTGCCGTTGAAGAATTATCCCGTGTATGTGCTTCTACAGGTGTAACATTATCTGCACATACTTCGCTTGCTGGTTGGCCCATTTTTAAATTTGGAACGGAAGAGCAAAAACAAACGTTTTTACGACCGATGGCAGAAGGGAAGAAAATTGGCGCGTACGGCTTAACGGAGCCGGGATCTGGATCGGATGCTGGTGGAATGAAGACGATTGCTAAAAGAGATGGAGACCATTATGTATTAAATGGATCAAAAATCTTTATCACTAATGGCGGTATTGCTGATATTTATGTTGTCTTTGCGTTAACTGATCCTGAATCGAAGCAGCGCGGCACGAGCGCATTTATTGTGGAAAGTGATACACCAGGATTTTCAGTTGGGAAGAAGGAAAGTAAGTTAGGGATTCGCTCTTCACCAACAACTGAAATTATGTTCGAAGATTGCCGCATTCCTGTAGAGAATTTACTAGGGGAAGAAGGACAAGGATTTAAGATAGCGATGCAAACATTAGATGGTGGCCGTAACGGTATTGCGGCGCAAGCGGTTGGTATTGCGCAAGGGGCTTTAGACGCTTCTGTAGAATATGCAAGAGAGCGTCATCAGTTTGGGAAGCCGATTGCGGCGCAACAAGGAATTGGCTTTAAACTTGCAGATATGGCAACGGATGTGGAGGCGGCGCGTCTTCTAACATACCAAGCGGCTTGGCTTGAATCGGAAGGGCTTCCGTACGGGAAAGAGTCGGCGATGTCAAAAGTATTTGCAGGCGATGCAGCGATGAAGGTGACGACTGAAGCGGTACAAGTATTTGGTGGTTACGGTTATACGAAAGATTATCCAGTAGAGCGTTATATGCGAGATGCAAAGATTACACAGATTTATGAAGGAACACAAGAGATTCAAAGGTTAGTAATTTCTCGTATGTTAACGAAGTAGGATGAAAGGCGTAGGTATTTTCCTACGCTTTTTCCTTCCAAAAAATAAGGGGAAGAGGTGAAGGGGATGGTTAAACATAATGTACATGCGTCCGTGAAAGATGAAAAATTAGTCGCGTTAAGACGTGAACAAATGATTAAAGGTGCGGTGCAGTTGTTTAAGCAAAAAGGGTTTCCGCGTACAACAACGAGAGAGATTGCAAAGGCAGCTGGATTTAGTATTGGTACGCTTTATGAATACATTCGTACAAAAGATGATGTTTTGTATTTAGTTTGTGATAGTATTTATGAACATGTAAAGGAAAGATTAGAGGAAGTAGTTTGTACAGAAAAAGGGAGTATAGAAAGTTTAAAGATAGCAATAACGAATTACTTTAAAGTAATGGATGAATTGCAGGAAGAAGTATTAATCATGTATCAAGAGGTACGTTTTTTGCCGAAAGAATCACTCCCGTACGTATTAGAAAAGGAGTTTCAAATGGTAGGAATGTTCGAGAATATTTTAGAACAGTGTACGGAAAATGGAACTTTTACATTAAATAAAAAAGAAATACAGCTTCTCGCACATAATATTTTTATACAAGGCCAGATGTGGGGATTTAGGCGTTGGGCCCTGCAAAAACTATATACGCTCGAAGAATATACAGAGATGCAAATTAGGTATGTGCTGCAAGGGGCCCATATGCTCCCGAAATAAGGGCTGGATAAATTATAATTTTATTGGCATTAAAGTTTCCCGTTTTTTTTGTAGCATATTTGTGCGACTTTTGTTTATAATGAATAGTATGGATTTTTTTAAGCAGACCGTTATATATAAGGTTATATTTGATGAAAGGAAGTGCCGCATAAGTGAATTTTAAGCAATATTCACCAGAAGAGCTAAAAGAATGTTCAATGATTGAAGTTGTACATAGCGTTTTAGGGGATAAAAGACAAGCAACGACATTCAACGAGTTGGTTCAAGAAATCGCTCAAGTGCTGGGACTATCTCAAGAGCAAGTTAATGCGAAACTCGCACAATTTTATACAGACTTAAACATCGATGGACGTTTCATTAATTTAGGAGAAAATCGTTGGGGGCTACGCAGCTGGTACCCATATGAGCAAATTGATGAAGAAATCTTACCTCAGCCAAAACCGAAGAAGAAACGTAAAGTTGAAGAAGACGGTTTTGACGACTACATTGAAGAAGATGAAGACTTCGAAGATGCAGACGGAAATGAAGACGAAGATGATGATGTAGAAGATTTGGACAAGGTTCTTGAAGAAGAAGACGGAGATGACGATGATCTTGATGATTTAGATGAAGATGATGACGATGACTTCGCTGAAGAAGAACTTGAGTATGATGAAACTGAAGAAGAAGAGGAAGAACTGTAGTTCTTGACTTTTCATTATCGTCCATGTAGAATCATTTTTGGGCTCTTTAAAAAAGGACGATAATACTTTTAAAGTGTAAATATAAAAGAAAATTGCTCCCTACTTATTACTTTTTGTGATGAGGGGAGCAATTTTCTTTTTTGTTTTTTGTTTAGAAAATAAAAAGAGTCTAACAATAAGATGGATACAGTGTTATCTACATACGTTGCGCTTTGCAACGGTGATTATATAACAGCAAAGTAGAAGGGAGCTTTTTCATGACTAAGTATATTTTTGTAACAGGCGGTGTAGTATCGTCTTTAGGAAAAGGTATTACAGCAGCATCTCTAGGAAGACTTTTAAAAAATCGTGGTTTAAACGTAACGATTCAAAAGTTTGATCCATACATTAACGTAGACCCAGGGACTATGAGCCCATACCAACACGGTGAGGTATTCGTAACAGATGATGGTGCAGAAACTGACTTAGACCTTGGTCACTATGAGCGTTTCATCGACATCAACTTAAACAAATACAGCAACGTAACAACAGGTAAAATTTACTCTTCAGTTCTTCAAAAAGAGCGTCGTGGTGAATACCTAGGAGGAACAGTTCAAGTTATTCCTCACATTACTAACGAAATTAAAGAGCGCGTATACCGTTCTGGTCGCGAAACAAACGCGGACGTTGTTATTACAGAAATTGGTGGAACTGTTGGTGACATCGAATCTCTACCATTCTTAGAAGCAATCCGTCAAATTAAGAGCGACATCGGTCGTGACAATGTAATGTACATTCACTGTACGTTAATCCCGTACTTAAAAGCAGCGGGTGAAATGAAAACAAAACCAACGCAACATAGCGTTAAAGAGCTTCGCAGCTTAGGTATTCAACCAAATATTATCGTTGTTCGTACAGAATTGCCTGTTTCTCAAGATATGAAAGACAAGCTTGCATTATTCTGTGACATCGATACAAAAGCAGTTATCGAAGCGCGCGATGCAGATACTTTATATGCGGTTCCATTATCTCTTCAAGAGCAAAATATGGACCAAATCGTTTGTGATCACTTAAAATTAGACAATCCAGCTGCAGATATGACAGAGTGGACAGCGCTAGTTGAAAAAGTGCGTAACCTTTCTAAGAAAACAAAAATCGCTCTTGTTGGTAAATACGTAGAGCTTCAAGATGCATATATTTCTGTTGTAGAAGCACTTCGTCATGCAGGTTACTCTTTCGACACAGATGTAGAAGTGAAATGGGTAAATGCTGAGCACGTAACACCAGAGAACGTACAAGAATTAGTAGGAGACACAGATGGTATCCTTGTACCAGGTGGCTTCGGCGATCGTGGTGTAGAAGGTAAAATCGTTGCAATTCAATACGCTCGTGAAAACAAAGTTCCATTCCTAGGAATTTGCTTAGGTATGCAACTTGCATCAATCGAATTCGCACGTAACGTATTAGGATTAGAAGGAGCTAACTCTTCTGAAATTAATCCTGACACACCTTATGCAATCATCGACTTATTACCAGAACAAAAAGATGTAGAAGACTTAGGTGGTACACTTCGTCTTGGTCTATATCCATGTAAGCTTGCTGAAGAAACAAATGCATACAATGCTTACAATGAGCCGGTTGTATATGAGCGTCATCGTCATCGTTATGAGTTCAACAATCAATTCCGTCCGGATATGGAAAAAGAAGGATTTGTATTCTCTGGTACAAGCCCAGATGGCCGTCTAGTTGAAATCATTGAATTAAAAGATCATCCTTGGTTCGTGGCAGCGCAGTTCCACCCAGAACTAGTTTCTCGTCCAAACCGTCCACAACCGTTGTTCCATGACTTCGTAAGAGCTTCTATTACGAATAAAGAGAGCAAGTAATAAAAAAAGCGCCTGAAATAGGGCGCTTTTTTTAATATTCATTTAACATTTCATCGATTGTAAATTTAATCCCGTGATATGCAAATAAAGCTACAATTAAGCTTGGGAATCCGTAACGATTACCTTCATCGTCTGGAATAAGACCTTTTAACAGCTTTGTATCAATATGTACATCTGTATATTGTTCTAGTGATTCAGTACCTTCTTGCATAGCCGAGATGCCGACAATAGAGTGTCCATCTGCTTGCAGTCTTTTTGCTATTGCTACAACTTCTTCATCTGTTGAAAAACGGCTAATAAGAAGTACACGATCTGCAGAAGTTACTTCTACTTCTTTACCATTTTCAAATAATCGTTTTGCTTGCTTCATTGGTTCAGCACCGAATAGTGCTTCAGCAACGACGCCCTCCATTTCATTTGTACCATGTAAATAAATGAAACCTTCGCCAATTAATGCTTGAGCAAGTAGACGGGCGCTATCTTCTATATTCATTTCCTCTTTTTGAGAAACTCTGGAGAAATAACCACTTAATTGAGTTGAAAAAATTTTTAACATAATGTTACTCCCTTCGTACGTGTTTACCGGCTTTCATTATAGTGTATTTTTTTAGAAAGGTGAAATCGAAGGGTAGCATAACAAAATAGGAAACGGTAAAATAAGAAAGAATAGGAAGGAATTTGCCAAAGAATAGCGAAAATTAATCGTTAAGATATAAGAAGCTTTAAATCTTGTACTTACACAGAAAGGTTGGGAGTTATGGAAGGGAAAATTTTAATCGTTGATGATCAATATGGCATTCGTGTGTTATTACATGAAGTGTTCCAAAAAGAAGGTTATCAGACATTCCAAGCAGCAAATGGATTTCAAGCTTTAGATATCGTGAAAAAAGATAATCCAGATTTAGTTGTGTTAGATATGAAAATTCCAGGTATGGATGGTATAGAGATTTTAAAGCATGTAAAGGAAATTGATGAGAGTATTAAAGTAATTTTAATGACTGCTTATGGAGAGCTTGATATGATCCAAGAAGCAAAAGATTTAGGAGCTTTAATGCACTTTGCTAAACCATTTGATATTGATGAAATTCGTCAAGCGGTGAGAAATGAGCTCGCTGTAGAGGCGTAAAAATGAATTTTTTATAAAAAATATGGAAAAAAGCGTTTACATGGACTATTGTGCAGGTGAATACGGTTGAGTTTTTGAGTACAAGTTGTTATCCTATTGAGTGTAGAAAAAAGTCCGGTATGTAGATATACATATTTTACCTTATTCTGGTCATACTACCAGCGATAAGAACTTATCGGATACAAAAAACGTTTTTTAGGAGGATTCACCATGCCTTTAGTTTCTATGAAAGAAATGCTAAACAAAGCACTAGAAGGAAAATACGCAGTTGGTCAATTCAACATGAACAACTTAGAGTGGACTCAAGCTATCTTAGCTGCTGCGGAAGAAGAAAAATCTCCTGTAATCCTAGGTGTATCTGAGGGTGCAGCTCGTCATATGACTGGTTTCAAAACAGTTGTAGCTATGGTTAAAGCTTTAATCGAAGAAATGAACATCACTGTTCCTGTAGCGATTCACCTTGACCATGGTTCAAGCTTCGAAAAATGTAAAGAAGCAATCGATGCAGGTTTCACATCTGTAATGATCGACGCTTCTCACCACCCATTCGAAGAAAACGTTGAAACTACTAAAAAAGTAGTAGAATATGCACACGCTCGTAACGTATCTGTTGAAGCTGAGCTTGGAACAGTTGGCGGACAAGAAGACGACGTAATCGCTGAAGGCGTAATTTACGCTGACCCAGCAGAGTGTAAGCACCTTGTTGAAGCAACAGGTATCGATTGCCTAGCTCCAGCTTTAGGTTCTGTACACGGTCCTTACAAAGGTGAGCCTAACTTAGGATTCGCTGAAATGGAACAAGTTCGTGACTTCACTGGTGTACCTTTAGTATTACACGGTGGTACTGGTATCCCAACTGCTGATATCGTAAAAGCTATCTCTTTAGGTACTTCAAAAATCAACGTAAACACTGAGAACCAAATCGAGTTTACAAAAGCTGTTCGTGAAGTATTAAACAAGGACCAAGAAGTTTACGATCCTCGTAAATTTATCGGACCTGGCCGCGACGCTATTAAAGCAACTGTTGCTGGTAAAATGCGTGAATTCGGTTCTAACGGTAAAGCGTAAGAATAAAATTCCGTTTTGGAAACCGTCTAGTCTTTTAGACGGTTTCCTTTCGTTGTATAATGAAAGCGTGAACAAATCTAAAGATTTTATCATTTTGTTTTTGAAATAGAAAATAATGTGCATTGTCCTATTAATAAATGTGATAACGTATCTAGATTGATAAAGTGAATTCGATGAATAGTTAATCTTTATCTATTCGTACTACAGGAGAAATGAAGATAATGGTTTCCTATTTATTGAGTGTTAGGGTGGAAAGAGTGATTGAGATTCTTAAGGGGAGCTTTCTATAAAAATATAGAAAGTAAATACATTCACAAGAAGGGAGCTCAATATGGAAAAATTGCTAATTGAAGGCGGAAGAGCTTTAAATGGAACAATTCGCGTAAGTGGTGCAAAGAACAGCGCCGTTGCACTAATTCCAGCAACAATTTTAGCAGATACTCCAGTAACTATTGGTGGTGTCCCTAATATTTCGGACGTGAAAATGTTAGGAGACTTACTAGAGGAAATTGGAGGAAGAGTAACTTATGGACAGGAGGAAGAGATGGTAGTCGATCCTTCTAACATGGTTGCAATGCCTTTACCAAATGGAAAAGTGAAAAAATTGCGTGCTTCTTATTATTTAATGGGTGCGATGCTTGGCCGTTTTAAAAAAGCTGTTATTGGGCTTCCAGGTGGATGTCATTTAGGACCGAGGCCGATTGATCAACACATTAAAGGATTTGAAGCGTTAGGTGCACATGTTACGAATGAACAAGGTGCTATCTATTTAAGAGCAGATGAACTACGCGGGGCACGTATTTATTTAGATGTTGTTAGTGTAGGGGCTACGATTAATATTATGCTAGCAGCTGTACGAGCGAAAGGTAGAACTGTTATTGAAAACGCAGCGAAAGAACCAGAGATTATTGATGTTGCTACATTGTTAACAAGCATGGGTGCACGTATTAAAGGTGCTGGTACAGATGTAATCCGAATTGATGGTGTGGATTCACTGCATGGTTGTCACCATACGATCATTCCGGACCGCATTGAAGCGGGTACGTATATGATTTTAGGAGCTGCATCAGGAGGAGAAGTAACAGTTGATAATGTTATTCCTCAGCATTTAGAGTCAGTTACGGCGAAGTTAAGGGAAGCTGGTGTTCAAGTTGAAACGAATGATGACCAAATTACAGTGAACGGTAATGGAAGGTTAAAAGTAGTTGATATAAAAACGCTTGTATATCCAGGTTTCCCAACAGACTTACAACAGCCGTTTACAACACTTTTAACCAAGGCCCATGGAACGGGTGTTGTAACGGATACGATTTACGGCGCGCGTTTTAAACACATTGATGAATTACGTCGTATGAATGCACAAATTAAAGTAGAAGGTCGTTCGGCGATTGTAACTGGTCCTGTTTTATTGCAAGGTGCAAAAGTGAAAGCGAGTGATTTACGAGCTGGAGCGGCCCTTGTTATTGCCGGGTTAATGGCGGATGGAATTACAGAAGTAACTGGACTTGAGCATATCGATCGAGGTTATGAAAATATAGTAGACAAGCTTAAAGGGCTTGGCGCAAACATTTGGCGAGAACAAATGACAAACCAAGAAATTGAAGAGATGAAGAACGCATAAGTGATACTTCCGCAAGGGGGAAGCGAAGCATCACTACTTGCGGAAGTACACTTTATAGAAAAACACGGTTCACACAATACGGCAGAAATATAAAGGCTTAAAGGAGAGGGATTATCGTGGAAAGAAGTTTATCTATGGAGTTAGTACGTGTAACAGAGGCTGCAGCTTTATCATCAGCGCGTTGGATGGGACGCGGGAAAAAGGATGAGGCAGACGGTGCAGCAACATCAGCTATGCGTGATGTATTTGATACAATTCCGATGAAAGGGACAGTTGTAATTGGTGAGGGTGAAATGGATGAAGCACCAATGCTATATATCGGAGAAAAATTAGGTACAGGATATGGTCCACGTGTAGACGTTGCAGTTGATCCTTTAGAAGGGACAAACATCGTGGCAGCTGGTGGATGGAATGCTCTTGCTGTTATTGCAATTGCAGATCACGGCAATTTGTTACATGCTCCTGACATGTACATGGATAAAATCGCGGTTGGCCCAGAAGCAGTTGGGGCGGTCGATATTGATGCGCCTATTATCGATAACTTACGTGCAGTTGCGAAAGCGAAAAATAAAGATATTGAAGATGTTGTAGCGACAGTTTTAAACCGTCCACGTCATCAAGCAATTATTGAAGAAATTCGTAAAGCTGGTGCTCGCATTAAATTAATTAATGATGGAGATGTAGCTGGCGCAATTAACACTGCATTTGATCGTACAGGTGTAGATATTTTATTCGGCTCTGGTGGTGCGCCTGAGGGTGTATTAGCAGCGGTTGCATTAAAATGTTTAGGCGGGGAGATTCACGGAAAACTATTACCGCAAAACGAAGCTGAATTGGCGCGTTGCAAAAAGATGGGCATAGAAGACATCAATCGCATTCTTCGCATGGAGGACTTAGTAAAAGGTGACGATGCAATCTTCGCAGCAACAGGCGTAACAGACGGAGAACTATTACGCGGCGTTCAATTTAAAGGAAGCGTAGGAACAACACAATCTCTAGTTATGCGTGCAAAATCAGGCACAGTACGCTTCGTAGACGGACGTCACAGCTTGAATAAAAAACCGAACTTGGTTATTAAGTAAAAAGCGGAGGTGGCTCGTTCAGAAGGGGTGAAATGGCTGACCCTTCTAGCCACCAGAGCTGGATTAAATAAAAAGCGAAGACAAATTTTCTTGTCTTCGCTTCTTGTATTTGTGTTCCAACGTATTGATTAAAACTAGATAAAAGGGTTACAATAGTGAATATTACCCTACTTGAACTTATTGCCTTTCATTATTAATTATTTGCCTTCCGTATTTTTTCCCTTTACCCATGTGAAAAGAGAATAATGTTAAAGTGTGGTGTCTGAATGAATTTGTCAATTGCAGCATTAGAAAACATGAAATTAAAAGAGTTATACGAGCTTGCGAAGGAATTTAAGATTTCGTATTATAGCAAATTAACGAAAAAAGAGTTAATTTTCGCCATTTTAAAAGCTCGAGCAGAAAAAGAAGGCTTCTTCTTCATGGAAGGCGTATTAGAAATTATTCAATCAGAAGGATTTGGATTCCTACGTCCTATCAACTACTCTCCAAGCTCAGAAGATATTTATATCTCAGCTTCGCAAATTCGTCGTTTCGATTTACGTAATGGAGACAAGGTTTCTGGTAAAGTACGACCTCCGAAAGAAAATGAACGCTATTTTGGATTATTACAAGTTGAAGCTGTAAACGGAGATGATCCAGAGTCAGCAAAAGAGCGTGTGCATTTCCCTGCATTAACACCATTATACCCAGATCGCCAAATGAAATTGGAAACGGAACCGAAAAAGTTACCGACACGCATCATGGATTTAATCGCACCAGTTGGATTTGGACAACGTGGTTTAATTGTCGCGCCTCCAAAGGCTGGTAAAACTAGTCTATTAAAAGAAATCGCACACAGTGTTACAACAAATCATCCGGAAGCTGAATTAATTGTACTTTTAATTGATGAGCGTCCAGAGGAAGTAACAGACATTGAACGTTCTGTTAAAGGAGATGTTGTAAGTTCTACTTTTGATGAAGTACCAGAAAATCATATTAAAGTAGCGGAACTTGTGTTAGAACGTGCAATGCGTCTTGTAGAGCACAAGAAAGATGTTATCATTTTAATGGATAGTATTACCCGTTTAGCGCGAGCTTACAACCTTGTTATTCCGCCAAGTGGTAGAACATTATCGGGTGGTATCGACCCAGCTGCCTTCCATAGACCGAAGCGTTTCTTTGGAGCTGCTCGTAATATTGAAGAAGGCGGTAGCTTAACGATTTTAGCAACAGCGCTTGTCGATACAGGATCTCGTATGGACGATGTAATTTACGAGGAATTTAAAGGAACTGGAAATATGGAACTTCACTTAGATCGTTCATTAGCTGAGCGTCGTATCTTCCCGGCAATTGATATTCGCCGTTCTGGTACACGTAAAGAAGATCTATTAATTCCGAAAGAACATTTAGACAAGCTATGGGGTATTCGTAAAACAATGCGCGATACACCAGACTTTGTTGAAGGTTTCTTACGTAAACTTCGTCAAACAAAGACAAATGAAGAATTTTTACAAAACATTGTTGCAGATTCAAAAAGATATGTAACAACGAAGTAAAGGGAAAAGATTGGGACTCGCTTATTTTGTGGTAAGCGAGTTTTTTATATTTTTTAGGTGATGTTAAAGAGAGATGCGAGGAAGAATATTAGTTGATTCTAATCGGATGAGTTGGCTCTGATTTAAGTTGATAGCGGCTAGAATCTCTAATCATTTCACGCTCTCGCATGGAGCAAAAAGCGCTTCAAGGTCGAGAGCTTGAAGTGTCCTGGATTCTAAACGAGCCGCTTCTGCTTTTAAAATGTATCCAGTTCCGACGTCTAGCTCTTCGTGTCTAAGAACCTCCCGCATTAAAGGTAAAAAGCACCTTTTATGCGAGAGAACCTTAGCCAGTGAGAGCTAAACAAGCCGTCTCCACTTTAAATTTAAAAAGACAAAAACAGGTAGTTGCAAAATGAAGTTAGCCTTGTTATAATTTCATCATATGTGTTTCATCAATATAGTTGTGTATGCAGCTGAAGATGAAAAACTCTGTTTCGAAAATGATTCAGGGCGGAAGGAGATGAAAAGAATGAAAGCAGGAATTCACCCAGATTACAAGAAAGTTGTATTCATGGACACAAACACAGGCTTCAAATTCTTAAGCGGATCTACTAAAGGATCTAACGAAACTGTTGAGTGGGAAGATGGTAACACTTATCCATTACTAAAAGTTGAGATCAGTTCTGATTCTCACCCATTCTACACTGGACGTCAGAAGTTTGCTACTGCAGACGGACGCGTTGACCGCTTCAATAAGAAATACGGTCTTAAGTAATAAAAACATAAAACAGGCAAGTGTATCTATTCGCTTGTCTGTTTTTTTTGCGAAAATATTATACCTTTACCCTACTTTTAATTAAAAAGTAGATGAAAGGAGAGCTTCATGTACTTAATAAATCAAAACGGTTGGATCGAAGTGATTTGCGGTAGTATGTTTTCTGGTAAATCAGAAGAGCTTATCCGCCGTGTGCGTCGTACGCAATTTGCGAAACAACATGCAATTGTATTTAAACCATGTATTGATAATCGCTATAGTGAAGAAGACGTTGTATCACATAACGGATTAAAGGTAAAAGCAGTTCCTGTTTCAGCTTCAAAAGATATATTTGAACATATCACTGAAGAAATGGATGTAATTGCAATCGATGAGGTGCAATTCTTTGATGGGGACATTGTGGAAGTGGTGCAAGTATTGGCAAATCGTGGCTATCGTGTCATTGTAGCTGGTTTAGACCAAGATTTCCGTGGTCTACCATTTGGACAAGTTCCTCAGCTGATGGCGATTGCTGAACATGTAACAAAACTACAAGCAGTATGTTCTGCATGTGGATCTCCGGCAAGTCGTACACAACGATTAATTGATGGAGAACCAGCGGCATTTGATGATCCAATTATTTTAGTTGGAGCTTCAGAATCGTATGAACCACGCTGTCGTCATTGTCATGCAGTTCCTACAAACAAAGATAAGTAAAACTCGCTGCGCAAGGCGGGTTTTTTTCAGAATAGAGAGTGTGAGCGTTATAAGCCGCTTGTGCTTTTAAATAATATCTAGTTCCGGTGGCTAGCTCTTCGCATCTAAGAACCTTCCGCCCGAAAGGTAAAAAGCACCTTTAGGTCGAAAGAACCTTAGCTGGTCAGAGCTGGGCAAGCCACCTCCACTTTTAAATATAATTTGCGTTTTTTTGAGTAAGTACCATATACTATTTGTATTAGATACTAGGATGTAGAGGTGAATGATGTGTTAGATCGTTTGCAAGCTGTAGAAAATCGTTATGAGAAGTTAAATGAATTGCTAAGCGACCCAGAGGTTATTAGCGATACAAATAAGCTTCGTGAATATTCAAAGGAACAGTCTGATATACAGGAAACGGTAGAGGTGTATCGTGAGTATAAGGATGTTCGTGAGCAATTAAAAGATGCGAAAGCAATGTTAGAAGATAAGTTAGACGCAGAAATGCGTGAAATGGTAAAAGAAGAGGTTTCTGAATTAGAGTCACAAGATAAAGAGTTATCAGAGCGTCTGAAAATCTTACTTGTACCAAAAGACCCTAACGATGATAAGAACGTTATCGTTGAGGTTCGTGGAGCTGCTGGTGGCGACGAGGCTGCTTTATTTGCTGGTGATTTATACCGTATGTATAGCCGTTACGCTGAGGTACAAGGTTGGAAAACGGAGATTATCGAGGCTAGCTACACAGAATTAGGTGGATATAAAGAGATTATCTTTATGATTAACGGTAAAGGTGCTTTCGCGAAGCTGAAATTCGAGAATGGTGCTCACCGTGTACAACGTGTTCCTGAAACGGAATCTGGTGGACGTATTCATACATCTACAGCAACTGTAGCTGTATTACCAGAGGCAGAAGAAGTAGAAATTGACATCCATGAGAAAGATGTTCGTGTTGATACATTCGCTTCTAGTGGACCTGGTGGACAGAGCGTTAATACAACGATGTCAGCGGTACGTTTAACGCATTTACCGACTGGTGTAGTTGTATCGTGTCAGGATGAGAAATCACAAATTAAGAATAAAGAAAAAGCGATGAAAGTATTACGCGCACGTGTTTATGATAAGTTTAGACAAGAAGCACAAGCTGAGTATGATCAAAACCGTAAACAAGCTGTTGGTACGGGTGATCGTTCAGAGCGTATTCGTACGTATAACTTCCCGCAAAACCGTGTTACAGACCATCGAATCGGCTTAACGATTCAAAAGCTAGATCAAATCTTACAAGGTAAGTTAGATGATTTCATCAATGCCTTAGTGATGGAAGATCAGGCTCAAAAGATGGAGGCAGCTGAGTAATGCGTGTCTATGAAGCCCTGAAATGGGCTTCTTCTTTTTTACAGGAAAATGGACGAGATGAAAATGCGGGAGAAATTGTCCTTTGTCATGTATTAAAGGTGAATAGAACTGGATTGTTGATGAATATGCGTGAGGAAATAACTGCGGAACAAGAAACAAGTTTTACAGGGTTTATCCACAAGCATGTAGAAGGTATTCCTATTCAATATATGATGGGTTATGAAATGTTTTATGGCCGATCATTCTTTGTGAATGAAGAAGTATTAATACCAAGACCGGAAACAGAAGAGCTTATAGTGGGAGTATTAGAAAGAATCGAGCGCCATTTTGGTGATGAGAAACTACATGTAGCAGATATCGGTACAGGTAGCGGAGCGATTTCGATTACACTTGCTTTAGAAAATAAAAATCTTCATGTGTATACGGTAGATATTGCGCAGGAGTCGATTGAGGTTGCAAAAGAAAATGCAAAAGCTTTGGGCGCAGAAGTAACGTTCTATCACGGTGATTTATTATCGCCATTTTATGAAACGGGTCAAAAGTTAGATGTTGTGGTTTCAAATCCTCCATATATACCGGAAGAAGATTGGCGTGGCCTTTCTCCTGTGGTGAAAGAGCATGAGCCAAAGAGAGCGCTTGTTGGCGGTGAAGACGGATTAGATTTCTATCGCCGCTTTATGGAAGAGTTGCCGAATGTATTGCAGAAGAAAGCAATTGTGGCATTTGAAATTGGAGTAGGGCAAGGTGAGGACGTGAAAGGGCTGTTACAACAAGCTTTTCCACATGCTCAGGTTGAGGTTGTTTTTGATATTAATGGAAAAGACCGTATGGTATTTGCAGAAATGGAGTAAGGTTCACACCTTACTCTATTTTTTTGTGGAAAAATTCATATAGATTTCGAATTTAATAGTTTAGAAAGATGAAAGTCTGTCCACACTGTTTGTAGAAGGGACGGTGGAGGAAATGAAAAAACAAGTTATTGCTTATCTTCTTCTATTATTAATTGGTGCACAGTTGCTTGTGCAGTTTGGATATATGAAAGCTGATGCGAAAGGGCCTTCAGTTATTCCGAAAGAGGCCGTTCGATTACGGATTTTAGCAAATAGTGATTCAGATAAAGATCAGGCGTTAAAGCGCAAAGTACGTGATGAAGTAAAAGCACAAATTGATGGATGGGTAGCGGATTTAACTTCATTTGAAGAGGCGCGTAAAGTCATTCAAAGTCATATTCCAGAAATAGAAAAAACAGTGGCAAATACGTTGAAAAAAGAAGGTAGTAAAGATTCGTTTCAAGTGAAATTCAGTAAGAATGTAAAGTTTCCGACAAAGGTATATGGGAATTTTATTTACCCAGCAGGGGAGTATGAGGCGGTATTGATTACAATTGGTGAAGGTGAAGGGACAAACTGGTGGTGTGTATTATTTCCGCCGATGTGTTTCTTAGATTTTTCAAGCGGTACAGCTGTAAAGAAAGAAGAACATGTTGTGAAGGCTGAATCTCCCGAAGAGGAGCAGGTAAAATCATTAGATGAAGAAGTAGTAAATACAGAAGAGAAAAAAGAGGATGAGGTGAAAGAAAAGAAAGTTGTAAAGCAGGAAGTCGTAAAAAAAGTAACAACTTCTGAAAAGAAAGTAGTAAAAAATGAAACGAAAGTAGAAGAACAGCCTGTAAATAAAGAAGAAACAAAAACTGTGGAAAAAGTGGAGAAACCTGTGGAACAAAAACAAGAAAAACAAAATGAGTATGTAAAAGTAGAGGAGGAAGAAGAAAAGCCAGAAGTTAAGTTATTTATTGTAGAAGCTTTTACATCTTTATTCTCTAAATAGTACTATTCGTAAATCCCTTCTCATATATAAAAAAGAGGAGGGATTTACTATGAAGAAGGTATATTTTGCGACGAAAGCAGATGTGGAAAGATTACATTCTTTTTTCGGACAAGCTAATAAAAAAGATGATAAAATAAATGAGTTGTACGCGCAATTTATGATTTTGGAAGAGGCGGAAGAAATACGAGCTGTCATCGGATATGAACAAAGTGAAGAAAACGCACTGATTCGTTCTTGTTTATTCACACCTAATGTGGATATGCAGACTTTCTTATATTTTTTTGAAATGTTTTTGCAGTATATGAAAGAAAAAAATATTCGACAATTGTACTTATTAACAAATCATCCACAATCTATAACAATCTTTCAGTTTTTTGACTTTGTTACTATAGAGAAAGAAAACGTACCAGAGGGAATTCGACAGTTAGAACACTTTTGTAAAAATATAAAAGAACCAAATGCAATAATACTAAATTGTCAGCTATTCACAAAGTTATCCACGGATTAATTAGGTTTATCCACATTTTGTGGATAAACCTTGTTTGTCTTTTGGACAAATCTCATAGTAAACTAAAAATAGACAAGTATTTCAGGGTAGAAAAGGACGTGGGAAAAAATGCATACAAATATGTGGGTTGTGGATAATGTTGTGGAAAGAAAAAAATATTATCCACAGTTACAAGAAGCAGCAAAATTATTAAGGGAAAACGAGGCGATTGCCTTCCCTACCGAAACGGTATATGGACTAGGCGCAAATGCAATGAATGATGAAGCGATTGCGAAAATTTTTGAAGCAAAAGGAAGACCGAGTGATAATCCACTGATTGTCCACATCGGTGCAAAATCACAGTTAGATGAGATTGTGACAGAAATTCCGCCAGTTGCAGAGAAGTTAATGGAACATTTTTGGCCAGGACCGTTAACGATTATTTTACCTAGAAAAGAAGGAATTTCAGAGAAGGTGACGGCAGGACTTAATACGGTTGGGGTAAGAATGCCTGATCATCCAGTAGCACTTGCTCTTATTGAAGAGGCAAATGTACCTGTTGCAGCGCCGAGTGCGAATCGTTCAGGTCGCCCGAGTCCGACGCTAGCGTCTCACGTATATGAAGATTTGAATGAGAAAATCGCAGGTATTGTAGATGGTGGTGCAACAGGCGTAGGTGTTGAATCGACTGTAATTGATTGTACGAGCCCTGTTCCAACGATATTACGCCCAGGTGGGATTACGAAAGAACAATTGGAAGCGGTAATCGGCACGGTTTCTATAGATCCAGCTTTAAAGGATGAGAAGGAAAAACCGAAATCACCTGGAATGAAATATACGCATTATGCACCGAAAGCGCCACTGAGTATTGTTGAAGGTTCACGTGAATTTATTCAACATCTTGTGGATGAGAAGAAGGAAGCAGGATTCAAAGTAGGTGTATTAACGACAGAAGAGTATCAGCACGTATATAGCGCGGATGTTGTATTGTCTTGTGGGGTAAGAAGTGATTTAGCTAGCGTTGCGACTAAATTATATGATGTACTTAGAACGTTTGATGCAAGTGAAGTAGATGTTATTTTTAGTGAATCCTTCCCGAATGAAGGTATAGGTAATGCCATTATGAATCGCTTAACAAAAGCGGCAGGACATCAAATTATTACTGAATGATAAGGTGCGATTAGCAAACAGAATATTTCTCCTCGGATAAGCATATTTTGAAGTAGCACGTCCGAGGAGGGACATGAATGACGTTTGAACAGCTAATACCTTTAATAATTATGGCATTCGCCTTAGGGATGGATGCGTTCTCGGTGAGTCTTGGTATGGGAATGATGACCTTAAAGGTGAAACAAATCCTGTATATAGGTGTGACGATAGGAATATTTCATATTATCATGCCATTTATAGGGATGGTATTAGGTCGTTTTTTATCAGAGAAGTATGGAGATATCGCACATTTTGCAGGTGCTATTTTATTAATTGGATTAGGATTCTATATTGTATATTCCTCTATTTTGGAGAATGAAGAGACTAGAACGGCCCCTATTGGAATAAGTTTATTTGTATTTGCATTTGGCGTTAGTATAGATAGTTTTTCAGTAGGGCTTAGTCTTGGTATTTACGGAGCACAGACGATTATTACAATATTACTTTTTGGATTTGTTAGTATGTTATTAGCGTGGGTTGGTTTACTCATTGGGAGACATGCGAAAGGTATGCTCGGTACATATGGCGAGATAGTAGGTGGTATCATTTTGGTTGGATTTGGATTATATCTCCTTTTTCCTATATAATTTTAAGGCGGAGGGTGTTATGAACAAGTTATTAGAGTGGTATATTCGCTTTGTAACTTTCTTTCCGAGATGGTTACGACTGCTTGTTATTTGGGGTATTATTTTGCAAATTTCAATATTGGATTAAGTTGGTTCGCGAATGGTAAGGTAGCTCCTTTCTGTGCATAGTTTTATTTATACTATACTGATTACGCTAAAAAATTACACATATAGAAAGGATGAGATGAATGACGAGATTGAAGCAAGTTTTTGGTATTATTATTAGTTTTTTTGTTTTTTGGTTTAGTATGCTTGGTGTACAAATGTTTGCTGAGTTTTTAGATATTGAGTCATTGAAGTTTGTTGCGGGAAAAACGGAGGCAGCGCGTGCTTTTTATTCTCCATACCCGTTTTTAATTGTTTTTCTAATTACATTGCTTTCCCTTTACTTCTTCGTAATTAAGCTTGGGAAACCGAAAAAAGAGAAAGTACCTACTTTAGAGGAAAAGAAAGAAGAATTACAATGATAAAATCCCCTGCTATTTAGCAGGGGATTTTATGTTTGATGGACGTAATTGATTTCATTCTGTATTTAGATATATCCAGCTCCAGCGGCTAGAATGGTCGGTGGCTTCGCGTCTTCCTACGAGGCAAAAAGCACCTTTTGTGCGAAAGAACCTTAGCTGGTCAGAGCTGAGCGAGTCGCTTCCCCCTTTAAACAGGCCTCACCAATTCAAATTGTTCTCCTAGTTTTGCGTAGTTGTGTCCTGCTAGGCGGCTTACTGGTTTTAGTCCTTCTGCGTGAATGCGACCTTTTTCGTATAGGTGTTCTGCGACGTGGAAACGAACGACGCGTCCAATTAGTAGATCGCAGGCTGGTGAGTCTTCTGTTCCGCCAAGAGGGATTGCGCGTTCTAGTACGCATTCCATTCGAATGTTTGCTTCTTTTACACCTGGAACAGAGATGACATCACTTTCAATTGGTGTTAGTTTTGCTAGTTCAATTTCACTTTCATTTGGCGGGAGGTTAGCTGCTGTTTCGTTAATTGCTTCTACGTAAGATTCATCAGAAATATGTACGACAAACTCACCTTTTTCAATTGCATTTCGAGAAGTGTCCTTTCTTTCTCCTGCTTTTCGTTGTACAGAAACTGAGATAAGTGGTGGATTAGCAGCGACAATATTGAAATAACTATATGGTGCGCCGTTTAATACGCCGTCTTTTGTTACAGATGTAACGAATGCGACAGGGCGTGGAATGATACTTCCTGTTAATAATTTGTAATTCTCTTTTTCCGATTGTTCATTTGGATTAATGGATAACATGCTTGAAATCCCCTTTCTAAATATGACGACTTATTGTTTGTTTACAAGATGATAGTGGAAAACTCCTGCTGAAAATAATATTTTTATTACATAAAAAGAACTTACTTCAACCAACATGAAGTAAGTTCCGTCTGAATAATCTCGAATTCAAGATAAAAATTATAGTAAAACGTATGCGCCAGGTCCGATTAAAGCTACACCGATAGCAACAGCGATTAACATTAAGTTATATTCATATCCATTTTGGGTTACCCAGTAACCGTTTTTTCCATGAACAGTGAAGATTGCCATTAACATTGTTCCAACGATAAATAATGAACCGATTGCAGTGAAAATACCTGATGCGAATAAGAAACCACCTAATACTTCAGTTGCGCCAGCCATAAATGCCATGAATACACCAGGGCGTAAACCAATTGATTCCATCCAGCCACCTGTTCCTTTTAAACCGTAACCGCCGAACCAACCAAATAATTTTTGAGCACCATGGCCCATGAATGTAATACCTATAATAAGACGAATAATAAGAAGACCGAAATCCATCATTTTTAAAAACCTCCTAAAAGTTATTAACTTACCTTATGTAAGTAATAATAAAGTAGTTACTTACTTTAGTCAAGTGGATTTCTAAAAAAGTTTGAATTAAATTTTACAAATTAACAACAAAAAATAAAATGTAGTAAAGACCTCTAGACAAGTTGGGTAAAAAAAGAGAAAATATAAGTAGAAGTTAACTTCTTATTGTTATTCAGACAATCAGAATTGACTGGAATTTTGTGAGACGCTACAATAAGAGTCTAATAGTAATGACGTAATTTATTTCGAAAGCGTTTTTACAGTATAATATTCGAAGTATGAGGTCTTACGTTTATTCAGATCTTTAATAGAGATTGCCCTATAAACTTTTAGGTAAATTATAAGGAGGACTATCCTATGTTTAAAAAATTATTCGGTCTTGGTTCAAAAACAAATGAAGAAACAATCGTAGCTCCATTAACTGGAGCAGTGAAAAATATTGAAGAAGTACCAGATCCAGTATTCGCTGGTCGTATGATGGGTGACGGTGTTGCAATCGATCCTACTGAAGGTGTAGTTGTATCTCCAGTTGATGGTGAAATCGTACAATTATTCCACACGAAACATGCGATTGGAATTAAAGCGAAAAACGGTACAGAAATTTTAATCCACGTTGGATTAGAAACTGTAAAAATGGAAGGTGAAGGTTTCGAAGCTCACGTTTCTGAAGGACAAGCTGTAAAAGCTGGAGATAAATTAATCTCATTCGACTTAGAATTAATTCGTGAAAAAGCGAAAAGCACAATTACTCCAATCGTTATTACAAACACAGATGCAGCTGAGTCTATTAAGACAACTGTAGGTGTAACTGCTACAAAAGGTTCTACAGAAGTAATGAAAGTTACAATGAAATAAGTATCAAATGAAAGGAATCCGTTTCGTATGAAATGGATTCCTTATTTTGTTTTGTAGTCTGTTCCTTATGTATGGTAAAATACTTTGGGCACTTGGAAATAGGGTTTCACATATATGTGGATAAGGCGCATTTTTCTTAGAAAAAATATAAGAGAAATGCGCCTTTCGTATATTCACATTTCTTTTGTTCTATTCTAATGTACGCTATGATAAAGGATAGGAAATAGAGAAAAGGGGTGGGTTTAGATGAAACGAGTGTTATTTGTTTGCACTGGAAATACATGCCGTAGTCCGATGGCTGAGGCGTTACTTCGTCATCATGGAGAAGGTAAGTTTGAAGTGCAATCTGCTGGTGTTTTCGCCTATCCTGGAAGTGATGCGTCGGTACATGCAAAGGAAGCTTTAGCTGAAAAGGGAATTGCAATCGATCATGCCGCGCAGCAGGTAAACGAAACCTTGATTGGTTGGGCAGATATTATAGTAACAATGACGGAAAACCATAAGCAAATTGTTCTTGGGCATTATCCGAGTGTTGGAGAGAAAGTAGATACATTATACGGAGTAACTGAGGGAATAAGTAAGGATATTTCAGATCCATTTGGCGGATCTCTCTCTACTTATAAAGAAACGCTAGAAGAGATGGAAAAACTTGTACAAACTTTACTGAAAAAACATTCAGAAGGTTGATGTTTCGTGTATAATACGATATTGGAGATCACTTCGTCCCGTTAAAGGATCGAGTGAGAAATGAAGATAATTGATTGAAATTCTGGAGGGGTAAAAATGAAAGTAGTAGTAGCATCTGATCACGGCGGTATGAATATCCGTAAAGAACTTGTAAGTTTATTAGAAGAGTTAAATATTGAATATATTGATCTAGGTTGTGAATGTGAAGCTGGTTCTGTTGATTACCCTGATTTTGCGTTTCCAGCAGCGGAAATGGTAGCGAATGGCGAAGTAGACCGTGGTATTTTAGTTTGTGGGACAGGCATCGGTATGTCAATTGCTGCAAACAAAGTAAATGGTATTCGTTGTGCGTTAGTTCATGATACTTTCAGTGCGAGAGCAACGAGAGAGCATAACGATACAAACATGTTAGCAATGGGCGAGCGTGTAATTGGTGCTGGTTTAGCACGTGACATCGCAAAAATTTGGTTAACAACTGAATTTGAAGGTGGCCGTCACGAAAATCGTGTAGGAAAAATTAAAACATACGAAGCAAAGTAATAGATTCTAACTAGAAGTACTAGGAAATATAATTTGGTGAACCAACCTGTGAAAGGAAGAGGCGTAATGACAGAAATCGTAAAGGTAAGAGAACAGTTACAAATGTCGCTTTCTGATTTCCAAGAACAAGCTTCATTACAAAGTGGTCAAATTTTTGTAGTGGGGTGTAGTACGAGCGAAGTGCTAGGAGAAAGAATTGGAACATCAGGAACGATGGAAGTAGCGGAGGCGATTTTTTCTGAGTTAAAACAATTTCAAGAGCAAACAGGTATTGAGTTGGCGTTTCAATGTTGTGAGCATTTAAACCGTGCTTTAGTAGTTGAGAGAGAGTTGGCGATGAAATATCAATTTGAAATTGTAACAGTTACGCCTGTTAGATCAGCAGGTGGTGCATTAGCAACATACGCTTATCAAAATTTGAAAGATCCGGTAGTAATTGAGTTTATTAAAGCAGATGCAGGGATGGATATCGGTGATACATTTATCGGTATGCATTTAAAGCACGTAGCTGTTCCGGTTCGTACTAGTGTGAAGGAAATTGGAAGTGCACATGTAACGATGGCAACAACACGTGGAAAGCTAATTGGTGGAGCACGTGCTGTTTATGCGGCGAAGGAAGAGACTATTACTTGCCGTTAAAGTTACGAATAAGGTATGTTGTCTGACTTTAACATAGAAGAAAGAAAAGACCGATTTTCGGTCTTTTTTTTCTTTTATGATAAAGAAAGTCATGTTAGAATGTAGTTGAAAACATGAAGGTTCGAAAGAATTACAACCTGAATTTTCGTTTTTTCTGAATAAATGAGAAAAAACTATTGGGAATCGATGTAATTCGTTCAGAAAAGGGGGATTTTGGTGGATCATTTAAAACGTCAAGATGAAAAGGTATTTGCTGCAATTGAGGCAGAACTAGGAAGACAGCGTTCAAAGATTGAGCTAATTGCTTCAGAAAACTTCGTAAGTGAAGCAGTAATGGAGGCGCAAGGTTCTGTTTTAACGAATAAGTATGCTGAAGGATATCCTGGGAAACGTTACTATGGTGGTTGTGAACACGTAGACGTAGTAGAAGATATCGCTCGTGATCGCGCGAAAGAAATTTTCGGTGCAGAGCACGTAAATGTTCAACCACATTCTGGTGCACAAGCGAACATGGCAGTATACTTCACGATTTTAGAGCAAGGCGATACAGTACTTGGTATGAATTTATCTCATGGTGGTCACTTAACACACGGAAGCCCTGTTAACTTTAGTGGAGTACAATATAATTTCGTAGAATATGGCGTGGATGCTGAATCTCACCGTATTAATTACGATGATGTATTAGCAAAAGCGAAAGAACATAAACCAAAATTAATCGTTGCGGGTGCAAGTGCATACCCTCGTGTTATCGATTTCAAACGATTCCGTGAGATTGCAGATGAAGTGGGTGCATACTTTATGGTTGATATGGCACATATCGCTGGTTTAGTAGCTGCTGGTTTACATCCAAACCCAGTACCACATGCGCATTTCGTTACAACGACAACACATAAAACATTACGTGGCCCACGTGGTGGTATGATTTTATGTGAAGAGAAATTTGCAAAACAAATTGATAAATCAATCTTCCCTGGTATTCAAGGTGGTCCACTTATGCACGTAATCGCTGCAAAAGCTGTTGCATTTGGTGAGACACTACAAGATGAGTTTAAAACATATGCACAAAATATCATTAATAATGCAAACCGCTTAGCTGAAGGTCTTCAAAAAGAAGGACTGACACTTGTTTCTGGAGGAACAGACAATCACTTAATCCTGATTGACGTTCGTAACTTAGAAATCACAGGTAAAGTAGCGGAGCACGTATTAGATGAAGTTGGTATTACAGTGAACAAAAATACAATTCCATTCGAAACAGCAAGCCCATTTGTAACGAGCGGTGTACGTATCGGTACGGCAGCTGTAACATCTCGTGGTTTCGGTTTAGAAGATATGGATGAAATTGCGTCACTTATTGCTTACACATTAAAAAATCATGAAAACGAAGCTGCATTAGAAGAAGCACGTAAGCGTGTAGAAACGTTAACGAGCAAATTCCCAATGTACACAGATCTATAATAGATTGAAGAAGACTGCTGAAACGTAATTGTTTTAGCAGTCTTTTTTTTGGACATATATTGTTCTTTAAGTATGTATACAAATGATGAATAAATTTTGGCGATATAATGAAGGATACAGCTCCCATAATTGGTAAAGATACTAAATAGATTCATCGTAAAATAATGATTTTGCCAAATTTGCCCTTGAATATTAGTAGCGTTTTCTTTACAATCGTAAATAGTGTAAAAAAGCGTGCAAACGCATGAATATCATCTAAAGGAGAGATTCACATGGGAAAACTGTATGTATTTGATCACCCGTTAATTCAACATAAGATTACATATATTCGCGATAAGAATACAGGTACGAAAGATTTTCGTGAATTAGTGGACGAAGTAGCGAGCTTAATGGCTTTCGAAATTACTCGTGATCTTCCACTTAAAGACATTGAAATTGAGACGCCTGTAAGCAAAGCGACAACAAAAGTGATCGCTGGTAAAAAACTTGGTTTAATTCCGATTTTACGTGCAGGTTTAGGAATGGTTGATGGAATTCTGAAATTAATTCCAGCAGCAAAAGTAGGACACGTTGGTTTATACCGTGACCCTAAAACATTGCAACCGGTAGAATACTATGTGAAACTTCCAACGGATGTAGAAGAGCGTGACTTTATCGTACTAGATCCGATGCTAGCAACAGGTGGTTCTGCAGCTGAAGCGATTAACTCTCTGAAAAAGCGCGGTGCAAAGCAAATTAAATTAATGTGTATCGTTGCAGCTCCAGAAGGAGTAAAAGTAGTACAAGAAGAACATCCTGATGTTGATATTTATGTAGCGGCATTAGATGAGAAATTAAATGACCACGGATATGTAGTACCAGGTCTTGGTGATGCTGGTGACCGTTTATTCGGAACGAAGTAAGACAACTGACGAGAGGGGATTCCCCTCTCGTTTTTTTGTACCTTGATGAGGTAGGGGAGGGGGGATAAATATACACAGTATATACAACATAAGTTGCATACACATCACATATAATATAGAAGTCTTACGTCTAAGGAGCACTATATTATGGAAGGAAAGCGTTATATCGTAAAAATATAATGGTGACAAACTTGTGAACATTTCCTTCTATTATAATGAGAAAACTGTTAGAAATTTCATATCTCTAACCAGTATTTAGAAGGGGAACGTTTTCATTTTTGGGAGGAAATGACTAATACTCAAATTTTTTGATTTTTTACGATTTCTCGTTGACACTGTTAATACCCTATTGTATGCTAACAACGGGGATAGATGGTAGGGCTTTCAGTGACAAAATTACATCTATTCCGTGACGAAAATGTAAACTTTTTGTTTTGTATAGGATTTATGCAAAAAAATGAGTTATTATTAACACATCGTGAATGAGGGTTACATATTGGAGGGATGAATCCTTGCAAAAAAACGATCGCAGCCATATAAAAGCTTATGCTTTAATGTCAGGTATTCTTGCTCAATTAGTCGGTTCTATTCTTGTTGGAATCTTTGGTGGGCAGTGGATTGATAATAAGGTTGGAACGTTTCCATTGTTTCTTATTATAGGGTTATTACTCGGATTAGGAACAGGGGTATACGCAATGATTCGACTCATTCGACATTACTATTCGGGAGAGCAATGATGATAGACGTACATGGACTTGTCCAAAGACAAAAGAAATATATGTACTACTTGCTTGCGCTTCTAGTGCTAGGATGGGGATTCACCTCTTACAAGGATGTGTTTCTTGGACTGATTATCGGAACGATTTTCAGTTTTCTTAGTTTGCGCATCATTGCACGTAGAACAGACAAGCTGTTGGATCGCGTAACAAATGGAGAAAACGTGAAGTTTAAGGCAACAGCGGTAAGTACATATTCGAGATTCGCCACGATTGGGTTATTAATTTTATTTGCAGCCAAATATCAAGAGTTAATTGCGATGTGGGGCTTAGGTGTGGGATTGCTGACAGGATACCTTGTCATGATCATAGATTTTCTTTATTTAGAGTATAAGAGCAGGGAAGAGAGGTGAATTACTAGTGGAACACGGTAGATTAGTTGAATTTCTAGGTTTAACGTTCGATTTGTCATCAGTTATGATGGTTACTGTAGCAGCAGTTATTGTTTTCTTAATCGCTGTTATCGGAACTCGCAGCTTAGCTCTTCGCCCAACAGGAATGCAAAATTTCATGGAATGGGTGTTTGACTTCGTGAAAGGGATTATCAATAGTACGATGGACTGGAAAACAGGTGGACGTTTCTTAACGCTTGGCGTTACGCTTATCATGTTTATCATCGTATCGAACTTCCTTGGTTTACCATTCATGTATTCAACAGTTGAGGCTGGCGAACATATTGCATGGTGGAGATCACCAACGTCTGATCCAGCAGTTACATTAACATTAGCCGTGATGGTAGTTACCCTCACCCATTATTATGGAATTAAGATGAAGGGTACGAAAGAATACGTTAAAGGTTATTTCCAACCGATGAAATTCTTATTCCCATTAAAGGTTATTGAGGAGTTTGCTAACACATTAACGTTAGGTCTTCGTTTATTTGGTAACATTTATGCAGGTGAGATCTTATTAGGATTACTTGCTAAGTTAGGCGGGGCATCATTCCTTGGAGCATTAGGTGCGCTTGTACCAATGTTAGCATGGATGGGATTCAGCGTATTCGTTGGATCAATCCAGTCATTTATTTTCGTTATGTTAACGATGGTTTATATGGCTCATAAAGTAAGCCATGACCATTAATATAATTTAAGTAAGAAAAAATTTATTTTTTTATAATACAAAGGAGGACAAATTAAATGAGTTTAGGTGTAATCGCAGCTGCAATTGCAATTGGTTTATCAGCATTAGGTGCAGGTATTGGTAACGGTCTTATCGTATCACGTACAATCGAAGGTGTTGCTCGTCAACCAGAATTAAAAGGCGCACTTCAAACAATTATGTTCATCGGGGTTGCTTTAGTTGAGGCACTTCCAATCATCGGTGTAGTTATTGCATTCATCGTAATGAACAAATAAGGGAGACTCCCCTTACATAGATGGCGAAGAGTGTTTTTCCGAACTTTCTTCGCCATTGCTTTATGAACGAAACGTATGTCTTTTTTTTTCATATGATCAATTTAGATATTTTGAAGGGAGTGAATCCTTGTGCCAACTTTATTATTAGGGGCTGCCATTCCATTTGGAACGATTGCTTATACATTGTTCATTTTCTTACTTCTATTAGTAATGCTGCGCAAATTTGCGTGGGGTCCTTTAATGGGAATTATGAAAGAACGTGAGGAACATGTTACTAATGAAATCGACGCTGCAGAAAGAAGCAATGCTGAAGCGAAGAAGTTAGTAGAAGAACAACGTGAAATGTTAAAACAATCACGTGTTGAAGCACAAGAGTTAATCGAAAGAGCGAAAAAACAAGCTGTAGATCAAAAAGATGTTATTGTTGCTGCTGCGAAAGAAGAAGCAGAATCAATTAAAGCATCTGCTGTACAAGAAATTCAACGCGAAAAAGAGCAAGCAATTGCTGCTTTACAAGAACAAGTTGCTTCTTTATCTGTTCAAATTGCTTCTAAAGTAATTGAAAAAGAATTAAAAGAAGAAGATCAAGTGAAGTTAATTCGCGATTATATTAAAGAAGTAGGAGAAGCGCGATGAGCAATGGGATTGTAGCAAAACGTTATGCTGTCGCTCTTTTTAAAATTGCTAAAGAAAAACACGTATTAGAAATGTTTGAAGAGGAATTACGCCTTGTACAAAACGTTTATGTAAAGAACGGAGAACTACATAGCTTTTTAACGCAACCGAACATTTCAAAGGAACAAAAGAAAACGTTTCTTGCAAACGTATTCGGATCTGTTTCTGAATCTATTTTAAATACGTTATATATTTTAATTGATAACAAACGTATTGATATCTTACCTGAAATTGCAGATGAATATGTTGTTCTTGCTAATGAAGAACGTAACGTAGCGGACGCAACTGTATATTCTACTCGTCTTCTATCAGAAGAAGAGAAGCTTAACATTGCAGAAGCATTTGCAAAGAGAACAGGAAAAGATGCAATTCGCGTAAAAAATGTTGTAGATGAAGATTTACTAGGCGGCATTAAAGTACGTATTGGAAATCGCATTTATGATGGAAGTTTACAAGGAAAATTAGCACGTATTCAGCGTGAATTAATGAAGAATAGATAGGGGTGAAGCACATGAGCATCAGAGCTGAAGAAATTAGCGCACTGATAAAGCAACAAATCGAGAACTATCAGTCTGAAATCGAAGTTAGTGATGTTGGTACAGTTATCCAAGTTGGTGACGGTATCGCGCGTGCTCATGGTCTTGATAACGTTATGGCTGGTGAACTTGTAGAGTTCTCTAACGGCGTTATGGGACTAGCACAAAACTTAGAGGAAAATAACGTAGGTATTATCATTTTAGGACCTTACACGGAAATCCGTGAAGGTGACGAAGTTCGTCGTACTGGTCGCATCATGCAAGTACCAGTAGGAAAAGAACTAATTGGTCGTGTTGTAAACCCATTAGGTCAACCAGTTGATGGTTTAGGCCCAATCAATACAACAAACACTCGTCCAATCGAAAGTCCAGCACCAGGTGTAATGGATCGTAAATCTGTTCATGAGCCACTTCAAACAGGTATTAAAGCGATTGACGCTCTTGTACCAATTGGCCGTGGTCAACGTGAGTTAATCATCGGTGACCGTCAAACAGGTAAAACAGCAGTTGCACTTGATACAATCATTAACCAAAAAGATGAAGATATGATTTGTATCTATGTAGCTATCGGACAAAAAGAATCAACTGTACGTAACGTAGTAGAAACACTACGTAAGCACGGTGCATTAGATTACACAATCGTTGTAACTGCATCTGCTTCTCAACCAGCTCCATTATTATACTTAGCTCCTTATGCTGGTGTAACAATGGGTGAAGAGTTCATGTACAATGGTAAACACGTATTAGTAGTATATGATGACTTATCAAAACAAGCAGCGGCTTACCGTGAGCTGTCATTACTATTACGTCGTCCTCCAGGTCGTGAAGCTTATCCAGGGGATGTATTCTACTTACATTCTCGCTTATTAGAGCGTGCAGCAAAATTAAGTGATGCAAGAGGCGGCGGTTCTTTAACTGCACTACCTTTCATCGAAACACAAGCAGGGGACGTATCAGCATACATCCCAACAAACGTAATCTCTATTACGGATGGACAAATCTTCTTACAATCTGACCTATTCTTCTCTGGCGTACGTCCAGCGATCGATGCGGGTACTTCTGTATCTCGTGTAGGTGGATCTGCTCAGATTAAAGCAATGAGTAAAGTATCAGGTACACTTCGTCTTGACCTTGCATCTTACCGTGAGTTAGAAGCGTTCGCTCAGTTCGGTTCTGACCTTGATAAAGCAACTCAAGCGAAACTAAACCGTGGTGCTCGTACAGTTGAGGTATTAAAACAAGGATTACACAAACCGTTACGTGTAGAGAAACAAGTTATCATTCTTTACGCTTTAACACGTGGATTCCTAGATGATATCCCAGTAGTAGATATCACTCGTTTCGAAGAAGAATTCCATGCTTGGTTAGATTCTAATGCGACTGACTTATTAGAAGAAATCCGCACAACTAAGAAACTTGCGGATGACGACAAATTTGCAGCAGCAATTAACGGATTTAAAAAAGTATTCGTAGCTTCTGAATAATAAAAAGTGAAGCCGACTGTTTAGCCCCATCGGCTAAGGTTCTTTCCCACAGAAGGTGATTTTTACCTTCTCGTGGGGAAGGTTCTTAGACGAAAGGGGCTAGGAGGCGGAACTAGATTAATAAAAGCTTCGGCGGCTCGTACAAGCCGCCGAAGCTAGATAATATATAAAAGGCATCTCAGACTTTGAGATTGCTGACGGTTATGTAAAGGAAAAGAGTAGGTGCACCTATTCTTTTCCTTCAATCATGAGCAAGAATATCTTGCAACGTAGATTAGGAAGAGGATTCTTACTAATCGTGCCAACTTCCGGAAAAAAGGTGGTGAAAACCTGTGGCATCTTTACGCGATATAAAAGCGAAGATTACCTCGACAAAGAAAACGAGTCAAATTACGAAAGCGATGGAGATGGTATCTGCATCTAAGTTAAACCGTGCAGAGCAAAATGCTAAATCTTTCGTTCCGTATATGGAAAAGATTCAAGAAGTAGTAGCGAGCATTGCGCAAGGAAGTAAAGGAATTAATCATCCGATGCTAAATGCGCGTCCTGTAAAGCGTACAGGATACATCGTTATTACATCTGATCGCGGACTAGCAGGTGGTTATAACAGTAACGTATTACGTACAGTGAGTAACGTAATTCGTGAACGTCATAATATGGACTCAAACCAATATTCAATTATTGTGCTTGGCCGACTAGGACGTGATTATTTAAAACGTCGCGGCTTTAACATCATTGATGAAGTAGTTGGATTATCTGACCACCCATCATTTACTGATATTAAAGACCTTGCTTCTCGAGCAATTGCGATGTTCGCAGATGGTGCTTATGATGAGCTGTATATTTACTACAACCATTACGTAAGTAAAATTTCACAAGAAGTAACGGAAAATAAAATTTTACCGCTTACTGATGTGACGTCTGATAAACCGACGACAGCTTATGAATTCGAACCTTCTGAAGAAGAAATTTTAAAAGTACTATTGCCACAATACGCAGAAAGCTTAGTGTACGGTGCATTACTAGACGGTAAAGCAAGTGAACACGCAGCGCGTATGACAGCAATGAAGAGTGCTACAGACAACGCAATGGAAGTTATCGATTCACTTACACTTTCATTCAACCGTGCGCGTCAGGCAGCGATTACGCAAGAAATTACGGAAATCGTTGGTGGAGCAGCAGCGTTAGAATAGTATTAAAAAGCGTAGACGGCTCTGTCAAAAGAGTTGCATAAGCTAAACTAATAAAAAATTAAAAGCTAACTGCTCGTAGCAAGTTAGCTAATTAAAAGAAAGCTAGGAGGGAACCCGATGAATAAAGGGCGCGTTACGCAAATCATGGGTCCGGTTGTAGACGTTAAGTTTGATGGCGGAAAGCTACCAGAAATCTACAACGCCCTTACGGTAAAACAAAGCAACGAAAACGGAGCAAGCATTAACTTAACATTTGAAGTTGCACTTCATTTAGGTGATGATACAGTTCGTACAGTTGCGATGTCTTCCACAGATGGACTTGTTCGTGGCACAGAAGTAGAAGATACTGGTAAACCAATCTCTGTACCAGTTGGTGATGCAACACTTGGTCGCGTATTTAACGTATTAGGTGATGCAATTGACTTAGATGGTGAGGTTCCTGCAGATGTACATCGTGATCCAATTCACCGTCAAGCACCTGCATTCGAAGAATTATCTACTAAAGTAGAAATTCTTGAAACTGGTATTAAAGTAGTAGACTTACTTGCTCCTTATATTAAGGGTGGTAAGATCGGTCTATTCGGTGGTGCCGGTGTAGGTAAAACGGTATTAATTCAGGAATTAATTAATAACATCGCACAAGAACACGGTGGTATCTCTGTATTCGCTGGTGTAGGTGAGCGTACTCGTGAGGGTAATGACTTATACCACGAAATGAGCGATTCTGGCGTAATTAAGAAAACTGCGATGGTATTCGGACAAATGAACGAGCCACCTGGAGCACGTCAACGTGTTGCGTTAACAGGTTTAACAATGGCTGAGCATTTCCGTGATGAGCAAGGACAAGACGTACTTCTGTTCATCGATAACATCTTCCGTTTCACGCAAGCAGGTTCTGAAGTATCTGCCCTTCTTGGTCGTATGCCATCTGCGGTAGGTTACCAACCAACACTTGCAACAGAAATGGGTCAATTACAAGAGCGTATCACATCTACAAATAAAGGATCTATCACGTCTATCCAAGCGGTATATGTACCAGCCGATGACTATACGGATCCAGCACCAGCTACAACGTTCGCTCACTTAGATGCAACAACAAACTTAGAGCGTCGTTTAACACAAATGGGTATTTACCCAGCCGTAGATCCATTAGCATCTACATCTCGTGCACTTTCTCCAGAAATCGTAGGAGAAGAGCATTATGAAGTAGCTCGTCAAGTACAGCAAACTTTACAACGTTATAAAGAGCTTCAAGATATCATCGCTATCTTAGGTATGGATGAGTTATCTGAAGAAGATAAGTTAGTTGTACATCGTGCTCGTCGTATTCAATTCTTCTTATCTCAAAACTTCCACGTAGCTGAGCAGTTTACAGGTCAAAAGGGTTCTTATGTACCTGTAAAGAATACAGTTAGCGGATTTAAAGAAATTCTAGAAGGAAAATATGATGACCTTCCAGAAGATGCATTCCGCTTAGTAGGTGGCATTGAAGAAGTTATTGAAAACGCGAAGAAAATGATGGCGTAAGGCCTTAGGAGGGACGAAGTATGAAGACATTTCCAGTCAGTATTGTAACTCCTGATGGACCGGTTTACGAAAAAGAAGTAGAAATGGTAAGTGTAAAAGCAGAGAGTGGGGAAATGGGGATCTTACCAGGTCACATTCCAACTGTTGCACCATTAAAAATTAGTGCAGTTCGTCTGAAAAATGGTGGACACACTGATTATGTAGCAGTAAGTGGTGGCTTTATCGAAGTTCGTCCAGATAAAGTAACTGTATTATCATCATCTGCTGAAGAAGCAAACCATATCGATATCCATCGTGCAAATGAAGCGAAGCGTCGCGCTGAGCAACGTATGCAAGATAAACAAGCACATGTTGACTTTAGACGTGCAGAAATGGCACTACAACGTGCTGTGAACCGTTTAAACGTTTCCGATATGAAATAAAAAATCCGTAAGGGCTCTTGCCTTTACGGATTTTTTTTATGTAGTTTATGGATAATTTTACAAAACTGGTATAATTATATTGATGCTTGTATAAGTAGAGAATGTACAACAATTTATAAAGGGGATGAATAAATGATCGGTGAAATGAAACGAGAAGCGTTGCACTCTTTAAAAGGAAAATGGGGACTAGGTGTTGGATCAACGATTTTATATCATATTATAAGTTACGTTGTTTCAATGGCTGTAATGCTTATACTATTAATCCCAGGGGTTATAATAGTTCTTTTATTGTCTATTTCAACTGTTTCAATTGAAGAAGACGCGATGGCAGTTGGAGCTGCTATTACGTTTGGGATTTTTTACTGCCTTATGATAGTTTTGAGTTATGCGGCTTATGGCATTACCACATATGGTCATACGAATCTGTTTCTACAAATAAGCAAACGAGAAGATGCTAGAGTGGATTATTTATTTGAAGGATTTCGTGGCTTTAAAAGAATGATGAAAACAATGTGGGCTATGCTTGCAATTTTGTTATATACAGGTACATGGGTTCCGATGTTAGGAACGATTGTATTTGGGCTATTAGGTTTTCTTGATGAGAATGCAAATCCATCATTTATAATTGTTTTCTTTATTTTATTAGCTATTTCGCTTATTGTAATGGCTATTCTGTATTTTTCATATTCGATGACATATTATGTGATGGTTGAAAAACCAGAATACAGTGTTTCGCAAGCAATGAAAGAAAGTAAGAATCTTATGAAGGGGCACAAATTAGATCTATTTCTTTTATGGCTCAGTTTTATAGGATGGGCCATTTTAGCAATTTTTACACTAGGAATAGGGTTTCTTTGGCTTAGCCCGTATATGAGTACAACGACAGCGCATTTTTATCGCTATCTTTCAAAAGATGAATTGTAGTAGGAACATGCTATACTAATAGAGTTATTACGTATAGGAGGCAAAGTATGATTAGTGATTTAAAAGGAGAAGCGTTAGATTCATTAGAAGGAAAATGGGGCTTAGCTGTTGGGGCAACATTACTGATTTCTATTCTTATTTCAGCTTTTAGTTTTAGTATTGATTTCATTTTCTCCCAGGTATGGGATTGGAAAGAAGTAAATAGCTCACTTTCAGTGGACGTTATTTCAATATTGATGATAGGTCCATTAACGTTAGGTGGTTATTGTTTAGCGCTGCATATCATTCGTGAAAAAGAAGCGGGTATCGGGCATATATTCAGATGGTTTACAGAAGGAAGTAAGTTTATAAAGTCATTTTTATTATATATAGTAGTGAACATTTATATTTTCTTATGGTTTTTACTACTTATTATTCCAGGCATCATTAAATCATTTTCTTATGCGATGACGTATTTTATAATAAATGACCATCCTGAGTATTCTATAAATCAAGCTATTACAGAAAGCCGTCGTATGATGGATGGACATAAGATGGAGTATTTCATTTTATGTTTAAGCTTTATAGGTTGGTTTATATTAAGTTGTATTACACTCGGGATTGGATTCCTATGGCTAATTCCATATTTTTATACGACGTCAGCAGCTTTTTATGAAGAGATTGCAGAGGAATATTACGAGAAACAAACTCCGACATTTTAAAGTAAATGGCACAATAAAAACACCCAGTATGAGCTATTGGTTCATACTGGGTGTTTTTTGTAGGAACTTTATAAATTGATGACTCGTAAGTGGTTTACTGAAATAGTAACCTTGCATATACTTACAGTTGTTTTTTTGTAGAAATTTAAGTTGTTTTTCTGTTTCAATTCCTTCAGCAACGACAGAAAGGTTTAACGTATTTGCAAGGGAAAGGATAGTGGAGACGATAGCTCTTTCCTCAGGACGGTGATCGGCTAGTTGCGTGAATTCTCTCGGTACTTTTAATGTATCGATAGGGAAAATTGATAAATAAGCGAGAGAAGAATAGCCGGTACCGAAGTCATCAATGGACGTTTGAATACCGTATTCTTTCAATTGTTTTAGTCTAGATAATGTTTCTTTTTCATCAATCATTGCAATTCGTTCTGTTAACTCAAGTGTTACATACCTTGGATCGACTTTAACGTCTGTTATTATTTGTGAAATGTTCTCAATTAAATTATCTTGCTGGAACTCTCTTGCTGATAAGTTCACGCTTATTTTTAAATCTTTGTAGCCAAAAGTATGCCATATTTTTAACTGGCGACAAGATTCTTTTAATACCCAATGACCGAGTGGAACGACTTGTGGCGTTTCTTCTACAATTGGAATGAACTCACAGGGCGGAATGTCACCTAGGAGTGGGTGTTTCCAGCGTATTAATGCTTCAGCACCAATAATCTTTTTTGTCGTAATATCAATTTGAGGTTGATAGACGAGATAAAATTCTTCACTTACTAAAGCGAGTGGTAAATCTTTTTCAATTCGAGCTTTTCGTTCCATTTTTTTATACAATTCTTTCGTGTACAGAGAACTACCATTTTTCCCCCTATTTTTTGCCTCGTACATGGCCATATCAGCATGCTGTAAAATTGACAATGGATCTTCACCTGCTTCAGGATATATTGCAATCCCAATGCTTGGTGAGATTTGTAGATGTTGATTTTCAATTTCGAATGGTTCGTTCATAGCCGCTACAATCGTATCGGCTATTTTTTTTACATCTGGCCTTTTTTTATAATTTTCGATAAGGATTGTGAACTCATCCCCGGCTAGCCGGGCAAGCTTCATATTTGGTGTCGCCATTTCTTCGAGTCTTTTGGCTACTGCAATTAATAGAAGGTCTCCTACCCTATGACCGAGGGTATCATTAATAACTTTAAAGCGGTCTAGGTCGAGAAACATAACAGCAAAAGGCCTTTTGGATATTTCAGATCGAGCAATTGCTTGTTCTACGTATTGATGAAATGCGCGGCGATTAGCAAGCTCTGTTAAAGTATCATGATAGGCTAGAAAGTTAATTTGCGCTTGTTGTTGTTTACTTTCCGTAATATCTTTAATCATTAAATAAACACCAGAAATATGATTCTTTAAAAAGATAGGAACAGCTGTAACATGCAAGTAGTAAATATCTCTATTTTTATGATATGCCCGTATTTCTAAAGAAATAGATTTCCCCTTTTTTACGCGATGAAAGGCACTAATGATTTCTTCCAAATCTTCTTCATACATAAGGGAATAGTAAGGCTGATTTAATAATTCATTCGTTTGATAACCGAGTAAAGTAGTACCAGCGTTATTCACTTTAAGAAAGTTACCGTATAAATCTAATGTGAAGATTGGATCTGGATGATGTTCATATAAAGATTTAAACATTTGTTGGTTATGATATAGTTCATTTTTTTGTTCTACTAAATCTTCTGTACGTAGTTCAATCTGTTTTTCGAGTTCTGAGTTGAATTGCATTTGGGCTAGTAATAATATTTTATTTTGTCTTCGGACTAAACTGTGGCGTATGAGAACGAAGGAGAAAGTTATCATAAGTCCGATTACTACAATAGGTGCAAAAACGTATTCAACTAATATAAAAACAATAAGCATGACTACAGAAATATAAGGTAATGATAATCTGATCGATTCCCCAAGCTTAGGGGTTAATAGTACTTGCTCTTGTCTTTCGGGTTCTTTTGTATGCAGAATACAGGCGATTGCTACTAGTACTAAAGTTACTTGATAGAGAGGAGTAACTGTAAACATAGAATACTCGGGTGTGAAGTATTTGATATAAGCATAAATCGCATCTGTAGTAGCATATAAAATTAAAGCACTGCCAAGAAGCGCACCAATTTTTTTTGATAATAAGGATAATGGTCTGAATAATAGATTGATTCCTATGAGAAAAAAGAGTAAATCGGCCATTGGATAGGTAAGTTGAACAAATATGTCGATATAGGATGTTGAAGAAACATGAATGGTGCGTTCAATAAGTAAGTAGTAACTTAAAGTGAATTGTGCTGTAACAATAATGCAAATATCGCATATCATAAAAAGCTTTTCTAATACATCGCGGTTATAGATGATTTCATATAGAAAGGCAAATGCAAAGCTAATTAAAAAAAGCAGATAAAAAAAATCGGACGAATCAACGAATGTATAGTAGTCCTTTAAAATTAAACGTTGATAGGCAACGACGATATCGCCAATGAAATAAGAGAGGGCTCCAACACATAAAATGGTCCAAAATAAACGGGGTAACCCTTCTTTCATGTTTGAAAAATAAAGGATATAACTACAAGCGATAATATCAACGAATAAAGTACTCATTCCAATTAAGATTTGAAAAGGAAATGAGTATTCATATAGAAAAGGCATTGTCACGTAATGAATCACTATAGACAACAATGTAATGCTTATAAGAATACTTACATGTGTTTGTTTTTTCATTTATCTCACCCACGGTATATACATATAAATTCCTCTTTTATTTTTTATAGTTTCTTGAAAAATATATATAATTTTTATATTTATTTTGCACAGGTATGGCGCGAGTTATAAAAACGGATTTTAATAATTCTCGTTTCTGTCCTCAACATATCGACATAGGAATTTGAATTTTGCTATAATGATTAAAATAGTTGCATTATTTAGAAAAATTTAAAAATAATAATTGCTGCAACTAGGACATATTGTTTACTAAGTGAACTTGTTCTTAATTTAGGGGGGAGGGTTTCACAATGGCAAGTGTATATGAAAATAGTTATATGATCGTTTTGATATTCTTGCTATTAGGCATATTGCTGCCGGTAGTGGCTCTTACATTAGGAAGGATGCTGCGCCCAAACAAACCAAGTGCAGCGAAAGCGACGACGTATGAGAGTGGGATTGAGCCTTTTCATGATGCAAATATTCGGTTTCATGCTCGTTATTATATTTTTGCTTTATTGTTTGTCATTTTTGATGTAGAAACATTATTTTTATATCCATGGGCTGTTGCATATGACAAGCTCGGTTTATTTGCACTGATTGAAATGCTCATCTTTGTTGTAATGTTGCTAGTTGGATTAGCGTATGCTTGGAAAAAGAAGGTGTTACAATGGTTATAAATTTTGAGGAGTTACATCCAAATGAGCGAGCGGAATTAGAACGAAATATCTTTTTTTCTACATTGGAGCAGTTGAAAGGATGGGCACGGAGCAATTCTTTATGGCCGATGACATTCGGACTAGCATGCTGTGCAATTGAAATGATGGGAGTAGGTTCATCACATTACGATTTAGATCGATTTGGGTCATTTTTTCGGACATCACCAAGGCAATCGGACGTTATGATTGTGTCGGGAACGGTAACGAAGAAGATGGCTCCTATTGTTCGGCGTTTATATGATCAAATGCCTGAACCGAAATGGGTTATTGCAATGGGATCTTGTGCGACAGCAGGTGGTCCATATGTAAATTCATATGCTGTTGTGAAAGGTGTAGATCAAATTGTGCCAGTTGATGTGTATATTCCTGGTTGCCCGCCAAATCCTGCTGCTTTAATTTATGGAATTAATAAATTGAAAGAAAAAATTCGTTACGAGGCAAAGACAGGAAAGCAGGTGACGAATAAATGAGTGATCTAAATAAAGACCTAGAGGATTTGAAAAGAGAAGCGGCTAGGCGTGCGAAAGAAGAGGCGAGAAAGCGGCTTGTTGCGAAACATGGTGCAGAAATAAGTAAACTTGAGGAAGAAAATCAGGAAAAAGAGAAAGCGCTACCAAAAAATAATGGTATGACTGTAGAAGAAGCAAAACGACGCGCAGCTGCGGTCGCAAAAGCAAAAGCGGCAGCATTAGCAAAGCAAAAAAGAGAAGGAACCGAGGAAGTAACAGAAGAGGAAAAGGCCAAAGCGAAAGCAGCGGCATTAGCGAAGCAAAAAAGAGAAGGAACCGAAGAGGTAACGGAAGAGGAAAAGGCCAAAGCGAAGGCAGCAGCTGCAGCGAAAGCAAAAGCGGCAGCATTAGCAAAGCAAAAAAGAGAAGGAACCGAAGAGGTAACGGAAGAGGAAAAGGCCAAAGCGAAGGCAGCCGCGGCGGCGAAAGCAAAAGCAGCGGCATTAGCAAAGCAAAAAAGAGAAGGAACCGAAGAGGTAACGGAAGAGGAAAAGGCCAAAGCGAAGGCAGCAGCTGCAGCGAAAGCAAAAGCAGCGGCATTAGCGAAGCAAAAAAGAGAAGGAACCGAGGGGGTAACGGAAGAGGAAAAGGCCAAAGCGAAGGCAGCAGCTGCAGCGAAAGCAAAAGCGGCAGCATTAGCAAAGCAAAAAAGAGAAGGAACCGAAGAGGTAACGGAAGAGGAAAAAGTCAAAGCGAAGGCAGCAGCTGCAGCGAAAGTAAAAGCAGCGGCATTAGCGAAGCAAAAAAGAGAAGGAACCGAGGAGGTAACGGAAGAGGAAAAGGCAAAAGCGAAAGCCGTGGCGGCAGCAAAAGCAAAAGCAGCGGCGCTAGCGAAGCAAAAGGCCTCGCAAGGTGATGGGGATTCGGGAGATGAAAAGGCGAAGGCAATTGCAGCAGCGAAGGCAAAGGCGGCGGCAGCTGCAAGAGCGAAGACAAAGGGTGCTGAAGGTAAGAAGGAAGAGGAATCGAAGCCGGAAGAGCCATCCGTGAATCAACCGTATTTAAATCAGTATGTTGAAGTTATTAAGGGAAAAGTAGGAGAGGATACATTAGTAGATTCCTACATTAATAAACTTTCAAAAGATGTGCCAACGCTTGTGGTCGAGCTATCCAAATATTATGAAGTAATGGAGTTACTGCGATCCCATGAGGAACTTGCTTTTGATTATATGTCAGAGCTACACGCGACGGATTTTGTAACACATATGGAAGTGTATGTTCATTTATTTTCATATGGAAAGAAACAGTCAGTAGCGGTGAAGGTGAAGCTGGATAGGGAAGAGCCGCAAGTAGAATCGGTGACAGCGCTTTGGAAAGGGGCGGACTGGCCAGAGCGGGAAGCGTATGATTTGCTTGGCATTGTATTTAAGGGGCATCCGAATTTATCGCGTATTTTAATGCCTGATGATTGGATAGGACATCCGCTTAGAAAAGATTATGAACCGTATGATGTGGAGGTGTAGCTAAATGATCCGTACGGAAGAAATGCTTTTGAATGTAGGTCCTCAACATCCGAGTACGCACGGTGTGTTCAGGCTTGTTATTAAGATTGACGGGGAAATTATTAAAGAAGCTACACCGGTTATTGGATATTTGCATCGCGGGACCGAAAAGATTGCGGAGAGCTTACAGTATACGCAAATTATCCCTTATACAGATCGAATGGACTATTTATCGGCTATGACGAATAATTACGTCATTTGCCATGCTGTAGAGACGATGATGGGGCTTGAAATCCCAGAGCGAGCCGAATACTTGCGAGTGCTTGCAATGGAGCTTGGAAGGATTGCGAGCCACCTTGTTTGGTGGGGGACAAATCTTCTTGATATAGGAGCGGTCAGCCCGTTTTTGTACGCATTTCGTGAACGAGAGATGATTATTAATTTATTAAATGAGTTATGCGGCGCCCGGCTTACTTTTAACTATATGAGAGTCGGCGGTGTAAAGTGGGATGCGCCGGACGGTTGGATTGAAAAAGTGGAAGAGTTTGTTCCGTATATGAGAGAGCAATTGGCAGGTTACCATGATCTTGTTAGTGGTAATGAGATCTTCGTAAATCGCGTAAAAGGCGTTGGTATATATAGCGAGGAAGATGCGATTTCGTATTCTTTAAGTGGAGCGAATTTACGATGCACCGGAGTAAACTGGGATCTTCGCAAAGATGAGCCGTATTCGATTTATGACCGTTTTGATTTCGATATTCCTGTTGGAAGCGTGGGGGATGCTTGGGATCGCTACGTTTGCCGCATGCAAGAGATTGAGGAGTCATTAAAAATTGTTGAGCAAGCTGTCCAGCAGTTCCCGAAAGAGGGAGCAGTACTTGCGAAAGTGCCGAAAATTATTAAGGCGCCTAAAGGGGAAGCCTTCGTTCGTATAGAGTCGCCGCGCGGAGAGATTGGTTGCTATATTGCTAGTGACGGAAAGAAAGAGCCGTACCGCTTGAAGTTTCGCAGGCCGTCTTTTTACAATTTGCAAATTTTACCGAAGTTATTGAAAGGTGAAAACATCGCCAATTTAATTACGATTTTAGGTGGAGTTGATATTGTACTTGGGGAGGTTGATGGCTGATGATTGAAACGCTCTTACAATCACCTTCAAGCTGGACGAATTTCTTCATTTTTTTCGGGTTAGCGGTGCTTCTACTATTTGCGGTCCTTGGCTTCGTTACATATGGTATTTTGGCAGAGCGGAAAGTGATGGGTTTTATGCAAGGGCGGATTGGGCCAAACCAAGTCGGGGGCCGGTTCGGTTTACTGCAAACGGTAGCTGATGTTTTAAAACTACTACTGAAAGAAGATAGTATTCCGAAAGCGGCAGATAAACCGTTGTTCATATTGGCGCCTGTCATTGCATTCGCACCGGCATTTATGGTGCTTGCAGTCATCCCGTTTACTGATAAATTTCAGTTTGCAGACATTGGCGTAGGCTTACTGTATTACATTGCTGTTTCTGGCATTACGACGATTGGTGTCGTGACCGGAGGATGGGCATCGAATAATAAATATTCCCTTTTAGGAGGGATGCGTGCGGCGGCGCAAATGATTTCTTATGAAATTCCGCTCGTAATGAGTGTAATTGGCGTCGTTTTGTTAGCTGGTAGCCTAAATTTAAATGAAATTGTAGCAGCGCAGGAGAATGTTTGGTACATTTTCGTGCAGCCAATCGGATTCGTCGTTTTCTTAATCGCAGCGGTAGCAGAGTTAAATAGGACGCCGTTTGATTTACCAGAAGCCGAGTCGGAGCTTGTTTCTGGATATCATACGGAATACTCAGGGTTTCGCTGGGCGTTTTTCATGCTTTCAGAGTACGTATATTTCTTCGGAATGGCATCTTTAATTACAGTGCTCTTTTTAGGCGGATGGAATCCAGTCATGTTCCTTGGATTTATCCCCGGAGCTGTATGGTTTGCTTTGAAATTTAGCAGTGTAGTCTTTCTATTAATTTGGTTCCGCGTTACGTTCCCGCGTATAAGAGGTGATCAGTTAATGGAGTTTGGCTGGAAAGTATTATTGCCAATTGCACTTGCGAATATTTTCTTAACGGCATTGATTAAGGAGTTATTCTTCTAATCTATGAGGGGGGTGCCAGTAAGAGATGAAAGGACTATTTAAAGGATTAAAATATACATTAAGCAATTTGAGTAAGAAGAAGGTGACGTACGATTATCCAAATCAACCGTTGCCGTTGCCAGATCGCTTTCGAGGTATTCAAAAGTTTTATCCCGAAAAGTGTATTGTTTGTAATCAGTGCTCTAACATTTGTCCGACAGACTGTATTCAGTTAACGGGGAAAAAACATCCGGATCCTACGAAAAAAGGAAAAATTATCGATACGTATGATATAAATTTTGAAATTTGTATTCTTTGTGATTTATGTACAGAAGTTTGTCCGACAGAGGCGATTGTTATGACAAATAACTTTGAACTCGCGGAATATTCACGTGATGATTTATTTAAAAATTTGCAGTGGCTTGACGAAAACGACGAAAACGTCAGGAAGGAGAATAAAGCATGAATGGCGAGTTTGTAGCATTCTTCATACTATCCTTGTCTGCAATTATCGGCGGCGTTCTTATGTTGAACTTAACGAAAGTTATGCATATGATGCTAGCTCTCGTTCTGACCTTTCTCAGCATTGCAGGTTTGTACTTTCTTTTATCAGCCGAATTTATCGGAGTTGCACAAATTTTACTTTACTCTGGTGCGATCACAATTATTATGATTTTTGGCATTATGTTAACGAAACATAATGCGGAAAATGAATCGCGTCTTACTCTTCGAAAATGGATTATCTTCTTTGCGGTTGTAGCATTTGGGGCAGTTATGTATTTCGCTGTTAACAATATTGATTTTGCAAATGAAAGCACACAAGGAAGTTTACCTCTCCATGAAAAAAACACACTTCAAATCGGTACGCTTCTCTATTCAGAATATATTATTCCATTTGAGTTAACATCAGTTATTTTACTTGTAGCACTTGTTGGCGCGATTATTCTTGCGAAGAAGGATGAGAAAGAGGAGGATTCCAATGAGTAGCGTTCCTGCTTCTGCATATTTAACACTTGCGATTATTTTATTTTGCATCGGTTTGTTTGGAGCTTTAACGAAGCGAAATACAGTGATTGTATTAGTTTGTATAGAATTAATGCTGAACGCAGCTAATTTAAATTTAGTAGCGTTTAGTAAATTAGGTTTGTTCCCAAATTTAACAGGGCAAATTTTCTCTCTGTTTACGATGGCTGTAGCGGCAGCGGAGGCGGCGGTAGGACTCGCCATTTTAATTGCTTTGTATCGTAATCGTACGACGGTTCATGTAGATGAAATGGATACGCTCAAAGGATAACATTGTGACCGAAAAGGGGGAAGGAAACAATGATCGATTATGCATGGCTCATACCGCTTTTCCCGCTTGTTTCGTTTTTTTTATTACTTATATTCGGGAAGAAAATTAGAGAAGGAAGCAGTGTACTTAGTATTTTCCTCGTCTTTCTCTCCTTTATAGTTGCGGTACTTGTATTAATAGAACGGTTTTCGAAAGTAGGATTAAAGCATAAGTGGGTATGGCTTAGAACGGGAGATATTGATATATCATTTGGCTTTGAAGTGACAGCATTAGGGGCTTTAATGCTGTTTATCGTTACACTTGTGAGTTTACTTGTACATGTGTATTCGAAAGGTTATATGAAAGGTGACGAAAGATTACCAACCTTTTATGCCTATTTAGGACTCTTTACATTTGCGATGCTCGGGCTCGTTATATCACCGAATTTATTACAGCTTTATATATTTTGGGAGTTAGTGGGCCTTGGTTCATTTTTACTCATCGGTTTTTATTTCTTTAAAGAAGAAGCGAAGGCTGCTGCGAAAAAGGCTTTTATTATGACTCGTATTGGAGATGTCGGTTTATTTATAGGGATGATTTTACTTTTTTGGCACGCGGGTAGTTTTGAATATGACGCAATATTTAGGGCGATTCATACGGGTGATCTTACTCCTACGATGATTACAATAACGGCGATCTTAATTTTTATCGGGGCGATGGGGAAATCAGGTCAGTTCCCACTTCATACGTGGTTACCAGATGCAATGGAAGGGCCGACGCCTGTTTCGGCACTTATTCATGCGGCGACAATGGTCGCAGCTGGTGTATATTTAGTGGCGACGATGTTCCCACTATTTTCAGCAAGTGCGGTGGCAATGCAGACGGTGGCAATCATTGGAGCCTTCACTGCAATATTTGCGGCTTCCATCGGTCTTGTACAAACGGATATAAAGAGAGTGCTCGCTTATTCTACAGTTAGCCAGCTTGGGTATATGATGCTCGCGCTAGGATCTGCTGGTTATGTAGCTGGAGTTTTCCATTTAACGACACACGCCTTTTTTAAAGCACTACTATTTTTGGCGGCAGGAAGTGTCATTCATGCAGTGCATACGCAAAACATTAATAAAATGGGCGGCTTGCAGAAGAAGATGAAAGTAACGGGTGTACTATTTTTAATCGGTACGCTTGCAATTAGTGGTGTACCACTCCTTTCGGGTTTCTTTAGTAAAGATGAAATTTTAGCGGCGACTTGGATGAACGGCAATTACGTTTTATTCATCTTAGCAGTAATTGCAGCATTCCTAACAGCATTCTACATGTTCCGGTTATACTTCCTTGTCTTCACGGGGGAAGTGAAGACGAAGGAAGAGGTGCATGAATCACCCCGCGTTATGACGTATCCGATGATTGTCCTTGGCGTTCTTGCGGTAGTGGCTGGTTATATAAATACACCGTGGTTTGGGACATTTCTCGGGGATTGGCTTACGAAAGATGTGGCATTTAAAGCGAGAGAAGTACACGGACCAGTTTGGATTATGATTGTTGCGACGCTCGTTTCATTTGCAGGGATTGCTCTCGCATACTTCATTTATGGTAAGAAATCTATTTCTAGAGATTGGGCTGGGAGTGAGGAAGCGCCTCACTATAACCTTTTGAAAGAAAAATATTATGTGGATGAACTATACAATATGACGGTGCTTCCTATTACGAAAGGAATCGCTCATATGCTTCGCTTATTTGAGGTGTATGTAGTCGAAGGAATTGCCGTTTTAATAGGGAGTGTAGTTAAAGGGATAAGCGGACTTGGGTCTAGACTTCAAAACGGAAATGTACAAGTGTACGGGACTGTAACAGCTGTTTCACTTGCAGTACTCGTCATTATTTTGCTCTATACGGGAGGGGATTTACGATGAATGATTTGTTATTAACGTTCTTCATTTTTTCCCCGCTTTTAGGAATTCTCTTACTTGCATTAACGCCGAAAAAAGAATCGCGTACAGTGCGAGCGCTCGGTTTATTTGGAACGGCGCTTCCATTTGGAATCGCTATTGTCCTCGCTTGTACATATGCTTCTGGAAAAAGCTTGTCGCTATTTGATGAAAAAGTAAAATGGATTAAATTTGGGGATTTTGCAGCGGTGGATAAAAGATGGTTCTCCATTTACTACGAGCTTGGTATTGATGGTTTATCGCTCGTTATGATGGTGTTGACGGCCCTTCTAGCGATGCTTGCAGCAATTGCCGCATTTACGATTAAAAGGAATTTGAAAGCATTTTATATGCTGTTACTCATGTTAGAAATAGGGATGCTCGGCGTCTTCGCTGCTCAAAATTTAATGTTGTTCTTTATCTTCTTTGAAATTACATTACCACCAATGTTTTTATTAATTGGGAAGTGGGGCAAATTGTCGAGTGAAAAGGCTGCTTATAGTTATTTAATATATAACGGTATTGGCTCCGCTATTTTGCTCATTGTTTTCTCGGTTTTATTTGCGAAAACAGGTACAACGAATATGACAGAGCTGAAAGAAATATTAACGAGTGTAGGTGCTGGGGGAGGAACGGCTGTCTCAAGTAGCTTACAGTTCGGTTTGTTTCTTAGCATAATGATCGCTTTTGCGATTAAATTACCTGTTTTCCCGTTACATCGCTGGATGGTCAATGTACATATTGAAGCACATCCGGCTGTAGTTATGCTTCATGCAGGTGTTTTACTGAAGATTGGAGCATACGGTATGATTCGCTTCGGACAGGGGTTATTCCCGGAATACTTTCGAGAGTTTGCAACGCTCATTGCGATTTTAGGAGTCATTAATTTATTGTACGGAGCCTTCTTAGCGCTCATCCAAACGGACTTCAGGAAGGTACTTGCTTACTCTAGTATTTCGCATATGGGCATTGTATTAATGGGGCTTGCGGCGTTAAATGCACCGGGTACACAAGGGGCACTATTCCAAGTTGTGTCGCACGGTTTAATTGCAGCCTTACTCTTCTTCTTACTCGGCGTTATAGAACAGCGTTTTGGAACGTCGGATATTACAGCGCTTGGCGGACTCGCAAAAAGTGTACCAATACTTAGCGGATTCTTCTTAGCAGGAGGAATGGCATCGCTTGGATTGCCGGGTATGTCTGGATTTGTAAGTGAGTTTCTTGCTTTTCTCGGTTTATTCCAAGGGGAGCCGGTCATTGCTGCAGTCGGTGTACTTGGCATCATTTTAACCGCTGTATACGTATTAAGAGCAACACTGCAAGTAACATTCGGTAAGAAAGAGTGGGAAGCGAAAGCTGATATACATGGATGGGAGTACGTCCCTATATTGCTGCTTATTTTCTGCATTATTGCAATTGGAGTAATGCCAGAAATATTAGGGGATCCGCTTCAAAATACATTAAAAACATTGGGGGTGAAGTAGGATGGATATGAATACGTTACTTAGCCTATCGTGGCATCTCATGGTGCCAGAATTCATTATTCTCGGAGCTGCCATCCTTCTTTCCATATGTGATTTGTTTTTTAAGCTGAACCATAAATATGTAGCGCTTAGCGCAATTGCAGCAATCGTATTAGCAATCGTCTCATTAATTACGCTATACAGTGAACCAGCGGGAGATATTTTAAACGGATCGTTTGTGTTAGACGGGTTTTCAAAAGGGTTTAAAACGTTGTTATTAGGCGGAGCTGCTCTCATTTTATGCACTGCAATGAGCGATGATAAGAAGAATCCAATTGAAGATAAGGGAGAGTATTATTACTTATTTTTAATGGCACTTCTTGGAGCTATGTTTATGGCTTCTAGCGTTGATTTCATTACACTTTTCGTCGGCTTAGAATTGCTTTCACTTTCTTCGTATATTTTAGTAGGAATACGAAAAAAGAACCGTGCATCAAATGAGGCGGCCATGAAATATGTCATTAATGGAGGAATCGGAACGGCCATTACACTCTTTGGAATGAGTTATTTGTACGGTATTACAGGGTCAACCAACATCGTGGATATGCAAAAAGTATTCGCAGGAGAGCTTGCTGATGGTATTCAATTATTGTTAGCTCTCGCATTTCTACTATTACTCGTTGGACTTTCGTTTAAAATTGCGACAGTACCGTTTCATATGTGGGCACCAGATGTGTATGAGGGAGCGGCTACACCTGTTACTGCATTTCTAGGGACGATTTCTAAAATGGCAGGTTTCCTACTCATTATTCGTCTGTTCCTCATGGTTTTCGCAACTGTATCGGTGCAAGGAGACATGCAATCTTTATACGGACGTATGAGCATATACGTTGCAGTACTAGCGAGTATTACGATGATTATCGGAAATGTAGTCGCATTAAAGCAATATAACGTAAAACGCCTATTTGCCTATTCGGGAATTGCGCATGCGGGCTATTTACTCGTTCCGCTTGTAGCATTATCACCATTTACGATGGATAGCATGTGGTTTTACATGCTTGCGTATATGCTGATGAATATCGGCACGTTTGCAATTATTCACGGCTTAATCTTACAAAGCGACAAAGAAAACATCACCATTTTCACTGGATTATATAAAAGGTCGCCATTCACAGCGATTGTGATGACGATTTTTATTTTATCGTTAGCCGGGATACCAGGAACAGCTGGCTTTATCGGGAAAATTAACATCTTTTTAGGAGCGCTTCATGTAGAGCCAGCTCATTACGTACTAGCTTCTATTATGATGGGAACGACAGTCATTTCATTCGTATATTATTTCCGTATTTTACAGCAAATGTTTTTCAGGACGGGAGAAGTAGAAGAGAAGATTCGTTTGCCATTCAATATAAAGGTTGTAATGAGCCTTTGCGCAATTTCGATTGTAATACTAGGGATTATGCCGATGATTGGATACAATTTCTTTTATGAATATTTTCCATTAATGAAAGATTTCTTCTTTCTAGGGAACATGGTACAATAGTGAAAATAAAAGGTGTGGAGTCGTTACTCTGCGCTTTTTATTTTGTGTGAACTACAGCTGAAAATGCATATAGGTATATGTTTTTTTAGAGAAAATTATGATGTGAAATGTAAGATGCTTATTTGTATTTGAAAAAGTGTGGCTCCTACTTATTATGGTATCGTTTTTATAGTATTTCATAAGTAGTAGCTAGGTAAAAAGGGGTCGATTTTTTGGCACATCTTTTAGGGCAACAAGCACTGATTGCCATCGTTTCGCATTTATTGTTTATTACTATTACATGGTGGGCCTTACAAGGTATTCACATTGAGCGTTTAATGAAGCCTGGAAAGGTAATGCAGACACGAGTATTACTCATCTTAATTACAATTGCAATTGGGACATCTGTAAGTAACTTTTTTCTTGATTATTTAGGCTATTCAAAGAGTTTAACGTATTTAGTAAAGTAAGTGTATAGAACCTCATATCTCCGTTAACAATGGGGATAGGAGGGGATGAAATTGAAGCTTAAAGCCATTCTTATTGTTGCACTTAGTGTTGTTTTATTTTTGGTTGGATATAGAGAGATGAAACCAGTCAGCGATGAACAGAAAATGGAGAGCATGATCGCATCCTTAGAGAAAAATGATGCTAAAGTAGAGAAATGGTCATGGTTAGCGCGAGAAACAAAAACAATTTCTAATATACATACGTTTCAAAAGTTGTTAAACGATGTGAAGGACAAGGCGAATATTCAAAAGTGGGAATTAGAGCAATCTCCAGATGGATATAAAGCTACATCCTATAAAAAATTTTCTTCTTATGAAGAACGAGTAGTAGTAACTTGGAGTAAGGAAAATACTAAAGAAAACACTTTCATTATTTTTGAAGTGAGCGGGGCGAAATGGGACCCGAAGTACATTCAGAAAACAAATAAAATTTTTAGTGAAAAACCTATAATTTACACTTGTGTTCAAGGTGTACTGAATGATAAGATTGAAGGTGTTTTGCAAAATAAAACCAATCAGGTTTTGAAAGATCTTTCAGCAAGAGCGATCGAACAGATAGAAGAAAGAGCATTTGTGTCAGTCTCCGCATACAATAAAAAGTGGGATGACGCTCTTTCAACAAATAGAGAGAAAATAAATGTGCAAATAGCAATACGTTCTACAAACAACAAAGATACAATTGTGGTTGGCACACCGATCATAACTTCTGAGTATTGAGTGAATAGATACTGAAAAAAGGACACGGAGGGGAATAATTTGGAAAAGATCATCGTCCGTGGCGGAAAGCGGTTAAACGGCACAGTGCGTGTTGAGGGCGCAAAAAATGCTGTATTACCTATAATCGCTGCAGCCCTATTAGCGAGTGATGGAAAGAATGTACTATCTGAAGTACCAGTTTTGTCTGATGTATACACAATTAATGAGGTATTACGTCATTTAAATGCTGAAGTCGTATTTGAAAATAATCAAGTAACAATTGATTCTTCTAATGAACTAAACATTGAAGCACCATTTGAATATGTACGTAAAATGCGTGCATCTGTTCAAGTAATGGGACCATTATTAGCACGTAACGGTCGTGCTCGTATTGCACTTCCTGGTGGATGTGCAATTGGTTCACGTCCAATTGACCAACATTTAAAAGGCTTCGAAGCAATGGGAGCAAAAGTACAGGTTGGTAATGGCTTTGTTGAGGCATACGTTGAGGGAGAACTAAAAGGAGCTAAAATTTATTTAGACTTCCCAAGCGTGGGCGCGACAGAAAACATTATGTCTGCAGCTACATTAGCAAAAGGGACAACAATCCTTGAAAACGCAGCGAAAGAACCAGAAATCGTTGACTTAGCTAACTTCTTAAATGCGATGGGAGCGAAAGTACGCGGAGCTGGAACTGGAACGATTCGTATCGAAGGCGTTGATAAATTATATGGTGCAAACCACTCTATTATTCCTGACCGTATTGAAGCGGGAACATTCATGGTTGCAGCGGCAATTACTGGTGGAGACATCTTAATTGAAAATGCTGTGCCTGAACATTTACGCTCAATTACAGCGAAAATGGAAGAAATGGGTGTTAAAATTATTGAGGAAAACGAAGGTGTACGTGTTATCGGCCCAGATAAGTTAAAAGCGGTTGATATTAAAACTATGCCTCATCCAGGTTTCCCAACAGACATGCAATCACAAATGATGGCATTATTACTACAAGCTGATGGAACAAGTATGATTACAGAAACGGTATTCGAAAACCGCTTTATGCACGTTGAAGAATTCCGTCGTATGAATGCTGATATTAAAATCGAAGGTCGTTCTGTTATTATGAACGGTCCAAACAGCTTACAAGGTGCTGAAGTAGGCGCAACTGACTTACGTGCTGCTGCTGCGTTAATCTTAGCTGGTTTAGTATCAGAAGGTTACACTCGTGTAACTGAATTAAAGCATCTTGACCGTGGTTATGTAGATTTCCATAAGAAATTAGCTGCATTAGGTGCAACTATTGAACGTGTAAACGAAAAAGTAGAAGAAGTGAAAGAACAAGAAGTTTCTGATCTTCACGCTTAATTGAAATAGTCTCTACGTCTTTTGACGTAGGGGCTATTTTTTTGGGTTATTACTGTTATAGTCAAGAAATTCTATACTTATGCACGTACCATTAAAAATATTTAGAAAATTTTCGTTTTATCCAGGTCCCCTTAAGTATGTTCTAAAAGAACGAGTTGTTCCATAAGAATGAATGGAGTAAAGCTTTTTCATATTGGGGGAAATAAGATGAAATTTTCAAAGCCACTTTGTATTACAGTAGCGCTTCTCATAGCGCTCGTTATCATTGTACCTGCTGCTCTTGTTATTCCATTTGCGAAAGCAAAAGTAGGGGAAGAGGCAGCTTCTAAAACTCCTCCAGCGATAGAAAGTATACCAGCTCCAGGAAAAGTGGATACAGCGGTTCAAGTTGCTGTATATCGTGAGAAACAAAAAAAGGTAGAGTCATTACCTATGGAGGAGTATGTAACCGGTGTAGTAGCTTCAGAGATGAATGCCAGCTTTGAAATAGAGGCGCTAAAGGCGCAGGCATTAGCAGCGAGAACATTTGTGGTACAGCGTATGCTAAGCGGAGGAAAGAAAAACAATGCGGACGTGACAGATACGGTGAAAGATCAAGTGTACAAAAGTAAAGAAGAATTGAAGAAACAATGGGGCAATAACTACGAAAATAATTTGAAGAAAATCGAAGAAGCTGTTTCGAAAACCGCAGGACAAGTTTTAACGTATGATGGAAAACCAATCTCAGCATCCTTCTTCTCAACGAGTAATGGCCGGACAGAAAATGCGGCTGATTATTGGGGAAATGATTATCCGTACTTAAAGAGCGTAGATAGTCCGTGGGATCAAGCTTCTCCGAAATTTACGAGCGAGCAAACCTTTACAGTAGCTGACTTTCAAAAACGTCTCGGTGTGAAAGTGCTAGCAGACGGCAAGGTTGGAAATATTAAAAATCTTACGGAAGGAAAGCGTGTAAAGGATGTAGCATTTCAAGGGAAAACATTAACAGGAAAAGAAGTTCGTGAAAAGTTAGACTTACGCTCTTCTGACTTCACTTGGAAACAAGAGGGAGATAAAATCGTCGTTACAACGAAAGGCTTCGGCCACGGCGTCGGCATGAGTCAATACGGAGCGAACGGCATGGCAGCGGAAGGTAAGAAATATACAGATATCGTCGCTCATTACTACAAAGGCGTTGAAATAAAGACGATGAATGATTATGAAGGAAAGTTAATGGTGAAGAAGTAAGGTGCAGGATAGGCCGTCCCAAGAGGTATATTGGGACGGTTTTTCTTTTGTTGATAGATAGGTTATTTTTGTCGAATCGTAGATATTTTTAAAGTATGATAAGTATATTTGAAAAAACCTCAATGTTTAGCGATGAGAAGATAGTAATTGACGCCTCTTTTTGTCATTATTTGTAGAAATAAATGGAAGGTATGCTGCATGTTGCGTGTTATAATACAGTTATGTGAATATATAAAACATAATAACAGGGGGTAATGGAAAATGATGATGGATGTACCACTGCTCATTCCGTCAATGATGGAACGAGCAGAGAAATATTTTTCGAAAAAGGAAGTTGTTTCACGGACTGCATCACGTATTCATACATTAACATACGGAGAAATTGCAAAGCGGACACGCAGACTTGCTAGCGTGTTAACGAAAATGGGAATTGAACAAGGGGATAAAGTAGGTACAATTGCATGGAATCACCATAGACATTTGGAAGCATACTTTGCGATTCCGGGAATCGGAGCGGTGTTACATACAATTAACTTAAGACTTTCCGCTGATCATATTTCATATATTATTAACCATGCAGAAGATAAGATTATTCTTGTAGATGAAGATATGGTACCTATATTAGAAAGTATTCAACACGAAATCCCACATATAAAAGCCTTTATCATTATGACAGACAATCATAAACTACCTCAAACAACACTATCACCAGCATACCATTACGACCAACTAATCGAAGAAGGCGATGAGACATTTCCATTTATAAAAGATTTAGATGAAAAAGAACCAGCCGGAATGTGCTATACATCGGCTACGACAGGAAAACCAAAGGGTGTAGTTTACACACACCGTAGTATTGCACTCCACAGCTATACACTGGGACTTGCAGATGGCGGGAATATATCGGAAGTAGACACTTGTATGCCTGTCGTTCCAATGTTCCATGTGAATGCATGGGGATTACCGTTTGCGAGTACGTGGTTTGGGACAAAACTCGTATTGCCAGGACCACATTTCACACCGAAGATTTTAGCAGAACTAATTGATAGGGAAAAAGTAACCATTACGGCTGGCGTGCCAACGATTTGGATTGGCTTACTGCAAGAACTAGAAAAACACCCATATGATATTAGCAGTATAAAAACGATATGGTCAGGAGGATCGGCTGCTCCATTAAGCATGATTCGTACGTATGAAGAACGATATGAAATTGCATTTAGACAAATATATGGAATGACAGAAACGAGTCCCGCTGTTGTCATTAACTGCCCGAAATCATATCAACGAGAGTTACCGAAAGAAGAGTATTATAATTTACGTTCGCGCCAAGGTTATTTATTCCCTGGACTAGAAATGAAAGTGATTGGGCAAGACGGTGAAATTAAGTGGGATGGAGAAGAGATGGGAGAACTTTGTTTAAGGGGGCCATGGATCGCTGGTAGCTATTATAAGGATGAGCGTACAGAAGAATCAATGAAAGATGGTTGGCTCCATACAGGAGATATTGTCACGGTTGATTCGGAAGGATTTATTAAAATTGCTGATCGGACGAAAGATTTAATTAAGAGCGGAGGCGAATGGATTTCCTCTGTAGATTTAGAAAATGCTTTAATGTCTCACGATAAAGTGTTAGAAGCATCTGTTGTGGCGGTGCCGCATGAAAAATGGCAGGAACGCCCTATTGCTTGCGTCGTATTAAAAGGAGGGCAAGCAGTAGAAAGGGAAGAACTGTATGCTTTACTAGAAGCTGAATTTCCGAAATGGTGGATGCCAGATGATATTTTATTTGTAAATGAAATTCCGAAAACATCTGTAGGGAAGTTTCTAAAACGAGCACTGCGTGATCAGCTCAAGACGTATATGGTAGAGCAAAACTAGAGAAGAAGGCTATCCTTTCGTTTGGGTAGCCTTCTTTTTATGGTGGTTACATAATATATCTAAATTTTCCATTAATTGTTTGGTATAATAAGATAAAAACATTTGGGGGAGACAGAATGGCGTTACTTGAGTTGAGACAATTAGGGAAAACCAACCAGTTACCAGCAGTTGAGCTAGAGGTTGAGCAAGGACAATGTGTTGTTTTGCAATGTAATAACCATACAGCTAAAGTGTTGCATCGCATTATTATTGGTGAGGAAGAAGCTTCAACTGGCAGTGTGTTATTTGAGGGAGAATCGATTGGAAAGAGAAATTATTCTCGCATCGGCTTTTGTTTTTTGAAAGATGAGGCATATGACCGTTTGAAGGTGAAGGAATACTTCAAGTTCTTAATAGGTCTTTATGAATCGAATATGAGTACGGAAGAAGTCGTACAATATGTAGGCCTCTTAGATAAGTTAAACGTTAAAATAGAAAAACTATCATTTTCAGAGAAACGTCGCCTTCATATTGGGCGTGTTATGATTCATAATCCAGACTTAGTTATTTTGGAAGAGCCGGAGCAAAATGTAGATACAGAGAGCACGATTATTATTCGGAAATCAATTATGAAAATGAAAGAACAAGGAAAAGCGATTTTTATTACGTCATCGTTTCTATCGGACGCCCTTTCGTTAACAGAAGATGTATACATACTAAACAATGATGGTGTGAAAAAAATAGAAATCGAACAAGAGGAAGTTGAAGAGGTGGATGAAGAAAAGGTTGTTCAATTGATTCCGCAAATGAAACTTGAAAGAATTCCAGCGAAAGTGAACGATAAAATCATTTTACTTGATCCGATGGAAATTCATTTCATTGAAACGCAAAATGGAGTGACACATATTCATGTGCGCGAAGGTGATTTCGTATGTGCATTAACGTTAAGCGAACTAGAAGTGAGATTAACAGGATTTGGTTTCTTTAGATGTCACCGCTCGTACCTTGTGAATTTACAAAGAGTACGAGAAGTAATTACGTGGACTCGTAATAGTTTTAGTTTAATTTTGGATGACGAAAGAAAAAGTTCAATCCCGCTTTCAAAAGGACGAATGGATGAATTAAAAGGTGTGATTGGGCTATAAAAATTGCTCCAATAAGTTCAAAATACGATTCATTCACCGGTAAAAATACTCCTTTTACCGGTATTTTACTGCGTAACCTCTTTGTTTTTCATATGATTGAGTCAAGAAAAGCGAAACAAACAAACGAAAAGCGCTAAAGCGACTTTCATCTATAAAAGAAAAAACAAAGGGGATGACGAGATGACATTGGCAATTGAAATGAAAGATGTAATGAAAAGTTTCAACGAAAAAACAGCACTTCGAAATGTAAATATTGAAGTGAAGCAAGGAGAAATTTTTGGATTCCTCGGACCGAGTGGATCTGGAAAAACGACAACAGTAAAGATTTTAACTTCTCAATTACTTCATAGCGTTGGAACGGTAAGGGTACTAGGAAAAGATATTACAGGACCAAGTAGCATTGATTACAAACGAATTGGTATTTTAACAGACAATAGTGGTTTATATGAGAGACTTAGCATTTATGATAACTTACTATTATTTTGTGACTTATACGATTGCAAAAAAGAGCGAATCGATGAAGTGTTAGCACAAGTGAACTTAATAGATGATAAGAAAACATTAGTAAAGAAACTATCAAAAGGAATGAGGCAGCGTGTCACACTAGCAAGAGCAATCCTTCATAAACCAGATATCCTCTTCTTAGACGAACCAACATCTGCACTAGATCCAGTTAACGTACAAAACATTCATAAAGTCTTAAAAGATTTAAATAAAGAAGGAACGACGATTTTCTTAACGACTCACAATATGGAAGAAGCGGAGACGCTTTGTAACCGCATTGCCTTTCTATGCGGTGGAGAAATTGTAGCGCTTGATACACCAGAAAACCTTCGCTTACAATACGCGAAAGATCAAATACAAGTCGTATTAAAAGATAAGCAAAAAGAAATCGTACAAAAAGATGAATTAGGTGCAAAACGTATTTCAGAATGGATGAAAAAAGGTGAATTACTATCGATTCATTCACATGAACCAACGCTAGGCGATATCTTTATTGAAGTTACTGGGAGGGGATTATAATGATATTTTCAATGAGACGATTTTCAGCTATTTTTCGGAAAGAGGTACAGGATATTAAAGCAAATGCATCTGTGCTCGTAATGGCGGCAATGCCACTTGTATTTTCTTTTGTTTATCAACAGATGGATGGACCGAAAGAACAAATAGCTAATATGGTAACTTTAATGGCTTTAACAATGGTAGGAAGTTTTGTTCAAGCAGCTTTAATTGCGGAAGAAAAAGAAAAGCACACGCTACGTGTAATGATGCTATCACCAGCATCATCGTTAGAAGTGTTACTAGGAAAAAGTACATTAACAGCTCTTATCACATTTGTAATTTGTATTAGTAACTTTGCTATTTTAGGTGTAATAAAGGGCAATATGGTTTTAATCGCTCTATTTTTACTTGTCAGTATATTTTTCTTCCTTATGTTAGGTACGGCGATTGGATTAATAGCTAAAACAACGGCGTCAACATCAGTAGTAGGTATGCCGATTCTATTTGTTTTTCTTCTAGCTCCAATGTTAGGCGGATTTATTAAAAGTGAGTTTGTAAAAAAGGCAATCGATTTTCTTCCAACAAAGCATCTTGCGGATGCCATGCCGAAATTGCTGGCTGGAAAAGGATTTTCAACTGTTAGTGGTGATTTAATCAATATTATAATTTGGTGTGTGCTTTCAATTATTCTTTGTATTGTAGTTTACAAAAAGAAACAAATGGACTAAAAACTGAGCTGAAACGCTCAGTTTTTTCTTTTTTCAATCATTTCCTCGGAAATTTTACAATTCCTATACATATTTTTACAGATTTTGTCGAAAATTAATTAGTTATACGTTGTATAGGATACGTGAATATTGTTCAAAATGATTGCTGAGGTGATGATGGAATGAGAGGAAGAAATAATAAAAAATCGCAAAAGGTAGTACATTTATTTCAAAAAAGATGGGTATTTCCGGCACTATACATTGCTTGTGCAGCGGTAATTTTAATGGTTGCGCTATGGTTCCAAGGAGCTAATCCGAAGAAGACTCCGAACCAAGATCAAGCAACACCGTATACACAATCGGAAGATCCAGCAGTACCAGTAACGAAATCTTCAGAAGTAGTGAAAATGCCAGCTCCTGCTAATGCGGAAGTAGTCGTACAGAAGAAGTTCTATGAAGATGCAGCAACTGAGGCGGAACAAGAAAAAGCACTTGTCTTTTATAACAACACATATTCCCCAAACAAAGGAATTGACATTGCTGCGAAGAATGGAAAAGAATTCAATGTTACAGCTGCTTTAAGTGGTACAGTAACGAAAGCTGAAAAAGATTCACTTCTTGGTTATGTTGTAACAGTTGATAGCGGAAATGGTGTAGCAGCTTCTTATCAAAGCTTAGGCAGTGTAAAAGTAGAAAAAGGTGCACGAGTTGTACAAGGTGAAGTATTAGGAAAATCCGGTCTAAGTGCAATGAATAAAGAAGCAGGTTCTCACGTTCACTTTGAAGTACGTAAAGACAATGTGGCTGTGAACCCTGAACGCTACTTAAATAAATCAGTAGCAGAAATTAAAGCTGATGCAGGTGCTGCAAAAGCAACGAATGCTTCTGGTAAAAAAGCTGATGACAAATCTCAAAAAGAAGAAAAGTCAACGAGCACGAAACCAGAAAGTAAAACAGAAGATAAGTCTCAAAAAGAAGAGAAATCAACAAGTGGTTCGACTAGTGACAAAAAAGAAGAACCGAAGAAAGAAGAAAAATCAACAAATGGTTCTACAGAATCATCTAACAGTTCTTCTTCACAAGAATAAGAAAGTGCAAAAATCAGCTCCCACTAGGGGAGCTGATTTTTTTATTTTCACCCCGCATTAACGGGCAGTAAGACCCCTACTTCAAAATTCAGTGAAAGCTAAGAAGTTAGGCCTGGGGTCAACTGCCCGTAAAAGCCCGATTGGTTCAACTAATAATCAGTGGGAAATGGCGCCCACTGATTAAAGTTTCACTTTATATAAAAATACTCAATTTCGAGAAAAAAGTTGCAATAACAAGGAAAAATGACGAGATTCTCGAATATATATTACAAAAGGGAGGGGATACTGTGTCATTTTTGTTTGTTCTGTCGACCGCTATTATTTTATTGTTTGTTTTATTTACCTTATATTATTATATTTCCAGTAAGAAAGAGGTTCCCCACCATCAATTGTTAGAAGAAGAATTGGAACGAGAAGAATGACACTCTAAGAAAGAGTGTCTTTTTCTTCTTGTACACCTATTGGAATTTTTAGAGCTAGCCCGTATAATACTAATTGTGATTTTTTTACATAGGAAAACGATATTTAAATACAGTAGGACTTTAAATACTGTGTTTTTTTGTTGTGGTTGAGGGGGAAGTTTTAAATTGAAAGCTAGAGGAAGCAAAAGTTCGAAAAAATTATTTATTTTAATAGCGGTTGTAGTAGCACTAATTGCTGGGATTGGATTTTTTATTTTTAATAAAATGAGCGCTGCAGGTAAGCAGGAGAAAGTGCCAGTTTTATTATATCATCATTTACTAAAGGAAACTGAAAAAGGAAATAGTGAAGCTTTTAAAAATAAAGGAACAGTTTTAGCGGTGGAGCAATTTGAGAAACAAATAAAATATTTAGCGGATAATAATTATAGAGCAATTACTGCAAAAGAATTAGAGGAATTTATAAAAAATAAAAAGAATCTTCCAGAAAAAAGTGTTTTAATTACTTTTGATGATGCATCAAAGTCAAATTATATTTATGCATATCCTATCTTAAAAAAATATAAAATGCATGCGATTTCCTTTGTTGTTACATCAAGAATTAACAATCAAGAAGAGAAATTTGATCCTAAGAAAATCCAAGCTCTAAGTAAATCTGAAATGGATAAAATGCGAGATGTTTTTGAATTTGGTAGCCATACTGATTCTCTGCATAAATTAGAAAAAGGAGAAGCTGTGGTATTTAATAAGAATAATGCGGAAATTAAAAATGACATTTTAAAGAGTAAAGATGCTTTAAAGACAGATTACCTTTCTTATCCGTTTGGAAAATACAATGATAAAATTGTTAAAGAATTAAAGGATTCTAAATTCCAGATGGCATTTGTAAACACATCTGATTATGCTACTAAAGAAAGTGATATATTAAAAGTTAATCGTTTTGTTATTAAGGCGGATTTAGATATAAAAGCATTCGCTGAAATAGTAAAAGGGAATTATGATAAACAAGATAAATAATCGAGATAAAGAGTATGTGGTATTTGATTTCAATTGAATACCACATACTCTTATTTTTTTATCTTAAGGTGTTTTGTGCTGATATTGGGTTATGTATAGATAAAATACTAAATTTGTAGCATCTTCTCTGTAAAAATATTGAACATGTAGCATATATCAGTAGCACAGGCAATACAATGGTATAAACCAAAGCAAAGAGAGTGTTTGAGGTGAGAAATCGTGAATCATTTCATTATAAATCCAAGAATGTTTAACGCTTACAAACAGCACTCACACTTACTTCTTAGTCATATGCAGCGAGGCTCATTTCACCCTTCTCACATCCAATTTAGGGAGGCGAGTGGTGTGCACGATTACATCAAAGAGAGAACTATCAAGATTGGTAAGTATATCGTGGAGACAAGAAAGACAGTGCGTGTCATTGCAAAAGAATTTGGGGTATCAAAGAGTACAGTCCATAAAGATTTAACAGAACGTCTACCAGAAATTAATCCAGAGCTCGCAAATGAAGTGAAAGAAATTCTTGATTATCATAAGTCTATTCGTCATTTAAGAGGCGGAGAAGCAACGAAACAAAAGTATAGAAAAGAAGATGTAGAAAAGCCGGTACGTCAATAAAGGTACAATCGTGAACATTCCGTTTCAATTCGGTAATATTTTTCAGAAGAATTCTTTTTGCGAATATTACGTTTCTGTTAAATTTATGATAAAATCAGAAATTAGGTGTAAAAGAATTCGGGTGTAACCTGATTTTGAATATCGAGGAGGAAAAAACGGGAATGTTTGCGCGAGATATCGGAATTGACCTAGGTACGGCTAACGTATTAATCCATGTTAAAGGTAAGGGTATTGTATTAAATGAGCCATCTGTTGTTGCTATTGATCGTAACACAGGTAAAGTATTAGCAGTAGGTGAAGAAGCAAGAAGTATGGTGGGACGTACGCCTGGTAATATTGTAGCAATTCGTCCACTAAAAGATGGTGTAATCGCAGATTTCGAAATTACAGAAGCAATGTTAAAGTATTTCATTAACAAATTGGACGTAAAGAGCTTCTTTTCAAAACCTCGCATTTTAATTTGTTGTCCAACAAATATCACATCAGTAGAACAAAAAGCAATTCGTGAGGCTGCTGAACGTTCAGGTGGTAAAACAGTATTTTTAGAAGAAGAACCAAAAGTAGCCGCAGTTGGTGCTGGTATGGAAATCTTCCAACCAAGCGGTAACATGGTTGTTGATATTGGTGGAGGTACAACAGATATCGCTGTACTATCTATGGGTGATATTGTTACCTCTTCCTCTATCAAAATGGCTGGCGATAAGTTTGATATGGAGATCTTAAACTACATTAAACGTAAGTATAAGCTATTAATCGGAGAACGTACTTCAGAAGATATTAAAATTAAAGTTGGTACAGTATTCCCAGGTGCACGTAGTGAAGAACTTGAAATTCGCGGACGTGACATGGTAACAGGTTTACCACGTACAATTACAGTATGCTCTGAAGAAATTACAGAAGCGTTAAAAGAAAATGCCGCTGTTATTGTACAAGCTGCAAAAGGCGTACTAGAGCGCACACCACCAGAATTATCGGCGGACATTATCGACCGCGGTGTTATTCTAACAGGCGGTGGAGCTTTACTACACGGTATCGACATGCTTCTAGCAGAAGAACTAAAAGTACCAGTATTAATTGCTGAAAACCCAATGCACTGTGTTGCGGTTGGTACAGGTATTATGTTAGAGAATATCGATAAATTACCACGTCGTGCTTTACGATAAATATTGAATTAATATTATTTGAAATACTGTAAACCTTGAACAGTTGACTTTATTATCTACTGTTTAAGGTTTATTTGTATTGGATCACTTTATAGTAAATGTTGAGATTTAAATACTATTTATTTGTATATATATCTTTATTCATGTTAGGTATAAAAAGCTAAATTATTAGTTAGAAAGGTTCAATTTTGTCAGATTTAGTGATATCCTTGTATTTGTAAATTTAAAGCGAACTTTGTAAATTTAAAGCGAACTTTGTTAAAAAATAGTAAAAATAGTAAGTGATTAGGTGAAATAGAATGGGGTATTATTTGATATGGGAGGAAGAAGGGACATAGATAAATGAAAAAGGTGTTAGTAATAGCACAAAATTTTTATCCGGAAATTGGAAGTGCGGCAAATAGAATAAAGAATATTTATTTGGAATTAAGTGAAAGAGGATACGATGTTACAATCTTGACTACTGATCCAAGGTATCCAAATGAGAATTTATATAAGAAGAAGGAATTTTGGGATGAAGAATCGATAAATAGTGAAGATGTTATAAGAGTAAAACCAAGAGTGAAAAAATACACAAATAATATGCTAAGGAGATTATTTTTGTATTTAGAAATCACAATGCTTTTTATTATGGCTATATTCCGTATGGATAAAAAATATGATTATGTATTCGTTTCAACTCCGCCTATTTTTATTGGTATAGCTGGCCTTTTTGCTAAAAAAAAGTTGAAAGCTGAATTATTATTAGATGTACGAGATTTATGGCCGGAATCATTGTTAGGAGTTGGAGTTTTTGCAAATCGGTTTGTATTATCGATAGCATATGCCTTAGAAAAGATGTTATATCGTGTAGCTGATCAAATTATTGTAAATAGCGCAGGATTTATTCCATACCTGGAGTTAAAAGGGGTTAGACGTGAAAAAGTATCATTTATGCCCAACTCTTTAACAGAAGAAGAATTACATATGATAGAAACTAAAAAAGCTATAACTGATTCGAGTGCTAAAATAGTTGAAGTAATTTATACAGGAAATATCGGGTTGGCCCAAGATGTACTAAAGTTGATTGAGGTGGCTGAATATCTACGAGAAAAGGAAAATATTAAATTTAAAATAATTGGCTATGGGTTTAAAAGTTATCAAGTGGCTGAAGTTATTAAAGAAAAAAAACTTTCTAATATAGAAATTATTAAAGCGAAAAGTCGTAATAAAACCCTAAAAGAAGTTGCAAAGGCACATATTGCATATGTTAGTTTAGTAGATGAAAAAGTATTTCAAACTGTTTTGCCAGGAAAAATTATTGATTATATGTGTATGAAAAAGCCTATTATTGGAGATGTGTCTGGATATGCCGAAAAAGTTATTAATGAAGCTCAATGTGGTTTGATTTCAAATGATCGAACAGCTAAAGAATTAGGAGAACACATTATCAAACTAGCTGAAAATGAGATATTACGTAGAAAAATGGGAAACAATGGGCATGAATTTGCTTTCCAATATTTGAGGTGGAAAAATAATATTAAAGTATTAACAAGTTTAATGGAGGAAAATGATGCCACAGAAGAAAGTATGTATGTTCGTATGGAACCACTTCACAAATGATGCTCGTGTATTAAGGGAATGCACGGCTTTAGCTGAAGAGGATTATGAAGTAGACCTGATATGTATTCATGATTGGAAACAAAATGATTTACCTAAGTGGGAGATGCGAAAAGAAGGATTTACAGTAACACGTGTAAATAATCGACTATCTCTTTTACAAAAAGGATTGGGCGCAGCAAAAAGAGTAAAGCAGTTGATAACGAAAAATATAGTTACAATGTTTTTATTTGGAGTAATTGCAGCACTTTGTTTATGGAAATTCCCAATGATAACATGTTTGATATTGTTATTTGGTGCATTATTTTCTATGGGAAAGCTACGGACATTAATTGTACGCTCTTATATACTGATTCAAATGGTTAAGGTTGGTTTGAAGAAGGAATATGATTTCTATCATTCTAATGATTTAAATACACTACCACAAGGATGGCTTTGTGCAAAAGTATTTAGAAAAAAGAAATTAATCTATGATTCACATGAGGTACAGACCAGCCGTACCGGATACAATAGTAAAATTTATGGAATTATGGAGAAATTCTTTCTGAAATATACAGATGTCATGATTATGGAAAATCATACTCGTGCAAAATATGCGGAAGATTTATATGGCTTCTACCCTAAGGTCATTCATAACTATCCCTTTGTAACACAACCAGAAGACAGTAATTCAATTAATTTGCATGAAGTGTTAGAGATTCCGCAGGAAGAGCCTATCTTATTGTATCAAGGCGGAATTCAAGTGGGTAGAGGTCTAGAAAAGCTAGTACAAGCAGTTCCAATGTTTAAAAAGGGCATACTTGTATTTATTGGCGATGGACGTATTAAACCTGAGTTACAGAAGATGGTATTGGATTTAGGTTTGGAAAATAAAGTGAAATTCATTCCGAAAGTACCTGTGAATGAATTATTACACTATACGAAGAACGCTTATTTAGGTTTTCAAGTTTTAAATAACGTTTGTTTTAATCATTATTCAGCTTCATCTAATAAACTATTTGAGTATATGATGAGCGGAGTTCCAGTTGTTGCTTGTAGTTTTCCAGAGATACAACGTGTGGTGGAAAATGAATATGTTGGGGTTTGTATAGATTCTCACAATCCTGCTTCCATTGCTGAAGGAGTAAACTACATACTAGAACATCCAGAAGAAAGAGAAAAAATGAGAGAAAATAGCTTCATTGCCCGTAATAATTATAATTGGGAAAATGAAAAAGAACTCTTTATAAATATATATAAGGATTTGGAATGATATAGGAGAAAAGATTTTTGATTTCTACGTTACCATAGGAACTAAAAGATGGGAATGAGGGTTTCTTGAAGAAAGTAAAGCTAAGTGTAGTAATTACAAATTATAATAAAGAACAATATTTAGCTCAGTGTTTACAATCTGTTGTTGAACAGACATTAAAGGGAATTGAAATTATTGTTGTTGATGATGGCTCAACAGATAATAGTATGACAGTATTGGGGCAGTATGAAAAACAACATAATAATTTGAAAGTTTATAGACAACAGAATTCGGGTGTAAGTGCTGCTCGTAATGCCGGATTACAAAAAGCAAACGGGGAATATGTTACATTTTTAGATGCGGATGATTATGTACATTTAGCTGGATATGAGAAAATGTATGAGGTTGCGAGCGGAAATAATGCAGATATGGTTATTGCCAATATTATTTGTTTTAATGAATATAAAAATTGGCCACTTTCATATATGAAAAAATTATTTAATAAGAAATTCCCACTAATTAGAAACGTTGCGGAAAACTTAGAATTACATTTCACTCCATCCACGAGCAATAAGATATTTAAAAGAGAAATGTGCGTCCTTAATGGTATTCATTTTGATGAAGATCTTTGGGTAGGAGAAGACTTGCTATTTACCCAACAATGTTTGTTGGTTTCAGAAAGTGTAATCGTACGCGAGATACCCTTGCTCTATTATAGAATAGTAGATAACGGTAATAATAACCTATCTAAAAATACAACGATTACATTTTTTAATCAGTTAGTTATATTACAAATGAAATTAACGGCCATGTATAGAGAGAGAAAAAGGCTTGCATTAATCCATACAATAGAGGCAAGACAGTGGAAATTCTTTGTGGATTCCATTGTTTTAAAGGGAAAAGATTTTTCAAATGAAAAGCTTTTAGAAGTCATTCACCTAGGAAATGAGTTTCTATCAAGCTTAATTAGCTTTAAGCATGTAGAAGGTTTTAATGTGCGGGACCAATTAATAACTGAAATGATAAAAGAAAATGATTATAAAGGTTTAGAGAAATTATTAAATATCTTTCAGAATGAATTAATTACAAAAGAACATGTATATGATAATGGAAAATATTATTATTTTTATTATCGATTTTTCCCTCGATATAAAGAATTATTACAAGTTAATAATTTAACTGTAGTTCATAAAATTGAAGGAATAAAACTTCGTAAAGAGATTCTTACAATTAGTGGATATGCATTTGTTGAAAATGTATCAACTAAAAAAATAAAAAAAGAATTAGTATTTTATAAAGATGGAGCCACTAAAACAATTCAACTAAAAAACTCCTTACGTACTGATATATCATATTTATTTTCTAATAATACCATTGACTATAATGATGCGGGATTTAAAACAATAGAAGTCAATGTAAGAGATTTGTTAGAAGAGGGAGAATGGAAAATATCAATACGCCTCAGCATAGGGAAAACTGTTATTGAAGAACCGCTAAGGGTTCTGTTAGCGCAGTTACGCAATAATACAAAGTATCAAAATGAAAATTCATTGGATATTAAGATACTATATAAAAATAGTGAAGCTACAATTCAAATCCACAAGTCTAACTATATGAAGAGAATGATGAATACATATAGTGAAGTTAAGCGATCACTTCGCTATGATTTAGGATTATTTAAAAGAAAAAATTATAAAGCATTACTTGCAATTATATTCTATAAATTATTTGGATCATATTTTCGTAGAAAGAATATATGGTTAATTGGTGAAAGAGAAGATACAGCACAAGATAATTCCTATCACTTATTTAAGTATATTCGGAAGAAACACCCTGATATTCCAGTTTTTTATATTATTAATAAGGAAAGTAATGATTATAAAAATATCGAGGGATTAGGAAATATAATTCAATACGGAAGTTTTAAACATACATTCTATTTATTAATTTGTAATAAAACAATTAATAGTTATTCAGAAACAGCCAATATGTATACGGACGATTATAAGCACATTTTAAAGTACTATCCCGAATGGCAGCAAAATAAGAAGTTTTTTATTCAACATGGGGTTATAGGTGTAAGTCGTGTAAATCATGTGTTAAATAAAAATCGAATGGGCTATTCTCTATTTGTTGTGTCCTCACAGTTTGAGAAGGAGCATATCGTCAAAGAATTTGGATATGAGGAAAATGAAGTAATCGTAACAGGGCTTGCACGTTGGGATGCCCTAAAGGATGAAAGTAAAGGAAATGAGATTTTACTCATGCCAACTTGGAGAAGTTGGATTAAAACGAAAGACCAATTAATGAAATCTAAGTACTGGCAGACATATATGTCATTTTTAAAAAGTAAAGAGCTCCATAAGATGTTAGAAGAGAAAGACATGACATTGACTTTCTTTCCTCATTATCAGACTCAAAAATTAGGTGCTGAAACGCCTGTATTTCATGAACGAATCAAGATCATGAAACAAGGTGAAGAAACAGTGCAAAGTCTATTAAAGCGACATCGTTTACTAATTACAGATTATTCTACAGTTTCATTTGATTTTGCTTATATGAATAAGCCTGTGATTTTTTTTCAGTTTGATTATGATGAATTTTATTCTAAACACTATAACGAAGGTCCGATTAATCATAGGACCGAGTTGTTTGGAAAAAGAGTAGAAAGTGAAAAAGATATATATATTTTATTAAATGATTTTGAAAGTTCATTGCAAAGTCTTAATTTGGAGCAAGTAAATAAGTACGTTATTAAGCCAAAAGAGTTACATTGTCAAATGTTATTCGAAAATATAAAGGGAGTGTAGAGATTTGAAAAAGCCACTAATTTCGGTGATTTTGCCTATATACAATGTAGAGATGTATATAGAGGAGTGTTTAAGTTCTTTAGTGCATCAAACAATTGGTGTAGAAAATTTAGAAGTTATTATGGTGAATGATTGTTCTACAGATAATACGGGAAAAGTTTTAGATCAATATGCTGAGAACTATAATAATTTTAAAGCTATACACTTGGAAAAAAATTGTGGCGCACCTGGTAAACCAAGAAATATTGGTATTGATATTGCGAAAGGAAAATATCTAATATTTATGGATCCAGATGATTATATACCAGCGGATGCATATGAAACTTTATTCAATATCGCCGAGGAGTATAAATCAGACTTTGTTATGGGGAAAATGGAAAGTTTTAATGATAGTGATGGATCAACATTCCAACATTCAACTTTTAAACACTATCTTTTACAAAAACCATATATGAATACTAACATAGAGGTATCACCATTCTTTTTACAGGTGAAAACAGCTATTACTTTAAAGTTAGTAAGGACAGCATTTGTTAGACAACATAAAATTTCTTTCATCGAGGGAATGAGAAATGGGGAAGATAAATTTTATGATGTTCAGTTATTTACAAAAGCTAAAAAGTTTAGTTATATTCCTCAAAATGTTTATAAATATAGGGCACGTGATGATGATCGTAATCTATCGTTGACGCAGCAAGATATTCTTTCTTCTGTTGAGAATGATGTACAGTCTGTAAATGCAATTAAACCAAAATTAAATGATAAAGAATATAGTTATTTTCAGGTAAATGCGTTAAGGTCAATTCTTTGGAAAATTTGTGATCCGGATTTTAATAAACTATCAATCGAAGAGAAGAAGAGATTAATTAATTTAGTGAAAAGAGTAGTAGATGGTTATGATATTGAAATAGTGAAGAAATATTTAGTTTGGGAAGAACCCTTCTTAAGTCTAATTGAAAAAAATTATATAAATGAAGCATTGGCATATAATAGCATGTTAATTTCAAGAAGATGGTGGTTAAAACAAGGAACCGAATTACAACAAAGATATAGGAAACAAACAGCTATCCGTAATAGCTTTTCTTGGAGGATTACTAAATTTCTTAGAAACAGGAATTTTAAATTAAAAGATATTATCAAAGGGAGATTTTTGAATGAAACTAAGCGTAGTAACACAATTACGGGCTCATGATGAAGGTTTAATTAAACAGGCCTTTGAATTGTTACAAAAACAGACTATCGATGCTAATGAGTTTGAATTGCTTATTTTTTATAATTATAAAAATATTTCTTTAGAAATGGTTAGATTTGTAGAAAAATTAAAAGAAAGCTGTAAGCTGAATATAGTATTAAAAGAAGGAAAGATTGATGTAGAAGGATTAAGAGGAGAGTATATTACTTTCTTTGATTTTTATACAAAGTTTAGACCAAATGTATACGAACGTTTATATAATGCTGCACAAAAGAATGATTTAGATTTTATATCTGCTTGTTTAGAGGGAAAAAATGAGAAAAAAATTATAAATAAAAAAAATATAATGCAGAGTAATTTTGCTACAATTACAGCATTAAAAATAATAAAGAAAGAAGTTCTGTTAACGAAGGAATTTAATTTTATCTCTCAATTAAATGAATCAAACATTAAATATTTGGATATTAAGTTATATTTGTCAGGCCTTAATTATGATTTTGCAACTGATATAAAATATAAAAACAAAACACCATTTAATGAAGAGTATATAATAAATTCAATAAAAGATATTCAGTATATTTTTGATTCTTTGATAAGTGATTATGGAGAAGGGTTTAATCAAGATTTAAAAATTATACTTTTTAAACAAATATTAAATTTAGTGGATAAAAATACCTTTTTAAATGAAGTAGAAAAAGGTTATCAAGAGACATTATTGAATGTGTTGAAGGATCTCTTATCTATCTCAGATGAACGTATTTATAAGGGGAATGAAGGGTATAAGGGATTTTTAAATCTTATAATTTTAGGTTTATATGATGAAGCAATGAAATACATGGTGATATTTAGGAGTAAGAGGTACTGGTATAATCAATCACAAAAGTATGAAACATATTTTGAAAAAAATCCATATCTCTTAGAAGAATCTTTATCTTGGAAAATTACAAAACCAATCCGAGGAATTCAAAGGATATTTGGATATATTAAAAATTCATTGTATAAAGTACTTATTCTTTTATTGAGTTTATTTGTAAAGATGCGCTTTGCAGGAAAAGAAATTTGGTTAGTTGGGGAGCGTGAGGATCAGGCTGAAGATAATGGGTTCTTCTTCTTCAAGTATTGTCGCGAAAAATATCCATCAGAAAGAATATATTATGTAATTAATGAAGATTCACCTCATTTAGATAAAGTTGAGCAATATGGTAATGTTATATATCATTCTTCTTTTAAGCATAAGGTTTATATGCTGGCAGCAAGTACATATATAAGTGCTTGGGTATTTGAAGAATGTTCATATCCTAGGCCGAAACAACAATTTATTAAATGGTTTGGAAATATAGTTTCTAAAAAAAATCATATTTGTTTGCAACATGGTGTAATCATTCATAATATTGCTCCGTATCTAAGTAAGGAGAGATATAAACAAGATTTAATTATTTCAAGTTCAGAGTATGAAAAGCAGATTATTATGAAGACATTAGGGTATCCTGACAAGGATGTGGCTGTAACTGGATTAGCTAGGTTTGATAATCTTCACGAGAGAAAAACGAAAAAACAAATTCTCATTATGCCCACATGGCGTAGACACTTATTAAATGTAAATAAAGCACAATTTTTACAGTCCGATTATTATAAAGTGTATAAAAGTTTAATTGAGAACAAAGACTTTCTAAATTTAATAGAAAAGAAAAACATAGAAGTTAAATTTTATATACATAGTCAAATGCAAAAATTTATGGATGAATTTGTAGTAAAGCATCCTAAAATAGAATTTCTTGTAAAAAGTAATGCGACTGTATCGGAATTATTAAAAGAAAGTGCACTATTAATCACTGATTATTCATCAGTGTCATCAGACTTCTTATACATGGAAAAACCAGTTATAATGTATCAGTTTGATCCGCATAATAATCATCATGCTCCTTGCGAAGAAATTAGATATAGTGACTTAGGTTATATTGTGTCTAAAGAGCAAGCGTTAATTAAGCAAATAAATAAAGTTATGGATGATAATTTAAAAATTAGTAAGAGATATTTAGCGAATTCTAAAAGGATTTTTAAATATAAAGATATTAAGAATGCTGAGAGAATATATAAAGTAATTAAAGAAAAGACTTCTCGCATATAGAAATGCAAATGAATGTAATTGTAAAAGATATTTATCAGATAATTAAAGAAAGAGTTTTTTGAGGTAAATTATGTATAAGCTAAATAATATGAGGGTTGATAATACAATCTTCTCTATTGAAGTAATTCAGGATGGAATGATTAATAGAGCGAACAATATTGAAGTAGGGGTATTTGTTCATAATGTGAATAATATATCAGATATACATGAATACAATCAAAAGATGGTTATAAAAGAGAAAAGACTACATTGTAACATAGACCTTAAAGCTATGTTACAATGTAACTTTTTATTTCAACATGGGTGTATAATAGATTTTTATATCAAATCAAATGGAAGATATTACCCTATTCAAATGGATGTATCAGAATTTGAAAAAAAGAAAGATAGAATACCCATTATGGATATTTTGTATTTAGAGGTAAGAAGAAATAATACCCTTTCTTTTATAGGTCATCAATTACAAAAGAGTATTAAATTATCAAAGTTAAAAATAGAAGATTCTGGAGTGGAAATTTTATTTCCTATGTTTCATAATAACTCAATCATAGATAAGGAATATTGGTTAGTATTCAAAAAAAGAAATGATCAGGGATACGATGAAGTATTAAAGTATAAGATTTATGCCAAAGAAGGCCTATGCAGTTTCACTGGTAGTGTTAAAGAAATTTTCACTCAATTTACTTTAATAAATGAAACCATTATAGATATTTTTGTTGGAATTGAACAATATAATTCGTATGCAGAAGTTCATATAGATTTTCCTTTTGCTAAGTATAATTATACTCAAGTTAATAATATTAATTTCGTTAAGCCATATGCAAATAATAAAGGGTATTTGAGTATTTATACGAGAGCAAGTGATGAGAAGCCGCTGACTATGAATAGTGTATTTTCAAAGAAAGAAGAATCAAAATTAATTAAAGTAGCAGTCTTAGGTTCATGTGTGACGAGAGATAATTTTAATAGTAAATTCAATTATGATTATAAACGCTACTATGAATGTGTTTTGCTACAAAATCAAACTTCTATTATTAGCTTAATGGGAAAACCAGTGCAACTTCCATTAAATAAGATTACTGAGTTAAATCAATGGGACGCTAATGATGTAAGATCAGATTTTGAAAAATCATTTTTGATTCAATTAAAAGAAAAGCAACCAGACTATCTTATAATGGACCTTTTTGGGGATGTGTTTTTTGGATGTATAAGGTTGGCAGATACTTATGTTACAAATAATTATTGGAAATTAGGTAAAACAGAATTCTTTAAAGAAATAAAGCAACCAACGTATCTCAATATTATGACGCAACCGGAAGAGTATTTATTATTATGGAAAAATGCTATAAATGATTTATTTGAAATCTTAAGAGAAGAATTACCTCATTGTAAGATAATCTTACATAAAGCTAGATTTACAGATATTTATTACGATAAAAATAATCAATTGAATAAGATGAATCCTAGTATAGATGTAAAAGAATTAAATAAATATTGGGATACATTAGATAGATATGTATTAGAAAATTTTAATGTACAATTTATTGATTTAAATGAAAAGAAATATTTTTCGTATGAACAACACCCTTGGGGAGTATTTGGTGTTCATTATGAAATGAATTATTATGTTGATTTTTTGAAGAGTTTACACAATCTAGTGTTAGTGAACTATCTTTCTACGGGTAAGGAAGTTTATAGAAAAATTTTTAACGTAATAAAATAATATAGTGTATTTTGAGGTAATGAAAAGTTTAGAGAGGACACAATTTATGAAGATTTGCGTAGTAGGTTTAGGCTATATTGGGCTTCCTACCTCCGCCATGTTTGCAAAGAATGGCGTTGAAGTGGTTGGGGTAGATGTAAGAACAGAAGTGATAGATAAGATAAACCGAGGAAAAGTGCACATTGAAGAGCCAGGATTAGGAGAAGTTGTAAAAGAGGTAGTGAATGAAGGGTTATTTCGGGCATCACTTGAGCCTGAAGCTGCAGATGCTTTTATTATTTCTGTTCCAACGCCAAATAATGAAGATCAATATAAATCCTGTGATTTATCTTATGTTTTAGAAGCGATAGAGCAGGTACTTCCACATGTAAAAAAAGGTAATGTAATTATCGTTGAATCTACAATTGCTCCGCGTAGTATGAATGATTTTGTGAAACCATTAATAGAAAGTAAAAGTTTCATAGTTGGAGAAGATGTGTATGTGGTTCATTGTCCAGAGCGTGTTCTTCCAGGGAGCATTTTGAGAGAACTGGTTCATAATAATCGAATTATAGGTGGAGTTACACCACAGTGCGCCGAAATAGGGGCACAAATATATAATACATTTGTACAAGGGGAAATTATTAAAACGGATGCAAAAACAGCTGAAATGTCTAAGTTAATGGAAAATACATTTCGAGATGTAAACATCGCCCTTTCAAATGAATTAACAAAGATTTGTAATTCGTTAGAAATTAATGTATTGGATGTAATTAAAATGGCCAATAAGCATCCACGTGTAAACTTACACCAACCAGGTCCTGGTGTAGGAGGGCATTGCTTAGCGGTCGATCCGTATTTTATTGTAGCAAAAACGCCGGAAATAGCGAATATTATTCAGATGTCTCGTGATGTGAATGTTTCTATGCCATTGTACGTTTACGAGAATATTGAACAATTGCTTAGAGGAATTGATTCTCCTAAAATTGCTGTATTTGGGATTACTTATAAAGGAAATACAGATGATATAAGAGAAAGTCCAGCTTTAGAGATCATTAATCAGTTATATCAAAAAGGATATAATGTGACAATTCATGATCCTTATGTTAAGAGTGAGTTATTTAATTTGAAGACGGCAGAAGAAGCTGTAGAAGGTGCAGATTTAATATTAGTATTGGCTGATCATAACGAGTTTCAAACTATAGATTACAGCCAATTTGTTTCTAAAATGCGCCAACCAATTTTATTCGATGCTCGAAATTGTATACCTTTAAATAAACAGGGTAAAATGAAAGTCGTTAATTTTGGGAATATTCATGAAATGTTGAAATCAGATGAGGTTTGTGTATGAAAGCTATAAAAAGTGTTATTAAGGAACAATTAGATAACTTATATTTAATGGGAAGGCTTTCTATATATGAAATTAAACAACAATACGCTGCTAGTACATTAGGGATTATATGGGTGTTTTTAAACCCTTTAATTCAAATTTTTGTATATTGGCTAGTATTTGGTTTAGGAATTCGAGGTGGGGCCCCTGTAGAAGGGGTTCCGTTCTTCGTTTGGATGATCTGTGGTATTATTCCATGGTTTTTTATAAATGGATCAATTATTCAAGGATCAAATTCCATTTATGCTAAACTAAATACAGTTTCTAAAATGAATTTCCCGTTGAGTGTAATACCTACTTATATTATTTTATCGCAATTATATACACATTTAGTGTTACTGACAGTTTTAATACTTATTGTTATATGTATTAAAGGCATAAGTATTCTTAGTATAGTTGGATTGATTTATTGTATATTTTCGACATTTAGTTTTTTAATTGCTTTAGCCTTTATTACCTCTACTATCTCTACAATTTCAAGAGATGTACATTTATTTATTCAATCGATTACAAGAATGTTATTTTATTTGACACCAGTTTTGTGGAAACCGAGTGAGCATATGAATAGTATATTTGCATTTTTAATGAAGATAAATCCTTTTTACTATGTAGTTGAGGGATATAGATCTTCATTATTACACGGAAGTATTAGTTTTATAGGTTCATTGTATACATTATATTTTTGGGGAGTAACAATTATTTTGTTTGTGATTGGGGCAATGTTCCACATTAGATTCCGCAAACAGTTTGTTGATTACTTATAAAAGGTGAATAATCCAATGAGTTATAAAGTGAAGTTTGAACATGTTACAAAAAAGTATAAAATGTATAGTAAATCTTCAGATAAACTAAAGGATTTATTTATTAGAAATGATAATGGTGATTATCATTATGCTTTAAATAATGTTAGTTTTGAAGTGCCAGAAGGAGAAATAGTTGGAATTGTTGGCTTAAATGGTTCAGGGAAGAGTACATTATCAAATTTAATTGCAGGTGTTACTATTCCAAATAAGGGGAAAGTTACAATTAATGGTTCTGCATCTTTGATTGCAATTTCTTCTGGGCTAAATAACCAATTAACCGGAATTGAAAACATTGAGTTAAAAGCCTTAATGATGGGGCTTACGAAAGAACAAATTAAAGAGATTACACCAAAAGTTATTGAGTTTGCTGATATAGGAAAATTTATGTATCAACCAGTGAAGACTTATTCAAGTGGAATGAAGTCTAGAATTGGATTTGCGATTTCAGTTCATATTAATCCCGATATTTTGGTAATTGATGAAGCTTTATCTGTTGGAGATCAAACGTTTACTAAAAAATGTTTAGATAAAATGAATGAGTTTAAGGAACAAGGGAAAACTATCTTTTTTATTAGTCATTCACTTTCTCAAGTGAAAAACTTCTGTACAAAAGCTCTTTGGCTACATTATGGTCAATTTAAAGAGTATGGGGATGTACATGAAGTAGTTGGGCATTATGAAGGATTTTTAAAGAGATATAATCAAATGACAGTAGAAGAACGAGAAAAACAAAAAGAAGAAGAGTTATCGAATTGTCAACATGGATTATTACAAGCAACTTCTACAAGTATTAAAAGAAAGCCTTACCGCAAAGTCAAAGTAAAGAGAAAAAAATTTGTTATACCTGCTATTGTTTTAACAATGATAGTAGCAGGAATTACTGCAGGAATTTATTATAAGGATATGTTGTTAGCTTCTAATAAGGCAGAAACTAATGCAGAAAAAATTGTTTCAAGTAAGACTGTATCTGAAAATAAGATAAGCGAAAAAGAAAAGATACAGAAGTACGTTGTAATGAGTAATGGGATTAGTATCCGTAAAGAAGCGAAGATAAATAGTGATAAAATAGGTATAGCAAATTTTGGTGAGATTTTTAGTGTAGATAATAAGGATAAGAGCGTAGAAAAAAATGAAGAATGGCTAGAAGTTAAGCTATTAAATGGTGAAAGTGGATGGATCAATACAAAGTATATGAAACCATTTAAATTAGGAACTGAAATAGCTGAAGATATAAAATTAACAAATTTAACCGATTTATTGAAGCGTGTATACGGTGCGAATGTTGCAACCGCTTCAGGATATTTAGGGAAAGCAATTGATGAACTAAAAGTAGAATACCCTAGCCCTTTGATTACATTGCCGAATCAAGTTGGGAAAAAAGTTGTTAAAGATGGAAATATTCAATTTATTATTTCGCAAGATAAGGTTGTTGAAGTTGTGTTTCAAGATATTTCAATGTCATTTGCAAAATTACATGAAGTATTAGGTACCGAAATGATGAACAATGATAATGAAAAAAATTATTTCTATGAAACTAAAAGTTATTATATTTCCGCACGTTCCGATGAAACGCATAAAGAAGTACAATCAATATCGATAGTGAAAAAGTAATAATAGTAGGCTTTGTTGGAGGTTTATCTTTTTTACAAAGATAAACCTTATTTTAAACAATTAAGCAGTTGATAAAAATTATGAAACTTAAAACTGAATATATATTGAGACTTTTAAATGTGAATAGGTAAAAGGTAGTTTGTAACTTGCAAAAATTTGATTAAAACTAAAAGTAATTAAGTAAGGATGGAGTAGGAATGAAAACAGTAAAAAAAGCTATTATACCAGCAGCTGGATTAGGAACTCGTTTTCTACCAGCAACTAAAGCAATGCCAAAGGAAATGTTACCAATTGTTGATAAACCAACAATTCAATACATTGTAGAAGAAGCGATTCAATCTGGAATTGAGGATATTATTATTGTAACTGGAAAAGGAAAGCGTGCTATCGAAGATCACTTTGATCATTCTTTTGAGCTGGAACAGAACTTACTAGAAAAGGGTAAGCATGAAATCCTTAAGAAGGTACAAGAGTCTTCTAAAATTAATATCCACTATATTCGTCAAAAAGAACCGAAAGGCTTAGGTCATGCTGTATGGTGTGCTCGTAAGTTTATTGGTAATGAGCCATTCGCTGTTTTACTTGGTGATGATATTGTACAAGCTGAGACGCCATGTTTACGCCAATTAATGGATCAATATGAGGCAACACAATCATCGGTAATTGGTGTTCAAACTGTTCCGGAAACGGAGACACATCGCTATGGTATTATTGATCCACTATTACAAAAAGGTCGTAGTTATCAGGTTAGTAAGTTTGTAGAGAAACCAGATCAAGGAACAGCACCATCTAACTTAGCAATTATGGGGCGCTATGTATTAACACCTGAGATTTTTACGTTCTTAGAGAATCAGCAAACAGGAGCAGGTGGCGAGATTCAATTGACGGATGCTATTCAGCGCTTAAATGAGATACAAAGAGTATTTGCTTATGATTTCGAAGGAAAGCGATACGACGTTGGAGAGAAGCTTGGATTCATTCAAACAACAATTGAAATGGCATTACAGCATGATGAGTTAAAGAATGAATTATTAAGCTATATGGAGAAATTATTAAAAAAAGAAATGGTTAATAATTAGCTTTCATAAAAAAACCATCCCGGAAATTTATTGTAAAATAAATTTCTGAGATGGTTTTTTATAACTGTTTCATTAATTTATCTGCCACTTTTTTAGAAAGTTGCTTTGTCATTTTAGGGACAAATGGTTTTATTGCGCTGTTAAAAACAAAGGCTCCCTTACCAGTTGTTCGCAATTCTAACTGACTTGTTACTTTTGTAGTAGAAGGAGAGGTTGATTCAGCAAGAAAAAAGCCGCTACCAACTAATTTTTTTGTTGGAGAATTCATCGTAAAGCTAATTTTATCAGGCGTTTGCCATTCAATAATTTCAACATTGAGATTAACGTCGCGTTTAATAAATCCTAAATCACCGTGCAAACGCCAAGTTGAATGTTTGTCATCAATAATTTTATGTTTAACATAGCCTGCGACTAGTGGAGCCCAATTGTTTATATCGCTAATAAATTTCCAAATTTGATTTGGTGAAGCATTTAACTCGATAGTATGTATACCTTTTGCCATTTTGGGATTCCCTTCTAAAAATAAAGATATTTGAACGATCAGGTTAAAATTCTATATTCATTTTATTATAATATAAGTATGTAAATTCTATTACAAGCGTTTTTTTCTATTATTTTAATGATTTTTTATTAAAATTCATATTTCTAAATATCACATTTAAGAGAATGTAAGGAAAATAGAGAAATCCTGAGTAATATTAGGAAATTAATACGAAAAAGGTCGAAAATTAGGTTTTAATTTCTTATTTTTGTCATATATAATGAATCTTGAATACGACATTAAGGCTTAATATATTTAATATAATTTGCCTTTCCCTAACTTGGGTATACACTCTTTTCAACCTCCGTGTCAGAGATAATATATATTGAAAAGAGTGTATACATTTTTTTATTTTAGAAGTGAAATTCTAAAATCTTTTTTATAATGACAAATGAGAGTTAAAATGGGATAATGATAGTATAACTTCTGGTGGTATGACCAATCTTGTTTAAGGAGAGAAGTGTATGCTAGATATTCAACAAATTAAAGAAATAATTCCTCATCGCTATCCATTTCTACTAGTGGATAAAGTTTTAGAAGTAGAAGAAGGAAAGCGTGCTATTGGAATAAAGAATGTTACAGCTAATGAAGAATTTTTTAATGGACATTTTCCAGATTATCCTGTAATGCCAGGTGTTTTAATTGTAGAGGCTTTAGCACAAGTTGGTGCTGTTGCTATGTTGAAGAAAGAAGAGAATCGTGGTCGCTTAGCATTCTTCGCAGGCATCGATAATTGCCGCTTTAAACGACAAGTCCTTCCAGGTGATCAGCTGCGTTTAGAAGTTGAAATGACGCGTGTACGTGGGTCAATTGGAAAAGGAAAAGCCGTTGCTACTGTAGATGGTGAAATTGCTTGTGAGACAGAAATAACGTTCGCTCTTGGAGAGAAAAAAGAATAGTAAACGTAAAATCTTTTTTTATACAGATAGGTGGATACTGGGCTGAGTTTGCAGCCTTGTGTCCACCTATTTTATTTGTGTAGTAATATGTGATTTGTTTAGCAAAGAAATTTAGTAGTAGTAACACTTTAGAATATTAGTAAGAGTTTTTATTAAAGAAGTTAGGGGGGAATTGGAATAATAAGAAGGGAATTTATATAAATTTGCAGGTATTTATAGCATGATGAAAGAATAAAGCTAAGGTAGAAATTTATAAATTAAATTGTTAAGTGTATAAGGGTAGGATTTTTAAAAAATTACAAAAGTTCGCAGCGATTTCATAAGAAAAACACAACTTTTTAGTAAAAGGAATATAAAATGATTTTATCACAATAGAGAAAAAGAGATGATGAATGTGAAGCTATACGAGGTTTTACATGATTATGAGAATGGAAAGTTTAAAGATGGCGATATGTTTTTATATCAAAATAACCCAAGGATGATTGCAATTTTTAAATCAGGTAATTTTGTTTGGAGCGATGACTATGTAGCTGTTAGTTGCAAAGATATTTCAAAAGATATTTGGTATATCAGAGAAAAATAGTGAAAAAGGTACGATGTATAGGGATTATTATCTGAATGTTAAATCATTTTTAATTGGTATGCATGGAACAAGGGATTTCTATAATTATAGAAGAAATCTATATTAATGCGAGAGTATGGCCGAACTGCAAAATAATTAGAAGTAAGAAGATTGAATCTTATTATTTTATAAAGAAGTTACATTCATATGAATATAGAAGCTAATAAAAACTTCATCATTTAATTGATGGAGTTTTTCTTGTTTTGAAGGCAAATACTAACTGCTCTTTTTAATTTATCTTTTATTTTTAATCGAGAATAATGTAATATAGTGGGGAGTATAAAAATGGATATATTATTTTAAAATTTTGATAAAGAGGGTAAAGGTATGAAAAAGAAAATTTTATTTTGGGTACTCGGTATTCTTGGGGTACTAATCATAGGCGGGGGAGTTTATGCTTATAATGTATATTCTTCTGTATCTAATACATTAAAGGAAGTTCATCAACCTTTAAAACGTGATCAAAACAACAATAAAGTTGGAGAAAAAGTTAGTAAGAGTGAACCAGTGTCAATTTTATTACTAGGAGCAGATGAGCGTGGTGAGGATAAAGGGCGTTCAGACTCTTTAATGGTGATTACATTAAATCCTAAAAATAACTCTATGAAAACAGTAAGTATTCCTCGTGATACTTATACAGAAATTGTTGGAAAAGGTAAAAGCGATAAAATCAATCATGCTTATGCATTCGGTGGAGTAGATATGTCTGTAGCGACCGTAGAAAACTTCTTGAATGTTCCTATTAATTATTATATTGAAGTGAACATGGAAGGCTTTAAAGATATCGTTGATGCAGTTGGTGGAGTAGATGTAACTAATGATTTAGAATTTACGCAGGATGGACATCATTTTGCGAAAGGAAATATTCATTTAACAGGTGATCAGGCTCTAGCATTCACACGTATGCGTAAACAAGATCCACGTGGTGACTTTGGGCGTCAGATGCGCCAACGTCAAGTGATGCAAGGTGTTATCAAAAAAGGTGCAAGCTTCTCTTCTTTAACAGGTTATGGGGATGTATTAACAGCAATTCAAAAGAATGTGAAGACAAACTTAACGCAAGATCAAATGTTTGATATGCAAAAGAACTATAAAGATTGCTTGAAAAATAGTGAGGATATCCAAATCCCAGGTGACGGTCACAAGGCTGCTGATGGCATTTGGTACTACTATGTTCCAGATGCAGCAAAACAAGATTTAACAAATAAATTAAGAGCGCATCTTGAAGTAACTAAGTAATAAGTAATGATTCAAATTCTTTAGACGGAATTCGGTTTCCCAAGTGCTAAAGGGCATGAAATTTGGGCACAATATATAACGGATTATTTCGTTGCTAAGTAATAAAGGTACACAAAAGGTATACGAGCAATCGTATACCTTTTATAATAAGAGAGTGAATAAAAATCCTAATATATGTAGGAGGAAGACAATGAATTCAATTCTAATCTGCGGCGGAGCTGGTTATATCGGTTCTCACGCTGTGAAAAAATTAGTAGACGAAGGTTTATCTGTTGTAGTAGTAGATAACTTACAAACGGGTCATGAGGATGCAATTACGGAAGGCGCGAAGTTTTATAATGGAGACCTTCGTGATAAAGCATTTTTAAGAGATGTTTTTACACAAGAAAATATTGAGGCTGTTATGCATTTTGCAGCTGATTCTTTAGTTGGAGTTAGTATGGAGAAGCCTCTTCAATATTATAATAACAATGTGTATGGTGCACTTTGTTTATTAGAGGTAATGGATGAGTTTAAGGTAGATAAGTTTATTTTCTCTTCTACTGCGGCAACGTATGGTGAGGTAGATGTAGATCTTATTACTGAGGAAACGATGACAAATCCAACGAATACATATGGAGAAACGAAGTTAGCAATCGAGAAGATGCTTCATTGGTATAGCCAAGCTTCTAATTTACGTTATAAGATTTTCAGATACTTTAACGTGGCTGGTGCAACGCCAAATGGTATTATTGGAGAAGATCACCGTCCAGAGACGCATTTAATTCCTCTTGTGTTGCAAGTGGCTTTAGGTCAACGTGAGAAGATTATGATGTTTGGTGATGACTATAATACACCAGATGGTACTTGTATCCGTGATTATATTCATGTTGAAGATTTAGTAGCAGCTCACTTCTTAGGGCTTAAAGACCTACAGAACGGCGGAGAGAGTGATTTCTATAACTTAGGAAATGGTAATGGTTTCAGCGTTAAAGAAATCGTTGATGCAGTTCGCGAAGTTACAAATCATGAAATTCCTGCTGAGGTAGCACCGCGCCGTGCGGGAGATCCAGCACGTTTAGTTGCTTCTTCTCAGAAAGCGAAAGAGAAGCTAGGATGGGATCCTCAGTATGTAAATGTGAAGACAATCATTGAGCATGCTTGGAATTGGCATCAGAAGAAACCTAATGGGTATGATAAATAAAATATAATAAGTGAAAGAGGGGTATTGTCGTTCAACATATGTTCGACAATACCCTCTCTTTTTTTATAAGATTTTTGCTATACTAAACTGTACTATAATCTCGGATGGAAGGAGGAGAATCATGAAAATACTTGTAGTTGATGATGAATCGAGTATTCGTAATTTGATTCGGATGCAGCTTGAGATGGAAGGGTATGAAGTGCTCACGGCGGCTGATGGAAGAGAAGCTTTAGAGAGATGGAATGAAGAGCCAGATGTATTAATTTTGGATGTTATGCTTCCAGATACAGATGGGTATGAGTTGCTTCGTTTGTTCCGCGAGAAGAATAGAGATATTCCAGTACTCATGTTAACTGCAAAGAGTCAGATGAATGATAAATTGCTTGGCTTGCAACTTGGCGCAGATGATTATGTGACGAAGCCGTTTAATTATGCGGAGCTTATTCTTCGGGTTAAGAATATGACGCGGCGTGTGAAGAAGACAGAGGTAACGATAAGTCATGAAGTGATTAGGGCGGGGGAGATAACGATCTGTCCTAAGGAAAGAAAAGTGCATGTTAGTGGAGAAGAAATTCAGTTAACGTACCGAGAGTTTAATTTATGTCAGTTGTTTGTTTCAAATCCGCAGCGTGTATTTATGAGAGATGAGTTACTTGAGAAAGTATGGGGGTTTGAGTATATCGGAAATACGAGAGCGGTTGATATTATGGTGCAAAGACTGCGGAAGAAGTTAGGGAATAGCGGGGAATATATTAAGACGATTTATGGCGTTGGCTATAAATTGGATTGTTAAGTGGTGATGGTATGTCTTTAAAAAGAAATATGGTGTTTGGAATAGTTGGACTGTTAATCCCAATTTTTGTTCTGTTGTACGCAGTTGTTTATATTACGTTAGAAAAGAATATGTATTATAATGCGGCAAATTCTTTAGAGAAGTTAAGTGTAGAAGCACAGATTTATACGATGAATTATTTAGAGAAGGAAGCAGAGGTTGAGACGCTCGGTCCAAATTCACTTTTAATTGCTTCGTATTTAGCGAAGCGCATGGATGTCCGTGTACAGATGATCGGGAAGAATGGAGATGTTGTTGCGGATACGCAAAAGGGAGCGCTTCTTCACCGGAATATTGATATTGAGAGTTCCTTGAAGGGGAAGAAATCTTATGTTTTTGAAGAGGGAGACCCAGCCCCAATTCTTTTGTTTTCAAGCCCAGTTTATTATGGAAACGATGTCATTGGTAGTGTTCGCTTTATAAATGAGTTAACGGGTGAGAAGGAAGTTTTAACAAATGTTGGTTGGACGTTCTTAATGACGTCTCTTTGCTTAGTAGCTGCGGGTATTTTCTTTGCAATTCGTTTGGCAAAGTCTCTTCATAAGCCGATTGATCAGTTAAGGCAAATGGCGCAAAGGCTTGCGAATGGTGATTATAAAAGTAAGATTGAGCTAAATGAATATGTAGAAATTGCTCAGCTTTCAGCATCTTTTAATGCGATGGCCGATGGAATTGAGCTGCATATTAAGCAATTGAAAGAGGAGAAAGAGAAGCAGAAAGATTTCTTAGACCGTATTACGCATGAGCTAAAAACACCGCTAACAGCGATTATTGGTTATGTGGATTTAATTCCGAAGTTAAAGGCGAAGGAAGATGTACAGGAGAGCCTACGTTATGTAGCTGTAGAGAGTGAGCGTTTATTGTCACTTGTAGAAGAATTACTTAAGTCTTCAAAGTACGGGACGAGTACGTTTGAAGTGTCACCTACAGTTGTGAATATAAAGGAATTAGCTGAAGAAGCAGTTTCAATTGTGAAACCTCGCCTGCAAAAATTTGAGATTGAAGTGATCAATGAGTTAACAGATGTACACGTTGTTGCGGATTTTGATAAGACGAAGCAGATTTTCTTAAACGTTCTCGATAATGCGATAAAATATAGCGATGCTACTCAAATTCGTATGAATGTAATTGTAAATGAACGTGAGGCGAAGGTTTTTGTTCATGATGATGGCATTGGTATAGATGAAGGTGTGCTTGCAGAGTGGAATGAATCGCCAGAAGGGAAGGTACTTCCTTCTAGTTACGGCAATGGTTACGGTTTGTATATTTGTCAGGAGATTATGAATAAGCAGGGCGGAAGTATGCGAATTGAGAGTAGTGAAGAGATTGGTACTACAATATTTATTACATTTTTGCTTCCGAGACGGATGGAAGACATAAAAAACTTGAAAGCGGTTAAATGATACATTTATGAAACAATTATGCGGTATTTTCGAAACAACGTTTTTTTATCTTGGAGGTAGGCAGAAATGAAAAGGCTATCATTTCAAATTCTTATGTTTGTCCTTTGTATAATCTTTTCTCTTATTTTGTTTTATGTGATGGAGAAGCAAATATACAACCGAATCACAATAGTGGATGACAAACAAACTGTTTTACAAAGAGTGAATGAATCCCTGCCTACTGAAATGAAGGTTAGGCATGAAAAGTGGGGAGAAATTGTTATAACGGATGAAGTTCGTTTGCATACGATTGTTTCATTCTTTGACCGAATTCAAATAGAACCGAGAGAAGCTAAGAATCAAGAACAAGTATTTACTGGAGAAGTAACGTACTTGAATGGACATAAACGTACTTTTGCAGTAGGTGACTTGTTCCAGTACGGGGCTGATATGTACGGAAAGAATGGTACGGATCCAATGATTTCAGCATTCCAAACGTATTTGTTAAGCCTGTATTACACACCAGAACGTATTAGTGACTTTTTTGCATCAGCACAGGATGTTATAGTACGCCAAGGTGATGTAGAACGTGCGATGAATGTTACGCACATACTCGATTCGATTCGGTATGCAAAGCAAATTACAGATTACGGAGAGATACAGAAATTATTACAATCACAGAATGAACCAATTGCTTATATTACCGCTTATAAAACAGGAAAGCGTATAAAGAATGAGCGAGAAGACATTCTTACTATTGCTGTGTATCCGTCGTACTTTGTTGTGCAGTATCTCGGTGATAACAATGGGAATGTCATGTATATGAAAAGCTCCCTCGCAAATTTATTTGTAAAGGAGAATGTGTCATGAGAAAGATAGCCTTTTTCTTCTTTTTGCTAGTAATTGGAGGAGCGATGTCTAGTTGCTCTCGAGATACAACCTCTATTAAATATAATAAAAGTGGTCTCCCTATTTTGGATGATCGTCATCTTGTTGCGTATGTAGCAGCTCGTGAGGAAGTTGGTGAAGCTTTGCTCTCATCATTTTGTAAACCACGCGGCTGTACGTATGAATTTATTCGTCTTTCGACAGAGGAGCTTCTTCGGAGAGTAGAAGAGGAAGCTGGAAATCCGAAAGCGGATATTATTATTGGTGGTACGGTAGACGCGCATCAAATGATGAAACAAAAAAACCTATCTATTCCTGTTACGAGTCAGCACGCGAACCGTATTCCAAAAACTGTTACAGATAAAGACGGTTATTGGTACGGTTATGAAGTGGAGAAGCTAGCAATTGCAATTAATAAAGAGCGGTGGAATGAAGAAATAGCACCACTCGGACTTCCTTATCCATCAAGGTGGCAAGATTTATTAAATCCAGTATATAAGGGAAAGGTTGTTATGCCAGATCCAAATGTATCAGGAACAGCATATACGTTTTTTCAATCACTTATTGATACTGTAGGTGAAGAGGAAGCGAAGGAATATGTGAAGAACCTCGCAGGACAAGTTGGTGAAGTAACGGTGAATGGTTACATACCAGTAGAACTCGTTGCGAGCGGTAAGTATATGATAGGCATCAATTTCATGGGAGACCAGAGAATGCTTCAAAAACAAGGCTTTCCAATTGTAAGTATTGTACCTGAGCAAACAGGGTTATCTGTTAATGCGATTTCGAAACTAAAACGTGCACCGAATGGTATTATTGCGGATTTATTTATTGATTATTGTTTATCAGAAGAAGCGGGGCACATTTTAGAAAAAGTTTCGTTTGGCGTACCAACGATGTTTGCGAAGAATGAGAAAGAAATAGAAGGACAGCCAGTTAGAAGAACAAACCAAAATATATCAAATAGCGGAATAATCGAGATATGGAATGGACAGCGTCTCTCTCAGAAGTGAGAAAAGGAGACGAAAGAATATGTTTAAATGGCTCAAGCCAGCACCTGCAATTGAAAGATTGCCAGCGGATATGATTGATCGTGTATATAAATTACTACGTATTCGTGTGTTAATCGGGATTTCAGTTGGATATGCTGCTTATTATTTAGTTCGTAGTAACTTTACGTTATCAAGTACGTATTTAGTAGAAGAATTTGGATTTAGTACAGCTCAAATTGGTCTGCTAGGTTCAATCATGGCAATTGTTTATGGATTTAGTAAGTTCTTTATGGGGAATTTATCAGATAAAGCTTTCGCCCAGCGCTTTATCGCAGTCGGTTTATTCTTATCAGGGCTTGTAAATATTTGTTTCGGTTTTGCATCGTCATTTGGGATGATTGTTACATTACTTGTCCTAAATGGTATTGTACAAGGTATGGGAGCACCACCTTGTAGTATCGTTATGACGAAATGGTTCTCGAAGAAAGAACGTGGTACGAAAACAGGTCTTTGGAATATTTCACATAACGTTGGTGGAATGCTTGTGCCACCACTTGTCGGAATTGGTGTAGGTATTTTCGGTGAAAATCATTGGCAAGGCGGCGTGTTTATTTTCCCTGCGATTATCGCAATGGTAATTGCAGTTCTTGTTTGGATTAATGCGAAGGATACACCAGAATCAGAAGGTCTTCCTCCAATTGATGAGTATCGTAATGACTATGAAAATCTTGAAAAAGCAGATAATGCTAACAAGATGTCACCAAAAGAAATTTTAATGAAGTATGTAGTGAAAAATAAATTTGTATGGTTCTTATGTATTGCGAATGCATTTGTTTATTTAATTCGTTTCGGTGTTATTAACTGGGTTCCACTTTATTTAACGACAGTTAAAGGTTTCTCAAAAAATGAAGCGCACGCAGCGTACGCAATCTTTGAAGGTATGGCAATTCCGAGTTCATTAATCGTTGGTCTTTTAAGTGATAAATTATTTAAAGGAAAACGTATGCCATTATGTATCATTAGTATGGTCGGAGTTGTTATTGGTACGTTTGTATATTGGCAAGCAACTAGCATACTTGTTGTAAGTATTGCAGTTTCTATTATCGGTTGTTTAATTTACGTACCACAGTTCTTAATCGGTTTAAGTGCGATGGAATTAGTACCGAAATTTGCAGTAGGTACGACAGTTGGTATGTGTGGTCTGTTCGGTTACGTAGGCGGAAGTCTTGTAGCAAACGCAGCAATCGGTATTATTGTCGATCGTTCTGGCTGGGACGGTTGCTTTATCTTACTATTAACAGGTGCTATTTTATCAACAATCTTCTTGTTCATCGTTCAACGTGGACATGAGAGAAAAGCTCCTAAAGCAGCGTAATATTTTGTTTAAAAAGCTATCCAATTATCATTTTGGATAGCTTTTTTTATATGAATATAATTTTTCCTTAAATCTATCTTAAAAGACGATATGTCATATTTCTAATCATTGGAATTTTTGTTACAATATAAATGGATGTGTAAAACTTTGTAAAAAGAATGTAATAATATGTAATTTGTTTTCAGAAAGTTTTATACAATTTTTATATTAAACTATTAAGTTATAAAAGGAGAGAGAATATGGTACCAAATACGGTTCGTACTCCAAACAAGAAGAAGAAATGGATTATTATCGGGGTTATTGCACTAATTGTTATTGTAGCAGCAGTTAATATTTTTGTAATGCAAGGGAAGAAGAAAGGCGCAGCAACAACGGCTGATGCTGTGAGTTTTGAGAAGGTAACGGAGCGCAAGCTTAATAATACGAAGTTAATTTCCGGTCAGGTGAAGCCTGGAAATATTGAAAGTTTTTATGCGGATCCAACTAAAGGAAAAGTGAAAGATATTGAAGTAAAAGAAGGACAAGAGGTAGAGAAAGGTACGAAGTTATTCTCTTATGATAATGAAGAGATTAATTTGCAAATGAAGCAAGCTGAGCTTGATCAGAAGATGGCTGATATGCGTTATGATCAAGGGAAAAAGAAGATTGATTCGCTGAAGAAAGAAATTAAGAAAGCGAAAGATAGCGGAGCTGGGAAAGAAGTAACAGATCCGATGGAAGAGCAAGTAAGTGAGCTGGAGATAGCTCAAAAGACAACTGATCTTGAGAAAGAAAAAGGGAAGTTGCAGAAAGAGGAGTTAAGTAAAAAGCAAAAAGAGCTTACGATTTATAGTAATTTTGCTGGTGTCATTCAAAAGTTAGATAAAGATGCGGCGCAAAGTTCATCTCAAGCTTTAGGTGGTCAAGGGAAAGCATTTTTACAAGTGGCTTCTAAAGATCCGTTCCAAATTCAAGGGACGTTAACTGAACTTCAAAAGTCACAAATTCAAAAGGATCAAACATTCACTGTAACTGCGAAAGCAAATAATAAGAAGAAGTGGACAGGTAAGATTACAGAGGTAAGTGAATTCCCAACGAGTGCAGAGATGGCTCAAGCTGGTGGTATGGGTGAAGCGACTCAAAACATGTCTCAATATACATATAAAGCAAGTCTCGATAGTCAAGATGGTTTATCTCCAGGTTATCACGTTTCTCTGCAAGTAAATTTAGAGAATAAGACGATGGTTGCCGTTCCGACTAAGAGCATTGTAGAAAAAGATGATGATGCATTTGTTTATGTTGAGGATAAAGGAAAACTTCATAAACAAAATGTGAAAAAAGGTTCTACTGATGGAGACTGGACAGAGGTTGTAGAAGGCGTAACAGTGGGGCAAAAGGTGGTTAAAAATCCTTCCGACAACGTGTATGACGGAATGGAAGTGAAAGAGAAATGATTACGTTAAATCATATTGCTAAAACGTATTATCAAGGAAAATTGGCAGTGCCGATTTTGCACGGTATTAGTTTAAAGATTCAGGGCGGTGAATTCGTTTCGATTATGGGACCGTCTGGTTCTGGTAAATCAACGCTTATGAATATTATCGGTTGTTTAGATCGTCCAACAGAAGGCGAATATATGCTGAATGATGTGAATATCTTAACAGCAGATGAGTCAAAGCTTGCTTTAATTCGTAATGAATATATTGGTTTTGTGTTTCAGCATTTTAATTTGCTGCCGCGTCTTTCAGCAGTGGAAAATGTTGAGCTTCCGCTCGTATACGGCGGCGTGAAGAAGGCAGAGCGTCGTAAGCGTGCGTTAGAGGCGTTAGGTAAAGTTGGATTAGCGGATCGCGTGCATCATTTACCGAATGAATTATCAGGTGGACAGAAGCAGCGTGTAGCAATTGCAAGAGCGATTGCGAACAATCCAACGTTCATTATGGCCGATGAGCCGACTGGTGCGCTTGATACGAAGTCTGGTGAGCAAGTTATGGATATTTTCACGAAGCTTAATGCAGAAGGTACAACGATTGTTATGGTTACACATGAAGAGGAAGTAGCAGCGTATTCTTCCCGCCGCATTGTACTGCGAGATGGGAAAATTACAGAAGATAGAAGGTGTGCGGTATGAGTTTACTAGATAGTATAAAAATTGCCCTATCTTCTATTTTAGCTCATAAACTGCGTTCAGCTCTTACGATGCTCGGTATTATTATCGGGGTAGGTTCTATTATTACTGTCGTTGCGATTGGGCAAGGCGGGGAAGCGATGCTGAAGTCGAAATTCGCAGGTTCTGGTGGTAATAACCTGATGCCAATTCAATTTAAGCCAGATATGAATGATGAGTTTGCTATAGGCGGATTTGAAGTACCAAAATTAACGGAAGAAGATATTATGGAAGTAAAACAAGTGAAAGATGTTTCACATGTTATTACGACAAATTCGACGACAGAGATACTGGATGTAAATGATAAAAAAGCAAATCTGAATGTTATTGGTCTTGATAATGAATATTTTGCAGTTAATAAAGTAAAGGTCGTAAAGGGACGTACTTTAGGTGAATCAGATATTTCTCATGCAAATAATGTTGTGATGATTAGTACAAAAACAGAGGAGACGCTATTTAAGGACGTAAACCCAGTTGGACAAATTATTGAGATGAAGGGGCAGCCAATGCAAATTATTGGTGTGTATACATCTGATAATGAGTTTATGGGATTTGAAATGGAAGAAGCGTTAATCCCCCTTACATTATGGCCTGTTTTATTCGGAACAGATGATATTCAAAATATCGCAATTCAAGCTAAAAATGTAGACGATTTAGAAGCAGCTGGGAAACAAGCTGTTGATGTATTAAATAGTCGTAAGCCAAGTGAAATTCCAGGTAAATATGAACTGGTGAACTTAAAAGAATTCCAAGAAAATGTTTCTAAAGTTACAGGCATTATGACAATGATTATCGGTGGTATCGCTGGTATTTCATTAGTCGTTGGTGGTATTGGTGTTATGAACATTATGCTCGTATCTGTAACAGAACGTACGCGTGAAATTGGAGTACGTAAAGCACTTGGAGCAACACGTAGTAAAATTTTATTACAGTTTTTAATTGAAGCAGTTATGTTAACACTGCTAGGTGGTTTAATCGGAATAGGTCTTGGATATGGCGGGGCTTATATCGTTTCCACATTTGCGAAATGGCCACCACTCGTTTCGTGGGAAGTTGTCGTTGGAGGCGTACTATTCTCTATGACACTCGGTATTATTTTCGGATTAATTCCAGCGAATAAAGCTGCGAAGTTAGATCCAATTGAAGCATTACGTTATGAGTAATTAATAGTGTAGTAGAACTACACATTACCGTTCTAGTGGGCGGTTCGTAGCCTCTATGCGAGGAAGTGAACCGCCCGTTAGAACGGGTGATATAAATAGAAGGAGGCGTTATAATGGAAGCAAATGTGAATACACAAAAAGCTGGTGGAGAGAAGCCATCATTGTTTGGAATGATTACTTCTCCTGGCTTACAGTTTGAGAGAATGAAGACGACTGAGAAGGTTTGGGGCATGTTCTTCATAGTGGCGCTATTACAAGGACTTGTAGGTGGTTTAAATTCGTATATTACGTATACATCACCTGAGATGATTGAAATGCAAAAGAAATTAGGAGGCGAATTTGCAAATCAGGATTCGCTTGTATCAGATGTAATTTCTGGTACGATATGGGGAATAGTAGGTGTTATGATTGCAACACTTGTTATTGCAGCTATTTATAAGGTGTTTATGATGTTCTATGGGAATGATACTTCTTATAAAAAAATAGTTATGATTATTGTATACGCGGATATTGTTGTTGTTATTGGTGGACTTATTAATGGTGTTATAGCTTTAATTTTAGGTGCTGGACCAACTGCGTATACAAGTTTAGGACCACTATTCGATCAAGGTTCACTTGCATATGGAATTGGTAATACAATTGAATTGTTCTATTTATGGAATTTAGTTTTAATTTGGTTAGGATTACAAGTTACAGCAGGATTAAGTAAAGTGAAAGCAGCTATTCCAATTATTGTTTTATTCATTATTAAAGCGGGATTCCTAGCTGCGATTGTTGTATTGATTGCAAAGTTCTTACCTGGTTTGCCTGTATAATCTGATTGAATTAAAGGGTGACTCTTCAAGGGAGTCACCTTTTTTATTTTTACCCTTATTTCAAATACGACCAGCAGAATTTCAAATTCTACTTCATGTAATTTCAAATTTTGGCGGTCGTATTTGAAATTACTCACAGTGAAATCGCTTCTTTATTTTTATATTGTGGAGGTACCGGCGGAATAACAAAGAGGTATACCTTTTAGAAGTGGGTACTGTGTGAAACCAGCAACTTTTAAAGAGGCAGTTGTTTTGTATGAAGGTATGATTGTGAATCAAATCAAGAAGTTAGGTATTTATCAAGATCATGAAGAGTATTATCAATGTGGTTTAATTGGTCTTTGGTATGCATATGAAAGGTATGATGCGGAGAAAGGAAGTTTTCCTGCATATGCAATTATAACGGTGCGTGGTTATATATTAGAAAGATTGAAGAAAGAGTTTGCAGTGCAAGAAAAGTGTGTATATGTAGGAGAGTATGAGGATATCTTTCATTTTGAAGATATTGAAATGAGAGCGAAGGATTTTATGAGTGTGTTAGATGAGAAGGAGAAGTATATTATTTTTGAACGCTTTTTTGTAGGTAAGACGATGGGAGAGATCGCTAGTGAGATGGAACTGACTTATTATCAAGTGAGGTGGATGTATCGGCAAGCACTTGAGAAAATGCGAAATAGCTTAAGAGGATAAATAGTATCATAAGAATGGAAGGCAAGGGATATTGCTTTCCATTCTACTTATTCTGTTAAGGTAGTAAATGTAGTAAGAGGTTTTTGAATTGTAGTGAATCTTGCATGTTCATACGTGATAATACGTATCCAGACTTTAATAATTGTTGTTTTAACTTATGAGGACTGATATGTATTGTTGTAGTTGTGCCATTTGAAAAATAAATGGTAGCTTTTTTACTCTTTTTGAAAAACTCTATGTCATGTATATGGTTATAAAACAGCCATATACAGTTTGGAGAAGAAGGAGATTCTGTCGGGAAAGCACAAATATATTCTCGATGATTAATTGGAATTGGGACATTTTGTTTGAAATGAAAGTTTGTCTGAACTGCTTTACGCCTGCCTTGATAAGTAGAGTGAACATTAGCTAGACAAGATTGTTTGATGAGCTGGAGAGCAGTTTGACAGGAGTAAAGATGGTTCCCACTACTTTCTATTATTTTTGTTTGGTAATAAGGGTGCTTGTAAGGCTCTAACATCATTGTTGCATTAGAAATAAAAATATCATTTTCATTGTTCATAACTTCGAGTCCTCTCCTTTAAAATAATATTATTAATATTATTATATACAAATTAAGTAAAGTAATTGTTAATATTCCGTTTCATATTGTAAATTTTGGCTATTCGTTTACAATCAATAGATGTTAGTCTTTCTAATTTGCATCGCTTGTACATATATATGAAAATAGAAAAGAGTAGGCGGTGAGATAGTATGAAGAAAAAGTATATTATTATGGCTCTAGTTGTTGTTCTTCTAGTATATTTAGCGAATAGTAATCCGAGTAAAGGAGAATATACAGACTGGGCAGCAAAGCAGTTTATGAAACGTAATGATGTAAGTAAGAAGCTAGACGAAGTTCAAAAAGAAAATGAAGAGGGCATCCTTGGCGATCTAGCATCGGCTGGTAAGAAGTTGGCGAAAAAATATGTTGAGCCACAAGTTGGATTATTAATTGAGAATTATACAAAGCGAAATGATTATATTTTCTTCTCAACATATACGACCGAGTTTGATATAGGCGGAGAACACTATAAATATGTATGCGTCGGATTTTCAAACATCTTTATTCCAATTGAAATGCCGAAGAAAAAAGACGAATCTGCAAAATGATGCAGATTCGTCTTTTTGTTTATAAAGTAATGGGAACTTCAGATACATTCTTTTCTACGAGACGTGCTCCTTTTTTTCGAGTATTTTCATTAATTGATGAAAATACAGATGAGACAAGGATGGTATCCATTACTTGATTTACGACTTGTGCATCGACAGGCGTGATCGGTTTCTCGATAGAAAAAACAACTGTTTTTCCATCTTCTTTCGCGAAAATTAATTCTAATACTTGCATACGTTATTTCCTCCTTTATATTGATTCCGCTATATGCGGGTAATGAACACTCCACTGATTAAAGTTTCACCTTATAGACTAGAAAGATCGGATGTGCTAACAAGTTGTACAGCGTGAAGTGGTGATGCTTGTAAGGAAGCAAGAGCACGTGCTACGTTTTGTACTTGCTCTAAGTTTGCGTTTGTTTTAACGCGCTTAAATTGTTTGTTCTTGAAAACTGTTTTTCCGTTCTTATCCAATCCATTGTTTAAGACAAGACGTAAAGTTAAATCCATTATGATTGTTTCGATTGCCATGTTTATCACCCCCTTTCACTATATAAATAGGGTTCAAATGTCATGTTTTGGCGTGAAATTTATTCTTTTTTTTGGTACTCTTAAAAGACTAAGAGAGGGGTTTCGGAAGAATGAATCGTAAATGGTTATTTTGGATTCCTGTTTTACTATGGATGGGATTGATTTTCTATTCCTCAGCACAACCGTATAAAAAACAGGATATGCGTTCAGATATTGAACAATATGTAAATGTTGAGTTTGTGAAAGAGCATTTTTCATGGGTATCTATCGATTACGGTGGTGGTACACCTGTTAGCATTGCAAATAAAGGTGTAGGCGGATTTATTGAGTTTTTCCTTCGTAAAGGTGCTCATTTTATGGTGTTCTTTATGCTCGGTTCATTGATATATTACGCTTTTTATCGATCGGGTTATTCAAGAAAAAGGTGTTTCCTATACGCTCTTCTTTTCATTGCGGGATATGCAACATTTGATGAAATTCATCAATGGACTACGGGAGATCGTACACCGATGTGGCAAGATTCATTATTAGATACGTGCGGCGGATTAACAGGGATTATAATAAGCAATTGGTTTTGGAATAGAAAAAGGAGCTAATCTTTTGAGATTAGCTCCTTTTGTTTATCCCGCGTTAACGGACAGTAAAACTTCCACCTCAAAATTCAGTTGGAGCAAAGAAGTTAGGTGGGAGTCGGGCTGTCCGTTAACGTCCGATTGATGAGGGCTAATAATCAGTGGGGGATGAACAAAACCCCCACTGATTAAAGTTTCACTTTATACACCAAGTAATTCTTTTAGCTCATCTGTAGATAGTTCGGTCATCCAACTATCGCTTGTAATGACGGCATTGTTTAATGATTGTTTTCTTTCTAACATTTCATCAATTTTTTCTTCGAGTGTCCCCGTTGTAATCAGTTTATGAACGTGAACGAAGCGTTTTTGACCAATACGATATGCGCGGTCTGTTGCTTGATTTTCTACAGCTGGATTCCACCAACGGTCGTAGTGAATGACATGGTTGGCAGCGGTTAAGTTTAAGCCAGTGCCGCCCGCTTTTAACGATAAGATGAAAATGTCATACGTTCCGTTTTGGAACTGCTCGATCATTTTGTCACGTTCTTTCTTCGGTACACTACCGTTTAAGAAGAGGACGCGCTGACCGAAATGTTCTTCTAACACATTTTTTAGCATGTTCCCCATACCGATGTATTGTGTGAAGATTAAACAACTTTCGTTTTGATCTTTTATATTTTCAATGAGTTCCATTAACGTGCTCGTTTTCATGGAGCGTTCTATAATGTCTTTTGGTTCTGTTTCTTTTAAATAAAGAGCAGGATGATTACAAATTTGCTTAAGCTTGTTCAGCATGAGCAATATAAATCCGCGTCTTTCAATCCCGCTTAATCCTTCTACATTTTGCAACGTATCTTGAACAAGTTGTTCATATAAGGAAGCTTGTTCACCAGTAAGTGGACAGTACGCTTTCTGTTCTTGTTTATCTGGTAAGTTTAATGCGACTGTTTGGTCTTTCTTCGTACGACGCAGTAAAAACGGCGAGATAAAACGTTGAACTTGTTGGATTTTTCCTTCGTCACGGTCTTTTTCAATTGGTGAGACGAAGCGGCGCTGGAATTGTCCTAAGCTCCCGAGATATCCATGATTAATAAAGTCGAAAATAGACCAAAGCTCGGCAAGGCGGTTTTCCATAGGTGTACCGGTTAAAGCAATTTTGTGATTTGCTTGCAAGTTTCGCACTGCTTTTGACTGTTTCGTATGTGGGTTTTTAATATTTTGTGCTTCATCCAAAATAACAGCATCCCAGCATAACGTACTAAGTTCTTCTTCATCAAGCTGAGCTAATGCATAAGATGTTAATACAACATCTGCTGATTGAAGGAACTCTTTAAATGATTCGCCTTTCGCCCTATTACTTCCATAATGTAACTGAACACGTAAATTTGGTGCGAAACGTTCAAATTCTTTTTGCCAATTTCCAAGAACAGATGTCGGTGCCACAATTAGGGCAGGGCCGGTTTTGAGATTGTTCTCTGTTATATATAGTAAGTAAGTGATCGTTTGAATACTTTTTCCAAGTCCCATGTCGTCAGCTAATAGTGCACCGAATCCAAGCTTTCTTAAATATAATAACCACTCAATGCCATGTTGTTGATACGGGCGGAGTGTTGCATTTAGTGAAGAAGGGACATCTACTTTTGGAATATCTCCAATGTGTAAGAGTTTTTGGAATAGCTCTTCATAATATCCATCTAGTTCAATTTCAATATCGGTAAACGGACTATCTTCTTCTACAATCTCTGTTTCAGCCGTGTTGGATAAATGTTGCTGAAGGACATCTTTCATTTCGAGTCCATATTTATCAGCACGATTCATGAGTTTTCGTACTTCTTCAATAAAGGCTGGGTCAAGTCTCATCCATTGACCATTTATATTGAATAATCGTTTGTTTTGTTCAACGAGTTCGAAAAATTCGCTTTCTGATAAATCAATGCCGTTCGTTGAAATGCGCCAGTCAAAATTAACGAGTGTATTCATACCGAAGAAAGATTGTGTTTGCGTAGCATTTTGCTTCAGTTGCACACGTAATTTTGGTTTTGTCGCTTTTAAATTTTGCCACCATGATGGTAGTAAAATCGTAATACCTGCAGCGAGTAATTCGTTACTTGCTTCTGTTAAGAAGTTCCACGCTTCTGTTTCAAAGAGTTCACTTCGGAATGTATCGCCTTCTTTTAACCACGGTACAAGCTTACTAAAGCCTTCTTGTGTTTCAAGAATACGCTCTTCATAATCGTGCCATCGTTTTGGTAAAGAATCGATGTTTTCATATACATATATGCGATGTGCGCCGCGCTTTGGCGTAACAATTGTTTCAAGCTTCCACATTTCGAATTCTTCTTGCGGCTCTTGTAGCCGTAGTCCGATTGTAAAGGGAAGGTCATCTTCAATGTATCCAATTTTTCGAAGCCAATCTTCTTCATGTAGTGCTGCATCCAATTGTCTTTTCGTAAAGTCATAATGTTCATAAAGTCTCTTTGCATCTTCCCATCCGTCGTTTGAACGGTTATCTTGTAATATGCTTTCATTTACTGCAGATGAGAAAAGAGATGCTAATGTGTCATCTTCGATTGGTGTATGCTGTACTTTCCAAGATGGTTGCTGAGACCAACGCTCCATATCTGGTACGAAGCTACCGCTTGTGAAGGCGTCCCATAATTCGTTCGCATCTTCTGTAAGTGCTGTAATAGGGCCGTTCATTTGAATATGGGCAAAGGAGTTCATCGGTTTATTAGCGATGTATTCAAATGCTTGTGCGTTTGTTAGCATAACACCTTGTTTTCCTTCAAAGGTTGCTTCTTTTAGAAACGTACCGTAGAAGGAAGTAGAGTGCCATGTAAATGCATTTCGTTTCCAACTTGTTACGGATAATGGAGTACCGCTGTCATCTTCTCCCCAAAGGAACCAACCCTGACTAACATGCTGGAGCCTAATTGTTACTTCAGTTTGATTGATCATCGATTAATTTTCCTTTCCGTAATTCCTCTTGTAGTGCACGTAGACGTGAATGTAAGTTTGCGATGTGAATAATGAATGCATCAAATTCATCGGTGCGCTTTAATCGTTTATACAATGTACGTAATTTTTTTAAGTAACGAACTGCACGTCTATATGATTTGCGATTTCTCTCTTCAATGGCCTCGGTAGCAGCAAGGTGATACAGAGGAAGTGCCGCTTCTGGTGCTTCCTTTTCAATATCTTTCAGCGGCTCTTTCAAAAGTTCAATTGCTTCAAATCCATGTAAGAGCTGAAGTTCTGCCCATGTTCGATACTGCTTTTTCGCGAGTACGTATTGCTCATAGTTTGCGAAACTATATGGTAGTAGCTCTTGCAAAATCATTTCGAGTCCGGCTTGTTCATTTGTATGAGTTGCATACGTTTCATACATGATGACGAATAAGCGAACGATATCTTTTATGAACATCGCATTTTCGTGCTCATGTATCGTTATCTTCACTTGTTTATACGTAAAGGAAAGCCAGCTTTTCGCACGATCCCACTTCATTGCATTTAACAACTCTTCTAGCCAATAGAAGTATAGACTTACAACAGAAGCAGGTTGTTTCTTAAGTAAATCCATCGCTAATAAATCTTCGTCATTTAAAAAGAGTAGATGAGAAGATGCTAATGCTTTGGAAAGTGGATTGATTTTCGTATCGATTCGTTTTTCTTCTTCATGTAGTCGCTCTTTATTGTGTAACAGTTCACTCCATATGTGACGGTAAATAAAGAATCTTTCTTGCGTATAGGCATCGGTGGAGAAGAATACTTCGTGAACGAGACGAGCTGTTTCTTGCAAAATTGCTTCAGACTCTGAAGGAATCGCTTCTGATTGTAAGTCCCGAACGATGGATTCCACTTTATCTACAAATAGGCGAACGACGTTAACAGGCTGATGATAAGAATACGTTTTATTTGCTTCGAAGTCTTGAATTTCTTCTAATAATTTTTGAAAGCAATAAAGCGCTGCATGTAACCTGAATAATTCATGTATCACAACAATACGGGGAGCTTTCCGCTCGAGTTTCGTATAGAAGTCCGTAAAAATACTCATAAGAAAATACATTTGTTTATAAGTAAGACGAGCTTGTTCTTTTTTAAATGATTCGTATTCGTTATCAAAATATGATTGCCAACTTTTATAATCCGTATCTTCAAAAGCTGATGATTGCAATACTTGTCTCGCAGTTCGAATAGGAGGAAGGGAAGGTTTCGTATTATTTTTGAATAAAGTTAATACATCTCCTACTTGCCCGAAACTAGACGCTGCAGATAGTAACACAGCGAGCATATGCTCACATTGCGTTGGTGCGAAGCAATCGCAATAACTTTCAGCGACGTTACGAATCGGGATATGGACGCTATATACGCTGCCTTCAGCGTCTACAGTTCCTGATAGCGTATAACCATCAAAGTCAACATTGTAGACAACACCACTACGATATAGGTGCCGAGCTGTAGCGACATGTTCCTGATCAGCTGTTTGCTGTGGATCTAGTCCTTGAACGAACTCATTCGCAATCATCATAATTTCATCTTTCGTAATTGAGTGTTGCAGCATAATATTCCTCCGTACACATATTTCTTTCCTCTACCATTATAAACAAAAAATGCTCAAAACAGAAAAAATGAAATTTGGATTACATAAATTGAAAATCATGGTAATATATATAATGTTAATTTTGTATATTACTATATGTGTATAGGGGGAGAAATAGTTTGTCAGATTTACAGACGAAGTTAGGCAGTGGAATGAATAAGTTACAAGAAGGAATTGAGCAAGGGAAGATGAAGTTACAAGTTGCACAAGAGATCGCTCAACTGAAAAAAGAAATGCAAGTGCAAATGCAGAAAAAGGCAGAGGTTCTATTAGAGATTGGACAAAGAGTCTATGTTCAATTAAGAGGAAACGGAGTAGATGAAGCGAGCCTAAAAGAGATGATTGCTCCAGTTCAAGAATTTGATGTAGTTATTTATCAAGCAAGAAAACGCATTGTTGAACTGCAAAAGCAACAAGGCGAGAAAGCTACATGTGAATGTGGTGGACCTTTATCAATAAATGATAAGTTTTGTGGTTCGTGTGGGAAGCCGAATCCAATGTTAGCGATAGAAAATGAAGGTGAAACGACAAATTGTATTTCATGTAATGAACATATCGATCAAAACTCTACTTACTGTCCGGTTTGTGGAATTAAGCAAAGTGGGGAGTGAATTAGATGTATTGTCGCACATGTGGAAATCAACATGGTGAAGAGGTAAACTATTGCCCTAACGAAGGAAGTATGGAGATTGCAGGAGCTATAGATGCAGTAACGTTAGAACAAGATACTGCAAAATACTGCAAAGGTTGTGGCGGTGAAAATGCTCAGCAAAATTTATATTGCCAAAAGTGTGGGCATTCTTTATTTATTGTGAAGAAAAAAGAACAATCTATTAAATTGCCTACAATGGAAGGTACTCCTGAGGTTAAATTTACAGCAGATAAAGCCGTTTTAAAAACAGGTTTTATTGGTGGGGGTGTTGCAAGTATTCTCATGTTAATTGCTGGTTGGATTGGTAGTGTATTATTTGCTTCTATATTAAGTGAGATGTTTAGTAAATTTGCGAAAGAATTAGAAATGTTGCCAAGCTTTTATTCGAGTGCAACTTCTACGATGTTAAGTTACCATTTACTCGGTTTTACAGCTAGCGACGATAGTGGATTGATATTTTCTTTATCTTGGCATACTCCATTTACATTACTATTAATCATTCCATTTATGATTTTCGCTGGTACAGGAATTTGGTTAGGAAAGCAGCGTGTTGCAAAAACGATTAAGGATCAAATCTTTATAGCGGCAACAGTTGGTATTATTTACGGTGTCTTTTTATTCATTATAAGTTTTATAGCATCACAATCTTTCGCAATTCCATTCTCAGAAGCAGGTAAGATTACGGTTGGCTATTCAGCGATTAAGAGTTTATTGAGTGGTTTTGTATGTGGAACGTTATTTACTTTAGTAGGGTTTATTGCTCATACAAGCAAAAATAATATGGCAGCAGCATTTCAAGAGTTAATGCCATATGGAGCGTCTGTTTATTACGGTATTTCAGCCATGATAAAAGGACTTTTAATAACAGCAGTAGTGGTTTGTATTATGGCGTTAGTAAATAAGGAAGACAGTATTGAACCATTAAAAGAAATAACAACTTTAAAATCTGAAAGTGGATTATTAGCATTAGAGTTAACACCTCAATTATGGAGTATGGCTCATTTTGCTCCGTTAGAAGTATCAAGTCCAGCACTTAGTAAGGAGTTTACTGGAATTGGTAAGAAATCAAAATCATCTGAGAGCACATTATCATTTTCATTTATATCAGGCATCTCTGTAAATGGCGTAGTGGTTAGAGATATAATGATTTCAAAAGGAGCAAGTCAGGAAAGCCTTGCTGAATTTGATGAAGTGAATAACGTATTCCATTACGGTTTATTACTGCTTATTATTCCGTTGTTCCTTATGTTTAGAGCGGGAAGAAAATTAGCTGAATTATCGACTGCCAATATATATATTACATTAGCAGTATGCAGTGGTTCTTACACGATTATGATGATTGTAATGAATATGATTTCTAAGTTCCAAATAGATGTTTCAGGGACTGTAACAAGTTTGTTTGGAACAAGTGGAACGGTATTATCTATGCAAAATTCATTTGTATATTTAACTATGTGTAGTTTTATTGTGACATATGTAGCAGCATTTGTTGGAATGAAGTTAGCCAAAAAATAGGAGGAGAGCACATTGAAGTTTTGTGGAACATGTAAAAAGAACGTTGCAGACCATTTGAACTTTTGTCCTGAGTGTGGGAGTAAAGTGGAAGTAATCGTCGATAACACTGCCGCTTCATATACAGAAGTACAAAGCGAGACACGACCAGTGAAAAGTAAGAAAAATTTATTTTTAATTATTGGTTTCGCCATTATTATTATTTTATTATTTGGGGCATATAAATTTGGAGCATACAAGTTTTCAAAAGAAAAGCAAATAAATGTAATGATTGAAGCATTCCAAAAGAAAGATATTACTGCAATTGATGAGTTTGTGAAAGCAAATGATTCAAGCTTAAAGATTAAGACAGAGGATATTAAAGCGTACATGCGTTACTTAAAAGAGAACCCTTCTTACAATAAACAATTATTGTCTTATTTACAGAAAGAGACAGTAGATCAAAAGTTAACAGAGGATAAAAATTCGTTTAAAGATGGGGAAATTGTAGAAGAGGGAAAAGAGTGGTTCTTATATCCAAAGTATAAGTTTAGCATGAAATCTTATTATATGAGTGTTAGTACAACTGCAAAGAATGCGGAAATATATGTGAATGATAAAAAAGAAACAGAACTTTCTAATGATAAAACTTCGAAAGAGTTGGGGCCATACTTCCCAGGTACGTATGTTGTCAAGGCAACAGCGAAGACAGAACTTACTGAATTAGAAACAGAGAAAGAAGTAGATTTAGCAGATGAACAGAGCGAGAAAGTGAATGTAGATTTATCGCTTGAAGGAAAGTATGTAAGCATTTCTTCTGATGAAAATGATGCAACCGTATTTGTAAATGGTAAAAAACGTGGGAAATTAAGTTATGGTAATTATAAACTGGGTCCTGTATCCACAGATGAAACAGTAGAAGTACATTTAGAGAAAACTACTGATTTTGGTGTAATAAAATCTGAAAGTGTTAAAATTGGGGACCAAAGCACGTATTACTTAAAATTCCCGAAAGAAACATCAAGCTCAGCAGTGGGTGATTTTGTACGAAATCATATTTATGATAATGTACGTGCGATTTCATTAAATGATTTTAGTCTGATTGAAAATAATTATGATAAGAGCGGGAAATCGTATAAGGAAGACCGTGATTATATACAATATCTACATAAAAAAGGAATTACTGAAGATTTATTAACAATCGAAATTCGTAATGTAGAGCGTCAAAGTGATACGAAATATAAAGTAACGACATATGAAGAGTACCATATTCGTTACGGTGATGGATCTGTGAAGTTCAAAAGTTTTAATAATGACCATATCGTTACTGTTAATGGAAATGGAAAGGTATTGTACCATTCTCTTGGAGCGAATAATACGCTTAAGTCAGAGGAAGTATCTGGTCCGAACCGTTAATAAAAAGACTATCTCATCTAATTGAGATAGTCTTTTTTCAATTATGAGCGCGTTTCCTTTAATATCGCTTGTACATACGGATCATGTAATATTTGTTCTATAATGGGTAACATGTTTTGCTCAAATGGAATGTCGATAGGAAATGGCTTTTGTGAGCCTGGTTTAATTCCATATTGGGCAAGTTTGTAATGTGTATTTTCTTCAAAGCTGAGCACAATTAATTTATATCGATTGTCATCACCAGCGAGTGAAAAGTCAATGGAAGTAGCGTCGTATGTTACTTCATCTTTATATATATACGGTTTTGGTGTACCGATCCAGTCTACCTTTGCTTGTACATTCATGGGCATAGTCTCCTTTATAGCTATTATAAAAAAATAAAAGCCAGCTCTCAACAAAGAGAACTGGCTTTAGCAGTCATTGGTTATTTTAAAATTTTCACTTTAACAGTTTTGCGTCCCCATTTTTGAGCAGCGCTATCTGATCCAAGTAGGATGTCGATACGGTTACCTTTAATTGCACCACCAGTATCTCCAGCGATAGCTTCTCCGTAACCTTCTACCCATACTTTAGATCCTAATGGGATTACTTTCGGGTCAACAGCGATCATTTTCATGTTTGGGTTCGCTGTTAAGTCATGACCCATTGCAGTTAATACACGGCCACCGTATGTGCCACCGTTTTCGCTCGGGTGAGCTGTATATGCTGTAGCTACAACTGTTAACTCACGACCGTTAGAAGGTGCGCTAGTGTTAGCAGCTTTCACAGCAGGCTTAGCAGCTGGTTTTGCTTGAGCTGCAGGTGCTTTAGCTGGTGCTACAGTTTTAGCAGGAGCAGGTTGTTCTTGTTTCTCAATAACAGGTGCTGTACCTGTTAAGAAAGGAACGTGAACATAAGCTGTTTTCCCGTTATATTCGAATTGTAACCACTCATTTTGTACTTGGTTCGTTGTTTCAATCATATCGTCTTTCTTAAGCGTCCCAAGAATTTCTGAGTTTGTGTTCGCTTCAGCACGTACGTTTAATACGTTAGCTGTTACGTAGTAGATGCTTTTTGTGAACTCTGCACTTACGAATGCGTCTTTACCATCTAAAGTGATTTTTGACCATCCGTTCTCTGTATTTTGTACATCTATTTTATTACCGTTTAGTAATTTACCGACAACTTTTGATTCAGTAGTAGGGTTTTCGCGTACATTTAGTACGTCTGTTGTTACAACAGTTTCTGCATTAGCAGATGATGTGAAAATCCCAAGACCAAAAACTGCTGCTGTTGCTATTCCAATTAATTTTTTCATGATAGCCTCCATTGCGTTTGTTTTCGTGTCCTCATTATAGCAACAGATTTTTTCGGATTTCGGGAAAACACACAATTACAAACCATTCGTAATAAGTCGTTAACATCCTGTAATATAACAAAAAATGTAGGAAAGCGTTTTTCATTCTATATGATTAGTAGGTTTCTACTTATATTCAAAATATTTAATACAACATATTGTTTTCGGCGTAAATAAAAGTATTACAGTAGTGTTACATGATGTTTACTAAACGATTACATTCCTTGAGTATTTTACCGTTTTATGGGTAATATAGTTATATAAACATAAACATTTCGTTTGTGAAACTATAAACACGTGCTATATACTAGCAAAAAAACCGCATAATTGTTACAAAAAGAAAAGGTTGCAAGGAAGAAATTTGCCCTTTTTTACATCTGTAACACATCCTTTTTTGGGAAAACACATTCCCATCCGCACTTTTCTCGCACAATTTGACAGCAGTATTTCGATCTTATAGCTCTTGCAGAGTGAAAAGGTTATACGGAAGGTAAGGCTGTCCATAAGAATTCTAGTTGGTGAAGGTGAAAGTAAGAAAATCACCGTAAAATTATAGTTTTCTATCCGATTTTACATATCGGAATTTATGTTATTTACAAAAGTGAAACCTACGAAGGGGGATTTGATGAGGAAACTGACAAAAACATTCATCGTTTCATTAACATTATGTATTGCATTTACAATTTGGGGGATTATTCCCGAATCTATTATTGGAAAAGGTAGCTTAGGAAATGTAACAACCGCAATTCAAACTGCATTAGTTAGTAAGTTTGGCTGGTTCTATATTATTTCTGTTTCTATTATATTAGGCGTGTCTATCTTTTTAATTGTTTCGAAATACGGTTCTATTCGTTTAGGTAAAGATGATGACGAGCCTGATTATAGTTATATGACATGGTTTGCTATGTTATTTAGTGCTGGTATGGGTATTGGTTTAGTTTTCTGGGGCGTTGCCGAACCATTAAACCATTTATACGCACCTCCGTTTGGAGAAGGGGCAACTGAGGAAAGTGCGCGTCTTGCACTACGTTTTTCATTTTTCCATTGGGGATTACATCCGTGGGGACTGTATGCATTTGTAGCGCTTTGTATTGCTTACTTTACTTTTAGAAAAGGAAAAGCTAGTACGATTAGTGCGACAGTAGGACCGTTATTTAAAGGTGGGGACCATGGGCGTATTGCTCATTTATTTGATGTGTTAGCTGTTTTCGCAACTGTATTCGGTGTTGCGACATCTTTAGGTCTTGGTGCGAAACAAATAGCCGGTGGTGTTAGTTATTTAACATCTATCCCGAACTCATTAACGACTCAGCTAGTTATTATTGCAATCGTAACAGTATTATTTATGTTATCTGCGCAAACAGGTCTTGATAAAGGAATTAAATATTTAAGTAATACGAACATTATTTTTGCATTTGCACTTATGATCATTGTATTATTTGCGGGTCCAACAAACTTTATTATGAATTACTTCACGTCGACAATCGGTTCTTATATTCAGGAATTGCCAAGCATGAGCTTCCGTTTAAGTCCATTAGATGAAGGCGGAAATCAATGGATTCAATCGTGGACAATTTTCTACTGGGCATGGTGGATCGCATGGTCACCATTCGTAGGTACATTTATTGCTCGTGTTTCACGAGGGCGTACCATTCGTGAATTTGTTATCGGTGTGTTACTCGTACCGACAATAATTGGTGCCCTTTGGTTCTCTGTTTTCGGCGGTACTGGTATTCATATGGAGCTGTTCGGTGATGCACATATCTTTGAAAAAATTAAAGAGATGGGAACAGAAGTAGGATTGTTCGTTATGTTTGATCAAATGGGAAGCTTTGGATCAGCTTTATCTGTTCTAGCTATTCTTCTTATTTCTACATTCTTTATTACATCTGCAGACTCTGCGACATTTGTTTTAGGAATGTTAACGACACATGGTAGTTTAAATCCGCCAAACCGTATTAAAATGATTTGGGGTATCGTTCTAGCAGCGTTAGCTTCTATCTTATTATATGTAGGTGGATTAGAAGCCTTACAAACGGCAGCTATCATAGCGGCATTCCCATTCGTCTTTGTTATTTTCTTTATGATGGCAGCATTATTTAAAGAGTTACAAAAAGAAGGTCGTATGAAGCGTCATAAATAATAGAAGGAAAAAGAGCTGATTATGTATCAGCTCTTTTTTATATAGAAGGAACTTTAACCACAAGTCAGGGAAATAAAATACTTTACTCTATAAAGTAGTATGCCTTTTATATAAAGGAAAATCGATTCATTTCGACAATATTCGATGTCTTTCATATTCTATTCATATTTTTGACAAAAAATTGTCGGAAATGTGTTGTCACGTTTATGTATATGTGCTATATTATTTCCTGTAAGCGATTTCAAATAGTTTTAAAGCGCATTCAAGGGGGACATCAAGAATAATGAAACGTTACGAAAGAAAGTGGAAGCATATTTGTTTGAAACGTGTGGCACATCGTAGTGTCCAAGAAAGCACGGAACCTAAGACTGAAACGCGCAAAGAACAGCAAGAGAAGCAATTGGTTCTACAAAAATAGCAATCACTTTTTCGTATATAAATGAAGGTCGATCGTTCGTTGGGGGATGGACGTGAAATTACTTTCAGCTAAGGGGTATTGTCTGATATATAATTTATACGGCAATAAATAAGCACAGAGCATACGGCGCTCTGTGCTTATTTTTATTTGTCTTTTTTAAATCGAACTGTTTTATCCCAGCCAATGACTTGTTTCTTGCTCTTTGCACGTAAGTATAAAATTAAGCTACGAATGAATAAGTACGTAAAGAGCTGTGCGTACGTAAAGTACATGATCACACTAATAAAAATATTAGTTGGTGTAAAGGTTCGTTCCACACTCTGGGCACTAAATAATTGAGAAACATATGTAATATATGCGACATACCACATAAATAGTAGCGGAATGCTATATTGAATTTGGAATATCCCGAGTAACCCAATTACAAACCAAACGTTTGAAATGATTAAGAATAACCAAAATACAACATACACTAAAACTTGTTGTAAGGAATGAACGAGAAGTTTTCCTTTAAAGAAACTTAATGAAGAAAACATTTTTTCTAAAATGTACAAGTTCCCTTGGAGCCAACGTGTACGCTGCTTAATAAGGATTTTTAAATGCTCAGGTTCTTGTTCCCATGTAATCGATTCTGGAACGATTGGTAAGAGATAACCTTTTTGTGTAATTCGTAATGTTAATTCAGCGTCTTCTGCAATTGCATAAGGGTCATAGCCGCCAAGCTCTTCTAATGCAGAACGACGAAGAAGCATGTTTGTTCCTGTTAGTGAACCTGTTTGGAAGAGTAACCAGCGTCCGGATTGCATAAGGAGCTGGAAGATTTGAAATTCTAATGAAATCATTCGTGTTAGCCAGTTTCTGTTTTCGTTTACAGTACGAACGTGACCAACAGCTCCAACAGCATCCTCGGTTGTTTCAGCGTGTTCTACAAGCATTCGCAGTGCATGTGGTTCAGGCTGATTATCAGCATCATACACACAGAAGTATTCGCCATCTGAAATACTAAGACCATAGTTTAATACACGTGATTTCCCTTTTGGTTTACCAGGCGGAACACGAATGTGACGAATGTGAGCATAAGCTTTGTCAAAATCGTCACCAATTTCAGGTGTTTCATCTTGTGAGTTATCGTTTAATAAATAAACAGTTAGTTTACCTGGATATTCAATCTTCGCCATCGCCTCTAAAGTATCTTTAATAACGACCCCTTCATTGTGGGCAGGTATTAAAATGTCGACGCTTGGATAATGTTCTAGCGTACGATCTTTGCGTTTACTATTTCGGTGAACTAAACCTGCGAGTGTTAAGAATGAATAGTAAACGAGTAAGCCAGAGAATAGAAAGGCTGTAAAAATAAGTACATACTTAATCGAAAATGTGATGCTAATCCAAAACACGAGTACACAAAATAGAAGGAATAAAAGAAGTATAACGAGTGTCATCATAATAACGTCTGTCCTTTGTTTCCAATTTGCTCGCGTGAAATTTTTATATCTTGGATTGCTTCAGCAGCAAGCCATTGCTCCATTTTTGGTTTTAGGCGGTTCATTACAATGTCAGCACCGGCTTCATTTGTATTTTGTAATAAAATAACGAGCGTATTATTATCGTATTCAGCAGCAAGGTCAAAGTCATTCCTTATCGTTTCAACTAATAATGAAGCCACGCGGTCCATAACACTTTCCTTCGTATATTTACTAAAGGAAGTGAAGTCGAAGTGAATCATAACGCCTGTTTCATTACGACGATTCATTGCATTTATTAATAATGCTTGTCGTCTTTCAAATTCTTGTCTTGTTAATAATTTTGATTCGCCAATGTATTGTTCTAATGTTCTCACACGTTCGATTAATTCTTTATTTTCATGAATAACCTTCTTTAATAAATGTGTTGAGATATATACAATGAAGAAGTTTGCTGCCATTAGGAAGTGGGTAATAATGTATTCCCATTGTTCTGATGTACTCCATAAGTAAAGCCACGCTTGGTAGAACAGGTAGAATACCGAAATAGTGGTTCCTAATATAAAGAAAACAAATGCAGTTTTATCAGGCAATAATAGAAATAGTACATTAACAATTACATATATAATTGTAAAAATGAGAGCATGCTCATATTGTGTTACATGTACAGTTGTAAAATAAAATAAAATTTGTAAAATCCACATAGAGAGGACTTTATAGAAGTTATCTTTCACAAAACTTTCCTCCTTAAAGGTAATTCATGCAAGGATACTTGTAGTATGCGCAATTATTAAGAAATAGACCATTTAGCTAAATTCTTTTGAAGTGAGTAACATACATTAGTATCCTTTTTATAAAAAAATAAACAGAACCACTAATTATTGTATCATAATGTAATTATATTTAGACATAGGATATTTCGCATATAAATAAAAGATACCATACAATAAAAACCCTCCTCTTTAGAAAGAGGAGGGTTTGCATAAATTTATAGGAACATCATACCTGCAACTGCTGCATTTAAGAAGTTCGCTAATGTACCAGCGATAACTGCTTTAATCCCTAATTGTGCAATTTGTTTACGGCGAGTAGGAGCTAATGTTCCTGTTACACCTAACTGAATTGCGATAGAAGAGAAGTTTGCGAATCCACAGATTGCGAATGTTAAAATTAAGTTTGTTTTGTCAGAGAACTCTGCCATGTGTGGTCCTAAGTTTGCGTATGCAACGAATTCGTTGATTGCAAGTTTTTGACCGATAAAGCTTGCTGCTTGTATAGCTTCACCAGGAGAAACCCCGATTAAGATTGCAAATGGTGATAGTAAGTAACCGAAGATTAAATCAAGGCTAAGTTTAATATCGAACCAAGAACCAACCCATCCTAATAATCCATTTAGTAGAGCGATTAATGCGATGAAAGCCATTAACATTGCTGCTACGTTAATAACAAGTTGCATACCTTCAGATGCACCACGTGCCGCTGCGTCAATAACGTTTGCATCTTCACGTTCTGTAGAAAGTTCAACGTTATTATCTACTTTTTCTGTTTCTGGCATAATTAGTTTCGCAATTAATAGACTTGATGGAGCTGCCATAATTGCTGCTGCTAATAAGTGTTCTAGCGGAATACCCATTGCTGCATAGCCGACAAGGACTGATCCGGCAACTGCTGTCATACCGCTTACCATAATAGTGAAGAATTCACTATTTGTTAAACGTGCTAAGTAAGGTTTAATTAAGATTGGAGCTTCAGTTTGTCCTAAAAATACGGTTGTTACTGAGTTTAAACTTTCTGCTTTAGAAGTTCCAAGAAGTTTGCTTAATGCGCCACCAACGACACTAACAAATCTTTGCATAATACCGAAATGATATAAGATTGCTACTAATGAACTAATAAATACAATTGGAAGTAGTGCTTGAATGAAGAAAACAAATCCCCAAGGGCCTTTTGCGTTGACTAAATCCCCAGCAACGAACTTAATTCCCTCGTAAGAAAAATTAATTAATCCTTGAACGCCATCTGCAGCGTATTTTAAACCTGCTTTTCCGGCATCCCAGCGTAATACGATAAATGAAAATGACATTTGTAATGCTAGCGCGATTAAAATTGTGCGCCAATTAATAGCTTTGCGGTTGGAAGATAATAAGAAAGCGATTGCTAATACTCCAATCACGCCGCCAATTCCCCATAAAAGATTCATGCAGTGTATGCTCCTTCCTCATAGTAAAAAAAGTGTATAAACCAGTTGTCTATACTTTTGCGAATATAACATCTTAAGTAACTTATCATAATGGACATCAGAGGTCAAACGTCTAACGAAAAGTTTAAATAAAAAGAAAATTCTTTAAAAAAACACATATAAAATGAATGGACATGAAATATGTTATGTTTTTTAGGTGAAAATATACATTATGATAACGTTATGGGTCATTATTGTAGAATATAGTGTATAAAATAGGGAAATGGATACATTATTTTTTCAGGGAAATAGGTTATACACATTAAAAAGAGCCTTCTAGTAATCTAGAAGGCTCTAAAAATATAACTTAAGGTGCTTTTGTGTATCCTAAGAAATGACTCTTCCAATAAGAGTTACTTAATGAAGCGATTGCTACACCTTTATCTCCAGCTTGGATAAATGATCCGCCCCCAAGATAAATACCCATATGAGAAGGACCCGATTTATAAGTATTTTGGAAATAAATTAAGTCGCCTGGTTGTGGATTTGAAGTTTGTGGTAGGCTACCCCAATATCCCGCAACACTTTGACGGCTAATGTTATGACCAAATTTCTTAAATACGTGGTAAATGTAGCCACTACAGTCAACACCGTTAGCAGAAGTGCCGCCCCAAACGTACGGTACACCTTGCATTGATTTTGCATATGCAAGGATGGAAGAACTGTCACCGCTATTATTACCTGTATTATTGTTGTTATTATTTTGGTTGTTGTTAGGCTTATTATCTACTGCGCCACCAACTGGTGTTTTAGAAAGGTAACGTGTTCCAATGTAACCATTTTGGCCGTTGTAGTTAATTTTACTCCATCCAGAGTTTTCAGAGATTACTTGAACCTTCTGTCCTTGTGGAAGTGCGCCTATGATTCTATAATTTGTACCTTCGCCGCTACGCACGTTTAATGCAGAAGCATTAATGTAGTAGTCACCAATTGCCCCTTGATTAGGTTGTTCAGGTTGTTTTGGTTGCTCAGGAGTAGTAGTAGTACCACCTTTAACGAATTTCATGAATTCGCTACTAACGTAGCCTGTTTTTCCTTGATAGTTAACTTTAAACCAGCTACCTTCAGATCCAATTACGTTTAATGTCGTACCATTTAATACGCCACCAATTACGCTATGGTAAGTAGCAGGGCCAGTACGAACGCGTAGAGATGTTGCGTTAACAACGTAAGTACCACCAGTTTGAACAGTTACATTATTGTTTTGATTATTATTTTGGTTGTTTCCTTGTGTAACGTTATCGCTAGAACCGCCTTTAGTTACGTAGTCTTTGCTTACGTAAGCAGTTTGGCCTGCATAATTGATTTTGAACCAATCTTGAACTTCGCCAACAACTTGTACAACTTGTCCTTTTGTAACAGAACCTACAGTTGTGTGAGAAGTGCTAGGACCTGTACGAACACGAAGGGAAGATACATTTACTGTATAGTTTCCGCTTGCTGGTTTTACAGATTCTTGGTTGTTATTATTCGTATTGTTGTTTGAAGAACCTGCATTAGAAGAAACGCCAGATACGAATTCGCCACTTACATAACCAATTTGTCCATTATGATTGATTTTCACCCAACCATTTTCTTGGCCAATTACGTTTAATGTTTGTCCTTCATATACACGTCCTGAAACAGAACTAGAAGTGTTCGGAGCTGTACGTACACGTAATACATCAGCAGTAACTGTATTCTTTCCACCTGTTGTACTTACATTAGAATTGCTCGCTCCATTTTTTGATACAAATTCGCCGCTAACAAAGCCGGTTTGTCCATTAATGTTAATTTTGAACCAACCATTTTCTTCGCCAATCACGTTTAGTGATTGACCGTTATAAACGCGAGAGATGATGTCGTGAGAAGTGCTTGATCCTGCACGAACATGTAATACGCTAGCGTTTACCGTATAAGATGAGCTGTTTGATGCAGAAGCTTGGACAGTTGTAGCAGCTTTTTGTGTATTTTGTTCCGGGGCAGCTTGAACACTATCAAGTGTAGGTGCTGCTCCTCCTGCTACAGACACTGCCGCAAGACCGGCAAGGTATTTTTTCATAATTTGTCGATTCCTTTCTGTCTGTAATGTAGTGAAGAAATATTTACCAACTGTTAAAAATTCTAAAGAGCATGTCGATTACTGTCAAGACTTATGCGGTAATCTGAATATGACAAAAAGATTACAAAAAAAAATCAAGGCATAAATCTATACCTTGATTTCCATTTAAATACATATATTGAATGTAGAAAGGATAGAAATTATACGTGTTTAAGAAGATGACATATTGGATTGTAACAAGCTTTGAGAAAATGACCTTTGCAGCATTTTTGTAATAGGTCCAACTTGGCCATCTTGAATTGCGGTTCCATCAAGATGAGTCATCGGCAAAATTTCAATCGTTGTTCCTGTAAAGAAACATTCATCCGCTTGATAAACATCACGAATACTGAAAAGTTCTTCTTGTACTGGAATACGAAGGGTTTTCGCTAAAGAAAGGACATATTGACGAATAATACCATTTAAAATAAGGTGATTAGCTGGATGTGTGTAAAGAGTTCCGTTTTTGATTAGAAAGAAGTTCGAACAGCTTCCCTCTGTTACAGTACCATTTCGTACGAAAAGAGCCTCTTTACAACCTTTGCGTTCCGCTTTCGTAGCAGCTAATACATTGGGTAATAAATTTAACGATTTAATATCACAGCGTAGCCAGCGCGTATCCGGTTCCGATATAGCACGTACACCATATTCAATCCATAACGCGGGTCTTTCTTTTTTTGTAATATAGGCGTAGATTGTCGGAGGGACGTCATATGAGAATGTATGGGTACGAGCTTGTACACCACGAGATACTTGTAAATAAATCGTTCCATCTTCGTGGAAATTATTATTTTCGATTAGTTTATAAAGTAGGATAATCAGTTCTGCTTTTGAGAAAGGAAGTGATAATTCTATTTCTTCCATAGAGCGGTATAATCTTGTGATATGCGGATCTAATAAGTGAAAGTTTCCTTTATATAGGCGAATAACCTCGTAGACACCATCTCCAAACTGCAATCCTCTTTCTTCAAGTTCTATGCACGTTTTTTGTTTCGTTGTATCAATAACTGCATCATTCCAAAGTACAAATCTTTCATATGCCAATTTTCGTCCCATCCTTTCGTAAGTGCATAAGTAAAGTGAAACTTTCATTCGGAATAAAAATCACTATAGTAATTTTTATGTGAGTACTTCTTTACATATGACGTATATGTATTTGTAAATGGTAGAGAAGTAGTGGTGATTTACTGCATTTTGTATATACAAATTCGAAAATAAGAAATAAGAATCCTGCTTTTAGATAAAAAAAAGCAACATTCTTATGGAATGCTGCACAAGGAGGGTAGCTATCTTTCATAGGGACATCGTCTTATTGAATGCTTTGTGTATGGAAACAAAACATATTGAAAGACAATTATAAGAAAGTAGAAATAAACGATTCATATATTTCTTTAAGGGATCTTATTAAAGATGAGAGATAAGAAATATATAGAACCGCGCTTACATATTTTATTATAGAGATGTTTCATTAATCTTATGTGAATATTTGGTAAAGGTTATGTAATGTTAAAGTTAATGAATATAAGTGATTGTATGGAGAAATATAAAAAAAGAGGCTGAGGTTACTCAGCGCTCTTCTTTTCTTCTTTAATAGCTGTCTTTACTTCACCAGTTTTGGTCTTGTTACTTTCAGAGAAGCGAAGTAAGTCACCTTCAATGATTTTGTCAGACATGTTCAATTCATTTTGAGCACGATCAATGAGTGGTTGAGACTCTTCTTTTGGTAATTGTACAACTTCGCCAGTAGCGCGGTCGTAGAATGTACTGTTCGTGTACATGTACTTATCTGTAACGAAGCTACCGTCACGAAGAACAACGAATCCTTTATTATCAGGTGAGAATACATCGTGACCAAATTGAATTTGATTCGTAGAATCTACACCAAGTAAGTTTAGAATTGTTGGTTTAATGTCAATTTCACCAGTTGGTTTTGAAATTGTTTTACCTTCTTTTTGACCTGGAACGTGAATAAACATCGGTGTTTTTTGTAAGTTCATATGGTCAAATGCAGTGATTTCTTCTTTTCCTAAGAACTGTGCCATTGCACGATTATGATTTTCAGAAATACCATAGTGATCACCGTAGAATACGATAACTGAGTTGTCGTAAATGCCTTCTGCTTTTAGACGCTCAATAAAGTGTTTCATTGCTTCGTCTAAATAACGTGCAGTTACCATGTAACGGTCAAATACGCCATCACCAGAATTGTATTCATCGATTAATTTCGTGTTTTCATCATAAGTGAATGGGTAATGGTTTGTTAAAGTAAGGAAGCGAGTATAGAACGGTTGCTTCACTTCTTTTAACATATCAATAGATTGATCGAAGTATTCGATATCTTTTAATCCCCAATTTAATTTCGTTTCTGGCGTAATCTTATAGTCAAGCTCGTTGTAGTAACGATCATAACCAAGTGCCGGATACATAATGTTACGGTTCCAGAATGTTGCGTTGTTCGCGTGGAATACTGATGTGTGGTATCCTTGCTCACGTAAAATTTCTGGAGTTGCTGTATATTCGTTATTACCGTGTGTGAAGAATACAGCACCACGGTCTAGTGGATACATTGAAGTATCTACTAAGAATTCAGCATCAGATGTTTTTCCTTGCCCAGTTTGATGGAAAAAGTTATCAAAGTAATAACTTTCTTTCGTAAATTGGTTTAAGAACGGTGTAACTTCTTGTCCGTTAACTGTTGCACCAATTAAGAATGTTTGTAATGACTCAAGAGAGACAACAATGACGTTTTTCCCTTTTGCAGTACCAAACATATTTGGATCTGGTTTGCTTTGTGTTGTTTTTACGTAATTTTCTGTTTCCTGTAATTTACTACCATCTGCAAAGGCTTTTTGTGAACTTGATTTTGCTTGTAAGCCAAGATCATACACTTGGTGTACATATAAACCTAAGTTTTTAACAAGCATAACGCGGTCGAATGAACGTGTTAATAGTTCAGGACGCTCAGCTTCTGCCAGTCCTAAGTTTGCGAAGAAAATAGCAATTGTTGACACGAAGTATAGGGAACGCATTGGGCGTGCTACACGTTCTGTCGGTGCAAAGTTTTTCATCTTCTTCAATAAAATGAAGAAGACAATAATATCAGCAAATGCAAGGATGATTTTGTAGTTAAATAATTCTTTGACACTAGAACCTAAACTTCCAAAGTTAGATGTTTGTCCTAGTACAGGTAAAGTAACGAAGTCATTGTAGAATCCGTAGAACATTACGTTACCAACAAGAATGATTGTTAAAACAAAATTAATTCCAAGTGCTATATAGTTACGTTTTTTCCCTTTTGCAAATAATGCAAGACCAACAAGCAGTAATGATGCTGCTAATGGGCTAAGGAATAAAATGAATTCTTGCATGAAAGATTCAAGTTTTAAATCAAAGCTTGTGCGAGTAATAAGATATGTCTTTAACCATACGGCTAAAGCTACGAATACAGTGAAACGCACATTTTGAAATTGTGATTTCAAGGTTTCTTTCATTCATTTCCACCCTTTCTCTATCAGGCTTGGTCGATTTTGGAGCGAAAAATGCTAAAATAAAAAATACATAGTTTTCTTGGCCATAATTAGAGGTTCTATATTCACCCATATACGACTATAACTATGCATACCCTTTTAGTTTCTTGTGTTGCTCATAAGCATAACGTCATTTCTGTATTATACAACAAAATTCATTTCTGAGAAACACTATAACATTTTACATTTTTTGTATAAGATTTGTCACTACCAGAGAAAACTTTAACATTGGTTTATATGTCCGTCAACTAGAAAATATAACAAAGGTAGAGCAGAATGTTAAGTGAAAGTGAAAATTTTCTTGTTGAGAAATAAGAAATGACAATGGGTAAGTGGTTATCTAGAAACCTATTATATGAAGGGAATTGTGTGAAAATTAACGAACACTTGTTCTTTTTTCGTTAGTTTGTTACAATGAAAGTTCATTGATAGATTATGTGTAATTTTGATGAACTTTTACTGATAACATATTGTAGCTTATTTCTTTTAAAAAATAGGGAGGCTTTTACATGGAACAAAAATTTTCAGTTGAAGCGTTTTGGAAGAAAGTAAAACATGTTGCAAAGCAAGCAGGGCAGTCGGTCATTTATGCAAGTTTATTATTGTTTTACGTTTTGCAGAAACCAGATGTTCCAAAACGAGTGAAAATTATTGTAATTGGAGCACTTGCTTATTTTATTGCACCGATTGATGCGATTCCAGATTTCGTTGCTGGAATTGGTTATACGGATGATTTAGGGGCATTAATGGCTGCACTATTACAAGCGTCGTTATACGTCAATGGTGATGTGAAAGATAAGGCACGAGTAAAGTTGGCAGAATGGTTTGGTTCGGATATAGACACATCCTTTATCGATCAGAAATTAGATCAATAGGTGAGAACTGTCATATAGTGACAGGGCGAACGTAAGCGAGGAAGTGCATTATGCCATCAGGAAGAACGCATACGAAAATAAACTTAATATCCCTTCCGGTTGTTTTGTTTATGCTCTTTTCGTATGGATTAACAAATTTTGATTTTTTATTAACTTTTGCAATTGGCTTTTTAGTAGGTACTACATTTTTAACGCCCGATTTAGATACGTATAGTAATGCGTATAATAAATGGGGATTCCTGCGTATATTTTGGTATCCGTATAAGAAGGTCATGCCGCATCGTTCCTTCTTTACACATACAATTATACTTGGTGATGCGATTCGTATTGCATACATGTTAATTGTGTTTTCTCCGTTTTTATTCCTATTAAATATAATCGCGCTTGACGGGAATTTAATAGAAATTGCGAAGAAGCATGAAGTTGAAATTGTAACGTTTGTAATGGGAATTGTTGTCGCAAGCACGCTTCACATTATAGCGGATAAAGTGAACACGCGACGTAAGAAAATGATGAGAAAAAAGAAGAAGCGTAGAAGATAAAAAAACGTCCCAAAAGGTATTTTGGGACGTTTTTTCTTATTAAAAGGTTTTTTCCTTTGCCATTATACGTGCTGTTTTAATCAAACGTTTGTTTAAACTTAAGATTTCAGTATTTTAATACCTTTGACGATGTTCCAAATGAAGTAGTATAAGCTAATAATGCCGCAAATACATAAGACAATCATTGCTCCAATACCAAGTGTTACGTCTGGTTGATTCGATCCAATCCCCATAATTCCTAGAATAATAAATCCAATGAATGACGCGATGCTTGGAATGATGTGTGTCCATAGAGCGCGTTTTGCGTGTGGTTTCGTTTCGGAATCGCCCACAATCCACACAATGATTGGGAATAAGATAGGGGCAAATAATACGCTAAAGTATGATAAAGCTGCTAATATTTTGTTTCCATTCATATATATCACCTCATAAATAATGTCCGTTGTTATACTTTTATTATGCAGGAAATGTGTCGAGCTTCCTATCGATGAACATTACAAGAACGTGACGCTTTTGTAAGATTTCTAGATTAAAAATGAAATTTTCAAAAAAATATTCCGTAATGGAAATTGTTGTGATAGAATTAATGAAAACGTTTTCTTAAACGTTTTTTATTTTAGACTTAAAGGTATGATGACCTGATAGTCTATTGATGAGGTTATTCTATTTAAAAGGGGATTCTTTAGGGGGAGAGAACAATGAACACATGGACACAAGTTTATGATCCGTTCGGAAACATTTGGATTTCGGCAGCGGTCGCACTTATTCCGATTATCTTTTTTTTCTTAGCTTTAGCAGTTTTCCGCATGAAGGGGTATGTGGCAGGGTTTATTACAGTTGTACTTACAATTTTAGTGGCGTTATTCGCTTATAAGATGCCGTTCACAATGGCGATGGCAGCGACCGGATATGGTTTTTTATACGGGCTATGGCCAATTGCTTGGATTATCATTATGTCGGTATTTTTATATAAAATCTCTGTGAAAACAGGTCAATTTGATGTCATTCGTGCATCTGTATTATCCATTACGAATGATCATCGTTTACTCGTTATTTTAATCGGTTTTTCATTCGGAGCATTTTTAGAAGGAGCAGCAGGATTTGGTGCACCAGTAGCGATTACAGCAGCGCTTCTTGCAGGTCTTGGGTTAAATCCTTTATATGCGGCTGGTCTTTGTTTAATCGCAAATACGGCGCCGGTAGCGTTCGGAGCGATGGGGATTCCCATTACAGTTGCTGGACAAGTAACAGGTATTGATCCACATAAAATTGGACAAATGGCTGGACATCAATTACCGTTCTTATCATTATTTGTTCCATTCTTTATCGTATTTTTAATGGATGGGTTTAAAGGGGTAAGACAAACATGGCCTGCTCTATTTGTAGCGGGTAGCTCATTTGCAATTACGCAGTTCATTACAGCGACATTCTTAGGACCAGAACTTCCGGATATTACGTCAGCGCTTGTAAGTTTAGTGAGTTTATCGCTATTCTTAAAAGTTTGGCAGCCGAAAGAAATTTATCAGTCTAAACAAGCAAACAGTGAAGTAGCTGCGACAACGACAGCAACATCTATGCCGAAACTAACGGTAGGAAAAGTCGTAAAAGCATGGTCTCCATTCATTATTTTAACTGTGATGGTAGTCATTTGGAGCCAAAGCTTCTTTAAGGCGTTATTTGCTCCAGGTGGCGCACTAGAGAGCCTCGTGTTTAAGTTTGAAATTCCCGGCTTACACAATTTGGTGATGAAAGCAGAGCCAATTGTAAATAAACCGACGCCTTACGAGGCAATTTTGAAATTGGATGTATTATCAGCAACAGGAACAGCAATCTTAATTGCTTGTATCATTTCTATCTTTATTTTGAAAATGAGTGCAAAAGATGCAGTAGCGACATTTAAAGAAACGTTAAATGAACTTAAAATGCCAATTCTATCGATCGGATTCGTACTAGGATTCGCATTTATCGCAAACTATTCGGGCTTATCTTCTACATTAGCGTTAGCACTTGCAGGAACTGGCGGACTATTCCCGTTCTTCTCACCATTCCTGGGCTGGATTGGGGTATTCTTAACAGGGTCTGATACGTCAGCGAATGCACTGTTCTCGAATTTACAAGCGATTACAGCACAGCAAGTCGGTGTATCTGAAGTGCTTCTTGTTGCAGCAAATACAACGGGCGGTGTAACAGGAAAAATGATTTCTCCGCAATCGATTGCGATTGCTTGTGCGGCAGTTGGACTTGCTGGAAAAGAATCTGATTTATTCCGCTTTACGGTGAAGCATAGTTTATTCTTCGTAATTATTGTTGGTATTATGACGTATGTACAGGCATATTATTTAACGTGGATGATTCCATAAATAACAAAAGAAATAAACTTTGCATTTTTCAGATTATCGTGTATGATGGGAAAGTATTGAAAATTAAATCAGTGATAAACTAGGGGTGCCTAACGTATGCGTAGGCTGAGAGAGAAGCGCGTGAACTTCTTAACCCTTTGGACCTGATCTGGCTCGTACCAGCGTAGGGAAGTTAACGGCTTTACATAATGATGTCTTTATGAGCCAGGTCCTTATTTTTTTATGGACCTGGCTCTTTTTATTTTGGCATACGCTGGCCATATCTTGTCCTTGTCACGTGCAGGGGGGCAACAAAGGTTATGAAACAATCTGTTTCAGCTGAGCAAATTGAATTGAAATCGAGTTTACCAGGAAGTAAGAAAGTGTATGTGGATGGACCACGCGCTGGTATGAAAGTACCGATGCGTGAGATTGAACAAAGTGAAACGAACGGCGTTCCGAATCCTCCAATTCGAGTATATGATACGAGCGGTCCTTATACAGATCCTGCGTATAAGGTGGAGTTGGAAAAGGGGATCCCAACGCCGCGCCACTCTTGGATTATGGAGCGCGAGGATGTAGAAGCATACGAAGGGCGCGAAGTGAAACCAGAGGATGACGGTGTGAAGGTGGCTTCAAAACATACACCTGTTTTTCCGCAAATGGATCGCCAGCCGCTTAGAGCGAAGGAAGGGGCCAACGTTACACAAATGCATTATGCGCGTAATGGCATCATTACATCTGAGATGGAATATGTTGCGATTCGCGAAGGAGTAGAGCCTGAGTTTGTTCGCAAGGAAATCGCGGAAGGCCGTGCTATTTTACCAGCGAATATTAACCATCCGGAAGCAGAGCCGATGATTATCGGACGTAATTTCCACGTGAAGGTTAATGCAAATATTGGAAACTCCGCTGTATCTTCTTCTATCGCAGAAGAAGTAGAAAAGATGACGTGGGCAACGCGCTGGGGTGCAGATACGATTATGGATTTATCTACAGGTAAAAATATTCATACGACGCGTGAGTGGATTATTCGTAACGCGCCTGTACCAGTCGGAACTGTACCGATTTATCAAGCGCTGGAGAAAGTAAATGGAATTGCAGAAGATTTAACGTGGGAAGTGTATCGTGATACGTTAATTGAGCAAGCGGAGCAAGGCGTTGATTACTTTACAATTCACGCTGGTGTATTACTTCGCTACATTCCGATTACTGCAAAGCGTACGACAGGTATCGTTTCGCGCGGTGGTTCGATTATGGCACAGTGGTGTTTATTCCATCATAAAGAAAACTTCCTGTATACTCATTTTGAAGAAATTTGTGAAATTATGAAGCAGTACGATGTTTCGTTCTCTCTTGGAGATGGACTACGTCCAGGTTCGATTGCAGATGCAAATGATGAAGCACAATTCTCTGAGCTTGAAACACTTGGTGAATTAACAAAGATTGCTTGGAAACATGATGTGCAAGTGATGATTGAAGGACCTGGGCATGTACCGATGCATTTGATTAAAGAGAATATGGAGAAAGAACTTGATATTTGTCAGGGGGCGCCATTCTATACACTTGGGCCGTTAACGACAGATATTGCACCAGGTTATGACCATATTACCTCAGCAATTGGAGCTGCTATGATTGGTTGGTTTGGGACGGCGATGCTTTGTTATGTAACGCCGAAAGAACATTTAGGTTTGCCGAATAAAGATGATGTTCGCGAGGGTGTTATTACGTACAAAATCGCTGCACATGCGGCTGATCTGGCGAAAGGGCACAAAACGGCTCATCAGCGTGATGATGCACTTTCAAAAGCTCGCTTTGAATTCCGTTGGCGCGATCAATTTAATTTATCTTTAGATCCTGAACGTGCGATGGAATATCACGATGAAACATTGCCAGCAGAAGGCGCGAAAACGGCTCATTTCTGCTCAATGTGTGGACCGAAGTTTTGTAGTATGAGAATTTCACATGATATTCGTGAATACGCAAAAGAAAATGATTTAGAAACGACAGAAGCAATTGAAAAAGGAATGAAAGAGAAAGCGAAAGAATTTAAAGACACTGGTAGTCATTTATACCAATAATACGTTACACCTCTTTACTTGATTGATCACACTGTAGTACCTAACTTAAATATAGAAGAAGCCCGATTTGCTAAGACGGTAGCAAATCGGGCTTCTGTCGTTTATAAGGCGAAGAAGAGGTGTACCCAGTAGTATAAGAGGAATAATGTGACGACTGTTGTGAGAGGAATAACGATAAGGGATACACTTAAATAGTCTTTCCACTTTATTTTAATTTTGTTTTGTTTCAGGATATACATCCAAATGAGGGAAGCTAGCGTACCGATTGGTAATAATAGTGAACCGATGTCACTACCAATAATGTTTGCGAGATAGATAGTTTTTAATGTGACTGGGTCTAGTCCCATTTCGGTTAATGTGATTGTCCCAATCATAAGTGCAGGATGGTTGTTGAAGACGTTAGAGAGGAGGGAGACGAGTCCACCCATTGCAAAGCTAGCATAGAGTAGATGTTGACTTACCAATGGCTCAAGCCAATTTACAAGCGCTGCTGTTAATCCTGCGTTGTGGAGCCCGTAAATAATGACATACATAGAGAAAGCGAAAATTAAAATGTGCCAAGGTGTCTTTTTCAAAATATCGACTGGGTTTGTTCGTAAGTAGTACCATCTCCAGATGAGAAGAACGAGTGAACCGAGTACAGCAACAATTTCAATTGGAATTGATAAGAAGGATGCAACGAATAGAAGGCAGCGCATAAGGAAGACGAAGCCTAATACTTTTAACATGAATTTTGTACGTTTTTGTTTCGTATCAACTGAATTTTTTCCTTTTAACGGATGGAAGTTTTTCGTGAAGAAAATTTCTTCGATATCATATGAAGAAACAGGTAATCTTTCTGGTAGCTTTTTCTTTAACACTGTATACATAAGCCATGACATAAACAATAGTCCTAATGTTGCAGGTACAAACATCATAGCTGTGTGCATATAAAGAGTCATATTCACAATATTTAATGCGATTAAGTTTACGATATTACTTACACCAATTGGTGCACTAGAAGCAGTAGCGATTAAGGCACCGCTTAATAAATAAGGAATTTGTTGATGCGGTTTTAATTGAAGGTTTTTTAGAAGAAGAATTAAAATTGGAGTTGTAATTAAAATACTACCGTCGTTATTAAATAAAAGAGTCATAAGAAAACATAATAACTGAATATACCAGTATAAACGGCGACCAGAGCCTTTTGCTAAGTTTGCAAGTTTCGCCGCGGACCAGTGGAAGAAACCGAAGCTTTCTAATATAACTGCCATAACGATGGTCGCTAATATTGTTATAGAGGCACCGCCAATTTTACTAATAATATCCATGACGTCTGGTTTTGATACAAGTCCAGTAATCAAGATAATGCCAGCGCCAATTGCTGCTGGCCATGCCTCATTTAAACCACGAGGTCGCCAAAAGATAACAATCATCGTAAAGAAGAATACAATAATAGTAATCCATATTTCAATGCTCATATTTAACCTACCTTTCTACTTTACCTTGAACCAATGTAGCTTGTCTCAAGTTTGTATTGATAGTATATTCAGCAAAAAATAGGAAGAACTAGACGTATGATGGAATAAAGTGAATATGTGTTTTTCAAGTGAAAGGACAAGTGTCACAAATGGTGAAATAACTATTGTGAGAGTAGTCTATAAATTAGTGGGACGGTAAGATAGTAAATGAAAAATATATGGGCAATTATGGGAGATATACTAGCGCAGCTCAAAATATATCAGCGATTTTTAAAATATATCGACTTATCGACAAAACATGACAAAAGGAGCCTATCCCAAAATATCTTTTGGAACAGACTCCAAGACTATATTATTTTTCCTTCAAAAAAGTTCGATCCTTCAAGAATAAATTCCAGAAGAAAATAAATCCTGGTAATAAAATTGCAATCCCAATTGCGTATAGAATAAGTAATGCATAGAATGTTTCGACCGTTGTAAAGCTTGTAAATACAGTTACATCAGGATAAATAATATACGGTAAATGAGCGACACCGTAAGCGTAACTGGCAAATGCATATTGAGCGACAACTGCTAAAACAGCAATGCGTGGGTATCCTAGTGTGCCATACTTCTTGTTTGTCCACCAAAGAGATGAATATCCGATCACGAATAAAACGATAGAAACTGTAAACCATGGGAATTGCTTTATGAGTCCTTGCATAAGCCAGTGTGTTTCTGGATCCATTACAACGAGGGCGATAATCGCCGTAACGAGTGTTGCAGGACCAAGGATGATGGCGTTTCTTCGATAAACTCTATACGAATCTTCTGAACCTTGCTCTCTCGCAAAATCAGCAAGAAAGAGAGAAGAGAGAAATAGTTCCGAAGTTAGCCCGAAGAGCATATAGCAATAGATAACCGGGCTAGAAAGAAGTTTTCCATACAGTAATACTTCTTTTCCTTCAGACATTGTAATATAAGCTCCCTCTGTAACAGGTAAAACGGTAATTAATAAGGCTGGAATTAAGAGCCCGGTAATACCTGAAATAACCCGAAGAAGGTACTGATATTTTGGCACAGAGTAAGCAAATACCATGAATGTACTGCGAATTGCAATGAGTATTAAAATTAACATAACTGGTACGAACATCACTGTTGCAAGGGTGAAAGCGGCTTTTGGAAAGAAACCGAGAAAAGCGACAACGACAAAGACGAGAAATGTATTTGTTACTTCCCAAGTCGGTGATAAGTATCGGTTGGCAAGCTTGGCAGCGAGCGTTGGATGTTTTGCGTATACCATGCCCCAAAAACCTGCTCCAAAATCGATAGACCCTAATATACTGTATACGAAAATAAGAGCCCACAAGATGATAATTGCAATACTTTCCTCATGCACGAGAATCGCCTCCTTCGTGATGTAAATCATTTGTAAGCGGATGTTTCTTAAAGAATGTCCGCAGTACAAAAACAGTTAAAATACCGAGTCCAATATATAAAATGATGAATAGAATAAATAAAGGACCGACAAAGTCAGCGCGTGTAGAAGCGTCGACTGTACGTTGCATACCATAAATAGTCCACGGTTGACGACCACTACAGCTGAAAATCCATCCAAATTCAATACCGAGCATCATAATTGGTCCACATGCGGCAGCTCCCCAAAGAAGCCACTTCGGTAATTCTGTTCTTTTTTTTCGGTAAACAAAGTACCAATATAAGAGGGCAATTGCTGCAACTGCAAAGGTGAAGGCAGCGGTGCCGACCATTAAGTTGAATAATGTATGTGTGTAAAATGGTGGCCATGTTTCTTGTGGGAATTCATTTAGTCCTTTTACGACGGTGCTAGGGTCTAGTCCCACTAGTAGGCTAAGCATGTTCGGAATTTCTAGTGCATAGTTTAGTTCAAGTGTGTTAGGATCCACAACGCCGCCAATTGATAACGGTGCATGTGATGTCGTTTCAAATAAAGCTTCAGCAGATGCAAGTTTTTCAGGAGAATGCTTATGTAAAGCAATTGCCGATTCGTGTCCCGAAAGCCACATCGTAGCACCTGTAATAAATGTCACGACGAGTCCTAACAGTAGTCCTTTTTTATGATACGCCACTTCACGTTTACTTAAATTTTTCTTTAATAATTTAAATCCAGCGATAGAGGCAATGACAGCAGCTCCAGTTGCATAGGCTGTAATCACAACGTGGAATGCACTTGTGCCAAAACTCGGATTAAAGAAAGCCTTCCACGGATCAACGTTAAAAACGGATCCATCTGGCCCCATTGAAAAGCCTGCGGGTGTATTCATCCATGTATTTGCTGATGTAATAAGCACGGCAGATGCAGTGGCACCAATCATGACGAAGAATAGCGAGATTAATCTCATGAATGGAGGTAGTTTGTCAGCAGCATATACATAAATGGACATGAACAAAGCCTCTAAAAAGAAGGCGAAAATCTCAATTTGAAAGGGAACAGAGATAACCTGCCCAACAATTTTGGCAAAACCAGGCCAAAGAAGTGAGATTTGGACACCAACGATTGTTCCAGTGGGGATGGCTACACCGAGAAGGATAGCAAATGCTTTCGTCCATCTTTTCGCCATAATAGCGTAGTCGGAATCTTTCTTCCAGTGATAGAGTATTTCACTTATAAAAATCATCAATGAAAGTCCCACGCCAAGTGTTGCAAAGATAATGTGGAATGCTAATGAAGAACCGAAAAACGCTCTTGCTAATGTTACCGTATCCATATGTAAACTCCTCTTCTTTTTTGCCATTATTTTCTGATTGAATTGGAAGATTTATTCAAAAAAACTACCAAAAATATATATGTATTTAAAAAGTGGATATGGTAATATAATGTTTGAATATTCTGAAAAGAAAGAAGTTAATTTTTAATAATATTTTGTTTGTTTTTTAGTAAGGAATATTTTATAATCTTTTATGCGAACATAAGTTCTGTTTTCCGGGGTGAAGAAGTTTATGTGAAATGGAGAGGATGTTTTATGTATCCTGAAGTCATTAAAAAGATGGCATTTTCAAAAGAGCATAGAGATTTATTATTGAAGCTGTATAATAAAGAGATTACGCGTCGTGAATATGATCGACTTGTGGCATCGCTATATAGACCTTCTAAAGAGGCTTGTGAAGGATAAGGAGGGAGACAATCTAATGGATTGTCTTTTTTAATTTTACGTATGTTCTGGTAAAATTAAGGCTAGCCTTATTAGGGAGGTGAATAGATTGCGGAAACGTTTATATATAGGGATTGGAGTTATTCTCTTAATCGCTTTAGGTGGAATTGTATTTTGGTCAGCTATACAAGGAAACCGTACAGAACATTTTATTTTGAGGCATATGGTGAATGAAAATGGGACGCTTGCTACATATCGTTTAGGGGATACGAAGGCAGGTGCGGGTGAAGCGAAAGGCCGTGAAGCTTTATCAGAATCAGCAGGATTATGGCTACAATATACACTCGATAAAGACGATCAAGCGTTATTCGATGAACAAGTTAAGGTTATTCAAAATAACTTTGTACATAAGGATCAAATCGTTGTATGGAAAATCTCTGAAAAGGGAGACATGCAGTCGGCTACCAATGCACTTATAGATGATCTTCGTATGATAGAGCAATTATATCGTGCTTATGAAATGTATAAGGAAGAGCGTTATAAAAACTTGGCAGATCAATTGAGTGATGCTGTAATGCGTTATAATAAGAAAGATAATTATTATGTTGATTATTATGATGCAGATGCAGGAAAACAAAATAATTTTGCAACGACATCATACTTAAATCCGCACGCATTCTCTTATATGAAGAAGTACGGCAAAGTTTCTGATCAGCAATATCAGGAAGTCGTTCAATTTTTAGCGGATTATCCGAGACATGGCTGGGCATTCCCGAAAGAGTATAAAGAAGATGGTACATTTACGTACGACAAAGAAGTGAATATAATCGACCAATCATACGTTGCCTATCACAGGAGTTTAGGTGGTCTTTCATCAGATGCTTATTTGGAATTTATAAAGAAGAAATTCCAGGAGGATGGAAAGCTATACGGTCGTTACAATTTAGAAACGGGAAAACAAACTGTAAACTATGAATCGCCAGCCGCTTACGGACTAACGATTATGTACGTACTACAAACAGGTGATACAAAGTTTGCAAAGGAATTATATGATCATATGGTCACATTCCGAAATGATAATGTATTTAGTAGATATTACGGTGGGTACGTAACAGGCGAAAATAATAATACGCATATTTTTGATAACGTATTGCCACTTTTAGCGGAAATGGAATTGGAGAAGAGTAAGAAATAGAAGGTGCCATCCTTTTCGGGTGGCACCTTCTATTTTTGTCGTTATTTGATGATAAGCCGATATAATTTTACGTCCTAATATTAGAGAAGTAGTCAATCACGAATTTGCGGAATTGCTGAGCAGTTTTCGATAAATAGCGTTTTTTCGACCAACTTAAGCCGATAGTTCGCTCGCAATTCGGTTCAATAATACGTAACTTATTTAATGCTAAAGCAGAGTTTTTTAATAAAGTTAAACTTGGGACGAAAGCGATGCCGAGACCTTGCTTAATAAGGTCGCTAATTACGGTTGGTTCATCTACTTCAAAAGCGATATGCGGAGTGAAGCCAGCTTTCTTGCAAAATTCATCTGTTAAGTGCCGAAATCCGTAACCAGTGTTCATACTAATAAACGGTTCGTCTTTTACTTCATGCAGATGGATACTGTCGCGTCCTGATAAACGATGACCTGAAGGGACGACTAAGAAAATTTCTTCTGTAATAAGTGGTTCCCACATAATTTCCTCGCCTTCAATTGGCACAGAAGAAATGCAAAAGTCAATTTCTATATTATCTAGTTGTCGTTTCATAGAAGGAGTAGATGCGAGAAACTGTTGGAATCGAACGTTAGGATGTTCTAGTAAAAAAGAACCGAGTAGTTCTGGTAATATTCTCGGAATAGAAACTGCCAGTGTAATAGAGCTTTGTTGTAATTCAGCTAAATCTTTAATTTCTCGTTCCCCTTCACTTAATTCATGAAAAATGCGCTCTACTCGTTTTAAAAATACTTTCCCAAAAGAGTTTAATGTAATCTGTCGACCTTGGCGATCAAATAGCGGGACGCCTAAGTCTTTTTCTAATCTAGCAATTGTTTTGCTGAGCGAAGGTTGTGCGATATGCAATTCCTCAGCCGCTTTTGTCATATGTTCTAATCGTGCGACTGTCTGAAAGTATTTTAGTTGCAGAAGTTCCATTTTGACTCTCCTTTCTATAGACCAAAAGGAATGAATTAATAATTAAAGATGTATTATACAGTATGGAAAGTGGCGTGTATAGTAAATCTGTTAAACCATTGTAATGTTGTGAAATTAGGAGAAGGAGTATGTTTCATGAAGGGAATTCAACTTATATTTAAAGATTGGAAAGCGATGTGGCACCATAAACATGGACGTATCGCTTTAATTTTTTTATTAATCGTTCCTTTAATTTATTCAGGATTCTTTTTAGCTGGATATTGGGATCCATATGGGAAATTAGATAAATTACCTGTTGCGATTGTGAATTTAGATAAAGGTGCTGCAATGGATGAAAAAACAATTCATGCAGGAAACGATTTTGTAGAAAATTTAAAAGAGAATAAGGAACTAGCTTTTCATTTCGTATCAGAAAAACATGCTGATGAAGGATTAAAAGAAGATAAGTATTATATGGTTGTTACAATTCCAGAGGATTTCTCTAAAAAGGTAAGTACACTTATGGATGAGAAACCAGAACCAGCGCAGCTGCAGTACAAAGTGAATCCAGGTAAAAACTTTGTAGCAGCGCAAATTGGAACGACAGCTGTTGAAAATATGAAAATAAAAATTTCAAATGGTATTACGAAATCTTATACAGAAGGTGTCTTTTCAAAGTTTCAAGACTTAGCACAAGGATTGAGCGATGCAAGTAGTGGTGCTGAGAAGTTACATGAAGGAACGACATCTGCAAAAAATGGGGCAAATCAGCTTGCAGATGGTATTCATCGTTTAAATGAAGGGACATCAAAAGTGAAAGACGGAAGTGAAAAACTTGCCGCTAGCAAATCAGCCTTAACTGGCGGAGCAAATGAGCTGAGCCAAGGAGCGACATCACTTCATAGTGGGATGGAGTTATTGACGCAAGGTGAAAAAACTTTACAATCAGGGATTAGTGAATTAAGTGCTGGTACAAATGAATGGGTGAACGGAAATGAGAAACTTGCTGAAGGGCAAGTGAAAGCGGACAATGCAGCAAATAGTATAAAACAACAATTAGAAGAGTACGTGAAAAGTCATCCGGAAATGCAGCAAGATCCTGCTTTTCAAAAGATCATTGCTACTTCTAACGGATTAGCTAAAGCAACAAACACTTTAAATAATAGCCAACAACAATTGACACAAGGTGTGCAGAAGATTGCGGATGGTCAGCATAAGGTTGAAGAGGGCATGAATACATTTGGAGTTAAGTTAAATGAGGCTACTAATGGAACGAAAAAGATTGCAGATGGTGCAGCGAATTTAGCTAATGGATTTACGAAGTGGGGAAGTGGATTTACATCATTACAAGAAGGTGTAAATCAGCTTGCGAGTGGCGGAACAGAGCTAAATCATGGTGCTGATCAGTTAACGAACGGACTAGTTAAACTTGAAGATGGCGCAAAAGAACTTTCTACGAAATTGGGAGAGGGTGCAGAGAAGATAGCGGATGTTCGCAATGATGATGCACGCAATACGATGTTCTCAGAGCCGGTTCAATTAGTGAAGTCGACAGTTTCTGATGTGCCGAATTACGGTTCAGGTATTGCACCATACTTCTTATCACTTGCATTTTATGTTGGCGGAATTATGGCATCGAATATTTTACCTCTTGGCCGCAGACAAAATATGAAGGTAAGTGGAACCGTACATTTTATTAATAAACTAGGATTGGTATATGTAATTGGACTGATTCAAGCATTACTTGTAGATGTAGTTGTATTAGGAGTTATGAAATTAGAAGTTGCAAGTGTGCCACTCTTTGTTTTATCAAGTATCGTTATTTCCTTTACATTCATGACATTTATTCTCATGTTAGTAACGGTATTTGGTCTCGTTGGAAAGTTCTTAGCAGTAACGCTTCTTGTCTTGCAATTAGCGACGAGTGGGGGGACTTTCCCAGGAGAATTAAATATAGCTATTCTTAGCAAGATTGGACAATTTCTCCCAATGTCTCATTCTCTTAGAGGGCTACAAGATGTGATTTCTTTAGGAGATTGGTCGCAATTACAAATGCAAATTTTAATATTATTATGCTATCTCGTTGTTGCCGGCGGAATTGCTTGGATCACGAGTCATATACAACATAGGGAAACGAACGCAGAACAAGTTTCTTAAAATGAAAGAAGCTATCCGTTTTTTTGGATAGCTTTTTTTTTATTTGCGTTCCATTACCGCAAAGTAATTGTTTTCATTATCAGCAAAGTTAAATGCTCTGCCAGTAGGTAAATCGACAACTTGTCCAACTGTAACGTTTTTCTCAGAAAGATCTTTATATAGTTGATCTAAGTTATTAGAGAAGAACATAAGTGAAGGTGTATGTAAGTTTAATTCAGGTTGCATCTTCGCAATTAAGGCTTTATCGTGAAGGACGATACTTGTGCCTGCATCTTTTGTTGGAGCGATTTCAATCCAGCGAAATCCTTTTCCGTTATTTTCTTCCGCGATGATTTGGAACCCTACTTTTTTTGTCCAAAATTGTACTGTTTCGTCTTGGTTATTTACATATAACATAATTTGTCCAATTTGATTAATCATAGGTGTGTCCTACTTTCTTTTCTTGTATGGAATTCTATTATATCAAAGATATGGTTTGAATACTTTTTCGTGATTTTTTCGAAGTACAATCTTCGCCCATTTCATATTTGCCCTCGGAGAAGGACCCGTAATCCACGTATGAAATGGTAGTGTCCTACAAATGACCATTGCTGAAATTGAGATTGTGGCCGTTATTGTAAATAATAATAGGCTGTATAATATGGTGTTTTCTTGCAGTGTGAATAAAGAAAGAAATTTTGTACATAGTTGCAAGAAGAAAAAGTGAGCTAAATAAGCACCGTACGTGTAATTACCGATAAAGCGTAAAGCTTTATATAAGAAACCGCGTCGCTGTACGATTGTAATAGACAGCACGTAAAGTATAATAATTTCGCATACGATATATAAAAACATAGACGGTTTTAAATAGGTTGAAACGGTTAAATGAATAGAGTTTGCTCCGTAAAAACTAAATAACTCATAATTGATGAATAAAAATAAGATGAAAAATAATATTGTAATAAGTGGTATATGTTTCATGACAAATGTACGCCATGTTTTTAGTGCGACAGCAGCGATTCCCCCCATGACGAAATAGAATGAGTAGAAGAAAAAGGAACGGTCTGTATAATGTAAAATGGTTGAGCTAGTCAATTTCTCTCCATTAAAAATGTAGTGAGAAGAATACCACATTAAGAGGAAATATAGAGAAGCAAAGATGGTCATATATTTATATATGTCTTTTTTATTTTCTGTTCGTTTTTGAAACCAATAAAAAAGTGTGCATAGTAAAGGGAACAATAAGTGAATTTGGAACATCATAATCACGTACCAAAGATGGGGTGCAGCTGTTCCGAGTAATAAACTTTTGATACCACTTTGTAGTGTAATCATATCGTTTGTTGTTAATAAGTAAAGAATAGACCAGAAGAAATAAGGAATGAGTAAATGTGCGGCTTTTTCATAAATATATTCTGTGTAGGCTAGTTGCTTCGTATATTGCCGAATTAAGTGAAAGCCGACGATAAATATGAATGCAGGTGCTGAGAATTTTGCAAGGTTAAATAGCATGCCCATAATGAGGGATTGCTCAAGTAAGACATTTCCTTGATGCATTGTATATAATAAGGAACTTTGCAAAACGACAGCAAGGAATGCAATGCTTTGCAAAACTTTAAATTCTGGTGCGCTTTGTGTCATTATGTCCATCTCCTTTTCCATACATGATTATAGTACGGAGAATGGATGATAGGTGTGGAATATTTGTGAAGATTATAACAAATTTGTGGCGGAATGGATTAACAACAAAAAAAGAGGATGCTCGGTTGGAGCATCCTCTTTCTATTTATTAAGCAAATTTGTTTTTGATCCAGTTCTTACCTTCTACAAGGCGAGCTGTCATTACGGCACAAGCGTTATCAGCTGTTACGTTTAACATCGTTGCAGGAGGATCAATGATTGTACTGATTGCTGCGATAATTGGTAATGCTTCTGGCGGGAAGCCGTATAGAGAAACGATTAACATCTCACCAATCATACCGCCGCCTGGAATAGCACCCATTACTGTTCCTACTAATAGAGAAACAACAAGTGCGATTGCTAATGTTTTTGGTCCTTCGAATTCCATGTTGAAAATACCGAATAAGAAAGCAATTTTTAATACGCCACCTAAAACAGAGCCGTCTTTATGAAGTGTAGATCCAAGAAGGACAACTGTTTCACGAACGTCAGACGAGATACCCATTTTCTTCGTTGCTTCCAAGTTCGCTGGAATACTAGCAGCACTACTACAAGTTGCAAGAGATGTAACTGTAGGAGAGACCATGTTCTTCCAAAATACTTGTACACCTTGTTTGCGACCTGCAAGGTATGCATAGAACGTGAAGAATACAAAGAAGTAAATGAGAGAAGCTGGATAGTATACCATTGCTGCTCGGAAGTAAGTTCCAAGAAGCTGTGGTCCGAATTCACCAACTAATGCTGCGAAGTAAGCAGCAAGTCCGATTGGAGCGTAGTACATGATGAAAGATACAACTTTCATTGAAATTTCTGCACCAGCTTGTAAGAATGTAGCGAATGGTTTACCTTTTTCACCAACTGCTGAAGTTGCAACCCCCATTAAAATAGAGAAGAAAATAAGAGCTAACATATTTTCACGAGATAGTAACTTCGAGAAATCAGATACTGTTAGAATACCAACAATTTGATCTGCAACACTAACTGCTTTTTCAGCTTTATCAGGCTGCGTTAGTTCTAATACAACACCTTGTGCTGGCGGGAATACTTTCACGACAATAATCATAAAAATAGCAGCTAAAATACTTGTAAATAAGAAAGTTCCAGCCATACTAGACATAATTTTACCAAAACGTTTTAATCCATCCATATTAGCAATAGATGAAGCGATGCTAAAGAACACTAACGGTACAACAATCGTAAACATTAAGTTTAAGAAAATGTCACCAAGCGGCTTTAAAGCAACAGCATCGGCACCCATGAAATAACCAATGAAACCACCAATTAGGATAGAAGATAATAAAATAAGTGGAAAGCGATATGCCTTCATAAATATATCCTCCTATCAATTAAAAAAATCATACTGAATTATTATAGCGAGTTAGAGCCCTCTTTACTAGGAAAATACGGATAGATGGAATAGCGTGAAAACCGAGAAATTTTTGTTTTTAAGCTCGGCATACAGCAGGAAATCTAGACATATATATTTGTAACCTAGTGGTGGCAAAGGATACGCCGTAACTTAGGTTTGGAAAAAGGGGGAGGGAAATGGAATGAATATTTTACTTTGCTGTGCAGCGGGAATGTCTTCCAGTTTAATTGTTACGAAAATGGAGAAAGCAGCAGAGGCAAGAGGGATAGAGGTAAAGATTTGGGCAGTATCAGGTTCTGAAGTAAATAGTCATATAGATGAAGCTGATGTACTTTTACTTGGACCGCAAGTACGTTATTTATTACCGAAAATGAAAGAGTTATGTAAGGAGAAGGGAGTACCTGTTGATGTCATTCAATCCGTCCATTACGGACTTTGTAATGGAGAAGCTATCTTGCAAGCAGCTTTGTCAATGAAACCATGAGGAGAGTGGGATAGATGATACGGTTTTTAGAGAAATATGTAATGCCAGTAGCAGGGAAGGTTGCGGAGCAGAGGCACTTGCTAGCGATTCGTGATGGACTTGTATTGACAATGCCTTTCTTAATTATAGGATCATTTTTCCTCATCATTAGTGCTTTACCAATACCAGGTTATAATGATTTTATGGCAGGCTTGTTTGGGGAGAATTGGCAGAGGGCTTTGGGGTATCCAGTTAGTGCAACTTTTAATATAATGGCTTTAATAGCTGTTTTTGGAATCGCTTACAGACTTGGAGAATATTATAAAGTGGACGCTTTAGCATCCGGGGCATTGTCGCTTGTGACGTTTTTACTTGCGACGCCATTTCAAGTTGCATATATTATACCAAGTACAAAAGAGAGTGTACTTGTAGAAGGTGCTATCCCAGCTGCATTAATGGGGAGCCAAGGGTTATTTGTAGCAATGATTATTGCACTTATATCTACTGAGCTTTATCGGTTTATTGTACAAAAAAAGATAATTATAAAGATGCCAGAGACAGTTCCACCAGCTGTGACACGTTCATTTGCCGCACTTGTTCCAGGATTTATTGTTGTAACGGTTATTTGGATTTTACGTTTAATTATAGAAAATACTTCTTTTGGCAGTATCCATAATATTGTGGGGCAAATTTTACAGGAACCACTTAGTGTACTTGGTGCTAGTCTTTGGGGCGCAATAATAGCTGTTATTCTCGTTCATGTTCTTTGGTCATGTGGAATTCATGGAGCTACTATTGTTGGTGGTGTAATGAGTCCCGTTTGGTTGTCGTTAATGGATCAAAACCGAGTTGCTTACCAAGCAGGGCAAGATATACCAAATACGATTACTGCACAGTTTTTTGATTTATGGATTTATATGGGCGGTTCCGGTGCAACACTTGCTTTAGTTGTAGGAATGTTATTATTTGCCCGAAGTCAGCAATTAAAAAGTATAGGTAGATTGTCAATTGCGCCTGGTATATTTAATATTAATGAGATGGTAACTTTTGGGATGCCAATTGTCATGAATCCAATTTTATTAATTCCATTTATTTTGGTTCCAGTTGTGTTAACAATTGTTTCTTACTTTGCAATGGAATGGGGATTAGTTGCTCGTCCGAGTGGAGCGGCTGTACCTTGGACGACACCGATTCTTTTTAGTGGATATTTAGGATCGGGCGGGAAACTTTCAGGTGTTGTTTTACAACTTGTTAACTTTGCGCTTGCATTCTTCATTTATTTACCGTTCTTAAAAATATGGGATAAACAAAAAGTGGCGGAAGAAAAGGGGGAGTAGAGAACTAAAATGGATACGATAGAAACGAAGGCTTTTCATTTAATTTTGCATGGGGGAAATGCGCGAAGTTGTTCAATGGAAGCAATTGATTGTGCGAAGCGTGGAGAGTTTACAGAAGCAGAAGCTAAATTACAAGAAGCGTTAGAGGAATTAAAAGAGGCGCACCGTGTACAAACGGATCTCATACAGAAAGAAGCTGGTGGTGAAAAGACTGAAGTTACCCTTCTGATGGTCCACGCGCAAGATCATTTAATGAATGCGATTACGGTGAAGGAGTTAGCGAGTGAATTTGTAGAATTGTATAGGAAGATGTCGGTGAATGAATGAACCTTGCGTATGCAAGGTTTTTTTATGTATGTTTCTGTACCATCAGTGGAATGTTCGATCCACTGATGGTATTTACAATCCTCCTTTTTACAAATGAGTAAGGTTGATATTTAATCGGTAGTCACAATCTCCCCTATACCACGAATTAGTTTTTTTATATTCATCTCATTTGGTTTTAATATACTCACGATATAATCGATCGCTATTTGCGGTTCAACGGTCGTACCGCACGTGTAACAGTCAATGGCTGCAAAGTTTTTTTCTGGATAAGTGTGAATAGAAAGGTGGCTTTCAGATAGTAAAACTAAAACAGTAACACCATGCGGATCGAATTCTTTTGCACTTACGTTTAAAACATGGGCACCAGAACAATTTGCAGCGGTAACTAAATGATATTCTAAAAAGCGAACATCATCTAATAGAGAAAAGTCCACTCCCCATAAATCTACTATTATATGTTTACCGAAAGTAGAGTATTCCATAAGGTAGCACTCCTCACTATAATATCGTTAAAATTCCATTTCCTTTTTGTAACATTCGTGTAGGATAAGATTCGATTCGGAATTTAAAAGGGCAAGATTGCGCTGTTCAAGATGCTCTTCTTTAAATTGAAATAAAGGAGAGAGAAGAGAAGGTAATGTTCGAGGAGTTGGTACAACATATAATTGCTCAATTTGATCGAGTACATAGGCAGAATTAGCAGCAATATGAAACCCCCAGTCAGTTCCGAAAGAAGGAACGATTGTATGATAACTTTTCACAGTTAATCCAGCATGTTCAATTGTGTTACCGATGCTCCAGTATACTAGAGGTGCATCAGCAGGTGAATTAGATTGGCAGACGAACGCGCCATCTTCTGTTAAAAACGTAGCTATACGAGCAAAAAGTTCGCTTGTATATAAAGTACTTAACAACTCTGTCGCTGGGTCTGGAAAATCAATAATGATTACATCGTATAAAGAGGAAGGAGAATTCAGAAATTCTTTTGCATCACATACGTGTGCGTTCACACGATTATCAAAAAATGCGCTTTTGTTCAAAGAAACTAATTCAGGAACGTTACGAGCCATATCAATCATCGATCCGTCTAAATCAACAAGGTCTACATGTAGCACAGTTTCATATTTCAAAACTTCTCGTAAAGCAAGACCATCGCCACCACCTAATATAAGAACACGCTTTGGATCAATTACTTTTGACATAATTGGATGAACAAGTGCTTCATGATAAATTTGCTCATCGACGGAACTAAATTGTAGTTGCTTGTCCAAATATAAACGAACATCGCTTACTTGTAACAAATTAATATTTTGGTAATTACTTTGTTCTGTAAATAAACTTGTATGTTCACCAGCTTGTATTTCTTTTAGCGAAATTTCATCCCATATATCTAAGTTATATGAGTTTGTTTCTATTGTAGGTTCTGAGTGTTCTTGTTTGTCCTGTTTATCGTATTTGTCCTGTTTATCGTATTTGTCCTGTTTATCGTGTTTGTCTTGTTTATCTTGTTTATCGTGTTTGTCTTGTTTGTCCTGCTTAGTTTCTATTTCCTCTTGTTCTAGTTCAAATTTGTCATAGTCTAATTCAGAGCGCTTGTCTTTTTTATAGCTAGTTATTCTATAAATCTTTATTTTGTTCTGTTTTCTATGTTTTGGCATAGGAATCCCCTTTCGAATTGTGTTATTTTATTCTATTCTATGTAATCTAGTAGAGTTTGCTTGGACAATAGATAGAAGAGTGTGTTCAAGAGAGGTTTATTTTTTACTAGATTTTCACGTTGAAAAAAATTTTTTAGTGTTTTTTTATTTTAAATACAACTAGACAACTAAAAACTAATCTATTTTTATACAGTTATGTGTTAAAAGCGTGTTGTTTTATAACACACTGTGTGTTTTTTGGGTGACACACTAATTGAAAGCGTTAACACACAAAGAAAACAGTCGAAAAAGTGCTGATTTTAGTGGTTTTAAAAAGTTGGCACGCTAATTGCATTAATAAATAGCGTAAAGAAAAATAAATAAAACATAAATTTTTTATACTACACAAGGGGGATTTTCAAATGAATATTTTATTATGTTGCTCAGCAGGGATGTCTACAAGTTTACTAGTTACAAAAATGGAAGCGGCTGCAAAAGCTCGCGGTCTAGAAGGAAAGATTTGGGCTGTATCTGGGGATGCAGTAAAAACAAATATCGATCAAGCAGATGTATTATTACTAGGACCACAAGTTCGTTACATGCTGTCTTCAATGAAAACGCTTGCTGATGAGAGAAATGTTGGAATCGATGTTATTAATCCAATGCACTACGGCATGATGAATGGAGAAGCAGTTTTAGATCACGCATTAACACTTAAAAAATAATTAGGGGGGAAGCGAAATGCAAAAGTTTATTGCATTCATGGAGAAATATATTGTTCCTGTCGCTGGTAAAATCGGATCGCAACGTCACTTAGCTGCGATCCGTGATGGATTTATTGCAGTTATGCCACTTATTTTAGTTGGTGCACTGGCATCACTAATTAATGGTTTTCCATCTGAAGCTTTCCAAGATTTCATGAAAGGTTTGTTTGGTGAAACTTGGAAACAAGTTGGCGGTGGAATGTGGACTGGTTCTTTTGCGATTCTAGCACTAATCATAGCATTTACAACAAGTTATAACTTAGCAAAATCTTACGGCGTTGATGGTTTGTCAGCAGGTATTATTTCATTTGGTGCGTTAATTATTCTTACGCCAACAACACCGAAAGAAGGCGGATTGAACTTAGCTTGGACAGGTGCACAAGGGTTATTCGTAGCAATTATTGTGGCACTCCTTGTTACTGAAGTATTCCGTTTCTTTGTACAAAGAAACATTACTTTTAAAATGCCTGATGGAGTACCACCAGCAGTTTTAAGATCTTTCGCAGCTATAGTTCCAGCATTTGTTATCTTAACAGTAGTTGCAGGTATTCAATTAGCAGTGAAATTAGCTGGTACAAGTGTTCATGAATTTATCTTTAATACGATTCAATCACCACTGCAAAGTTTAGCAGGGACATTACCAAGTGCAATTGTCATTGTACTCCTTGTTCATCTTCTTTGGTTCTTCGGTTTACATGGTCCAAATATCGTTGGTGGTATTATTGAGCCATTATACTTACCGGCATTAGAGAAAAACATGAATTTATTCAAAGGTGGTACATCTGCATTTGATGTTCCAAACATTGTTACAAAACCATTCTTTGATACTTTCGTATATCTTGGTGGTTCTGGTGCAACATTAGCGTTCTTAGTCGTTGTATTACTTGTAGCGAAAAGTGCGCAATTACGCGGTGTATCTCGTTTATCAATTGGTCCTGGTGCATTCAACATTAACGAACCAGTAATCTTTGGTACACCAATTATTTTAAATCCAATTTTATTCTTACCGTTTATCATAACACCAATTGTATTAGTAATTACTTCTTATACAGCTATATCTATTGGCTGGGTACCAAAAACAGTTGTGATGATTCCATGGGCAACACCACCAATTATTAGTGGTTATCTTGTAACAGGTGGACATCTTTCAGGTGCAATTCTACAGTTATTCAACTTTGTAATTGCGATGGCAATCTACTATCCATTCGTAGTATTATGCGACCGTTCTGTTGTTCGTACTGAAAAAGCAGCAGCACAAGGAAATAACAACTCTGTACCTATGTAACATAGTAATTGTTCTCACAGGTAACATTATCTGTGAGAACAATCACCTTTATACCATGTTCAGAAAGATGAGACCCATCTACAAGAACACCAAACTATCATTTATAAAATAATAATTTAATAGAAATGTTCAAACTGAAGGGGTATGTAAATCGGTTGAACCATAATAGAGAGGGCGGTAATAATGATGACTACAGCAGAACAAATTCCATTCCAATTAATTTTAAATAGTGGTAATGCACGAAGCTTTGCGATGGAGGCACTTCAATTTGCCAAACAGGGGAAAATGGCAGAGGCTGATGAAGCAATGGTAAAGGCGAAAGAAGCAATTAATGAAGCGCATCATTTCCAAACAGAGCTCATACAATCAGAAGCAAGAGGAGAAAAAACAGAGATTAGTGTTCTTTTAATTCACGCACAAGATCATTTAATGAATGCGATTACAGTGAAAGAATTAGCAACAGAATTTATTGACCTTTATAAAAAGTTAGAAGCGAAAGGGGAATAAAGCATGACTGGAATTAAAATTGCTACAATCGGCGGTGGATCTAGTTATACACCAGAGTTAATTGAAGGATTTATTAAGCGTTATGATGAGCTTCCTGTTCGTGAAATTTGGTTAGTAGATATTGAGGCAGGAAAAGAAAAGTTAGAAATCGTTGGTAACTTAGCGAAACGTATGGTGAAAAAATCTGGTTTACCAATCGAGGTACATTTAACACTTGATCGTCGTGAAGCGTTAAAAGGTGCTGACTTCGTAACAACGCAGCTTCGCGTAGGTTTATTAGAAGCTCGTGCAAAAGATGAAGCAATCCCATTAAAATATGATGTAATCGGTCAGGAAACGAATGGTCCTGGTGGTTTATTCAAAGCGTTGAGAACGATTCCTGTTATTTTAGATATTTGTAAGGATATGGAGGAGCTTTGTCCGAATGCGTGGTTAATTAACTTCGCGAACCCAGCTGGTATGGTAACAGAAGCTGTCCTTCGCTATACAAATATTCAAAGAGTAGTTGGTCTATGTAACGTTCCAATCGGAATCCGCATGGGTCTTGCAAGATTACTTGAAGTAGATGCAAGTCGTGTCCACGTTGATTTTGCAGGTTTAAATCACATGGTATACGGATTAGACGTATATTTAGATGGCGTAAGTGTAATGGATCGTGTGTTAGAGCTTGTAACAGATCCAGAAAAGCAAATTACGATGGAAAATATTGCAGCGCTTAACTGGGAGCCAGACTTTATTCGAGGCCTTCGTGCAATTCCATGTCCATACCATCGTTACTACTACAAAACACGTGAAATGTTAGAAGAAGAGAAAGAAGCTTCAGTTGAAAAAGGTACACGTGCAGAAGTAGTAAAACAATTAGAAGATGATTTATTCGAGTTATATAAAGACCCGAACTTAGATATTAAACCACCACAATTAGAAAAACGTGGCGGCGCTTATTATAGTGACGCAGCATGTAGCTTAATTACGTCTATTTACAATAATAAAGGTGATATCCAGCCTGTTAATACACGAAACAACGGAACGATTGCAAGCTTACCACATGATTCGGCTGTTGAAGTGAACTGTATTATTACGAAAGAAGGTCCAAAACCAATTGCAGTTGGAGATCTTCCAGTACCAGTTCGCGGTTTAGTACAGCAAATTAAATCATTTGAGCGCACAACAATTGAAGCTGCTGTTACAGGGGATTATCATAAAGCACTGCTTGCTATGACAATTAATCCACTTGTACCATCAGATAAAGTGGCAAAACAAATTTTAGATGAAATGTTGGAAGCGCATAAAGAACATCTTCCGCAATTCTTCAAAAAGGTAGAGAAATAAAAGCGGCGCTATTTAGCCCGCTTTTTTTATTCTATCCCACTTTATTAGGAGGTATTATGATGATTAAGTTAATTGTAAACGCAGATGATTTCGGTCTTACAGAAGGTACAAATTACGGCATTATTGATGGGCATATAAATGGACTTGTAAATTCAACGACGATGATGATGAATATGCCAGGAACAGAGCATGCGGTACACTTAGCGAAAGAGCATAACACGCTAGGAGTAGGCGTACATCTCGTATTAACAGCAGGGAAACCGCTTCTTGGAGACGTACCATCACTTGTAAGTAGCGATGGGTTGTTTCATAAACAAAGCGTCGTATGGGAAGGGAAGGTAACCCCAGAAGAAGTCGAGCGAGAATGGACTGCTCAAATTGAGAAATTCTTATCTTACGGATTAACACCAACTCATTTAGATAGTCACCATCATGTGCACAGCTTACCAATTTTGCACGATGTTCTGGAGAGATTAGCAGCTACATATAATGTTCCGATTCGTCGTTGTGAGAAAGAGCGAGCAGTACGCCCGTTTTCTGACGTATTTTACAGTGACTTTTATGCGGATGGTGTGACGGAAGATTACTTTGTGAAGTTAAAAGAAAGAGTACAAGATGAACAAACGGTAGAAATTATGGTTCATCCAGCGTATATTGATCCAGAGCTTGTGAAGCGTTCTTCTTACGTAATGGATCGCGTGAAAGAATTGCGTATTTTAACAGAGAACGAGTTGCCTGAAGGAATAGAGCTTGTGAAGTTTTAATAGAAAAACGACGGCTATACCATGCCGTCGTTTTTTATTTATAAAATGGATAGAACATATCCGCCAAAGGCTCCGAGTATAACGATAACCCAAGGTGGTGTTTTCCAAAAAGCGAGCAAGCAAAATAGAAGAGACGCAAAAACGAAATCTCCAGCGTTCATAATTGTGCTTGTCCAAATAGGATCATAAAAAGCCGCTAATAAAATACCGACAACAGCTGCATTGACCCCGAGTAGTGCCCCTTGTATGAAAGATATTTTTCTTACACTGTCCCAAAATGGTAAAACACCAATAACGAGTAAGAAAGCTGGAAGAAAAATCGCAATTGTTGCGAGTATGGCCCCAAGCGTCCCGTTTAACACTGTGCCTATATAAGAAGCGAATGTAAATAGTGGGCCTGGTACGGCTTGTGTTAATCCGTATCCAGCTAGAAACTGTTCTTTCGTCATCATTCCGTTTTGTACGAACTCACCTTCAAGAAGGGGAAGCACGACGTGTCCGCCTCCAAATACAAGTGCCCCAGAGCGATAGAAACTATCAAATAAAGCGATGTAATAGGAGAACGGTCTTAATATTGGTAGCAGCAGTAATAGTCCAAAGAATAAGACTAGACAAGAAACTGCTATCTTTTTTGAAATAGGTACTTTTATATGTTGAGATTGGCTAATTGGTTGGTTGCGATATAAAAACCAGCCGATAAAGCCAGATATTATAATAAGGGTGACTTGTGTCCAGCTACTTGGCCATAATAAGGCGATTGCGGCAGTTACAATGGCGATCGTCGCACGATTTCGGTCTGGCGTTAATTTTTGTGCCATTCCCCATATGGCATGAGCAACAATAGCGACGGCTACAAGTTTTAGTCCATGAATCCAGCCAGCATTTCCAAGGTCAAACTGATTAAGGAATGAGGCGAAGAAAACTAAAGCAAGCACAGACGGTAAAGTGAATCCAATCCATGAAATAATAGATCCTAATACCCCGCCTCTTAATAATCCAACCCCCATACCGACTTGGCTGCTAGCAGGACCAGGAAGGAATTGACATAATGCTACTAAATCTCCATAGCTTCGTTCATCCATCCATTTTCTTTTTTGTACATATTCGTGGTGGAAATAGCCGAGATGGGCGACAGGGCCACCAAACGAAGTAAGTCCTAATTTAAATGAGACGAGAAAGATCTCTAATAATGTGCGAAAAGTGTATTTGTTATTTTCCAAAATGCCCTCCTAGAATGTTTTTCTAAGTGCATTATACAAGAGGGAGTGAAGCAAAAGGAACGATTCTAATGTAAAGATTGTGTGAATCTTTTCTTCGTAATTAAAACTTGAAAAAGTCATAAATGAATATGTATAAACCATAAAGTAGTAGAAGTAGTGCTGGGAAATTTATATGAGGAGAATGCCCGTATGACAACACATTTCTTTGCGAGGTTAACAGGCAAGAGGGAAATACCTCCTGTAAATACAGAAGCTTTTGGTGTAGCAGAGTTTATATTTAGTGGTGATTTAAAGAAATTACAATATCGGGTCATATTGAAAAACATCGAAAAAGTTACATCATGCCAAATTCATTTAGGGAAAGCGGATCAAATTGGCCCAGTTGTTTTAAGTTTATTTGGTCCGTTAAAGCAAGGAATTAGTGTAAATGAAGGAGTCGTTACTGGTGTAGCTAATGTGGAAGATTTTGAAGGGCCGTTACAGGGGAGAGCGTTTGATAGCTTACTGCAAGAAATCATGCAGGCGAATGTATATGTAAATGTGTATACGAAGTCCAATAAGAAGGGCGAAATTAGGGGAAGAATCAGGAAAGTAAAGAAGTAGAAAAAAGGCTGTCCATATTTTGGAACAGCCTTTTCTGCTATAAGGTGCAAATTTTATCGGTTATTGTCGGTAAATCGATATATATTGGAAATCGCTGACATAATCTGAGTTACGCCGATATATTCGAAAAATCGCTGATATAATCCAAGTTACAGTCAATATACTAAAGAACTGCCTCGATTAATTTTTTACAGGCTGATTTTTAATGAAGAAGTCCATAACATAAAACACTTCGTCATCAGGTATTTGTATTTCAAATGTATTTTCAATTGGCTGCAACGCTTTTTTCACTTTCATATACATCCAGTATTCATCTTGTCTGCGTTTCTCTTTATCTGGATGAGGGAGAAGGCTTTCTCCTTTTTGAAGACGGTCAACCATACAGCTCATATGAAGAATAACACCCATTAAACTGTCAGGAGTTAGCTGTAAGGAAATTAATTCTTGAATTGTATTTAATGCGTAACGAATTGTTTTAATAAGTAGGGCTCCGTCGTTACGCTGCATTTGTTGTTCAAGAATATCAGCCATCTTTGCATATGTTTCTTCATACGTAATTAATTCTTGAATTGGTTGTATTGCTGTGTAGTTTACAATGTCTTGGAAATGATATGTTAAGCATGGCACCTGCACATCGAAATTCGTGACAATACAAATAATATTCCGCTCTTTTTTTATGTTCTCAATCATTTTTGTTAAATCTTTTTCATGGACGATACTAATCGGAATGATTTCAATTAAGTCTTTGTCAAATCGCAAATAGTTCTCCAACATTTTTTGAATAGCTAAAGCACTGCCTTCCCCAGTTAAACAAGCTGTCAAAATAACAGATTTCATTGGTGATAGTGGCTTTTTCTTTTCTTCTTGTACGTTTAAGTAAAACGGTGTTAAATTCTTCACTGTTTCATATAATGCATCTAACGAGTAGCCAAGCTGAGCTTTTCGAGCTGCTTCTAATGCGTGTGGGGTGCTTGTCATGGAAAGAACACGCACCGGAATTTTGAACTCAGTTTCTAATATATCACCAATATAAGCGAGCGATCCCATATCAACGAGTAAGAGGAGCCCGTTTACATTTTGGAGTGTTTTCATATACACTTTCACACGTTCTAAGAAATCTTTCGGCGATTCATGTAACGGCATATCGATACCGGTTACTTCATCAATGCCGAGCAGTTCGTTTGCGACATTTGCCATCTCGGTTGCGATGCCGTTACCGTGCGCTAATATTAATACTTTTACTTCTGTTTGTGAGGCAGGAATTGGATCAACAACGAAGAACATTGTTAAAAAGCCGGCTTCATCGATAGGCATTGTTATTTGTAATTCATCCTCCAGTAGTTGAATGCATTGCATAGCTACGGAAAAAGCTTCTTTATATTTCGTACGAATTTGATTTAATTGTGGATGATGAATTTGTTTTCCAGCTTGCAAACGTTGTAGAGTTGTCTGTACATGTAAACTTAAAGCGAGAAATACCTTTTCATCAAACGTCTTAGATAAATGCTTTTCAGCAAGTTCAGCAATTCTTTCACAAACGGAAACGATATTACGATCCACAATTTTAAAAACATTTTCATGACTTGTTTTTTTGGACATTTGGTTAAAATATTGTACGAAAAAGCTTTGAATATCATTTTCGATTAGTAATTCTAATTCTTCCTCTTCGATACCGCGAGCTTGAAGTTCTTCATATTTATAATCAATATAATCGTAAATAGAAGACTGTTTTTCATTTTCTATTTTATGATTACTCCAACCTTCATCAACTGTAAATATAAATGTTTCATTCGGTATTTGGTATAGATGACGGCTCTTTCTTTCAATGAATAGCCCTTCTTTCATATACCAAGGTAAATCTGTACTTGAAACATAGACAGAATCACGTTTCTTTGTCACGAAGTCAGAATAGGCTTTGGCACAGGCAATTTGTACATCCGTTTTTAATTGACCAATGTTATTAGGACAATTGTAAAAGACGAAAGCACGCATTGCATTCGGACTGACGTGAATTTCTTTTCGCAGGCGGATTGCTTCATTTGTGAAAAATAGTTGTAGTAAAGCAAAGCGTTCTTTATGTGTACGCTCACGAAGTGGTGGCAGCGTAACCGTCATCGGGATACGTCTTGTAAATGTTTTTAATAAAAATGAATTTGGTTCTTCTGTTGTTGCAGTAATGATTAATACTTGTGCTTTACGTTCGTTTTCTGTTTCTCCAAGGCGACGGTATACTCCGCGGTCAATAAAGGTGAAAAGCATTTCTTGTCCCTCTGGAGGAAGACGATGTACTTCATCTAAGAAAAGGATCCCTTCATGTGCTTTTTCAATTAACCCTTTTTGATCACTTGCCCCTGTATAAGCTCCTTTTTTAATCCCAAATAACTGCCCGAGTAGTAGCTGTGGATTATTTGCGTAATCAGCACAGTTAAAGACGATAAATGGTGCATTTTTAGGAAGTTGTTCAACTTCAATTGCATATTCGTGCATTAAAGAAGCGAACATAGACTTTCCGACTCCTGTTTCTCCGAGCAGTAAAGTATGCATACCGTTTGGAGGATAGAGAATAGAAGCTTTCGCTTTTTCAATTGCGATTTTAAGGCTCGTATTTTCAATTGCAAATGTATCTAATGAAGTCACTTCTTTTGAATGCGTTTCCAATGAAGCGTTCGTTTCTATATAAAAACGAACAGGACGCGTATTTGTTTTTAATAAACGTTTATCTTTTACAAGTTTGTTTAAGTCGCTACTTACATTGGCTCGATCTAGTTGCAACAGGGTAGCTAGTTCTGATGCGGTTACACCTTCTGTATAATTGCCTTTTTGTATTGCGTTAAAAATGAGATCTATTCGTTTCATTTCTATTCACCTCGAAACTTCATCACTATTTAAAAGTTTACACAAAAATGGGAAAGGTGGGAAGAGAAAAATAAAACAGCTTTAGTATATAAGCACTAAAGCTGTTACAATCTTGTGTCTTTCCAAAAGTTCACTTTCAGGTGGGAAGATGGATTATAAGGAAGAAGTTTGTACCCTTGTGACTGTAAGTAATCAATTACTTGTGGCAGTATTTGTACAGTTACACTCGAGTCATGCATTAAAATTACTTCAACTTGTTCATCGCTCTGATTACGTACTCTTTCAAGTATGGCAGATGGATTGTCATAGCTTTTCCAGTCATATGTATCGATTGTCCAATCCCACATTTTATACTGAGCTGATACAAGTGCATCACGGTAATTCTTTTTCAAGTATGGCATGCTACCGTACGGGACACGAACGAGATGTGTATTTAATTTTGTAACTTGCTGAACGATGTTTTGTGTTTGTTCCATTTCTGTAATTAAAGCAGATGGATCACCAGTATAAAGGCGTTTTACATCGTGTGACATACTGTGAAGTCCGATATAATGTCCGTCTTTAATTAATCGTTGCATTGTTTTTTTATAATGTGGTACTTTACCACCAATAACAAAGAAAGTTGCTTTTCCGTTCTTTTCTTTTAAGATGTTTAAAATTTGCGTAGTATATTTGTTTGGTCCGTCATCAAATGTTAAGTACGCGATCTTTTGGGTAGAAGAGGTAGTTTCGGTATTTGGATGATGTTCAGCAGGGGGAATTGTAGTTGCTCCTGCATAAGATGACGCGTACATCGTAATCGTTAAAAATAAAATAGTGTATTGGAATACTCGCTTGATCATAACATTCACCCTCAGTTTGACAATCAAGATGTAAAAAAGAAAATATAATCCTTTTCCTATTATGTATATCTTTCTCCAATAGTGGGACTCTCAAACAAACTATATTTTGGAAATATAAAATGAGGAGTAAAGAATAAAAAATAGCATCCTCTTATAAGAAGGAGGATGCTATTTGAATATTTCATAATTGTAAAGGCTATACTACAATTAGTCTTCGCGTTTTTTCACTTTTTTATAAAAGGAAATAAGTGGTTTGTAACGTTCGTGTACAAGCCCAATTACTTCAGCAATAATCTCTGTAAAGAAGATTAAAACGAAAAGAAGAATAATGGATAACCATAGTGTTGCACTAGAGAAAATAATTGCATTTACACTAAAGAAAATACCGAATGCGTATATAATTAGTACCGTTTTACGATGAGAGAAGCCCATTGCAAGTAAACGGTGATGTAAATGCGATTTATCTGGTGCTGAAATAGGTTTTTTATTTACGATACGACGAATAATTGCAAATGTCGTATCAAATACAGGTACGCCTAAAATGATAACTGGAACGATAAAGCTGAATAACGTTACACTTTTGTATAATCCAAGTAACGATATAACAGAAATACAGTATCCTAAAAATAGTGCGCCTGTATCTCCCATGAAGATTTTTGCTGGATGGAAGTTGTAGAATAAAAATCCGATTGTACTTGCTAATGTAATTAATGCTAGTGGTAAGATAATAGCAGCTCCAGTGCCCCATGGGCTAGTGAAGGCCATATATGCTAGCGTTGCAAGTACGATAGATGAAATACCAGCAGATAATCCATCTAAGCCATCAATTAAGTTGATTGCATTTGTAATACCTACAATCCAAAATACTGTAATTGGATAAGCGAGCCATCCAAGTTCAGTATCCCCGAGGATTGGGATGTATAATACTTGCACTAATAATCCACTTTTAACAATCATAATGGCAACTAGTAGTTGTCCACCGAATTTTACCTTCGCAGATAACTCGTACATATCATCTAAAATACCGATGATTACAATGATAATCGCACCTAGCGTTATCGATAACATTCTTTGTTCGTATAAGCCGCCGACAACAAATCCTACAGCCACACCAATAAATATCGCTAACCCGCCAAGACGAGGCATAATCTTTTGGTGCACTTTACGAGCGTTTGGCTTATCTGTTGCTCCTATTTTAAAAGCTAACTTAATAACTAAAGGAGTAACGACGAGTACAGTGATGAAAGATGCCAAAATGGCATAAATCACTTGTGAGTCCATTAATACCCCACCCTTTTATAGTCTAACGTAATTTTTAAAAATATATTTATCTGAAAATTATGATGTTTATTTACAGGCTCATAACATATGGTATCACAAAAAGATTAGAATTCAATCTTTTTTTCTATTTACGTTAAATGGAAGCAGATAGAATATATGACAATTGTATACAGAATGTAGAATCATTTGAGAAGGTTGATCGTATTAGGCTTTGGAATATGACATTTTCTCATTTTCTTTAATGGTGAATACTTTTATTTCAGTATTATAAGTGTTACACGTAGAAATGAGTAAGTTCCGTGTTAAAATGTGGGAATTTATCTGCATGAACGGGCAGTAAGGTTTCAGCCTCAAAATTCAGTTGGAGCAAAGAGGTGAGGGGGGAACCTTAATTCCTGTAAAATCCCGATTGGTGAAGGCTGATTAAAGTTTCACTTTATATTGATGCATTTAATTTTACAAAAACTTAAAAAAGAATGGGAAAAGTAATTCATATAATAAAGAAGTAAAAGAGTTTTCTCATTTTTAATGTGAGAGGGGGAAGCACAGGGAGAATTCTATGTATCCGTATATTTTCTATTGTATATTCCTGTGCGAAAAGGAAATGAAAATTACGATAATAGGTACCGGATATGTTGGATTGATTACAGGAGTAGGATTGGCGATGTTAGGCCACTCGGTCACATGTTTTGATATAAATGATGAGAAAATTGAACGGATAAAGCAAGGGGATTTGCCTATTTATGAAGCTGGTTTATATGAATTAATAAATGATGCGTGTGAGAATAATCATTTAACTTTTACAACAAGTAGAGTAAGAGCATTTAACGATGCAGAATTTATATTCATTGCAGTTGGAACGCCATCTTTGTTAGATGGAACAGCGGATTTAACATATATTCAAAATGCTTGTGAAGATATCGGAACATATGCGACTAACGATGTTATTGTTGTTACAAAAAGTACGGTTCCTGTAGGGACGAATGATGTTATGAGGGGATGGATTGAGGAGAAATTACAAAATAGATATGAATTACATATCGTATCAAATCCAGAATTTTTACGGGAAGGTTCAGGGATTTACGATTTTTTTCAAGGAGATCGTATTGTAATTGGAGCAGATAATGAGGAAGCAGCACGAAAAGTTGAGAATTTGTATAGTGAATTACGCTTAAAAACGTATGTTACAGATATAAAAAGTGCAGAGATGATTAAGTATGCATCGAATGCTTTTTTAGCCACAAAAATTAGTTTTATCAATGAAATTTCAAATATATGTGAAAAAGTAGGAGCTAATGTATTAGACGTTGCAAAAGGGATGGGAATGGATAAGCGAATTGGTGCGTCTTTTTTAAATGCGGGCATTGGTTACGGCGGATCGTGTTTTCCGAAAGATACGAAAGCACTTGTGCAAATTGCAGGGAATGTGGCGCATGACTTTCGCTTGTTAAAAGCAGTCATTGAAGTAAATAATAAACAACAGTTGTTATTGATTGAGAAAGCGAAGGAAGTAATAAATATGAACAAGAAGCGGATTGCTGTGCTAGGGGCGGCATTTAAACCGAATACGGATGATATAAGAGACGCACCGTCCCTTATTATGATACAAGAATTAATTCATATGGGTGCGGATGTAGTTCTATATGATCCGAAGGCGATTCGCAATATGAAAAATATCTTTGGGGAGACTATACAATATAGCGAATGTATAGATGAATCGATTAGAGGAGCGAGTGCGGCTTTTATTATAACGGAATGGGAAACAATTAGAGCTTATCCGTTAGAAAAGTACGCACAACTTATGAGAGAGCCTATTTTATTCGATGGAAGAAATTGTTATACTATTGAGGGTGTCAAAGAGCAAGGGATAGATTATTATTCGATTGGAAGAGAAAGTATTTGTAAGAGAGACTTTTCCGTTACTCGTTAAAAAGGTATGTATTCATGTATATTCTTATATGTCATAATAGAATTTGTAACTAGTGAAAGAAAAGAGGCAATGAAATGACTGAACGTTTAAAAGTAATGACAATTTTCGGGACACGTCCAGAAGCAATTAAAATGGCACCTCTTGTATTAGAGCTGCAAAAGCATTCAGACAAAATTGAATCGATTGTGACTGTAACAGCGCAACATCGTCAAATGTTAGACCAAGTATTAAGTATTTTTGGAATTACGCCAGATTTCGATTTAAATATTATGAAGGACCGCCAAACTTTAATTGATATTACAACGCGTGGCTTAGAAGGTTTGGATAAAGTAATGAAAGAAGCAAAGCCGGATATTGTACTTGTACATGGTGATACAACGACAACATTTATTGCGAGTTTAGCTGCTTTCTACAATCAAATTCCAGTAGGTCATGTTGAAGCAGGACTTCGTACATGGGATAAATATTCTCCATACCCAGAAGAGATGAACCGCCAATTAACAGGCGTAATGGCAGATCTTCACTTCTCACCTACAGCGAAATCAGCGACGAACTTACAGAAAGAAAATAAAGATGAGTCACGCATTTTCATAACAGGAAATACAGCGATTGACGCGCTAAAAACGACTGTAAAAGAAACATATAGTCATCCTGTACTAGAGAAACTTGGAAATGATCGTCTTGTACTTATGACAGCTCACCGTCGTGAAAACTTAGGAGAGCCAATGCGTAACATGTTCCGTGCAATTAAACGTCTTGTTGATAAGCATGAAGACGTACAAGTTGTGTATCCTGTTCATATGAACCCTGTTGTTCGTGAAACTGCAAATGATATTTTAGGCGATCATGGCCGCATTCATTTAATTGAGCCGCTAGATGTAATTGATTTCCATAATGTTGCAGCTCGTTCATACTTAATGCTAACTGATTCTGGTGGAGTACAAGAGGAAGCACCATCACTTGGTGTACCAGTTCTTGTTCTTCGTGATACAACAGAGCGCCCAGAAGGTATTGAAGCGGGTACATTGAAATTAGCAGGAACAGACGAAGAGACAATCTTTAGCCTTGCTGATGAATTGTTATCAGATAAAGAAGCTCATGATAAGATGTCGAAAGCATCTAACCCATACGGTGATGGCCGTGCATCAGAGCGTATTGTAGAAGCAATTTTACAGCACTTTAATAAGTAAAGAAAAAAGAGCCAAATCATTTGCGATTTGGCTCTTTTGTTATTGCTGATTTCTCATAATCCACTCTGCATGAGCATTTGTGGATGGAGGAGGTTCAGTTGGTGTTTGGTTCTGATTCTGATTCGTTTCTTTCTTCGTTTTTTCGTTAGAATTAGCATTTGAAGAAGGATTTGATTCGGTTTTTGTCGTTGCATTGTCTTGCGTGTTGGCTGCTTCGCCTAATTCTTTTTTTATTTCGTTACGTACTGCCTCAACACCGTTTGGATCAGGAAGGAAGTAATAAATACCACCTACTTTTTTGTCTTCTCCTTCAAGTTTGAACGTTTGTATTGTAGAAGGATCAAATCCAGATAGTTTATTGTAAAGAGCCAGTCCGTCTGAAATAGGAATGTCAGTTTTTATATATTTTCCCACGACTGTCGTTAAATCTTTAATTTTAAATACGGTAGAAGTGGAATTTAGCTTTTGAGCAACAGCGGCTAGTAATTGTCTTTGTCTAGCAGCCCGGCCATAATCACCGTTTGGATCTTGCTTTCGCATACGAACGTAAGCGAGTGCTTCTTCACCATTTAATTCTTGTTGTCCTTGCTTAAATTCGATTTTTTTGTAGTAATCTTCGTCAGAACGTTCCCAGAAATTGAAGGGAACATCTACGGTAACACCGCCAACAGCATCAACGATACCTTTAAAGCCTTGGAAATCAATTTTAAGATAATGGTCTACAGGCACTTTTAGAAAACCTTCGACTGTTTTGATTGCCATTTCTTCTCCGCCATAAGCGTGCGCAGCGTTAATTTTGTCCTCTTTATTCTTTCCAACAATTGGGACACGACTATCACGAGGGATACTCATAAGCGAAATCTTCTTCGTTTTCGGATTGACTGTTGCAAACATTAATGAATCTGTACGGCCATTTTGTCCGTCTGTCGCATAATCTTCTATACCCATAATGAGGATTGTAAAAGGTTCTTTTGTAATTTCTACATCTTCACTTCTCAAATCCGATTTTTCACGAGTAAAACCACTATACATCCCCATGAGAGAAGAGTAGGAATTTAATATATAAAGTCCTACACTACCAAATAAAAATAAGAAAATAAGGAAGTAGAAAAACTTTCTTCTTCGTTTCTTTTTTATTCTGCTATTTTGGAGATGATAATAACGTTCTTCCATATATAATCTCCTTAGTTCATTTGTAGGGAAGTAATTCACTACATTAATCTTTGAAGGGGATAATATAGTTATTCTTAGATAACATCTTGTTCTAAGTACAACATATCTCCCTCTGTAATTGTACATTTCCCATTTGTTAATTCAATCATCCAATCTGTGAATGCTTGTTTTCCATCTTCTTCTACATACGTATCAAATGTGACATTTTCGAGATAATGTATATCTTTAATGGCATATTTTGAATTACGTAATTCATTTTCAATTTTGCCAAGTAATGTGTAATCAATTTCGGTCTGCATAACACGCATGAGTTTTCGCTCGACAACACCGACATGATTAATGCCTTCACTTGTACATTTTCCATATGCGCGAATTAATCCACCTGCACCAAGTTTAATGCCACCAAAATAACGGGTAACGACAACGACGGTATCTTTTAAACCGCGTTTTTTTAGTACCTCTAACATAGGTACGCCAGCTGTACCGCTAGGCTCGCCATCATCATTTGCCTTTTGGATTTGATCTTGTTCGCCAATTAAATATGCGGAACAATTATGTGTCGCATTCCAGTTTTGTTTTTTTATTTTTTGGATAAATTCTTGAGCTTCTTCTTCGGTTGTAGCTCGGCTAATGTAACAGATAAATCTTGATTTTTGAATGACAATTTCGTGTTCACCGTAGTCTTTGATTGTTAAATATTGTAATAACACTCGAATACGCCCCTATCTACCAAAGTGACTAGTACTTTACATTTTAAAAGCGAGCGTTTTTATATTCAAACATTTTTTATAAATAAGTTAAAATTTTTGGTGAGTATTTCATCTTTTTGTTGTAATTTGTCGAGATGGTGAGTATAATTTCAAACCGGCATTTTCATGTATGGATGCACCATTTTTAGTTTTCGTGTAAACTTAGGGAATAAAAACTTTTTTATAAGGCAGGTACGCAAATGAAAACAGCTATTGTTACTGATAGTACAGCATATATACCGAAGCATATTCGTGATGAACTCAATATATATATGATTCCATTAAACGTTGTGTTTGGAACGGAATCTTATCAAGAAGAAGCTGAAATTTCAGTAGATGATTTCTATGTAAAAGTACGTGAGCAAGAAGAACTTCCGAAAACTTCTCAGCCAGCAATCGGAAAGTTTGTTGAGTTATTTGAAGAACTATCTAAGGAGTATGATGCGGTTATTAGCATTCATCTTTCAAGTGGGATTAGTGGTACATATCAAACGGCAACGACAGCCGGGCAAATGGTAGAGGGTATTGATGTATATACGTACGACTCTGAAATTAGTTGTGAGGTACAAGGATTCTATGTGCGTGAAGGTGCAAGGCTAGCAAGTGAAGGGAAGGATCCGAAAGAGATTATCGCCCGTTTTGATGAAATGAAACAAACGATGGACGCTTATTTTGTGGTCGATGATTTACATCATTTACAACGCGGCGGACGATTAAATAGTGCACAAGCTTTCATTGGTAGTTTGTTACAAGTAAAACCGGTTTTATATTTTAGAGATAAAATCATTATTCCGTTTGAAAAGATTCGTACGCGTAAAAAAGCGTTAAAACGAATTGTTGAAATTTTTGATGAGCAAGCAAGTAAAGGTGTACCTATGGAAGCAGTTATCATTCATGCACAGCGTGAAGAGGAAGCGAATGAATGGAAGGCTGAATTAGAAGCAAAATATCCTCATGTCACAATCCGCACAGGTTATTTTGGCGCTGTAATTGGTACGCATTTAGGTGAAGGTGCATTAGGTCTTGGATGGTATACGAAGTAATAAAGATATAAAAAGCTCTCTTTTTAAGAGGGTTTTTTTACGGATATTTTACGTGAAGTTGACAAGTTAATATTTGGAAATGGTAAAATGTACGTAAAATAAAATAATGAGGAAAGTTTTATAACTTACTTTTTACAAGAGACTATATTATAATGGAAGAGAGGTGAAACATATGGAGCATAATTCTTGTTTATGTCCAAAGTTTGAGTCAGCTTTTACTTTGCTTAGTAAAAAATGGACTGGCTTGATTATTAAATCTTTGCTTGAAGAGTCAAAGCGTTTTAGAGAAATCGCAGATATTATACCGAATATGAGCGATCGTATGTTGTCAGAGCGTTTGAAGGAATTGGAGAGCGAAGGCATTGTAGTTCGTAATGTTTATCCAGAAGTACCAGTTCGAATTGAGTACGGCTTAACTGACAAAGGAAAAGCATTAGAAAGTGTTATGGATGAAGTCCAAAATTGGGCTGAAAAATGGATGAAATAACGCTTGGATTGCATTCGTATTAGTATATTTAATAAAACGTAAGGGAAACCTTACGTTTTTTTCTTTGCTTATAAAAAAACGTTTAAAATCCTACACATACATACAAAAATATGCATATTTCGCGATAGAGTTACATATAATATTACATTTGTTTTACAATAGCGTAACATTAGCAAAAAAAATCCCGAATTATGGTATAAATTTTATAGGTTATATACGGAAAAAGAAAAAAGAAAGCGGTGTAAAAAATAAAATGAAAAAGCTAAAAATGGCATCTTGCGCATTAGTTGCAGGGTTAATGTTTTCAGGACTAACACCAAATGTATTTGCAGAAGATAAAATTTCTGACGTGAAATCACAAATTAATACACAAAATGACACTTTACATAAACAACAACAAGAACGTGATGAATTACAAAAACAAATGAATGACTTAAACAAAACAATTCAAGGATTGGATAAGTCTGTTCAAGAGAATGCTTCAAAACTTGATGAAACAACGAAAAAAGTAGCAGATACTGAGCAATTAATCGAAAAGAAAAATAAAGATATTGCAGAACTACAAACGAAAATTGCAAAACGTGAAGAGTTATTAAGAAAACGTTTAGTTGCACTTCAAGAACAACCAAACACAAATGTTGTAACAGAAGTTCTTGTAAACTCTAAAAACATTGCAGATTTAGTTGATCGTTTAAATTCAGTTTCTAAAATTCTTGAGTCTGACGAAGACATCATGAAAACGCAACAAGAAGATCAAGCGAACGTGAAAAAAGATGTTGAAACGGTAAAAACAAAACAAAAAGAATTAAAAGAAGCACAAGCTCAAATTGAAACTGCTAAAAAAGAACTTGACGCTGAAAAAGCGAAAAAAGCAACAGCAGTAAACGATTTAAGCGGTAAAATGGATACAGTTGTAACTTCAATGACAAGTACGGAAGATCAATTGAAGGAGCTTGAACAACAGGCATTAAAATTACAACAAATTGCTGAAAAAGAAGCACAAGAAAAAGCTGCACAAGAAGTTGCTGCTCAAAAGCAGGCAGAGCAAGCGGCTCAAGCAGCAGCTCAGCCAGCACAGGCTCCAGCTCAACCAGCACAAACACAGGCTCAACCAGCGGCGCCAGCAAACAATGATGGACAAGATAAAAAAGAAGAGCCTAAGAAAAAAGAAGAGAAAAAAGCAACACCAGCTCCAGAAGTACCAGCTGACACTGGTGGCGGTAGACAAGATGTTGTCTCAAAAGCTAAAGGTTTAGTAGGTCTGAAATATGTATGGGGTAGTGCGTCAATTTCAAATGGTGGATTTGACTGCAGTGGTTTAATCTCTTATGTTTATGGTTTAGGTCGTCAAGATACTAGAGGTTTATGGAACTCTGTACAAAAGATTAGCCCATCTGAAGCAAAACCAGGAGATCTTATCTTCTTACAAGGTACTTACAGAGCAGGCGTATCTCACGTTGGTATTTACATTGGTGGCGGTCAAATGATCCATGCTGCTGATGAATCAACGGGTGTTACTTACGGTAGTGTAAATAGTTCTTATAACCAAAAACATTTCTTAGGTTACGGTAGATTATAGAATTATAATTGAATAAAAAAACGTGTATAAAGTCGATAGCTTACTATTTTATAAGTAGGTTATCGGCTTTTTTGAGTTTTTACGAGATTATGAGAAAGGTTTATAGTAGTGCTGGAGGTGGCGTGAATGCTTGCTGGAAAACAGTTGCTATTAGAAGAACTCTCTTCAGATTTACGGAGAGAATTAAGTGACTTGAAAAAGAAGGGAGAGGTCGTATGTGTACAAGGCATAACAAAGAATGCTTCTAAATATATATGTCAGCGCTGCGGAAATATAGAGCAGCGATTATTTACATCATTTTTATGTAAAAGATGCAGTAAAAGATGCGCGTATTGCCGGAAGTGCATCACAATGGGGAGAGTTAGTGAATGTACTGTACTCGTTCGTGGGATTCAGGAAAGAGAAGAAGAAAGAGAGTTAAATCCGTTGCAGTGGAAAGGGGTTTTGTCTACTGGTCAGGAATTGGCGGCGCAAGGTGTGGTAGAAGCTATTAAGCAGAAAGAATCTTTTTTTATTTGGGCTGTATGCGGGGCTGGAAAAACAGAAATGTTATTTTACGGTATTGCAGAGGCGCTTCAAAAAGGAGAAAGGGTTTGTATCGCAACGCCAAGAACAGACGTTGTACTGGAATTAGCGCCGAGATTACAAGAAGTGTTTCCTAATATAAATGTAGCTGCTTTATACGGAGGGAGTGCGGATCGTGAAAAAGATGCAGCGTTAGTCGTTGCAACGACGCATCAATTGTTACGTTATTATAGAGCGTTTCATGTCATGATTGTAGATGAGATTGATGCTTTCCCGTATCATGCAGATCAAATGTTACAGTATGCGGTGCAACAAGCGATGAAAGAGAAAGCGGCGCGTATTTATTTAACTGCAACTCCTGATGAAAAGTGGAAGCGTAATTTTAGAAAGGGGAAGCAAAAAGGTATCATTGTTTCAGGACGATACCATCGTCATCCGTTACCAGTTCCTCTATTTAGCTGGTGCGGAAATTGGAAGAAAAGCCTTCATCATAAAAAAATTCCTCGAGTGTTACTACAATGGTTAAAAATGTACGTAAACAAAAAACATCCTATTTTTTTATTTGTTCCTCATGTGCGATATATAGAAGAAATGAGTCAGTTATTGAAAGGGTTGGATAATAGAATCGACGGCGTACATGCAGAAGATTCGATGAGAAAAGAAAAAGTAGCAGCGTTTAGAAAGGGAGATATTCCGTTATTAGTTACAACGACAATTTTAGAAAGGGGAGTAACTGTGAAGAACTTACAAGTGGCGGTGCTAGGGGCAGAAGAAGAAATTTTTTCAGAGAGCGCGCTCGTACAAATTGCAGGCCGAGCGGGTCGTAGTTTTGAAGAGCCATATGGCGAGGTTATGTATTTTCATTACGGTAAGACGGAGTCGATGGTACGCGCGAGAAAACACATTCAAAGTATGAACAAAAATGCGAAGGAACAAGGATTGATCGATTAATGCATTGTTTGCTTTGTGATGAGTTTATAGTGGAAACAGTTAGTTGGTACACCTTCTTTGTAAAGTCCCATAAAAAATATGTATGTAATAGATGTGAGCGGAAACTTTCCTATATTATAGGAGAGATTTGCAAGGAGTGCGGGAGGCCTTTAGAGGATTTACCTTCCGAATATAAAGAAAATGATATTTGTGTGGATTGCGTAAGGTGGATAAATGAGGAGAAGTATCGTCCTTTTAAAAATCGTTCTTTGCATGTGTACAATGATGAGATGAAAGAAATAGTAGCACAGTTTAAGTTTCGAGGGGATGCGGAGTTAGTTCGTATTTTTCATCAATCCTTTCGAGAGCTATTTCAAAAATATTTTACGAACGTTTCAACTGTTATTGCTGTTCCGCTTAGTAGGGAACGGCAATATGAACGTGGTTTTAATCAGGCAGAGTTATTAGCAACTTGTTTACCTGTCAACACTTCGTATCCATCATTAAGAAGAAGGGAAACAGAAAAGCAAAGTAAGAAGACGCGTAAAGAAAGGCTTTCGGGAAGTAATCCTTTTTATTTTCAGGGAGAAGAGATGTTTTATGGTCAACACATTTTACTCGTGGATGATGTATATACGACAGGAATTACAGTGAGACAAATTGGAAGTCTTTTATATGATAGAGGAGCAAGAGAAGTTTCTAGTTTGACGCTCTGTAGAAGTTGATCTGTAACTGTCGAAAGAGATAATAAAAAGACGATAAGTCTTCTTTGACTTCGTAAGTTGTCATTCGTTATAGTCAAATTATGGGGCAAATGCCCTGATTTTTAGAGTGAAGGGAATGGAATGAACATGCAAGGAAGAGTGAAATGGTTCAATGCAGAAAAGGGATTTGGGTTTATTGAGCGTGAAGACGGTGATGATGTGTTTGTTCATTTTTCTGCGATTCAACAAGATGGTTATAAGTCATTAGAAGAAGGGCAACAAGTTGAATTTGACATTGTAGATGGAGCACGTGGGCCACAAGCAGCTAATGTTGTAAAACTGTAGGAATATTGTTTTTGGGAAGAGAAAGCTGCGTTTGTGGCAACGTTATATATATGGTAGAACCTCTTGTTTTTTGCAAGGGGTTTTTGTTATGAATCGAGTTGTCAAAAAGTTGTTTCTTTTCTGTAACGAATTGTCCACAGTTATATTCGTTATTCACGATGTTAATAGGATAAAATAAAGATAGAAACGATGCATCTTTTCATTTCAACAAAAAACGATAAAAAAATCGCAATTCCACTAATTTTTTTAAAAAAGTTAGAAGGAGTTTTTAAGCCAGTGTCGAAATTATAGTACATAGGCTTGAAAGGAGGAATTCATCTATGAAATTCAACATTCGTGGTGAAAATATTGAAGTAACTCCAGCATTAAAGGAATATGTAGAGAAAAAACTAGGTAAGTTAGAGCGTTATTTTGATACATTCCCAGAGATTAAAGTTAATTTAAAAGTATACTCTGACAAGCAACGTGTCGAGGTAACAATTCCATTTACTGATTTATTACTTCGTGCAGAAGAAACTAATAGCGATATGTACGCTGCTATCGATTTAGTAGTTGATAAACTTGAGCGACAAATTCGTAAACATAAAACAAAAGTAAATCGTAAGTTACGTGAGAAAGGTTCTATGAAAACGAACTTTATCCTTCCAGAAGCAGTAGCTGTTCTGGATGAGGTCGAAGAGGATGAACTAGAACTTGTACGTACAAAACGATTCGATTTAAAACCGATGGACGTTGAAGAAGCAATCCTACAAATGGATATGCTAGGACATAATTTCTTCGTCTTCACAAATGCTGATACAAATGAAACTAATGTTGTATATGGCCGTAAAGATGGGAAATATGGTTTAATCGAAACTAAATAATAATTCAAAAGCGCAGCCGAAATGGCTGCGCTTTTTTTGCTGGAAATAGATTTCTATAAAAAGTTTTCCTAATTTAGAACGAGACATTCGGCCGATTGTTGTCATAGTTATAAGACAAGTGTTACAATTATCATTAGGTATATACATTTTAGTTTTTTTAATTAGGAGAAAAATTGGCATAACATACATTTGATTTTTATAACGACTGATTGTAATAGAGAAAAAGAAAAACAATCGGAAGTTTTATTTTAATAAAAAGAGGAGCGTATTTCCTATGATCGGTATTTTAAAAAAGGTGTTTGATGTAAATCAACGCCAAATTAAACGTATGCAGAAGACAGTTGAGCAAATTGATGCACTAGAGCCATCTATTAAGCCATTAACTGATGAACAATTAAAAGGGAAGACGCTTGAATTTAAAGAACGTCTAACAAAAGGTGAAACAGTAGATGATCTACTACCTGAAGCTTTTGCGGTTGTTCGTGAAGCTGCGACTCGTGTTCTTGGAATGCGTCCATATGGCGTACAGTTAATGGGTGGTATTGCCTTACATGAAGGGAATATCTCTGAGATGAAAACGGGTGAAGGTAAAACGTTAACATCTACATTACCTGTATATTTAAATGCTTTAACAGGAAAAGGTGTTCACGTTGTTACAGTCAACGAATACTTAGCACAACGTGATGCGAACGAAATGGGACAACTGCATGAGTTCTTAGGATTAACAGTAGGAATTAACTTAAACAGTATGTCACGCGAAGAAAAACAAGAAGCTTATGCTGCTGATATTACGTATAGCACAAATAATGAGCTTGGATTTGATTACTTACGTGACAACATGGTTTTATATAAAGAGCAGTGCGTTCAACGCCCACTTCACTTTGCTATTATCGATGAGGTCGATTCTATCTTAGTCGATGAAGCGCGTACGCCGCTTATTATTTCTGGACAAGCTCAAAAATCAACAGAGCTATACATGTTTGCAAATGCATTCGTTCGTACGTTAGAAAATGAAAAAGAATATTCATTTGATGTGAAAACGAAAAATGTAATGTTAACAGAAGATGGTATTACGAAAGCCGAGAAAGCTTTCCACATTGAAAACTTATTCGATTTAAAACATGTAGCACTTCTTCACCATATTAATCAGGCACTTCGTGCGCACGTTGTTATGCACCGTGATACAGATTATGTTGTACAAGAAGGCGAAATCGTAATTGTAGACCAATTTACTGGTCGTCTTATGAAAGGCCGTCGTTATAGCGAAGGTTTACACCAAGCTATCGAGGCAAAAGAAGGCGTAGAAATTCAAAATGAAAGTATGACGCTTGCGACAATTACATTCCAGAACTACTTCCGTATGTACGAAAAGTTATCTGGTATGACTGGTACAGCGAAAACTGAGGAAGAGGAATTCCGTAACATTTACAATATGAACGTTATCGTAATTCCAACAAACAAACCGATTGTTCGTGATGACCGTGCTGATTTAATCTTCAAATCAATGGAAGGTAAATTTAATGCTGTTGTTGAGGATATTGTAAATCGTCATAAACAAGGACAACCTGTTCTTGTTGGTACAGTTGCGATTGAAACGTCAGAGCTTATTTCAAAAATGTTAACGCGTAAAGGCGTACGTCATAACATCTTAAACGCGAAAAACCATGCGCGTGAAGCAGATATCATTGCAGAAGCTGGTATGAAAGGTGCTGTAACGATTGCGACGAACATGGCGGGTCGTGGTACGGATATTAAGCTTGGAGACGATATTAAAAACGTTGGTTTAGCAGTTATCGGTACAGAGCGTCACGAAAGTCGTCGTATTGATAATCAGTTACGTGGTCGTGCTGGTCGTCAAGGAGACCCTGGTGTTACGCAGTTCTACTTATCAATGGAAGATGAACTAATGCGCCGCTTCGGTTCTGACAATATGAAAGCAATGATGGACCGCCTTGGTATGGATGATTCTCAGCCAATCGAAAGTAAAATGGTTTCTCGTGCAGTAGAATCTGCGCAAAAACGTGTAGAAGGAAATAACTATGATGCACGTAAGCAGTTACTACAATATGATGATGTACTTCGTCAGCAACGTGAAGTTATTTACAAACAGCGTCAAGAGGTAATGGAGTCTGAAAACTTACGCGGCATTATTGAAGGTATGATGAAATCTACAGTAGAGCGTGCGGTTGCACTTCATACACAAGAGGAAATCGAAGAAGATTGGAACATTAAAGGTCTTGTTGACTACTTAAATACAAACCTTCTGCAAGAAGGAGATGTAAAAGAAGAAGAATTACGTCGCCTTGCTCCAGAGGAAATGAGCGAGCCAATTATCGCGAAATTAATAGAGCGTTACAACGACAAAGAAAAGCTTATGCCAGAAGAGCAAATGCGTGAGTTCGAAAAGGTTGTTGTATTCCGTGTTGTAGATACGAAATGGACAGAGCATATTGATGCGATGGATCACCTTCGTGAAGGTATTCATTTACGTGCTTACGGTCAAATTGACCCACTTCGTGAGTATCAAATGGAAGGATTCGCAATGTTCGAATCAATGATTGCTTCTATTGAAGAAGAAATTTCTCGTTACATTATGAAAGCTGAAATTGAACAAAACCTAGAGCGTCAAGAAGTTGTTCAAGGTGAAGCTGTTCACCCATCTAGCGATGGCGAAGAAGCAAAGAAAAAGCCAGTTGTAAAAGGTGACCAAGTGGGCCGAAACGATGTATGTAAATGTGGTAGCGGTAAAAAATATAAAAACTGCTGCGGTATTGGGAAGTAATACAGGGCGGTAGCTTAGGCTACTTTGCAAACTTTTATATCAAAAATGTATAATTAAGAAGGATTAAACTCTCTCCGTCATAAGTGGAGAGAGTTTCCCTTGTTTTCATACGAAAGTAACAGCAATTACATAGAGGTGAAGGAAATGGAATTAGTAGAAATTAGACAGGAATTAGAAAAAATGGCTAAGAGATTAGCGGCTTTTAGGGGGTCTCTTTGACCTTCCTACTAAGGAGAAACAAATTGCAGAATTAGAAGAGAAAATGATGGGCGCAGGATTTTGGGATGACCAACAAGGCGCGCAAGCTGTAATTAACGAAGCGAATGCACTGAAAGATATGGTTGGAAAGTTCCGTCAGTTAGATGAGACATTCGAAAATTTAGAAATTACGCATGAGCTTTTAAAAGAAGAGTATGATGAAGATTTACATGAGGAGCTCGAATCAGAAGTAAAAGGCTTAATTCAAGAAATGAATGAGTATGAACTTCAGTTACTACTAAGCGATCCTTATGATAAAAATAACGCGATTTTAGAATTACACCCAGGTGCTGGTGGAACAGAGTCACAAGACTGGGGTTCTATGTTATTACGTATGTACACACGTTGGGCTGAAAAACGTGGATTTAAAGTAGAAACAGTTGACTATTTACCAGGTGATGAAGCTGGTATTAAGAGTGTTACTTTATTAATTAAAGGTCATAACGCTTACGGTTATTTAAAGGCAGAGAAAGGTGTACATCGTCTAGTGCGTATTTCACCATTCGATTCTTCAGGTCGCCGTCATACATCGTTCGTATCTTGTGAAGTTGTTCCTGAGTTCAATGATGAAGTTGAAATCGAAATACGTTCAGAAGACTTAAAAATTGATACGTACCGTGCAAGTGGTGCAGGTGGACAGCATATTAATACGACGGACTCAGCAGTTCGTATTACACATACACCGACAAACACAGTTGTAACATGTCAGTCAGAGCGTTCGCAAATTAAAAACCGTGAGCATGCGATGAAAATGTTAAAAGCGAAATTATATCAAAAGAAATTAGAAGAACAACAAGCGGAGTTAGATGAAATTCGCGGTGAACAAAAAGAAATCGGATGGGGTAGCCAAATTCGTTCTTACGTATTCCACCCGTATTCTCTTGTGAAAGACCACCGTACAAACACAGAGGTTGGTAACGTGCAGGCGGTAATGGATGGAGAAATCGATCCATTTATCGATGCTTACTTACGTTCTCGCATTTAATAAACTACGCGAAAAAAAGCCAACAAAATTGTTGGCACATGTTGAGGATATAGAGGATATAAAAAGTGTTATTTTATCTATATGGATGAAGTACAGAGGAAGAGAAGTTGGAAACGACAACTTCTCTTTTTGATGGGATTATATGTAGCATACAATGTTGTATATTGTTTTGTAAAAAGTAGAGAATAGTAAAACAGAGCGGCCATAGAGTAAGACTTTATACAGAACTTTTTTAATTTCCCGTTCAAAAAGGGTACTTTATATAAGTTTTTATGTTGTTCACAGAATTGAAACAACTTATAAAAGCTTTATATTATTAGGGTTTTCGCTGTATTTTTGAAGAATATGAAATATACCTTAGTTTTTCTATATAAAGATAATGCTTATAATGAAAATGAGTGTGTTACAAATGAAAAGAATATCAACAATGGGGAGCGATAAAAGTGAAAAAGAAATTGTTGGCTATTGCACTAGGAACATCAGTCGTTTTTGCTTTAGGGGCGTGTGGAAATAAAGAAGAGAGTAAGCCTTCAAAACAATCTGCAAGCACGGATAGCGCAGAGCAAATTTATCAAAAAAGTTGTATAGGCTGTCACGCGAAAGATTTATCAGGAGCAACTGGACCGGATTTACGAAAAGTGGGACAGAAGTATGATGCAGCGGAGATTGAAAAAATTATTGAAAAAGGTCGCGGTTCTATGTCGCCAGGAATTATTCAAGGTGAGGATGCGAAAAAAGTAGCTGAGTGGTTAGCTGACCATAAATAAAGAGAGTAAAATAGACGAGATGGTTATATAGCCAACTCGTTTTCCTTTTTGTGGAATGTAACATAACTGTAACAAAAATGTATCCGAACTGGAAACCGTTTGATGTTACAATGGGGTTTGTAGAATTTTGCTGAAATATATTACATAGTAGTATTACTTATAAAAAATTGTAAGTAGACTACCTTCAACAAGAGTGGTTAAGTGAGAATAAAGTTTTTATTTTCAGGTGTACAGAAAAGTATTTCGAAAAAAATCATTAAGTATTGGGTGATAAATAATGATAAAAATGACGAATGTTTATAAGGAGTACCCGAATGGTATGAAAGCCATTGCTGGTCTCACAGTTAACATTAAACAGGGTGAGTTTGTATACGTAGTTGGACCGAGTGGAGCCGGGAAATCTACATTTATTAAAATGATGTATCGTGAAGAGAAGCCATCTACAGGATCAATTAATGTAAATGGGCTTGTTATCGAAACATTAGCAGAAAGAGATGTTCCATATTTCCGTCGTCAATTAGGCGTAATTTTCCAAGATTTTAAATTGTTACCTAAGTTAACGGTATATGAGAATGTTGCGTTTGCCTTAGAGGTAATTGAAGAAGAAAAAGAAGCAATTCTTGAGCGTGTAACAGAAGTTTTAGGTCTTGTAGGTCTTGAAGATCGTGCAGATGCACTTCCAAGCGAACTTTCAGGCGGAGAGCAGCAACGTGTTGCGATTGCGAGAGCAATTGTTAATAGACCAAAGGTTGTAATTGCCGATGAGCCAACAGGTAACTTAGATATTGAAACAGCTCTTGATATTATGAAGATTTTCACGCGCATTAATGAGCGTGGTACAACGATTGTTATGGCGACACATAACGCAGATATCGTAAATACAATCCGTCATCGTGTAATCGCGATTGAAGGCGGAAAAATTGTTCGAGATGAGATTGAGGGAGGATATGGATATGAAGGCTAAGACCCTTAGTCGACATTTGCGAGAAGGTGTAAAGAATCTATCACGTAACGGATGGATGACGTTTGCTTCTGTTAGTGCAGTAACAGTTACATTATTACTTGTAGGTGTCTTCTTAACAGCGATTATGAATATGAACCATTTTGCGACGAAAGTAGAGCAAGATGTAGAGATTCGTGTACACGTTGATCCAGCAGCAAAAGAAGCTGATCAAAAGAAATTAGAAGATGATATGAGTAAGATTGCAAAAGTAGACTCTATTAAATATTCTTCTAAAGAAGAAGAGTTAAAACGTTTAATTAAAAGCTTAGGCGATAGTGGAAAAACGTTTGAGTTATTTGAACAAGATAACCCACTTAAAAACGTATTCGTTGTAAAAGCAAAAGAACCAACAGATACAGCGGCAATCGCGAAAAAGATTGAAAAAATGCAGTTTGTAAGTAATGTTCAGTACGGAAAAGGGCAAGTTGAACGATTATTTGATACTGTAAAAACTGGTCGTAATATCGGGATTGTGTTAATTGCTGGTCTTTTATTCACAGCGATGTTCTTAATCTCTAATACAATTAAAATTACAATTTATGCTCGTAGTACAGAAATCGAAATTATGAAACTTGTAGGTGCGACAAACTGGTTTATTCGTTGGCCGTTCTTATTAGAGGGATTATTCTTAGGAGTATTAGGATCAATTATTCCAATTGGCTTAATTCTAGTCACGTATAATTCACTACAAGGTGTGTTTAACGAGAAACTTGGCGGAACAATTTTCGAACTTCTACCATACAGCCCATTCGTATTCCAATTAGCTGGTTTACTAGTGTTAATCGGGGCTTTAATCGGTATGTGGGGAAGTGTAATGTCAATTCGTCGCTTCTTAAAAGTATAAAAAGTTGCAAACATAATTCGTACAAGCTTATCATATAGTAGAAATAGGTAAAGGCATCACACACTGTGTGATGCCTTTTGCTACACCACCTGTGTGTTTTGGAAAGGGGAATTCCGCATTGAAACGTAGAGTTGCAATTATTGGAATGGTTGTTGCATTTTTAATTGGTGCTGGCGGAATGTTTGCAGGTATGTCTTTATTTGGGGTTAACCCAGCAGAAGTAACGCAAACAATTTCGAGTGGAAACGCTAGCACAGCGCAAGGGAATTTGGCAAAAATTAATGAGGCGTATGCACTAATTGATTCACGTTATGTGGAAGACGTGAAGGATGAAAAATTAGTCGAAGGTGCAATACAAGGAATGTTGTCTACGCTGAAGGACCCTTATTCCACGTATATGGATAAAGAAACGGCTAAACAGTTTAGTGAATCACTCGATCCTGAGCTAGAGGGGATTGGGGCTGAGGTGAACAAGACGGACGGTAAGCTTATTATCGTATCTCCAATTAAAGGATCACCGGCAGAAAAGATTGGAATTAAACCGAATGACCAAATTTTATCTGTAGATGGAAATAGTGTGAAAGATTTATCACGTGAAGAAGCGGTATTAAAGATTCGTGGTAAAAAAGGAACGACTGTTGCGATTGAAATTAAGCGTGCAGGAGTAGCTGATCCGATTGTATTTAAAATTAAACGTGAAAAAATTCCGATTTTCACAGTGTTTAGCTCTGTGAAACAAGAGAGCGGAAAAGATATCGGTTATATGCAAATCACTTCCTTTGCTGAAAATACAGCGAAAGAATTTAAGGATCAGTTAAAAGAGTTAGAGAAGAAAAACATAAAAGGCTTAGTTATTGACGTACGTGGTAATCCTGGTGGCTACTTAAATAGTGTAGAAGAGATACTAGGGGAAATTATGACAGATAAAAAGCCGATGCTACAAGTAGAAGAGCGAAATGGTGCGAAGAAGAAGTTCTCTACGGAACTGAAACAAAGAAAGCCATATCCAATTTCAGTATTAATTGATAATGGAAGTGCTTCTGCTTCAGAGATTTTAGCGGGTGCGCTAAAAGAAGGAGAAGGATACGATTTAGTTGGTGAAAAAACATTTGGTAAAGGCACTGTTCAGCAAGCCGTTCCATTTAAAGATGGCAGCAACATTAAATTAACGATGTTTAAATGGTTAACGCCAGATGGAAACTGGATTCATAAAAAAGGAATTGCGCCAACAGTAGAAGTGAAGCAACCAGATTATTATCATGCGACACCAATTCAAATTGAAAAGACACTTTCATACAATTCAAATGATGTACAAGTAAAACACGCGCAAGAGATGCTTAAGAGTTTAGGGTATGTAACAGGACGTGAAGATGGATACTTTAGTAAAGAAACAGAATCAGCGCTGAAAGCATTCCAAAATGCCAATAAAATGGATGCGACAGGACAGCTTGATAAAAAGACAGCTGAGGCGATTCAAACGAAAATTATTGAAAAAATCCGTTCTGGAGAAAATGATCTACAACTACAGTCAGCATTAAAATTAATAGCGAAATAAAGTGAAACTTTAATCAGCGGGGGGTTCTTCATCCCCCACTGATTATCAGCCCTCACCAATCGGACTTTTATGGGCAGTTGATCCCCTACCTAAATACTTTGTTTTCGCTAAATTTTGAGGTGGGGGTCTTACTGCCCATTAAAGTGGGGTAAAGTGAAATACAGGCAGTTTGCTGCCTGTATTTTTTTGTGTTAAACAAACGTTTGTCCAGTTATGATAATATAAAAAGAAAGAATGATATAAATGGTGGTGAATGGGTTCGTGGAGGCATGGATTTTTGAAATAATGCGGGCGGTTGGACGTTTTTTCTTACACCCTGCTGTCTATGTATTTTTAATAAGTAGTATCTTCGTCGGATACTTACGTATGTTACGAGAACGAAAGGACTTTTCCTTTAAAGTTTATGATATTTGGTTTGAACTGCGAACATCCTTATTTGCGGGAGTTAAATACGGATTAATCGTATCTATTATTACAATTGGCTTTGGACTTGTTGTTTCCAAAGCGAGCTTATGGATCATCTTACTTTGGACACTTCTATTTGGATTAACTGCTACGTATCGATATTTATCAGCGGCTTATACGTTTAGCATCGCAATTGTATGTGTTCTATTATCTTCTAAGCTACCAGTTTCCTTCTTACAGCTTGGAGAAGGTGAAGAGAGTACAATTGTATCTCTTGCTATTTTGCTAGGCGTCATGCTCGTTGTAGAGGGCTTATTGATTTCTAAAAATGCAGTAGGCTATTCCACGCCGAAGATGAGGAAGGGTAAGCGCGGATTAAAGGTCGGCTTACACGAATCAAAGCGTTTATGGATCGTTCCTATTTTTATTCTTATACCAGGTGACGCGGTAACGCAGTTTATTTCATGGTGGCCTGTCGTTTCAATCGGTTCAGATACATATTCTTTATTCCTCGTTCCATTTTTGATTGGATTTATGAGAAGGATTAGAAGTTATGAGCCGACAGAAGCTTTATTATTTACAGGAAGACGTGTATACGGATTAGCAGGACTTGTGCTAGTTTTAGGAATCGCAAGTTATTGGTGGCACGTACTTGCAATTATCGCGATGGGTGTTGCGATGCTTGGACGTTTCACAATTTCCATGCAAGAGAAAATTGCGGATGAAACAAGACCAGCGTACTTCGCTGCACGTAATGATGGACTCGTTGTATTAGATACAATCCCGAATACAATTGGGGCAGAGCTGAATTTACTACCTGGAGAAATGATTACGAAAGTAAATGGAGTCATTCCAAGAAGTGCTGAAGAATTTTATGATGCGCTTCAAACGAAGACGACAGGAGCATTTTGTAAATTAGAAGTATTAGATACAAATGGAGAGCTTCGCCTCGCTCAAACGGCATTATACGCCGGAGGACATCACGAATTAGGTATTGTGTTTGTTCAGCAGGAGCATGAGTGGGATTCGGAAGCTATGTAATAGAAGTGGGGGTGTCACCTTGTGGTGATACCCTTTTTGTATGGGATGGGGGGGCGGTAGGATAGTAAATGAAATTTATATCGTCGATTATTGGGATATATCAGCGATTATTCCAATATATCGACTTTCCGGCAAAAAACGACAACTATCGCAAACCTTCTTTTGAAGTTTCATAGACGGATAACTTGAATAATTATTTGATAATGGTTATCATTTAGGGAGTCTTTTTAATTTTGAAAAATGGGGGGAAGGTATGCTACGTAAATTTTTTTCTTACTATAAACCGTATAAAGGTTTATTTATACTCGACTTTTCTTGCGCAGTTGTCGCAGGGTTATTAGAACTTGGTTTCCCGCTTATCGTAAATCAATTTATTGATAAGTTATTGCCAGGGCAAAACTGGACGCTTATTTTATGGGCTTGTTTCGGTTTACTTGCAGTGTATATATTAAATGCAGGCTTACAATATGTCGTTACATATTGGGGGCATATGCTTGGCGTTAACATTGAAACGGATATGAGGCAGAAATTATTTGATCACATTCAAAAGCTATCATTTAGATTTTTTGACAATAATAAAACAGGTCATTTAATTTCACGTCTTACAAACGACTTAATGGAAATTGGGGAAATTGCTCACCACGGGCCAGAAGATTTATTTATCGCCGTTATGACTTTAGTTGGGGCATTCTCATTTATGATGATGATCAACTGGAAATTAGCGCTATTAACGTTCTTCGTCATTCCATTCTTATTATGGTTAGCACTTTACTTCAACAAAAAAATGACAGGTACATTTAGACGTTTATTTTCAGACGTTGCTGATTTCAATGCATGTATTGAGAATAACGTCGGTGGTATCCGCGTTGTACAAGCATTCGGAAATGAAAAGTTTGAGAAAGAGCAATTTGCTGTTAACAATGCTCGTTTCCGTACAACGAAATTAATGGCGTATAAAATTATGGCGTTAAATTCGTCAATCAGTTATATGCTTATGCGTCTCGTAACGCTCTTCGTTTTAATATGTGGTACATGGTTTGTTCTGCAAGGTGAATTAACGTACGGTGGATTTATCGGATTCGTTCTATTAACGAATATTTTCTTCCGCCCAATTGAAAAAATTAATGCGGTAATCGAAAGTTATCCGAAAGGGATCGCTGGTTTTAAGAGATATGTAGAGCTTCTTGAAACAGAGCCAGATATTGTAGACGCTAAAGATGCGATCGAAGTTAAACATGTACACGGTGATATTCAATATAGCAACATTACGTTCGGATATGAAAATAAAGAACCGATTTTAAATGATATTAGTTTGAAAATACATGCAGGTGAAACAGTTGCATTCGTTGGACCATCAGGAGCAGGGAAAACAACGTTATGTAGTTTACTCCCACGTTTTTATGAGCAATCGTCTGGATCGATTCAAATTGATGGTATTGATACGAAAGATATGACATTATCTTCACTTCGTAAGCAGATTGGAATTGTGCAGCAAGACGTGTTCTTATTCTCTGGAACGATTCGTGAAAATATTGCTTACGGAAATTTAAAGGCGTCAGAAGCGGAAATTTGGCAGGCAGTAAAACGTGCGCAATTAGAAGACTTAATTTACTCACAACCAGACGGTTTAGATACCGTTATTGGTGAGCGCGGCGTGAAACTTTCTGGTGGACAAAAGCAGCGTCTAGCGATTGCTCGTATGTTCTTGAAAAACCCGCCAATTTTAATATTAGATGAAGCGACTTCTGCATTAGATACAGAGACGGAACTAGCGATTCAAAAATCACTTGCTGAATTAGCAGTTGGTCGTACAACGTTAGTTATTGCTCACAGACTTGCGACGATTAAAAATGCAGATCGTATCGTCGTTGTAAATAAAGATGGTATTGCGGAACAAGGTTCACATGATGAATTAATTGAACAAGGCGGAGGATACAGCAGGTTATACGAAGCGCAGTTTAGTTCGTAAATATAATTTGTACTGAATTAGTGCACCATAAGTAGGTGAAAATCTCATATGGGAGGCTATAAAGTATGATTGTAACAACAACGTCTACAATTCAAGGAAAAGAAATTATTGAGTACATCGATATCGTCAATGGAGAAGCGATTATGGGTGCGAATATCGTTCGCGACCTTTTTGCCTCTGTCCGTGACGTTGTCGGCGGTCGTGCTGGCGCTTATGAAAGTAAATTAAAAGAAGCGCGTGACATCGCAATGGAAGAGATGAAAACTTTCGCAAGACAAAAAAATGCAAATGCAATTGTCGGCATCGACGTGGATTATGAAGTAGTTCGCGAAGGGATGCTAATGGTTGCAGTGAGCGGGACAGCTGTCCGTATTTAAAGTAAAAGCCGTGCACACCAGCACGGCTTTTTTTGTTATGTCGAAGTTTCAATATTTCTTGGGAAATGTGGAAGGCACCGTCGATATATAGGGAAGACATTAGAGCGCTTCTTTACATTTCCGGATTTGAACTAATAATGTTTCGTATTCTTGTTCGAGAGATGGGATGTTATCTTGCTGATTTGGCATGGAAATTCGTCCGATAATTTCCGTTAATTTTGTTTGTAAACGTAATAATTCTTGTTCAGTAACATTGACAGAATCCCCGGTTGTTCTTTTTGTGTATTGCTCGTAATTACCGTGGAATACTCTTGGTTCACTCTCATCTACTTGTAGAATATGGTCGGCAACAGAGCGAATAAAGGCACGGTCATGGCTAATGAAAAGTATTGTGCCCGGATATTCTCGTAACATGAGTTCTAATTCCTCTTGCGTTGCTAAGTCTAAATAGTTTGTCGGTTCATCGAGCAGAAGCAAATTATAGTTTCCTAAAAATACTTTTGCGAGTGCAACCTTCATTCGCTCGCCACCGCTTAGAACGTGTACAGGCTTATGAACGTCTTCACGGCGGAATAGGAGCCTTGCAAGTATTGTTCGAACGAACGATTCAGTATAATTTGTTTCTTCTAGAACGTTTTCTAAAATGGTTTTATCTGTTTTTAAAATGGATAGTGTTTGTTCGAAGTATCCAATTTTACAACTTTTCGAAAGCTGCATACCACGCTCGTTTGCGAGAAGCATGTTGAACAAAGTTGTTTTTCCACTTCCGTTTGCACCTAACACAGCAAGTTTTGCACCAGGAGCAATAGTTCCGTTCATACTTTTAAATAGTGTGCGGTCACCTATTTTCTTTGTTGCTTTATTGAACTGTACTGCCACTTTACTATGAATGGGTGTATGGTATTGCACGTCAAACTGAGCTTGAGGAAAATCTTTTGGCTTTTCTTTCTTTTCTAGTTTTTCGAGACGTGTTTCCAGTGCCTTTGCTGCTTTGCTAACCTGTTCTTGGCCGTGAGCCCCACTTAATTTATGCAGTTTAGATTCAGATGAACTGAACCGCGTTGGGATTTTTGTCATGTTAGAAGCACGTTGTTTTCTTTGTGAAATGGACTGCTCTAAACGATTTTTTTCTTGTGCATATTGCTCATACTCTGCTTGTTTTTGTGTTCGTTCACGTTTTTTTTGTTTTCGATAGTTGGAATAATTCCCTTTATACTCTTGAATCGTACCGTCTTCAATTTCAATAATTTTAGTACATATATTATCTAGAAATTCACGATCATGCGATATTAAAACAAGTGCCCCTTTATAAGATAAAAGTGCCTTTTCTAATTGCTCTGTACCGATCATATCTAAATGGCTTGTTGGTTCATCAGCGAATAAAATACCTGCCTCATGTTCGAGGGCATGAGCAATCTTTAGGCGCATTCGTTCACCACCGCTCATTGCATCTGTAACGTTTGAAATACTCCATTTTCCTTTTGCAAGAGAAGATGCAGTTTCCGGTAGTTCCTCACTAAGCTGAGGAATGACGCTGATAGAACTATGATGAGTTACTATGCCTTTGTCGGCTTCTATTTCTTTACTTAATATTTGTAATAACGTAGATTTACCAGCCCCGTTAACTCCAACAATTCCTATACGGTCGTGTGCTTGTATTTCCAGTGACGGTAACGTAAATAGTGTGCGATCACCAAAGCTCTTTTCAATATTACGTGCGAATAAAATAGTCATAAAAAAACCTCCCTAGTTTCACTAGAGAGGATAAACGTCGCCCTTGCATGTAAAAATCGTACATAAATAAACGATTTTTTACATGATTGTTTCGAAAGAAAGTATCGACAAATGGACAGACTAATCCCCTGCTAGTTTTCATCATTTTTTGTTCACTATTTGTGATGGATGAAATAAATAAGAGAATTAGAACTTCATTGGTCAAAGTACCTTCCTTTCATAATATTACTTTTATTGTATGCGCATACAAAATGGTTTGTCAAACTTATTTCTGTTTATGATTTTTGAATTCGTTATTATGCAATTGTACTTTTATCTGTATTTTAAATCTTTACACGAATGTGAAGGTCAAACCTGTTTTTTCGCAAAGGAATTTACATGATTTAAAAATACTTGAATAGCTTTAGACGGAATAAAATATTTACCGCGCACGATGGAGAATGGACGGATGAGTTGTTCATTTGGAACTTCGACGTGGAATAGTTCTTTTGCCAGTAGCTCTTTCCGTACAGTCCAATCAGAAAGGATAGCGATGCCAAGCCCGGCACTAACTGCTTCCTTTACGCTTTGGATACTACTAAATGTAAAGAATCGTTTCATTTTCAAATGGTGTTGATGAATAAAACGATCACTGTAAGCACGTGTACCAGAGCCGCTTTCTCTTAATACCCATACTTGATCTTGGAGTGTGCTTTCATTTATTTCATTTGTGCGGAGCAGTGGATGATTTGGCGGAACGACGAGCTTCATTTCATCTTGCATAAATGTTTCAACGTCAACGTCGGCGTATACGACTTGCCCTTCCACTAAGCCGATATCAATTTGATTAGAGCGAAGGTTTTGCAAAACATCTTCTGTATTTGAGATAAAAGTATGAACTTCGACGTGTGGATTTTCATTCGCATAGTTAGCCAGTATTTTTGGAAGTAAGTATTCACCGATTGTAAAACTAGCACCGATGCGAAGAGTTCCTGTTACAACGTTATGTAGTTCGTTAATTTCTTGTTTAGCATCTTCGTAAAGGGAGAGCATTTGCTTTGCGTGTATATATAAAATGTTTCCAGCCTCTGTCACTTGAACGTGCTTCGGGGAGCGCTGAATGAGTGTAGTTCCAAATTCATTTTCTAAGTTGCGAATGTGCATACTTACGCCAGGCTGTGAAAGGTTTAATAATTCTGCTGCACGGGAGAAGTGTTTCTGTTCTACGACAGTAACGAAAATTTTTAAAATATCTACGTTCATGTAATGAGCTCCTTTCTTTTTCTTTCATCTTATCATAAGTATTTCTGATGATAGAGATTTGGTATTGGTATTAAACTTATTATAGAAACTCTCTTATAATGTAAGTAGATAGAACATGCATGTTCCAATACGATTATTGGAGTGGTTCACAGTGGAACAAACACTTGTTATACAAAAGAAGAAGCGTTTTGGGTTTTCGCAAGGAATTGGGATTACACTATTAATCGCAATTGCGGCGAAATATTTAGCAGAGCTTCCATTTTTAAATATTATGGGACAATTAGTAATTGCTATTCTAATCGGGATGGTTTGGCGTGCGGTAATTGGAATTCCTCATGATGCAATTGCAGGGACGAACTTTGCGAGTAAGAAGTTACTTCGCTTCGGAATCATTTTACTTGGAATGCGATTAAATCTTGTTGATATTGCGAAGGCGGGGCCGAAAGTATTGGTCATCGCAGCGGTTGTGATTACATTTACGATTTTCGTAGTATATGGACTAACGAAAGTATTTAAAGTAGAGAAGAAACTTGGAATTTTAACAGCGTGCGGGACGGCAATTTGCGGCGCGGCAGCGGTCGTGGCAATTGCACCGCAAGTGAAAGCGAAGGATGAGGAAACGGCAGTCGGCGCAGCGATTATTGCCATTTTAGGTACAATATTTACACTTATTTATACGCTATTATACCCAGTGCTTGGCTTCTCACCGTACGGTTACGGTGTATTCTCAGGTGCGACGCTTCATGAAATCGCCCATGTGATCGCAGCCGCGGCACCAGGAGGAAGCGCAGCTGTAGACATTGCAGTTATTGTGAAGCTAACGCGCGTTGCAATGCTTGTGCCGGTAGCGATTTTAATTGGGTTATGGTTTGGTAAGAGCGAAGGTAGCGAAGAAAAAAGATCGTGGCGCGATCTTCCGATTCCGTGGTTCATCTTCGGATTTTTAGCGATGAGTGCGGTACACTCGCTTGGGGTTATACCAGAAGTTGTTGCGGGATACATTGTTGTCCTTGCTTACATGCTTATCGCAATGGCGATGGCGGGGCTTGGTTTAAATGTAGAATTTAAAACGTTCCGTAAGTTAGGAAGCAAAGCGTTTGTGGCAGGGCTAATTGGTTCGGTTTGCCTTTCTATTCTTGGATACGTTCTTGTATATGTGTTAGGATTTATGTAGTAGGGCGGAGAAGCTGTTCCCAGAGGTATTTGGGAACAGCTTTTTCTTATAATTATAGGGCTATGGATGTCGGTAAATCGATATATTAAAAAAATCGCTGATATAAATTGAATTACGCCTGTACTTTGTTAAAGAAGGTGCATAGTGAAATGTTTTTCTAAAATTTGTAAAGATATCTTTACTTGTAACTGGAAAATATTTATAATTAAAGTAAAGATATCTTTACTTTTGAAGGTGGAGCCTATGGGTGTAAAAAATAAAATAAAAGAATTAAGAAAGCAACATCATATAACGCAAGTTGAAATGGCAAAGGCGATGCAGGTGACGCGGCAGACGATTGTGGCGATTGAAAATCATCATTATAACCCGAGTCTAGAGTTATCCTTAAAAATCGCCAAATATTTTGGGATGAAGGTGGAGGAAATCTTTACGCTAGAGTAAGGGGAGAGAAAATGGACGATACTAAAAAGTTATTGATTGGTGCGACTATTGGATTGTTTTTGGGAGACATTGTAGTTCATATTATGAATCCGGCTATACCAATTTTACCGCTCGTAGTGAGTAACATTTTAGCAATTGTATTTTTCATAGTGTATACGTATTACAAAAAGCGTAAGTACAAAAAAGAAGAACTTCCAGATATAGACGAGCGAGTAAATGAAAATATAAAAAAATATGTAAATGTTTCATTTGTATTCGCGTTTCTATTGCTTATTGTTTATATTGTTGCGAGTAAAGCAATAGGAAGAGCTGTTATGCCTATCCAAGAAATATTTACAATATGTAGTTCCTTGTTTGCAGGTAGTCTCATCATAGGAGTTATGATAGGAAAACGAGCATAGGGATAGGAGGAATGAAAAATTCAAGATGAGTTTGAGAGATTTCAGTCGGATAAAGCGTTTAAATATGTAGGGTTGTTTTTTACGATTAGTTTGGCAATATGGAGTTTATATAATTTAATTGTAGATAGAAATGCTGGTATGCCGTTTGTTTTGTTTGTACTAGGGCAGTGGGTGTATTTTCTTGTGAACTATTGGCCGAAGTGGAAATATAGAAATCAAAAAGAGGCTGATCATGTATGAGTAAGCAACATATTATACGTTTTATAGGAAGTTTGTTTTTAGCAGGTCTTGTTTTAAATGTGAGTTTAATGATTGTAAGTATTTCGTGGGGAACTATTTTTATATCGAATGTAGCACTAGTCATTTTATATAGTATTGCGGAATATAGAGAATAGAAGCGTTTGAAAGAAGAGGGAGTACCGTCAATTGATGAGCGAGTTGTGAACAAGATGAAGTCATATTTTACGACTAGTATGACAAGCTTCGTGTTATTGTTCATTGTGTATCTTTGTGTAAATAAGTGTTTAGATAGGCAAGTAGTACATGTAAATGAGTTATTATATATTGTAATTTTTGGTTTATCCGACTTTAATGGGCAGTAAGACCCCCACCTCAAAATTCAGCGAAAGCAAAGAATTTAGGTGGGGGGATCAACTGCCCATAAAAGTCCGATTGGTTCAACTAATAATCAGTGGGGGATGAAGAAAACCCCCACTGCTTAAAGTTTCACTTTATTAATAAGTATGGCATCGACGAGTGTGTTAGCAACAAGGAATAGATAGAAAAAGGGGAACTGGAATGGGATTACCGGTATTATGTGTCGCTACGGCTATTTTTGCTTTGTTTTGGGGAATGCAAAACTTCTCTCGTTATCCAGTGCCAAGCGTTTGTATTATGATTGGTACTGTCGGTTTATCTTATTATTTATTACTATCAGCTCATTATCATAAAACAGCAACGAGTGTTGTTGTTGGAGCACTTATTTTATTTTGTGGGCGCGCTGTACAAAAAGGATTATTTCCGTAAAAGCTGTTTATACGAAGAGTATAAACAGCTTTTTGTATTTTTTTTACAAAAGTCTTGAAAGTGACGTAACGTCATCTTTTATAATGAAGGAGAAGAGGTGATGGTAGTGATTTCAATACAACAATTGACGAAAGAAACAGGGGTAACAGTACGTACATTACGTTACTATGATCAGATAGATTTATTAAAGCCGAGCGGGAAAACAGAAGGTGGGCATCGTTTATATAGTGAAGCTGACGTAATACGTCTCCAACAGATTTTATTTTTAAAGGAAATGGGATTTTCATTAAAAGAGTCTGCGAATATGTTAGTAAAAGGTGAGCTTAATTTAAAGGACTCGCTTGAAAAACAACTTCGATTTGTACAGGAAGAACAAAAGAAATTCAATCGAATGGAGCGTGTTTTACAAGCTGTTGTTTATTCGGTAGATGTAGAGGGTGAACTTGATTGGAAAGTTATGTTTGAACTGATTCAGCTTTCGAAACAGTCGTCTCGTATACGTGAAATATTTCAAAATGAAGTATTTTCAAAGGAAGAACAAAAATTGCTTCATAATTTGCCAAATATGAGTGAAGAAGATCCGAATGTTTTAGAGTGGGTAGATTTATTAAAGCAATTTCGCACTTTTATGAAAGATGGTAAAGAAATTGCAAGTGATGAGGTACAAGGGGCAACGAAAAGATTAATGCAGAAGTGTTTAGAAATGGCCAATGGTGATGAAGCATTTTTAGATAAGTTATGGGAAGTTAGAAAATCGAAGGAAGATTCACAGAAAATGAGCATGTATCCAATTGAAGAAGAACTTTTATTATATATGGATGAAGCTTTTCGTATATATGATGAAAAGGAGAAGGATAAATGAGTATACTTGCAGAATATCGTTGGTATTTTTTAATTGGGGCAGAGATTGTATTTTGGTTATCGGCTATTGGTTTCTTTTTACTCCGTTACGGATTCCGTTTGAAGAAGGCAAGCTTTATTATGGGGATTGTACTCCTCGTAAATGAAGTGTTCATTTTAACCTTAGGAGTAGTGGATTATTACCAAACAGGAAAGTTCTCTAACTTTCAAATCATTACAGTAATTATTTTATTGTATGCAGTTTTCTACGGGAAAAAGGATTTGAAGAAGCTTGATATATTTGCGCAAAAGCTAGTTGCGAAATGGCGGAATGAACCAGCGCCAATTATGGAAGAGCACGTAGAATTAACAGGTATGGCTTATGCGAAGCAGGAAATAAAAAATTGGGTATTACATGTTGTCTTATTTGTTGGTGTGCACATATTCTTTTTCTTCGCGTATGGATTTATTCCATTTGAACAATGGGGTAATTGGTTAGAATCGGGAATCGTTTTAAATAAAGCTGCAAGTCGTGTTAGCCAAGTTTGGGCGATTATACTTTTAGTGGATACAGTTATTTCATTTTCATATGTTCTTTTTCCGAAGAAGGAGAAAGGAAAAGAGAAGCTACTTTCGTAGAGGAAAGTAGCTTCTGCAGTATACAAATGCTTTTTCTAGGAGAGGATGACAATAGGAAAAAGAAGTGGTTTTATATGCCTATTTTTCTTTAGTTTAGTAGCATGCTCGCAATCTAACATTGCAATTGATAAAGAGAATGATGTCATTGTAAAGAGAGAGGGAATTTCCAATCTAGATAAATTCGAAAAGTTCATTTTGAATGTGGACCAAGGGGAAGTTGATAAAATAAGAATTGTACATTATACACATGAAGGTGATCCGATTTTTCAAACATTAGAGTATAGTGGGACAGATATAATTCATATGTTAGATAATAGGCAAGATCGATTTGCTGGTAATCATACAGGCATGGATGAAGATAGCTGTAAAAGGATTGTTAAAGAGCAGCGTGAATCACAAACGGCTTATAGGTTAATAGACTGTGTGAATGAAAATGGGCGCAATGGATATGATTTATTATATGTACCTAAAAAATAGAGTTAGTAGAGGAAGGAAGTTTTTACTCCTTCCTTTTTCTATGTATATATTGTCGAAAATTTTACCGAATATCTGTTCGTTTTTTTAGGTTTTTTATGGGCATTCGTGGTAAAATAATAATACAGATTTTTTATGAGGAGGTCGGACTTTCATTGGAACATCAATTTGAAATTATTTCAGCGTATTCCCCGCAAGGTGATCAGCCGGTAGCTATAGAGAAGCTTGTAGAGGGGATTAATAGTGGAAAGAAAAAGCAAGTGTTGCTTGGAGCGACAGGAACGGGTAAGACATTTACGATTTCAAATGTCATTAAAGAAGTGCAGAAGCCAACACTTGTCATGGCTCATAATAAAACGTTAGCGGGACAGCTATATAGTGAGCTGAAAGATTTTTTCCCGAATAATGCAGTTGAATATTTTGTTAGTTATTACGATTATTATCAGCCAGAAGCGTATGTGCCGCAAACAGATACGTTTATTGAGAAAGATGCGCAAATTAATGATGAAATTGATAAATTGCGTCACTCAGCAACGTCCGCATTATTTGAACGGGATGATGTAATTATTGTTGCGAGTGTTTCGTGTATATATGGTTTAGGTTCTCCAGAAGAATACCGCGAGTTAGTTGTTTCACTTCGAGTTGGTATGGAAAAGGACCGCAATCAATTGCTTCGTGAACTTGTTGATGTGCAGTATGGACGTAATGATATTGATTTCAAGCGTGGTACATTCCGTGTGCGCGGAGATGTAGTTGAAATCTTCCCAGCATCACTTGACGAGCATTGTATTCGAATTGAGTTTTTCGGCGACGAAATTGATCGTATTCGCGAAGTAAATGCGTTAACAGGTGAAGTATTAGCAGAACGTGATCATGTAGCAATCTTCCCAGCATCTCACTTCGTTACACGTGAAGAAAAGATGAAGGTCGCTATTGAAAATATCGAAAAAGAATTAGAAGAGCGTTTAAAGGAATTAAATGATAATGGCAAGTTGTTAGAAGCGCAGCGTATAGAGCAGCGAACACGTTATGATTTAGAAATGATGCGCGAGATGGGCTTTTGTTCAGGGATTGAAAACTACTCTCGTCATTTAACGCTTCGTCCGGCAGGTGCAACACCATATACGTTATTAGACTATTTCCCAGAAGATTTCTTAATCGTTATGGATGAGTCACACGTATCCGTGCCACAAGTAAGAGCGATGTATAACGGTGACCAAGCACGTAAACAAGTGCTTGTGGATCATGGATTCCGTCTGCCTTCAGCTTTAGATAATAGACCGCTCACATTCGATGAGTTTGAAGAGAAAACGAATCAAGTTATTTACGTTTCGGCAACGCCAGGACCGTACGAATTAGAGCAGTCACCAGAAGTAATAGAACAAATTATTCGTCCAACAGGGCTTTTAGATCCACCTATTGATATACGACCAATTGAAGGGCAAATTGACGATTTATTAGGAGAGATTCAAGATCGTATTGCAAAAAATGAACGTGTATTAATTACGACTTTAACGAAGAAGATGTCAGAGGATTTAACGGATTACTTAAAAGATGTAGGAATTAAAGTGAACTATCTTCACTCTGAAATTAAAACGTTAGAACGTATTGAAATTATCCGTGACCTTCGTCTTGGTAAGTTTGATGTACTTGTCGGTATTAACTTATTACGAGAAGGCTTAGATATTCCAGAAGTATCACTTGTAGCTATTTTAGATGCTGATAAGGAAGGGTTCTTACGTTCAGAACGCTCATTAATTCAAACAATCGGTCGTGCAGCACGTAATGAAAACGGACGCGTAATTATGTACGCAGATCGTATAACGAGGTCGATGGGAATTGCGATTGAAGAAACGCAGCGTCGTCGTACGATACAAGAAGCTTACAATAAAGAGCACGGTATTACGCCGAAAACGATTCAAAAAGGTGTGCGTGATGTGATACGTGCAACGACAGCTGCTGAAGAAACAGAAACATATGAAGCAGCGCCAGCTAAGAAGATGACGAAAAAAGAGCGTGAAAAGACAATTGCGAAGATGGAAGCAGAGATGAAAGAAGCAGCAAAAGCGTTAGATTTCGAGCGTGCAGCTGAATTGAGAGATTTACTATTAGAATTAAAAGCGGAAGGGTGAACAGAGTGAGCATGAGCAAGGATTTTATTGTTGTAAAAGGTGCTAGAGCACATAACTTAAAAAATATTGATGTAACCATTCCGAGAAATCAGCTTGTTGTTGTGACAGGATTGTCTGGTTCAGGGAAATCATCATTAGCGTTTGATACGATTTATGCAGAAGGGCAGCGCAGATACGTAGAATCGTTATCTGCGTATGCGCGTCAGTTTTTAGGGCAAATGGATAAGCCGGATGTAGATACAATTGAAGGATTGTCACCAGCGATTTCAATTGATCAAAAAACGACGAGTCGTAATCCACGTTCAACTGTCGGAACGGTAACGGAGATTTATGATTATTTACGTTTATTATTTGCGCGAATTGGTACGCCAATTTGTCCGAATCACGGCATTGAAATTACATCACAAACAGTAGAGCAGATGGTAGACCGTGTTCTTGAATATCCTGAACGTACGAAATTACAAGTGTTAGCTCCTATCGTTTCTGGACGTAAAGGTGCACATGTGAAAGTGCTTGAAGATATTAAGAAGCAAGGATATGTTCGTGTACGTGTTGACGGTGAAATGCTTGATGTATCTGAAGAGATTACGTTAGATAAAAATAAGAAACATTCTATTGAAGTTGTAATTGACCGTATTGTTGTAAAGGAAGGAATCGCAAGCCGTCTTGCGGATTCACTTGAAAGTGCATTAAAGCTTGGCGGAGGCCGAGTGTTAATCGATGTAATGGGAGAAGAGGAACTTTTATTTAGTGAACATCATGCTTGTCCGCATTGTGGTTTTTCAATCGGAGAATTAGAGCCACGTATGTTCTCATTCAACAGTCCATTCGGGGCATGCCCTTCTTGTGATGGACTCGGTTCAAAGTTAGAGGTGGATTTAGAACTCGTTATTCCGAACTGGGATTTATCATTAAATGAACATGCGATTGCTCCTTGGGAACCGACAAGCTCACAATATTACCCGCAGCTTTTACAATCTGTATGTAATCATTACGGCGTTGATATGGATGTGCCTGTGAAAGATATACCAAAAGATTTATTTGATAAAGTGTTGTACGGAAGCGGTGAAGAGAAAGTTTATTTCCGCTATGTAAATGAATTTGGTCAAGTAAAGGAAAATGAGATTTTATTTGAAGGTGTTATTCCGAATATTGAACGTCGTTATCGTGAGACGAGTTCTGATTATGTTCGTGAGCAAATGGAAAAGTATATGGCAGAGCAAGCTTGTCCGAAGTGTAAAGGTGGGCGCTTAAAGCCTGAAAGTTTAGCTGTTTTCGTTGGCGGGAAAACGATTGCTGACGTAACGAAGTATTCTGTTCAAGAAGTACAGGAATTCTTCTCGAATGTGGAGCTAACGGAGAAACAACAAAAAATTGCTCATTTAATTTTAAGAGAAATCCAAGAGCGCGTTGGGTTCTTAGTAAACGTCGGTTTAGACTATTTAACGTTAAGTCGTGCTGCAGGAACTTTATCAGGTGGTGAGGCGCAGCGTATTCGTTTAGCGACGCAAATCGGTTCTCGTCTTACTGGCGTACTTTACATTCTTGATGAGCCTTCTATCGGTTTACATCAGCGCGATAACGATCGTCTTATTCGTACATTGCAAGAAATGCGCGATTTAGGTAATACGTTAATTGTCGTTGAACACGATGAAGATACGATGATGGCTGCTGATTATTTACTTGATATCGGGCCTGGTGCAGGTATTCACGGTGGTCAAGTTGTGTCAGCAGGTACGCCAGCTGAAGTGATGCAAGATGAGAATTCGCTAACGGGTAATTATTTAAGCGGTAAAGAGTTTATTCCAGTTCCACTTGAAAGACGTAAAGGTGACGGACGTAAAGTGGAAATTATCGGTGCAAAAGAGAATAACTTAAAGAATGCGAAGATGTCATTCCCGCTTGGTACATTTGTAGCGGTAACGGGTGTATCTGGATCAGGTAAAAGTACGATGATTAATGAAGTACTATATAAATCGTTAGCGCAAAAGTTATATAAAGCGAAAGCGAAGCCAGGTACTCATAAAGAGATTAAAGGTCTTGAGCATTTAGATAAAGTAATCGATATTGATCAATCACCAATCGGCCGTACACCACGTTCTAATCCAGCGACGTATACAGGTGTATTCGATGATATTCGTGATGTGTTTGCGCAAACGAATGAAGCGAAAGTGCGCGGATATCAAAAAGGACGTTTCAGTTTTAATGTAAAAGGTGGACGTTGCGAAGCGTGCCGTGGTGATGGAATTATTAAAATCGAAATGCACTTCTTACCAGACGTATATGTTCCGTGTGAAGTTTGTCACGGTAAACGTTACAACCGTGAAACGTTAGAAGTGAAATATAAAGATAAAAACATTTCTGAAGTGTTAGGGATGACAATTGAAGATGGAGTAGAGTTCTTCGCTAATATCCCAAAAATTAAGCGTAAACTTCAAACACTTGTAGACGTAGGGCTTGGTTATATGAAATTAGGGCAACCAGCTACGACGTTATCTGGTGGCGAAGCGCAGCGCGTGAAATTAGCTTCTGAATTACACCGACGTTCTACAGGACGTACGTTATACATTTTAGACGAGCCAACGACTGGTTTACATGCGCATGATATCGCACGTCTTCTAGAAGTGTTGCAACGTCTTGTTGAGAGCGGTGAAACGGTACTTGTAATTGAACATAATTTAGATGTAATTAAAACAGCTGATTATATCGTTGACCTTGGCCCAGAGGGCGGGGACAAGGGTGGACAAATCGTTGCTTCCGGAACGCCAGAGCAAGTAGTGAAAGAAGAGCGCTCATATACAGGTAAATATTTAAAAGAGATTTTAAATCGTGATAAAGCAAGAATGAAAGAGAAAATAAAAGAAGTAGAGTTATCTCAATAAGTGTATTACGAAAAACCGAGTGGAAATGGCACTCGGTTTTTCGTTCATAGGGGGAGAAGATGGAGTTTACAGATGTTTTAAGAAAGAAAAACATGAAGGTAAGAGAGTTTAAAAATTGGGGTGTTTATCCCGCTTTAATGGGCAGTAAGACCCCCACCTCAAAATTCAGCGAAAGCAAAGAAGTTAGGCGGGGGATCAACTGCCCATAAAAGTCCGATTGGTTCAACTAATAATCAGTGGGGGATGGAGAAAACCCCCACTGATTAAAGTTTCACTTTATTTTCGCAAGCGCTGGGAGGATAACTTTGCAAATCATTTAAGTGATGAGGAAAAGGAAGACATCTTTCTGTATGGAGATAAGTATGCATGTGGGTATCTTTGGCACATATTTAGTTATGGGAAAAAGAAGTGTTTAGGGGGTAAAGAAGCGGAGAATGCGTTTCATAATGAAGTGAAAAAGGATTGCTATATATTCTATCAACATTGTGATGATGTACTGCTAATAAAAGATGCGAGTTTATTACATATGGATGATATATTGTGTGAGAGGGACGATATGTATAAAGGCGATATCTATATTGTAGGTAAAGATTTTACTTGGACCTTTGTGAAAACTCATGAACATAGATGGTGTGGTCCCTATTTCACAAAGAGATGTTAGTAGGTATACAAGCAGGAAGAGTAGAATAAGTTGATATAAGTGTTTGCATGATACTTGCGTTTATAATCTATTAGCGTATGATGAAATATATATGTCAAAAGGATGTGTAAGAAAATGAGATGGATTGTATCACTTCTTGTAAATAGCGTTGTGTTAATCGCTGTATCCGGACTTTTAAAAGGGATTGCACCAGACGCGTTTTACGTAGCGAATATACAAACTGCAATTATTGCGAGTATTATTTTGGCTGTTTTAAATGTGTTCGTAAAACCGTTTTTAATTTTAATTACGTTACCAATTACTGTTGTAACTTTCGGTTTCTTCTTGATTGTTATTAATGCGATTACGTTAAAAATAGCAGATTCATTATTAGGAGATGCATTTAATATATCAGGATTTGGTGTAGCAATTGTTGCGGCAATTTGTATTTCAATTTTTAATATGATTATTGAAAAGGCAATTGTGGAACCTTTATACGAAAAAAAGAGAAAATGACAAAAAGAAAAACATTTCATGATTTGTATGAAATGTTTTTTTCTATTTATTAGAAACCGTATTTCTTGTTTCCAGAAAAAAATGGTACAATATCCGGTAGAATGGAATTTTACATCAAATGAGACTGAACCCGCAGCGGAGTGGAGGTTTATACATATGCCGAAAGTAAGGACAAAAGATTTAATTGAACAATTTCAATTGGAGTTAATCAGTGGTGAAGAAGGAATTCATCGTCCGATTGATACAAGTGATTTATCACGACCTGGAATTGAAATGGCAGGATTTTTTACATATTATCCAGCTGATCGCGTACAGCTTCTTGGAAAGACGGAGCTTACGTTCTTTGACACGTTAACGTCAGAGCAAAAGCAAGAGAGAATGAAAGCGCTTTGTACTGAGGAGACGCCATGTATTATTGTAACTCGTAATCAAGATGTACCAGATGAGTTACTGCAAGCATCGCGTGAATCAGGCATGCCTTTATTGCGTTCTGCTCAAACGACAACAAGATTATCAAGTCGTTTAACAAATTATTTAGAAGGTAAGTTAGCGCCAACAACAGCTGTACATGGTGTATTAGTTGATATTTACGGTGTTGGTGTGTTAATTACAGGTCAAAGTGGTGTCGGTAAAAGTGAGACAGCTCTTGAGCTTGTGAAACGTGGTCACCGTCTTGTTGCGGATGATAGTGTAGAAATTCGTCAAGAAGATGAGGATATGTTAGTTGGAAGCTCACCAGATTTAATTGAGCATTTATTAGAAATTCGTGGTCTAGGTATCATTAACGTTATGACGTTATTCGGTGCAGGGGCAGTGCGAAATTATAAGCGTATTACACTTGTTATTAATCTTGAAATTTGGGATCAAAAGAAAAATTACGATCGCTTAGGTCTTGATGAAGAGAAGATGAAGATTATTGATACAGAACTTACGAAGATTACACTTCCAGTTCGCCCTGGTCGAAACTTGGCTGTTATTATTGAAGTGGCAGCGATGAACTTCCGTCTAAAACGTATGGGAGTCAATGCGGCACAACAGTTCTCTGAACGATTAATGAGTGCAATTGAGTTAGGGAATCAGGAGTAAACTTTGGAGAGGGAGGTCATACATATGCTGTTAGGTTCTGTACCACAGCTTGACCGCGTAGCGATCCAACTTGGACCGTTTCCTGTTTATTGGTACGGGATTATTATCGGTACAGGTGTGCTATTAGGTCTTTGGCTAGCAACTCGCGAGGGAGAAAGGCTAGGTATTCCAAAAGATACATTTGTTGACCTTGTATTAATTGCAGTACCAATCGCTATTCTATTTGCGAGAATGTACTATGTTATTTTTGAATGGGAATATTACGCGCAAAATCCGAGTCAAATTATTAATATTCGTCAAGGTGGCTTGGCGATTCATGGTGGTTTAATCGGGGCTGTTATTACAGGGATTCTTTTTGCGAAACGCCGCGGGGTTTCATTCTGGAAGTTGGCTGATATTGCTGCGCCAAGTATTTTACTAGGGCAAGCAATTGGTCGATGGGGAAACTTTATGAATCAAGAGGCACATGGTGATGAAGTAACGAGACAGTTTTTAGAAGGCCTTCATTTACCGGATTTCATTATTAATCAAATGTACATTGATGGTGTGTACTACCACCCGACGTTTTTATATGAATCATTATGGAATTTTGCAGGTGTCATTTTATTACTTGCATTACGAAAAGTGAACTTACGACGCGGGGAACTGTTCTTCACATATTTAATTTGGTATTCAGTAGGGCGCTTCTTCGTAGAAGGCTTACGTACAGATAGTTTAATGCTAGGACCACTTCGTATCGCGCAAGTAATGTCAATTGGACTTGTTGTTCTTTCTATTATTTTCATTATTGTGAGACGAAAAATGGGGCAAGCTGATAAAAGATATTCGGAAAATTAGAGAAAAGTAGCATCTTATTATGAGATGCTGCTTCTTTCATATTCAGGAAAGAGAAAGGACTAAGGCAATGAGAATAAATACAGTGTTATTTGATTTAGATGGAACTTTAATTAATACAAACGAACTTATTATTTCTTCTTTTTTACATGTGTTACATACATATTATCCAAATCAATATAAGCGTGAAGATGTATTGCCATTCATCGGTCCGTCTTTACATGACACTTTCAGCAAGATTGATGAAAACAAGGTTGAAGAGATGATTACATGTTATCGTCAATTTAACCATGATCATCATGATGAATTAGTAGAAGAATATGAAACTGTATATGAAACAGTCCAAGAGTTGAAGAAGCAAGGCTATAAAGTTGGGATTGTTACAACGAAAGCGAGACAAACCGTTGAAATGGGATTAAAGTTGTCAAAGCTTGATGAATTTTTTGATGTTGTCGTGACAATTGATGATGTGGAGCATGTGAAACCACATCCAGAGCCACTTCAAAAAGCACTTCAGTTATTAGATGCGAAACCGGAAGAAGCATTGATGGTTGGGGATAACCATCATGATGTTGTTGGTGGACAAAATGCGGGTACGAAAACAGCTGCTGTTTCATGGACACTGAAAGGTAGAGCGTATTTAGAGGCTTACAAGCCGGACTTTATGCTAGATAAAATGAGTGATTTGCTACCAATTTTGTCTAATATGAACCGTTCATAAAGGTCCAAGTAAGTTAGTAGGGGAGACATTTCTCTACTAACTTACAGTTTCACTTTTTAGTAGAGGAGCGAGCAAAGTGCGACGGACAACGCGCTACCCTGTTACGGGAGAAAATTCATTATGGAATGTGTATAAAACAGTGTCCTTTTGGAAGGTAATGAAGAACTTTTTTATTATCCAAATTGCTCGTTATACACCATTTTTATCCGTCAAGAATTGGTTGTACCGCACATTTTTACGGATGAAAGTCGGAAAGAAAACATCGTTTGCGCTTATGGTCATGCCGGACATTATGTTCCCAGAAAAGATAACTGTAGGAGAGAATTCGATTATCGGCTATAATACAACGCTTTTAGCACATGAATATTTAATTCGCGAATATCGACTTGGAGAGATTGTCATAGGAAATGAAGTGATGATTGGAGCGAATACAACGATATTACCAGGTGTAAAAATTGGAGATGGCGCGATTGTTTCAGCTGGCACACTTGTTCATAGGGATGTCCCAAGTGGTGCTTTCGTGGGTGGAAATCCAATGCGTGTTATTTATACGAAAGAGGAAATGGATGCTAGAGAAGGTTGATACTAAAAATGTAACATTTCTCTTCTTTTTTAATGAATAAAAAGGAAATAATTGAGTATAATATACTGTTTTGTTTTTTACGGAATCGTTTATACTTATAGATAGAAGAATGTGTGAACGAAGAAAACAAAAAACTGGAGGATATATGGGGAAAAATCAAGGAATATATAAGGAGAACGGACAAGTTATCTCTTTTAATCAATTAGCGGACTTCTTTTATAAAAAAGGGATGAGGGCTTATAAAGGGCAAAAATTGCAAGATGCAATTAAATATTTTCGAAGAGCGGCACAAAGTGAGAAAGAGCCGTTTATTTTATGCCAATTAGCAACAGTATTATCTGAGGCTGGTGAATATCAAGAGTCGAATCAAACCTTTTTTAAGCTTGTTAGATTTAATCCAGAACTTGAACAATGCTATTATTTTATTGCAAATAATTATGCATATATGGGGCTATTTCAGCAGGCGAAAAAGTATGCAGATCGCTATTTAGAAGTTGCAAAAGAGAAGGAATTCGTTGAAGATACATTAGAATTACTTGAAATTATGGAAGAAGAAGCGATGGGTGCGGAAGAGATTGAGGATGAAGATGATCTAATTGTTATGCAAGAAGAAGCGAATCGTTATATTCGTAACGGACAATTGGAAGAAGCAATTGCTACATTAGAAATTGTTACGAAAGATTATCCGGAATTTTGGTCGGGGCATAATAATTTAGCCATTGCACATTTTCAATCTGGTAATGTAGATAAAGCGCTGAAGTTAACGGAAATGATTTTAGAGAAAAATCCTGGTAATATACATGCGCTTTGTAATACGCTTATTTTCCTATATTCAATTGGAGAGCATAAACAAGTAGAAGCGTTAGCTGCTCAGCTAGTTGCAGTATATCCAATTTCATTTGAACATCGTTTGAAACTTGGAACGACACTTGCAACAATTGGTCATTTTGAGCCTGCATATAAATGGTTCAAAGTATTAAAGCGTCAAGGATACGAGGGAGACGTTAGTTTCTATTATTGGTTTGCATATTCTGCTTATATGGTGAAAGATCAGCAAGTAGCCGAAAAAATGTGGCAACATGTTGTAGAATTGCATCCTGATAAAAAGGGAAAAGAACCGTGGAACGCGCTGAATTTAGCGGATGAAGGACAAAACGTGTTATTTGAAGAATTAAGAAAATCATTTCAGCAAAGTGCAACGCTAGAGGAACAAATGCTAGCTTTATATTTAATGAATGAATTATCAACGCCAGAGAAGGTGGGATTCTTCTTTGATGTAACGCAGGCGAAGAACGGTGTTCCAATCGTATCGCAACTTGCAAAGTATTTCTTTTTACTTAATAGCCATAAGAGCATTGCAGCTGATTTACAACAGTTTGAACAGTGCGCACGAATCGCGGATGCCTTATACAATTATACGAAAAAAGATGATGAATTAATCGAAGAGTGTTTACAATTTTGGTTCTGTACGTTCATACGTTTATATACATCTGGGGCAGTCTTCACAAATGTATACGGCTGGTCAGCTGCGATTGAATATATCGTACGCAGCGAACAAGGAAATAAGATGACACAGTCGGAGCTTGGAGATGTATATAATGTATCTGTAGCGACTGTTCGAAAGTATGTGCAGGCTGTGAAACGTACGCACAAATAAGGTAAGCAAATCATTGGGAAAAAAATGATGCTAACAGTATAATGAGGGTAACTTAATTGTGTAGGAATGAATAGGAGTTGAATGGTGTGTCAGAAGAAAAAATTTATGATGTCATTATTATTGGTGCAGGACCAGCTGGTATGACAGCTGCGGTATATACATCTCGTGCGAACTTAAGCACATTAATGCTTGAGCGTGGTATTCCAGGTGGCCAAATGGCAAACACGGAAGATGTAGAAAACTACCCAGGTTATGAGTCTATTTTAGGACCAGACTTATCAAATAAAATGTTCGAGCATGCGAAGAAATTTGGTGCTGAATATGCATACGGTGATGTGAAAGCGGTCATCGATGGTAAAGAATACAAAACAATTATTGCTGGTAAAAAAGAATATAAAGCACGTGCAATTATCGTTGCAAGCGGTGCAGAGTATAAAAAAATTGGTGTACCGGGTGAAACAGAACTTGGCGGCCGTGGTGTATCATATTGTGCAGTATGTGATGGGGCATTCTTTAAAGGAAAAGAACTTATCGTAATTGGCGGCGGAGATTCTGCTGTTGAAGAGGGTGTGTTCTTAACACGCTTCGCATCAAAAGTAACGATCGTTCATCGTCGTGACACGCTTCGTGCACAGAAAATTTTACAAGATCGTGCTTTCCAAAATGAGAAAGTAGATTTCATTTGGAACCACACGATTAAAGAAATTAACGAAGCAAGTGGTAAAGTAGGAAGTGTAACACTTGTAGACGTAAACAGTGGAGAAGAGAAAGAAGTCAAAACTGATGGCGTATTCGTATACATCGGTATGTTACCATTATCAAAACCATTTGTTGAATTAGGTATTACAAATGAAAATGGTTACCTTGAAACAAATGAGCGTATGGAAACGAAAGTTCCTGGTATTTTCGCAGCTGGAGATGTTCGTGAAAAAATGCTACGTCAAATTGTAACTGCAACAGGTGATGGTAGTATTGCAGCACAAAGTGCACAACATTACGTAGAAGAATTATTAGAAGAACTAAAAACTGTATCAGAAAAATAAGGGATAACATACTTTTTGAGAAGAAAGCTACACATAGGAGCTTTCTTCTTTTTTTGTGTGAAAATGTCAAAGTTTTGTCAAAAATTATTATGATTATAAGCTTTCTTATTGATATACTGGACTTTACGGAAAAAATCACTATAAGAAATGAGGAATTTATTCAGTATGGAATGGCGTAATATATATCGTGGATTTTGTATGGGTGTTAGTGATTTAATTCCTGGTGTGAGCGGCGGTACAATCGCTGTTGTATTAGGGATTTATGAACAATTACTTGCGGCAATTAGTGGATTCTTTAGTCGTGAATGGAAAAAGCATTTAGGATTTTTAATTCCCCTTGCAGCTGGTGTGGCAGCAGCGTTTTTAACGTTAAGCCACGTTATTAAATATTTACTTGCAAATCATTATGAACCGACTCAATTTTTCTTTCTCGGTTTAATTATTAGCATATTACCGATGTTAATGAGAGAAGCTGATGCAAAGTCGTCGTTTAAAGGTAAGCACATTGTTTTACTAATAATTGCAGCAATTCTTGTTGCAATTACAGCTTTCTTTAAACCAGATAAGGCAGCAGATCCAATTACGACGTTAACAATTTTAAATGCAATTGGTTTATTTTTCGCAGGATGGATGGCTAGTATGGCTATGTTACTTCCTGGGATTAGCGGATCATTTATTTTATTAATTATTGGTGTGTATCCGACAGCAATTAATGCTTTAACTACACTGAACTTACCATTAATCGTAGTTATCGGTGCTGGTGTTATGGTAGGGTTTGTTGTAAGTAGTAAAGGAATTAGTTTCTTATTAGATCGTTATAAAAGTATGACATTTGCGGCAATTATTGGACTTGTTATCGGCTCAATTGTCATTGTGTTCCCTGGTATTCCAACTGGAGGATTTTCAATTATAAGTTCAATCATTACCTTTATTTTAGGATTTGCGATTGTTACTTATTTCGGTAAGAAATAAGGGCTAGAATCCCCTTAGCGATAAAAATCGTTAAGGGGATTTTTTATGCTATTTATTGAAAGTCTAGGCATTTACATTGCTTGTTGTAGAAAGCTTTTTTACAATTGTTGAGAAGCATGTGCTGAACAAAAGAGGACTGGCTCCTTCGTTGTAGCAAACTGTTTTTGATAGTATAATGAAATGAGTATGCAGTGAGAAATTTGCTGCAAGTAGCTGAGGTGAAGAAACATGCAAAGAGTGACAAACTGTGTGTTAATTAGAGATAATGAAGTACTCTTACTCCAAAAACCTCGCCGAAATTGGTGGGTTGCACCAGGCGGGAAAATGGAGCGTGGTGAGACTGTAAGAGATTCCGTTGTTCGCGAGTATCGTGAAGAAACAGGTATTTATTTAAAGAACCCAGCGTTAAAGGGGGTCTTCACCTTTGTCATCCAAGAAGGTGATAAAGTTGTTTCTGAATGGATGATGTTCTCCTTTTTAGCGACAGATTTTGCAGGAGAAAACAAACTAGAGAGCGAAGAAGGCATCATTGGTTGGCATACATTTGATAAAATTGATGATTTAGCAATGGCGCCAGGAGATTATCACATTATTGATTATTTAATTAAAGGAAATGGCATAATCTACGGTACATTTGTATATACCCCAGATTTTGAGTTGCTTTCATATCGATTAGATCCGAGTTAAACCGTCAAGGAGAGGATACGATGACAGAGAATAATGATATAAAAATGGTAATTATTACAGGAATGTCTGGAGCTGGAAAGACAGTAGCTTTACAAAGTTTTGAAGATTTAGGATATTTCTGTGTAGATAATTTACCACCGATGTTATTGCCAAAGTTTATTGAGCTTATGGCGGATTCAAAAGGGAAAATGAATAAAGTAGCACTTGGCGTTGATTTACGTGGCCGAGAGTTTTTCGAACATTTATGGGGAGCACTTGATGATTTATCAGAACGTACATGGATTATTCCTCATATTTTATTCTTAGATGCGAAAGATGGCACGCTTGTAACTCGTTATAAAGAAACGAGACGTTCGCATCCACTTGCACCAACTGGTTTGCCGTTAAAGGGAATCGAGATGGAGCGCAGTTTATTAACTGATATGAAGGCACGAGCGAATATTGTGCTTGATACATCGGATTTAAAACCGAAAGAATTACGTGAAAAAATTGTGCATCTGTTTTCAACTGAAACTGAGCAAGCATTTCGTGTAAATGTTATGTCATTTGGATTTAAGTACGGTATTCCAATTGATGCAGATTTAGTATTTGATGTTCGTTTTTTACCAAATCCATACTACATTCCACATATGAAGCCATTAACAGGACTAGATGAGGAAGTTTCATCGTATGTGCTGAAATTTAATGAGACACATAAGTTTTTAGAGAAATTGACGGATCTTATTACTTTCATGCTGCCTCATTATAAAAGAGAAGGCAAGAGTCAACTTGTAATTGCAATTGGATGTACAGGTGGACAGCATCGTTCTGTTACGCTTACAGAATACCTTGGGAAACATTTGAAACCAGAGTATAGCGTTCATGTATCTCATCGTGATGTGGAGAAGAGAAAGGGCCATTAAGGGATGAAAAAAGAGAGAAAACCTAAAATTGTCATCATGGGAGGCGGTACTGGACTCTCTGTATTATTACGAGGATTAAAACAATATCCGGTTGATATTACAGCAGTTGTTACAATCGCTGATGATGGTGGCAGTTCAGGTAGATTACGTGATGAGCTAGAAATTCCACCCCCAGGTGACATTCGTAACGTACTTGTTGCGTTATCAGATGTAGAGCCGCTGGTGGAAGCTTTATTCCAGCATCGTTTCACAACGGGAGACGGGCTGAAAGGTCATGCGTTAGGGAATTTATTATTGGCAGGTATGACCTCGATTACAGGAGACTTTTTCCATGCGATTACGGAAACGAGTAAAGTATTGAACGTCAGAGGGCGTGTGTTACCGGCAGCGAACCAAAGCGCGGTACTTCATGCGGAACTAGAAGATGGAGAAATTGTAACAGGTGAATCAAAGATTCCTTATTACGGAAAGAAGATTAACCGTGTCTTTTTAACTCCAGAAGATGTAGAACCGTTACATGAAACGTTGGCTGAGATTAAACGAGCGGATTTACTCGTTTTCGGTCCAGGAAGTTTGTATACGAGTATATTACCGAATTTAGTTGTTAACAAAATCGGGGACGCTGTTCTTGCTGCAAAAGCGAAGAAGGTATATGTGTGTAATGTTATGACGCAAGCTGGTGAAACGATGGGATATACTGCGTTTGACCATGTGCAGGCGTTACATGATCATTTAGGTAAGCCATTTATCGATACTGCAATTGTAAATAACCGTGATATTCCTTGTGAATTACGTCAGTTATATGAGGAAGAAATGTCGGCACCAGTTGTAGTAGATGAAGAGCGTTTTACCGAAAATAATATTGATGTCATTCAAGATCAATTAGCGAAGTATGATGACCGTGTTGTAAGACACGATACATTAAAACTAGCTTCTATTTTATATTCACTGTTGTAGATGTGCGTTGCCTCATTTGAGGTAACGCTCCTCATTTCATATAGGACAAGATTTTTGTTCCACAATAATCGTATAAGGAGGTGTTGGCTGTGTCATTTGCATCAGAAACAAAGAAAGAGTTGACGAATTTAGAGGTGAAGGAATGCTGTGAGAAAGCAGAATTATCAGCGTTACTTCGCATGAATGGATCGCTTTCTTTTTCAAATCGTCGTCTATCTATCGATATTCAAACGGAGAATGCGGCAATTGCAAGAAGGATTTATACGCTTTTGAAAAAAGGATATGACGTGACGGTAGAATTACTTGTTCGTAAAAAAATGCGATTGAAGAAAAATAACGTATATATCGTAAGACTCGTTGAGAAATCTCGCGAAATATTAGCTGATCTTCATATCGTGCGAGACGACTTTTCATTTATTCGAAATATATCACAAGAATTAATTGAGAAGAAATGTTGTAAACGATCGTATTTACGCGGTGCATTTTTAGCAGGTGGTTCAGTAAATAACCCAGAAACATCATCTTATCATTTAGAGATCTTTTCGTTATATAAGGAACATAATGATGCTATATGTGAATTGATGAACGGATTTGATTTAAATAGTAAGACGTTGGAAAGAAGAAAAGGGTACATTACGTATTTGAAAGAAGCAGAAAAAATTACAGAGTTTTTAAATATTATAGGTGCTCATAATGCACTTTTAAGATTTGAAGACATTCGAATCGTACGTGATATGCGTAACTCTGTAAATCGTTTAGTGAACTGCGAAACAGCTAATTTAAATAAAACAATTGGTGCAGCGCTAAGACAGATTGAAAATATCCGCTATATTGATGAGACGGTTGGTCTTGATATATTGCCAGATAAACTACGAGAAATTGCGCAACTACGAAGAGATTATCAAGATGTAACATTGAAAGAGTTAGGTGAGATGGTATCCGGGGGGAAAATTAGTAAATCGGGTATTAATCATCGTTTGCGTAAAATCGATGATATTGCAGAGAAATTACGCGCGGGGGAAACGGTAGCAAAAAAATAAGTGGGTAAAGGGGAAATGGAGCTGTGGTTCAAAAAAGAGTTCAGGTTTCATTAAAAAACGGTTTACAAGCACGTCCGGCTGCGTTGTTTGTACAAGAGGCAAATCGCTTTCATGCGGATATCTTCATCGAGAAAGATGGAAAGACAGTGAATGCAAAGAGCATAATGGGGATTATGAGCTTAGCAATTGGAACTGGCAGCATGATAATAATTACAACAGAAGGTTCAGATGCAGAAGAAGCTTTAGAAGCATTAGCTGCATATGTACAATAAAAAGCTATCGCGCGTGTGCGATAGCTTTTTTGTTTTAGTGTTTGTTGGCGGGGGTGGGGTATGTAGGGGGCGTGTGCTTGTCGAGGATTGTCGGTAAGTCGATAAGTTGTTTCGAATCGTCGATATATTGAAATAATCGCCGATATAATTGGAGTTACGGTCGATATATTTGAAAAATCGCTGATATATTCAGGTGGATACTAGCTGAGGTATGTGATTGCGGAGACCCCACTATAAAAAAGCGCCCTGTAAGAGGGCGCTTCCGCTTTAAATCTATCCAGCTCCAGCGGTTAGAATCTCCGGTTGTTTCGCTTTTACATTCGAGGCAAAAAGCGCCTCGGATGTAGAAGCTCCAACACCCTGCGATTCTGAACGAGCCGCTTCCGCTTTAAATATCTATTAACGATTTGTAAAGATCTTATCGATTAAACCGTATTCTAAAGCTTTTTCTGCTGTCATGAAGTTGTCGCGGTCTGTGTCGCGTTGTAGTACTTCAAGTGGTTGACCTGTGCGGTCAGCAAGAATTTGGTTTAGTTTTTCACGTAAGAATAGGATACGTTTAGCAGCGATTTCGATTTCAGTCGCTTGACCTTGTGCTCCACCAAGTGGTTGGTGAATCATAACTTCACTGTTTGGAAGTGCATAACGTTTTCCTTTTTCACCTGCTGCAAGTAAGAATGCACCCATAGATGCAGCCATACCGATACAGATTGTTGATACTTGTGGTTTAATAAACTGCATTGTATCGTAAATTGCCATACCTGCTGTGATAGAACCACCAGGGCTGTTGATGTAGATGTGAATATCTTTTTCTGGATCTTGAGATTCCAAGAATAAAAGCTGGGAAACGATTGAGTTAGCTACGTTGTCATCAATTGCACTACCAAGCATAATGATGCGGTCTTTTAATAGTCGAGAGTAAATATCGTAAGCGCGTTCTCCACGATTTGTTTGTTCAATTACTGTAGGAATTAAATTCATCTGTTATTTCCTCCTTCTAAAGCTTTCTTAGTCTTATAATACAATTATGGTCAATAAAGGTCAAACGAAACCACTTTAAATCAAAAAAATATGTAGTTGTAACATGAAATATTCGCTATGTTTTTGAAATTCCCTGCTTATGTATCTTCAACATCATAACCGAATTACATAAATTTAAACGTTATAAAAACTGTAGAAAAAAAGAAAAGAACGCCTTTTTACTGAAGCGTTCTTTCGATATCTATTCTTTTAAAAGATAGGTTACTTTATTTAAAATCTTTTCGATTTGTTTCGCGTTTTTACTATACATTTCACTTGCTGATTTCGACTTTGTTTCTAGGGAAAATAGTTCAAGATCAGCATGACATTTTTTTAAAGATGCTAATAATAAAGGTTTGTTTTGAGGAGAAGGCATTTGTAGTTTGTCATTATAAATGTCGACAGTAAGCTGTCCGTATGAATCCACTTGACCGAGAAAGACGTTTTCGATGACAACACCGAGTTTTTCTAGTTCAGAATGTAACCAAGCACGGTTATGCCCGCTTGCTGAAAGTGGTTCATCTAGTACATTTCCATCCATAATAACAGTTTGTGGTTCTTTTTCATTTGGCACTTTTAATCCGAGATCTTTTGCTGTAAGTGGCTGAGAATCTTTCTTTAATAATACATTTAATTCTCCGCTCGGCTCTAAGACAGCAAATTCGACTTCAGCTATACTGAATGCACCATTTCCTCTAAGAAGTTCAAGTAACTCATCACTTGTATATTTTTCTTTCTTTAAATTATCCTCGAGCACTTTCCCATCTTTTATTAACACGGTTGATTTTCCTTCAAAAAAATCCCTAGCGGCTTTGTTTTTTAAGGAAAGAATGCCAACAAAAAAAGGTACCGAGGCGAAAATAAGTATAGCAAAGACGCCGTGGAAAAATTTCGAATCGAGCCCTGTAGATACTTGAGCAGCGATATCACCGATTGTCATTCCCGCTATGTATTCAAAAAAGGAAAGTTGCGAAATTTGCCTTTTTCCTAAGCACTTTGTAATAGTGAATAAAATAATTAATATGAATACAGAGCGAAGGATGACAAGTGTCCATTCGGGTAGGTGAGACATAGTCATTTCCTCCAGTCTACTTAAAACCCTTTATATTGAGGTTCTTCACGTTCTAATACTGAAACTCTATTCTGTAAATCAGCGATAATGCTGTCCATTTCTAACATACATTCATGAAATACACGTTTTGATTCCGCGTCTTGTGAATTTAGTGAAAGGGAGCTTAAACTTGCCTGAGCGCCTCTTACACTAGCAAGACAGGTTTTAACGCTAGCGATAACTGTCATACGAACACCTTATCCTTTCGGTTTGAATAGCAATGCTCCAATGAAGCCGAAAATAATAGCTGCGGATACACCGGCACTCGTTACTTTAAACATGCCGGTAATAACACCAACGATGCCATGTTTTGCAGCTTCTTCCATTGCGCCGTGAACGAGTGCATTACCAAAGCTTGTAATAGGTACTGTTGCCCCGGCTCCAGCAAAGTCGATTAATGGTTCATACAAATTGAATCCATCTAATATAGCTCCGGCAACTACGAGTGTTGCCATTGTATGAGCGGGTGTAAGTTTTACAACATCAAACATAAGTTGGCCGATTACACAGATGAGTCCGCCGATGACGAAAGCCCAGAAAAAAATCATTGCGTTGCACCTCCAAATTCAATCGAAACGGCGTGAGCGATACACGGAATCGTTTCTTCTTGTTGGAATGTAAGTGGAGATAGTAAAGCGCCTGTCGCAACGACAAGTATTTTTTTGAACTCTCCTCTTTTCATTCGGTTTAATAAATGACCGTAAACGACTGTTGCAGAACATCCTGGTCCGCTAGCACCGGCTATGACAGGTTGTCCTTCTCTATAAATGAGTAGCCCGCAATCTTGAAACTGTTCGCTCGTTACTTTTGTTCCATGTTTATGTAGTAAGTCATAAGCAATTTCGCGACCGACATGGCCGAGATCGCCTGTTACGATTAAATCGTAGTAAGAGGCGTCAATTTGACGTTCGCGTAAATGAGCTTCAATTGTATCGACGGCAGCTGGAGCCATTGCGCCTCCCATATTAAACGGATCCGTTAACCCCATATCAACAACTCGTCCAATTGTTGCAGATGTTACCCTAGGGCCGTGCCCAGTATCGCTTAAAATAGCAGCTCCGGCTCCAGTTACTGTCCACTGTGCAGTAGGTGGCTTTTGTCCACCATATTCGGTAGGATAGCGGAACTGTTTTTCTACAGCAGTGTTATGACTTGATGCCCCGGTTAGTAAATATTTTGCGCCTTTTGCGTTTACGATACTTGCCCCGAGGGCTAAACCTTCCATAGAAGTAGAACAAGCACCGAATAATCCGAGATAAGGAGTGCCCAGTGTACGGCAAGCAAAGCTTGTAGGAGTAATTTGATTAATTAAATCTCCTGCAAGTACGAATTGAATATCGTCTTTACGAAGTTTTGCTTTTTCAGTGGCGCGGCTACAAGCTTCTTCAAATAAAATTTTATGTGCTTTTTCATAGGAATCTTGTCCGAGCCATAAATCTTCATGAAGGATATCAAAGTCTTCTGGAATTTTTCCTTTTGCTTCAAACGGCCCGCCAACGACTCCTGTCGAAATAATAACGGGTTTGTTCTCAAATACCCACGTTCGGTGTCCTTGTAACATTTATAGCCCTCCCCATTGAACAAGAATCGTTTTAATAAGTGCGATGACGAAAGCTGAAAATACACCAAACAAAATAACGGAACCAGCTAATTTGAACATGTTACCGCCAACACCAAGGACAAACCCTTCCGTTCGGTGTTCGATACATGCTGCAATAACAGAGTTACCAAATCCAGTGACAGGTACAGCTGTGCCAGCTCCAGCAAACTGTCCAAACCGATCGTATATACCAAATCCAGTTAGCAACATGGAGATGAAAATAAGAGTTGCGACTGTTGGATTTCCTGCTGAGCGTTCAGTGAAATCAAAATATGTGATATAAAACGTAGAAATGAGTTGTCCGATGAAACAAATAAAACCACCGACGAAAAAGGCTTTAATACAATTTTTTAAGACAGGGCGCTTCGGTTCTCGTTCTTGTTCGAATTTTTTATATTCCTGTTGCACAGGGGTTAAGTTTTTATCTTTACTAGACATTGCGATCCTTCCTTTTCTTTTAAAAAGCGTTAAGTGTTAGACTCCATTTTTTTACCAATGAATTTCAATTGTTTATTAATTTCATCTTTAGATACTTTTTTTTCCTTAATTTTTCTTTCGAGCTTTTCAAGTAACATAAAGATTTTTTTATCTGTACTTACACGAACATCGAAAGTAGGATGCTCGTCACTCAGCTGTTTTTGAAGCTTCTTACGAAGAGGCTTTAATCCAAATCTTTCGTGATGCTCAGGTGTAACTGCTATGTAGAGATCTAAATTTGAATTCACTGCTGTGCTTTTTGTAATTTCATCCATAGCAAGGGCCCTTTTCTTCGCTCCTTGTGATATAGATTGATTAAAGGATTCCGTACTCGTCTTTGTTAATTTAGGGCCTTTTTCTTTCTCCGTTCGTTTTGCTTCTTCTTTTACTTTCTTATCTAAGGGACTATTATCACATCCGGTAAATGAGCTAAATAGAAGTGCAAATAATGCGGTTATGAGGCCAAGTTTTCGCATAATTATCATTCCGTTTCTATTGCAATATGTAATGTGATAGAAAAAGGATGACTGCATATCATCCTTTTTTCTATTTCACAGCAAGACTGGTTCGTTATTGCTGTGAGTATTGTGGTTCTTCTTGTTGGACTTCTTCAACGCGAGGGTTTAAAGAATCGATAATCGTTTGTGTTTGCTGCGCAGCTGTTTGGAAAAGTTGCTTCGCTTGTTGGTTGTCCGTATCAAGAGCGAATCCCTCTAAGCTAGCTTGTGCACTTTTTAATCCAGAAACAGTTTGCTTTAATTTCGTAATTACAGTCATTGAATGAAGCCCCCTTTGGAATATCAATTCATAGGTTATAATTTGTGAGTTGGGGTGAATTTATGATTGGAAAATTTAGGGGAGAGTGTTTTGTTAATATACTCATAACTAAGTTTCATAATGGATTATGGGGATATTTTTATTGATTTAGATGGATTTTATTGCTATTATTATGAAAAGAAAATGAAGTGTTTTCTATAATCATGCGCCCATAGCTCAGTCGGATAGAGCGGTGGTTTCCGGTACCACGTCTGCCGGGGGTTCGAATCCCTCTGGGCGCGTTATATACCGCGAAAGCCTTACTATATCTACATTCCTTTGCGAAACCTTTTGGATAAACGTCATATATTTAGCGTTACTATGACACGTTCTAGTCTAAAACGGAAAGGTTTATGATATTAAGTAAGTGTCACTCAATAACGTTAATAACACGTAGAAAAAATAGTAGTAAGATTAGGGAAACCCCTTGTATGTGATTAGAAATAATCGTGTACAGGGGGTTTTTTCGTTATGAAAAGAGTTAAAAGACGTGCGATTGGAAAGCGTCGTGACATCGATACAGATATCGTTCTTTTTAAGCCTTCTATTACGGTTAATAGGGCGTTAGAACGTGTTATGGATATTTATGTGTCAGAAGGATATAGAGAACGTACTATAAGCGATTATAGAATGTTTTGGTCGGAGTTCATTAATGTTATTAATCGCCAACTCATTACCGATGTTACGAAAGACGATATAAGGAAATACGTGAATCATTTATTAAAAGTAAGAAAGTTATCACCTGTAACGGTTAATATTCGTTTGTCTGCTATTAGGGCGATTTTTAATCGTTTAGAAAAAGAAATGGTTATCGAGAATAATCCTGTTATGGGTATTAGGAAAGTAAAAGTCGATGAACAAAAAATTTATACTTTGACCGACAATCAAATAAAACGTCTATTTGCAATGGTTGATAAGACCTCTTATGCGGGATATAGGGATTATGTAGCTATGTTAGTAATGCTTAAATGTGGTTTGCGTATTAACGAAATTAACGCCTTAGAAATTGATGACGTTGACTTTGATAATGGAGTTATTTTATTACCGGGTAGAAAAAACAAGAACCGAAAGAGTCGAGTAATTCCGATGTCTAAAAAAGTTCAAAATGAATTAGCCCAACTAGTAACAGAAACAGGAGAGTATTTTGAAGGGCTAGGAACATCTGTATTCGTTAACTCGTTTGGTGACCCTTTGAATCCTGACCATATACGAAAAAGAATGAACTGTTACGGGAAGGAAGCAAGTTTAACAAAAGAATGTAGATGTTCACCACATAGTTTACGCCACACTTTTGCGGTTAACTTTTTAAAAAATGGTGGAGATATACGAACGTTAAGTCTTATTTTGGGTCATAGTGATTTATCGACCACACAAGTATATCTAAGTTATTCGGATACCCACGTAGTTGAACAGTATATGAAGGCTAGTGATAACGATGATTTAGAGGTTTAGAACAAAGGAAAAAGTCACCCACGGCAATGGATGACTCGAAATTGAAAATTACATTTTAAAACTAAATAACGGATATTCTCCGTACATTCAGCACTTGTATTATACCATTTTTGAAAAATGGATAGCAAGGGGCTTAGTTTCTTATCGCCTTTTTTAGATGATTAGAAACGTTGGTGTGCGGTGATTCCGAACGTGGAATTGCCTGATACCACGTTAAAAACTGATTGGATAGCCCACGTTCGTGCAGAGAGTACAAGTCATACTCTTACAAAGAGGGCAACCCGTAATGGATTCCTATTCATACGTTGCGGGAAGGCGAGAACTTGCCTAGGCGTTTAGTCTAAAAGGTTCGGTTGGTTATCGTTAACGCTACGGCGTTAGGGAGTGCATTCAGCTTGTCGTGTAGGGACGATATTACAAGGACAAGTCATTGTTAAAGGGTGCATACGATGAAAATCGTTAAGTGAATAGGGTCTACACACGGAATACTGACAAAGCAAAGCATGGCATTAACCGTAGACACTTATCCTATCTATTTTGTTAGATTACTTTTTTGTAGTCTCTCAAAGTAGGGGATAAGTCTGCCTATCAGCCGTTTTCCTAACTTCGCTTCAGCATGATAAAAACCGTAAGACCTTCAGGTCAAGGACTTTTAAAGGATTTAAATGATATATAGAGTAAGAACTATATAGGGGAAAATGAAAAAAGGACGTCTAGTCTTGAAGACTAAACGCCAAAATGAATAGATAAAAAAATAAGTACATAGAGGGAAGAGTGAAGTCCCTCATCTTTTTGTTATAATATCATAGAATCAGGTTATAAAGAATAAAGAATACAAAACGATAGTGATCGCGACTAGGTTTGTTAATCGTTGGGGGAGGAAAGCCCGTAGGGACAACAAACGATAGTGCGGTAGAAGATGATTAGTAATGTAATGATACGTAAATCAAAAGATAATTGCGTCAGAATGCGTTTCTCGGTGTTATAAAAAAAGGAAGTTAATAAGATATTGGTAAGCTTAGTATATTGAGGAATATATGAAGGGAAGAAAGGCTTAATACTAAGGGATTTTGGCTTAAAATGGTTTAAGTTGCTTTATGTTATTGTACAAATTTTTTTGTAAATTTCGAGTCGATATCTTGAAAAAAGGGAAGTATTGAACGTATAATGTATGTACAATACATTATGTATTGTGTTGTAAAACTTGTTGACTATTTTTTTACTTATAGTTAACATAGTGGGTTGCACAAGTTATTTAATATACGATAACGCATATTGTATAAAAAAAAGCACCCCAAGTGTCCTACCACTTGAAATGCTTTTAGTAAAAACTTGGTGAAATTAAAGATTAAAAGAACAGATTTAAAACGCCGAAGACGATATCAACGGCTAGTCCTAAAATTGCACAGACTAATAGCTTGTGGTCGTAGTTTTTCATCTTATCACCACCTTTTATGAAACTTAACGTATCCTACTACGTTAAGTTTTTTTCATGTGTCTATTTCATCTAATATTCCTTATTAATTTGAAATACCGAAATATTCAATTTTCGTTCTAAATTATTAGGACATTAGATTGATAGATTTTGTTGCATTTACGCTTAGATTTATTTCCTGTATTTCCTATATATTGTATTACGTTTCAAAATAAGACACAAGATATATGTATAAATTCTTTCTTTTTTTAAATTTTACTTTTCGACAAGACAGTCGCTTTTTTTCAATACAATGACTATGAAACAACATTTTAAAACTCATGTCAATACAATGCTTTTCAAAAAAGTTGTCAACGAATTTAACCTTATTTTTAAAAAAGTTACCAATATATTTTGTCATAAAACGGCAAATGCTGGAGGAAGTTATTTCTCTAGCATCACGCAAAAAAGAACAGCAGTTGTATATTATATATGTACCAGATAACTCAAACTTTGAGACATTTTAATGAAATATATTTGAAGAATGTTAAATGGGGTTCATTTCCTTATGAGTCACTGTCCTTTGTGATTGTAATTGATAACGTGATTTATACCGCATAGAATCAGTGTTCCGGAAAGTGATGCGTCACAAGCGAATGTTTCCTATGATATGGGATTATTAAAATATAACTAATTTACAAAATTTAGGTCACAAGAGATTTCGACCTTAATCCCAAAGATTGTGATTGTTAATAAAGTCAGTAGTATCAACATTAAGTATTATATTTTAATATTCCACTTTTTCTATATTACTTGTAAAAGTATCACATAGTTTGTGGTATAAGTAGAAAAGAAAAGAAACGAAAAATAAAACGTTATTAAAAAACTTAATGCTTTAGCATTTAAGCTTTAGCTTATAATCTTTTCTTTAATGGCTAAGTGTGTCTATCTTACGATAAACCGTTATTAAAGATAAAAGATACAATTCGACCTAAAGGTCTCATTGGGGCTATCGCCCTTGTTTGTTTAAAAGAAGAAGATTAATTATCTCTTTCTAACAAACTACAAGATAAATGATAAGAGTTGCCTTTCCTCTTTGTTGCTGTAAATTTCATATTTCCTCCTTGCCTCGCGATCGAATCGCGGGGTTCTTTTTTGTATCTGTTACTTTCACAAATAATATAAAAAGTTTCTTTTTCTCCTTGTTAAAAGACCTCATAGCCTGTCTTAAGAGTAAGGAAGTCTTACACTACTTCTCAACCAATCATTTCCGATAGAGTTATTACTATTGGTAACAAATCCTTCCTAAAAAGGGCAGACGTAATGTAGGAGTTACGTCTGTCCTTTTTCCTATTAATGAAAATCAATTTACATATAAAAACGGGGGTTACGTTATGGAACAAAAAGAACTGAAAATACCAGTTACGTTGAATCATAAAACAATCGGTATTTTACGAAAAATCAAAGGTGTTACGGCTTCTCAACTGGCGGATAGGATGTTCATATGTCATTCGTCTTTAAAGAAAGTAGAAAGTGGATGTACACCAATTACGGACTTAACGAATGTGCGTTTATGGAAAGGTTTAGCGGGGCTTGGTTATTCCATTGAAGAGATTTATGTAATAAACGCATTCGTAGACCACAAAGGGGGCGTTGTTAATTGAAGCAACGTAGATTAACACCACAACAATTAGAACTCTTAACGCAGGTATTTGAACGCCAAAGGGCGGGCGAGAGTGTTACGGCTATTGCTAAAGACATGAACCTAGACCGCCGAACCATTTACTATTGGCGTCAACGTCCCGAATGGGTCGAAATGGAGAAGGAATTACGAAGACGTCTTATTGAAGATGCAAATGAAGCGGTTATGGAGACACTTGCTAAAAATGCAATGGTGGGGAAGTCACCAAAATGGGTTGAATTGTATCTCAAAGCGACTGGACAACTCAAAGAAGTTTCAGAGGTTCAAGCAAAACAACAAATCAATATCGTGCAGGACGGCGTAACAGATGATTTACTAGCCGACATTGATGCACTTTTAAAGGGGTAGTAATAATTATGACAACAACTAATAAACCAGTATTAGCACAAGCGGAAAGCGTCGTACAAAAGACGGCAGCGGAACGCAATAAGTTACATATTCGTCTTATGCAGTTAAATGATGAAATAGCTTATTTACAAAGCGAAATTGCGTCGGGGAATGAAAGTCTTCAAGAGACATTAAATGAACGGGTAGCGGAGAAAGTTACCGTTGATACGGAATTAAAACAACGTAATGATGCGTTTCTATCAGAATTAAAATCAATGAGGGACGACCTGTTACGTGAAAGACTTGCGGTTCTGAAATCTGGCAAAGACCGACAAGAGGGTCTTGCAAGTGAGATTAAGCGTACGAAAGTAGAGTACCTAAAGAAGGTAATGGCATTAAAGGAACTAGCGGACGATACGTTTGCAGACGTGAGTTCTTACGATGAAATCATGACATACGTTGGTCAGAATCCAGTGGATATAACGACAATGATCGCTTATCCGTATCCATTAGTTAACGGAGATAATCGTTATTCTCCATATGTTACACCACAAGAAATTGGTGCGGCGTATGACGGAACCTTACCTTATCCAACTAGAAGTTACGAACAAAACTACATGCGAAAAGCATACTAACCAGGAGGAATTAAAAATATGAATAACAGACTTTCAGCAATTGAATTATTAGCCGTAGGATATAACAACGGACTTACTGAAGCAGAAAAAACAATGGAGGTACAACAACTAGAAGTACGCAAGCAACAACAGGCAGAAGAAAAACAACAGGGGTTTGGGAATCCGTTTCTTAAATTAAGTCAGGCGTATGGTGAAAGCACTTCTAGACGTGAAGAAAGACAGCAACAGGCGTTACATGAAGAGAGAATGAAGCGTCTAGCCGAATTAGAAGCGAAAGCACAGGCGGCAAACGAAGAACACGCACGCAAGCGGAAACTTGAAGCAGATATGCAACGCTTGGCACATCTTGAACAGGCTGAAAAAGCTGGTTTAATGTAGCCGTATGGAAGAAATTCATAACAAATCTAAACAATAGATACTAGTAGCAGAGAGAATGACATTTACATGTCGTTCTCTCCCTTTTTTTTATAGAAATGGTTCGAATTCTCGACAATAATCCATCCTATAGTTATTAATGTTATAGAAAATAATCTAAGACCCAATCTATACATATAATCTAAATCTTTAAGATAAAAGAAAGATAATATTCCTATAACAGCACCAATTATCCCAATAATCAAACCTTTATATTTTTGTAAAAACATATAGTTACCCCTTTCGTATAAATTTAATATTCCGTATATTTAATGATACATAATTTGGAAGTGGATTAAAAGAAATAATTTCCATAAAACGTACTAAGCACGTAACAGATTTCAATTTGATGTTTGTGCGAAGAAGCCGAGGAATCCGCACCATTACTAGATTTGTAGGCAATCGCGAATGGCAGGAATGAAGGGAATTGTGAAAGGAATCGGGAATTATTGCAAGTCATATTTGCATGCAATTGAATGCCGTATTCAAAATAACTACCTATAACATTGGTTATGTAAACTAAAAGATAGTGAAATGCCCTTTTATCAAGGGATTGTTATTTTGTTGTTAGTTTTTCGTTATGCAATATTTTATACATTGTTGTTAAATCAACGTTTTCAAAGAAGGGATTCCTTAGTTTCTTCGCTACACAATGAATAAACTGAAAATTCTTTCATTGGTTATTTTCGTTCATTTAATCAATATCAATATGCAAGTTTCTTATTATTAAAATTAAAGGGGCGGTGCATTAACAGGGGGTATGTAAAATGAACGGGTAGTATATTTCAAATGGGGTGATTTATTTAACACGCCGTACATCGTTTGTAACTCGGCATTCCAAGCGGCATGGCATTTGTTATGTGCAAGGACACAGCAGGAGGGAAGCAGGACGACTACACCTATGTATCATTACTTATCTATCACTATCGAATAACATGTAAGCAACGCTATGACGCATTGGTTATCGTATCTCATTATGGATAGCGAAGCCCAGTATCCCCGCAACACAATGATTACTAATGAATGCTATTACTATTACATATGTTTCGTACGTCCTGTGTATGGAACAGCAATGAGAGTTGTCTACTTATCATTCATTGATATTGATTTAATAATGTTTTATTTGGATTGAATTTTCATTCGAACCTTTCAATATCTTCTTTATTCGAATTGATTCATTTGATTATTAACATTCAAAATTTCATTATTTACTTCTCTTTATCTACAAACCTTCATGAAGAAGCCATTTCACAAACAAAATATACGTGTAATGAATCGAAGAATGGCGAAGACCCCCGCAACGGGTGACGCCCCCTCTTAGTTTGCCGTGTAGGGCATATCAACAATACATAATATATTTTTCATCCGAAGGCGGGAAGCCCGTTTGATTATCAGTAAAATTTAAAAATAAATGTCACGAAATCGACCGCCACGGACAAATAGAAAGTGTAAGGACAAAAAAACACTTTCGGAGGAATTTTATTATGACTACAATTATTAAAAACGAAGAAGCATTCATTATTGACGCTAATGTTCGAGAATCACACATGAACCGTGTGGACGTATTGGAAAAAGTGAAAGGTTTATTACTATTACCCAATTTAGAAATGGCGACAACACAACAAGTTGCCGATTTTTACGAAGTCCCTAAACAAGCGATACTCAGTCTTGTACATGACAACAGAAAAGAAGTTGAGGGCGACGGCTATAAGACATTAAAAGGTAAAGAGTTAGTTAATTCCTTAGAGGAATATACTACAATTTTGAAAAGAAAAGGACATTGCTTACTAGAAAGCGGCGATACGATCGCTTACGGAAATAACGGAGTTTTCCCACGCCGTGCAATCTTACGTGTTGGAATGTTGCTTCGCGATTCAGCTATTGCGAAAGAAGTTCGCACCCAACTTTTAAACATCGAAGAGAAAACGACGCAGGAAGTTAAAGTCGCGGACATTAACGAAGAACAAACGTTACAAATGGCGGTAGGGCAAGCGTTTATGTCTGGTGATATCAACGCGTTAGCACAAGCCGCAACCGGCTTAATGGCGTTCAAGAATCGACATATCGCTGAAATCGAAACGAAGTTAGAGGAACAAAAAACGGTTATCAAGGTGTTAGCTAAAGAGGAAGTGGCTTTTAAAACTCCAGACAAGGTACTTCAAAATTTAACAGCTAGATATGGTAAAGCAAATGGAGGGAATTATCAGATGGCGTGGAAGGACCTCCGAAATCATCTACGGTACAAAGTGACGCCAGGAATAAACTTAAAATCAAGAAAAACACGGGCTATTAGAAGTGGAAAAAAAGGTGTCACATATCCCAAAGTTATTAAGGAACATGAATTCCCTACGGTTATCTCTGCAATGATAGCTTTATGTGAAAATAAAGGGATTGACGTTGAAGATATTTTACAAGAAGTCGCGAAATAATCGCGGCTTTTATTTAAAAAGGTTTCTTTTTGTGTGTCAAGAAATCGATTGATACAGACAAATAGAAAGTGTGTGGTGCGTATGGCACTTGTAGAAGATACGGATTGTTAGATTGGAACGGAATTAATCTATCAGATGAAAATAAGATAATGAAGAGAAAGCGTGTACTCGTTATTGTAAAAAGGAAAGAAAGCGTTTATAATCGAAATATATTTGCATACATAACGTTGTATGTTCATGTCTAAAAAGATTATTTCTACATTATATATAAGGAAATACCTTGTTTTTACTGATATTTCACGTGAAAATTAACGGGTGGTTTCCGGTACCACGTCTGCCGGGGGTTCGAATCCCTCTGGGCGCGTCAAAAAGTCCTAACTTACGTTTTGTAGGTTAGGACTTTTTTTATTACCCTCTTGTTATATCTGGTTATAAGATTTACTATTAGTATGTGGTAATAATTTAGTTACGTTAATATTTTCTTTCAATATTATTCAAATTTCAGTTGTAAGTTGTAAATCTCATTAATACATATAAATTAATAATATTTTGGAATGGGTGTCTGTGATAGGATTCTCCTTTTACCAAACTTATTGTACAATAGAAACGAGGGGGAGATTAGTTTGAAGGCAAGTCTTTTACAAGAACAAAGCTTACGTTTGGCAATGACACAAGAGTTAAGGCAAGCGATTACAATGCTCCAGTATAATGTACAAGAATTATCGGAGTTTTTGTATGAGCAATCGTTAGAGAATCCCCTTATTGAGTTAGGTGGTTTTGAGAGGGAGAAGAAAAAGAGCTCTAACACAAGTAAAAGTACCAGCAAACAAGTCGAGAATCAGATGGAAATCTACAGTGTGGATTCCACAACGATTCAGCAACATTTATTAAATCAAATACAGTATTATAAAATAGATGAAGAAGAGCGAAAAGTAGCTTCTTTCATTATTATGAACATGGATGGAAATGGGTATTTACAAGAAACGAACGAAGAGTTAGCAGATCTCCTTTCCGCACCGATTGATGTAGTCGACCGCTCTGTAGAGCTTGTCCAATCACTTGAGCCAGCAGGGGTAGGAGCGCGTAATATTCAGGAATGTCTAACTTTACAATTGAAGCGCTTACAAAGACGGAATGGATTAGCGGAAGAGGTTGTGGAAGATCACTTCGCTTATTTCGTGAAGAAAGATTGGCGAAAGCTCGTTCAAGTGTTGAAGTGTAGTAATGAAGAATTGCAATTAGCGGTGAACTGTATTACGTCATTACAGCCGAAACCAGGTCTTGCGTTTTCTTCAGATAAACCACTTTATATTGTGCCTGATATGGCAGTGAAAAAAGATGGTGATCGTCTCGTTTTACAAATGAATGAGAGAAATATGCCGAGAATTGAAATTCACTCTGAGTATAGTGCGCTTCTTAATAATAGTGAAAGTGAAGTAGCATCTTATGTATCAGAAAAGTATCAGCATGTGCAGTGGATTATGCGTAGTTTGAAACAAAGAAAACAAACGCTTCTGCAAGTGATGACCATTATTATGGAAAAACAACGTGATTTCTTCTGGAAAGGTCCGGAGTATTTAAAGCCACTTGCTTTAAAAGAAGTAGCAGAAGAATTAAGTGTACATGAATCTACAATTAGCCGTGCAACGCGAAATAAATATGTCCAAACACCACACGGTTTATTTGAGATGAAATCGTTCTTTAGTAATGCTGTTTCGACTACGGAAGATGAAGCAGTTTCTACAAAGCGTGTAAAACAATTTATCCAAACGCTTGTTGAGGCGGAGAATAAGAAAAAGCCACTATCAGATCAAAAGATTTCAAAATTATTAGAAGAAGAGCATGAAATCGTTATTTCTCGAAGAACAGTGGCGAAGTATAGAGAACAAATGCACATTCCAGCGTCGTCATTACGAAAAACGATCGGATAGGTGAAGAAAATGAAAGTTGTACTGTACACAAAAAAAGATTGTGGCCTTTGCGTGAAGGCGAAACAAGTTTTACAGGAAGTACAATTTGAATATTCTTTTCAAATCGAGGAAATAGATATATATGAAGATAATGACCTTTTAGAAAAATATCACCTCATGATTCCGGTTGTAGAAATAGGCGGGAAACAAGTAGAATATGGTAACATTCACAAAGGTGTCATAATAAACTATATAAAGAATGCAGTTAAGAGTTGAATAAGTTTCTATCTCCTGTTACAATAATACACGTAGCAGGGATTATTTTTTTAACCTATGTGGGACACAAAATGTCACTACGGGACGTAAAGTGACCACGAGGAAAAATGAACCAATGTAGTGAGGAGAAAAGATATGCGCTCATGGATTCAGAACACAAAAAAATTATTACCTGATCTGCTACCTGTTATGCAAACGAGAATGCAGATTCTTCAATACATTAGGCTTATGCAGCCGATTGGAAGAAGAAACTTATCAGCAAGTCTCGGTATGACAGAACGAGTATTGCGAAGTGAAGTTCAAGTTTTGAAAGAACAAAACTTAGTTCACGTCGCTTCTTCTGGAATGACTTTGACAGAAGAAGGAACAGCTTTAGTTCTTGCTTTGGAAGACTTTATGAAAGAAATTTCCGGGTTAAAGGTTTTAGAAAAGCAACTTAAGGAAACATTAGACTTGGATGAAGTTTTCGTTGTCCCTGGTGATAGTGATGAATCACCTTGGGTCAAACTGGAGATGGGCCGTGCTTGTGTGACTTGTATAAAAGACCGTCTGACAGCGAATAATATCGTTGCTGTGGCTGGAGGAACTACACTAGCTGCTGCTGCGGACATGATGCAGCTTGATTGCAAAGATTTACATATGCTATTTGTCCCAGCGCGTGGTGGAATTGGAGAGGGCGTCGAATTAGAAGCCAATACCATTTGTGCCAAGATGGCGCAAAATACGATGAGTAATTATCGCTTATTGTATGTTCCAGACCATGTTAGTAGCGAAGCATATGCGTCTATTGTGACAGAGCCTTCCGTGAAAGAAGTTCTTGAGTTGATTCGATCTTCCAATATCGTCATTCATGGAATAGGTGATGCGTTAACAATGGCACGTCGCAGAAATACTTCAGAAGCAGATTGGTTAAAGATTCAAGCAAGCGAAGCAGTTGGCGAAGCTTTCGGTTACTACTTTAATGAACAAGGAAATGTTGTTCATAAAGTAAGAACAGTTGGTATGCAACTTGAGGATTTAAAACATGTATCTCACGTTGTTGCAGTCGCTGGAGGTTCTTCAAAGGCAAAGGCAATACAGGCTGTAATTAAACAAGGGCACACTTCAATTTTAATTACAGATGAAGGTGCAGCAAAACAGTTAACAAAGGGTATTACCCTTTAATATAATCCCCCAAGGAGGAAATTCAAATGACTAAAATTGGTATTAATGGATTTGGACGTATCGGACGTAACGTATTCCGCGCAGCTCTTAACAACTCTGAGGTAGAAGTAGTAGCAATCAACGACTTAACAGATGCTAAAACATTAGCTCACCTTTTAAAATATGACACAGTTCACGGAACTTTAAATGCAGAAGTATCTGCTAACGAAAACAGCATCGTTGTTAACGGTAAAGAAATTAAAGTTATCGCTGAGCGTGACCCAGCTCAATTACCATGGAGCGACTACGGAGTAGAAGTAGTAGTAGAATCTACTGGCCGTTTCACTAAAAAATCAGACGCTGAAAAACACTTAGGTGGATCAGTTAAGAAAGTTATCATCTCAGCTCCAGCTTCTGACGAAGATATCACTGTAGTTATGGGTGTTAACCACGAACAATACGATGCAGCTAACCACAACGTAGTATCTAACGCTTCTTGTACTACAAACTGTCTAGCTCCATTCGCTAAAGTATTAAACGAAAAATTCGGCGTAAAACGCGGAATGATGACTACAATTCACTCTTACACTAACGACCAACAAATCTTAGACTTACCACACAAAGATTTACGTCGTGCTCGTGCAGCAGCTGAAAACATGATCCCAACATCTACTGGTGCAGCTAAAGCTGTAGCATTAGTATTACCAGAACTTAAAGGTAAATTAAACGGTGGCGCTGTACGTGTTCCAACTGCTAACGTTTCTCTAGTTGACTTAGTTGTTGAACTTGACAAAGAAGTAACAGTTGAAGAAGTAAATGCAGCATTCAAAGCAGCAGCTGAAGGCGAATTAAAAGGTATCCTTGGATACAGCGAAGAGCCATTAGTATCTATCGACTATAACGGATGTACAGCTTCTTCTACAATCGATGCATTATCTACAATGGTAATGGAAGGTAACATGGTTAAAGTACTTTCTTGGTACGATAACGAAACTGGTTACTCTAACCGTGTAGTAGACTTAGCAGCTTACATGACTTCTAAAGGTCTTTAATTCTTAATTATATAAGCTATCAATGACAAAACGAGGGAGAGGGTTTGTTCCCTCTCTCTCTTCTTTCGTTTTAAAAGCAAATGTGTTAAGCTTTTGAGTGGGTTTTGTCAATCCTAACTAGTAGTCGGAGGGAAATCCAATGAACAAAAAATCAATTCGTGACGTAGATTTAAAAGGTAAGCGTGTATTTTGCCGTGTTGACTTCAACGTACCTATGAAAGAAGGCAAAATTACAGATGAAACTCGTATCCGTGCAGCTCTTCCTACAATTCAATATTTAGTAGAGCAAGGTGCGAAAGTTATTTTAGCAAGTCACTTAGGCCGTCCAAAAGGTCAAGTAGTAGAAGAAATGCGTTTAACTCCAGTGGCAGCACGTTTAGGCGAGCTTCTTGGTAAAGACGTTAAAAAAGCAGACGAAGCATTCGGACCAGTTGCACAAGAAATGGTTGCAGCAATGAACGAAGGCGACGTATTAGTTCTTGAAAACGTACGTTTCTATGCGGGCGAAGAAAAGAACGATGCAGAACTTGCGAAAGAATTTGCAGCTCTTGCTGATATCTTCGTAAACGATGCATTCGGTGCAGCTCACCGTGCTCACGCTTCTACAGCAGGTATCGCAGACTACCTACCAGCAGTATCTGGATTATTAATGGAAAAAGAGTTAGATGTATTAGGTAAAGCACTTTCTAACCCAGAACGTCCATTCACAGCTATTATTGGTGGTGCGAAAGTAAAAGATAAAATCGGTGTAATTCGTCATCTATTAGACAAAGTAGATAACTTAATCATCGGTGGCGGACTTGCTTACACATTCGTTAAAGCTTTAGGTCATGAAATTGGTCTATCTCTATGTGAAGACGACAAGATCGAACTAGCTAAAGAATTTATGCAACTTGCAAAAGAAAAAGGCGTAAACTTCTACATGCCAGTTGATGTTGTAATCACAGAGGAATTCTCTGAAACTGCAACAACTCAAATCGTTGGTATCGACTCTATCCCTTCTAACTGGGAAGGCGTGGACATCGGTCCTAAAACACGTGAAATTTATGCAGATGTAATTAAAAATTCTAAGCTTGTTGTATGGAATGGACCAATGGGTGTATTCGAAATGACTCCATTCGCAGAAGGTACAAAAGCAGTAGGACAAGCATTAGCAGATGCAGAAGATACATACTCTGTTATCGGCGGTGGTGACTCTGCAGCAGCTGTTGAAAAATTCGGTATGGCTGATAAAATGAGCCACATTTCTACTGGCGGCGGTGCGTCATTAGAATTCATGGAAGGTAAAGAGCTTCCAGGTGTAGTTTGTCTTAACGACAAATAAGTAGCAGCCAAAGAAAAAGGACGGTGCAAAGCATGCGTAAACCAATTATCGCAGGTAACTGGAAAATGAATAAAACTCTATCTGAAGCAGTTAGCTTCGTAGAGGAAGTTAAAGGTCAAATCCCAGCAGCTTCAGCTGTTGATGCAGTAGTTTGCTCTCCAGCTCTATTCTTAGAGCGTTTAGTAGCAGCAACTGAAGGAACTGACTTACAAGTAGGTGCACAAAACATGCACTTCGAAAAAAATGGTGCATTCACTGGCGAAATTAGCCCAGTAGCACTTAGCGACTTAAAAGTAGGCTACGTAGTACTTGGCCACTCTGAGCGTCGTGAAATGTTTGCTGAAACAGATGAGTCAGTAAACAAAAAGACTATTGCAGCATTTGAACATGGTTTAACACCAATCGTATGTTGTGGTGAGACTTTAGAAGAGCGCGAAAGCGGAAAAACATTTGATCTAGTAGCAGGTCAAGTGACAAAAGCACTTGCAGGTTTAACAGAAGAGCAAGTTAAAGCAACTGTTATCGCTTATGAGCCAATCTGGGCTATCGGTACAGGTAAATCTTCTTCTTCTGCAGATGCAAACGAAGTATGTGCGCACATCCGTAAAGTTGTTGCAGAAGCTGTTTCTCCAGAAGCTGCAGAAGCTGTTCGTATTCAATACGGCGGTAGCGTAAAACCAGAAAACATTAAAGAGTATATGGCACAATCTGACATCGACGGCGCTTTAGTTGGCGGTGCTAGCTTAGAGCCTGCTTCGTTCTTAGGTCTTCTGGGGGCGGTAAAATGAGAAAGCCAACAGCTTTAATCATTCTTGATGGTTTCGGACTTCGTGAAGAAACTCATGGGAATGCTGTAGCACAAGCTAAGAAACCTAATTTTGATGGTTACTGGAACAAATTCCCTCACACAACGCTTACAGCTTGTGGCGAGGCAGTAGGTCTTCCAGAAGGTCAAATGGGTAACTCTGAGGTTGGTCACTTAAATATCGGTGCTGGCCGCGTAGTATATCAAAGCTTAACACGCGTAAACGTTGCAATTCGTGAAGGTGAGTTCGATCAGAACGAAACGTTCCAAAATGCAATTAAAAGCGTAAAAGAAAAAGGTACTGCACTTCATTTATTCGGTTTACTTTCTGACGGTGGTGTGCATAGTCACATGAACCACATGTTTGCTCTTCTTCGCTTAGCAGCTAAAGAAGGCGTTGAGAAAGTATACATTCATGCATTCTTAGATGGCCGCGATGTTGGACCAAAAACAGCACAAGGTTATATCGATGCAACAAATGAAGTAATTAAAGAAACAGGAGTAGGACAATTCGCGACTATCTCTGGTCGTTATTACTCCATGGACCGTGACAAGCGTTGGGATCGCGTAGAAAAATGTTACTGTGCTATGGTGAATGGTGAAGGCCCTACTTATAAATCAGCAGAAGAGTGTGTAGAAGACTCTTATGCAAATGGTATCTATGATGAATTCGTATTGCCGTCTGTAATTGTTAACGAAGATGACACGCCAGTTGCAACAATCAATGATGATGATGCAGTTATCTTCTATAACTTCCGTCCAGACCGTGCAATTCAAATTGCTCGTGTATTTACAAACGAAGACTTCCGTGAGTTCGATCGTGGTGAAAAAGTACCTCACATTCCTGAATTCGTTTGTATGACACATTTCAGTGAAACTGTAGATGGTTACGTGGCATTTAAGCCAATGAATCTTGATAACACATTAGGTGAAGTTGTTGCGCAAGCGGGATTAAAGCAACTTCGCATCGCGGAAACTGAAAAGTATCCGCACGTTACTTTCTTCTTTAGCGGTGGTCGTGAGGCTGAATTCCCAGGAGAAGAGCGTATCTTAATTAACTCACCGAAGGTTGCAACATATGACTTGAAACCTGAAATGAGCATTTACGAAGTAACGGACGCTTTAGTAAATGAAATCGAAAATGATAAACATGATGTTATCATTCTTAACTTTGCGAACTGTGATATGGTTGGCCATTCTGGGATGATGGAACCAACAATTAAAGCAGTAGAAGCAACTGACGAATGTTTAGGAAAAGTTGTAGAAGCGATTCTTGCAAAAGATGGTGTAGCACTTATTACTGCTGACCATGGTAATGCTGATCAGGAGTTAACTGCTGATGGCGAGCCAATGACAGCTCATACAACTAACCCGGTTCCTTTCATCGTTACAAAAAATGACGTAGAGCTTCGTGAAGGTGGTATTTTAGGAGATATCGCCCCAACAATGCTTACACTTTTAAATGTGGAACAACCGAAAGAAATGACAGGTAAAACAATTATTAAATAATTTGCTTATATAAAAAGGAGAGAATTTATTATGTCAACAATTATTGATGTTTATGCTCGCGAAGTCCTTGACTCTCGTGGTAACCCAACTGTAGAAGTAGAAGTTTACACAGAAAGCGGCGCTTTCGGACGCGCTATCGTACCAAGTGGTGCATCTACTGGTGAGCACGAAGCAGTAGAATTACGTGACGGTGACAAATCTCGTTACCTTGGTAAAGGTGTTATGAACGCAGTAAACAACGTTAACGAAGCAATCGCTCCAGAAATCGTTGGTTTCGACGTAACTGACCAAGCTGGTATCGACCGTGCTATGATCGAATTAGATGGCACTCCAAACAAAGGTAAACTAGGCGCTAACGCTATCCTTGGTGTATCTATGGCAGTAGCTCACGCAGCAGCTGACTTCGTAGGTCTTCCATTATACCGTTACCTTGGTGGATTCAATGCAAAACAATTACCAACTCCAATGATGAACATCATCAACGGTGGTTCTCACGCTGATAACAACGTAGACTTCCAAGAGTTCATGATCTTACCAGTTGGTGCTCCAACATTCAAAGAATCAATCCGTATGGGTGCTGAAGTATTCCATGCACTTAAAGCTGTATTACATGACAAAGGTCTTAACACTGCAGTAGGTGACGAAGGTGGATTCGCTCCAAACCTTGGTTCTAACCGTGAAGCATTAGAAGTAATCATCGAAGCTATCGAAAAAGCTGGTTACAAAGCTGGCGAGAACGTATTCTTAGGAATGGACGTTGCTTCTTCTGAGTTCTACAACAAAGAAACTGGTAAATATGACCTTGCAGGTGAAGGCCGTACTGGCTTAACTTCTGCAGAAATGGTTGATTTCTACGAAGAGCTTTGCAAAGACTTCCCAATCATCTCTATCGAAGATGGTTTAGACGAAAACGACTGGGATGGTCACAAATTATTAACTGAGCGTATCGGTGATAAAGTACAATTAGTTGGTGACGACTTATTCGTAACTAACACTCAAAAACTTGCTGAAGGTATCGAAAAAGGTATCTCTAACTCAATCTTAATTAAAGTTAACCAAATCGGTACTTTAACTGAGACTTTCGAAGCTATCGAAATGGCTAAACGTGCTGGTTACACAGCAGTTGTATCTCACCGTTCTGGTGAAACTGAAGATGCTACAATCGCTGACATCGCAGTTGCAACTAACGCTGGCCAAATCAAAACTGGTTCTATGAGCCGTACTGACCGTATTGCTAAGTACAACCAATTATTACGCATCGAAGACGAGCTAGGCGAAGTTGCTGTTTACGATGGTATCAAATCTTTCTACAACATCAAACGATAATTGTAGAAAATAACGACAGACCGTGAGAAATCACGGTCTGTTTTTTTTATCCCGCTTTAATGGGCAGTAAGACCCCCACCTCAAAATTCAGCGAAAGCAAAGAATTTAGGTGGGGGTCGGGCTACCCATTAAGGTCCGATTGGTGAGGGCTGATAATCAGTGGAGGATGAAGAAAACCCCCATTAATTAAAGTTTCACTTTATGTTAAAACTCTTCACCCGTCATAAGTGACATGAAATGTTTAAAGAAACGGTTATAATCAAAATCAATTGCGATTTGATGACTCGGCCAATCGACAAATGGCTTAGATTCTCTTAAAGAACGAAATTCCCCAATGCTTGCTCCTTGTGCATAGGATTCTGTCATGACAACGATAGGTGATTTGTGATACGTAAACATAGAGTTATCAAGTAAGGCGAGTATTGGCATTGTGTCATGAAAAGGGCTTCCTTTTAAATCTGGTAGGGCATCTTTATAATATCCGTAGTAATAATGATCGAATAACGGTTTAACAAGTGGGGCTTTTCCTTTCGCTTCAATGTATTCAGCCATTTCTGGTGTAATGATGGAATACTGGGTGACGTTTAATGGATAGATGTACATGTTAGCTGTGGATTGAAGGACTATATTAGCGGCAGTAGGATCGCCATAAAAGTTTGCTTCGGAAATAGGTGTAACATTACCAGGGTGTAAAAAGGCACCTCCCATTACGTAGTAAGATTTAATTTGCTTCATTAGCTGTTTACATAAGATGAATAAAATTGCTAGGGAGGTAAGTCTTCCTAAACTTACGATGATTAATTCATCTTTATACTCTTCAATAAGAGGGATAACTTCAAAGAAATTCTCCATTTCTCCGTTAGTTACATTCTCCTTTGGAATAATTGGCCCGAGCCCTTGTTTCCCGTGTACATCCGTAAAGAAAGCAGGAGGGGCACCAGTAAGCGGTTGTCCTGAACCACCAAATACCTTAATATTTCTATTTTTTGTTTCGTGCTTAAGAAAATGAGCATTTTGTACGGCCATTTCTTTTGAAACATTGCCGTAATCAGCAACAATGCCGATGATTTCTATTTCATCGATAAAGAATGCTAAGAGGAGAGCCATCGCATCATCAATTCCAGGATCACAAAAAATAAGAACTTTTTTGGGCATATGTTCACCACCTATCTTATTTATCCCGCTTTAATGGGCAGTAAGACCCCCCACTGATTAAAGTTTCACTTTATATATATGTAAGCGTAAGGATAAAAAGATTATTTTATTGAAATAACAACCTATAAATTCAGAAAATAAAAACTTTTTATATTAGGTCAAGGTTTTTGACTTAATTTCCACGCAGAAACCCAGTCATATCAAGGTTGTAAGCGTCTAACATAGGCTGTTTTTGCTGTCAAGTTGATAAATTGCAGCTTTTTACAATTTATACTATGATAAAGATATTAACAGAAGATCGTATAAACATGAGGGATGATGAACATGAAATTTACAAAGATTCTTGTCCAAATTGCTGCTCTTTACGTTTTTTATATGGTTGGAACTTGGGTACAAGAAATGTTAAATATTCCGATTCCAGGAAGTTTGATTGGGATGTTCCTCTTACTTGTTTTACTTAGTCTAAAAGTTCTTCCAGTGAAATGGTTCGATTTGGGAGCAGAAACACTTGTTGCTATTATGCCGTTTTTATTAATTCCGCCAACGCTTGGCCTAATGAATTACGGTGCTTTTTTTATGAGTAAAGGAATTTCTCTTTTCATTACAATTGTAGCGAGTACATTTTTAATTATTATTGTCGCAGGACATACAGGACAATATCTTGCGAATAGAAAGGAAAGAGAGTCGAGATGAGCCAAATATTAATCGGAATTGGTTGGGTTCTTTTTACGGTGCTATTATACCAATTATCTAAAAAAATCTATAAACTATTTCCAACACCATTCACCATTCCAATGCTTGTAGCAACAGGATTAATGGCTTTCTTATTTATCATGCTTGATATACCATATCAACATTATATGGAAAGTGGTGGCGGCTGGATTGCAAAACTGCTTGGACCCGGTGTTGTAGCGTTTGCAATTCCTCTTTATAAACAACGTCACGTTCTGCAAAAATATGTTGTACCGATTGCTGGTGGCGTATTAGTAGGTACAACAGTTGCCATTGCGAGTGATTTTGCTATTGCATCACTTATGGGGACGGATAAAAGCTTAATTTTATCTTCTTTACCAAAATCGGTAACAATGCCAGTGGCGATGAGTGTTTCAGAACAAGTTGGTGGTGTACCGTCATTAACTGCAGCTTTCGTTGTTATTGCGGGTATTACTGGAACGATTACGGGCCCGCTTTTATTAAAATGGAGCCGCGTTACAAACTCAGTTGGTAAAGGTATCGGATTTGGATGTGCGTCTCATATTATGGGCGTCATGAGAGCGATGAAAAATAATGAACATGAAGGTGTTATTGGATCGGTAACAATGACATTAACAGCCATTTTGACATGTTTGCTAGGACCATTATTTGCAATGATGTTTATGTAATAGAAGAAAAGCGAGAGCCACTCTATAGCTCTCGCTTTTCTATAGAATTTATGCTACAGTTACAATAACTGAATCTTTGTAGGAGGTACGCCAAGTGCATACGTTATTATCCGTTTTACTTATTATTGTATCGATTTTAATGATTGTTATGGTACTTATGCAGTCTAGTAATAGCTCAGGCCTTTCAGGTGCAATTTCAGGCGGTGCAGAGCAATTATTTGGTAAGCAAAAAGCACGTGGAATTGAAGCGGTATTAAACCGTATTACAATTGTTTTAGCTGTATTGTTCTTTGCATTAACAATTGCTGTTACGTACTTAAACTTATAGAATTGAAAGAAGAAGCGTTAGTAGATTATTCTAATGGTTCTTCTTTTTTGTTATTTGAAAAAAGTTTCTAATTAGATTATGGAAATATAAATATGGTACACTAGATATAGAAAGAATACGACTAGATTACAGAAGAGAAAGAGGAGAAATACATGATGAAATTAGCATCTCCGAAACCATTTACATTTGAAGGTGGAGACCGCGCTGTTTTATTACTACATGGATTCACAGGAAACTCAGCTGATGTACGTATGTTAGGGCGTTTCTTAGAAAAGAAAGGCTACACTTGTCATGCTCCAATTTATAAAGGGCACGGTGTACCACCAGAAGAGCTTGTTCATACAGGTCCTGAAGACTGGTGGCAAGATGTAACAGAGGCATATCAGCTGTTAAAAGATAAAGGCTTTGAGAAAATTGCTGTTGTTGGATTGTCACTTGGCGGTGTATTTTCTTTAAAATTAGGATATACAGTACCGGTTTTAGGTGTAGTACCAATGTGTGCACCAATGTATATTAAGAGTGAAGAAACAATGTACCAAGGTATATTGGCATACGCCCGCGAATATAAAAAGCGTGAGCAAAAATCACCAGAGCAAATTGAGCAAGAAATGTTGGAATTCCAAAAGACACCGATGAATACATTAAAAGCATTACAACAATTAATTGCTGACGTACGTAACAATGTGGACATGATTTATGCCCCAACTTTTGTAGTACAAGCGCGTCATGATGAAATGATCAATACAGATAGTGCTAACATTATTTATAACGGTGTAGAATCAACGTTAAAAGACATTAAATGGTATGAAGACTCTACGCATGTCATTACACTTGATAAACAGCGTGACGAGCTACATGAGGATGTATATAACTTCTTGGAGCAACTAGATTGGTAAGATCTAGTTGCCTCTTTTTTTCATAAGGAATTTTTTGTGAAAACTGTAAAAATCATAAGGGGAGTATTGAAGTTTCGCTTTATACATCCCCTATCTTTCGGATACACTAAATAATATAAGGTTTTAAAGGAGGTATTTTTGCTTGGAAGAAATCACACAAGAACATATTGATAAGTTGTTATTATTTATGAGAGAAGAAGCGTATAAACCGCTAACGATACAAGAGTTAGAAGAGGCATTTGGAATTGAAGGTTCTGAGGGCTTTAAAGATTTTGTAAAGGCACTTGTAATGATGGAAGAGAAGGGACTTGTTATTCGTACGCGTAGCAATCGTTACGGTCTTCCAGAAAAGATGAATTTAGTACGTGGTAAATTAATTGGACATGCACGTGGCTTTGCATTCGTTGTACCAGACGAGAAGAAAACAGGAGACGATGATCTTTTCATCCCGCCTACAGAATTAAACGGTGCACTTCATGGTGATACAGTATTAGCGCGCCTTAGTTCCCAATCGAGCGGTTCGCGTCAAGAAGGTTCAATTGTACGCATTTTAGAGCGCGGCACGAAAGAACTAGTTGGTACATATACAGAATCGAAAAACTTTGGATTTGTTATACCGGACAACAAGCGCTGGACGAGTGACATTTTCGTATTGAAAAGTGCATCAATGGGCGCTGTAGAAGGTCATAAAGTAGTTGTGAAAATTACGAGCTATCCAGAGAATCGTTTAAGTGCAGAAGGTGAAGTTATTCAAATTCTAGGTCATAAAAATGACCCAGGAGTAGACATTTTATCTGTCATTCATAAACATCACTTGCCTTTAGCGTTCCCTGAAGAAGTGATGGAGCATGCAAACAGTGTACCAGAAACGATTTCGGAAGAAGATTTAAAAGATCGTCGTGACCTGCGTGACCAAATGATCGTAACGATTGACGGTGCAGACGCGAAAGATTTAGATGACGCTGTTACAGTAACGAAGCTTGAGAATGGTAACTATAAGCTTGGTGTTCATATTGCGGATGTAAGTCATTACGTTCAAGAAGGTTCTCCAATTGATGTTGAAGCAGCAGAGAGAGCGACGAGTATATATCTTGTTGACCGTGTAATTCCGATGATTCCGCACCGTCTATCTAACGGTATTTGTTCATTAAATCCGAAAGTAGATCGTCTGACATTATCTTGTGAAATGGAAATTAACAACTTAGGTGACGTTGTAAAGCACGAGATTTTCCAAAGTGTAATTAAAACGACAGAACGTATGACGTATGCTGACGTAAGAAGCATTTTAGAAGATGAGGACGAAGAATTAATTAAGCGCTATGAGCCGCTTGTACCAATGTTTAAAGAGATGGGGCAATTAGCACAAATTTTACGTGAAAAACGTATGCGCCGCGGTGCAATCGACTTTGACTTTAAAGAAGCGAAAGTATTAGTAGATGAAGAAGGAAAACCGACAGATGTTGTTATGCGTGATCGTTCTGTATCAGAAAAACTAATTGAAGAATTTATGCTTGTTGCGAACGAAACAGTAGCAGAGCATTTCCACTGGATGAACGTACCATTCATGTACCGTGTCCATGAAGATCCAAAAGAAGATAAGCTAGAGCGTTTCTTCGAATTTGTAACGAACTTCGGATATGCGGTAAAAGGACGTGCAAATGAAGTACATCCTCGTGCGCTTCAACAAATTCTTGAAATGGTACAAGGACAGCCTGAAGAAGTAGTTATTTCAACAGTTATGCTTCGTTCCATGAAGCAAGCGCGTTACGATGCGGATAGCTTAGGACATTTCGGTTTATCAACTGAGTTCTACACGCATTTCACATCACCAATTCGTCGTTACCCAGATACGATTGTTCATAGATTAATTCGTGAATACATCATTAATGGTAAAGTCGACAGTGAAACACAAGCAAAATGGCGTGAAAAATTACCTGAGATTGCAGATCATTCTTCTAATATGGAACGCCGTGCTGTTGAAGCAGAACGTGAAACAGACGAAATGAAAAAAGCAGAGTATATGGTTGATAAGATCGGTGAAGAGTATGACGGTATGATTAGCTCTGTAACAAACTTCGGTTTATTCGTAGAGCTTCCAAATACAATTGAAGGTCTTGTACACGTTAGCTACTTAACGGATGATTACTACCGTTATGACGAGCAGCATTTCGCAATGATCGGTGAACGTACAGGTAACGTATTCCGCATCGGTGACGAAATTACGATTCGCGTTATTAACGTAAACAAAGACGAGCGTGCAATCGACTTTGAAATCGTTGGCATGAAAGGTACGCCTCGTCGTAAGTTCAAAGATCGTCCAGTCGTGATCGAACAGCCAAGAACAGGCAGAAAGAAACGCGGTGGACGTAGCGAGCGCAGTAATGAGCGCGGCGGCGAACGTGGCACAGGTAGAAAATTTGACCGTGGTGGCAAAGGTAAAGGAAGAGGATCCGCGTCAGCGTCAGCATCCGCTAGCCAACCAGGGAAAAAAGATGGTAACGGCAAGAAGAAAAAAGCATTCTTCGAAAACGTACCAGGATTCAAGAAGAAAAAGAAAAAGCGTAAGTAAGAAAAGAAAGGCTTCGCTTTGATGAAAAGCGAGGCTTTTTCTTTTTTTTTGGTGGCTTGAGAGCGAGCCACTTTCGCTTTTGGTTGTAATCCAGCTACAGTGGCTAGAATCTATTGGCCATTTCACTCCCTCGGACGAAGCAAAAAGCGCTTCTCTGTCGGGTGTTCCAATGTCCAAAGATTCTGAGCGAACCACTTTCGCTTTTGGTTTACATTTGTTACAATAGTAAAAATAGAGGAGGGACGTTATATGCCAAAGGGTACAGGTAAGGTTATTGCACAAAATAAAAAAGCTTTTCATGATTATTTCATCGAAGAAACATACGAAGCAGGGCTTGTCCTTCAAGGAACGGAAATTAAGTCGATTCGCGCTGGACGTGTGAACTTGAAAGATGCATTTGCTCGTGTACATAATGGTGAAGTATGGGTTCATAATATGCATATTAGTACGTACGAACAAGGGAATCGTTTCAATCATGATCCGCTTCGCACGAGAAAGTTACTTCTTCATAAAAAAGAAATTGAGAAGTTAACAGGTGCTTCAAAAGAAACAGGCTATGCGTTAGTTCCAGTTAGAATCTATTTGAAAAATGGATTCGCGAAAATGGCACTGGGTTTAGCAAAAGGTAAGAAACAATATGATAAGCGTCACGATTTAAAAGAGAAAGAAGCTAAACGTGAAATTGCACGCGCATTCCGTGATCGTCAAAAGATGTAATACAGATATTTACATTTGTAAAACGGCGCGCGTATGATATAATAACTTATGTAAGATTGTTGCACATTGAAAAACAGCTCTTAGTAGCTATCACGAAATTTCTTCGTATGCTCCATTTTTATCATGGGGACGTTACGGATTCGACAGGGATAGTTCGAGCTTAGGTTGCGAGTCGAGGGGATCGGCCTCGTTAAAACGTCAAAGCCTATAATTGGCAAACAAAACAATCTTTCTTTAGCTGCTTAATTGCACTAAAGGTTCCTCCCTCCATCGTCCATGTGGTAGGGTAAGGGACTCAAACTAAGTGGACTACGCCGGAGTTCGCCGTCTGAGGACAAAGGAAGAGAACAACCAGACTAGCAACTTGGAAGCCTGTCGATAGGCTGAAGAGTTCGCGAAATGCTAATATATCGACTACACTCGTAGAAGCTTAAGTGCCGATATTTTTGGACGTGGGTTCGACTCCCACCGTCTCCACCAATACATAACTGTTTGGTGGTTTTTTATTTTGTATGATATGAACCATAACTTTGCCAGATTGGCGAGGGTATGGTTCTTTTTGTTTTGTAGTTTTATAAAATGCTCAAGATGAGAACGGTACCCTTGAAGCAGAACCTGAAAGAATAGTTATTGCTGATAAGCCGCTAGATACTATAGCTGCCCTTAATGATTAAATAATATATATTTAAATCTTCATATCCTTTGTGTTTCTATTTATATCTATTGTAAGATTATATAGAGTTCTCCTAATAAGCTGTTATAATGGCTCCTTTAGGAATTTAGTGTTTATAAATCTCGATTTATTTTTTTGAGATAGTTTTTATCTAACTAAGTTATATTGAAGTAGAGGTGAACCATCGGTGAGGCAGGTGTTAGTAATTAAGAATGAAAGGTCTTTAGCGAAGAAAATCGTAAGCGGTCTAACGCAAGAAGGCTATTTCATTTTAAAACTTCACAATGAAAACCAAGGTTTAAATATAGTATATGAACAAGATTGGGATATTATCATATTGGATTGGGATTCATTAAGTATATCGGGACCAGAAATTTGTAGACAAATACGACTTGTTAAAACGACACCAATCATTATTGTGACCGACAATATTTCTAGTAAGGATTGCATAGCAGGGTTACAAGCAGGAGCAGATGATTATATTAGAAAACCATTTGTGAAAGAAGAATTAGTAGCAAGAGTTCAAGCTATTTTAAGAAGAAGTGACTATAACCAGCAAAATGAGACAAACTTTTTTCAGTTTAAAGATCTCTTTGTTGATGCATCTAGCAATATTGTGAAAAAAAGTGGCGAAAATCTCGTGCTTACTAAGCGCGAGTACGATTTACTTGTATTTTTAATCAAGAATAAAAATACGATATTGAGCCGTGAAATGCTTTTGAACCAGGTTTGGGGAGATAATGTAGTAGTAAATCCAAATGTAGTAGACTTATATATTGGGTATGTAAGAAAAAAGTTAAAGTGTGAGAGAAAAGACAGATATATTCAAACGATACATGGCAGAGGCTATTCAATGATTGAATGATAAAAATAAGATAATAAGATAGTTTCTGTGAAACATTAGCTATTACTGGGCGTATTTTGTAAGGGAAGGGCTCTGTCTCGCATACGTTGAGACAGTATTTAATGAAGGTTAATCAACAAACCTGACCGCACATATTACTTTTTAGACTTGATTTTATGAATTCGCACCATTCACAAGATTTTCACATAATTAACGACTATACTTATTATCAGGATGTTCAAATGAAAATGATTATCAATAGCAATTTAGATGTATGAAAGTTACTATCTAATCTATGGACGTCATCATTTTCGAACTAAATTACATAATAAGGAGTATACGTATGAAAAAAACTATGCTTTTAAAATTAGTAAGTATTCTAGCAATCTTCACTTTAATGTTAGTAGCTTGCTCAAATCCAAGTAATGACACGAAAGAGTCGAAGGCTAATAAAGAGAATGGTAGTGATAAGCCAAAAACGGTTGAAATCACTGATGCTCATGGAAAGGTTACTGTCCCTGTAAATCCAAAGAATGTAGTTGCTTTAGATAATAGAACGTTTGAAACTTTAGCTGATTGGGGAATTAAATTAGCGGCTGCTCCACAGGATATTATGCCTGCAGATTCAGCGTATAAAAATGATAAAACAGTTAAAAATATCGGGAATCACCGCGAACCAAACCTTGAAATTATTGCAGCAGCAAACCCTGAACTTGTAATCGTTGGTCAAAGATTTGCTGATCATTACGAAGAAATCAAAAAACTAGTGCCAGATGCAGCTGTTATTGATCTTAATTTTGATGTTTCTGAGAAGGCTACTAAGCCTGGGGAAAACTTAGTAAAAGGACTTAAAGATTCTACAACTACTTTAGGAAAAATCTTTGCTAAAGATAAAGAAGCTAAACAATTAGTAGCTGATTTTGATAAATCTATTGAAAAAGCAAAATCTGCTTATAACGGAAAAGATAAAGTTATGAGTGTTATCGTTACTGGTGGAAATATTGGCTTTGCTGCGCCGCACTCTGGTCGCGTTTGGGGACCAATGTATGACATTTTCGGTTGGACTCCAGCATTAGAAGTATCTAATTCTACTGCAGGTCATAAAGGTGATGACGTTTCTGTTGAAGCTATTGCACAAACAAATCCTGATTGGCTTTTCGTATTAGATCGTGATGCTGCAACATCTGATGCAGCTAAGTCAACACCTGCTAAGGATGTTATTTCTAAATCACCAGCTCTTCAAAACACAACTGCTGTTTCTAAACAACAAGTTGTTTATGCACCAGAAGATACTTACACAAATGAATCAATTCAGACTTATGTAGAGTTATTTGGAAATCTTGCAAAAACTTTAGCTAAGTAGTGTAAAGGGGTACGAAACAGTGTCAAAAAATATGATTTCTAGGGTTGAGAATATTTCTCAACCCCAGTTTTATAATCACAATAAAATATGGACAAAACCTTTTATAATAGCGGTTATAGTTGTTATAATTTTAGGGATTATATCACTGTTTACTGGAGTTTATGATATACGTGGACAAGAGGACGGAATGGAGATGTTTTTCATCACTCGTGTTCCGAGAACAGTTGCATTAATGCTTACTGGAGCTGCAATGGCGATGGCAGGGCTCGTCATGCAACTCATTACACAGAATCGCTTTGTTGAACCTACTACAACGGGGACGATTGAATGGTCAGGCTTAGGCCTGCTTTTTGTGTATTTACTATTTCCTGCCCCGACTTTAGTTCAAAGAATGACTGGTGCAATCATTTTTTCTTTTATAGGAACTATGATTTTCTTTCTATTTTTAAGAAGAGTTAAGCTTCGCTCATCTTTAATTGTTCCGATTATTGGATTGATGCTTGGAGCAGTTATTTCTGCAGTGTCTACTTTTTTGGGACTCCTTTTTCAAATGACGCAAAGTATTGAAACTTGGTTTGTAGGTTCATTTGCTAACATTCAGGTGGGAAGATATGAATATTTATGGCTAATTGTTATCATTACTTTGCTTATTTTTATGTATGCGAATAGATTGACTTTAGCTGGACTAGGAGAAGATGTCGCAACAAGCCTTGGCGTTAATTACAATAGAATTGTTCTTTTTGGGACTGCTCTTATCTCTGTTGCTGTTGGAATTGTTGCAGCTGTTATTGGACACTTACCTTTCTTAGGATTAATTGTGCCAAATATTGTTTCCATGTTTAGAGGTGATGATCTTAGAAGTAATTTACCTTGGGTTTGTGTGATTGGAATGGGGACAATCACTGCCTGTGACATCATTTCTCGAACAATTATAAAGCCTTTTGAAGTCCCTGTTTCTTTAATACTTGCAACAGTGGGAGCGGTCGTGTTTATTACTATTCTATTGAGACAAAGAAAACCAAGGAGGCTGCGATGATCACATTAGAATATAAAAATAAAGAAAATGTCGAAATCGATTCTAGCCTTCATAATGCAAGTAGATCAGCTAGTGCTTTTCGTTCTAAGAAGGAAGCAAGACGTTATTGGATTTTACTCATAACATTGATTGCTTTAGGTCTCCTTTCTTCATATGGACTTTTAGTTTATAACAACCCAGTTCCGATAGATTCACCTTCTTTTATCCCAGTTGTTCAGAGAAGGATAGTAGCTATCGTTGCAATGATTATTGCTGCAGTTTGCCATAGCTTGGCGACAGTTGCGTTCCAATCTATTACGAATAATAAGATTATTACTCCTTCACTTTTAGGTTTCGAATCACTTTATTCAGCAATTCAAACGAGTACAATATTTTTCTTTGGTGCTAGTGCATTAATAAACTTTAATGGAATTGGATCATTTTTATTTCAAGTTGTTGTGATGGTCTTCATGAGTTTGATACTTTATGGATGGTTACTTTCTGGTAAATACGGGAATTTACAACTTATGCTTTTAGTTGGAATTATTATTGGTACCGGGCTAAATTCTGTATCAACTTTCATGAGAAAACTACTTGCGCCTTCAGAATTTGATATTTTACAAGCGAGATTATTTGGTTCTGTTAATCATGCAGATCCTGCATATTTTCCTATTGTAATTCCTATGATCATAATTGTAGCAGTATTAATTTTTGCTCATTCTAAGAAGTTGAATGTTTTGTCATTAGGAAAGGATGTTGCTACTTCTTTTGGGGTTAAATATCAACCTAGTGTAATTTATACGCTTGTGTTAGTAGCTATTTTAATGTCTATCTCCACAGCTCTAATTGGGCCACTTACGTTCTATGGCTTTTTAGTAGCAACTTTGAGTTATCAGGCGGCGTCAACTTATGATCATAGATATATTTTCCCAATGGCTTTTGCTATAGGATTTTTAATAATGACGAGTGCATACTTTTTAATGTATCATGTATTCCATGCTCAAGGTGTAGTTTCAGTTATTATTGAATTATTTGGTGGAATCATATTCTTAACTATAGTTTTAAGGAAGAGGGCTTTATGATAAAAATTGATAATGTTAAAAAGTTCTATACTGATAAGGTGAAAATAGGACCTTTGGATATTGAAATACCAAAAGCGGGCTTTACTTCTTTAATTGGGCCAAATGGTGCTGGAAAGTCTACGACACTTTTGATGATTGGAAGACTTTTGGATATGGATGAAGGTCAAATCCAAGTAGCGAATATGGATGTTTCTGAATCCAAATCAAAAGACTTAGCAAAAGTTTTGACTATATTGCGACAAGAAAATCATTTTGTAACGAGGCTTACTGTTAGACAACTAGTTGGATTTGGACGCTTTCCGTATTCAAAGGGAAGATTAACGAAAGATGATGAAGTTATCATTTCTAAATATATTGATTTCTTAGATTTAACTAGTTTAGAGAATAGATATTTAGATGAGCTTTCTGGTGGTCAAAGACAAAGGGCATATGTAGCTATGGTATTGTGCCAAGAGACTGAATATGTGCTGTTGGACGAGCCTCTGAACAACCTTGATGTTGCTCGTTCTGTTCAAATGATGGAGCATTTGAGACGTGCAGCTAATGAATTCGGAAGAACAATTTTGACTGTTATGCATGACATAAATTTTGCTGCTAAATATTCTGATAAAATTTGTGCTATGAAAGATGGACAAATTGCTGCTTTTGGAACAGTAGAAGAGGTTATGGACCCAACACTTTTGACAGATATTTTTGAAACGAAAATAGAGATTATTAATGGTCCTTATGGGCCGATCGCTGTTTATTAGTTACAAAATTTTCTATTAAAAATTGAAATAACAGTTTCAATTGGAGGAACAACATTACATCCATCTTTCAGTATTAGTCATTAGGTATAAAAAAGCGCCCTGTAAGCAGGGCGCTTTTTTACTTAGTTATAAATTTTACTCTTTCCAAAACTGTTCTAGCAAAATAACAATCATAGTACCTACGAGTAATCCGTTACTTAAAACATATTGTAAGGAAGAAGGAACTCCGCTAAATACACCTTCTGGAAGAAACATTATACCCAAACTGATTAATAATGAAATTCCTAATATAGTGAATCGGCGTTGATTTAATTCTTCACGTAATATGGATTGAAATGAAATGCCTATTACTTGGACAAATGTTGCTAAAAGTGCAGCATTAGCAATAGGTCCTGGTAGCAAGGATATAAAGCTTACAATTGAGGGGATAAAAGAAATACATACTATTATAAGACTTGCTATAAGGAACGACTTCACTTTTCTTTGTCCTGTTAGTTGGATAAATCCTGCCGATGCAGGTAATGGTACAATTCCAATTGTAGAGAACAACGAAGAGATAATATGTGATATACCTCCGACCCATACACCACGGTTCAGTGTTTGCTTTTCATTTTCTTTAGATAACGGAGCCACTTGTTTTACAGCTGAAACAGCAGCAATCGTATTTGCAACTAAAAGAAATGTAAATAAAGTTGCAGTTAGAGTCATTCCAATATCGAATCTAGGCATGCCCCAAGCGAATATCTGTGGTAACTTAACTAGCGGCGTGTATGAAGGCATATGAGAGGACTTTCCTAATAAAGCATACAAAAGCCAACCAAATGAAATGCCAAGTAATACAGCGTAACTTTTCAGCCATCCTTTCCCTTTAATTGATAAGAAAGTAATAAGGGCGAAAACAAAGAGCGCAATAGTAGCTGTTGTATAGTCAGGATGAGTTGCAGATCCTTGTAATCCCATCATGCCTTTTAGTAACACACCACTAAGCTGAAGTGCTAAGATTAAAAGAAAAGTTCCTGTAACTAAAGGGGTAAATAAACGTAAGCTTCGATGAACAAGCCCTGTTATACCGAGAACGAAGAGTAATATACCTGCAATAATTAATCCACCTTCTAAAAGTTGTAATATATCTTTTGCACTTTGTCCTTGATGCATAGCGACTTGTCCCAATATGACAAATATACTTACCCATGAACCGGCTGGCCCATCCGCAATAGGATAGCGATGCCCAAACCATGCTTGTATAAATGAACTTACCCCCACTACTAAAAAAGTTCGCTGCATTAATGTTGAGATATCTTCTATTGGTAAATGGAATACGCCACCAATAATTATAGGTAATGCAATTGCATTTGCTAATAAAAACACAAACCACTGTAGAATACTGAAGCTCGTATCAAAGTATTTTTTATTCATATTAGTCTCCTTTGCCGAAAAAGAATTTCATAGTTAAAATCCATCCTTTCTACATAGTTAGAAAGGATGGATTTTGTAAATCTATAAAATCAATTTAATTATATAGACGAATTTTTAATTGTTTACCATGTACGGAATGGTAAGAATTTCCCGTTAAGTGTAATGACGATACGAGGATCGCCACCTTGTGGATCTTCTTGTGTATCCACACCAAGGTTGAAGTTAATTGCACTCATTACACCTTCGCCGGCTTTTTCTAAGATTAATTCTCTAATAGTTGGTGCATATTGTAACATCATTTCATATAAACGATATGCAATCGGGTCAGTAGGAGGCATTTCCATTACTTGGCCACGAAATGGAACTACTGTTAATGCTTGAACTACTTCTTCATCTAATTCTAATAGTTTACCGATTTTTTCTGCTTCTGGACGTGTCATTGTAGCTTGTCCTAATAACGCTGTTACAACCCAAGTCTCAGAGTTTTCACTTACTTTTGCAATTTCTTCCCAAGTTAACCCTTTTTTAATTTTTGCCGCTAGAATTTTTTGCGTAGCTTCTTGTCTATTCATATCTAATACTTGTTTTTTCATATCTCATAACTTCCCTTCATGTACGTAATAATTATTATTTTGTTTCACTATTTAACGCTTTATATCCATCAACCACTACATCTAATTTCCCTGTGTGAGGATCAATAACTAAACCATGTACAGGAACATCTTTTGGAATAAGTGGATGATTTCTTACTAAATCAACATTAGCTTGAGTTGAATCGCAGACATCATCGAATCCAAATAACCATTTTTTAAGGTCGATACCAGCATATTCAATTGCTGATAAAATTTCTGGTGAAGCTACTCCACGATCTAATATTTTTTGAAGTGTTCCTTTTGGATTCGTTTGGCTCGCACCACATCTATGGTGTCCAATAAGGAAGATTTCATCTGCATTTAAATCGTATACTGACGCTACAACACTTTGCATAACACTATCGAAAGCAGAAGCAATTTTACCACCTGCATTTCTGATAACTTTTGCATCACCATCATGTATATCTAAAGCTTTTGGAAGTAGCTCAATTAAACGAGCATCCATGCAAGAAACAACAACCATACGTTTTTTAGGCATCTTTGTCGCTTCACGAGGAGCGTATTCCTTATTTTCTACAAAATGTTCATTGAACGATAGAATTTCTTGTAATAACATATTTGTAACCTCCTTTAAATCTAGATGTATTTTTTTGTTGCGTCCTCTGTGTTATAAGTAAATATAACTGATAAATAATGTGATGTAAGAGGATAAACTAAGTATAGTGAATTGTATTGATAAGCAGAATAAGTTGGCGAAACACTTTCGGGCTTTCTACTTTCACGGTGAAAGGATTGGTTTATATCATTGATCAAACAGATTTTGAGATACTGAAATTATTAGGAGAAAACTCGAGAATACAATGGAAAGAACTTGGTCAAAAAATACATATGACAGGGCAGGCTGTAGGAAATCGAATTCGGAGATTAGAGGATCTAGGAATTATTGAACAATATACAATTGCAATAAACCGAATCAAATTAGGACAAGTAGTGACTGCATTTGTTACTTTGTTCGTAACAACAGCTAATCACCAAGAGTTTATGAATTTCTTTCAAGGAGAAGAAGGGATTTCTGAAGTACACCGTATAAGTGGTGAGGGGTGTTATTTATTAAAAACACATTTTGCTTCCAATGAAGACTTGGATAACTTTCTAGGACGACTATTAAAATACGGGAATTATCGTGTCAACTTATCAATAGGAAAGTTGAAATAAGGTTTCTTTTCCTTGGAGGGAATGGTAACATTATTTGCTAAACATTATTTGTATAGAGATAATGAAGTCGTTTAATGTTTATCTTAAATAGTCAGAGCCTTACTACAATTTATGTGTAGTAAGGCTTTTTTAAGGGAATCGTAAATAATTTCGCCTTAAAAAAATCCTGTAGCTCAGTACAGGATTTGTAATAAAATGTTTTTAAAAGCTAAATTGTGGTTTCATATCACCTTTATAAGGCTCATGTTCAACGAATATAGTTATGTCCTTACCAGCTTGGTCTTTACCGGTTCTTTTATACGTAAATTTATTCTTATTCAACTCGGTAAGTTCAAGGGCGGCACCATATTTATTATTTCCAATTGAAACATGAGCTCTTATTTTATTTTCGTGTACAACATCGAAGTAGCCGTAATCTCCGCGGCTTTGACCTGTTTCGCTATTGAAGAACTCATATTTATTAGACGTATCATTAAATTTTGCTAGACTTATAAAATTCGAATTAAATTGTGTTACATCGTTACCAGCTTCATCTAATACTTTTGTTCCATGCCAAAGGGTACCGCCTAAAATTTTATCTCCGTCAACATTTTTAACGATATCTCCTGTAGTAGAGTTCAGTTGTTTGTCCGGATCAGTGAAAGAAAGTTTTTTTTCTTTATATGGAACATGTTCAACGAAGACTTCTACATCTTTACCGTTAGCGTCTTTCCCCATTCTTTTATAAGTAAATACATTTTTATTTAGTTTTGTCATGTCAACAACAGCTTGATACTTCATTGATTCTGAAATTAGTATTCTCTTCTTCCCATCATTTGTGACAAAGAAAATTCCTTTATCGCCACGACTTGCACCCGATTTAGCATCAAAGAATTCATATCTTCCTGATTTAGCATCATATTTTGCAAGACCAATGAAGTTTGCATTCTCTTTTGTTAAGTCATTTTTATCTTTGTCATATACTTTTGTACCTTGCCAATTCATATCGCTAAGAATATTAGCCATTTTTTGTCCTTTCGTTAACTTATGTTCCTTTTTTGTTTCTTTAGCAGTTTGTTCTTGTTTCGGCTTACTATGATTTTCTTCGGCTTTAGTACCAACGCACCCTGTTAGTGCTAGTGTGAATCCGAGCAGTATGGATGATAGTGCTTTTGTTTTTTTGTTCATTTTTTATCGTCTCCTTATTGTATGATTTTCATGTTATTCACATGGTTTTAAGTAGTACGGTTTGTGATTAGCAGTTCATCCTTCTGAATTTTTGTTATATGAAAAGATTCAGAAGGATGAACTTAGTTGCTACGTTTATTATGTTAATACTCGAGTATTAACTGCCTCTAAATAAAACATTAAAAAAAGATAAACTAATTCCTAAAATTTGTTCATACTTATAAAAATAATCGCTAGTTTGCAGTATGTCTCTTTCGAACACTTACCAACGTTGTTCCTGATACTTCGAGTAATCCCAAAATACAAAGTACGGAAGAAGGAAAGGCGTTAACAATAATGTAATTTCTAATAGAGTTAATCGATTGTATTACAAAATTTTTGGGTGAAAACGTAGGGGGAATGGAAATCTTATAGAAGTTGTTTCATATAGGAAGGGGACGGCTATGTTTGATTCAACAGATTTTAAAATTATAAAGTTACTACAAGAAAACGCTAGGATGAATTGGAAGGAAATTGGAGAGAGAGTACATTTGACGGGCCAGGCTGTTGGGAAACGAATTAATAAATTAGAAGAGGCAGGTGTCATTCGAAAATATACGATAGATATCGACAGGGCTAAGCTGGAAGGGTCCATCATGACCTTTGTTACGCTATTTTTGCATGCACCACATTATCATAATCAAATGCAAACCTTTTTCGAAAAAACGGACGTAATTGCTGAAATGTATCGTATAAGTGGTGATGGGTGTTATATCATGATTCTTCATACATCTTCGCACCAGCAATTAGAAGAGACTCTTGCAGATGTTTTACATTATGGTGATTATCGTATAAATACTGTCATTAAGACAATCGAAAAAAAGAAAGAATAAGATATTTATTCTTTCTTTTTTCGTATGGAACTGTAATTCTTTATTTGCTTTTGTTTATAAAACTGCTCGCTGATATGACTTTTGCGTAAATATCACCAAACTCCAATGCACTCATGAACGATTGATGAGCGTGTGCTGCTGGGATTAGATTTCCTTGAAACTCTAAATCTTTTGTTGTACAAGCATCTTCAATTACAACACATTGAAATCCAAAATCACTGGCAGCACGTACGGTTGCATCAATACATACGTGAGTCATCATACCGCAAATGACTAGTTGGTCTATTTTCTCTTTCTTTAATGTTTGTAATAAATTGGTTCTAAAAAAACTGTTAGGGTGATGTTTTTGTATGACTATTTCGTTAGCAATCGGTTGTACATCATCATGAATTTGAACGCCCACTGTTTCGGGTAAGAAGAAAGTAGCTCCGTCATTGTTCGCAATATGTTGTACGTGAATAACTGTTTTATGATTTTCACGAAATACTTTCAAGACTTCTTTCGCTTTTTGTACGGCTTTTTCAGATTGATGTAATTCCATATTGCCGCCTTTAAAGTAATCATTTTGTATGTCGACTAACAGTAAAGCTTCGTTCATAGTTAATCCCCCCACATATATTTGTACAGTACGTTGTTTATACTGTACCGTTATTATATAAACTGTAGGTATGTGCAGGTAATAATGTCATGAAACGATTTTGACGCATATAGTTTCATTGTGAAAAAGCTCAAAGATACAAAGTGAAGATTGGGGAAGCGACTATATTAAGCGTAAATATCAGAATGGTGAAGTGATAGTGAAAGAGGACGATCATATTGGATTTAACACTTTTGTAATTATAATTTTGCTATAATAAATAAGTATTTACGTGAAGGGGAGTGTGAAATGAAGTTTAATATCGATCATTATATAGCTAGCGTTTTACAGTGGATATTAAATATAGCGTTAATTATATTGTCCATTGTTTTATCGATCTTTTTAATAAATGAGACAATCACATTTATTCAATACATATTTTCAACAAAGGAATATACGTCGTATAAATTGGTTGAGAGCATCATCGTTTATTTCTTATACTTCGAGTTCATCGCATTGATTATTAAGTATTTTAAGTCGAATTATCATTTCCCGTTACGTTATTTTATTTATATCGGGATTACGGCGTTAATTCGTTTAATTATTGTATCTCATGAGGAACCGATGGAGACGTTGTTATATGCAGGATCCATTCTCGTTTTAGTCGTTGCTTTATACATATCAAATATGAGAGATTTGAGAAAAGAGTAGTGCAGGCATAAGTTTGCACTACTTTTTTATGTCTTGACCTTCAAGTTGCTTGAAAGTTTACAATGTAAATAGGGCGTTTGAAATTGAAAAAAATTGAGAAATTAAGTGAAGAGGTTTCTTTTACTTGGAGGTTATAATAATGAGTCAGGAATTGAAGTTACGTCCTTTAGAACGGGAAGATTTAAAGTTTGTACACGAACTTAATAATAATGCACATATTATGTCGTATTGGTTTGAAGAGCCATATGAGGCATTTGTAGAGCTGCAGGATTTATACGATAAACATATACATGATCAAAGTGAACGCCGATTTATCGTTGAGAAAGATAATGAGATGGTTGGATTGGTCGAGTTAGTGGAAATCGATTATATTCATCGTAGAACAGAATTCCAAATTATTATTGATCCAAATTATCAAGGACATGGCTACGCAGCAGAGGCGACGCGCTTAGCGATGGATTACGCTTTTTCTGTATTAAATATGCATAAGATTTATTTAGTTGTGGATAAAGAGAATGAGAAAGCAGTCCATGTGTATAAAAAGGTTGGATTTATAGTGGAAGGCGAGCTTTTAGACGAGTTTTTCGTTGATGGTAACTATCATAATGCGATAAGAATGTGTATGTTCCAGAAGGAATATTTTAAAAATAAGTAGTTGAATGATTTGGAAGTAATGTTGACGCTTCATAAAACCGTGTGCTAAAATCCCTTTTAAGTATTAAGGAAGGTGCAGAACATGCTTTATATAAAATTTGTAAAACTCATTAGAAAACTTTGCTCCGCACAAATGTATACGGTGAAGCGTTGTACGGAGCTTAATCAAGGGGTATAAATCCCCTATATTCATCGGCTGAATAACTTTTCGAAAAAAGTATAGTTTACCTATGCTTATTTGGTTATGGTTTTTCAGCTGATGTATAAAATAGATTAAGGGGCCATAGACAATGCTTTGTCTATGGCCCTTTGTGTATATTATTCCAATGAGCTTTTACTGTAAATTGGAGTAGTATGGGAAAAATCACGAAGCAGAGGGCTAGTGTCGAATGACGCTATCTCTCTGCTTTTTTTAATTTCAGGAAAAGAGGAATAAAAATGAGTTTACTTAAAGTTGAAAGCTTATCACATAGTTTTATAGACAAAGTATTATACGAAAATGCTTCTTTTGATTTGCATAAAGGGGAACATATGGGGATTGTTGGACAGAATGGTGCGGGGAAAAGCACATTAATGAAAATATTGGTGGGGGAAATTATTTCTGATAAGGGGAGCATTAAGTGGCAACCGAATATTCAAATTGGACATCTTGATCAATATGCAGAAATTGATGGGAGCTATACCATTTCACAATATGTAAAGCGAGCCTTTTATGATTTGTTTGAAATGGAAAAGAGAATGAGTAAGTTATATGAAGAAAGTGCGATGACTGGAGATGAGAATCAACTATTGAAAGCAGCTGAAATACAAGAGCAGCTTGAAGCTCGTGATTTTTATTCAGTAGACAGCGTAATAAATAAGGTGGCAGTGGGTTTAGGTATTGATGCTATTGGGATGGATCGTGTTATTGGGGAATTAAGCGGAGGGCAACGGACAAAAGTAATTTTAGCAAAGCTTTTATTAGAAGAGCCTAATATTTTATTACTAGATGAACCGACAAACTTTCTTGATAAAGAGCATGTTGAATGGCTTGCTAATTATTTAATGAATTTTGAAGGAGCATTTATTGTCGTATCACATGATTTTGATTTTCTAGAAAAAGTGACTTCTTGTATATGTGATGTAGAGTTTGGAACGGTGAAGAAGTATTACGGAAAATACTCGGATTTTGTAAGACAAAAGGAGCATTTGCGAAAAGATTATATTCGTCAATATCATGCACAACAAAAGAAAATTGAAAAAACGGAAGAGTATATTCGTAGAAATATTGCTGGGGTCAATTCAAAAATAGCACAGGGACGTAGAAAGCAGTTGCAACGTATGGAAAGAATTGCGCCACCAAGTTTTACTCATAAACCGTCTATTCATTTTCGGGAACTTCCCATTTCAGTTCAGACAGTTCTTGAAGTAAATAATCTTGAAGTTGGTTACGATTTTGCTCTCTTACCAAAGTTGAATTTTTCAGTAATGGGTGGACAAAAACTTGTTATTACAGGTTTCAATGGAGTAGGGAAATCCACTTTGTTAAAAACAATCGTTGGAAATATTGCTAGTATTTCTGGAGAGTTTCACTTTTCAGAGCAAATAAAGATTGGATATTATGAGCAAGATTTAAATTGGAGCAATGATTCTTTAACGCCGCTTCAAATTATTTCAGAACAGTTTCCTAAACTAAATATGAAGGAAATACGCCATCATTTAGCTGCGTGTGGTGTGAAGGATACGCACGTTCCGCAAGAAATTCGTACGTTAAGTGGTGGTGAACAATCGAAGGTGAAACTGTGCGGATTATTGCTATCACCTTGTAACTGCTTAATTTTAGATGAGCCGACAAATCATTTAGATGCAGAAGCGAAGGGAGCTTTGCAAAAGGCGCTAATTCAGTTTAAGGGCAGTATTATACTCGTATCTCACGAAGCAAGTTTTTATCTTGATTGGGCAGATAGCATCTTAGATATAGAGACAGGATTAGTTAAGGAGGTGTGAAACATATGAGTGAAAACAATTGGAAAACGAAAATTATATTATTTTTGGCCGCTCAAACTATTTCGTTGTTCGGTTCCTCTCTCGTGCAATACGCGATTATATGGTATATCACCCTTACAACATCATCAGGGGTGATGCTGACCATTTCAACTGTTTGCGGCTTTCTACCACAAATTGCGATATCTTTGTTTGCAGGTGTTTGGATTGATCGTTATGACCGTAAAAAGATGATTATGTTATCGGATGGGGTTATAGCGATTGCGACGTTAGTTTTAGCAGTTTTATTTTTAACTGGATATAAAAGTATTTGGTTACTTTTTATAGTACTACTCATTCGTTCAGCTGGGACAGGGGTACAAACGCCAGCTGTGAATGCGTTAATCCCACAAATCGTTCCGAGAGATCATCTTATGAAAGTAAATGGGATGAATAGCAGTATTACATCTTTAATTATGTTTCTTTCTCCAGCAGCAAGTGCTGCAATTCTTTCTATTGCTAACATTGAAACGACATTTTTTATTGATGTTATTACGGCTATGATTGGAATTAGTATTATGTTTATCATTCAAGTGGAGAGACATGTGAGTGCAGAGAGTAAGCAAAAATCTAATCTACAAGGCATAAAAGAAGGCTTTGCCTATTTAAAAGAAAATGTATTTATTAAAAGGCTACTCTTTTTATTAATTATTGTCATGATTTTAATAAGTCCAGCTGCCTTTTTAACTCCTTTAATGGTAACTCGTTCTTTCGGTGCAGAAATGTGGAGACTTACTGCTAGTGAGATGACTTTTAGTGCGGGAGCGGCAGCTGGTGGCATATTGATTGCAGCGTGGGGGGGGTTCCGTAATCGTATGCATACAACAGCGCTAGCTTGTGCGTTGTATGGACTGCTTATGATTGGACTAGGGATCGCTCCGGTATTTATTATGTATTTAGTATTTAACTTTTTAATTGGTATAACAATGCCATGCTTCAATACACCGGTTAACGTGTTGTTGCAGGAAAAAGTAGAACCTTTCATGCACGGGCGAATGTTTAGTCTTGTACAAATTGCTAATTCATGCGCGCTTCCTTTAGGAATGATACTATTTGGCCCATTGGCTGATATGTTTAGTGTAGAAATTTTGTTAATTTATGCTGGGATATTCGTATTGTTGTGTGCGATTTATGTTGTAGTAAGTAAGAGGTTTGAAGTGTAAATATTTATGTTTGAAAAGGTTTGTGAGGCAATTTAAGTTGCTTCATAAAACTTTTATTTTAACTATAAGCCAATAATAGTTTATCGAAAAACGATAAAAAGTTATTGACTTATAGTTATGTTAAATTTATTATGATGGTAGTAAAAGGAATACAAATAAGTGAATTATGAAGTTTAAGGAGAATATATTATGAAAAATAAATTTTTATTAGCTATCGTACTGCTATCGTTAGGAGTTACTTGTTTATTAATGCACGGGGCAACTAGTAAAGTAGCGAATAATGGTTTGCTTATAGAACCTTTCTTTTTCCTAGTACCAATAAGTTATTTATTGTTCTTTAGTGGTATTGGTGTATTACTATTTGGATTTATTACTTCGAAGTTGAAAAAACAGTAATAGACAAAATAGAACTTTAGTATGTGGGGCCAGCCTGATAGGTTATTAGCTTACGGCAAATCGAATTTTATGAGCTAAAACACCTACTATGAAATAGAAACATATAATCTGGAAGAAAAATAATAAGTGAGCTGAGTCATAATGAAACATTATTTTTATAATGGTAGACAAGTGGGAGCAGCTATTACTTTGGCTGGAGCACAGGGGACAATTCATGCTGTGAATCAAGCGATTCAAATGCAACAACAAGTATATTTTGCACAAATGATGCAAGGGCAGTATATGTCGTACTCACAGCCTCCGATGCAAGTTGTACATTATGATGTGCATCCAGCAGTTTCATTTTCCATTCCATATGGCGGGACATACTTCTTATAAAAGAAAGCGACTGATCAGAGTCGCTTTCTTTCTTTATATGCCGCCTAGCTTCATTCCAAGGAATGCGAAGAGGATACCGATTATGTAAGTAGTGCTTACGTATAAAAGGAGTGTGCTAAATTTTTTAAGAGTGAGAAGCTGAACAGATTCTAATTTAAACGTCGAAAATGTCGTGAAGGCACCCATAAATCCAGTCCCTAATAATAATTGCCAACTTGTAGAGACTTCATTACCAATTATATATCCGAGTAAAAATGCGCCTGTTATATTAATGAGAAATGTTGCGATTGGAAAGGAAGTTTTATTTCTTTTTTTAAACCAATTGCTAATTGCAAATCTTGTAATAGCACCGAAAAAACCGCCTATTGCTACTAATAAAGCTTCTATCATAAGTGATCACCTTCCGCAAGGTGTTTCTTAATTAAGAAATCACCTAGTGTATAGCCAAGAGCAGACATAATGAGACCACCAAGTATGCTGCATGATACATATAAGAAAGCAGTACTCCATTCAGAGTGATTGATTAATTGTACAGTTTCTACACTGAATGTCGAAAACGTCGTAAAGGAACCGATGAATCCAGTTCCAATGCCTGTAATAATCTCTGAGGGCAAGATATTTCTCCGAGCGACATACGTAGTTAGCCACGCTAATAAGAAGCAGCCGGCTAAGTTAATCAGTAACGTAGCTAATGGAAAAGAATGATGCCATGAAGTGTGAATAGTAAGACCTAAATAATAACGAGAGAGGGCTCCTAATATACCGGCAATGCCAACAATAATATAAATCAATATCTTCACCTCTTTAAGTAGCTTGCTCAAAAAAATAGACTCCTACCAGTAGTGATACTGGTAGGAGTCATTAGCTAAGCAGCGCTTATGGCGAACTCCATCGCCTATGGTTATTACATATAGTGTACTAAACATCGCGCTTAATTTCCAGTGAAGGAGTTAGGGGATTTTGTATTTTTGAGAATGTAAGAGCAAGAATTATTGTTTATAAACTAAATATAGTGATATAAGGTTTTTGGTGTGATAAAATATTTCTTATGTCTGTCATTCAGTTTTAGTTAACTGAAAATAAAGAAAATTAAGTTGTCTGTTTTAGAAAAGGGGCGTTTATTTGAAAAAATTATTAAAAATAGTACTTATATGTATTTTAGTAGGATTGGGAGTTGTAGGTGGTTTTTTAGCGTATATGACACTTACAAAAGAACAGCCTGCTGATGTTATAAGCTTGAAGGTGGAAAATAATAAGGAGCGCGTATTAGCGCCTGACAATGAGTTTAAAGTTACAACGTTTAATATTGGATATGGTGGATTAGATAAGGATCAAGATTTCTTTATGGATGGCGGGAAGGGGTCTGGTTCAAGTAGTAAAGAGCAAACGGAAACAAACTTAAAGAATATGCTTTCGTTTTTACAAAATGAGAATAGTGATTTTGCGTTATTACAAGAAGTTGATATAAAATCAATGCGATCTTTTGATGTAAATGGGCATGAGTTTTTGAAAAAGGGATTCCCTGATTATGCATCGTCATTCGGGAAGAACTATGATACAAAATGGGTCCCTGTCCCAATTACAAGTCCAATGGGATATGCGGAGGCTGGATTAAGTACGTTTTCTAAATATAAAGTTCAAACAGCAGAGAGGTTCCAGCTTCCTGGAATGGAGCCTTGGCCGAAGCGTTTGTTTGATTTAGATCGAGCGATTGTTGAGCACAAAATACCTGTTAATAATGGGAAGTTTGTTAGACTCGTAAATTTACATTTGTCTGCTTATGATGAAGGCGGGAAAATTAGAAAGCAACAAGTAGAGTATTTAAAAGAATATATGAACAAGCATTATAAAAATGGCGATTACGTAATAATGGGCGGAGATTGGAATCAGTTACTTTCTGATGTTCAGTTAAGTGATCCGAAGTTTGTGAAAGAGCGTCCAGAATGGTTAGTAGAGTTACCAAAGGACTTTACTGATGGCGGCTTTAAGTGGGCTGTAGATCCGTCTGTTATGACTGTAAGAGATGATGTGAAGAAATATGTGGAGGGTGAAAACTTCGTCACGATTATTGATGGCTTTATCGTTTCACCGAATGTGGAGATTGTAAATGTACAAGGGAAAGATTTAAAGTTTGAGAATAGCGATCATAACCCAGTGAGTGTGGTATTTAAGCTGAAGTAATTAAGTGTGGAAGGCGGGACTTTATATATGGAGTGGTTAAAGAAGACTTGTTTTTCTAACCTGGAGAAAGAATCACAGAAAAATCATTTATTGCTGTTTATCACGATTTGTAGTTTCTTCCTTGGAATAATCGCGATTGGATATTACGGATATATTTTTACAGAGAGAGCAATAGCTTTTTGGGTTTGTGGTATTTCTGTTGTTGTATTTGGAACACTGTTTACTTTTATAGAAAGCATGGAAGCGATGTATAAATATATCATGACATTTATGCTGCTTATTATGTCTTTTATTATGGTACAAGCTTTTAATGAAAGTCCGGCTGTATTTCAAATGGTCTATTTTACATTAGCAGTTTCACTCATTTATTTAAGTGAACGTCTCGTTATCATTCTTGGCGGAGTAGCGGTTGTGATCACATTTATTCTTTGTAGTTATTGGCCGGAGCAATTTTTTGCTTATACGGCAGCATCTGAAGCTGCAAACTTTGCAAGTTTGTTAGCGATTGTAACGATTGCGATGTGGGGCGTAACGAAGATTGGCTCTAATCTGCTAGCTCGTTTAAGTGATGAGAAGCAAGAAGTAATGAGGAAAGCTCAGGAGTTAGAAGAAACGCAAAGACTTATTGAGGAAACGGTTGTAAAGTTAGATAGTAATTTCAATCATTTAAGACAAAATATGAATACATCGATGGAGTCGATGAGTGAAATTAATTTCGCTTTTGAAGAGGTAGCAGTTGGCACTCAATCACAATCAGAGATGATGCATCGTTCAGTAGAAGTATTGAATGATATGGAGGGGAATATTGAACAAATCATTTCTCAAGTAAGAAATGCCTCGATTCGTGTTGATGAAAGTTTAGAGATTTCAAAGGGCAGTGTAAATACTTTACGAAATTTTGAAGCGAATATGAGAAGTTTAAATGATGTTGTTTCACAATCAGGAATTATATTTAGAGATTTAATGATGCAGTCGAAGCAAATTAATGAAATTGTAGATGTAATAACGAATATTTCTAGTCAGACGAGTTTGCTAGCTTTAAATGCAAATATTGAAGCGGCAAGAGCGGGTGAGCATGGAAAAGGATTTGCTATTGTAGCGAATGAAGTATTAAAGCTTGCAGAAGAATCAAATCGTTCTGCGGGGAGAATTCAAGGTATTTTGAAGGAGTTTAGTAATCAAGCAAGTAAGGTGGAAGTGCAGGTAGAAAAATCAGAAAGAGTACAAGAAGAATGTAACGAAATGTTAGCAAGCGTTTTAACAAACGTAACGGATTTAGGAAAGTTTATTGATGCAATTAATGATGTAATGAGAGAGATTGTGGGTCATCAAGAAAGTTTCCAAGTTAAAACGACGAATATCGTAAAGGATGTTACACATGCTTCTAACGTAATTCAGCAAACTTCTGCGGCTACGGAAGAAGTGTTAGCAAGTGTGGAAGAAGAAAAACATCGAAATGATATATCAGTGAAGACGTTACATACTGTTAGTGAGCAAGTGAAGTTGCTAGAAAATATTTTAGAAAAGTAATATCGCTTCAAAGGGGCACACGATGTGTGCTCTTTTTTCATTTAAACGAATACTTAATCGGAATTTAATTGCTTTTCTGCGCGTTTTCTGCCAAGCTTAAGGAGATAAAGTGAGACTAATACCTACTCATTATTAGTTGAACCTCGCGAATAGCGAGATAAAATACTTCAAAGAAAGAATTATATAGGTGACGCATATGATCGAAGTTAAGACTTCTGAACTTAGTGATGGGGAATTTAATAGAGGTGTATTTGCAACTCGTGATATTAAAAAGGGTGAGCTGATTCACTCAGCACCAGTTATCTCTTATCCGAATGAACAGCACGAACACATTGAGAAAACGTTACTTGCTGACTACGCATTTGAGTATGGGGTAAATCATACGGCATTCCTGTTAGGATACGGTATGTTATTTAATCATGCATATAATCCGAATGCAACGTATGAGATTGTCTTCGAGAATCATACGTTTAACTTCTTTGCTTACAAAGATATAAAAGCGGGAGAAGAGATTCTAATCAATTATAATGGTGAAGTTGATGACGATGAGCTATTATGGTTTGATAAGGAAAAAGAAGAGAACGAAAAGTAAATTAAAATAAGTAATGAAAGGGATGCTTTTACATAGGTAAAAGCATCCCTTTTTTAGTAATGAAAATAAAGTAAAGATTACAAAAAAATACCACTTTATTTTCGTGTGATATAGTAAGATACTGAAGGATAGTGTTTTGAAAAAGTAATATATTTTACAAATTGTTGTCTTTCTGATGACATGTCAAGTTTAGTAGCTCATTTGGGTTGCTTTATTATGCAATATATATTTTAATATGAGTGGCACCTCTTATAAATTAAGAGGTTTATAGGTGTCTCGAATTGATTTTGGGTACACTGTATCCACCACTTTAGGTTCATTTCATGTATGTGGGGATATTATGGGCCCGTATAACGGGATAAAAAGAATATAGAAATAGAGGAATCGTAAAATGAATATGCAAGAGGTTTATGAATATTTAAGTACGGTATTGCCTGAAGGTCATGTGAAACAAGATGAAATGTTAAAGAATCATACGCATATTAAAGTTGGTGGAAAAGCAGATGTGTTCGTTGCACCGACAAATTATGATGAAATTCAAGAAGTTATTAAATATGCTAACAAATATAATATTCCAGTTACGTTTTTAGGAAATGGATCGAATGTCATTATTAAAGATGGTGGAATTCGCGGGATTACAGTAAGTTTAATTCACATTACAGGTGTGACTGTAACAGGAACGACAATTGTAGCACAGTGTGGTGCAGCAATTATTGATGTATCACGTATTGCATTAGATCATAATTTAACGGGTCTTGAGTTTGCTTGTGGCATTCCAGGTTCAGTTGGCGGAGCATTATATATGAATGCTGGTGCTTACGGCGGTGAAGTATCGTTTGTATTAACAGAAGCTGTTGTAATGACAGGTGATGGAGAGCTACGTACTTTGACGAAAGAAGCATTTGAATTTGGATATCGTAAGAGTGTATTTGCGAACAACCATTACATTATTCTTGAAGCGAGATTTGAACTTGAAGAAGGTGTACGTGAAGAAATTAAAGCAAAAATGGATGATTTAACGTTCAAACGTGAATCAAAACAGCCTCTAGAATATCCTTCATGTGGTAGCGTATTTAAGCGCCCACCAAATAACTTTGCTGGTAAATTAATTCAAGAATCAGGACTACAAGGTAAACGAATTGGCGGAGTGGAAGTTTCTCTAAAACACGCTGGATTTATGGTGAATGTGGATAACGGAACAGCACAAGATTACATTGATTTAATTCACTTCGTACAAAAGACAGTTGAAGAGAAATTTGGCGTGAAGTTAGAGCGAGAAGTAAGAATTATTGGAGAAGATAAAGAATAAAAATACGTATAAAACTGCGAATTATTTTAAAATAACATTTGGGTATTGTTGACAATTTGTTTTCAATTCAATATAATGGCTAATAATTTAACAAATAACATACGTTGAAAGAGCCCAGTAGCAGTTTGTCACTGTTAATGAGAGAGCTAGGGGTTGCTGGAACCTAGCACAAACAAACTTGCGAATTACACTCTGGAGTATCTTAGGTAATGCTAAGCGGATTGGCAATCGATATTGTTGCTAAGAGTGGTATGAGTAGCTATGCTCTTCATACAAACTGGGTGGTAACACGGTGAATAATCGTCCCTATGTCATAGACATAGGGACTTTTTGTTTTCAAAAAAATAGAGGGGATGACAAAAGATGAATATCATTGATGAATTAGAATGGCGCGGTGCCATTAATCAACAGACGGATGAAGAAGGTTTACGTAAGCTAGTAGAAGAGAAAAAGATTTCACTATACTGCGGAGTTGATCCGACTGGTGATAGTATGCATATTGGACATTTGATTCCGTTTATGATGATGAAGAGATTCCAGTTAGCTGGCCATCATCCAGTTATTTTAATTGGCGGGGCAACAGGAACAATTGGTGATCCGAGCGGACGTCAATCAGAACGTCAACTTCAAACGTTAGAAGTTGTTCAGCATAACGTGGATGCGTTAACAGCGCAAATGAAAAAGCTATTTGATTTTGGCGGAAATAGCGAAGTAAAGATGGTAAATAACTACGACTGGACACATGAAATAAACATTATCGAATTTTTACGTGATTACGGAAAAAACTTTAGCATTAATAGCATGTTAGCGAAGGACATTGTAGCAAGTCGTTTAGATACAGGAATTTCTTTCACAGAATTTACGTACCAAATCTTGCAAGCGATGGACTTCCATCATTTATACACGAAAGAAGATGTTCAACTGCAAATTGGCGGTAGTGACCAATGGGGCAATATTACGAGTGGTTTAGATTTAATTCGTAAGTTAGAAGGGCACGAAGCGAGAGTGTTCGGACTAACAATTCCGTTATTATTGAAATCAGACGGTACGAAGTTTGGTAAATCAGCAGGTGGTGCGGTTTGGCTTGATCCTGAAAAAACAACACCGTTTGAATTTTACCAGTTCTGGGTGAATACAGATGATCGTGATGTTGTTAAATATTTGAAATACTTTACGTTCTTAACCAAAGAGCGCATTGATGAATTGGTAGTGAAGGTAGAAACAGAACCTCATAAACGTGAAGCGCAAAAAGTATTAGCGGAAGAAATGACGAAATTCGTTCATGGAGAAGAAGCATTCCTGCAAGCTGTGAAAATTACAGCGGCGTTATTTAGCGGAGATATTAAATCGCTAACAGCCGATGAAATTGAGCAAGGCTTTAAAGAGATGCCAACGTTCCAGTCTTCAAAAGAGACGAAAAACATCGTAGAATGGCTAGTTGATTTAGGGATTGAACCATCTAGACGACAAGCACGTGAAGATATTAATAACGGAGCTATTTCGATGAATGGCGAAAAAGTAACAGATGTGGGTACGGATGTTACGGTAGAGAATTCATTTGATGGACGATTTATTATTATTCGTAAAGGGAAGAAGAATTACAGCTTAGTGAAGTTAGGGGAATAGTTTGTGTGAAAGGATGGGGGTAGAAAGAATACTTCCATCCTTTCATATACACAATTTAGACATAAAATAATCAGTAAATTTAGATAATTAAAAGGGTTATATTCTTCATCCGCCGAATAAATAAGTTAGAGGAAATTACGGACAAAAATAGCCCGAACCATGCAGGGCATGATTCGGGCTTATATTCAGATTAGTAAGCTAAGCTGAATAGACCTTTAATGTGTGATAAGTAACGAACGTTACTTGCTTCTTTCATTAATGATGCTGGTAAGCCTTTAAGTGGAGTATTACTTGCTCCGATTGTAGCAACAGCATCTTTACGTCCTAGACTAGCAAGTGTTCCAGAGTTTACAGGTGCGAACTCTTCGAATGCTTTGCCTTCTAGTGCTGCGTATAAGTTGTATCCAATTAACTCACCCATTTGCCAAGCGATTTGTGCAGTTGGTGGGTATGGACGTCCGTCTGGAGCGAAGACAACAGCGCTGTCTCCAGCAACGAATACGTCTTTGTGAGAAGTAGATTGTAGGTATGCATCAACTGTTGCACGACCACGGTTTACTTCAAGACCTGATTCACCGATTAGTGGGTTACCTTGAACGCCACCTGTCCAAACGAATGTGTTAGCAACAAGTTTTTGACCGTCTTTTAAGTCGATTTCATTGCCAGCAACGTTTGTTACAGGAAGACCAGTTAAGAATGTAACGCCGCGTGCTTCTAGGCTAGTAGTTGCACGTTCGATTAAGTGGTCTGGTAATACTGGAAGGATTTTTGGACCTGCTTCAACAAGAAGAAGTTTAACTTCTTTTGGATTTACGCCGTGGCTTTTTGCAAGTTTAGGCATAATGTCAGCAAGCTCACCAACTAGCTCAACGCCAGTTAATCCGCCACCACCGATTACGATTGTAGCATCAGCTTCGTTTTTCGTTTTCGCGTATTCACGAATACGGTCTTCAACGTGTTTGTAGATTTTGTTTGCATCAGCAGCAGATTTTAATACCATGCTGTTTTCTTCTAGTCCTGGAATACCGAAGTAAGCAGTTTTACTTCCTAAAGCAACTACAAGTGCATCGTAAGATAAAGTAGTGCCACCAGCTAGTTTGATTTCTTTGCTATCAACTGAGAATGACTCAACTGTTGCGATTTTAAGATCGATATCTTTACCTTTGAAAAGCTTTGTAAGTGGCATTGCAATTGCTTGCTCAGACACGTTACCTGCTGCAAGGCGGTGTAATTCAGTGATGATTTGGTGTGTTGGGTATTGGTTAATCACTGTAACTTGTGCTTCTGATTTGCTGTAATATTTACGTACGTTTAAAGCGGCAAGAAGACCGCCATAACCAGCGCCTAAGATGACAATTTGTTTTGACATAGTATGATATCCCCCGTCTTTACTAATTGTTGTTATAAGTTAAATTATTTATTGTTACGTTCTGCACTAATTTGAAGGTATGCGTTCACAAAGCGGAACATTTTTTGTGCTTGTGGGTCTTTTAGTAACTTTAATAGACCGAACAGGCCGATAACTTCGTTGCTTTCGTCAGCACGATCTTTCGCTTCGATAGCAGTTGCAGCCATGCTTTTCACTGTATCTTTTACAGGTTCTACAAGCTCTGTGATTGCACCAACAGTGTCGCTTTTTAATACTTCATCAGTAGCAACAGTTTGAGCGAAGTCATAAGACTTAGTTAAAATGTTAACAAGCTCAGTTAATTTTGGAAGCTGTTCTACTAGTGTTGTTAATGATTCTTGTACCTCAGGTTTTAACAACTGATCAAGTACATCAAGTTGTCCTTGGCTAGCAGAAATTTGTACAGTTTCTTGTTCTGGCTTTGTTTGAGTCATAGTTTCTGGCATCTCCAATTCTCCTTTACGATAGCAATACTCTTATTTTTGATAGGTAAGATAGTAAACGTTTGCGAAACTTTATACAAAGTTTCACAAAGCACAATAAAATGCCTTTAAATTTATGCCAGCAAGTAAGCTGAAATCATAAATCCAAAACCACAATGTCCTACCTATTATTTATGAACTGTCCGATACATGGCTTGTCCGCATAATGGAAAGTTCCTTTATCGGAAAGTGTATATAATATATATCCTATATTATATACTATATGCACCTATGTTAACATAAAAATGATTCCTAATTATTTGATATTAAGTGTATAACGTAGTACTGACAAGGCATGAAAGCGCATAAATTATTTTGTTAAGCTTAGAAATATACATATATATAAAGAAAAAAAGGAAAAAATGGACAAATATATGTTCATTTTTTCCTTTTTTTATTGTTCACCTTCTGTAATTAGCATCGATGTATTACCGCTTTTTTCAAGATGGCATTCGCCCCAAGTGCAAAGAGAATCAAGAATGGATTCTAAAGACCAACCGTAGTCTGTAAGGGAATATTCTACTTTCGGTGGTACTTGGTTGTATATCTTTCTTTGAATAACTCCATCTTCTTCTAACTCGCGTAATTGTTGTGTTAACATCTTTTGTGTAATACCAGGCATAAGACGTTTTAATTCACTCGTTCTCTTTGTACCTTTCGTTAAGTGGCAAAGAATAACGACTTTCCATTTTCCGCCGATAACCTCTAAAGTCGCTTCAACGGGAATGTTATATTTCTTCATATAAAAATCTCCTTTGATGAATGTAGATTTCAGTTCTCCAACAAAAGAAGCTAAATAATTTAAATGTTACTAAAAAGTGCCTATAGCACTTTAAAGTACGTACTTTTTATCATGTTGAATATGTTCCATAATAGCATACGTAAGAGGGAAATGAGTAGTACGGTACTAAAAAGTGCCTATGTTACTTTTTGGTACCTATCGTACTTTTAAGTGCGTTCTTCAAAAAAAGAGTGAAGCCATTCATAATAGCATATATGAGCAGTAAAGTTATTTTTGTAGAAGAAAAAAGGCCTTTTTTCATACTATTATGATTGGATTTCTCGCATTAAGGAGGAGTTCAATTGAATTCATATACAGTATCTTCTTCGGCAATGCAGACGAATCGAAGAAGTATGTTTGCTTTATTAGCATTAGCCATTAGTGCGTTTGGAATTGGTACAACCGAATTTATTAGTGTTGGTTTATTACCATCTATTTCAGAGGATTTACATGTTTCTGTTACAACAGCGGGTTTAACCGTTTCTTTATATGCGTTAGGAGTAGCATTTGGTGCCCCAGTATTAACGTCATTAACAGCTAGTATGTCGCGAAAGACGTTATTAATGTGGATTATGATTATTTTCATTATTGGTAATGGAATTGCGTCAGTGGCAACAAGTTTTACTGTGTTACTTATGGCGAGGGTTGTATCTGCGTTTGCACACGGCGTTTTTATGTCGATAGGATCCACAATTGCGGCTGCACTTGTACCAGAGAATAAACGTGCAAGTGCAATTGCATTTATGTTTACTGGTTTAACTGTTGCGACCATTACAGGCGTACCAATTGGAACATTTATCGGTCAACAATTTGGCTGGAGAGCATCGTTTATGGTAATTGTGGCAATTGGAATCGTTGCCTTAATCGCCAATAGTATGCTAATTCCTTCTAACTTAAAAAAAGGTACGTCTGTATCATTTCGCGATCAATGTAAGCTGATTACGAATGGAAGACTATTACTGGTATTTATCATTACTGCATTAGGGTACGGGGGAACATTTGTAACATTTACGTATTTATCTCCGCTATTACAAGAAGTAACAGGATTTAAAGCAAGTACGGTTACAATTATTTTGTTAGTGTACGGAATTGCAATTGCGATTGGGAATATGGTTGGCGGAAAATTATCAAATCATAATCCGATTCGAGCATTATTTTACATGTTCTTTATTCAAGCGATTGTATTATTTGTTTTCACATTTACAGCACCGTTCAAAGTCGCTGGACTCATCACAATTATTTTTATGGGACTATTCGCATTTATGAATGTTCCAGGGCTACAAGTGTATGTCGTTATATTGGCTGAACGATTTGTACCTAGCGCTGTTGATGTAGCATCTGCGATTAACATTGCAGCATTTAACGCAGGGATCGCTCTTGGTGCTTACTTGGGCGGTATTGTAACGAACTCGTTAGGGTTAATTCATACAGCTTGGGTAGGGGGAATTATGGTAGTAGGCGCTGTTATGTTAACAGCGTGGAGTATGACATTAGAAAAAAGAGATCAAGTGGAATAAGGGAGAGAAAATATAATGAAAAATTTACAAAGTACAACAACATTGCATAACGGTGTAAAAATGCCTTGGTTCGGTTTAGGTGTATTCAAAGTAGAAGATGGACCGGAACTTGTAGAGGCTGTGAAATCGGCGATTAAAGCAGGATACCGCAGTATCGATACAGCTGCGATTTATGGAAATGAGAAAGCAGTAGGAGAAGGAATTCGCGCAGGTATAAAAGAAGCAGGGATTTCGCGAGAGGATTTATTCATTACTTCAAAAGTGTGGAATGCAGATCAAGGATATGAAACGACACTTGCTGCATATGAAGAAAGCTTAAAAAAATTAGAGCTAGATTATTTAGATTTATATCTTGTTCATTGGCCTGTGGAAGGGAAATACAAAGATACGTGGAGAGCGTTAGAAACACTTTATAAAGAGGAACGCGTGCGTGCAATTGGCGTAAGTAACTTCCAAATTCATCATCTGCAAGACGTACTAGCAGGTGCAGAAATTAAGCCGATGATTAACCAAGTAGAATATCATCCACGTTTAACGCAAAAAGAATTACAAGCGTTCTGTAAAGAGCAAGGTATTCAAATGGAAGCATGGTCACCACTTATGCAAGGTCAATTATTAGATAACGAAACATTGCAAGAAATTGCTCATAAGTATGGTAAAACGACAGCTCAAATCATTTTACGTTGGGATCTTCAAAATGAAGTTGTAACAATTCCGAAGTCAACGAAGGAACACCGAATCGTTGCGAATGCTGATATATTTAATTTCGAATTAACGAAAGAAGATATGGAGAAAATCGATGCGTTAAATGAAAATCACCGCGTTGGTCCAGACCCTGATAATTTTGATTTCTAAAAGTATAGCGGAGAAGAAGAGTGCAAACAGTTTGCACTCTTTTTTTGTTTTATTTATGCATAAAAAATTTTTCTAACTAAATAATAAACAGTAGTAAATTTGCTATTTTATAAGGGGTTGTAAACATGAATATAAAACGATCGTTCAAGCTAATGGCCGCTTTTTTGAGTGTTTTAGTTGTATTTGCGAACTTATTATTTCCACTTCAAAAGGCCTTCGCAGAAGTTATGGATCACACGAAGTATGAAATGGATTGGAGTTATAGTAAGTCAAAGAAGAAACCAATTCGAACAGAGCTTATTAAAACAGCAGATGGTAAAATCGCCTTTTGCTTAAATGTAGATTTGAAGTCGCCAAGCGGCCAAGATTTACCGGAAATGGGGAAAGTGGATATTAATGTGTACCGTGTACTATTGAATGGATATCCACAAAAGAGTCCACAAGAATTAGGTGTTTCTGATTGGAGAGAAGCACATTATGCAACGCAGCTTGCAGTATGGAATGCGTTAAAGCAAATCGATATTAATGATTTAGATTTCCGAAATAAAAATGTAGAAAAGGTAACGAAACATATCGTTGCAAAAGCAAATGCTAGTGAGGAATTACAAGAAATTACGATGAGCGTCGTGCCATCAGAAGAACAACAAGCAGTGTTGAAAAATGATTTCTTTGAAACAGGTTTATATACAGTAGAAACAAACGCGAAAAGCGGAACGTATAAGGTGCAAGCAACAGGTGCACCAGCGGGCGCGAAGTTTGTAAATGAAAAAGGCGAAGCGAAAACGGAATTTAATGTGGGAGAAAAGTTCCGCATCTTAATTCCGAAACAAACACCAGCTGGTGGGTTTAGCTTTAAAGTATTAGGGAATTTAACAAAGTTACAAGGGATTGCGCATAAAGGGACACCGACTATTCAAAATGCAGTTGTATTACTTGAAAGAAGTGAGGAAAAAACAAGTCCGGAGTTATCGGTAAGTTGGAAAACAACAAATGGTCATGATAACAATAAACCACATACTCCAAATGAACCACATAAACCGAATCAAAAGAGATAATGAAAAAGCATTGGCTGTGTGCCAATGCTTTTTTATACGAATGATAAAATTATATTAGGAAAATTAAATGTGGGATAAAATTACTGTTTATACAGTTTAAACTCTATTTAGGAATAATATAGATATATTAAAATTCAAACGTTACAATTAATAGATTGTATTCACGAAATTGTAACATTATTCTGATTGGAAAGTCTATCAAACAGTGTAGAAAGCGTGTAAAATTCAGTTGGAAAAACTACCTATAGATGGTCATATATGAAGGAAATGTAAGTTTCTATTATTATTCACAACTTTAGATGTATAGATGACAATACTGAAATATATCTTTTACTATTCTCTTTTTTTATGTAGAGAGAACTCATCACAAGTAGAGGGAAGTGAGGAGGATACGTTACATAAAAATTTTTATAATGTAAGAAAGTGAATACATTGAGAGGAATGCGGTAGTAATTGATACAGGTGCGCGAGGTGTCAGTCTATTCGTTAAATGTTTTTATAAAAATAATAGGATGTCTTATTAAATGAATATTTATATAGGAAGGTTTTTCTAAATAAAGGAACAGGGGACACAGATTATGTCGAAGAAAAAGACGAGTAGGGTATTAGTGGCTGGAATATGTATATCTACATTATTATCGCCAGTAGCTTTCGAAGCATCGAAAGGATATGCGGCACCTTTGGAAGAAAATAAAGGTGGTAAATTAGAAGAGGTTAAAGAGAATAAATTTGAGCAGAGGACGTTTCATGTACCTGGAAAAGGTGATATAGAAAAGGAAACAGAACGCTTAAAAGTAACTTTTCACCTTTCGGTTAACGAACCGACTGGAATTTATGCAGCGCCAAATGAAAAGATTACAATTGAAATAAAAGGAAAGCAGTCTATTCAAGCTTTTATAGGAACAAGATCATATGATGAAAAGGATCCTGAAAAGTTTGATTTAAAACCTGGTAAAAATGTTATTTCATCATCAAATGGTGGTATTTTGTATTTTTATAATATGAATGACGAAGGTGAGGTAACGGCTTCTGTTACGAATGGTGGAAGTCACTTTCCTTTGTTTATTTTAGGTAAGCATACGAAAAAAGATTTTGATGAAATGTTGAAGAAATATAAAGATCCTTATGCGGTGGAATTAAAAGGTGAGAGAAGTTTAATTACTGCGAGTTATAGTGCTGTTCAAGATCATATGAACGATACAGATCCAACAAAGTTAATGGAATTACATGATAAGATTATTCGTTTGGAAAATGCAGTAGCAGGATTATCTGAGGACGGTATTGGAGTCGCGAAATCTCCAAATCATTACGTTCAGTTCGTTGAAAAACTGAATCCTGATGAAGATGACTTTATGTTTGCAACAAATTATCATACAGGATATATTCCAAGCGCAATGAATAGAGTTTTAGATATAGAAGTGCTTGAAAAGGACGGCTGGGGACCATGGCATGAAGTTGGACATTTACATCAACAAAGGGCTTGGGACTGGGGTGCTGTTGGAGAAGTAACAGTCAACATTTATTCTTTAGCAGTACAAAAAGCATTAGGGAATAAACTAGACATGGAAGAACATTATGAAAAATCATTTGAGTATTTACAAAGACCTATTGAGGAAAGAGTAATTGATGAAATTAATCCGCTTACGATGTTTTGGCAATTAAATGTAGTGTATGGGGAACATTTCTATCCTAGGTTACATCAAGCTTATCGTTTGTTACCACAGAGTGAAATGCTTGCGTCTGATGAAGAGAAAAAGCAAATGTTTGTTTATATGACATCAAAAGTGGCAGGGCAAAATTTAATTCCTTTCTTTGAGGAATGGGGATTAACGCCAAATGATGATATTAGAGAGAAAATAGAAAAATTAAATTTACCTAAATTAGAAAAGGAAATTTGGAAAGCTACAGATAGTAATGATATTCGCGAGAAGCAAGTTGAAGCATACGAAGTTCCATATGGTGAACCATCTAATGAGATGAGAAATCTTTTAGTTGGTACAGATTTTGATGAAAATGAAGCAAGTAAGCTTGTTCAAAAGTTAGGTGAGAATGTAAAAGTAACAGGTAATATTATATGGCCTAAATTAGAGAATGGGAAACAGGAAGTGTTAGTAGAAATTGAGGATGAGAAAGGAAATGAAAATTTAATTCCTGTCCAAGTCAATGGGATTTATGGCGACAGTATCATTTTTCAAGGACTTTCAAATGATGTAATGTCGACGGTGATGCTTCATCACAATGAAAAAAAATTAAATGCAAACTTTACTAATAATAAAATACATTACCGTTTTGGAAATGAAGAATATATGGGCTTAAAGCTATATGATCGAAATGGGATTGAAAAGAAAAGTGTATTAGCAGAAGGACAAGAAACTGGAAAACGATTCGCGCTGGAACTAAATGGAGTGGATTTTGAATATGGTGATGTAGTAAAAGTATTCCACGCAGAACCAAGCCGTCTGAAATGGTACCAAAATAATAAACTTGCAGATCAAGGGGAAGCTAAAAATAAAAAAGAAAAATTCTTTAAGATTACTCCGCAAGGATTTGAATTAAAAGATAGTTTACAAGAAGTAACGGCGAAACCACAGCAAGTAGTAGTCGGAACCAACATTGAAAAGCTAGATCCAAAAGCTTTTGTTGAAGTAAAAGACGGTGAAGTAATCGGTTTTGTAGAAAAACCAATTACAACAAAAATCGGTGAACAAAAGGTAAAAGTAGAAACGAAAGATCGTTTCGGAAATAAGCAAGTGACGGAAGTGTCTTTAGAAGTAATTTATGGAGATAGTATTGCGTATGTAGGATACAATAATGAAATTGCTTCAGTTGTAACGTTAAAGCATGAGGAGAAGAAATTACATGCGATTGATATGAATAAACAAATTCACAAATATTTTGATAAAGAACAATATATGGGAATCACTTTATATGATCAAAATGGAACAGTGAAAAAACATGTAACAGCAGAAGGGCAAGAAACTTCAAAGAACTTTGCAGAGCAAGTGAATGGAGTGCAGTTTGAGTATGGAGATGTTGTGAAAGTATTCCACGCAGAACCGGATCGTTTGAAATGGTATCAAAATAATACCCTTACTGGTCAAGGTGAGAAAAAAGGGGCAAAAGAACTATTCTTCAAAGTGACAGAAAAAGGCTTTGAGAGAATGGATATGTTGCAAGAAGTAACAGCAAAACCACAGCAAGTAGTAGTCGGAACCAACATTGAAAAGCTAGATCCAAAAGCTTTTGTTGAAGTAAAAGACGGTGAAGTAATCGGTTTTGTAGAAAAACCAATTACAACAAAAATCGGTGAACAAAAGGTAAAAGTAGAAACGAAGGATCGTTTCGGAAATAAGCAAGTGACAGAAGTTCCTCTAACAGTAACATATGGAGATAGCCTATTAGTATATGGATTAGGTTATAGAGATGGTGACTTGAAATCAATTGTAACTCTGCATCATGATACGCAAAAATTTAGTGCGACAGATACAAAGAATCTAATTCATGATTACTTTAAAGATGAAAAGTATTTTGAATTCACAATGTACGATAAAGAAGGAAAAGCGAAGAAAAATATAGCGGTAAAAGGTTTAGAGAATACGCAAGCTTTTGCCAAGGAAGTAAATGGGCTTGCATTTGAGTATGGAGATGTCGTGAAAGTATATCATGCGGAATCTTCTCGTTTACATTGGTATCAAAAAGATGTATATGTGGGCGAAGGGAAGAGTAAAGAGATAAAGGAATTAGTCTTCAAAATCACTGAAAATGGATTTGAAAGATTAGACGGCGAGCAAACAGTAAAAGCAAATCCACAAAAAATAGTAATCGGAACAAATAGCGAAACGTTAGACGCGAAGAACTTTGTTGAAGTAAAAGATGGAGAAGTAGTTGGGTTTGTGGAGAAACCAAATACAGCGAAAATCGGTGAACAAAAAGTAAAAGTAGAAACGAAAGATCGTTTTGGAAATAAAAAAGTAACAGAAGTAGCATTGGAAGTAACGTATGGAGATAGTCTTGTATACAAAGGGCTTAGTGACGTAATTCGTTCTATTGTAACGTTCAATCATGAAGAGCAGAAATTACATGTAACGCATACAAATGAACAAATTCATAGTTACTTTAAAAACGAATTATATATGGGGATTACACTATATGATCAAAACGGAACGGAGAAAAAACATGTAACAGCAGAAGGACAAGAAACTTCAAAGAATTTTGCTGAGCAAGTAAACGGAACTTCCTTCCAATATGGAGATGTAGTGAAAGTATATCATGCCGAATCAGATCGTTTAATTTGGTATAAAAATAGTGAGTTAGTTGGAAAAGGAGATAAGAAAAAGTTTAAAGAAATTTCCTTTAAGATTACTCCGAATGGCTTAGAACAAGTGCAATAATAAAAAGCTCGTAAACATAATGTTTACGAGCTTTTTCTATTATTCAGCTTCCGAAACAACTGTGAAGCGTTCGTTTACGTGTTTTGGATTTTCGATTTCATCAAGTGCTGCTACTGCGAAGTCTTCGTAACTTACGTAGCTATCACCTTTTGCGTTCACAAGAAGATTGTCTTTACCAGCTTTGTAAGAACCAGTGCGTTTTCCTAATGCGAATAGTGCAGAAGGGCTGATGAATGTCCAAGTGATGTCGTTTGTTTGTTGCAAGATTTCTAAGTTTTTACCTTGGTTTTGAGCAGTTGCAAGGTATTCTTTCGGGAAACCTGGTGTCTCAAATACACGTGTTGTTTTCTCTTCGTCTACAAATAAGCTTCCAGCGCCGCCAACTACAAGTAATTTTGTATTTGGTGCACCTTTCATAGCTTCAATAAGTACGTTTCCTGCATCTACGTGAAGGTGTTCTTCGCCTGCTGGAGCACCGAATGCATTTACAACTACGTCAAATGCTTGTAGGTCATTAGATGTAAGAGAGAATACATCTTTCTCTAAAACTTTTACGTTTTCTTCTGTAATTTTTGTAGCGTTTCTTACGATTGCAGTTACTTCATGTCCGCGATCTAATGCTTCTTTTAAAATACGACTTCCTGCTTTACCAGTTGCTCCGATAATTCCGATTTTCATAATAAATCCCTCCAAAGTGTTTTGTTAAAGTGTATATCTGAAAGTAAATGAATTTGTTGTAATTAGGTTTGTTACAACCCGTTGTAATCATTATAGTTACAGGTTGGTGTTTTTGTCAATAGGGTTGTTGGTGAATTTATTTTTGGTTTTAGTATGCACAGTTAGAGGGAGGGTAGTCATAAAGATATTGTTACTGTGAGCCTGGCTAATATTTGGAAATTGCAAATTGTCGAAAAATGTTGATTTTTGAATGTTTTTTAAATATAATTCGTTTTATGGAGAAAAGGAGGGGTTAATTGTATGAATATTTTAGAGCAATTTATTTCATCAACAAATACAATTCTTTGGTCATATATTCTTATTGCGATGTTAATTGGTTTAGGTCTTTATTTTTCTATTAAATTGAAATTCGTACAAATTACTCATTTAGGGGAAATGGTTCGACTAATGAGTGATGGATTAACTGGAAAGACGCGTAAAAAAGGTAGTGTATCTTCTTTCCAAGCGTTCTGTATGAGTTCAGCAGCTCGTATTGGTATCGGTAATTTAGCTGGTGTAGCGTTAGCTATTTCTATGGGAGGACCTGGCGCAGTATTTTGGATGTGGGTTATTGCGATTATCGGAGCTTCTTCAAGTTTCGTAGAAAGTACGCTTGCACAAATTTATAAAATAAAAGATGGCAGTGGCTTCCGTGGTGGTCCTGCTTATTATATGGAAAAAGGTTTAAATAAACGTTGGATGGGAATTTGGTTCTCTATCCTTATTACAATTAGTTATGGTTTAATTTTTAACTCAGTACAAGCAAATACAGTTACATTAGCATTTAAAAATGCTTTTGGTATTGAGCGTTATATTGTTGGGATTGCATTAGCTGCATTAGTTGCGGTTATTATTTTTGGTGGTGTAAAAAGTATCGCACGTATGTCGGAAATGATTGTTCCGCCAATGGCGCTTATTTATATTGCGGTAGCTATTTTTGTTGTCATTAAAAACTTCTATTTAATACCAGATGTGTTTACGGAAATCTTTAAAGGTGCATTCGGTTTAGATTCAGCTGTAGGTGGCGGTATCGGTGCTGCGATGAAATATGGTATTCAGCGCGGATTATTTGCGAACGAAGCAGGTATGGGTAGTGCGCCGAACGCGGCAGCAACAGCTGATGTAACGCATCCAGCAAAACAAGGTTTTATTCAAACAATTGGCGTATTAGTAGATACATTCTTAGTATGTACATCAACAGCATTTATCGTACTATGTTCTGGTGCATATAAAGCAACGAATTTAGAAGGTATTGAACTAACACAAAATGCATTAAGTTCACAAATTGGCCCGTGGGCAAGTAGCTTCTTAGCGATTATTATTTTCTTATTTGCTTTCAGTTCGCTTCTAGGAAACTACTATTATGGTGAAACGAATATTGAATTCATTAAACAAAGTAAAACGTGGTTAACAATTTACCGTATTGCGGTAGTTGGAATGGTATTATTCGGTTCTGTAGCAACGCTTCAAGTTGTATGGAATATGGCAGATTTATTTATGGGTCTAATGGTAATTACAAACTTAATTGCGATTACACTTCTTGGACGATTTGCATATGCTGCATTGGCAGACTATGTAAGGCAAAAGAAACAAGGAAAAGATCCAGTCTTCAGTGCAGATTCTATTCCTGGTTTAACGAACACTGAGTGTTGGGATAAGTCAGCGGTAACCAATAAAGAAAAAGCAGTATAATGAAAAGGCGAGCATCGAGATGAATTCGGTGCTCGTTTTTTTTATTGTAGTAAATGATGAAAAGAGTGAGAGGTAATTATTAATATAATTTTTGTTTGTTCATTTCTCATGTTATTTGTAGGGGACCTTCTGTCTTAATGCTATGACTGGTCGCATAGGATGAGTGATTTTGTATTGGATAAATGCGCGTATTGGTTATAGTTTTACGTAAAAAAACACATATGTTAAATAAGTTAACTCACTCATGTTAGAAAACCTAACATAAAGTTCTTGATTACTAAGAGTTTTTAGAATATAATTTTCTTATTGTTAGGAAGAGGGGGCAATGCAATTATGGATTTTTTAGCTAAGGTAATTGGGGATATAAATAATGTCCTTTGGTCATATATCATTATTGCGATGTTAATTGGGTTAGGACTTTACTTTTCGTTTCGTGTGAAATTTGTCCAAGTTCGTTACTTCGGTGAAATGATTCGATTGCTTGGGGATGGGGCAAGTTCGAAAACGAGGAAAGCGCAAAAGGAGAAGAGCGGTGTATCATCGTTCCAGGCTTTTTGTATGAGTACAGCTTCTCGTGTAGGTACTGGTAACTTAGCTGGTGTAGCTATCGCAATCTCAGCAGGTGGACCAGGAGCAGTATTTTGGATGTGGTTAATCGCGGTAATTGGGGGTGCTTCTGCATTTGTAGAGAGCACATTAGCGCAAATTTATAAAGTAAAAGATGGAAATACGTTCCGTGGTGGCCCAGCATATTATATGGAAAAAGGATTAAATAAGCGCTGGCTTGGAGCTATTTTCTCTGTATTAATAACAGTAAGTTTCGGATTAATTTTTAACGCTGTACAGTCTAATACTGTAGCGGCTGCTTTTGATGGGGCATTCAAAACAGACAGTAGATTAGTAGGTCTTGTAATGGCTGGTTTACTAGCAGTTATTATCTTCGGCGGAGTAAAACGAATTGCACGCGCGGTTGAAATGATTGTTCCAGTAATGGCAATTATTTATGTAGCAGTGGCATTATTCGTTGTTGTAACAAACATTACGGCAATTCCATATGTATTTAAAGAAATTTTCTTACATGCTTTCGGAATTAAAGAAGTAGTAGGTGGAGGATTAGGAGCTGCGATTTTATTAGGGGTAAAACGCGGATTATTCTCAAATGAAGCAGGTATGGGTAGTGCGCCGAATGCAGCTGCGACTGCAAACGTAACGCATCCAGTTAAACAAGGTTTCATTCAAACTTTAGGGGTATTTACAGATACATTATTAATTTGTAGTTGTACAGCATTTATCATTCTTTTATCAGATGTGCATAATGCAGCTGATCTAAATGGTATTCAATTAACGCAGCAAGCATTAAGTCAACATATCGGTCCATGGGCATCTATATTTGTAGCAGTGGCAATCTTCTTGTTTGCATTCAGTTCATTAGTAGGTAACTACTACTATGGTGAAACGAATATTGAATTCTTAAATGGAAGTAAAGTGCTATTAAATGCATACCGCATTGCTGTACTTGGTATGGTTATGTTAGGGTCTGTCGCAACAATTCAAATCGTTTGGGATTTAGCAGATTTATTCATGGGAATTATGGCTGTTATTAACTTAGTGGCAATCGTATTCCTTTCTAAATATGCTTTCGCAGCGTTATCAGATTATATTAAGCAGAAGAAACAAGGAAAAGATCCGGTCTTCTACGCAAATTCAATTCCAGGTCTGAAAAATACAGAGTGCTGGGAAGAGCAAGTAGCAGATAAAGAAAAAGCGGTATAATGAGGTGGGCATCAAGTGAAACTTGATGCCCATTTTTTTGTTTTATCTAGCTATTTGTTAGAAGTAAAAGACGAACATTAATGGGTGTTTCGTAATAAAATGTAATTTTTTAAAGAAAAGTGCGGATATGAGTTGTGATTTATGTTAGAATGGAAAATGCCTTTGAAACAAGAGGTTTTATGATTTTTTCTATCCAATTGAAGATTTTGGAGGAGAAATGGAAAGTTCGGATTATTTCTTGTTTTGAGTGGTCAGACGTTCAACGTTAATGAAGAGTTAAATGGAGGATTTTATTAATGAAGTTTGTTATGTTTCTTGTAGGATTGCTCGTTGTATTCGTACTCGGTTTTCTTATAAGCTCCGATCGAAAGAAGATTAAGTATAAACCAATCACAATCATGCTTGTTATTCAGCTAACGTTAAGTTATTTCTTATTAAATACGCAAGTTGGTTATATTTTAGTAAAAGGAATTTCAGATGGATTTGGCGCGCTTCTTGGATATGCGGAAGCTGGAATCGTTTTCGTATTTGGCGGTCTTGTTAATAAAGGAGAGGTTTCATTCTTCTTAACTGCATTATTACCAATCGTATTCTTTGCCGTTTTAATCGGAATTCTGCAACACTTTAAAATTTTACCGATAATTATTCGTGCTATTGGTACTTTGTTAAGTAAAGTAAATGGTCTAGGAAAACTAGAATCATATAACGCAGTAGCAGCTGCTATTGTTGGGCAAGCGGAAGTATTTATTACAGTAAAAGATCAATTAAGTAAAATCCCAAAACATCGTTTATATACATTATGTGCATCTTCCATGTCGACAGTATCAATGTCAATCGTCGGTTCTTACATGAAAATGATCGAACCAAAATACGTAGTAACAGCACTTGTATTAAATTTATTTAGTGGTTTCATTATTATTCATATTATTAACCCGTACGATATTACAGAAGAAGAAGATACACTGAAGTTAGAAAATAAGAAAAAACAATCATTCTTTGAAATGTTAAGTGAATATATTATGCTGGGTTTCACAATTGCAATCACAGTAGCGGCAATGTTACTTGGTTTCGTAGCATTAATTACAGCAATTAATAGCTTGTTTGACTCAATGTTCGGAATTACATTCCAAGCTATTTTAGGATATATTTTCTCACCATTAGCATTCGTAATGGGTATCCCGCAAGCAGAGATGGTAACAGCGGGACAAATTATGGCAACAAAATTAGTATCAAACGAGTTTGTTGCGATGCTTGATCTTGGAAAAGTAGCTGGTGACTTATCAGCGCGTACAGTTGGTATTCTTTCTGTATTCCTTGTATCATTTGCGAACTTCTCATCAATCGGAATTATCGCAGGTGCAACGAAAGGTATCGATGAGAACCAATCAAATGTAGTATCATCATTCGGTCTACGCCTTGTGTACGGTGCGACATTAGTAAGTATTCTATCAGCGATTATCGTTGGTGTTATGTTATAGAAAAAGATGGCCCTAGCTCATAGCTAGGGCTATTTTTTATGGTAAATTTGCATGAAAAAACCAATTAATTAGGAATATATTAACATATAAAAATCTTTTAAAATTTATATTGCATTTCACCTAGATAACGCTTACAATTTGATTTGTAGGTGGTATCAATTTCAGACTTTCAAGTATGGTAGGAGAGAAGAGGCTACCTTTAATAAATTGCAATTTATGTAAACGCTTACTGATTTTAGATAACAGTTGAATAGTATTTAGGGGTTTTAAATTTTTTTAACATCAATGGTCAGACGTCATTCGTTATACGTTATACGACCAATAACTCGTGGGAGAAGTGGAGGATTCACATATGAAAATAGTAATGTTTCTAGTCGGTTTACTTGTAGTATTTGTACTAGGTTTCCTTATCAGTTCAGATCGTAAGAAAATTAAATATAAACCAATTGCACTTATGCTTGTTATTCAATTGGTGCTTGCATATTTCTTACTGAATACAAAGGTCGGATTTGTATTAGTAAAAGGGATTGCAGATGGATTTGGCGCTATTTTAAAATTTGCGGAAGCAGGGGTTAATTTCGTATTTGGTGGTCTAGCAAATGATGGACAAGCACCATTCTTCTTAACAGTATTATTACCAATTATTTTCTTAGCAGTACTAATTGGGATTTTACAACATATTAAAATTTTACCGATTATCATTCGTGCAGTCGGTTTCCTATTAAGTAAAATTAACGGCTTAGGAAAACTAGAATCATATAATGCAGTAGCAGCTGCAATTGTTGGTCAAGGTGAAGTATTCATTACAGTAAAAGATCAATTAAGCAAATTACCAAAAAATCGTTTATACACACTTTGTGCATCTTCTATGTCAACAGTATCGATGTCAATCGTCGGTTCTTACATGAAAATGATTGATCCAAAATATGTAGTAACAGCACTTGTACTAAACTTATTTAGCGGATTCATTATCGTTCATATCATTAATCCGTATGAAGTAAAAGAAGAAGACGATATTTTAGAGTTGCAAGAAGATAAGAAACAAACATTCTTTGAAATGTTAGGCGAATATATTATGCTTGGTTTCTCTATCGCTGTAACAGTAGCGGCGATGTTAATCGGTTTCGTAGCATTAATTACAGCAATTAACGGTGTATTCGATTCAATTTTCGGCATCACATTCCAAAGCATTTTAGGATATGTATTCTCACCATTAGCATTTGTAATGGGTATTCCAACATCAGAGATGTTAACAGCAGGACAAATTATGGCAACGAAATTAGTAACGAACGAATTCGTTGCAATGCTTGACCTTGGTAAAGTAGCTGGTGACTTATCAGCTCGTACAGTAGGTATTTTATCTATCTTCCTTGTATCATTTGCGAACTTCTCATCTATCGGGATTATCGCAGGGGCAACGAAGAGTATCGATGGCAAACAAGCAAACGTTGTATCATCATTCGGTTTAAAACTTGTATACGGTGCAACGTTAGTAAGTATATTATCAGCGATTATCGTTGGGGTTATGCTTTAATAAATTAAGAAAAGCAATGAGTGTAGGCTCATTGCTTTTTTTGTTTAACTTGCTTTATCCAAGTCTCTTTTAAAACGTGGTTTCTCTAAATAAGTTCCCAGTCTCCAGACATATTCCACTGGCCCCATTCGGTATTTCTGGAGCCAATAGGTGCTAACGAATAATTGAATCATATAAATTCCGATGGTTAAAAGAATACCGAAGAAATAGCCGATTTTCCCGTATAAGCCAAATCCATATGCGTAAAAAATGGTTGTTGCGATAATAGATTGCGCTAAGTAATTACTAACGGACATTTTCCCCATGTTCGCCATGTATGTTAGTAGACGGGTTGCTTTTTTGTAATGGAATAATAAAATGATTGTGCTTCCGTAAAAGAAGGTCATAGTTACTGGTGTAAGGCCATCTTGTAACATAATTAAAACCGGGTGTTTTATGAACATAGCTAAGATTTTAATTGTAAAAGAGAAGAGACCGGTGGCAAACCATATTTTTTTGACAGCAGGTATATGTTTACTGACCTCAAATAGCCAGCCTTTTTTCCCTACATACATTCCGAGTAGGAACAGTGGAGACATAAAAATTATTGCGAAAACTGATATAAAAAATAATCCGAATGCACCGTCAATTCCCATGTAATCAAAAGGATTTTCAGTCAATCTAAAGTTGACGTGATCCATATAGCTTCCAGTTTGATGGACTTTATGTTCTTTTTCAGTATAAGGTGCGAAATCATTTATATTTGTAGATGGATCAGTTTGATAAGACATAAGTGTAGTAAGTGCGAGTAGAATAATCGCCCAAATAAGCAAAGTTTTCGGTTTTCGATTGATGAATATCATTAAAAAAATCCCGATTATTCCGTATGCAAATAAAATATCTCCCTCCCAAACAAAAGTGCCATGAATGTAGCCGAGTAGTAAAAGAATGATAATACGTCTTATGTATGTGGGGAAGAATTTTTTTCCTTTTGCGATAATACTTTTTTGTAACAAAATAATGCTAAGCCCAAATAGAAAAGAAAATAGGGATATAAAGTTATGTGTGCCGAAAAATTGAATAAACCAATTAGCACCTTTATCAAGATCGCCAAATAGATAAGTTGGTTTTTCACTGGTGAAGAACCCAAATTGAATTAATGTCATATTGACTAGTAAAATGCCAAACAAAGCGAAACCACGAATTGCATCAACAGCTTCTACACGTTGATTCATTTTTCCTCTCCTCGTATATTCGTTTTTATATTGAAAATAATACCATTTTATATCTGGCGCTATGTCAAATATGAGGAAATTTAAGGTGATTTTAAGATAGAGAGCAAACAAAAAAATCACCTTAATACATGTATTAAGGTGATTGAAATATTACTCAGCTGGAGGCGTAAATGTACGTTTCTCTAATTCAGCATCTAGCATAAACAGTGCGTTTGAATCGCTTGTAATACGTTTTAGTTTTTGGATGATGCTATCGAATGAAGCTTCTTCTTCAACTTGTTCGTCAACGAACCATTTTAAGAATGTAATTGTTGCATGTTCACGCTCATCCCAAGCGATATCAGATAAGTTGTAAATACGTTTCGTTACTTCACGCTCATGCTCAAGTGCGACTTCAAAAGCGTTTAATACAGATTCGTATTCGTTATTCGGATTATCAAATCCAGTAATAATAGCGCGCTCACCGCGGTCGTTAATGTAGTTGTAAAGCTTCATTGCGTGGAAACGCTCTTCTTCAGCTTGTACAAGGAAAAAGTTAGCGAACCCATCATAGCTCTCAGCCGTACAGTAGGCAGCCATTGCCATATAAGCATGGGCAGAGTAAAATTCAAAGTTCATTTGATCATTTAATGCGTCGTGCAATTTTTTAGATAACATAAAATCCCCCTTAGTATTGTGACAAGAATATTATACCATAATTGATAATGTTCTCATTTGGATGTCTCGAACCTTTTCGAAAGCTTTGTGACGTGTGCTTCCATAATGTCTTGTAAATCTAAATCATATTTTTGTGAAAGAATAATAAGATTAGATAGTACGTCACCAAGTTCTTCTTTTAACTCTTGTTTTAGCTCTTCTTCTGTTTTCACGTCTTCATCAGGGCGGTCACGGCCGATTTCAATGGCACGAACAACTCGTGAAACTTCCCCAACTTCCTCTGTTAAGAAATTTAAGCGAATAAAGGAATTATATTGTGACCAGCTTCGTTTTTCGTAAAATTCCTCCACCCATCTTTGAAATGCGACGATATCCATTTCTTCCTCATCCCTTCAATATGTTGTACAATATTCATTGTATCATAACAATATATAGTTTCGGGGTGTAGGAATGAGAAAGATTTGTGTGTTTGCAGGTTCCAATTTAGGGGAGAGGCCAGAATTTAAAGAGCAGGCAATAGCGTTAGGGAAAATGTTTGTTGAAAACGATTATGAGCTTGTATACGGTGGTTCTTGCGTTGGATTAATGGGAGAGGTAGCAAATGAAGTTCTTCGTTTAGGTGGGCGTGTAACAGGTGTTATGCCGCGCGGTTTATTCCGAGGAGAAATTGTGCATACAGGGTTAACAGAGCTAATTGAAGTAGAAACAATGCATGAACGTAAAGCAAAAATGGCAGAACTTGCGGATGCTTTTATTGCGTTGCCAGGCGGATACGGAACGTTTGAAGAGTTATTTGAAGTAGTATGCTGGTCACAAATTGGTATACATAATAAGCCAGTTGGTTTATTGAATATAAAAGACTTTTACGGCCCGATTTTGCAAATGGTTGAACGCGCAGCGGAAGAAGGGTTTATGAATCCGTCCAATAAAGAATTGATCGTTTCAGCTGAGACGGCAGATAAACTAATTCATGAAATCCAAAATTATGAACGTCCTGTTTTAGGAACGAAGTGGAAGCAGCTATCATAATACAATTTTATAGATATTATTGGAAACACATGTCATTTTATCCCGCTTTAATGGGCAGTAAGACCCCCACCTCAAAATTCAGCGAAAGCAAAGAAGTTAGGTGGGGATCAACTGCCCATAAAAGTCCGATTGGTGAGGGCTGATAATCAGTGGGGGATGAAGAAAACCCCCACTGATTAAAGTTTCACTTTATCTTGAAAAGGCATGTGTTTTTAATTTGGTTAAATATGTTAATGTTAAGGTATTATGTTTTCGAAAAAGGAGAAATAGATGGAGGAGTTTGTTTATTTAAGGCCGGTTTTTAAATGTATTTTAGCAGCATCTATTCTTGTTATGTTAATTGTTTCAATGCAGAAGAAAGAGCTAATTAATGAGTTTTCGCTTTGGTTTATTTCGATATTGTGTATCGGTGTTTCAGCAATCACATTGTTTATGACTGGGTTTATTGTTGATGAGTATAATTTAGGTGGAGATTCGGTGTCGTTTGATATGTTTATTGGGATAGTTTGTATTAACGGTTTAAATTTCATTATTTATTATAGACGGAAATAAAAAGAAGGCATTCCGTATTACTTTGGAATGCCTTTATCATTTTGATTACTTTGTTTTTTATACAGGTACCAGCCACCCCAGCCGCCACCAATTGCTACAACAATGAGGAAAGCATAGTCTTTTACCTCGATACGTATGTTGAAAATATTAGCTATAAGTAAGACAATCCCAACTGTTATTAACGCAAAAAATGCTCTAATTAAGTAGTCTTTCAACTGAACCACTCCCGCCATTTAAGTAGTAAATGATGAATATGGAAAAGCCTTTTGGATCTATTTTACGAAAGGGTGTTTCCTATATTTTAACATAAAAAGGATTGTAATATATTGATAAAAGTAGAGGAGAGGGGCGCTGATATTGTCGGTAAGTCAATATAATGAAAAAATCGTTGATATAATTTCATGTATCAGCATGTGCAATCCCCTCATAGAAAAAAGCGACTCTGAACGAGCCGCTTCCGCTTTTAGGTGATATCCAGCTCCAGCGGCTAGAACAGTCGGTTGTTTCACTCCTTCATT
>NZ_JBYTED010000005.1:0-27832 GCF_058792175.1 Bacillus sp. EB106-02-03-XG38
TCCTTTTGCGCTTTGCTTTCCTTAACTCTTCAACTTGCAACATCGTTGCTCTTTCTCTTACCTATTCTGCTTTACTTGCACTCCTTTTGCGCTTTGCTTTCCTTAACTCTTCAACTTGCAACATCGTTGCTCTTTCTCTTACCTATCTCTCCTTACTTATATTCCTTTTGCGCTTTGTTTGCCCTACTTTCCCTTACTTACATTCCTTTGCGCTTTGTTTACCTTAACTCTTCAACTTGCAACACGTTTGCTCTTTCTCTTACCTATCTCTCTTTACTTACATTCCTTTTGCGCTTTGTTTACCTTATATTTCTCAACTTGCAACACGTTTGCGGTATCCTTGCCCTATTTCTTTCAACTTGCAACAGTATAATTTATTTCTCAACCAAGTAATTCTTAAAAAATCATGTCATTTTAAAGTTTTTAAGCTATTTTTCTCATATTTTGAATAAGTTACATACATAAAATGCAACATGTTTGCGGTATCCTTTCCCTAACTTCCCTACCATTTTCACTCTAATCCTTTATATACCAAGGGTTTAGGTACTTTTTCACTTACTTTTATACATATCACACAACTTGCAACACGTTTGCGGTATGCATACCCTTATTTTTCTCACAAGATGCAACACTGTTTGCGGTATCCTCTCCCTACTTTCAATCTATAAATGCCAACAAGTCCTTCTATATCAAGGTTAATCATTGTAATTCATTTTTTATGATTGTGTTCACCAACTTGCAACACGTTTGCGGTATCCTCTCCCTAACTTCCCTACAGATTTTAATATAATTCTTTATATACCAAGGGTTTAGGTACCTTTCCACTTACTTTTATACATATCACACAACTTGCAACACGTTTGCGGTATCCTTAACACAAAAAAAATTTATGAAATTCTCCTATCCCTTGATACAACTAGCTTCATGAGCTGTTGCAAGTTGCTATTTTTCTTCTTAAAGGAGCACCTTTTGCCAAATTTCGATTTGCTATAATCAAAATTGGTATATTTTATAGTATTCTGGCATACATTTCGAATTTTGCAGAACGGAGGTGAAAAAGATGGGGAAATCATTTGTGATACGTAATCAACGTAGCTTAAATGGTGAAAAGACAAACGCAGTTTTAGTCACACTAAAATCTTGGCAAAAGCTTGTGGAAACATTTGAGGAGAAATACTACAGCTATAAAGATACATATTTAGAAGATATTCTGCAGCACATGACATACGAAGAACGTATTGCTGACGTAGAAGGCTTTGTCGAAAAAGCCAAGCCATCTTTTTCACGTCGCGCAATGTCTGCAATTGCAGAAAAAACTGGAAGAAAACATAAATTATACGGTATTACGAATGCAGATCTTGAAGTATTCTTGTACCTACATAAAAAATGCTATACAAATGGTGTCATTCCAAATGTAACAATACATATGATGTGGGAAGATTACAAGCAATATAAAGAAGAATTTGCTTATATCCAACACTCTCAATTCTATATCGCATTAAAAAAATTAAACTTACATGACATTATCTCCATTGAAAATGGCGTAGATGGCCGATATACAATTAAACTGACTCATTTTATGAATGAGGAAACAGAAAAAGCAAATCCGTACGTATATATTAGTCCGGTTGTATTTACAAAGGATTTCTTTAAGCTATCTGTAGCGGCTAAGAAGCTATTCTTAGATATCGCAATGCAACAACATACAGAAACAACTTTAAAACGTTCTTTGGACAAGCAAGATGAAAGAGGCAACAAAACTCACTTTGGTGGGATGTATCGTTTCTTACATAAAAAATATCCGCATCAGATCCGTGCGGTTATCGAAGAATTAACAACTGCATTACCATGTACGGGGAATCCCCTATTCAAAATTTGCAAAATGCAAAAAGGTGTCAAGCATACAAAACGATATACAACATTATATCTGTCTATCCATTCAGACTTCTTATGTTCGAAAGAAGCTGGAGAAGAACAACACAGGGATCCATTTACACCAAAAGCTACCTATGCTCGTAAAGCGAAGTTCATTGAGTCAGTCCTACAAGAAATGAACATCGGTGAACTGTCTGCAGATATGAATAAATTCATTCATGTCTTAAAGCATACTTGTCATCGTCAAATTCGCAGTGTCATTCATGGGCTTCGTGACATGGTTGATCGAAAAGAAGGATATCCAAAGAAAATTGTATATACATTGAAAAAACTATTGCATCAAACATCTCAATATCAAATTCTTGATACTGCGGCGAAAGAAGGCATCTACCCTCTAATTGCGCAGCACATACCAAAAGAGAGAAATAGTGACCGTGAGCAAGCTGTCTTTAATTTTGGTCTACATTATTCTATGTACTCTCTTCATAACATTAAGAAGATGTTTAAAAATGTGCATGCACTACTGAAGCAAAAGTTTGCGGTACCAGTGACGGAAGAGTCTTATCACCGTAATTATCTAAAATACCAAGAAGAAACGTTATTTAGAAAATATGCATATGATCAGGGTGTGAATCTCCATGCATATATCGCTTTAGAAATTGAAATGCGTGAAAAACTAAAAGTTCTTGGCCATAAAGAACGTACGATTCCAAGTGATGTGCGTGAATGGTTTATCGAAGCTATTGATAAGCTGCCACAAGAAAAACTCCGTGTTATTGAGCTACCAAAGCAGTTTAATTTACTAGAGTTTATGCGTACCTTCGAACGTTTAGTACGTTCTGGTGTAACAATAACAGATCCGGATCAGGTGCTAACCGAAATGGAAATAAAATAAAAAGCTACAAGCTCTCTATTTTTGAAAAAATCAAAAGAGGAGGGCTATTCGTGTTTGTTTCATTAATACCCCTTTTCCAATTCTCTATTTATACATACCAAATCAGAAAGACTTCATGTAAAATGGAGTCTTTTTTTATGCATTTCTATACAAGTTCTCTTCTTTCTGTCCATAACTCTCCACATAATACTAATGCGTATTCTTCTTCCGTAATAAAACCTATCCTATTATATCTACAAAAAATCAGAAGGATATTTATAAAAACAGTGGATATGAGGACAATTATGATTAAATGTGAATAATATTTTCTCAATATCCCTGATAATACTAGTGTCGTTTATTTCATCTAATAAAAATCATCAATAATAATGTGATTTATGTGTAAATACTGAGTTATGTTAACAAATAGCTACATTTTCTGAACAAAATGTGGATAATTGAACGGGAGATACTGCCTTATTTACTAGACTAAAGAAAATACAGCCTATTCCCATAGTTGGATAAATATAAAGTGATTTGTATTAATTTCTTTCCGATTTCATGTAGAAACATATGATTTTCTTTCTGCTTTTTTGTAGAATTGAAATTCTAATAATCATTGAATCTACGGATACATTTTTTACTATTTATGATTTTTTAGGTTCTAACATCAAATTTTCCCTCGTGGGAGTAGATCTTTCCCCTATTTTTGATGACCTATAATAGTTTTATCTTTATTTCTTTTTAATATATAAGATATATATTTATAATAGATTTTATTATTACTAGTATGATTGTTAATAAGATGTCAGACCTAATTGATAATATTTGTTAATTTAGTTATAATAATGGTAATTAATGATAGCATTACCCTCATACAAAAGGACAAACCTACGTATCCCTAACAGGGCAAGGTTTGTCCTTTTTTCATTTTAGTAAACTATTATCATTAGGAGGATTAAATATGGCTGTACTAAAAGATATAACTTATATCGAGACGAATACATATAACGGGATTAGATTTTTCAAAGGGATATTTTGGGGAATAGTCTTTGTAGTTCCTTTTTGGAGTATTATGATAGCTTTATTCATTTGGCTTTGTAAATAATAATCAATATATCAAAAAGCAACTATGCGTAGCAAAAGACGAAAGCAGGTCTTCCCCCTACTTTCTGTTATAATACACCCAAAGAAATTAGGTGATTATAATGAAGGTGACAATTAATTTAGAGAAAATCTTAGAAGCTTTTTCTGCTTATTTGAATGAAGACAATAGGGTTAACTGAAAGACAGGCTAAATACCGACCTCTAATTATGGATAGAAACACTTGTATAATCAATTTAATAGTAAACTATGGTTTATCCTTGAAAGAGCTTGTATCGTTTAATATGAGCCATATACAGTTTGCTAGAAATACCTTCGTGGTATCTGGAGAAAATGGATTAACTAAGTCTGTCTCCTTAACTAAAGAAAATACACACCAGCTTTACAAATATTATACGACTATTCCGGAACCAGTAAAATCTTGACAACACACAGATAATCTCTCTATTTGTGGCATTTCATTTTAATCGAGGTACGTTTCGTTGGGTGTAGGAAAAGGATGCACCTAAAGTGCAGGGCAATACAATAAGTCCTAACTTGAAGACAACAAAAAAGGTTTCTTCAAGTCGATTAAAAATGTACATAGCAAAATAAGCTAATAATCCCCCTCTATGTTTCATAATTGAGGTTACTATAGCAAGATAATTTCTGATTTTTTTATTTATATATATTGTAAAAGGTGTATAGGTTTAGCTGATAATGATTGTTTGGCCGCTATCCACACCACAATGATTGTTGTTATAACGGATAAAAGTATGCCTAAAATAGACCAGGTCATATCTATTTTCATCGGCATTTGGAACAAGAAGCGAAAAATGATACCTGAAAAGGCTAATGCAATTCCAGCACCAACTAATCCGGCTGATAGGGAAATAATCGTATTTTCTAATAAAATGGATTTCATCAAATTACTAGAAGACATACCAACTGTTTTCATAATAGCAACATCCCGTGTCTGTTGCATTAAGCGGATGACAACTTAATTTCCAATTGTGAGAACAGCCGTTAAAAATGCAAACAGCGCTACAATTGAGAAGAAAGCACTTTGCATTTGAATAATATACTGAAGACTATCGATTGCTGTAGCAGAAATGGAATATGCCATTTCTGAACTAGGAAGTTTTTCATTTAACTTTGTTAATATAGCATTTGTTTTTTGTGGATCACTATCTAAAGAATAAGTAATTCGGCTGGGTTTCCCATATGTAGCTAATGTTTCAGTTGGGATACGGATGCCAACTGTTTTCACTACACCAGATTTAAAGAAACCTATAATTTCGCAGTTTACTAATTCATTTCCAATTTGAATATCAACTGTATCACCAATTTTCATACCTAATTTCTTATAGCTGTCCAAAAGAACTGCTTTTTTCCCCTTTGCATCCGATAGAGATAAATCACGTCCTTCGGAAATCGTATAAGCTCTAGAATTAAGGGTTGTATCCACTCCCTCTATAGAAATTTTAGTTGAACTAAAAATTTATCGTTTTCCGATAGAAGACTCCTTCCTCAAAAGTGTGAAGGGGTGAAACACCAATTTTAGGTGGGAGATGAATGTCGGTTGGCATAAGCCAACATGTTTGCTATCATTTACTTGTACAGATTGCTCTTTGAAAACTGAAGATATGAGGTTGGTTGCAGAAAAACGTTGCAACCGTAAAATCTTCAACGTTCTTTCGCCCCATACTTGCCGAAGTTGCGAAAACCAAGCTAAAGTAGGTAGTGTGGTGAGTCAACGTACAAGATACTTATGTTTTCACCGTAGGGACTACGGGTAGAGCCTGCTAAGATAACCGGTGGATACACCGGTGTTCGCAGGAATCTCCCACTTCAAACAGTCCGTAAGGACGTTAAGTGGTGAATAGTTCAAAACGTTACTTCATCTCAAAAATGAACAAATATCTTTTCCTATTCATTTTTTTCATAAACTACAGAAAAAAAGACATTGAACCAATTAGTTCAATGTCTTCTCGCCTCTTACATATTTGTATATTCAAAGTACAATTTTTCTGGTTTTCCATACATGTTAATTTCATCTTGATATATAGCAGCCAATTGTTGAGGCACCTCAATGTTTTCCATATAAGATAATGAATCAGCTGCCTCTATTTTTTCTTTAATTTCATTAGGAATAACTGTGTAAGATAAACTCCTCATCTTACTTCCTAACTTAGTATCGGTAGCAGCTTCATAATAAATTTCGGTAATTAAGACCTCATTATCATCTGGATTATACATATATCCTCGGTTAACTGTAATCATATTATAGTGCTCCTCTCACATTTTGTTTTCTAATTCCTTGTGCTTTTAGCATTGCAACGAGTACCTTATTTCTATATAAATTCCCTAGTGCATAATTTTCATATTCCATTATTTCTCTACTCTACCATAAATTATCATTAAATATCTTTTTTCGTTTTGAATTCAAAAAATCTTAACAATGCTAAAGAGTTAAGCTATGAATTCATTCTTTATTGTACTATTCCTACAAGAGTATAAGGACTGCCAGTAATTTTTATCTCATTACAGGTATCCTGTAGTAATCTTAATGTTTCATATCCATTATGAATGATTTTAGTTTGTTCGGTTGAACTTAATTTTTGATAGTTTAGCTATTTCACACAATCGCAATCATGTACGCTTCCTTTAAATAAAACTTACTGCTCCATAAGAAATACGAGCACATATTACTCTCACATTCTTTTTCTTAAGCCATACTTTGTAAAGTTCCATATGATACCTCCTCTAATTTAAACAAAAAAGCACAATATATGTGCTTTTTTCATTTAGCATATTATTAGCCCAAAAGGTCTATTTACAAGTGATTCCTAACTTAAAAACAACATAAAAAGGGCTTCTTTAAGTCGATTGAAAATGTGCATAGCAAAATAAGCTATATACATTAATCGGCTCAAAGAAGCCCTTTCATAATTGAAACAAGAATACAACCTGCTTCTACAACTCAACCACAACTCATAAGGCGTGGGAATAAACGGAATCAATTAAACAATAAACATACGTTTATATTAAACTATTTTTATATTGTATTCAATTGTTTTAATTGAACGAATATAAGAAGAGGTTTTATATGCAGTTGTTATATATATTGAATAATAATGTCCCTACTTCCCCTGCTATAAATCCCCTCTTATTTTCGGTTCTCGGTGTTACTTCATGTACTGCATTTCAAAATAAAGTTTTTCTGGTTTTTGATTTTGGTCTAAATAAAAAAGTATTTCTCTAATAGTTTCTTTTTTAACTTCAATATTTTCTATATAGGACTTACTTTCATTTTCTTGAACCTTTCGGAAAATAGCAGTAGGTAGTTTTACTGCACCAAATACCCCCATTTTACTTCCTAGCTTTTTAGCTGAAGCAGCATCGTAGAAAATTTCATTTACAATTACTTCATTATCATCTGGATCGTACATGTACCCTCTTTGTATGCGTAGCAATGTATTACTCCTTTCTTGTATATTTTATTTTAATAATAACAACATCTATATATCATTGTTGTTAAAACAGGCATCAAGTAGTATTATTTCGTAAAATCTGTACTTTGTATAGAGGTAGACATGGGATAATTAGCTCTCTTAAGTTGTTTATAAATATTTCATGCTTTTTATACAATAAACAAGCCACCCTCTAAAAGAAAGCAATAGCTTGTAAGGGTGGCTTAGTTTATTGTGAATAGCTTTGTATTTAATTGCTTAATCTTTCCTTCTGCAAGAGGTTGATAAAAGGCATGTTGTAATCCTTCTACATGTAACGTTTCTCCTATACATAGTAATACTTTACCAGGAATTAGATCGAGTAGTAGTTCATTATTAATTTGCTTTGCTTGTTTTTCAGTAGAAATATAAATAACTAGGATTGTAGGGTTATTCCCTAAATCGTTCATAATAACATCCTTACCTGACTCTACGAAATCTCTCCATCTAGCGATAATTTGTCTTAAGCGATCTTTTTTATCTGTTAATAAGGTAGAGTATACAACAAAATTAAATTCTTGATTTACTCCTCCCTGCACAGTAAAACTTAAAGGAGGGGTAAAAATCCCTTTACTAATAGATGGATGCATAATATGCCCTATAAAGGAAGGAGCATAACGCAGGTGGCAAAGTAGGTCTATATCATGCCAATAGCGTAGATGAACATATTTACCGTGATTATCAAGACGCTCTGGAGCAAAGAAGAACATATTACCTTTCCAGTATTTTAAGATCTTGTAACCATTATCGGATAATGTATATGTTTCTTCAAAGATTTCCAAATCAAAACTCTTAACCCGCCATTTTTCAATTAGACGATAGTAAAGTAATCCTTGAAGTGCATCATTTATTTTCTTACGTGAGTATTTGTTCTTGAATAAATATAGTAAATGATTGAATCGAACAGATGTATGAACACCAATGAAAGTGAGTATGGCATACTGTTCCTCTGTCAAACGCTGCTTAAACTTAACCAATTCTTCATAAGAATGGAATACATAGAATTTATCCAGTCCATGTATTCGATATATTTGAAGTCCCTGTACATCCTCATTTGATAAATGAGGAATAGATGGTACATAAGTAGGCAATTGTTTCTCTATTGTACGCATAATCATTCATTAAAATTGGTAAATTGATGAATTAGATTTTTTACTCTGCCCTTGGGGATAATTTAGGATACGTACAGTTCCTTTTCTATTTTTGGCATCAATATTAAGCAGCTCACATGTAACAATCGTTTGGTTTATTGCATCTTCTGTAGTTGGGTTGGCAAGATTACGGCTCTTTAGTCCTTTAAACTGAATACCTGGTGCAACTTCTACGAAAATACCAGCAATTGCATCTACCCCTACTATTTTACCTACAAAGCGGTCACGGCGTTTTTTTAGCTCTAATAGCTTATCCATTGGGTCTGTTTCTAGTTTCTTTTTATTTCCTCTAAATTCATAACGACCATTCTTTTCTACTACTTTATCAATGATAAGTTCTACAACATCACCAATCACAATATTCTCTGGACGTACAAAGGAGTGTGACCATTGGGAATACCTCACTCCTACGGTTACACCATGAACCTCAACTAAAACAGTTTGTGCAGATGGAATATGTCCAGAGACAGTTCCTGTGTATACTTTATTCCCCTCTTGTGCAGTTGCTTCTTCATACAACCTCTTTTGAAGTGCTAGTTCTCCCGCGGTAATAGATACGACGGCGAAGTTACCTTCTTCAGTTCTTTGGAAGTGCTCAATAATAACAGGCTTCGTCCTTCCTACTAGCCACTGAGGGTTTTTAGGAATATTGATTCCAGCCTCTGTAATGGGACAGTATGCAGTCGTATGAGTACCGATTTCAATTGTAAGTACTTGTATACGCTCTGATGTACCATTTTTAGTTGGAAATAGTTTTTCAGAAACGACAGTAATTAATCCTTTCCCTACAATACGCTCACGTTTCATACGAGCTAATTCTTCTAATTCATGCTCTCGTACTCGTTCAAATTGATTAAAGGTTATTTCTACATGCATTTCCTCTATATTGTTGTTCTCTGGTTCAAAAGCCATCCCTAGTTCTTCTGTAATTTGAGTGTTTACTTTACCTTCTGCCATCATATTTTCCTCCTAGAACGTAAAAAAGGACACACCTGTACCGTTGGAATGGTACGTAAGGTGTGTCCTTCACGTAAGTTATGCTTTATTTGTATAGTTATTAATTTAAATATAATGGTATTATATAATTTTTGCAAGTATAAAATTAGTATGAGTTTAGATGTAGTAAAAGATTATCGTATAAGAGTTAAAACATATAATCCAATTGGATAGCTTATTTCTGACGAAACAGTGAATAGAAGAATTACAACTCTTTTATACTGGCTAAGTTCCATAGACAGTGGATAAAAAAGGGTGCTAATAATGAATTTGTTTTTTTATATATAAGGCTAGTTACAACACTCAAGATAAATGGGAAAATACGATGATATATCCCAAAAATACATATAAGTAATTTTTAAAGTTGGTAAAAAATGACCAATGAATTTTTTTAAGCATATATTGTCTTGCTTTTGTAGGAAGAAAAAACACTATCAAAAAAATCAGGGTTATTATAAAAGAATCAGTCATTTGAGTATATATTGTAATATTGAATAAGTATTCAAAGAGTTTTAAAAGAGTTTTAAAAGGAAAACTACTCCTATAAACATTAGGGTACAGTACATTGAACTATTCACCACTTAACGTCCTTACGGACTGTTTGAAGTGGGAGATTCCTGCGAACACCGGTGTATCCACCGGTTATCTTAGCAGGCTCTACCCGTAGTCCCTACGGTGAAAACATAAGTATCTTGTACGTTGACTCACCACACTACCTACTTTAGCTTGGTTTTCGCAACTTCGGCAAGTATGGGGCGAAAGAACGTTGAAGATTTTACGGTTGCAACGTTTTTCTGCAACCAACCTCATATCTTCAGTTTTCAAAGAGCAATCTGTACAAGTAAATGATAGCAAACATGTTGGCTTATGCCAACCGACATTCATCTCCCACCTAAAATTGGTGTTTCACACCTTCACATTTTTGAGGAAGGAGTCTTCTGTCGGAAAACGATAAATTCTTAGATTTTTTGATATCTACCACCATCTATTCCATTTATTTCTATTTATGTATATTTTTTACACAATAATTAGTTTTATTTTATCATATTTTAGGTAAGATTATTGTTTTAAAAATTATATAAATTTATCGAGATGTAGGGTTTGAATATTAATAGACTAGTTTTCGATATTACCAAATATATCATCCAGACTTTTACTCATAACATTGGATATATTGGTCTTTGGTTGCTCATTTTTGTTAAGCTGTGATTGCGTATTGTTATACTTATTTTTTTGTTGGGATTTCAAGCGATTTTGTTGTTCTTTATAGCTCATGGATTTATATTCACGCTGTTCCTCATCATTTCTAATGGTCCCTATCATGTTTTTTTCTAAGTTTTGATGAACAGTAAGGCTAATAGATTCGTAAACTTTTGCAACTTCCTCTTCAAGCTTATTCTCTTCAATGTGATTAACCGTTTTTGTAACTGGAATCGTACTGATCTCTACATTTTCTTTTTTTTCTTTTAAAATTGGGGTAGATTCTATATTTGTTTTTGCATCCCCTGTTATTGAAATTGAAAGTTCATTTTCTGGGGATTCTTCTGGAAATGTTGCAGTCTCATCAGAAATTTCGGAATGAATTATAGAGTCTTTGTTCCACTCTTGTTCTAATGTAGTAATAGATAATTCTTTGTTCATTTCCTCTACTTCCATGTTTGTTTCAGGGCATTCTTCTATATGAGGTAATTCTACACTTATGACTTCCTCAATATGTTCCTCCGGGACTGTATTAGTTATTTCAGGACTTACACTTTCTATTGATATTTCTTCTAATACTGGCAATTCGCCATTTCGTTGTAAGGCGTCTATTAATCTCGATGCACGTGTATAAGTTATTTTAAAATTGTCCTGCAGTAAAGAGATAGACGTGGTACCAGCTTTTTTTACAAAAGTTAAAACATCGTCATATAGAATATCTTTAAAGAAACTTGTCTCTCCTTGCGTAACCTCGTTGTCTTCGCCTGAAATGGCTACCTTTTGTGAATTAGTATTCTCTATACTTTTATCAAGTAATTGGGTAGTATTAACATCTGATTCTCTTGGTAATATTGGTATACTATTATCATTTGAAATTAGAACTGTACGAGGGCCATTCCCTGCATAAGAACTTACAACTTGATTTTGTTCTAACTTCTCAATAAATCGAGCAGCTTTCATATAGCTAATTTTAAATTTTCTTTGCAGAAAGGCTGGAGAGACTTGTTGTGATTCAATAACGAATTCTTTAATTTCTTTATACAATTTATTTTCAGCCTCTTCTTTATCAACCTCGATCTGTTCGCTGACAACTGCAGAATCGTTTGATGAGATTGTACTTTCGGATTTATGTCCCCTATAATTCTCCAATGATACAATGTATTGTTGCTCACCTTGTAATTTTATTGGTATATCTTTCTCCATTTCCTCATCTTGCATAGGGAATAAAGGGAGAAATTCTTTCATCTTCTCTGCATCTACATGCTGCATAGGATTTGCTTTGACGATAGATTCATTAATAAGACGGAGACGTTCATTTTCCCAATATCGTCCTATTTCCATATCTACCTGAATAATCGCTTGAATAAATTCTTCTTTTGGTACAAAGTTACTCGTAATTTGTTGTACGGGTTGGACATGATTGTCTTGTACAATACGGGCAGCACAGATGAATGCACCTTGTGCCATGATATCTCCTGGTGACATAATAACTTCTTTTGTTTTCTGATAGGTTGATCCTAATCGACTAACAGGATTCTCTTGCATAGGAGAAATACCTTGTTCGGATTCCGCCTCTTTAAATTCCTCTTTTTCACCAAACATGTCAGAGAAGATTTTTGCATCATATGGTGTTACATCTCCAAATATCATTTTGTTACGGAATGAGCCCAGTAAGGTAAACATGTATTGCTCTGTGAAGTCGAGAGCTAATTGAGATAGTGTTTGGCTAGCAATTGTTAGAATTACTTTATATTTACGAGATTGTGCAGGGAATTCTTTAAATGGCCGCACCACATAATCCGGAAACTCATCGACAATAATGTGATGGTAAGGTGAGATATTTGGGGCTCTACGGAATACTGCATTCTGCATACTTAACAATATAAATTTTCCTAATACATTTGAAAGGTCTGCCAACTCCCCTTTTGCTGTATTAACAAGTAAAATGCCACCCTGCTCTAAATGAACATCAAAATCAAAATCAGATGTTCCAAATAAAACGCGTCGTATTAAAACGTTTGAAGCTAAATCTTTTAAGATATTACGTAAACCTTTAACATATTCTTCTTCTCTGTCATAATGCATTGGTTGTCCGCGATATTTCCCTGATTTATAAACTGCTGGTTCTCCTTGGAAGCCTGTTTTTTCACGAATGGTATTATCAAACCATTCATCAATACCTTTTATAATTTTATATTCATTTTTTTGGTCACGTGAAGCATCCCCGCTTCGAACAAAATCATATAACTTCTCTACTTGTACCTTTAAAAGTTTATGCATACGATGGACACGTTCTACATCATCATACATCTCAATTAAGTCGTCGAAGGTAACATCTTTTTGTGGGTTGTGTAGTTTTAGTAAATAGATATGTTGTTTAAGGTGGTTACGCTGGGCCTGTTCAAAGAACGCATTGTTAGATTCAGACAAACCTTGAATAACCATTGCGAAAACCTCTGCTACTTTATCAACTGGTCCTCGCAGAATGTTTATATTTTTGGTATCAGGATTAGTTGGATCGATATAATAAACAGAACTTGCAGGGATCTTATGTGCTTGTACCAACTTAAATACTTTTTGACATAAATCATTACTAGGTTCAATAACAGTCACACCATTTAAATATGTTCCTTTTACTTCTTCTGTATCATAATCATTCTTTTTATACGCTGTTTCAAACTTATTTATGAAACGTACCATCCAGTGTAAATCTTGATTTATCATAGGAATAATTAAACTTGATGTTTTACCAGAACCAATCGGACCAATAATAATTCCATTTAGCGTTCTATCTTTCCCCTTAATACGAACCATCTCTTTATGCTCAATATGAGGCCCAATTTCTACATCAGGATATATTTGTTCTTCTTGGCTATTAAACCATTTTTGCAACTTGTGATTTTTATATTCGTATTGTTGTGCCCACTTTAATATCTCCCCTTGGTAACGAACAATATGGCCACTATACCAAAGTGTAAACAAAATCATAAATACTGTGGGTAAAAATACAAAAATCAAAGTGAGTGTGTGAAAATTTCCTGTTAAAACCTGACCTATTGCCTCGTATTCACCAAAATTAATATGTTTTAATTTATCCGTGAGATAAGGAATAACCTTTGCATGGATCGGGGCAGTTGCAAACCATAAAAATTGGATATCAATTGCAATGTGAGAGGTAATTAAAATTAACAAATTTCCATTTTTGACATGTAAAGCAGGAATGCGGCTATAAAACCTAAAGCTAAATTCTCCTAATAGTAAAGAGAAGAACATTAAAATAAGCGGTATATATGTAATTTCTATAGGATAAGAAGGTGGTTCAAATGCATAGTAAAGTAACTTTATGTAGTTTACTAGACCGAATCCAAATGAAAAAATAAATCCACTAATTAAGGTGAGTGTAGTAAATAACGGTAACCGTTGTTTAAGTGTCCCCATAGAAAATCACCTACATCTTACAGGTATATTTGAATTTTATGATGGAATGTGAAGCGATTATTGAATTCAGGTTTAAATTGCTCTTTTGATTTTTCTAAAAAGAATTTCGCCGCATCTTCGGTTTGTTTTAAATATAAATCAATACTACTTCTTTCACATAGTTGGTCATATTCTTCTTGAGAAAGTACTGCAATATTCACCTCTATTTTTTTATTTGTTGCTGTTTCAATTATGACATCGTACCAAAAGTAATTTGGCTTTCCAGGAACTTGGATATCTTGTAAAGAAACATTAAACGTTGCACCCTCTTCTGTAATATGTTTAAGTACAAGTTCTGGGTTCTTAAATGCTTCTCTTGCAGAGAGCACTCCCCCATTCGTTGTTGTTGCAAATTGTAAATTCATTATCATCTTCCACCTTTCTCCATACAAAAAAAAGACAAGCGACACCCACTGTAAAAACAGCGTGTGTCGCTTGCCTTAATTTCATATGTTCTGATTTGATTGTAGTTTTCATTATATGTTCAAACGTTATTCTAACACTTTAAATAATGAAAATCAATAAAATTATATAGATTTATATAGAAAATAATAGATTAATATAATTCTACAAGTTTACGTCTTTTCGGATGAATGTTATTTGCGGTACGTACCAGGATCTGTTCATCCGCTTCTATAGTGACACTTTCATTTTGTAAGGATAGCAGTAGAACGTTGTGATAAGCGTTCATTAAAAGAATATCTCTAGGTTTTTCACGTTTCGGATAAATAACAACAAGTGGAACGCCTTCGACTCCTTCTTTTTTTGAAAATATGACATCGTCTAGTCTAGCAATCATCCGGTAATCATTTTCATTTCCGAAAATAAAGAAGAAATCTTGGATAACATCTTTATCTCTCTTATACGTTCGTCGAAGGCCTCCATCTATTGGTTCTTTGAACGCTTGAACCCTTTCAACAAATGCGTAACGCCAATCGGCATCTCCTACTGAACGTTGAGATAAAGATAAAAGAATATCTTGTTCAAAGTTATGATTATCATCTTTTCCAAGGATGATATCTGAAATTACATCTCCAGCATTTTTAAGTGAGCAGACGTGTATATGTAGATTGGGTAGATTCATTAACATTTCATGATATTTCCGTATGGAAAATAATAGATTTTTCATACGCACGTATGGTGGTTCAGCATCTTCGGCAAGGAACATAGATTTGTCGTACATAACAAAAACAACGGTTATATTCTCATTCGTTTTTTGTGAAAATTCTATATACTTACCTACTTTTTCAACTAAGGTAGCATTTGTTTCTTTACACATATCCATCTCGATATAGATATTTTTATCTAGATATGAAATATGTTCATCAGGAATCAAAGGCAACTGGTCATCCTCAATTGTCATATTTTGTTTCTGGTAAAAAGAACGAATATCCATTTTATATAATACTTCATTGGTTTGAGCTTTCTTTGTAGTCGCTAGAAGAGTACGGATAATGACTTCGCGTGAACATACTGTGTGAAAAGAAGTTGCTCGTGAGTACCTTCTTTTGGAACTTTTTTTAGGAATTCTCCCTATCTCCATTAGAAATTCAATTGTTTTTTCTTTTAAGGCAAATAAGGCGCGTTTCGTAATACTGTCATCCCTTTTATCTATTTTTTTAGTTAGCAAAGCTCCGTATTGTGAGTATCGATCAAGCTTTGTAAATATGCTAGCTTCAGAACATTCTCTTCCCTCAAATGCACTATATAACATTGTGATTTGTCGTGTTGTAAGAGCTCTTTTGTAATATAAAACTGTTAACATAAAAACGTCTGCTTCTTTTAAGTGAAAATGTTTTTTGGTACCTGGACGTTTATATTTATACACTTCTCCGGACAAAGTATACACCTCTTATATTAAATTAGACTTAAAATAAATACCTATCATTTTTAATATACTATTACATCGATATAGTGGTTGTAAAATAAGAAAACATGAATAAGAGGTTTTGCTTTTCAGAGATACCCAATTTTGCACACCAGAGTTGGGATGGTAATTACACTTATAAATCTCTTATAGATTATGGGTTTATGCGGATCTATTAAACCTTTCGTATTGTTAGGCCGGTATACTACTAGACATCTAACAATAGTTATAATGAAATTTCGTTAATAAAATAATGTTATGGCGTCCTAACATTTATTAGATAGGAATAATAACATTTTAATTGATTACAATTATTCAAAAATTATAATGAGACTTTTAATAGCAAAAAGTAGCTTTCCCAATATTTTTTAGAAAGTAAGCTTTTTGTTAGAGTGCTCTCTCTTACGTTTGTTACAGATTCATTGTGAAAATTTAACTTATTCTTTTATGTGTTCTATCTTATAAAATATTTAGATAAAAAATTAATGAGTATGTCTACATGTGCTTAACAAAAAGGTTCCATTCACATGAAATTAATTAGTTGTTAATTTTATGTGAAGTTCTAATTGCTATCATTATTTCTACTAAATTAATAATACTTTTAGTGTAATGTAAGTATCACTTTGATGTTAATAAGATAAGAACTTACTGTTAATAATTCAATTTACAGAAATGTTCCTTTTCCATAGCGATGATGCAAATTTTTAGCATTATACTATTTGAATGTCTTAGTATAAGAGATTATTTACAGGGATTTTAAGGACTATTGCATTAGTCAGCTTAAACGCTGGCTCTCTTTTTAACATGTTAATTATAATCTGAGATGATTTCTGTTGTTCATATGAAATTAACAGCCTCTTCTAATGGCTTTCTAAGAGTGACTGAAATTGACATGGAATTGTATTCAAATGAGGCACAGAGCATATTTTTTCTGTCAACATATACATTCATGTAAACTAACAAGTACTAGGTAAAGAACAGCGCATTAACATAACATTAACAATTATCGTCCTTATAAGAGATAGATCCCTTCAGACCAATTAAGTAATAAAAAAACTTAGTGTGAATTGTTATAAGATCTTCATGAAATCTCTTTAGTAAAATATATACACGCGTATGATAGTAGGTGCTTGGATATTGAATATTTTAGATGCGATTTATATAAGTTGTATAAATAAAATTTATATATAAAACCTATTTATACAGCTTATATAAGATAATATTAATTAATTTTTATAAATAAAATTTGATTTATCTTTGTTATAACAGCGTTTATGTATACGACTTATATATAAAACTTATATATAAGTCGTATACATATTTTTGTAAGTTTCATGTTAATAAAAACGAGTGGTTTTTTATGTGTTTTTATCAGTTTTTTCTATAGTGATTTATTACAATTAATTAAAATGTAAATCACATGAAATTTAAGATTGATATAACATGTATACGCGTTATATATACGCTGTATATGAAAAGCCTTATAAAACATAGATTCTTTATAGGTTTATTGATACAAGTCTTATATATAAGACCTATATATAAGTTTTATTTATAATGACTTGATATACGACGTGTAATGATGTACTATGTTTCTAGGAATAATTAACCAATGTTTTAAGGGGGGGACAACTTGAACGAGGTTTTAAGTGAAAAATATCAAACAATCAAGTTTGCAGATGAAGTAGTAAACATGTTTGCTGATATACTTGAACAAGATGAAATACTCTACAGTGTATTTCTATACATAGGAAACGTAGTAAATAAACAATTTCAAGAGACAAAGTACATGAGGGGCATATCGATTAATGAAATAGTGGAAAATGTAGTTATTGATAGGAGAGTAAAGAAGAAAAAAGGTAAATCCTATTCATTAGAAGTTGAACGTACAAATATATCTAGACGTTCAGCCGAAATAAGTGTGAGTACACTATCATCAATGTCTTTAATCTTTGAAAAGACTATGCATCCATATAAATTTTTAATCTCAACTTATAGAGGGCAACAAGTACTTATTGAGTTAGGGAAAAGAAAAAAGGTAAATAAGGAGAGATAAAATAATGGCAAAAAACTTCTTGAAAAATGAAGTAGCAGTTAAAATGACAATGGTTGGATTTGGTCAAGCTGGTACTAGAATGGTAGATAAATTTGCGGAATATACACATACAGATGGCACAGCAGTATATAATTGCTTAGCACTAAATAGTAATGATGGAGATCTAGCTGAATTAAAAAATGTACCAAAAAGTAATCAAGTTTCACTTAAATTAGGTGGTTTAGGTAAGAACCCGGAGCGTGCGGTAAAAGTTCTTGATTCAAATGAGGAAGCAAAAGAAAAATTAAAAGAATTTATTACTGAACGTGTAAGACCTTCTGATGAACTTGTTCTATTCTTTGCCGGTTTAGGTGGAGGAACAGGAACTTCTACAATCATTAAAGCTATTGAAGAATTTTCGGCTTTTCATAACAAACCAGTAATCAGACAAGAATTACAAAAAGTTGCGAAGCAATATCCAATGTCTGAAATCAAAGCAAATCAAGCAAAGTTTGCGAGAATTGCCTTTGAAAATGCTATTGAGCGCAAAGATTTTATTAAAATGGGGATTGTCGTAACACTTCCCGTTCGAGCGGATGGGCCCGATGTATTACGACAAGTAAATAAATTTTCACAGGAGATTTGGAAATTAGCAAATGATAAATCCAAAGGTGTAGCCTTTGTAGTATTTGCTGATAATCAGCACTTCTACGATGAATTTAAGGGATTAAATGAAAATGAGAAAAAAGGTATCGCCAATTCACGGGATTATGCAAATCAACGCATTAGTGAAATTATTCATGAGCTAAATACCGCTGCCAATGGATCTGGTACATCTGTAATACTCGATTCTCAAGACTTTAAGCGTATTTTACTTGAGAAAACAGGCTGTTTAGTAATTAATAAGGTTTCACGTAATATGAACCAGATAGAAAATAGCCATGCAATTATAGAGATGTTCCAAGAATCATTAAGAGGTAGCTCTTTCCATCCTCCAATTGATTTGATGAAGAAGAATAACGACGGTTCTGTAGAAGCATCAAAAGTACATCATTTTGGTATGCTTGCTATCTTAGATGAGCAAAAAAATATTAATGATTCCTTTATGGATGATGCTAAGGTAGAAGTTTCAAATAATCTACCTATAAACGGTACAGTTTTTAACGGATATTTGGTAAGTAAAAATGATTTCTTAGGAAGTGTATATACGTTCTATAAAACTGATGCATTACCATCGAGACTATCTAAAGGATTAGTTGAAGAATTTAATGAGTTTAAAGAAAGACAAAGCCAGATTCAGTTTACAAAGTCTCAAATTAGTACTATTGAGAGTATTGATGAGGATGAGGAGTTAGGTTTTGCATTTGGAGATTTTATCGATATGGGTAGTGACGAAGAAAATAATGCTGGAGCAAATGAAGATGAAGATTTATCAGATTTTCTAGATCCAGATAAGATGTTTGGTACTACAAAATAATAAAAAAGTCTGGACTAAGTTCCAGACTTTTTTTGTTATTCCACAGAATTCATAAGAGATTTTATATAATCAATTATATTATCCTGTATATACTGTTCAATGAAAAGTTGTTTTTTACCCAAATCTTCCTCTTTTTTAAACCATCCTACCTTTCTGGTACGTTCATATTCAGCTTTACTATTCCACAGGCCTTCTGCTTGTTTTCTTAATTCCTGTCGTGCTCTGTGTTCAATAATAAAGTTATCAAGTCTTTCTTGACGTTGACGTAATTTTAGAGTTTCAGCATCCTCTGGTTGCGGTAATTGTTTAAGTATACTGTCTACCCTCTCTTCATAACGAGACTCAATATGTTTTATTTTTTCCTCTAACTGTTTAGTTACCATTTTTTCAATGATTTCTGCAGTGGCCTGAAGGTTTAATTCAGTAGACACTTCATTTGATTGATTTTCTGGTGATACAGGTCTCAAATCGAATTGATGTGGTAATAGGTCAATAATTGCATCTAAAGACCATTTCTCATCCCTTTTTTGTTTAATAAATAGAGCAATTTCAAGATCTAATGCATTATAGAGTTTTTCATTTGTATTTTGGGTTCTTAACGTTTCGTGGAGCCCTTTTTCTTCTAAAATGTTGAACCAATTATAAACGGTATTGTGATGACGTCCAACTAGTTTAGAGAATTCAGTTATTCGCCATGCTTTTTCAAAAATATTATCATCTAATATGTCATCATCGTTAATTTGATGGTCTTGTGATTCGTTTTTTTGTTCAATCATTGTAACAACCTCCTTAAAAATCAACTCATGAACACTCAATTTGGAATTAACATGTGAACTGAGATTAACATGTTAGGTATTACTTCGCTAATATGTATGTAAATCCCTATGTATTCAGTAACTCACATGAAATATAAAATTAACATGTAATTGAATGTTTGTTAACAGAACATTGACTATTGATATAAAATACGCTTGATTTGTTGATGCTATTGTTACCCCAAAGTATATAAATGGCAATGTTCTATCAATGGATACCCCTATTCTTTATGTTAGCAAGATCAATGATAGTTGCCATGAGATTAACAAAACACGTTACTTAATACTAATGATAAGGAAATATAGGTATTTTGTAAATAAGTTATGAGGAGATAATCAATGATAGTGCAGAAAAATAAGCCGACGTAAGCTAGGGAATTTAAATTGTAATGTATAATAGCTAGAAAAAAAGGTAATAATATTACCAAATTAGTAGTTTTTATGAGAGTAAATATAGCTAGGTATTTAAAATTAGAATTAATGTGAATGGACTTTGGGGTCTAATGTTTACTCTATGTCACGATCAATATGATATTTACGAGTATTTTTAATAGTATATGGAATATTTATGATAGATTTATGTCGATGTGTTAGCACCTATGATTTTCAAACAATACGAAGATGTGATTGGCTTAATTTCCAACAGGATAGCTTTTGTCAAAGTTGGAAATTATCCAATTTGAACAGAAATCTAACCCCCACTGACATTAACATGAGATATGAAATTGACATAGAGAGGGTTTTTGTAGGTAACTATCAATGTCTTGTTAACCGAACTACCATTAGTTATCGCTGTATTAGTGGTGTTCCTATTAAAGCGACTTATTTATATGAGGACAAATATAAGAAAAACTTATTCAAAATGACTGGATATGTTTTTTAACACCCTGTAATATTGCTTACTTTAGTGGAGAAACTAACATAAAGTTAATTATTTACTTGATTCCGTTATGGATATCTACACTCCTATTATTAACATGAAATTGATATTTAAACGCATCAATATAATTTATTGTCAATTTCATGTTAACCATAAAGGATGGAATGTTAATGTAGTAGTTTTATATATGTTATTGATATCTTGAACTTTGTACAGGATTAGAAGTTTTATATTATTAATTTATTTATTATAAGTTTAAGTTATAGGATAAATAGCTATTAACAATTTCCCTAATATAAACTGTTTTTTCAGGGGTGTTAATGAGTATTTATGCTTATTGCATTAAAGGTGTTAACATGAAATTGATATTTAGAGCTAGGTTTATCGTTACATGTCAATGTCGGTTGATATGTCAATGTTAGCGCGTATCACAAAGAGGCTTATTCTTGCCCGTATGATATCAATAATGTTTAATTGTGTATAAAGATTATAGTTTTATATACAAAAGCGCCAGATTTCTTGAAGTGATCATCTAAATATGGTAGTACGCTAAAAGGTTTAATTGACATGTAAAAGTTAGTTTAAATGAGAGTATCGAGGATTCCAATGGATAATCCCTTAAATCTACACTACTATCATTAACATGAGGTAGATATTAAAATATCTTACTACATTCTATTGTCAATTTCATATTAACTGAAATAATGAAATGTTAATACGATAGTTTCATATAAGTTATAGAATTAATAGCTATTAACAATGTTTTTATTAAAAAAGATGTTTTCCTATAGTTTTTTATAAATATTTATATTTAATGCAGCGAAGGTGTTGATATGAAATTGACATTTATCCTGGGTTTTGTGGTTACATATCAATGTCGGTTGATATGTAAATGTGAGTTATTATTTCAAAGGAGGATTTTCTTATTTAAATGACATCAATAATAGGGATAATGTAGTTTTGAAAGTTCAAATGGTATATAAATATCCCGGTATTTTGTATAAAAGCTCCAGGTCTCTTGAAGTAATCATTTAAATAAGTAATACGTTAAAAGAATTGAATGACATGTAAAAGTTAGTTTCAATGAAAGTGACAAGGATCTGAATGTATAATTGCTTGATTTCGTGTGTATAATTAACATGTAAACAATTATTGGTTGAATCTGTTGCAAATACCTGCACACCACTATTATTAACATAAAATTGAATTTAAATACTTTACAATATTCTATTGTTAACTTCATGTTAATCAAAAGGATGAAATGTTAATGTGATAGTAGATTAATAGATTGCGATTTGCATTTGATTAGAAGTTTTATATTTAGTTAATAAGTAATTAATTTATTAAATGTTTATATTACAGGATTAATAGCTATCAACAATATTACCCTTAAAACGTTTTTTAATTATTAATGAGTATTTGTATTTATTGCATAAAAACTGTTGATATAAAATTAACATTTCTTTTCGCTTTTTGATTGATATGTCAATGTCGGTTGATATGTCAATGTGAGTTTAGGGTGCGGAGTGTTTTTTTTTTTGTTCATATGACATCAATAATAGAGATAATGGAGTTTCGAAAGTTGAATAATATATAAAGATTATAGTGTTTTTTACGAAAGCTCCAGATTTCTTGGAGTGATCTTTTGAATATAGTGGTCTGTTAAAAGAATTTATTGAAATGTAATAGTTTTTCTACATTAAGATGATAAAAATCTAAATGTAGAAAAACTATTAACAGATGGTTATTTATAATTTTTCTATTAAGAATTGTATCTTATAAGATGTTAATGATATCTAATATATATACTTATTCTATTGAAATGTTGATATGAAATTAACAATTCTCCTTGGATTTTTCTTTACATATTAATGTCGGTTTATATATGACTGTGAGTGTAATTAATAAAATGGGCTTTTATTGTTTACATAATATTAATATGAGGGTGATTGTATGTTAAGCAGTTTTAAAAATTTAGTCGTAAATAATATTACGAGTTTTTTTTATTATAAATGCAGATTTTAAGAAAATAATCTTCTGTACATGGTATTATTCTAAAATTTGTTTGATTAATATAGAAGTTTGTGTAATTAACTGTATTTTTGAGTTTAGATACATGTAAGTATAGAGAAAGAGGAATAGATATATATGCACAAGGATGTAATAAAGCTATTGACTTTTAAAAATTATAGCTTTATTCTTATGTGTGAATGACAATTATTCAAGATTAATATACAAATTAATAGATTTAATTTCTAGCTAAACGGACACACCGAAGGCACATAACCTGCCATTGGTGTGTCTTTTTTTGTATATATAACATTTGAGAGGGAGAATCCAGGCTATGAAGGAAATTGTAAACCTGAGTAAAAAGAGATTTACAAAGTATTGTGAGGATAATACAACATTTGAGGAAAGTATTAATCGAATGATTAATCATTACTTTTTGCAGTTAGGTAACAGAACTAATATCTTACAAGCAAGAGAATTTAATAACGAAGTTGAAGAACAAAAATTTAAAAATAATGTAAAACGTTTTGAAACTTTATTCCCAGCAGCAGCTAAGAATGCGTTTTTAAAAGGGTATCAACTTTGCCTAGAGTTTATACATCATCCTGAAACACAAATTCCAGACAATTTATATACTGATCCTAACTTTATAAAAGATATTCCTTTTGCCTTAGCGAATGCATCTGAATTTGAATTATACGAAATTATTCGCACAGATGAAACACAGGAGTTTTGTGTGTTTGCCGTACGAACATATGAGGGGATTCATCCATTACTAGAACAAGTATTCTGTGAAATCGCATTCGCTGGTGCTGAATGTGCTTTTGAACATGAGCGATTGGAAAAAGGTTTTGAATTAGAGAAAGGTGAGATTACCTCGTTAACCAAGGCTCCTATAGATCGTCTTTTTGCTATTACGCCTTCAATTAATGGAGTTGTTGTGCATGCAGAAGAGTATTGTGAAATCTGGAATCTAAATTGGAATAGTAAAGTAACAATTGATGATCCTTTTATTGAGGTTGCTGAGGTTACATTTATTTATCAAACAAAGGATATGATTCAAAAAAATATTGAAGATGGTGTTTTATACTACAGCATTCTTTATCTTGATACACCTTTACATGAGATACAAAATCGATTAGAAATACGAGTAAAACTAAATTCTGATTTTGGGGCTCCACGTCCAATGGACCAAGTTGAAATGGAGTATATTCTGAATGAGATTATTGGGAAGGTTCATCTTCAGGCACAAATTCCAATTGAAAACATGATTTTAATCCAACGTTAGAGTTTGTAGGAGGTTAACTATGGGGAAAAAAATCGTTTTAGCTATTAGTGATACTGTATATACGGCATATTTACGTGAGGATTTTATTAGTGTGGGATTTGAAGTAGCTGATAGTGATGTGATGCACATCAAGTACCTAGATGAAATTCTAGATACGGAACAGCCCAATATTCTATGTATTAATGACAAACGATTAAATATTGATGCAGGACATGAAGAGAAACGTGAATTGATTATCTTACAGAAACTAAGAGATATTCGCTTTAATCGGGATATTCGTATAGTGGTATTTACAGAGCGTGAAAATGAAGATGAGTTTTTGGCGAAACTGATTTATCTAGGTATCTATGACATTTTTAACTCTCGTAAAATTGATATTGATAATAAAGTCATCCCACAGCTGCTGCAGGAATCGGATATTAAAAATGTAGTGGAGATTGTAGGAGCAAGTCAGGGGCCGAAACAAACGAAATTGCCTGAAGTTCCTGTTGATGAGGAAGAAGGAGAAGTGTCAAGGGAATTAGAGGAAGATAGTAACAACGAATCTGCCTCTAATTCCAAACTATTTAAAAACAAACAAAAACGTAAGTCTATTCAGGAAAAAACTCCAAAAGCACCAATTGTTAAAAAACAGTATAAATTGGCCTTTCAGCCGGTATATGGGGCACAAATTGGTATTGCCATTCCAAGAAAAACAATTGTTGTGGCCAGTATGAGTACAAGAAGTGGAGCTACCTTTGTTTCACATCTTTTAGCTGCGTATTTAAATGAACTACAGATAGATGTGAACTATATAGAGAATCTATATGATGAGGGATATACGTATCCGTTACTAAAGGGATATACAGAAGCACCAGAAAACTATCGTAGTGAATTTATGTTGCAGCGATATAAAGAGATGTTACAGAAGGAATCTGATATATTATCAATTCAAAAGTGGAAGCAAGGAAGAATAAACTATATCGTAAAGAATCCTATTGTAGACCAAGAGTTGAAAAATGAAACTGAGCAGGACTTCGACCATTTTATTAAGGTATTATTGAGTAACCAAGAAGCACCTATTTCTATTATTGATGCAGGGAGCGATTGGGATAAATATTTATACCATGAAATATGTGAAATGGCAGATTACATATTCTTTGTAGCAGAACCAGAGCTACATCAATTGCTAAAGATAGCACATCCTCTTACACAAAAAGAGAGAAAAATCGTTTCTTACTTAGCTTTAGAAAAAACGAGAATCATTGGGAATAAATTTTCTCCAGCACTTTTAAAGCAGGAAGTAGTAGAAGAATGTTTTGGAGATAAGTTATTAACGGCTCTACCACCATATTCAGTTGAGGATGTATTTGAATCTCAACTGAATAGCAGTACGTTACTATCTAATCGGAACTATTATAAAGAGCTAGAGGGGAAAATGAAGGAAATAGCAGAGCTACTGCTACCAAATCAATTGTTGAATCAAAAGAAAGGTTCCATTTTAAGTGGGTTTCGATTTCGGAAGTCTGAAAGTTAAGGGAGGATGAAGAGGAGTGCAAAAGTTTATTGTTGCAGCAAGTATGCTGCTGTTATTTGTAGGGTGTCTATTCTTTGTAACTGATATGGTGATTGGAGATACAACACATACTGATAATAAATCTTCTTTAGAAAGGGGCGGAGAGATAGCATTGGCTAAGTCTGTAAAAGTAGGTACTCTTCGTGCAGAAGAAGAACTAGCTATTGATCCAGAAAAAGCGAAACAAGAGTTTGAAAAGGCGTATAACAGTAATGCGGATTTTAAAGATCCGGCATCAAAACGTAACTTCATTGTCCATGCTGTACAAGAGAAACCAGCAATGATTGCTGTCCAAGGTGATGCAGAAGCTGCTAGTTATTTTAAGCAATTTAATGAGAAAAAAGAAACGATAAAGAGTATAGCAAGAAGTATTATTATCTACGATGCGAATGCAAAAGAAAAACAATTAGGTGGAAACGTAAAATAAAGAAAAAGAGTAGGTGCATTAAGAATGCAAAATACAGTAACTACGGCTCTATTCCTTTCCCTTTCTTTATTATTAATTAGTCTTTTACCCGAAGGCGTTTTGTATGGAATACAGTTGGTGAAGGCACATAACTTTGCTGCTGATATGGTAGAAATCGCAGAGAATAAGGGTGGATTTCAATATGATTACAATGGGAAAAGGGTTGATTTAGTCCCTGGGATAGAGAAAAGAATGAAAGAAGAAAAGATGGATGGCTGGAAGTATGAGTATACAAAGGGACGGATTGATCATAATCAATCCCTTTCTTTCAAAGTGAAAGCAGAACACCATTTCTTCATATTTAAGCTAATTGGGGTAGAGGGTGTAAAAGCTCCGATATGGGCGGGTAAGGAAGGATTGGGACAAGTTTATTTTAAGTAGTGGAAGTAAAAATTCTAAGGTTCATACTTAAAAACTATGCTTTTTAGTATAGTTTTTTGCCAGAAATATATAAAATGCATTACAAGTCTTTTTTTATAAAAATATTACTCATGAAAACAACAGTTATAAAAATTAATTAATTTATATGTTAAATTATCTAGATTTTACGTTTAAATTCGGTACAATAAAAGAATCTATGAAAAAACTAATATATTTGGAGGAACAAACAATGGCAAATAAATTTTTAAAAACAGCAACAGTACTAACAATTATGGGTACATCACTATTAGGAGCAGGAGCATTTACAGCAAAAGCGGCTGATAACACAGATTCATTAAAGTTCAATGATGTTCCAGCAAATCATTGGTCTACAAAAGCTATCTATGATCTAGCAAACCGTAAAGTAGTATCAGGATACGGAAATAATGTTTTTGGTTTTGGTGACAATGTAACTCGTGGACAAGTCGCTCGTATGATATATGCATATGTAAAACCAATAGATGCAGATGCTAGCTTTAAAAATCCATTTACAGATATTAAAGGACATATGTTTGAAAAAGAAATCTTAGCACTTGCTAAAGAGGGGCTTGTTGCTGGTTATGGCGAGGGGAAATTTGGTCCAGATGACATTCTAACTCGTGAACAAATGGCGCAGGTACTTACAAATGCTTTTAAATTTAAAGCAACTAAAACAAAAACAATATTCACAGACATTGATAAAAACTCTTGGGCATATAATGCAATTAATGCATTAGAAGAAAATGGTGTTACAGCTGGTACAGGAAGTAATAAATATTCACCTCAAATGCATGTAACTCGTGAACAATATAGTCAGTTCTTATATAACTCTATTAATGTAGTAGAAAAAGAGGCTAAGCCAGAAGTGAAG
>NZ_JBYTED010000005.1:27931-37365 GCF_058792175.1 Bacillus sp. EB106-02-03-XG38
GCCAGAGACAAAGCCAGAAGTGAAGCCAGAGACAAAGCCAGAAGTGAAGCCAGAGACAAAGCCAGAAGTGAAGCCAGAGACAAAGCCAGAAGTGAAGCCAGAGACAAAACCAGTAGTACCAGAGGGATTAGATACAAACCTTGTGGCAGAAGATTTTTCTTATTATCCTGAGTCGTTAAAAAATCCGTTAGTACAGAAACAACTAACTAAAGAGGCACAGAGTATTCTAAAGGGAATTAATAGTACATATAATACAAATCTTCAGTACAAGGATCCTTTAAGTATTGTAGATAAAAATATGTACCTTCCTAAAGGATCAATCGGAGCCCAATTTGCTGTAGCAGGAAGCCCAGATGATTTTAAAATATATTTTCTAGATAACAACAAAGCAACTGTAGAATTAGCGAAACAATGGGCTACTTTACTGAGCGGTTTAAATTTAGATAAGGAAATTCAGGAAACTGTTAATGCACAAACAATAAATAATTATCAAAAAGGAAACTATAAAATTCGCATTGGACACGCTATGGCTGAGCAAACAATGTACATAGATGTTGAACCTAAATAATGATAAAATTAATTATAATATGATTCTAATGATGAAATACGTGAAGGACAAACCTTACGTACCTAACCAATGGTACAGGTTTGTCCTTTTTTATGTTTCAGGAGGGGAATGTATGAAATTTAAAAGAGGATTATTTTTTTTATGCACTTCAACAGTATTAATGATTCCAAGTATATCAAGTGCGAAAAATGCTGATATACCATTTTATAATGGGGGTGAAAATACTTTTGTAACAGCGACGGACTTACAAATGCCTGGTAAATATATTCGGCCAGGGAGTGGGTATTCACCACCTGGTGTGGATTTAATGTATAAAGGTGATCTGCATTACCCAGCTGTATATAACGGTTCTTTTAATTTTGATAATCCACATGATAATTTGGTGAAAAATGAAGATTTATCTGAACCTTATGTTCGAATTGCAAATGATGGTTATTGGAATAGCGCTGTTACAGTGGGCGATCGTATGGTGACAGAAGTAGAAAGAATAAATAATGGTATTATTGCTGATAAATATTGGGGGAATCCTAAATTTGTATTAGAAAATATGAATAAACATTTAATATTTAATTTAAATATTAAAACACCATATGGTAGATTTTATTGGATTCGTGATATAGCTTATCTATCAGGAGGGTATGCGGGTGCCGGAGGTGTAGATGGAGTGAATAAATATAGCCTATGGTATGTAAGAACTAGTAAACCTGAAATAAAAGAATTTAAAGTCTCTAGTGGTACAAAAGATACACCTGTTAGATTCATGTTTAATGGCTTCGAATATGTAAGTAAAGATAAAGGATATAAAGAACATGGTCCAAAACTCGATGCAGGTAACCCGTATTCACACATAGCAGGTGAGCGAAATCGTGTGAAATGGATGCTAGATATTACAAAAAGTGGAGAAACAGTTCATCATCAGGAAAATTACCTGCGTTCAAATCCTCAAAAAGATAATCAAAAACCAAATGAAGGCGATGCAGGGCGATTTACGAAAGAAGATATAAGTTGGCAGCCTCAGATGTGTGGTCGTTATACTGCAAAGTTAAAAATTATTGATGGGGTTCAAAGGGATTCAAATGAGAAAGTAGTTGATTTTATTGTAGATGGAAACTGTGGTACAGAAGTAACATCTAATCCAGATCCAGGTGATGAAGATGATTTTAAATATAAAATTGATTTCTCAGCTGACCGAATTGAAGGAGAAACAGCAAGGGAAGGAAAGAATATTAAAACAAGAGTAGATGTATCGCGCGATAATTTTAAGCCAGAACGTGACCAATATAGAGTAAAGGTAAATAATAATATTAATAAATCTCAGCAGGAAGTATATAGTGCTGAATCCGATAGAGATAGTGCACAGTCAAGTTTAAGTTATTGTCGTCGTAATCCAATTCATGAGAAAGATGAAGAGGGCCATGACTACTATATTGATAGAGACTGCTCTTGGGAAGAAAACAGACTGGATAATGCTGCAAGCAGGTTAGATAATGCAAGACAAAAACTAGAAAAAGAGAAGAATAAAATTAAAAAGTTAGATGTACTAGAAACGAAATATGCAAATCCTGAAACAGTAGTCGTGCTCAAGCATAACGGACAACAAGTTGCATCACAAAAGGTACGGTTAAATGAGGGAGAAAAGAAAACCTTGAACCTTGGCTGGCAACATAAGGGGAAAGGAACAATTCAAGCGGAAATTAACCCTGCAGGTAATCGTATAGATATTGAAGAAACCACTTATAAAAATAACCCTATTAAAACAGCTATCTATGCACCATCACATGAAAATGGGATGTGCGGTCTAACGAGTGTAAAAGGTGTGGTGGAATCAGTAAGTGAACGTGTATCAAAAGAGGACACAATGGGAGAAATGTTTTATGAAACATTAAGTGGAAGTATAGATAATTTAGCACCATCTAAGCTTCATTCTGGCTATGGGTTTTCGTATGAAGTAAACGGAAAATATAAAAATGACTGGAATGCAAATTATCCTGGTGTATTTGCAAAAGTAACGGCACAATATCCTTTTGCTGATGAAGGGTTAAAAACTACACAAGAATTAGACAGTGTTTCTAATACTGGCCTAACATCAAAATTCTTACCTAAAAATATGTATTTGTCTGAAATAACAGGACATGTCTTTGATAGTAAAAGACCGACTAAGTCTCTATACTGGGATGGTCAAGAAAAAATTATTGATGGTCAACGCAAATGGTATACACCAATGAAGACAAAAGATGATGTATATACATTTAATGTAGAAACAGCTCCAGCAGGTGTCAATGAAATGAGTCTATGCTTAACTGAGCAAGTAGAAATTAAAGGTGTTGCCTATGATGATTTCATAAAAAGAAGAGTATTTCCAGATGATCCATTTCCTGGAGGGAGTGGAGTAGGATGGAACTGGGTAGGTAAAGAAGAACTACTTCATAAACTGACTGATTGGTATTACATGAAAAATAGGAAATAAAATATATAATAAGATGAATCAACACAATAATATATCCATCTTAAACTAGTAGCTGAATGGACAAACCAAAGGCACATCCCTTAATGGGATGTGCCTTTTTTTTTCGTAGAAGGGGGAATTAGAAATGGATAAAAAGAAAAAACAACAAGTGAGACGTGCAGTTTTTATAGGGGTTGTTGCAATGATTGTATCTTTGTATATTGGAAGTGAGTTGCAAGATCGGAATGGGAAAAGTTATGCCCCTGCAAAGTATTTTGAGACGGGGACAAAGCTTGTTTCGTTCTAACAGAATAAATAATAAGATAAAAAAGAGACAACTGTTATACAATGCCTTCTCTTTAAGGATAGCAATTGACCACCCTCAAATATTTAATTATGTTAGAATGATTTTACCATGTTTCAGGGTTGATTAATTACTTGAAAACCCTGATATTAAAACGTTTTTAGACTTTTTTATTTTTAAAACCAGAGCTTTAGCATGGTGAAAATAATATTTTTTTAGAAATGATTGACATTAAACTCTATATATCATAATATTGAATTGTTATATTAAAGAAAACAAATCCAACATTTTCATATAAACTTTAGATTAGCTAAAAGGACACACCTAAGGCGCATAATGCCATAGGTGTGTCCTTTTTTGCGTTTAAAGGCTATATAAGGAGGAATACAAACATTGAAGCCATCTAAGTTTCAAAAGAAGCAGATTGCTGCGGTAGGTTTAGCTGCTGTAACAGTAGCGGGTATCTATGGATACAATTATTTTGCAGTAGAAAATGCAGTAAAACCAACTAAAATTGTTGTAGCCGCAAAGGATATACCTGCACATACAGAGATTAAAGAAGACATGCTAGTGGAACGAACATTACCTGGTGATGCCATTCCACCGAATGCATTACGTGTAAGCAAAAGAGATGTTGTAGGGAAGTGGACAAATGATGGGCAACCCATTACCGAAAATAGCTATCTCTTTAAAAACAAAGTAGTAAAGAAAGAAGAGTTACCGGACTCTTCCATTTTAAACTTGAAAGGTGGAGAAGTTGCTTTCTCGTTACTTGTTGATTTAGAAACAAGTTCAGGGAATAGTATTATTCCTAACACATATGTGGACTTGTATTTTAAGCAGGTTGTGAAAGAAGGGGACAATGAGAAGGTTGTCTTCGGTGGGCTGTTCCAACGTGTACGCGTGACTGCTGCAAAAGATAGCAATACAGAAGATGCATTTGTGTTAGAAAAGAAAGAATCAAAAGAGGAACAAGAAGACAAACAAAAGCCAAAAGTAACGCGATTATACACACTGGCTGTTTCACCTGAACAACTTCAATACTTAAATCGTGCAAAAACACTTGGAGACGTCATTCCTGTTGCGGTCGGACAAAAGGTGGAACAAACAGGGAAAGAGTTAGAACCAGCTGAAGGATTCTCACAAATATCTGATCAAAAGAACATTTTAGACTATGTAGAGAAGCATTCGACAAATCCGATTTCTAAAAATGTAAAAGAGTATGTAGCACAGTATCTGAACGAATCCAAGTAAGAAAGGGGTTATTAAGATGGAGCGGCAAGTAAGAATTATTGCCTTTTATGCGACAAACGAAAATGTAGGAAAAAGCACATTAAGTATTGCGATAGCAAATGAGTTAGCTCATTTAGGGAAAAAGGTACTTTATGTAGAAGCAGACCAAGTAAGACCAAGCTTTGCAGTTGGAACTGGTCTCAGCCACGATAGTAAAAACATATTAGAGCTTGTAAGAAAAGAAAATGAATACAATCTCTTGCAGTATATTTGTACCAAGCAAGATTTATTAGAGAAAAAAGTGAATCCAAGGTTGATGCAAAAATTGCACGATAAGATGGATTTTCTGGTGTTTCCATCAGGTTATAGCTTAGCTCAATTCCCAGAGATCCAAAACAAAGAATTCTTTGTAACGACATTTATAGAGTCACTTGTAGATACAGAATATGACTATATCGTTCTATTAGTACCAACTGAATTATCCGAGGTGCTGAGTTATCCAATCCTATATCAATCAGATCTTGTTGTTCATGTATTAAATGGAAATCCCCGAGGTGCGTTAGCTATTAAGCGAGAATTACAGCTGATTGAAGATGCAAAGCTAACAATGCCCCGTATGATTCATGTTTTGAACATGGCAGATGAAAATTATGTAGAAGATATTGAAAAGCTTTCTTCTCAAAAAATAGCAGTAACCATTCCGTATGACAGGGATCGCACGAGTTACGAATGGGGGATGCAATTTGGTTCCCCTCAAATTAATACAAAGGTCCATCAAATTATGGAAGCAGCTGGTCTTGGTATTCCATCCCAGCAATCCTCTATGAAAAAGGGTCTCTTTGGTTTACGAAATTAAAAGGGGGACAAGGAGTATGTGGGGCTATTTACAGGAAAAACAAATCGCCTTAAAGCGAAATCGAGTTGATCTATATCACTTTGGTTACATGATTCGTTCCAAATCGGCCCGAAAGTTAGGAACAACTACAGCTCAACAAATTAAAGATATAACAGATGAAATTCGTTCGTTTTTAGTAAAAGACCATCGTGATATCCTCAGTGAATCCTTTATGAATAAAGAAAAGAGAGCAGCTGTAGAACAAATTATTAAAAGCTTTCTATTAAGCAATCAAGTCGTCATTTCAGATGTACCTTCTGAACAGTTACTGAATATGGTGTGTGACGAAATTGTGGGGTTTGGGATTATAGAACCTTTAAAAGAAGATAAGGATGTAACCGATATTTATATCAATGGCACAAAAGAAATTATTTACGAAAAAATTGGAGAGGGAGAATGTACCTTCCCTTACCGATTTGAGACGGAAGAAGAAGTGAAAGCTTTAGCCTATAAGATGGTAAACAGTACATCAGAGTCATTAAATACGGCAAAGCCATATGTGGACTGCGTGTTTCCGTATATCCGTATCAATATTGCGCTAGATGAACTTGGGGGACTCGGAACAACAATAACGATTCGTAAGAATGCGGATCACCTCCGTGCTTCTGAAGAGCGTATGCTATCTACTAATCAAGCGTCAAAAGTGATGTTGGACTTTTTGGCTGCAGCCGTGAAATCTAAAATGAATATTCTAGTTGCTGGAGCTACGGGTACAGGGAAATCAGAGTTTATGAAATATCTTGCCTCTCACATTCCGAAAGGAAAGAAAAAAGAACGTACTCTGGTAGTAGAAGATAACCCTGAATTATATTTGCATCGCATTTTTCCAGAACATCATTTTGTTCCGATGCAATGTAGGGCATCGGAAGTAGAAGAAAATACAATCGATTTTGATAGATTGTTAACAAATGCTTTACGTCAAGGACCAAAGCGATTAATTGTAGGGGAATCAAGGGGGAAGGAAGCGTTAAAAATGATTAACTTCTTCCAAACAGGACATCCTGGTTTCACCTCTGTCCATGCAAGAAGTGCAAAAGAAGCAGTTAGACGTTTAATGCTTATGTGCCTGCAAAGTGGTGCGAATATCGATGCGCAGTATTTATATGAATTAATTTCTCAAACATTCGATTTGGTCGTCTTTTTAGAAAAGAAAGAAGATGGGAATCGCTATATTACAGAGATGATTGAATTATTGGATTATCAAGATGACATACAGTTCAATCAGCTTTCTCAATTTATTCCGTCAGGTGAGGAATACGATGAAATAAATGAGAGAGTAGGAAAGATTCATGGAGATCATATCGTTACAGCAAAAATGTCAGCCGAAATGGAGAAGAAATTCCGTTCTTCTACTGTAAACCCAGCTCTTTATGCACCATTCCTTTCACAACAGGAGGTGCAGTATGCATAGTTTGTTCGCCTATGGGTGTATATTTTTAATCTTTATTAGTGTAGTATTTCTCGTTTTACTTTTTGCGAAATCTAAGGGTTCTGCTCTTTCTCAATTTGTACAAGAAAATGAGAAAGAAGAAAGGCGTTTGGAATTAAGGAATATCAAAGGGATACGAATGTATCTGCCACAATCCGTTATCCAAGAAGCCCAAAAGTACGAGTGGAAATTGACGAAAAGCATGTACTGGGTATATACAATTCTTTCTGGAATGAGTATTGCAACAGTATTCTATTTTTCTTTTGGAAGAGATCCTTTTACACTGATTACCGTTTTATGTGGATTTTTAGTTCCGAGATTTCTTCTCTATCGAAGAAAAAAACGTTACTACTTGGTTGTCATTGATCGTCTTTCTATCTATATGAAGGCTGTAGCGAATGCACTTCAAATTAGTAATAACGCAAAACGGGTGTTAGTTCAGGTTAAACCAATGATGCATGAAAGCATTCAAGAAGAAATAGAAAAAGTTTCTCTTTTATTAGAAGGTGGAACTACAATGCACCGTGCATTTAGAGGATTCAATGAAACGTTTAACTTTAGGGAATTGGTATTTTTCCATGAAATGTTGGAAGTGTGTAGCCGAGAAGGCGGAGCAAATTCAGTGCAAGTCTTACTAGATATTGCAGAAGATTTCGAAAAACAAAAGCTATACCTGGCAAGATTACGTTCAAGTTTGTCGCAAGCACAACGTGCCTTTGTACAGAACTGCTTAATCGTCATTGCCATGCCGATTGTGATTATGTTGATGTCAAAAGAAGCATATGGATTTTTAGCAGGTTCTATGATGGGGAAAATCGTATTAGCGGTAAATATGTTCATTGTCTTTTTCTTAGCAACCCGTGTAGAAAAGATTGCAAATTATAATCCAACAGAAAGAGGGGAATAAAGTGGCTGCGATTTTAGCTGTAGTGGTATTCGTTGTCATGTATTGGGTATTCTCTACCTTTCTACAAAGTAAAAAAGATAGTGGTAGCCTACTTACAAACTATGTAGAAAATGCAAAGCGAATTGAAAAAAAGAATTTAAATCAAATGATGCTCGCTCCTTTTCAGTCATTATCACATAAGTATCTGACAGAAGAAAAGAAAGAGCAGATTCAGAAAAAATTAGAAGAAGCTGGTTTGGATACGAAACCAGAAGAATATTTGAAAATGAAGGTTGCGTATCCCATCATTTTCACTTCTGTTTTCTTGATATGTACAGTGTTTCATGATTACTACCTATTTAAAGTGGGAGTTTTGATTTCACCACTGCTTTATTTCTATCCTGATTATTTATTAAAGAAAAGAATCAAGCAGGCGATAGAAGCAAGGAAATTTGAATTACCAGAGTATCTAATTCCGATGTTGCAGCTGTTAAAAACACATACAACATTAGAAGCAGTAAAAAAGGCGCAAATATATGCAGGGAGACATCTTCGACCATATGTATCTACACTTACAGCGGAATTAGAAATGTATGCGGGTTCGGATCAACCATTTCGTAACTTTGCAGCAGCTTTAAATAGTCCAGAAATCAATACCTTTACGATTGCATTGCAACAAGCACAAAAAACGGACAAGGTACAGAGCCTTCGTATTATGGACGCGCAGATTAAAATGATGCGAGAGCTAAAACATGAGAACTATAACCGTCTCATTCAAAATAAGCCAATGGAAATGAATAAATTTAACGTTGCAGTTATTGGCTGTATTGTGATTTATCCAATGGTTATTGTTATTCAATCCTTAATGCAAGGATTTGCAAGTATATAAGAAGCTAGTATCCCAAATTGAATAAGAAGAGGAGCAATACACATGTTAACAAAAATGAAGAATTGGTTAAAAAACGAAGACTCACAATTATCATCAGAAAATGGTATGTTAATTGCCTTGGCTGTAATTATTGTATTAGTGATTGGCCCGTTTGTATGGAAAGCAATTCAAGGCGGGTATGACACAATTCTAGCTCGATTTACAAAAGCATCAAGCAATGCAGATGTGAATACTTGGAACAAATAATAGAATTTTTAAAACAAGGATGTTTATTACGTATAGCTCAATTGAACTACTCACCACTTAACGTCCTTACGGACTGTTTGAAGTGGGAGATTCCTGCGAACACCGGTGTATCCACCGGTTATCTTAGCAGGCTCTACCCGTAGTCCCTACGGTGAAAACATAAGTATCTTGTACGTTGACTCACCACACTACCTACTTTAGCTTGGTTTTCGCAACTTCGGCAAGTATGGGGCGAAAGAACGTTGAAGATTTTACGGTTGCAACGTTTTTCTGCAACCAACCTCATATCTTCAGTTTTCAAAGAGCAATCTGTACAAGTAAATGATAGCAAACATGTTGGCTTATGCCAACCGACATTCATCTCCCACCTAAAATTGGTGTTTCACACCTTCACATTTTTGAGGAAGGAGTCCTCTGTCGGAAAACGATAAATAGATAAGGGAGTTCTAATCATGTTAGCAAAAATGAAAAATTGGTTAAAAAACGAAGACTCACAGTTATCATCAGAAAACGGTATGTTAATCGCCTTGGCTGTAAT
>NZ_JBYTED010000005.1:37465-409932 GCF_058792175.1 Bacillus sp. EB106-02-03-XG38
AGTAATTGGGCCATTTGTATGGAAAGCAATTCAAGGTGGCTATGATACAATTCTAGCTCGATTCACAAAAGCATCAAGCAATGCAGACGTAAATTCTTGGAATAAGTAATAGAAGATTTAGATAGGGAATTCCTTATTTATTCAATTCTTAAAATCAATATATAAAGGAGAAAGAATAATATGTTGGCGAAAATGAAAAATTGGTTAAAAAACGAAGACTCACAGTTATCATCAGAAAACGGTATGTTAATCGCCTTGGCTGTAATTATCGTATTAGTAATTGGGCCATTTGTATGGAAAGCAATTCAAGGTGGCTATGATACAATTCTAGCTCGATTCACAAAAGCATCAAAAAATGCAGATGTAGATTCTTGGAACTAAATATAAATTTAATAGTAAGCATAAGGGGACTACTACTAGAAGTAGTTCCCTTTTTTAGAAAACATATTGTATTTGGATTCAGAAAAGGAGAGAAGAGAGTGTTTTTGTATATTATAGGGTTACTACTAAGTTACATGATCCTAAACGTATTTACTGATTTGAAATATAGAAAAACGAGGAATGTGTGGCATCTTCTATTCTTAATTTTGGGGATAGGAATCACGTATTTTGCTGGAATAAGAACAGGCAAAGAGATTGCGATTGTACTAGGCATGGCCTTAGCATGTGGTTTATTGTTAGAGATATTTAAATTTTCGTCACCTGGTGATACGAAAATGCTTGTGGTGGTAGCTTTATATGTTAGCAATGTAGTAGAAGAATCGGCTGTGTTTACCGCAATTACACTAACAGCTTTTCATTTACTATTCTTTTGGATTGCTAGTGTGTATCGATTAATTAAGATTTTGGGGTTTATAGGAGCAATTAAAGACCAATTAGAGCATGCTGCTTCTATGTTTGGTGCAAAACTACCTAGGAAAGATATACAGCTGATACAGAGCTTTCCAGGTGCTTGTTCTATTTTATTAGGAGCACTGGTGTATGTTGCGTTTACTATATATCACAACGGAGGTATCTTGGCTTGAACAGTAAAATCATTCATCAAAGAGAAAAATATATTTACTTTACAATATTTGTGCTTATAGGAGTTCTCATTCTAAACGTGTTTATTAATATGTTATTGGTATTAGCATATCCTTTATTAATTGGATTAATTGTGCAGGTTATCTTACTACAGAAGATAAAAAAATCATTTTATCGGAATGGAAAAGAATTAACAGAACAGTTAAAATTAAAAAATATATTCCTGGTAGAATCAAATATTTTAGGAGATGAAGAGGGAACCGTCTATGAGGTGCATCAAATGCCTTTTGCATTCTCAAATGGACTAATCAATAAGGAGAAGGGTTATAAAGTAGTAAAACAAGAGTATGAAAGAAAAGTAAAAGAAGATTTAACAAAAATCTCAAAGTGGCAAGTTACAACAACACATCTTCGTTTATATACAATTTGGCAGAAAAATAGTACAGGTTATCAATTGAAAAAAATAGAGGATTGTATTGATCCGTATGCAAAGATGAACCGTGTACAATGGATGATTGCTTCATTCTGTACGACTGGTCGTATCAAGTACGATAAGAAACCAAAAGAGTGGGCAAGCTATGAATGGATTACTTTAAGATAAATAAAAAACAGAAGAAAAACTAAGTAGTTCAGTAATTGTAGGGAAACTTATTAATATGCTGTTTGTATTGGCATGATTGGATTAATTACTAGGTTGCTTGCTACAGAAGTTAAATAGTCATTTTATCGAAGCGGAAAAGTTAAAGGAACAATTAAAGCTGAAAAATATATTTTTACTAGAATGAAATGTTTTAGGAGATAAAAAGGGAATAGTTTATGAGGCGCATTAAATGTCTTTTGCATTCTCTATCGATTGAAAAAATAGAGAATTGTATTAACCCTTACACAAAGTTGAATTTTATTTAATAGATGATAGCTTCTTTTTGTACCACTAGCAGGCTCAAATGTAACAATTTATGAGTATAAGAATATTTTCTACCATCTAATCTAATTTGAACTACTCACCACTTAACGTCCTTACGGACTGTTTGAAGTGGGAGATTCCTGCGAACACCGGTGTATCCACCGGTTATCTTAGCAGGCTCTACCCGTAGTCCCTACGGTGAAAACATAAGTATCTTGTACGTTGACTCACCACACTACCTACTTTAGCTTGGTTTTCGCAACTTCGGCAAGTATGGGGCGAAAGAACGTTGAAGATTTTACGGTTGCAACGTTTTTCTGCAACCAACCTCATATCTTCAGTTTTCAAAGAGCAATCTGTACAAGTAAATGATAGCAAACATGTTGGCTTATGCCAACCGACATTCATCTCCCACCTAAAATTGGTGTTTCACACCTTCACATTTTTGAGGAAGGAGCCTTCTGTCGGAAAACGATAAAATTATTTTGATTTAAAGTTTCTTTTGATTTTCATATGAATAATTTCGAAGGTGTTTATTTTATACGAAAGAGAGTTAGAAGTGGCTATTTGAAGAATTTAATAATATTTTGTTTATTAGCTACATTCAGTCTAAATATTGTAGAATGTTCTAATAATTTGAGTTCACTAAGGGAAAAGTCTAAAACTTCAAAACCTATGGAGTTTAAACGAATTAACAAAGCATGGTACAAACATATGTAATAGTTTAAAAGAACTTGAAATGGTTACTGGCTAAAGGTCATAAGGAACAATTAATTTGGCTGATAGCAGATGATGCAGATCGAGAAAAAAATAACGGAATTACATTTGAATTTAAGTAATTATAAAATAAAAATGGTCTAGATTTAGACCGTTTTTTTTGATGTTTTTCATTGAAAAGCCACACTAAGGTGCCTTCCTCCGACTAGAACCACTTTAACTTTAAAAATATGTATTGGAATTTCATCCGAATATTATTTTTCTCAATGGACAATTGATATATTTCAGGGTTATTTGTACTGTTTTTATGTTAAGATATTCTGGTTGTTATCTGTCTTATTTTAGGAGGGTGGAAGATTTGCTAAGGGCTTTTGATTTGGACATTAGTTTCTATACAGAAAATATAAAAGTTTTAGAGTTATTAGGGAATCCTACTCGATTATCAATGGTTTGTAAATTGATATCATATGGATCTTTGTCAATTTCTGATCTAAGTAAGGAAACAAAAATTCCGGAAGATTTGATTGTACAACATTTGCGTAAATTAACTTCTGGAAATATTGTAATTAGTGAACGTATGGGGAAAAGGCTTTATTGTAGAATAAAAGATGATAAAACAATTGAAATTATTAAGGTTTTAGGGCTATTAAGTTAATTTTAATTACTATATATAAATGATACTTAAAGTTTTGTTATGATTTGATCGTATACAAGTACAAGTGCAAAATTACATATAGTTCTCCTTGGAGAATAGGTGGGTTATTTTATATTAATGAGATTGTACCAATATGAAAGAATAAAGGTAACTGTTTATTGTGGAGGCAATTGGTTATCCCTGCTTTCAATTTGGAAGGATAGGGATGGGATTCGTAAAAAATAAATGATATATCACTACCCTGATGGTAGTAGGTATTAGAAGGGATGTTAACGCATCACTTCTTTTTGATATGTACATAAGGTATTACTGTAAACTACTACAGAGATTATATTAAACATAAATAAAAATTAATGAGCTTATAATGGATATAATGTACAAGAGAAAAGACACCTTAAAGAGTCTTTTCCAATAGTTTTTTAGCAGAAGCAACTGCATCCGATAATGATTAATAGAATAAATAATACAACTAATAAAGCAAATCTTCCAGCAAAACCGCAGCCTTCGCCACAACTACCACTATATCCCATAACAATAGTTCCTCTTTAAGATAAGGGGGGAAACTAGGATTCATTCTATGGATTTTAACGGGTTCGTTTTACCTTATGTTTTGAAGAAAGAAATGAGCAGGTCCTTTTGAAAATAAAGAAAAGACGCCATTAGGCCCCTTTTCCATAGGTAAATAAGACTTTAGTTTTCCAATCTAAAGAAATGTTGTATCAGCTCTTTGTGAGTATATCATAATATCTGACCAACATATTATGCATTATTACATATTGTTCTAAAACCCTCTCTTTTACAGTTGATAAAATTAACCCCAAAAATCACTAAAATTAAAACGAATATTTCTATATATGAAAAATATTTACAAAAAATACAAAAGTGATACATTTAAAGTGCAAGTTATAAAAATATTTGATTGGGAATTATTATGTTTAAGAAATTAGTAGTAGGGGCTTTAGCAACTGGGCTTATGCTATCTGGTACTACAGGAGCATACGCAGCTGTAGATACTGATAATAATTTGAATAGTAGTAAGAAGCCAATTGCTGCATCATGTGATTATAAGGCTTTTCCTTATGCTAAAAAAGAAGATATGCCTATGGTAGTGATAAAAGGTGGAATAAAACATTATTTAAAAGGAACTGTTACAAAGGGTGGACAGTTATACGGGTTATATGAACCTGAATATTGTTAAAAAAGAAAGGACACTCAATGAGTGTCCTTTCTCCGACTTGAACCATCTTAATTTTAATAATATGTATTGGACTCCCATCCAACTATTATTTTACCACGTTAAGTAATATTGGTGTAACTTTCAGATGAATTCATGACGTTTATAAAGAAGTTGTACTGTTTTCAATCCTTTTTATTATCATATCTATGTGATATATTTATAACGTTAAGAGCGAAATATATCACATAGGAGGTTTATATGAAAAATAAATTGGCATATTTAGGGTTTCTTGGGTTTTTTGGTTTTTTAGGTCCGTTTACATTTTTAGGTGATATTTCATGGGCATATTATTTTTTCGGTTTCTTTTTCTTCTTCACATATGCAAAAGTAGTACCAGATGAACTTTTTATGCTGCATGTTCGGATCGCTGCTACAAGAGCTTTTTTCGTAGCACTAGTACTAGGCAGTATACTACTCTTAAGTGTTTTTATATTAGAAAATTTACATGTAATTCGGTTATTCGTTATAATTTCAGTTTGCATACCTGTAGGTACATTTATAATTAATTTAGAAATATTTGAGCGTAGAGAAAAGAAAGGAATGCAAGATGCCACTTAAGACTAGAATGAAAGAATATAGAATTAGGTTAAATATGTCTCAAGAAGATTTAGCCAAAGAGGTGGGTGTTAGAAGGGAAACAATTGGCAATCTTGAAAATGGAAAATATAATCCTTCATTCAAACTTACTTATGATATAGCAAAGGTTTTAAAAGTACCAATTGAAGTTCTGTTTTGGTTTGAAGAATAGGTTGTGTATAAAAATTAATTTCGGGTTTCTAACAAGAGACTCTATTTTATTCAATATTTTTTTAAATGGGGTCTTTGTATTTACCATTTGGGGTACCCTCAATATTTTTTATAAAAATGCATATAAGTTATAAGTAATATGAGCAATTATACAAGGAAAAAGTGAATTAGATTTTTATAAAGAAAAGACACCCTAAGGTGCCTTCCTCCGACTTGAACCACGTTCAGTTAGTATAAACTTATCCGTATTATCCCTTTGTTATACTTATAAACACATCCTATAAAACAGAATCGTCTATATACACCAGATTGTTAGTTTACAAAATACAAGAGTTTTGAGATCAGTATTAGAGTGACGCCACATCTTCTATAATAATTGGTATGTTGCGCCTATCAAAAGAATCTGTTTTATAGAATGTATTCACATTTTTATTTTACTATATGTAATATTTATTTGGTGTAATTTTTGTGAATATGTATAATTGCATAAGGTTTATAAAAAAGAGAGTATAATTGGGTATTGTGTAATAAAGAAAAGACACTCATTAAGTGTCCTTCCTCCGACTTGAACCATCTTAAATTTAATAATATGTATTGGACCTCATCTAATATAATTGTATCAAGCTGATGCACAGTGGTAATTGAGTAATACGATTAACAATAGAATGGTAGTAGTGAAGACACCTAAAAATAAGGAAGTAGATTCTTATATGTTGACTACGAATTCATCGACTCATGGTAACCAAAGTGGCTGAAAACAATCTCATTAATAGTATTACAATGATATACAATTCGGATTGAGATATCATAATACCAATCATTATGCCATTAATCCTCCCATTGCTCCTGCTACAATCCCATTTAATATGAGCATCATATCTTAAAATAGAAAAATGATAATACCACTAACAAAAATACTGATCAGGAGTCCTAAAACATAGGCTGCACTTAAATAGTTGTTACATTATTTGTAAGAGATATTTTTTGTTCATTTAAAAATCCAAGCAATCTTATTAATGCATTACGGAGGTTAACAGGTAAAAACATCAATCATACAGATTTCTGGACTTAAAAAGGGCTACTAAACTATGTAGTCCTTTTTAATAATTTAGTTTTCAAAAATCGATATTTTTTGTAATTCAGTTGCAAACTACAAAATTTCTTTTAAAAGAAATGTACATACACATTATATTTTATTCCATAAAGCTCTATCTTTTTTCACGATAGTTTAATATCGTGAAAAAATAAAATATTAGGTACGACATCACTTTGTTTTTTATATAGATTAGTAATTAAACTATATATTGAAATTAGCAATAATAAAATGTATTATTGAAAAGCGCAATTTATAATTCAAGTAATCAAGACTATGTACCCGTAATAATTTGAACATTCAGAAATTATAATATTGTCTAAAAATGAGTTGAGATTCTTAGAAACAGTACATATTAAATGGTATGGATTGTATAGTATAAATGATTTGTATAATAGAGAAGAAGCTTCTAAGAAGGGGATATTTACAATCTCTAGAGTAGATGCTAAGAATGAAACATTGCTCTATATAGGAAAAACCAAAAGAAGTTTTATACAAAAGATAAGGGAACTTAATAAGGAGTGGCCTTTTGATGAGAGCGAATTAAAGATTACATTAGGAATAATAGAATTTCCTAGTGGTGAAAGTTACTCTGAAAAGAAGGTAAAAGAGATAAAATCCCTTTTGATTTTACGACATACCCCATTAGAAAACAAAACATCTTTATTATACCATAGAGGGAAATTTAATTTAAAAATTATAAATAAGGGAAGAAGAGGCTTAATTGTTAAAAAGCTTTCTACAAAAGATCTAATATGGACGTAATTAGAATCACCTTTGAATAAAATTGAAGGTTTCTAAAGTGCTGAAGCTTATCAATTTTTAATGTATTAAATTATTTTGAGTAACATACATCAGATGCTTGAAAAAAACAAATTTTATTATGATATGAAATCCTGTATGGAAAGTGTAGTTCATTTCTATTATTTAATAAAAATATTAAGAATTATAGGGATAATGCATAAAGAGTAGAGGAAACAATAAACACGGAGGTTTAAAGAATGGGGCAAGTAAGCAGGTTTCAAGAAAAACAACAGAATCGTCGTCAAAAGGTGATTTTTAATATTGCATTTACTTTGATTTTAGTGACAGTTGGTATAGTGACATACCAGTTGTTTACCCCTTCTGATGCATCAAAGAAAGCAATTGCTCAAGAAAAGAAAGCAACAAAGATAGAAGAGAAGAAAAATGAAGATAAAGAAACAGCACAGATAGAAGAGAAGAAAAATGAAGATAAAGAAACAGTACAGATAGAAGAGAAGAAAAATGAAGATAAAGAAGCAGCACAGATAGAAGAGAAGAAAAGTGGAGATAAAGAAGCAGCACAGTTAGAAGGGAAACTAAAAGCAGAAAAAACGGCATCTAATGAAAAAAGTTCTCAAACTAATTCTTCTTGAAAGCCAATTGGAACAGAGCAAGGAGCAAAACCTGAAATGAAATTTAAAGAAGGAACAGTAGATTGGAGTGAGATGAAAAAAGCAATTTCTTATGCAGTTGATGTTCCAGAGAGTCAATTGATTTTCGATTTTATTGGGAATAATGGTAATAATAAAGCCTACGGTAATGTACGAGATAAGCAAAGTAATAAAAAATATAAGGTTAATATTGATTGGGTAGAGAATCAGGGGTGGAAACCAGAATCTGTTCAGGTGGTAAAATAAATAATAGAAATGTAATTATGTGTTTAAAAGTTTATTTTTGTAAAAACTCAAAAAAGAGTCCGTATCAATCAGGACTCTTTTTGTTATTTATTTATAAAATTTCTGTTGTTTTTTTCGCCGAGATACGTGCAAAATTAGGTTATAGCAATACAATTTTTACCAAACTTTGTTTTTCGTTGATATTTGTAACATAAACGCCCGTTTTTGTTACGTTTTATATTTGAAAATATGAAATATCCTAGCGGTTTAACTAGCTGTAACAAAATACTGTTTCAAAAATAATCTGTAACATTATTAGAAAAAGACGGTAGACATACGTTAAGACAAATATGTGAAGTGACAATAAATTCGTACTAAATATATTTATATACATTTCCTATACTATTTTTGAGAGCCATTAGATATTTTAGTTCCCTTATTGATATTGCGTTTTTATTTCCACACTCCTTTGATTTTGATACTATATCCCGTTTTCAGTAGTATCGATACTACTGAAAACGGGATATCTAATAAATATTGTTTAATCTAAAAGCCCTGTTCTATCGCACAGTTATCAAAATATAAATTGTTATATGCACCTTCCATAAATACTTCATCACAAGAGTCACATAAATATCGCTTTTCGTATCTAATTTCATATTTTTCTACGTTATTTCCTCCTTAATGTGTAAAAGTGTAAACGTGAACATTTAAACTTTTACACAAGTTCACAAAAATTACACAGCGATAAATTTATATATTGTAATATAATTAAATGTACTTCATTATTTACAAACAGGAGGGATTTCATTGGAATATTTTGATGATGAGTTATGCCAAATTGATATGGATCAAAAAGAAGCAATATTAGTTGTAAGAGCTTATAAAAGGTATTTAGCAAAAACAGATGAAGATAGAGAATATGGAACAGAAGTGATTGAACGTATTAGCAATAGTGATACTACTCGTGAGGATGCTGATTTTATTATAAGATGCATGGAAGTTATTGATGATATTATCGATAAAGTCGTCGAGGAGAAAGTAACAAATAAAAGCTAACCTACTACTATATGATAACCCTCCCCAAAAAACATCTAGCGTATAGACTACGGATTGTCTCTACATGAGCTTGTTGCTTTACGAATGAAACAACAATATATTTTATCTATCTTGCGTATAATGGATATTTTGTTTTTGAAAAGAATAAAAGTGCATAAAACCATTATTTAAATGGAGAAGCCCTAAGATTACGGGCTAGGGCTTTTCGGGTAGGTATTTCTCACACGACATTATAAAAAAGAACTTACTGAAGATAACACATGAATGTTTCATAAATATGTATCAAAAAAGTTATTTAAATTGTTGCAGCCCCTTAGAGGGCGCTCTAAGGGGCTAAGAATCGAGAATTTTTAAACTCTTGTTAATTATTACATGATTACTCTCTAAGGAGTATATAAGGAATTTTAGCACTTAACTAATAATTTTACAACTATATATTTTAATGTATGAATTAATAGGCTATTTATATAAAAAAAGGGCTCTTACTACTACGTAAGAGCCCCATGAACAAAGAAAAAGTCGTATATGACACTATATAAGAATCACAATAACATTTTAACATCTTGATATGTAGTCGTCTATACGTGATTGGCGTAGTAGGCCTAATAAAATGTCATTTGATTTGAAAGGGGAATGGGAAAATGATTGAACAGGTTGAGATCGAAGGGCAGTTATCAATATTTGATATAGATGAAACAAAAATCAAGCTGTATGAAGTCTTAAAAGCAAATGCTCGCCATTGCAAGATTAGGAGTTATTACCTACACAACGATTACATACGTGAAGTTAAGTAGTTCTTTATTAGAATTATAGATGACATAATTATTGATATGTGTTTGAGTCAGTTTCCTGAAGTATTTGCTGTGTACGAGGGATTCCCTGAAGCGCAGATCAAGAAGGTATACAGAGTGAGATTGCAATAATGCTATTTTATAAAAAAAGAGAAGCTCTTAATCAGGTCGCTCCTCTTAATGCCAATATACAATAACTATTCCATTATAATGTATGGGCGTAAAATATTTAATAATTATCTTTGTGGTAAAAATTTCATTTTTTCTTAGAACCTTTAAATCATGAAAAAAGGTTCTACTGTTTCCAACAGAACCTTTTCTAAAATGGCAAAGAGTAATCCTTACCTTACTCTTTATTCCCAGGAATTCATGTTTTATAAATCAGATTATGATAGTCGATATTCTCCATATTGACCAGAAAAGGACCAAGAATTCTAGTAAAATTCCAAGTGTTCTTTTCCTAGTTTTTTGAAATTCTTTTATTAAATAGCCAACAGCACTAATTGCTAGAAGAATGAAAAGAATAAGTTCTAGTGTAACTGGCATTTGATCTACTCCTAATCCGTTAATTAATTTATTATATAACGATTATAAGATATTTTTGTGGTTAATGGTGAAAAATTAAACAAAACTATCTCTATATGTAAAAAGGCCCTGTTGTCTCCAACAGGACCTCTTCTAAAATGGCAAAGAGTAACTCTTACCTTACTCTTTGTTCATATACTACAAGATTGTTAACAAAAATCCAAGGCCCTTTATATTGAGAAATAAAGAAAAATTATTATAAAGGATTTTATCTTTTTTCATAAATGAAAGAGCAGCTAAAAAACTAACTGCTCGGCTGGTTCTCCAGAGGGGAAAGGAGAAAGGTTAGGGACTTTATTAAATGTGTTATGGCCATCGCCTATCTATATTATTGACAAAATATTAAATTTTATTCTAGTAAACCTTAAAAGAGCACCTTTAAAAAGTACTCTTTAAGGGAAAAGTGAGATGTTAAAAAATAAATTAGGGTTTTTTGCTTTGAGATAATATATGACCATTTCATCATAATGTGACGATGGATCAAAAAAGAACAGCTAGCAAATGCTAACTGCTCAGTTCTCCAAGGGGGAACAAGGAGAAAATCTAATGTCATATACAGTATTGACGGAATATTGAGTTTCATTCAAGAGGTGTGTACTAATTATACAGGTTACATAAGAAGTCCTATTAGCATCCAGGCTGTCCCGACCAGAATTAAAGTTTCGAATGTAATCCAAAACTTTCTTTTTTCTGGTTTTGGAAATACTTTGATTACAGTAAATATGGCACTTATTCCTACAAGAGAGAAAAGAGCAATTCGGATTGTTTCCGTCATTTGCATCACCACCTAATATTTGGATAGTTTGATTATATATTAATCACCATTTTATTTCTCTCTATTAGATGGGTTAACAATGAGTAAGTCAACAAAACATATTTTTTGAATTATTTAATACAAATATATATAATTATATCGATGTTTACATATTAACTAGTTAAAAATGGGGAAAGAAAAATGAAAATTAAATTTGATGTGGTTAAAGATGAAAATTTTGATTTTACTTTATTAGAAGCAAAATTACTGAAAACTTTTAAAGAAGTGGATAATGTAGCAATAGTCGAAAAGGTTGAAGATAAAATTTTTGAAAAAGACGATGTGAAAACCCATTTAGAGGAGATTACTATTAATGTTACAGGAAAGAATATCGGATATAGATCAGTTTCAGCTAGTATATTTATTGTTCTAGAAAGTCTATCAATGAAGTTATTTAATATTAATATTAGTATACATTAAGCATCCAAAACGGAGGTCTTTTTCTTTGCTATGTAGAAATCACACATTAAACATATATTTATACACTTTGTTCCTATGCGTTAAGGAATAGTAATAATAGTAATAAAAAGATAATACCGATGAAACCGTATAAAAACAAAAAGAATCCTAAAAAGAGGGGGGTATGAAAATTGAGCATGATAAACCTTCTTGGGTATATAGAAGTTTTTAATATAGATTTGGTTTATTTGGAAGGAACAACATAAATTCGTATATATTATATGATAATATGAACATATTGGATATTTGAATTAAAGGATATCTATAAAAATAGGTAGAGTCTAGTTATTTGGTTCACATTTTAATTCAAGGGGGAAAAATTCGATACGATGTGAAAAGGATTTGTTGAAGCAATGGAAGGCGGATTTGCAAGCTATTTAAGAAGAGAAAAGGCTGAAGAAGAAGACTAAGAATACTTATCGTATAGTCAAATTAATGAATTTAATAGAATTAATAGATTAGCCTATTTAAACAAATGAACCCAACGAAAGAGAAAAGTTCTTTTTGTCTGTCTAAAAGTCAGCCAATATATAAATGATAAATTTTAGATAGTATCAGAGGGACAATTAATGGGATTGGTGGGATATGCACGAGCTGTTATAAGAGAGCAAGATCTAGGATTGTAATTTGAAACGGTAGAAACATATGGTAGTACAAAAATATTCACTGAAAGGTAGAAAGGAGTGGATTAAGAGAACATAAAGTTGTTGAAATCTTTGTATGAATTTATTAATATGGAACTATATTTATTGTTTATTTGATTCCGTTTATTCCCACACCTTATGCGTTGTGGTTGAGTTGTAGAAGCAAGTTATGTCTTGTTTTAATTCTGAAAGGGCTTCTTTGAGCCGATTAGTGTATATAAAGCTTATTTAATTAGCTGTGCACATTTTTAATCGACTTGAAGAAGCCCTTTTTGTGTTGTTTTAAAGTCTGTTTGGCTGGTAAAATCCATTATTACATTAGGCACAAATTATTATTTAGGGAGATATAAAATGAATACTAGTTTTGAGGTATCTATACTTTGATACAACAATCAAATTAGATAAAAAGAAAATCAAAAAATATTGGTCTACAAATCACGAGATATTTGCTAGAGCATTTGAAGTATAGATAGCATCCGATTTGCTAGAACAAGAACATAAAAACAATTATTTAGTTTGTGATATATATTCTTTTGTATATCTGTTAGTAGAACGAAGAAAGCATCTAAATAGAAGTATAAGGAGTTTAATGGAGGTAGTTGTTCTATACATAATAAACAATATATAAGGAGTGGGGGATTATGCATTATAACATTCAAAAAGGACAGTTCCGTTTAACAAGTGCTTATCCAAGAGGTAGCTGGTGGGAGTTTTATCGTGTTCCGTGTCCAATTTGTCATGATACAGGAAATTGCATGCTGCATGTTTCGCAAGAGAAAGTAGCGTGTACACGTGTAGAAAGTAAATGGATCTATGGAAAAAACACGGGCAATCCAAGCTACATTCACTACATAAATGGAAAAGATAAGTATCAATTGCCTGAGGTGAATGAAGTTCAGATCCATGATAAGAAAAGCAATGAGGAATTAAATGTGTTTAATCGTAAGTTAATGGATTTCATACCATTGCAAAAGCATCATCATGCACATTTAATAAGAGATAGAAAAATGAGCGAGGAACAAATACAAGTACGTCAATATCGCTCTTTCTTAAAACAACAAATTGAGTTAGAAGAGGATAATACATATACGACAGTTTGGGAAAAGCTATTTAAACAGATTGGGAATAAACATTGCTGGCAGGGAATTCCGGGTTTTTATGAGATGAATAAAGGTCGACTTTCTCTTCGTTTGATGTCAGGATCTCCTGGTATATTGATTCCTTTTCGAAACCAATACAATCAAATTGTTGGGTGGCAGGTTCGTGTGGATGAAGTGAAAAACTCCGTTTATGTGAAAACGGCACCTACTGGAGTTCAAGCGGAATTAATCGAACAGCCTAATGTTGTAAAGATAACTAAAAATGATGATTGTATCTTTGAAGGTGAACTAGAAGTGAGCAAAAAGGTAGAAATTCCATCTCAAGAGGAACGAATTGTTGTAAAGATTCATAAAGGGCAAAAATATTTATGGATCTCATCAGCAAACAAAAATCAAGGAACTGGTGCAGGAGGTAGTGAAAATCCACTGCCTGTGCACGTAGCGGTACCAAGTTCTCATTTGAAACATTGGAATTCTGGTACACTTCATCAAACTAAATCAGTGATGATAACAGAGGGAGCTATAAAAGCAGATCTGATTGCTGATTTGATTCCAGAGAGATTTAATAAAGTGGAACTTTCTGAAGTAGGAACAACTGTTCTTGCAATTCCTGGTGTAAATGCTTGGCGAATTGTTATGCCTGTATTAAAGGATATGATGGTAGAAAATGTTTATTTAGCGTTTGATGCCGATTTAGTAGAGAATGTAAAAGTACGAAAAGCTCTTATAGACTTTGCGACAAAGCTAAAGAAAGAGGGTTATAACGTAATTATTGCTGCATGGAACCCAGCACAAGGGAAAGGTCTCGATGATGCAATGCAAGCTTCTTTCAAGCCTGTTTTCCGCACAATATAATAAATCGTATCATTTTAGCTAGGGGATTATATATAAAAGAAAGGTGTGTATTAAGGATATGGATATTATGCAACAATTAATGGACGTAGAAAAAACTAGGGAACAAGAAAGAATGGAACTCATTCAGCGATTTTATAATGAGGGGGGTTCTATCATGAAAATTGCAAATGCGACAAATATGTGTGAAGAGGTTATTTTATATATCAAGTAACTAGAAGCCATACTTGGTGATGTGAATAGAGGAGAAAAAGATAGAATTGTAATTCTATCTTTTTTTCTGTGCTTAAATACAATTTTAAAACGAGAAAGGTAGAGGAAGAACATGAGTGTCTATGTAAAAAAGAATCTAGTAAATTTACGAGTTGATTATGCTTTTAAGCGTTTGTTTGGAGTAGAAGGAAATGAAGATATATTAATTGGGTTTCTTAACGCAGTACTACAATCATCTATTGATGAAGAAATTAAATCTTTGCACTTAGATGATCCGCACCTTCCAAGAGAGCAGAAGGATGATAAATTGTCTATTTTAGATTTGCGAGCTACGTTAAATAGTGGTATAAAAATTAATATAGAGATTCAAGTTCGAGACAAAAAAGATATGATAGAGCGCTCTTTGTTCTATTGGTCAGGCATGTATTATTCCCAAATGACTCAAGGGATGCAGTACACGGAATTAAGACCAACCATTTGTATTAATATAGTAGATTTCATTCTGTTTCCAGAAGAGCAAGAGTTTCATAATGTTAATACAGTGATGAACAAGAAATCGAAGCGCATTATTACTGAAAATATGCAGTTGCATTTTCTTGAAATTCCAAAAGTAATTCAAGAATGGCAAGGAGAACGAATGAATCCATGGGAAGATTCTTTAGCGCGTTGGTTATTATTATTTCCTGCGCATGAGGATGAGAGATTAACAACAATCCTGGAGGCGATAGCAATGGAAAAAGATCCAGTTTTGAAAAAAGCAATAGAGGATTGGGAGCGTTTAAGTAGCGATAAGGACTTTTTACGGTTATATGAGGCTAGAGAAAAAGCAATAAAAGATAGAGTATCAGAAATAGAAACGGCAAAAGAAAAAGGTGCAAAAGAAGCCATAATACAACTAATTCAAAATATGATTAAAGTAGGGTTACCTATAGAGAAAGTTGCAGAAGCTGCTGAATTAAGTGTAGAAGAGGTTAATAAGATATTACAAAATATATAGTAGAGAATAGTTGTGAAAATAGGTAATTGTTATTACAAACAATTACCTATTTTTTTATTCTTTTTAATTGTTGCCCATTTTGTGATTTTAATTATATTTTTTCATGCTTTAGCATTCCTTCTAACTTATAACACAATTAAAATATCAGGAAATAATGATGTAAATTAAGGTGAATTTAAACAAAATCCTTATTTAAATGAAGAAGCCCTAGGATTAGGGGTCTAGGGCTCCAAGTCATGGTATATCTCACACGACATTATAAAAAGAAAAGAACGTACTGAAGATAACACATGAATGTTTCATAAATGTATCAAAAAAGTGAACAAAAAGTGATTTTATAAATCAAAGTACTCAGCATACTTAACTAACGGCTTGTTGAAAAAAAGAAGCCCTGCAGAAAATGTTACAGAGCTTCATAAGACTGAGTTATGTCGTACTCACAGGTGATTTTAACATGGTTTTAGCAGGAAATAAATTGGTAAATATGACCAAGTAGTTTGAAGCTATTATTTAAAACAAAAATGCTTTCTGGTAAGCATAAGTAAAAAAGAGCACTAAATAAAGTGCTCTCGTGACGAGATTCCTTTTGTAACGACTATTTTATATAGAAAGGAACGTAGAATATTATATGGTTGCCCAGTTAAATAAGTGCCTTTTACAAATAAAAGAGCAGTTAGCAAAAGCTAACTGCTCCAATCATGGAATATGGTTAAGAAATGGGTTGTCTACATTATTGACGGAATATTGAGTTTTATTCGACGGAACTTATGCTCTACAAATTAGATTATAATATTTGCAATTACCCATATCGCCCAGAAAAGAACTAAGAATTCTATTGAAATCCAAAGTGCTTTTTTCTCAGGTTTTTTAAACTCTTTTATTAAAGAGAAAACAGCACTAATTGCTATAAAGATGAAAAGAGCAAGTCTTATTGTATCAGGCATTTTAACCACTCCTAATTTAAATTAAATTCATTATATATCGATTTTAAAATTTTTAGATAGTTATTGGTGAAAATTAAGCAAAATTTAAACAAAATTAACCTTTTGAGAGAAAGTGAGGAATAACAATGGGACTAGGAAAGCGTGGAAATGAAGTAGACCAACAGCAAGGTGAGATTAGTCTGTTTTCTGAAATCAGGAATATAGGACATGTTAGTAATATCAGAGTCAAACAGATTGATAGGGCCATACAATACGTTTTAGATAATGACGAGGCAGTGGTTAATAAGATTTTACCACATAAATATGGAAGAATAATCTTAAAAACAGGTAATTGTTTTATACATGCAATTGCCTGTTTTTTAATTTTCTCCCAATGTAATAAATAATTCGAATAGGATATTAGTGGATATATCTTATTTAGAATTTATTGTGTTTCAAAACTTCTAAATAAGATAAAAGGAATATATTGCACGTTTTAATTTGTTGAATTAACATATAAAGATATGGTTGTATGGATAATTTCTTTAAGAAGTCTAAAACGTTAGTTTAGATGAAGGATTTAAATGTACTCAAGTATTATATTGAGGGTAAAAAATCATATAAACTTAATTTGAATGAAGGAGATAATTTATGAAACTTAAACAGAAGGTATTAGCAGGCGGTATTATGTTGGCGACAGCATTAACGCCAATGATAGATGCGCAGGCAGAAGGTAAAAGGTTTAATGATGTTCCACAAGGCCATTGGTCTTTTAATGCTATTACAGATTTAGCAAATAAAAATATTATTGCAGGTTATGGAAATGGTATGTTTGGTTTTGGTGATAATATAACTCGTGGTCAAGTAGCTAGAATGATTTATGCTTACTTGAAGCCTGCAGATGAACCTAATATTAAAAATCCATTTACTGATGTCAAAGGGCATATGTTTGAAAAAGAAATCTTATCTCTTACTAAAGTTGGTATTATGAGTGGCTATGGTGATGGGAAATTTGGACCTGACAATATCTTAACACGTGAGCAGTTAGCTGCTGTGTTAACAAAAGCCTTTAATTTAAAAGCAACAGCAACTACCACTTTTAAAGATGTGGAAAAAAACTATTGGGCTACGAATGCTATCAGTGCATTACAAGAAAATAAAATTGCTGCTGGTTCAGGGAACAATATGTTTGAGCCAAAAATGGTTGTAACACGTGAGCAATATGCGCAATTTTTATACAATGCAATTAATATGAAAGAGAAACCAACAACAGAACCAGATAAACCAGAAAATGATAAAAACGATGGTACGACAACAAATCCTGTAGATCTACTGCCCCCTACTCTAAAGAAGATAGAGATAGAAAAACAAACATATAAAGCAGGAGAGACGGTACAAATAAGTATAGAGGCGGAAGATGATGTATCAGGTGTTCGTTATGCTTATGTAGCAATAAAGGGAGCTACAGGAGAAGAGAAAGAAGTAGCGGCCACTTATAATGAAAAAAGTAATAAGTGGATTGCTGATATTCCATTAAGTTCATATGCTAATCCTGGGGAATATATGGTGAAAACAGTTATATTATATGACAATGCTAATCATGCTAAAGTATACTGGGGTGGACAAGATTTTAATATTCATTTTAATGTTGAAAATGATACAGTAGCAGATCAATTCCCCCCTACTTTAAAGAAGATAGAGATAGAAAAACAAACATATAAAGCAGGAGAGACGGTACAAGTAAGTATAGAGGCAGAAGATGATGTATCAGGTGTTCGTTATGCTTATGTAGCAATAAAAGGAGCTACAGGAGAAGAGAAAGAAGTAGCGGCCACTTATAATGAAAAAAGTAATAAGTGGATTGCTGATATTCCATTAAGTTCGTATGCTAATCCTGGGGAATATATGGTGAAAACAGTTATATTATATGACAATGCTAATCATGCTAAAGTATACTGGGGTGAACAAGACTTTAACGTTTTCTTCAATGTTATAAAAAGTTAATACGATTTAACAATTTTAATAATATGTTATAGAGCTTTTCTTTGATATAAGTATAAGTAACCAATCAGGTAAAGGGCTATTCATTATTTAATGAGGAGCTGTAATCTGATGGTTACTTTTTTCTATTTCTGAAAAATTAGAGATAAGTAGGTAAGAGAAGAAAAAGAGAGGAAGTTGTTTCATTAGACTTATTGTTTTAGGGGAATGAAATTTCTATGTTTATTAAGTAGGAATTTCCTGAAAAACAGTTAGTAATTATGTGATTTTTATATAGTTATTTAGGGGATTATTTTATAGGTATAAAAAGGTGTTAGAAGTTTATTGTTATTATAAAAAATTATATTATATATGTGTTTATAAGTTAAAGGATAAAAGTACGAAATCAATAAAATAGAAACATAGCGCTCATTGAAAGAAGAAATGAATGTTTTGGGTTTTAAGGGCAGTGATATTTTTCAAATTCAAATGATATGGTACGATCCAAATAAAGATAATAAGAAGCAATAAAAAGTAAAATAGAAAATGAATTGTCTATTTTACTTTTTATTTTTTAGGCGTAAATAGGGACTTGTATTTTTAAAAACGTATTGCTATAATATAAAAGTAATAGGATTTTATAATAAAATAAAAAATTAATCAGTTCGCATATAAGAGAAGACCTCAATATGCGCCATGTCCTTAGGGGATGTGTGCGTGTATTGAGGTCTTTTTGCGTTTTGCGAGCAAAAACACCTGGAGGTGCAGGAATTATGTTGAATTGGTTGTCTGCAAAACTTATGACAACATCAGTAGGAGATTTTTTACTGGCAAAAGGTAGTTTTACGAAGGGCCTTGGTGGTAATGGCGGTAAAGGCGATGCTGCAACTGTCCAAAATAGTATGAATACCCTTGTAAAAACATTAATCGGTTTTGGTAGTATTTGGGTAGTTGCTTGTGTTGTATTCGCAGCTATTAAACTTTCTGGTGCGCAAGGGAAGAACCCTGAAAACCGTACACAAGCTATGATTGGTTTAGCTTGTGCGGCAATTGGAGGCTTTGTCATGATCAAAGCGTACGACATCGCTGCTTGGGTTGCAACAATCTAACATAAGAGTTTGTACAAGCTCTCCTCCATTTGGGGAGAGCTTCTCTTATACAAGGGAGGAAACAATATGAGAAAAGTAACTGTTCCTGTTGACATGACTTCGGAACAAAAAACGCTGTTAGGAGTATTAAGTAAACGCCAATTGATTTATCTATTAGGTGGCGGGGCGGCTCTTTATTTATATGTACCATTTTTATGGCGGCTATTTGTACCTATTGATGCGGTAGTAGCGTTTTTTATTTGCTTAATTTTAGCACTACCAATGGTAGTAGGTGTAATAGCGTTTGCTTTTATTTATAAAGAAAAACAACACATGTATCTAGATAGATTTTTACTTATCAAAATGCGTAGCCGTTCCGAAAAAGGGAAATGGAGAAAAGGGTACGAGCCAACTACATGGGCAAAGGAGAATTTATAGATGTTGGAAATGATATATTTTGCGGCGATAGCCATTGTAGGATTTTTCTTTTATCGAAAAATGAACGGAAAACCGCTGTTTGGGTCTAAGAAAAAGGGGAAAAAGCAAGGCGGAGTAGAGAAACACACTGCTGAAAAAAGTGGAAAGAAAAATAAAAAGAATATGCCTGCTGAATCAGAAGTTGATGAGGATAATGTTGATTTCTTTAACGCTTTTGTAGAAGAAATTAAGGAAATTGATAATCATATGATTCGTTATCATGATGACACATTTGTCTTGATTGCGGAAGCGCATCCAGTTAATTATTACTTGCTCTCCAATATGGAACAAGAAGCGATTGATATCAAAATTGAATCATGGTTAACCACATTAGAGTTTAATACAAAAGTATATATTCAAAGTAAGTTTGTAGATTTAACAGATCCTGTACGAAAAATGACAGAAACGATGAAAGGTGCGAAGGACCTTACACCAGAGACAGTACTATATGGTCAAGAGGTTATCGATAACTTAGAGTACTGGCAACGTTCGCAACCTCGATATGAGCAAAAGCGTTATTTAATTTATCCATACAAGGTTGATATTAGTACGATTACTGCTGATACAGAGGACGAGTTAGAAGAAAAGATTGTAGATAAGGCATTTAACGAATTATATCGTCGTTATAATGCTTCTCGAAATCTACTATCAAAAGCAAAAATTAATGTAGAAATGTTAACGAAAGATAAATTAATAGAGCTTTTATACGTAGCGTTTAATCGTCGTAAAGCTGTAAAAGCGCGTTTCCAGGACTTAATTGAAAACGAGAATTTCTCCCTATATTCAACCAGTGAGACAAATGAGAGAAAACTAGAGTTACTGAAAAAAGTGCTAGCGGAAGAAAAGACAGAAAAATCAAATAACGGGGTGGCGTAATTATGAAGTTATTCGGAAAAAAGAAAAAAATAGAAGAAAAAGATGAATTGGAACTAGAGGAGGAAGAGTTGGAAGAAGAAGAAATACCGACACAATTAGACAATCAAACTACAGTATTTGATGTCATTGCTCCAGAAGGAATGAAAATTGACGCAGAAGATTATGGAGTAATTAAACAATCCTTAGGAAGTAATACGTTCTTTCGCCCGTTTTATATTCCACGTGATGGGTATCCACGTATGATGCAAACCAATTGGCTGAACATGTTAACTTCAGCTGGGGAAGTAGATGTCATGATTGATATTCATAAAGAACCAAAAGCCAAAGCAATGCGATCATTAGATATGCAGCTTACGATGTTACGTTCGAATCTTTCTTTCCAACGTACACGTGGAAACATTGACCAAGAGAAAGATTTAGATGCAAAGATTCAAGACACAAACAATTTAATGGATGAAATCCAGTTTAATGAAAATGACTCCTATATGGTGAGTACAATGGGTGTTGCGTATGCCGAATCAAAGAAAGAATTGGACGTTTTATGTGAGTATATTGAAGATGAAATGCAAGCATCTCACTTTAAGATAGCAAGTACGTGGAATCGTGTGAAGAGTGGTTTAAAAGCTGTTATGCCGCTAGGGGCACCAAATACTCTGCAAGATACCTATCGAAATATCGATAGACGTGCGTTGTGTACATTTGCACCTTTTGTGTCAGGTTCCGGCAGGTTTAACGGAGGTATACCGATAGGAAAGAACAAAATTACTGGGCAAGTAGAATTTTTAAATTCTTTCGGGAATGCAGATTATCGTCCACCAAATTATAACATTGGTGTGACGGGAATCTCAGGTTCCGGGAAAAGTTTACTTTTAAAAATGAAGCTCGCTCGTGAAACATCACTTGCAGATACGCATGCAATGATTATCGATCCAGAGGGAGAATTCGTAAAAATTACAAAACGTCTAGGTGGTATTAATTTAAATATTTCACCAGAAAGTAATATCATTATTAACCCTTGTGCAATCGCAGTGACAGAACTTCAGATTACAGATAAAGACGAAGAACTAGAAGCGCTTGAACAATACGATAAGAAGGAACTCGTAGAGCGTGATGGCGTAAAATACGTAAGGTTTGTGCCGATTTTAGAGAAAATCAATGAAATACTAGGATTCTTTGACATTATTATTCGTGGGCAAGACTTTGATCAACCGGGATTAAATGTCTTCCAGCGTACGATGCTAGAAGACGCAATTCGTGAAGTGTTTGATAAACATGGTATTACCTCACATCCAACCTCCTTATATACAGATGAAGTGAAAAAGGTAGATGGACAATTAATTCAGTCTCAGGTGAGAAAGCCAGAGCCAGAGTTAAAAGAAATCTATGATGTCATAGTAGAACATCATGGGGACGATGTGAAAGCAGAAGAGTTAATTGCCGCGATTCGTCCATTTTTACGTGATGGTTCAAAACCATTATTTGATGGACAAAGTCATTTTGGTCGTGGTGTGGAAACACAGTTAAATGAATCACGCGTTGTTAATTTTAATATTAGTCATTTAGAAGAAGGCTTCTTAAAGCCAATCGCTTTCCACGTTATTTTGAACTATATTTGGGAGCATTGGATTAAGGGTCCAGAACATGCTATCAAACGAAAAGTACTGTATGTGGATGAGATGTGGCAGTTTATCGATTATGAACAAACGGTTAACTTCTTAGAAAAAGTAGCACGTCGTTCACGTAAAAGAAATGCAGGTATGTGTTGGGCCAGTCAGGACTTTGTTCGTATTTTAGAAAATGTGAAAGCGCGTGGTATCTTGCAATCTACTTTCTCTTATTTCTTCTTAGAACAAAATAAGATTGATAAGAAAAAAATCCAAGAGAATTTTAACTTAACTGCCGGGGAGCTTGATATTATTCTTAACAACCCAGGAAAAGGGGAAGGAATCTTCCGTGTAGGGGATAGTTCGGTTTGGATTCAAACAGATCCATCAGACAAAGAAATGATGTTCATTGAATCGAATGAAGCGGTACTACAAGAACTTTTAAATAACATGAAGAAAGTACAAGGGTACGCAGGATAATAGCGTACCTTTGAAAAAGAAGGTGAAATTATGCTTGAGAAAATAGTAGAGTGGGTCGGAGGCCTTATTATTCATATGGTGAAGGCTTTTCTTAGCCCGGTGTATGCAACTTTGGATCCACTGCCGGTTTTAGTGTTTGGAGGGAAGGGAACAGAAGGAAAAGGGACAAACCTAGATTTCCTATTTTCGGGTGATTCTCTAACCAAAGTATTAGACACAGGTATGCCTGTTATGTTTAAGCTTGTTGCTTTTTGTGTCCTTGTCAGTGTAGTTATTACGGCAGCAAAATACTCAGCAACGGCCATTAATCCAAATAATAGAACTGCATTAATAGAGTATGCAAAGGATTTAATGATCATTTCAATTTGCCTTTGGCATCTCGATTACTTTTATACACTCATATTTGAAATCAATTCATGGGTAATAATAGAGTTCAGGGATGCTATCAATGGAGTAAGTGGGGGGAATTTTGACCCAGATAAGGGTACTAAATTTCTACAACCGGGATTTGGTGGAGCTGGACTTACCATTACTGAGCTGGGTTTGAAAGGTCATGAAAATGACTATATGTTTATTATATTTGGTTTGTTTATAGAAGCTGGTCTTATTGTTTGGGCTAACTTTTACTATTTAATGCGAGCTGTGTCACTATATGTTTTAATGTTAATTGGTCCTTTAATGGTAGGTATGTGGCTATTTCCACAAAAGAAACAACAGACATTATATTGGATACGAGAATTTATAGGTGCAGTGTTCATACAAGCAATTCATGCGATTACCTTATGGCTCATTATTTCTCTTATTGGGGCAGCAAATAGCCCGTTAATCAAATTAATTTTACTTGCTATGTTTATCCCAGTTGGTGAAATTGTGAAAAGCTTTATCGGTCTTAGCACCAATGCATCAGGTGGTATTCATAGAGCAGGTACTATGATGGGTATGGGTGCTTTAGCAAGTGTGGCTGGACTGGTTAAAGGTGTTCGAGATGACTACCGAAATTCAAAAGTAAAACCGGATGATAAAGGGGATAAAGAAAAGACAAAAGAAGATTCTGATAACCCGAAAGATGCATTAGGAGCGAACTTAGGGACAGATGTTGGTACAACATCTCGTGCAGCTCGTATGTTAAAAGCTGGTCAAATTGGAAGTTCAATTGGTAAAGCAGCGACAGGAATTGCGGGTATGGCAGCGGGATCTGGTTTGGGGCCGGGAGCGATGGTAGTAGGCTCGCAAGTTGGAAGTGCATTAGGTGGTGCTCCTGGTGCAGTGGCTGGTAGAAGTGTTGCTGCTGTCGGCGAAGGGGCTGTAGCCTTAGGAAAACATATTGGTTCGAGTGTAAAGAAGGGTGCGGACACGTATTCAAATCTAAATGGCGAATCGTATCCGGAACTAACCGATGAAGATATCGCACAGGATTTAGCTACAAAAGATTTTGAAAATTGGAAAGCGGATAATCCTGATTCTGCAGTTACAAGTCGCTTAAAACAAGCATTCCCTAATGCTTCCGATGCAGAGATTGCTAAAAAAGTAGCGAAAACAAATAGTGATCAAATGTCTCGTTTCACAAATCAGCGGAAACAAGATTTACAAAATATGAAGAAAACCGCTACACCATATGGAAATGCTAGAGATTTAGTTAACGCTGCAACGAATGCATTCCAAAAGGGCTATGAGGCAGACCATAAAGATACGTTTATGAGTCAGTTACCAGAAAATATGTCAGCGGAAGAGAAAGAGAAACATTGGAACGACCATCTGAACGCAAAAGTACAAGGATTTAGAAACCACGCAGAACAGGCGGCCATAAAAGCAGGAGCCATGTCAGTTGATGCGAAGGATAAGCAAGGAAATAATCTGTTTGATAAGTCCTATGTGAATAAAGATGCGTTTGCTTCTCGACTTGCATTAGGAAAAATCGGAAAAGCAGTTGAAGGAGTAAAAGGAGAAACGTTAGAAAGTGGCTATCAAAATATGGGACAAGTTGGTGCTCTTGTCGGTGCTTCTGCTGCTGCATTCAAGAAAGCGTATAGTGCAGACCATAAGGCTGGATTCATGAAACAATTCCCTGCAGATATGCCGCAACAAGAAAAAGAATCAGCATGGAATAAACATTTAGATCAAAAAGTACAAGGATTTAAAAATCATGCACAACAAGCGGCAGAATCGGCTGGTATTGTACAGCAAAAAGACGGTATAAACTATGCGAATAAAGAAGCTTTCGCTTCTCATTTATCACAACAGTTACAAAAAAATCCTGGCTTAAATGCAATGGGTATATCCAGTGCAGCAGGCATCCAGAAGGCAGTCAACGGTGTGAAAACGCACGGTTTGACAAGTGGAGCAGGAAGCCAGAAAGCGAAACAAGTAAGTAATGTTGGGAACCTGGTACAAGCCTCTACAGAATCCTTTAAACAAGGCTATGCAGCTGAGAACAAGGTAAACTTTATGAAAAACTTGTCTCCAACTATGTATCCAAAGCAAAAATTAGAAGCGTGGCAGGCACACTTAAATGAAAAAGGAAATGAATTTAAAACAGTCGCAGAGCAAGCGGCAGTACAAGCGGGGGCGATGCCCGTACAGGCAAAAGATACAAGTGGTAAGAGTCTACATAATCAATCGTATATTAATAAAGATGCCTTTGCTTCGCAATTAACGAAAGGTTTACAAAATCATGCAAGTCTTGGAACGGTGAGCCAACAAGTAGGTTCTGGAATTACTAGTGCGATTCAAGGTGTTCGTTCACATGGCGTTGCGACAGGTGGTGCAATTAATAAAGCCGTATATGCAGCGACACAAACGCAAGCGAGTATTGCACGTGCAGGAAATCTTTCCGTTGCAGAAATTGAACGCTCTTATGCAGATGCATCAACAAGTGTAGCAAATATTGCACAAAGTGCTGGTAAAATGTCTATCCCAACTTCAGTAGTGGGACGTATGACTCAGCAAAGTAAGATGGTAGGTATAAGTATGATGGAAGGTGCCAAACACCTTGCGCATATACAGGGATTAGAAAACGTATCAAATGCATACTTTAGTGCCGAGAGTGCTGTACAACAATCCGGAGGGAATGCAGTACAAAGAGTGATAAGTGGGACTAATGCTGCTGTTAATACATCATTAGGTGGGAATGCAGCAGAACGCCATTACAATGTAACAAAAGGGTTAAGTTATGCAGCTGGTGTAATTGGTGGTGCAGGTGCTTATCAAGCGACTGCACGTATGGTAAGTAAACATAACCCGTATAACAAAGCTGTTCAAACAGAAGCAAAAGAAATTCAAGAGATTCAGAGAATGATACCAACAACCACAGACCATACAGGAACGCAATCTGTTGCTAAAGGGGCTGTACGTTTAGTTACGACGAATAACAAATCATGGATTGAAGCAAAAGATTCCAGTGGGATGACACAAGTTGTATCTCGTTATGGTAGTGGAGATAGTAGCATTCGTTCCGGACAAATGGTATACCAAGATTTAAATATTGCAGATGGGCAGTTGACACAGTACCGAAATGGTATGAAAGCTTCACCAGCGTATATCCAAGATTCAAGTGGTGGAAAAATCAGCATTAATCGTTCCATTAGTGTAAATCCAAATCAATTGGTAGGAAATCAAAATCCAAGACCGTTACAACAAAAACCAGTGTTTAATGAACCACCACTTACGGTAAATCACAAAGTAGACAATGGTCACTTCTATATGTCTGATTTAGACCAAGGTGGCTATAAGAATGTACAAATGGTCGTAGAAAGAGATCGTAGTTACATGGTTGCGACAACTATAGACGGTACAGTGTCACGTATTTCGCCATTCGGAAAAGGAGATACGCGCTTACAAGCAAACCAAAGGATTGAAAGAGCTTGTGAAGTGAAAGACAGTAGTATTAAGCCAAGAGAAGAAATCCTAGTAACACATACACAGGACGAAGTTGTTCGTACAGAGACGCACCTGAATTTATCAGAACATGACCCACAAAATCTGATTCCATTTTCGCCAAACCCTCGTTTGGCACAGTGAAGAGGAAGAAATTCTCAAAATGGAAAATATGGTGTGATAAGTCTATGAGTCAAAATCCTAACGATCCAAATGAACACAAAAAAAGTAACCCTTTAAAAGATGTAGCATCCCACTTTATTAAGAAAAAAGGGATGCAAGCGCGCGGAAAGATGGCAAAATTGGCAGGGAAAGCAGGAAAGGCGGCAGCGAAAGCTGCTGCCAAAATGCTAAAAGCAGGTATGCTAAAAATTGTGGGTGCTGTTGTGGCAGCAATTGGAGTACCTGCTGCTTTAATTATGGGAGTAATTATTGCTGTGTGTGTGATTTTAGTCTCTTTTATACCCTTTACCGATGATGAAGCTAAAACTGAAGAACAAGTCAAAAAATATATGGAAGTCTCAATGGCTCTGAATGTGGATTGGAAAGAAGTTGTCGCTTTTGATATGGCGAGATATGATAATGATTTGACTGGCAAAGATCCGCATGATGCTATATCATATTTCTTGGATATCCAATATGAAGAATATATGGAAAAAGAGGTATGTGAAGCAGGACCTAATGGTCCTTGTGAAAAAAAGAAAAAGGAGATGCAAAAAACAAAATCTGAAAGTTACTCCGGACAAGATGTAAAAAAGATATTAGGAGATACAGATTTTAAGAAAAAAATAGATGAGATTAATGCGAGTGGAAGTAAAAAAGTGACAACATCTTCTCATGGGCTAGAGAAAGCGATGGAACTCGCAAAGTTTAGTAAGAGTCAAAAAGAGCGTGCTCGTGAGATATTGGAAGCTGGGTTGTTAGAGGCAACGTATGGACATCTGGCACCTTCTAGTAATTTTGTTGGTGGTATGTGTGTAGGCTCTGTTAGTCCTGGCGGGGAGCCTGTTAATCTTAACGCAAAAGTTACAGGATACCTTCCTAAAATTAAAGAAATGGCAGAAAAACATGGTGTTGCTGAATATGTTGGTATTTTGGCTGCCCAAATGATGCAGGAATCACAAGGAGAGGGAAATGATCCAATGCAGGCTTCAGAAGGGCATTATGGAGATCTAAGTTCATCTTGTATAGGCATAAAAGGAAATGCGCGTATGGGTTGCATTAAAGATCCGAATATTTCTATTGAAGCAGGTGTATTAGAATTTAAAGATGTTTTAGGACAGTCGAATGGAGATATAGCCCTTGCCTTACAGTCCTATAATTTTGGATCAGGCTTCATTAGCTATGCATTAGCTAAGGGTGGCTATTCAGAGGAAACAGCCATTGAGTTCTCAAGAAGTAAGAATCATTTAAACCCAGCTGGTTGCTCCGATCCGAATAACTTCCGAACCAAGGTAAATGCGTGCTATGGGGACTACACGTACGTTTCTAAAGTTTTGAAATACTACAAAGATTTAGGTTGTGTGGCAGCTGGAGATGGAGAATGGATTTCTGATAAAGGATGGAAATGGCCAACAAAATCAGGGCGTATTACAGATACATTTGATGCAGTTCGTGATGGAAAGCAACATAATGCTGTAGATATTGGTGCTATGACCGCCGGAAAACCAGGAGATCCTGTATGGTCAATGGAAGCAGGAGTTGTTACGGCTCAGACGGGATATGTAAACTATGGTGGTTTAGGTGTTTATGTTGATCATGGAAATGGCATTGTATCCCGTTACTTACATTTGAGTAAAATTTCAGTTACACCAGGAACTATGGTAACAAAAGGACAAATTATCGGGGAAATGGGTGGTTCCAACTATGTTGGTGGTGTTCTGAATATGTTTGGATACGCTGTCCATTTAGATTTCCAAATTCGTGTAAACGACCAACCGACAGATCCAATGAAGTTTTTTAAGAAAAATGATGATCCAGGGTTATCATCTGGTGGTTCTCCTACAATGACAAATGCTAAACGACAAAAGGTATTGGAAGAAGCGAAAAAATGGCTAGGGCAAGGAAAAGTGAGATATGTACTAGGGGATCGTAATCCACCAGGTGGCACGTCAGATTGTTCAGGATTTACACAGTATGTCTTTAGAACAAGTATAGGTGTGCAACTTGGAGATTGGACAGGTGCTCAAGTTGGGCAAGGTAAACAAGTACCTGACATTAATCATGCACAATCAGGGGATCTTATCTTCTATGAAAATCCAGGGCACGTTGCAATTTACATGGGGAATCAAAAAATGATTCATATTGGTGATAACAAAGGTGTACAAATAACAGGTCTAAACTATACAGCAAGAGGTCAACATATGACGCAAATTCGTAATGTTATAGACTGATAAGGGATGAGAGTAGATGAAGAAAATAATCAATATTTTATCCAATATGCCTCGTAAGTACTTGGTCATATTAGGGATTATCGTACTAGTGGCAGGTGTTGCTACTTATAATACTATTCATCGTTATATGATTAAATCACAAGTGCAAGAGGAAGAACAAGTAAACCAAGATGAAATAGAAATGCTCGGAGATAAGCCAAAGGGATTTGATACAAAAGAGGAGGAATATATCGCGAAAACAAAAACAGTAGAGGACTTACTACGAAAAATTTCTAATAGTAGTTATGATGTCCCGTATTTGTTTACAAAGGCTGGATTTGGTATTGAACCAATGAAAATGACAAGTAATGAGCGTATGCTGGCTACAGAAGCTGTACAACGATATTTCCTAAATGGGGATAAGTTTTACAATGCGCGAATTACCAAAATCGATCGTGGAAAAAAAGTAGATACGTTTCATATTGAAGTTTTAATTCAACAAGTAAACTTTTTAGAATCACGACAATTTAAAGTGCAGGTAAACCAATATGCACAAATTGTAACTCCAATTGCACAAATTCCACATGGACAAGAAGAAGTACTTGTGGATTAAGAAGAAAATGAGGGTTGTGGAGAAAAACACAACCCTTTTTAAAAAGACATTAATTGAATATTCATAATTTTTCAACGAATTAAAACCATGGTTAAAAGAAATTTATACATATCGCTAAAGTAAGATATATATGGAGGGATACAAATGAGGATGTTAATTACACAAATGAGTTGTTACAAAACTAAATAAAATCCTTATTTGAATAGAGAAGCCCTAGAGTTAGGGGGTCTAGGGCTTCAAGTCTGAGTATATCTCACACGGCATTATAAAGAGAAAAGAACATATCGAAGATAACATATGAATGTTTCATAAATGTATCAAAAAAGTGAACAAATTTTTTATTTTATTAATTTGTAGGTTGATACAGTTCCCCAAACGAAAAGAACCAAATAGAAAAGTCTTTGTAGTAGACCTGCAGGTAAGGGGAAAAGAAAAACAAGTGAGATAAGTGTTGTTATTACTATTAAACTTAGTAAACAGAAATATGTCCATTTTCCAGCTTTTTTAAGATTCTTAGCAAAAATATATAGTCCTGGAAATACAGTAAGCATACCTATCCAAACTAGAATAGAATGTCCAATTAGGTTTACATCTGCAGGAATTAATCCTGAAACTATAGTGGAGATTCCTATTATAAGTATAAAAAATGTTGCTATTGTATTAATTCTTGTTTTTTCTAGATGTTGTGAAATATACAGTACTCCAATACAAAATGTTATTCCATTAATAATAAAGAGTAAATTCATCCAAAAATGATTAGGGGAGCATATTTCATAAGGAGCTATTTTGTAGGTGAATTCTCCACAGGTTGTTACACCTAGATCACTCATTGCGTGGCGATAATAGTTATAAGGTGCTGTAGAAGTGAAAATAAAGAAAGGTTCAATTAAAAAGTATAGGCAAGTTGCAATCCAGCTAATTAAGCCAACCCTGTTTGATATATACATTAGATTCCTCCTTTGGAAAAAGTATATTTTCATTATAGGTGGTTACATCATCAAAAATAAAAAATTTCAAGTTGAGAGTCGATAACCCTGTTCAACAATATGAGGTTTTCTGGACAAATGTGTTTAGCGGAAAGACGTAGAAAAAATGGATGGAGCAAAAGTAAACCAAAATCGTTAATTAAATAAAAAAAGTGAAGGGTAAATACATAAACATGAATAATAGTAATTTACATAAATCAGGTTATATCATACTTATATATTTTATAATGACTCAATTTGTTGGGATTATAGGTTTCCAATTGCTTGCAAAGACAGGTTGGTATGATATTCAGGGAAATCAACAGCAAGCAATCCAACAACTTCTCGTACATTGGGAACTAATTGGGTTTTCAGTTACGTGGATAATCTTTTTTTTTATATATAGAAAAGAGTTAATGAAAGATACAAAGTTATCAATTAAATTATCAAGAAACTTATTTGTATGGATTTTAATTGGGATCATATTAGTATTTCTTGGGCAGATGGTTGGAAGTCTTTTAGATAAGAGTGTATTCCAGCTAACTACGCAATCAGTAAATACGTCTAGTACAGTTGCTGCTGCGGTAATATCTCCTGTGGCACTTATTTCAATTGTTCTTCTTGCACCTTTAGTAGAAGAGTTTGTTTTTCGTTATGCGGCCATAAATATTTTAACGCGAAGGTTTACACAAACTTGGAGTATATTAATAAGTTCATTGTTCTTTGCTATTATGCATTTTGACTTTCCATTTATATTCGGATATTTTTTAATTGGAATCGTGCTCGCTGTGGTATATGTGCGTACTAATAGGTTACTAGTATCATTTTTTGTTCATGCAATTATGAATTTAATAATTGTTATGTTTCAAGTTATATGATGAAAAATATATTGATAAGTGGTGTTATTTGTTATTAACACCACTTATTGTTTTATTGCATGAAATTTGTAACGAAATAGCCAAATTCATAACCTGTTCTTATTAATCCAGCTCCTAATATTATATATAGACAATATTTCATAAAACGATTCTCGTTTAAGTAGTTTTTTAGATTATTCATGTTGAATCCTCCATCTGCATTGAATTTACTTGACTGTGATGTGTCGATACTTCAAATAAGCTTAAATTTATTTTATCATTGTTATATACTTATTCTTTAATCTGTTTCATTAATGCTTTAGCTGCTACAAATAACATGAAACTGTTGAGGATTAAACCTGCTAAATTTACGTAAAAGAAATTTGATTTTATAACATTGTATATACCCGTTAATACAAAACTGAAAAAGATAAATGAAGCAATTATAAGGGATACTATTTTTTGCTTATTTGTGTATAAATTCATTATTATCACCCTTTAAATTAAATATATAGATATAATTATATCATGGATTGATGTATGTAATTAACTATAAGATAGATATCTATGGGATTTAAATTTTTTCTTTTACAGGATAATAAGGCGGCAGATTAACACGTACAATTTGTTATACATGTTAATACTAAATTCTATAAAGAAAGACACCCTAAGGTGCCGTCCTTCGTCTTGAACCAATGTAATTTTAATAACATAATCTCAAAGCCACAAATATATCTTTAATCTTTAATATAACATTTTATCGTTTTTCCAGTTAATTGCATGTAAATGGAGAAAAATAGGCTATTTTTTATAAATTCCTTTTCTCCATATCCACTCAATAGGACCATAGCGGAAATATTTACTCCAAATTGAGTTGAATATAATTTGGGCAAGGATAATTAAAATCCCGAAGGTACATAGTTGCCAGTAATATATGTGTGAGACATCTTTAAAGTACAACGAAAGAATGACAAGCGTAAGGATACTTTGGCTAATGTAATTCGTTAAAGCATACTTACCTACGTTCATAAAGGGGTACAGCCACTCTATATATTTTTTATTCTCACAAATTCTAAGTAGGGTACAAATATAGAATATAGCTAGCATTTTCCCTCCAAATAGAATCCATAGTTGTATATCGTAAGAGTAATAGACATCCGTTTTTATAAAGTAGTAGATAATGGGACAAGAGAGAAGACATGAAATGCATAACGAGCTCCACTGTAAAAATATAATGTGCTTTAATAATTCCGGTACCCTTTTAAAAATATCTTTCTTACCAGCCCATAAACCGATTAAAAATAAGCCTATATATTCCGGAATCCCAATTAGTAGTTGTTGGGGTTCCTCTATCATCAGAAAAAGCAAACGTGCTTTTACTTGATATAAATAATGTGTAAATAGATTTACCGTGTGGTTGGTAGTAATGCCTGTAAACATATATTGATAGTAAGTTGGCACTTCAGGAATAGAAGAACCTGCTCGTGAAAATACAATAATATGTAATACGTAACTAACCGTTAGGAAACTACAACCAGCTATAAAAATAAGCTTAGTAGATCGATTATAAAAGAACAATAGAATAAATCCAGCTATAGCATACGCATGTAGAATATCTCCATACCATAGAAAGGTGAAGTGGAGTAAACCGAAGATTAGTAAAATACACAGTCTCCGAGTAAATAGCCTATACATGGGATATCCTTTGGCTTTTGTACTCTTCATAAAGATATAAAATCCTACTCCAAATAAGAATGCGAAAATAGTGTAGAACTTTGCTTGTATAAACAAATCTACTAAAAAACGAATTACTTTATCTGTACCGGAGTACCCTACTTGATTAAAGGGATCAAGTCCCGTCATAGTAGGTAGATTAGCAAATAAGATACATAGTATGGCAATACCTCTTATTATGTCTAAAGAATGAATACGAGTGCTTTGTTGCATGTTAATTCTCCTTTCGTACAAAGAAAAACGAGCACTATACTAGATAGCGCTCGAATTACGTCTTGCAAAGAATCCATCATATGTAGCAGCTGACACGGCTCCTTCTAGACGTTCAACTTCTTCACCCCTGTTATAAGCTACAACAACTGGAGTACCTGGAATGTCGAACTCTTGAAAGGCACTTTGATTTTCTGGTGTAGATATATCAATACGATAGATGGTTCTATCATGCTTTTTTGACATACTATTTATATCTGGTGCAGCTTTTTTACAAAAATGACAGGTAGGTTGATAGTAATACGCAATGAACTCTTCATGTGATTGTATTTTTTGTTTTAATTCTTCTTTTGAAATATCTTTTATATTCTCAGGTGCTCCTTTTACATCTGCAGCAGATACAATTGTTTTTTCTGGTGTTATGGTTTCTGTATTGACTGATTCATTCTTAGTTAAAGTAAAGATCGCAATACAAGCAACAAATAAAGTAGTAACAATTGCTCCAATTTTGTAGACTTTTTTCATAGTAAATTCCTCCTTAAAGTAAAAAAAGGACAAACCTCGCCCGAGTTAACTGGGCGTAAGGTTTGTCCTTCACGCTACGTACAATAGAGTATAAACAATGGAAACAAATTTTCTATCTATATAATAACATAGTATTTATATAGAATGCTATAAGAATTTTAAAGAAAAATAATAACTAGTTTTATATAATTTCACGTACCATATTGTATATAAAAAATTATCAAAACTACACTTAAGGGATTCTCTGTGTTGTATCCAATTGTTAGGTGCACTATTTTTCTCCATTAAACATAAAATTATTTAACAAACAACGTCTCAAAAAGTGTGTGTACTTATGAAGTGTGGCTGAATTATATTTTGATACCTTTTGAAGTAGTTTATGCTGCAAAGAATATACTATTATTACTAATGCGTAGAACTTGAGACGTGATGAACGTGTAGCCTTAGGAAATGGAAAGTGGAGCTCTTCTTTACAAGAGGAATTAAAGAATATAGTTTCTGATTTTGAAAAGCGGGATTTTCTAAAGAAACTATTAGAGGAATATTTACTTTCAGCACTGGGGACTTTCCAAAAATCTAATGATGAAAGTCTTATTAAACGTGTAAGGCACAATTTAGGGCTTTTATATGCAAGTCAAAACATGTCAGAGTTAGCAATTAAGCATTTAGAGGAGTCATTAGAAAACAACGCTAAAACGATGTTTCTTTTAGCAAGAGAACATTTTAAGTTAGGTCACAATCATATTGCTAATGAATATATTGAGAATGGCTATAAGATTAGTGATTTATGTTATCGTCATCATTTTCAAATTTTAAAAGCAGTACATAACTATGCACCACAAGAAGAATTAGAAAAGGTGGTCATGGAAGGTATTTCGTATTTTGAAGAAGAAGAATTATATGATTGGGTAAAAGAATATGCTTATCTTTTAGGTAATATATTCTATGGTTCAGAAGATCACGAAAAAGCCAGCAAGTATTTACACATCGCTTTAGATGCAGACAAAAAGAGTATAGAAAGAAGGGCGCTAAAATGAAAAAAGCAATCTTATTAATGATGATGTTATCCGCTGTTTTTACTTTTGGTCTTACTAATGTAAAAGACGTATCACAAAATGAAATTATTCAAGTGTTTATGGATCATGGAGAGCATATTTAATTATCTAAAAAAAGGGGGAGCTGCGAGCACCCTCTTTTTTAATTCCCAGTAAAACCTAATTAAATGTGAAGTTCAACTAAAATTTAGTTTAATTCTACAGAAGTAACAAAAGACATTCATGAAAGTAGATACTTTTTGAACTAGGGACAAGAAACCTTAAACTGCTTAGTTTATAATAAAATATCCATGAAAGTATTCTAAATAAATAGATTTATACAAAAGACAAGAAGCTTCTTAATTGTAAGAAGCCTCTTGTTTTTAGTTTTATACAAAGCAAATTTATATCAATTTTAAATAACTAACACAACCATAGGTATTAAAGAAATAGCATTTATATACTTATTAGTATGGGGATTTTCCCATTGGATTCCTTTTGCTTATCTTGCTAACTTTTCAATGATTGGAGCTTTAGCAGATAATTCACCAGTTGCCATATTACTCATAAAAGATGCCCCATAAATAGTGATGGTATCCCCAACTTGAATATCCTCAAGCACTTCAGGAGAAACAGTGGCAGAAACAGTCAGGCCTTCACTAGAAATTTGGACTGTTTCCTTCGATTTATTGATTACACTTCCAGTGTGCATTTTATATTGTTTTTTTAGAGCATTTTGTTCATTTTCTTTTTGAACAATAGCATATTTAGCTGTAGCTGGATCACCTGGTATTGAGCCTATAAACATAGGAGCATAAATGGTAACGGTATCCCCAACCTTAGTATCTTTAAGTACCTCAGGGGAAGAAACGATAGCGTATACACTTGAGTTTTTACCAGAAACCACCAATCCACTTTCCGTTTTTTCAATTACTTTACCAGAAAGTTTTTGGTGTTGATTCAGAGCATTTTGTTCTTTTTTATCGAATTCTGATATAGATTTCGATAAATCTAGACTTGTATTAGGAGTCACTGTCTTACTTGCTAACTTTTCAATGATTGGAGCTTTAGCAGATAATTCACCAGTTGCCATATTACTCATAAAAGATGCCCCATAAATGGTAACGGTATCTCCAATCTTTATATCTTGTAAGACTTCAGAAGAAACGATAGCACTAACAGTCGAGCCTTCACTAGAAATTTCAATAGTGTCCTTTGATTTATTAATTACATTTCCAGTGTGCATTTTATATTGTTTTTTTAGAACGTTTTCTTCATTTTCTTTTTGAACAATAGCATATTTAGCTGTATCTGGTTCACCAAATACAAGACCATCTATAAAAATAGGTGCATAAATCGTAACAGTGTCTCCAATTTGAATATTTTTAAGGATTTCAGGGGAAGCAACCATAGCATCTAAAATTGAATTTCCATTGGAAATGATTAAAGAGTTTTCTGTTTTAGTAGTTACTTTACCAGAAAGCTTTTTATGTTGGTTTAGAAGAGCTTGTTCTTTTTCGTGATGTACTGATAAAGTTGTATTAGTGTTAGGAGACTTACTCTCAACAGACGTTGTGTTATCTACACTTGTATTAAGAGTGACTGTCTTACTTGCCAACTTTTCGATGATTGGAGCTTTAGCAGATAATTCACCAGTTGCCATATTACTCATAAAAGATGCCCCATAAATCGTAACAGTATCTCCAATCTTTATATCTTGTAAGACTTCAGAAGAAACGGTAGCGCTAACCGTCAAACCTTCACTAGAAATTTCAATAGTGTCCTTTGTTTTATTGATTACACTTCCAGTGTGCATTTTATATTGCTTTTTTAGAACGTTTTCTTCATTTTCTTTTTGAACAATAGCATATTTAGCTATAGCTGGATCACCTGGTATTGAGCCTATAAACATAGGAGCATAAATGGTAACGGTATCCCCAATCTTAATATCTTTAAGTACCTCAGGGGAAGAAACGATAGCGTATACACTTGAGTTTTCACCAGAAACCACCAATCCGTCTTCCGTTTTTTCAATTACTTTACCAGAAAGTTTTTGGTGCTGATTTAGAAGAGTATTAGTACTTGTATAGTCTTTTTCTTTTAATTCACTATTCATTTCTCTTGACAGCATATCAGTTTTAGCAGTAAGTTGAGCAGCTTCAGCTCGTGTTATGAATCTATTTGGTTGCCAGCCGTTATCAGTACCACTAGAAATTTTTAAATCAATTAAAATATTGGCATACTTTTCTCCCCAATGCCCTTTTAAATCCTCAAATTTACTTTGGCCATTATCATTTGCTGTACTTTGTAATTTATAAGCATTTACTAGCATTGTCGCCATAGCAGCACGTGTAACCTTTCCAGTTGGATTGAAGATTCCATTTCCTTCTCCTTTAATAATGCCAGCTTTTTCAGCAGCAGCTATATAGGGAGTAGCCCAATGGTTTTGTGAATCTGTAAAGGACGGTTTCGCATCGAATTCAATTTGTATACCCAAAACCTTTGTCATAATAGTAGCCGCAGAAGCTCTATCTAATGAATCATTTGACCCAAAGATCCCATCTGGGTAGCCACGTAATACTTGTTTATCCACTAAATAATTAACGGATTGCTCTGCCCACTTTGGAACATCAGGAAACTTTTGAGTATCCGCATAAATACTAGAAGAATAGGATAATATAGCCCCTGCAAGGAGACCTGTTGTAATTAATTTGCGCTTCATAAAAATATACACCTCTACCAATCTATTGTATTACCAAATTGAAATTTTTTATTTTATATTTATATATTTGTGATGATGCTGACTTTAAAAAGACATTTATTCAATTAGGTGTAACGATTATAGTTACTTATATGTATAAGTGTCAATGAATAATATTTACAAAAATGTGTAAAATTTACATCTAAAATAAGTATAAATTATTTTTATTAAGTATAATTTAATGTTTTATTGACGTATTAATGTACGTTTAATTATAATAAGTTACAGTTAACTTTTAATTGTATTTACCAGTGTAATAAGAATACAAGAATTCACTTGAATTTAATAACCAAAAGTCTCAATATGCGCTATTAAGTATGATGACCTGATTATATGAGGGGATTCCTGTATAAGATTTTGGAATTGACAATAATAAAATAGTGGATGGACTTGCACTTGGAAGAGTATCTGGGTTTATAGGGAAAACAATAGAACCATTTTTAGTAGGGCATATACAGTTAGTGATAATCATTTATATCAGCTATTAAAAGAATTAGTGGGTAAAGAGGATATCCAGCTAGAACCATCAGCATTAGCAGGAATGAATAGACCCATTAGATTGCATAAAAGGGGAGAGGCTATTTACAAAATAATGATTTAAAACATAAATTGAATCAAGGTACACAAATTGTATAGGGAACAGGAGGAAGTATGATTTCAAAAGAAGTAATGGAAGAATACTATCAAACAGGTTCTCCGTTAATTTAAAAAAATTTCTAATAAGTAAATGACAACATATGAGTAAACACCAATGCTTAATTATAAAAATTTTTAGGAAGTGAAAACATTATGAAATCAGCTTTAAGTAACATTATGATCTCCTTGATTCTTGCAGTAGGAGGGGTCATTTCGCTTTTTTTTAATTTAGGGGGAGGTCAAGATTGGATCTGGGATTGGGTAGGGCTATTACTGGCATATCTATCTTTGGGCATTTTAATAGGCTTATATAATAAAACTAAATTTGAAGCTTATTATAAAAATAACCATGTTCCAATAAACTTCTGGCATGATAATCGTATGTAAAAATATATGTATTAGTTAAAAGAAAATCAGAATGGAAAAGCAATTCATATAGGGTTTAAATATTTGTAAGAGCGTGTTTAGATAAAAATATACTCTTACAAATATTAGTAGATATAAAAATGCATTATTATATCTACTAATCATTAAAGTTAGTTTTCGTTTTAAAAACCATTAGAATTAGCAGAACATTAAACGTATTGGTTATTATAGCAAGTGTCTAAACTTCTTTTAATTTTTTTCATTCTAATGTTAATGGACATAGGAAAGGATTCTACAAACATTAAATACGATTGACAATGGGAGATTACAAGTGTAATATTCAGTTGTAGATTACAAATGTAATACAGAGAGGTGTAATTTTAAACAATGAAAGAATTACCTAAAATTTCGGAAGCTGAGTTAGAAGTTATGAAAGTACTTTGGTCAAAATCTCCACAAACGGCAAATGAGGTGATTGAAGCGTTAGAGGTGAAAATGAATTGGAAACCAAAAACGATTCGAACGCTGATTAATCGATTAGTCCAAAAAGAAGCAGTTGCTTATCATCAAGATAAAGGGCGTTTGTACTCTTATTATCCTTTGGTTTCGCAAGATAGTTATTTACAAGTAGAAACAAAATCTTTACTTAAACGTTTCTATGGTGCAGCATTTAAACCTTTACTTGTAAATTTTTTAAAAGAAGAAAAACTGTCTTCAGAAGATATTAACGAACTTAAACGTATTCTAGATGAGAAAACTGAGGAAAATCAGAGGAAGGATAGATTATAGTTGTGGAAAAATTTATTAATATATATCTACCTGCTTTTTTTGATTGGGTGATTGAGACCTCGATTATGGCTAGTATATTAGTGGGACTAATCTTGTGTATCAAGGTCTTGTTTAGAAATAAGTTAACTCCACGCTGGCAATATATGCTATGGATCATATTAATTATAAGACTTGTATTACCTTGGTCGCCAGATAGTTCCTATAGTATCTATTCTGTTCTTACTTACAAGAGTGATAATGCATTCATTTCTAGCCGAAATCCTGTAGCTAATTTTCTTACAAAAGAGCGTAAGCAAGAATTAAAAGATATAGACGATACAAAGGTTCTCACAAAAGAAGGTATTTATACCTCAAGTTCAACAAAAACTGTTCAGGCAAATAAGACACAAACAGGCATGAATGAAAAGCAGGATGATGAGCCGATTCCATTCTATACAATCTGTATATACATTTGGCTTACTGGCGTTACCCTTCTAAGTGTTGCTACTTTTGTAATGAACAGGCGTTTATTACTTTACATAAAAAAACAACCTGTTATTACAGATGAGAAGATTGTCCAGATTTTTGAAAAGTGTAAGCAATCTATGTCTATTCAACGGAATATCCCTCTATTTGTATCTGGAAAGGTTTCCAGTCCGACGGTGTTCGGATTTATTCGCCCCAAGTTGTTGTTATCCAGTGTACATATGAAGATTTTAGATGAACAACAATTACGATATATTTTTTATCATGAATTAGCTCATATCAAGCGAAGAGATGTTGGTGTGAATTGGCTTATGCATGGGTTACTCATTTTAAATTGGTTTAATCCCATTCTATGGTATGCCTACTCATGTATGCGGGAAGATCAAGAACTAGCATGCGATGCATTAGCTCTTACATGTATAGATGCAGAGGAACAAATTGCGTATGGACATACTATTATTAGTCTATTGGAACACTACTCAAGTTATTATCAAGTCCCAAGTATAGCGAATTTTAGTAAAAATAAGAGAGCGTTAAAAAGGAGAATTCTAATGATTAAAAAATTCCAAAAAAAATCATATCGTTGGTCTGCGATAGGGGCTGTGGCAATTATTGCCGTTTCATCTGTATCCTTATTAAACGCCCGTGCTGATAAGCCGACTAACCCTGAGAAACAACAAATAGAAGTGAAAAATAATATGAAAGAATTAAAAACACAAACCGATATTCCTATACAGCAAATTGTAGAAAAAATGATTGGTACAAAAGAACAGGCAGATGCAGAATTTTTTGTTTCAGAGGGAGAGTATAATACTTTACTTAAAGAAGTTGGTTTGGCACGAAATCTGTTTACAAAAGAAGAATTTGAACGATTTATTGCTTTAGAAACAGAAGCATATACTTTGGGTAAAAAAGTAAAGTTAGTAGGAAGTCCTGAAAAGTTAGATTCAGAAGAACAAAAAAAATATCAGAAAAACAGTGAAGAAATTGGACCATTTAGACAGAAAATCACTTCGGAATTTAGATTAACTAAAAAGGAAGCACAGAAATATGTTGATTTTCCAATTAAGACCCCAAGTTATGTGGTAAAAGGGTTTAAATTAACTGGAGAAGGTGTTACAACACCGAAGACTACTGGAAAAATGAATCCCGATTTTATTTATGAATATCAAAATCAAAGTAAAGATAATGTATATATTGTGCACCAATCTGCAGTTACTGCTGAGGGAATAGAATTCTCGAATAAAAAAGCAGATTATAATGAAAAGGTAACAAATTATGAATTAGAAGGTACAAAAATAACCTTAGTTGAAAGTCTTGATACAGAGGAAACCTATAAAGTAATGCAAATGATTGTTCCTGCAAAAGGAAAGAATAGCGCTTATCAAGTTATAATTCTTGCAGGTGATTTAAGTAAAGAAGAAACAGAGAAAATTATGCTGTCCTTTCTAAAATAAAAATAGAGTCTCAGAATTCCATTTAAATGGACTAAACTAAGAAGAGGGTATTATGTTCAATATTCGAACATATATCCTCTTTTCTTATACATATTAGATTAGTAATACAGATATTGAAAATCATGCTAATGATACACGTAGTTATATATATCTGAAACAACTCCTTTATAAAAAAGTAGATACTTCTATTCCTAAAACAATGATAGGAATAGAAGTATCTACTTTTTGAACCTAGGACAAGAAACTCTAAACTACTTTGCCAGTATACAATAAAAACAGAGATACAAAAACATCCTGCATGGTTCAAACATGCAGGATGTTTTTGTATCTCGTAGTATCAATTAGGTCACGTTAGTCAGTGGAGAATGTATAAAGATGCTTTACAACGATTTCAACCTTTCAACCACCCTTTTCTATAAACCTCTTGCGATCACTACAAACAAATTAAGAGTAAAAACTGATTCCCCCTTAGTTTACAGTAAATCAGCTTTTTCTATGTGAAAAATATCTTAGCGTACGCTAAGATATTTTTGGAAGTAAATACCCTCTGTGTTTCTTTTTGATTAATATATTTACTGAACTTTCCTGCACAGATGCTCCTTCAATCCTATTATAAAAGCGATTTTGAAAGTAAGTAATTTGTAAGTAATGGGTAAGAAAAAAGAAATTCTCATTGCGTATGATAGAAATATAAAGAGGAATGAAAGGGGAAAAAGGTATGACCTATTTATGAAAAATAAAATAGTAACGAGGGTGTTTTAAGGAAAAGAAGTAATTTCTATGATTAACATACATGTGGAAAAAGAGGAGTATATCGTGTGTTATGACTCAATAGCATTTGTGAAAATAATATTAACTAAGATGATTGCAAATTCACCTTATTTTTATCTGAATTTTCCAATTTGATTATTTCAACTTTATGAAGATAGTAGCTAGAAAATTTGTGTGATAGTATTTTAAATAGAAAAAAAAGACAATTCTGAAAAGAGGGTGTAATTTGGATGGTTTAACTATTATAAATGTTAGGGTTAGATAGCTATTAATGGATTATTTTCATTGAGTAGAGTTTTAGCTTGTAGAATATGAAAATCAAAGAAAGTAGTTCAGATAAATTAATGAAATATTATCGTTTTTTACTGTGGTTGTAATGACGATATAACTAGAAATCATTTAATTTGTCCACGTTTATAGGTAAAAAAGATTATTTAGGGTCAGAAGTGAACGTATAAAAACTAAAAATAAATATATTTGAATGCATAAATTATACCAAAGATATTGAATTTTATAGTTATTGAAGTTTGAATACTATTAAATTTCGGATGGATATATGTAGAGTTATAAATTATGTGCAAAAAAGAGGTATTGTGTACACCAAAACATCCGTTTTAGTAAATTTAAGGAGCACATTTTATGAAAACTACCGATTCAAAAGGCCTATTAGGAAATAGGATTTATTTACAAGTTTTCTCTGCCTATTCTTTGCTTATGCTTGGTGTTTTTATTGATATGTTAGCGATTATGACTATAGTTGGGTTTGAATGGGAAGTAGATCCTACTATGATTGGATTGATCCCTGTTGCATATGCACTTCCTGGAATTATTTTTGGCTCATGGGCAGGTGTTATTGCAGATCGTTTTAGAAAAATTCCAATTATGATGTTCTGTAATTTGATGGTTGGTTTAATAACAATTGCTCTTTTATTTGTACAAAATATCCACTGGCTCTTAGTGGCATTAATGATTCGTTCCATTTTTATTGTTTTCTATTATCCTGCACAACAAACACTAACAAGACAGATTGTATCCCCAGATTTGCTTACTAAAGCAGTAAGTATCAACGGAATAGTAGAGCAGGGTACCAAGATAGTAGGCCCACTTATAGGGGGCATGTTGCTGAGCTGGTTTCAGCCAGAGTTCTGCCTAATTATAAGAGCTATAAGTTGTTTATTAGCTACGTTAGTTCTGATACCAACAATAAAGTTCAAAGAAACTATATCGAAAGAACTTGTTGAAAAGCAAAAGCAAAGCACTTGGGTCGCTTGGGTACAAGGGTGGGGCTATGTGTTATCTAATCGGATAATATTATCAACTATGATTTTCGTTACAATAGCCATGGCAGTATTACAATTAGTAGACTCACAATTCCCGACTTTATTTAAGAGCTTATTCCCACATGATAAAAGTAAAATGGGATATATCATTTCTATTATTGGTCTTGGCGGAATACTTGGTGCATTACTAACTCAGAAATTAAAACAATTTCAATATGGTTGGGTAGTATGTGGAGGCATGGTTTTAATGGGAATTGGTTTTGGGGGGATTGGTTTGATAACGCCCGGTACGGTTTTCATTTTGGCCTATCTGATTAGTTTTATCGCTGGTATTGGAAGTGGGCTGATGCTTGTATCTAATCAAGTCATTTTACAAATAGAATCTGATCAGGATCAAGTAGGAAGAGTATTTGGTATTCAAAGCAGTTTAACAAATGCAGTTCTAATTATTTCTCCTGCTATGAGTGGCCCATTAGTGCATTTGTTTGGAGTAACTCAACTCTATGTTTATGGCGGGATTGGGCTTGTTGTCATTGGAGTAATTGGAGTTTCACTGCAGAAATATTTATGGGTGAAACATAAACACGAACCTATAAGAGCAAATAATTTTTGAAGGGAAGATTTTTTATGACCAATGAGGAAAGTTATCCATTAAGTCACCCGCAGCGAAGAATTTGGTATACAGAAGTTGTTCATTCTGATAAAGGGATATGTAATTTAAGATTTTTATTTAAACTTCATCGAAAAATGAATTATTCAAAATTAAACCAAGTTGTGAATCGTGTTATCAGTGAAAATGACGGTTTGTGCATTAGATTAAAAGAAAATGGGCATCAGGAACCTAAACAATATTTTATTAAACATGAAGAACAAGAACTTGAGTTTTTCGATTTCAGTAATGTTGAGAATTCAGATTTGCTTGACGAATGGATAGAGCAGAAAACAAAAGAAACGTTTACATTATTTGATTCAAATTTATACTATTTCGCTTTAATAAAATTAAACGATGATGAATGTGCAGTCTTTGGAAATGTTCATCATATTATCATGGATGGTTTATCAATTCAAATATTTACTGAGCAGATTGCAAAATATTATTATGAAATGCATAACGAGACTGAGGAAGGCGAAATTAAAAATTCATATGTTCAATTTCTGGCCAATGAACAAACATACTTGAATAGTAATCGCTTTCAAAAAGATCGAAAATTCTGGTTAGAGGAATTTAAAACACTTCCATCTGTAACGGGATTGAAACCCTATAATACGTATCAAGTTAGTACCAAAGCATCACGCGAAACGTTTATATTATCGGAGCATTTGAAGAGAAAAATAGAATTTTTTTCCGAAAACTACAAATTTAGTTTATATGCTCTTTTTGTCGCTGCTTTCTCGTTGTCCATGTATCGGTGGACCTCATCGCTTGATATTGCATTAGGAATGGCTTACGGCAACCGCATGACTAAAATGGAACGAAAATTGATTGGAATGATGGTGAGTACAGTTCCTTTAAGAATGGATATTGATCCAGAAGAAGAAGTGCTTTCATTTATTGGTAGGGTGTCCAGAAAACAAAGTAAATCATTAAGACATCAGAAATATCCATTTGATTTATTATTAAAGCAGATTAATAAAGAGAATAACAGCAATGTGAGACTTTTCGGAACTACGATTGATTATAGGGATCGTGATGAAAGTGGAGACTCACTATGGATCGCAAACCGTGAAGAGGTACAAGATTTTGCAGTGCATATTGAAAATCTAATTGATATAGACTCTTTACATGTACATATTGATTATCGTGAGGAGCTATTTTCTAAGGAAGAGATAAAACGCTTTTTTAACGTTATGTTATCGATAATGGAAAACACTTTTGAAAACCCAAAGCAGAAGGTAGCTGAAATCGAAATTATTTCTGATGAAGATAAAAGAAAAAGTTTAGTTGAGTTCAACAATCCTAAGTTGGATTTCCCACCTCGGGAAACTCTTCATGAATTGTTCGAACGACAAGCAATGATTTATCCAAACGCTATTGCAGTTACGTATGAAAAAGAAAAAGTTACTTATAAGGAGCTTAATGAACGTGCAAATCAGTTAGCTCATTATCTGCAGAAAAAGGGAATAGGACCTGATACTTTAGTTGGACTGTGTGTTGAACGTTCTCTCGAAATGATTGTAGGTATTTTAGGGATTTTGAAGGCTGGTGGGGCTTATGTTCCACTTGATCCAACATATCCAGAGCAGCGACTTCAATATATTTTAGAGGATGCTAGCATTCAGTTATTCGTAACGCAAGAAAGTTTAAAAGAATTGAAATGGTTACCAGAAAATGTTGAATCGATTTGCCTGGTTCGTGATCAAGAAGAGATTGGGAAAGAAAGTAAGACCTTGCCGGTTTCTGATGTGAATTCCCAAAATCTAGCTTACGTAATCTATACTTCGGGATCAACAGGGAATCCAAAGGGCGTTATGATAGAGCATCACAATGTCATTCGGTTATTTAAATCGACGGATTGTTGGTATCAGTTTAATGAAAAAGATACTTGGACGCTTTTTCATTCTTATGCATTTGATTTCTCAGTATGGGAAATTTGGGGAGCATTATTATATGGTGGAAAATTAGTTGTTGTTCCGTACTGGATTAGTCGATCGCCAAAAGATTTTTATCAATTATTGGTGGAGGAAGAAGTCACAGTTCTAAATCAGACACCTTCCGCATTTCGACAATTAATACGAGTGTGTGAACATGAAGATAAGAATAAAAACTTGCAGCTGCGTTATGTGATATTTGGCGGAGAAGCGTTAGAACCCATTAGCTTGTTACCGTGGTTTCAAAGATATGGGGATAAAGAACCACAGCTAATTAACATGTATGGAATTACAGAAACTACAGTTCATGTTACGTATTATCCAATTACTCTAGATGATGTGCATCATGCTTCGAGAAGTAATATCGGAAAACGGATTCCAGATTTAGAAGTGTATATATTAGATGCTTATCAACAACCTGTTCCTATAGGTGTAGATGGTGAGCTTTATATTGGCGGGGCAGGGCTTGCGCGTGGGTATTTAAATAGACCTGAATTAACAGCAGAGCGCTTTATATCTCATCCATTTAGTAGTGATCCGAAAGCAAGATTATACCGGACAGGAGACTTAGCGAGGTATTTGCCAGATGGTAATCTGGATTATCGTGGAAGAATTGATCATCAGGTTAAAATACGTGGTTTCCGAATTGAGATTGGGGAGATTGAGTCTACTTTAAATGCATATGCATCTATAAAAGAGGCAGTTGTAATTGTAAGAGAAGATCAACCGGGTGATAAACGATTAGTAGCTTATGTTGTAGGAGATGGAAATGTAGGTGCGTGGAGAGAGTATCTTAAAGCGAAACTACCGAGCTATATGGTACCTTCAGGATACTTGAAGATGGAAGCCATTCCACTTACAGCTAACGGCAAAGTTGATCGTGAGGCCTTACCTATGCCAGAGGAAAAGCAGATTAATAGTGAATGTGTTGGCCCTCGGAATAGTAATGAACAGATACTGGCTACAATTTGGAAGCAAGTATTAGGTATTAAAAAGGTGGGAATCTATGATAATTTCTTTGAAATTGGTGGCGACTCGATTCTCAGTATTCAAATCATATCTCAAGCAAGTCAAGTAGGGTTAAAACTTACTCCAAAGCAAATGTTTGAATGCCCAACTATTGCCGAGCTGGCACAAGTGGCTATAGAAACGCAGGGAGTACAAGCGGAGCAGGGGATTGTGACAGGAGATGTGCCTCTTACTCCAATTCAGTACTGGTTCTTCGAGCAAGAACATCCACATCCAGAGCATTGGAATCAATCAATGCTTTTAAGAGTAAAAGAGAGATTGGATGTGAAGTTACTAGAGGGAGCAATATTAAATTTAATCAAACATCATGATGCTTTACGTTTTCGGTACGAGCAGTTACCAAACGGAACATGGAGGCAGAGAAATGAAGGGACTAATGAGCTGTCAGTACTCCATGTTGTAAAACGGAACAAAGTTAATGAAAAAGAGTGGAATAAGATAATACAAGAAGAGATGAACATTAATCAAGATAGTTTCAATTTAGTTACTGGTCCGTTAATGAGAGTAGTTTACTTTGAGGATAACTTGACTGGAAATGATCGAATATTCTGGGTGATTCATCATTTAGTAGTAGATGGAGTATCGTGGAGAATTCTATTGGAAGATTTACAGGTGGTATATAACCAGATGAAACAAGGTCAAGGAATTCGCTTACCTGCGAAAAGTACATCTTTTAAAGAATGGTCTGAACGACTCCAGACATACAGTGATTCGGGTATTTCAAAAGAAGTACAGGATTATTGGAATGAACAAGTAGAAAAAGAAACGATGACAATTCCAATGGACTATCCAATACAAGAAACAACAGAAGAATCGATTGATCAAGTGACGAGGACTTTAGGAATAGAAGAAACACATGCATTGTTACACGAAGTTCCAGTGACTCATAAGACAAGGATTGATGAGGTACTATTAACGGCATTAGGACAAGCTATCGTCGATTTTACAAATCAGCAAACGGTTTCTATTCATCTAGAAGGACACGGAAGAGAAGAGATGATTGAAGGTATTGATTTATCACGGACAGTGGGCTGGTTTACGAGTATTTATCCCGTTCATCTCAATTTTCAAGGAACTCAAAAACCTATAGAAGGGTTGAAGGCTGTCAAAGAACAATTGCGTCGAATTCCGAATCGCGGAGTTGACTATGGTATTTTACGTTACTTGAATAAAGGGTTAATTCCGGTTTATCAGCAAAATCCTTCAATAAGCTTTAATTATTTGGGCCAATTTGATCAGGTGTTTTCAATAGAATCTTTGTTTATGCAAGAGACAGGGTTTACATTTTTAAATCATGCTCCAGATTCCAAGCCATCTCATCTAATTGATGTTATCGGAATGGTGAAAGATGAAAAGTTACATTTTATTTGGATGTATAGTAGAGAACAGTTTTCTAAATTAAAAATTCAAGTAATAGCAGATGGTATGTTGAGGCATCTTCGTCAACTTATAAATAAACCAACAACAGAGTCTGCTTTTACGGTATCAGATTTTGCTGATGCAGAGGATCTTACGGAAGAAAGCTTGAGCAAAGTATTACTTAAATTAACAAAGAAGAGGGTGTAAAAATGGGAGACGTTATTGATATATATGGTTTATCACCTTTGCAAAAAGGAATACTGTTTCATACTTTATACGATCAAGATGATGAATATTCTTTTTCCTATATTGTACAAGTAGGTTTCTTGCTCGGGGGGCAATTGGATGTTGCTACTTTTGAAAAAGCTTGGAAATATGTTATTCAACGACATGAGGTTCTGCGCTCAGTATTTGTTTGGGAGGAAGTAGAAAAACCTCTACAAGCAGTTTACGAACGTCTTCCTTTTACTATTCATCAAGAGGATTGGAGTACCCATTCGCATGAGGAGAAGGAGAAGGAGAAGAAATTACACCAGTTTTTGACTGCAGATCGTAGGAAAGGATTTTTATTGGATGAAGCACCATTGATGAGAGTTACTGCGATTAAAGAAGCAGAAGGGGAAACGAGAATTATTTGGACACATCATCATATTTTGCTAGATGGTTGGAGTGTTTCATTGGTCTTTAGTGAAGTGATGGAAGTTTATCTCAAGATGATAAAGGGAGAATTGTTGGATCTTCCTAAATCTCTTCCTTATAAAAAATATATCCAGTGGATAAATAAACAAGATCAAAGTCAAGCAGAGGAATTTTGGAAAGAAGAATTAAAAGGGTTCTATGCACCTACGCCATTAGCGATGGAAAGAAAGGATCAAGGGCAGGAGAAGGGCTATGGAGAGTGTGTTTATCAGGTATCTGAGGAACTCACTGAGAATTTACAAGAGTGGGTACGAAATAGTCGATTAACATTGAATACGTTAGTACAAGGTGCATGGGCTTATTTGATGAGTAGATATAGCGGTGACAGTGACGTCGTATTTGGCGTAACTAGCGCTGGACGTCCTACTGATTTAATGGGAGCAGGGAATATGGTGGGGCTATTTATTAACACATTGCCTACCAGAATTCGATTAACGGATAATACATCAGTAGTAGATTGGCTTCGTAAAATACAAATGAAAGAAATGGAACGAAGACAGTATGAGTATAATTCGTTGATAGATATTCAAGGCTGGAGTGAGGTTCCGCGAAATAGCTCCTTATTTCATACCTTGTATGTGTTTGAAAATTATCCAATTCAAGGTGAGAGAAATGATGATTTAAGATTACTAGATGTTAAAAGTACGGAACAAACAAATTATCCTTTAACACTCATTGTAATGCCCGGTAAGAAAATTACTTTAAAGTTGATGTATGATCGAAGCTTTTTTAATGAAGAAACAATAAATCGGATCCAGAATCACTTATTGCAAATATTAATTCAGATGACGAAGAGCCTAGATTCAAAACTATTTGAAATTACTCATTTAACAGAAGAAGAACAGATACAGTTACTAGAGGAATGGAATCATACTCAAGTTAATTATTCGGCTGAAGGCATGGTTCATACAATGTTTGAGGAGCAAGTTAAAAAAACGCCGGAAGCAATCGCGGCTAGTTACGAAAATGAACAAATTACCTATAAAGAGTTGGATAAGCGTGCAAATCAGCTAGCTCATTATTTACAAAAGCATGGTGTAGGCCCAGAGTCTCTAGTTGGTGTATATATGGAACGTTCATTACAAATGATGATAGCGTTATTAGGTATTCTAAAATCAGGAGCAGCGTATGTTCCACTTGACCCTACTTATCCAGAGAGTCGGCTTCGATATATATTAGAGGATGCTGGAATCGAAGTACTAGTGACGGAAGAAAATTCTAAAAACTTGTTTGTATCTGAAAATATAGAAACGATTTGTATGAATAAAGATTACACTGCAATTGAAAAAGAAGAATCAACCCCATGTATAAGTGGTGTAACAGGAGAAAATTTAGCGTATGTTATGTATACTTCAGGATCTACAGGGAATCCAAAAGGAGTAATGATTGAGCATCATTCAGTAATTAATTATCTAGAATGGATGCAACATAAATATCCACTTTCTGAAAAGGATGTGGTCTTGCAGAAAACGCCATTCTCATTTGATGTCTCTGTTTGGGAATTGTTTTGGGGCATTCACGTTGGTGCAAGTGTATCTTTCTTACCTCCAGGTGGAGAAAAAGATCCTTCTATTATAGCTGAAGTTATTAAACAACATCAGGTCACTATAGTTCAATTTGTACCTTCGATGTTATCTGTTTTCTTAGATCAATTCAATCATATTGAATTGAACATGAATTGTTCCTCTGTACGCCATGTATTTTCTGGTGGAGAAGAACTAAGTTCAGGGTTAGTTAGACGATTTCAACAGAAATGGAATTATAGTGGACAAGTGAAATTAACCAACTTTTATGGACCAACTGAAGCCACTATTTATGTGAATGCATTTGATATTCAGCCTAATCAAGAATTTGTTTCTATTGGGCAGCCAATACAGAACACGCAATTATATGTATTAGACCAAAATCAACGCTTGCAATCAATAGGAACTGAGGGTGAGTTATATATTGGCGGTGCTGGTTTAGCGCGTGGATACTTAAATCGTCAGAATCTTACTGCTGAAAAATTCATTTCGCACCCATTTCGATTGGGGGAACGACTATATCGAACAGGAGATTCAGTAAGATATCTAACTGATGGAAATATAGAATTTATAGGTAGAATGGATCATCAAGTCAAAATGCGTGGTTTTAGGATTGAATTAGGAGAAATTGAAGCAACTTTAGAAAAATGTTCGTTTATTAAAGAGGCTGTCGTATTAGTTAGAGAAGATCGTCCAGGTGATCAACGATTGGTTGCATATGTAATAAGCGATGGAAATACCCAAGAGTGGAGAGAGTATTTACAAAAACAATTACCGAATCATATGATTCCAGCGCACTTTATAGAGTTAGAACACTTTCCGCTTACTCCGAATGGGAAAATCGACCGAAAGGCCTTGCCAGCACCTGATGAGCAAGCTATTGAAGATTTAAATGTGCTACCTCGGACACCATCGGAAGAGCTTATTGCCTCGGTTTGGAGTCAAGTGTTAGGAACAGAAAATATTGGCATTCAGGATTCCTTCTTTGAACGTGGTGGGCACTCACTACTTGCTACTCAAATCGTCTCTCGATTGCAAGAACTGTTCCAAATTAAAATTCCATTACGTGAACTTTTCAAGCACGATACAGTGGAAGCATTGGCGAAACGAGTGAATCAATTACGAAAAGAAGATAAAAAACGAGAGGTTGCTCCCCTTGTACCTATGAAACGAGAAGAAGTTATCCCACTTTCCTATGCGCAGAAACGTCTATGGTTTATTAATCAATTAATGCCAAATAGTGCTATGTACAATATCCATGCAGCGTGTCGCTTAACAGGTGAATGGTCAATTGAAGCATTGGAGGTCGGATGGAATCAATTGTTGGAGCGTCATGAATCATTAAGGACGACAATTCTAGAACAAGAGGGTGAACCTTTTCAACAAGTTCAATCTCATGTATTCAGACATATTCCTCAAACGAATCTAACAGATCTCTCTTTGGAAGATAGAGAAAGAGAAATGAAACGCCTCATTCAAGACGAAGCTGAGGAACCATTTCATTTTGGACAAGGTCCTCTGATTCGAACACGAATATTGAAAGTGGACAGGGAAGAATGGATTCTCATTTGTACGATGCATCATATTATTTCAGATGGATGGTCAATGGGAATCTTACTTGAAGAGTGGATGGCTTTTTATGAAGGAGCATTAAGCGGCAAACCCGCGGAATTGAAGGAGTTATCTATCCAATATGCAGATTTTGTCATGTGGCAGAAGGAATGGCAAAAAGAAGAGAATTTGAATCAGCACCTTCAATATTGGAAGGAAGAATTATCTGGGGAACTACCGGTTTTACAATTACCGATGGATCGTCCTCGACCTGCAGTTCAAACCCATCGTGGTGCAAGTCAGTCCTTAATAGTGGCGAATTCCCTACAGGAAAAGCTCAAAGATTTAAGTCTGCAAGAAGGATGCACTTTATTTATGACATTGATGGCAGCGTATCAAAGCTTCCTTTCTCGTTATACAGGACAGGACGACATTATAGTTGGAAGCCCGATCGCTAATCGAAATGTGAAAGAGATTGAGGGATTAATAGGATTCTTTGCAAACACGTTGGTTTATCGGGCTGATTTCAGTGAAAATCCGACGTTCAAAGAACTTTTGTCGCAGGTAAGAAAAAAAGCGCTAAAAGCATACGAGTATCAGGACATCCCATTTGAGAAAGTGGTAGAATCCGTAAAACCTGAACGGAATACAAGTCATTCACCAATATTCCAAACTATGTTTACTTTACAGAATACGAAACAAGAGTTTGTTCAGCTATCTGAAAGACAAATGGAACTCATGGAAAGCCATGCTTCTGTTGCCAAATTTGATTTGAGTTTATTTGCTTCTGAGACGGAAGAAGGATTATCACTAACCTTTGAATATAATACTGATTTGTTTAATGATACAACCATTGAACGGATGGCAAGTCATTTTAAAAATTGGTTAAATCAAATTGTCTCTCATCCAAAATGTGTACTATCGGAACTGAATATGTTATCGAAAGTAGAATATAAGCAACTACTAGAGGAATGGAATAAATCGGGTGTTATAGATATGGAAGAAAGCACGATTCATACAATGTTTGAAGAACAAGTGGAAAAAACACCAGAAGCAATTGCAGTAGTGTGCGAAGATGAAGAACTAACATATCGAGAGTTGGACGAACGCTCGAATCAGTTGGCACATTATTTACAAAAAAATGGTGTAACATGCGAATCATTGGTTGGGATTTGCGTTACACGTTCATCCGAGATGATTGTCGGTCTCTTAGGAATTATGAAGGCGGGAGGAGCATATGTCCCAATTGATCCAGCGTATCCGGAAAGTCGACTGCAGTACATTTTAGAAGATGCTCAAATAAAGGTACTGGTGACACAGGAAAAGTTACAACAAAAAATGGTTATACCTAAATTCGTTGACGTGATTTGTATTGATGGTAATCGAGCAGAAATAGAACAAGAAGTAACTACGGTATGTATGAGTGAAGTGACGGCCGATAACTTAGCCTATATTATCTATACTTCAGGTTCCACTGGAAATCCAAAGGGAGTAATGATTGAGCACAGGAATACAGTAACAATGATTCATTGGGCGCATCACACGTATTCCCGAAAGGAATTAGCGGGAGTGTTAGCTTCAACTTCGCTATCTTTTGATTTATCCGTTTTTGAAGTATTTGTTCCCTTAACGATGGGTGGTAAGGTGATTGTCACTGAAAATGCTTTACATCTAGAGAAGTTGTCTTCCAAAGGTGTAACTTTGGTTAATACTGTGCCATCGGCAGCGAAGGAACTGGTTCGAACAAAAACAATACCTTCTTCGGTAAAGGTGATGAATTTGGCTGGAGAACCATTGCCATATTCGCTTGTTCAAGATTTATACGAGAGAAGTACGATTGAAAAGGTGTACAACCTATATGGACCGTCCGAAGATACTACGTATTCCACGTATATGGAATTAGAAAAGGGTGTCATGCATAGGGTACCACCAATTGGTAAACCAATATTCAATACAGAAGTATATGTACTGAGTGCCGAACAAAAAATGGTTCCAATTGGTGTAGTTGGTGAGCTATACATTGGTGGATCAGGGTTAGCACGTGGATATTTAAACCGCCCTGACTTAACGCAAAATCGTTTTATATCGCATCCGTTTAAAGAAGGAGAGCGAGTATACCGGACTGGAGATCTAGTAAGGTATTTACCAGATGGAAATTTGGAGTATGTTGGACGAATCGATCATCAAGTAAAAATTCGTGGGTTCCGGATTGAACTAGGAGAAATTGAAGCGGCATTACAAAGGCATACATTAGTTAACGAAGCTATTGTGATGGTGCGGGAAGATTATCCTGGTGATCCGCGTTTGATCGCTTATGTTGTAGGAGACGGGGATGCTCAACAGTGGCGTGATTATCTCAAGGATCAACTACCAAATTATATGATTCCAGCCTATTTTGTTGGATTAAATGCATTTCCACTCACTCCTAATGGGAAAATTGATAGGAAGGCCTTACCAGCACCAGAGAGACAGGAGATAGCAAGTGGTTATATTGCTCCTCGTACGTCTACGGAAAAAACAATCGTTTCGATATGGCATGAAGTTTTAGGTATGGAAAACATCGGAATTCAAGATTCGTTTTTTGAAATTGGTGGCCATTCACTACTCGCTACGCAAGCTGTTTCCAATCTTAAAGAGGCTTTTGGAATCGAGATACCATTGCATGATTTATTTATGTTTCATACGGTGCAGCAATTGGCGGAACAGATTGATCAATTGCTCTATAACAAAAATCAAGAAATGCAGAATGATAGTAAGGAGAATGTAAGTCTTCAAGACTATATTCAAAAAGAAGCAGAAGTCAGTAATGATGAAGAATTACTAGAACTGCTTAAGCAATTAGAAGAGCTATCAGAGGAAGAAGCACAAGGGATATTCGAGAGTAATTTGATTGAGGAAGGGGTAAAAAAATGAGAAGTGATTTACTTGCAAAGCTGAGTTCACTTTCTCCTGAGAAGAGAGCATGGCTTCAGAAGCAAATGCAAAAAAAGGAGAATAAAGAAGCACTCCCGTTGTCTTATGCACAACAACGTTTGTGGTTTATGGACAGATTTAACCCAAACAGTTCTTTATATAATATTCCAACAGTATGGCATCTAAAAGGAAATTGGATACCTGAAGCATTAGAGAAGGGATTCAATCGACTCATTGAACGTCATGAATCACTACGAACTGTTTTTAAAGAAATAGGAGAACAGCCTGTGCAACAAATTGTCGAATTCCTTCCTAGAGCATTACCTGTAAGAGATTACTCTCAACTTCCTCTAGAAGTAAAAGAAAAAGAGGTAGATAGTTTAATTGCGAGAGAAGCGCAAGAACCATTTGATTTAATGAATGGTCCTTTAATTCGTAATCAGCTTGTTCAATTAGAGAAGGATGAATGGTTATTACTGTGTACGATGCATCATATTATTTCTGATGCTTGGTCCATTGGTATATTCATGAATGAATTACTTGCTTTCTATGAAGAAGAAACGGGCGGAAATCCTGCTAAATTAAGTTCACTATCTATTCAATATGCAGACTTTGCGAAGTGGCAAAAGGAGTGGTTGCAAGGTGATGTGCTAAATCGTCAGCTTACGTATTGGCAGGAAGAATTGTCTGGTGAGCTTCCTATCTTACAACTGCCAGTGGATCGACCTCGACCGGTTAAGCAGACTTACTCTGGGGCTGCGTATCATGTAATTTTTCCTTATAAATTGCTCAGTCAATTGAAGGATATAAGTCGACAAGAAGGATCTACTTTATTTATGACTTTAATGGCAGCATACCAGAGCTTTCTTGCTCGTTATACGGGACAAAAAGATATTCTAGTTGGTAGTCCGATTGCAAATCGGAACCATAAGGGAGTAGAAGGATTAATTGGTTTCTTTGTTAATACGTTGGTTTATCGATCAGATTTGAGTGGCACCCCTACTTTTCGGGAGGTTTTGAACCAAACAAAGAAAAAGGCGTTAACAGCTTACGAATATCAAGATATACCATTTGAAAAAGTGGTAGAAGCTGTGCAACCTGAACGAAGCATGAGTCATTCCCCTATATTTCAGACCATGTTTACGCTACAGAATATAAAACAAGAACGACTAAATTTGCCTGATAGAAGTATTGAAATGGTAGAAAGTAATATGTCTATTGCTAAATTTGATTTGAGCTTAACTGCCTATGAAGTGGAAGAAGGTCTATTTGTCTCATTTGAATACAACACGGATTTATTTGATAGTAGTACCATTGCACGTATGGCAGGACATTTTGAGAACTGGCTAAATGAAATCACGTATTATCCAGATGAATCATATACAAAGCTGTCAATGTTATCGGATACCGAGCAAAAACAACTCCTAGAAGAATGGAATGATACGGACGTAGTTTATGGTCATGATTGTATGATTCATGAGCTATTTGAGCAGCAAGTTGCACGGACACCTGATGCAGTGGCGGTAGTTTATGAGGGTGGAAAGCTAACATATCAAGAACTTAATGAAAAATCGAATCAATTGGCACATTTTCTACAAAAACGAGGTATCGGACCTGAATCATTGGTCGGTATATGTATTGAACGTTCTCCTGATATGATTATCGGTCTCTTTGGGATTTTGAAGGCAGGTGGGGCTTATGTCCCACTGGATCCAAGTTATCCCGAAAATCGCCTGAGATATATTTTGGAGAATTCACAAATTCAAGTGCTGTTAACAAAAGAGGCACTACAGGACTGGTTACCTAAAGATATTCAAGCAATTTGTTTAGACCGGGATCAAGTAATGATTTCTAAAGAGAGTAATTTAGCTCCGGTGAGTGGAGTAACAGCAAATAACTTAGCCTATATTATATACACTTCGGGTTCGACGGGAAATCCAAAGGGGGTAATGATTGAACATCATTCCGTTATCAATCGCCTACAGTGGATGCAGAAAAAATACCCATTGTCCGAGGACGATACAATCTTACAAAAGACACCGTTTTCGTTTGATGTTTCTGTCTGGGAATTATTTTGGTGGTCATTTGTAGGAGCACGTGTTTGTTTACTTCCACCAGGAGGAGAGAAAGATCCTGCGGTGATTGAGGAGTATATTGAACGATATCGTGTGACCACCATGCATTTTGTTCCGTCGATGTTATCTACTTTCTTGGATTACATGGAACAATATAACTCAAAAAGGAATGTTTCGTCCTTAAATCAGGTTTTTACTAGTGGAGAAGCATTAAATACGGAACAGGTTCGCCGGTTTAAGGGGGTATTTTATGATGTTCAGCAAACAAAGTTAATTAACTTGTATGGTCCTACTGAAGCGACTGTGGATGTGACTTATTATGATTGTGATTTAGAAAAAGAACCAATACTTATTCCGATTGGTCGTCCGATTGATAATACAGAGTTGTATGTGTTAGATCAATATCAACAAGTGGTCCCGATTGGTGTGGCAGGGGAACTTTACCTTGGAGGAGTAGGATTGGCACGTGGCTACTTAAATCGACCAGATTTAACTACTGAACGTTTTATTCCGCATCCCTTTAAGGACGGGGAACGATTATATCGAACGGGTGACTTGGTGAGATATATGAATGATCGTAACTTGGAATATATTGGAAGAATAGATGACCAAGTCAAAATTAGAGGATTCCGAATTGAATTGGGAGAAATTGAAGCAGCTTTACATGATCACTCATCTGTAAAAGAAGCAGTCGTGTTGGTGAAGGAAGATCGACCAGGAGATAAGCAGTTAGTAGCTTATGTAGTGGGCGAAGGGGGTACTGGAGAGTGGCGTGAATATCTCAAGAAGCAACTGCCACATTATATGGTTCCAGCATACTTTTTCCAAATTGAAGGTATGCCACTCACTCCAAATGGTAAGGTGAATCGGAAAGCCTTACTGGAATTAGAAGAACAGTTCGTAAGTGAAGATATTACTTCATCACGAACACCAGTGGAGGAGCTTATCGTTTCCGTTTGGAGCCAAGTGTTAGGAATAAAAAATATTAGTGTTCAGGATTCCTTTTTTGAAATTGGTGGTCATTCACTACTCGCTACTCAAGTAGTGTCACGTTTACAGGGAATTTTTCAAATCGAATTACCAGTACGTGAACTATTTGAATATACAACGGTGGAGTCACTGGCAAAGCGATTAGATCAGTTACGTAAAGGAGATAAAAAACGAGAGATTCCGCCACTAATACCAATGAAACGGGGAGAAGCTATTCCACTATCTTATGCCCAACAACGCTTATGGTTTATTGATCAATTTACACCTAATAGTGCCCTTTACAATATGCCAATGGTATGCCGCCTTACAGGGAATTGGCTACTTGAAGCATTGGAAACGGGATGGAATCAACTAATAGAACGTCATGAATCACTGCGGACGGTCTTTCACGAAGTGAACGGTCAACCCGTACAGCAAATTGAACCGTATGCTTTTCAATCAATTCCGAAAACGGATTTAACTATGCTTTCTTCTGAAGATCAAGAAGAAGAAGTTAAACGTTTAATTCAACAAGAAACAGAAGTGCCATTTGATTTAACAGAGGGTCCATTAATCAGGACAAGTATTTTGCACGTGGGAGAAGAAGAATGGATACTCCTTTGTACTCTACATCATATCATTTCAGATGGATGGTCAATGGGAATCCTACTTGAAGAATGGATGGCATTTTATGAGAAAGCAACGGATGGAAAGGTAGCGGAACTTGAACCATTACCGGTTCAATATGCCGACTTTGCTCAGTGGCAAAAAGGATGGCTAAAGGAGGAGGTGCTTGATCAACAACTCCAATATTGGAGGGAAGAATTGTCTGGGGAGCTTCCTGTACTCCAACTTCCTATGGATCGCCCGCGTCCCGCAATACAAACACATCACGGGTCGACATACACTCTGGTTCTGCCAAGCACGCTACATGATAAATTGAATGAACTTAGTCGAAAAGAAGGGGCTACACTCTTCATGACGCTTTTAGCTGCATATCAAAGTTTTCTATCTCGTTATACGGGACAAGAAGATATTCTGGTCGGAAGCCCAATTGCGAATCGGAATTATAGAGAAATTGAAGGACTAATTGGTTTCTTCGTTAACACGCTGGTTTATCGAGCTAATTTGAGTGGTAGACCGACATTTCAAGATGTACTGTATCAGGTTCGTCAAAAGGCATTGAAGGCGTATGAATATCAAGATATTCCATTTGAAAAAATTGTAGAAGTTGTGCAACCGGAGCGAAGTACAAGTCATTCGCCAATCTTCCAGACTATGTTCATCTTGCAAAATATGAAACAAGAGTTTCCGGTGTTATCTAGTAGAAGTATTGAAATGATAGAAAGCCATAGTCCAATTGCAAAGTTTGATTTAAGTGTAATGGCAGCTGAGACGGAAGAGGGATTACTTTTTACTTTTGAGTACAATAAGGATTTATTCAATGCTACTACTATTGAACGGATGGCAGGACACTTTGAGAAATGGCTACATGAAGTTTCTCATCGCCCACAAAATCCGTTGCATGACCTGAGCATGCTATCAGAACCCGAGCGTACTTTGTTATTAGAAACATGGAATGACACTGTAATGGAAATGTCTCATCAGAGTCTTGTTTGCGACAGATTTGAGGAGCAAGTAGCAAGGCGTCCTGATGCGATTGCGGTAGTTGATCATACAAAACAGTGGACTTATGGTGAACTGGATAAAAAAGCAAATCAGTTGGCAAATGTTTTACAGCGAAAGGGAGTAGCTCCAGAGTCAGTGGTAGGAGTTTATCTTCCGAGGTCAGCTGAGCTGATAGCAAGTTTATTAGGCATTTTAAAAGCTGGAGGAGCTTATGTCGTTTTAGATCCGTTATATCCAAAATCAAGGTTAGAATACATGATTGAAGATGCGGGAATTCAATTTGTAGTGACGGCAGAAGGACAAGAAGGGCATTTCGCACACGTCGAAATGGTGAGGTTAGAAGAGTTAACGGTGGAAAGCGTAATCGCACCTACACGTCAAATAAATCCAGAGAACTTAGCCTATATTGTCTATACCTCTGGTTCTACAGGAAAACCGAAGGGTGTCATGGTTGAATATCGGTCATTAATGAATATGGTTTCTTGGCATCAGGAAGTTTATCATATTTCAGCAGAGGATCGTGCGACTCAGATTGCAGGGGTTGCTTTTGATTCGGCTGTCCAGGAGATTTGGCCGTATCTAACTGCTGGCGCAGCGCTCTACTTGTCAACAGAGGAACTGAGAATTAATCCAGAAGCACTAAGAGATTGGCTCATTGATTCACGAATAACAGCTAGCTTTGCACCTACACCTATACTGGAAAGGCTCTTGAAATTATCTTGGCCAGATAAAACGGATCTTCGTTTTATCATTACTGGTGGGGATCAATTAACGCAGTATCCATCTAACAATATTCCTTTTGCGGTAATTAATCAGTATGGTCCATCGGAAAATACCGTTGTTACCACAGATTGTTATGTACCCGTAGGAGTGACAACAGGTACGCCATCGATTGGTCGACCGATTGCGAATACAGAAGTTTATGTGTTAGATTCTCATCTTCAGTTAGTACCAATTGGTGTAATTGGAGATCTCTATATTGGAGGGAAGAGTCTTGCACGTGGATATGCTAATCGTCCGGATCTTACAAAGGAAAAATTTATTCCACATCCTTTCAAGTCAGGAGAACGTCTCTATTATACAGGAGACAAAGCAAGTTATCTTTCTGATGGTAATCTCCAGTTCCATGGACGTATAGATGACCAAGTGAAAATTCGTGGTTTCCGGATTGAGTTGGGAGAAATAGAAGCTGTTTTGCAGGCACATTCTTCTGTGAAAGAAGCAGTTGTATTGGTACGAGAGGATCATCAAGGTGATAAGAGATTAGTAGCTTATGTAGTTGGTGAAGGAAGTGTCCATGAATGGCGAGAATATCTACAAACACATTTACCAAATTACATGGTTCCAACAAACTTTATTGAGATGGAATTTTTACCACTTACACCGAATGGAAAACTTGATTTGAAGGCATTGCCTATACTTAGTGAACAATCCGCTGAAAATACTGTATACCCAAGAACTCCGCTGGAAGAACTTATTGCTTCAGTGTGGAGTCAAGTGCTAGGAATAAGAGACATTGATGTTCAGGATTCTTTCTTTGAGCTCGGTGGTCACTCTCTACTTGCTACACAAGTGGTCTCACGCTTACAGGAAGTCTTTCAAATCAAATTGCCAGTACGTGAACTGTTCGAATATTCAACGGTCGAGGCATTATCGAAACGAATAGATCAGTTACGTAAGGGGAGCGAAAAACGAGAAATTCCATCATTGGTGCCGGTGGAACGCGGAAATAATATGCCACTATCTTATGCCCAACAGCGTTTATGGTTTATTGATCAATTTGCACCTAATAGTGCACTTTATAATATGCCAATGGTATGCCGCCTTACAGGGAATTGGTCACCAGAGGCATTGGAGTTGGGATGGAATCGGTTGATAGAGCGTCATGAATCTTTGCGGACTGTATTTTATGAAGAAGATGGCCATCCTGTGCAGCAGATTCAACCGTACGTTTTCCGTCCGCTTCTGCAAATGGACTTAACTAAGCTTTCATTAGAGGAGCGAGAAAGAAAGTTGGAGCAATGGATTCAAACTGAAGTCGAATCTCCATTTGATTTAGAACAAGGGCCATTGTTCCGTGGGAAACTCATAAGAATTTCAGAAGAAGAATGCGTTCTTTTGTGTAATATGCATCATATTATCTCGGATGGATGGTCGATGGAAATCTTGCTTCAAGAATGGATGGCATTTTATGAGAATGCGATTGGTGAAAAACAAGCAGAGCTGGAACCACTACCAGTTCAATATGCCGATTTTGCTCAGTGGCAAAGAGAATGGTTGAAAGATGAAGTACTATATCAACAACTTGCATATTGGAAGGAAGAATTATCTGGTGAGTTACCAGTCTTAATGTTGCCCATGGATCGTCCGCGTCCGCCAGTGCAAAACCATCATGGATTAACTCATAATGTTTTGTTATCGCGCTCATTACTGGACAAATTAAACGAACTAAGTCGTCAAGAAGGGGCCACACTTTTCATGACCTTATTGGCATCGTATCAAAGTTTCCTTGCTCGTTATACAGGACAAACGGATATTATTGTTGGCAGCCCAATTGCAAATCGAAATTATCAAGAAATTGAAGGACTGATTGGTTTCTTTGTCAATACATTGGTTTATCGAGCTGATTTAAGTAATGCACCGGCATTTCAAGAGTTGTTGTCTCAAGTGCGGATAAAAGCATTGAAGGCGTATGAGTATCAAGATGTTCCGTTTGAGAAAATTGTAGAGGTTATCCAACCTGAACGAAATACAAGCTATTCTCCGATTTTCCAAACCATGTTTACTTTGCAAAATGCGGGACAGAAGCTACCAGAACTACATGGAAGAAATATAGAAGTAATGGAAAGTAATGCTCCAATCGCTAAGTTTGATTTAAGTTTAACTGCTGCAGAAGTCGAAGAGGGTTTATTACTTACTTTTGTTTATAGAACTGATTTATTTGATAGCTTAACTATTGAATCCATGGCTGAACATTTTGGGAACTGGTTGAATGTAATCGTGGAGAATCCTGATAAATCATTAGCTAAGTTGCCTATATTAACAGGATTACAGCAAAAACAGTTGGAAGAGTGGAATAATGATGTTGTAGCATATCCGCAGGAAAGTACGATTCATCAGCTGTTTGAAGAGCAAGTAAATCGTACACCTGATGCGGTAGCAGTGATAGATGAAAAACAGCAGTTAACATATCGAGAGCTGAATGAAAAAGCTAATCAATTGGCCCACTATCTTCAGCAATGTGGGATTGGGACTGAATCATTAGTTGGACTTTGCTTTGAGCGTTCAGTTGAGATGATTGTTGGTATTATGGGAATCTGGAAGGCTGGAGCAGCATATGTTCCATTGGATCCATCATATCCAGAAAGTCGCATACGATATATTTTGGAGGACACTGGAATTCAAGTATTAGTTACGAATGAGTCATTAGAAGGTTGGATACCTAAAGAAGTCAAGGCAGTTTGTCTAGATAGGGATCAAGCAATGATTTCAAAAGAAAGCATTCTTTCACCAAAATGTGAAGTAACAGGAGAAAACCTAGCGTATGTTATCTATACTTCGGGATCGACGGGGAATCCAAAGGGTGTCTTGATACAGCATCATTCTGTAATAAACTTGTCGCATGGTTTACAAAAAGAGGTTTTCGAACATGAGATACGATCTAACATGCACGTCGGTTTAAATGCGTCAATTGCCTTTGATGCATCTATTCAGCAATTACAAATGCTATTATATGGTTCAAGTTTGTATATTATTCCAAATGAAGTACGAAGTGATCCGGAGCAGTTTGTAGCTTATATTAGGGAGAACAAGTTAGAAATCTTTGATATAACACCTTCATTACTTCAATTACTTTTAGATGTCGGATTGTTAGAAACGTGCGATGGTGTTCATGTTCCGAGTAAGGTACTGGTTGGTGGCGAAGCGATTATACCTTCATTATGGGAACAGCTAGTAGAGACTGATAAAATGGAGTTTTATAATGTATATGGTCCTACAGAATGTACGGTTGATGCAACCTGCTACCATATTAAAAAAGATAGTAAGAGAGTAACAATTGGGCGTCCGTTGCCGAACGTTCAAACTTATGTATTAGATAGAAATAGGTTGCCAGTTCCAGTTGGTGTGATGGGGGAACTGTATATCGGAGGAGCAGGTCTAGCAAGGGGGTACTTGAATCGTCCAGAGTTAACATCCGAACGATTTATTTCACATCCTTTCAAAGAAGACGAGAGGTTATATAGAACGGGTGATCTTGTGAGATATCTTCCTGATGGTAATATAGAATACTTAGGAAGAATGGATAATCAAGTGAAGATTAGAGGATTTCGAATTGAACTTGGAGAGATTGAGTCGACCTTACAGGAGCATTACTTAGTAAAAGAGGCAGTTGTAATGGTTAGGGGAAATCAGTCGGGAGATAAGAGGCTGGTAGCTTATGTAGTGGGCGAAGGCAGTTTAGAAGAATGGCGAGAGTATCTTAAAACAAAACTGCCAATCCATATGATACCTTCCTACTTTGTCGAAATGAAAGAATTACCGCTAACCATAAATGGAAAGATTGATCGGAAATCGCTACCTATACCAGATTATCAAGGAACACAAGAAGGATACGTGGCCCCAAGAAATGAACGTGAACATAAGCTTTCTATCATTTGGGAACGTGTACTAGGTTCAAAACGTATTGGTATGAATGATAACTTCTTTGAAATTGGTGGAGATTCAATTCTTAGCATTCAGCTTGTCTCGCGCGCGAAGCAAGCTGGTTTACAATTGACACCAAAACAAATATTTGAACACCAAACGATTGCTGAGTTGGCGCAAGTAGTCAAAGAAGAACAAGGTGTACAAGCTGAACAGGGAATTATAACTGGAGAGACGATACTTACACCTATTCAACAAAGGTTTTTTGCACAAAATCATCCTAACCCACATCATTGGAATCAATCCATGTTCTTTAGAACGAAAGAGAAATTGGACATAGGATCACTGGAAAAGGCGGCAGGTAACCTTCTACTTCATCATGATGCTCTGCGTTTAAGATATGAACGTTTACCTAATGGGGTTTGGAAACAGTGGAATGAAGGAATAGAAGAACAATTGATGCTTACTGTCATTTCATTAGACGAAGTGCCGGAAGCTGATTGGCATCAGGTTATTCAAAAAGAGATTAATGTTGCACAAGAAAGTTTGAATTTACATGATGGTCCGTTAATGAGAATGGTGTATTTTGATGAAGGTGAGCACGCTGGCCGATTATTTTGGACAATTCATCATTTAGCCGTGGATGGTGTTTCTTGGCGAATTTTATTGGAAGATTTGCAAACAGCATATAAGCAAGTAGTCCAAGGGCAGAAAATTCAATTACCTATGAAGAGTACATCTTTTAAAGAATGGTCGGAGAAATTACATCATTACGCTGAAACTGGACTATCAAAAGAAGTGCTACATTACTGGGATGAGCAGGCTGAACAAGACGTAGTTAAATTGCCGGTAGATGGTACTATAAGTAATCCAGTAAGCGCAGTAACTGAGGAAATTACTGTGGTGTTAAATGAGAATGAGACCCGTATGTTATTGCAAGAAACTTTAAGCACTCACCGTGTCCAAATCAATGAAGTATTATTAGCAGCATTAGTACAAGCTACGGCAGCATGTACGGGGCAGTCGATATTGAGCGTAGATTTAGAGGGACATGGTCGAGAAGAGATTATTGAAGATGTTGATTTATCGAGAACTGTGGGATGGTTTACAAGTATTTACCCAGTTCATTTAAATATTACTAGTGCTAATACGCCAATTGCAGCATTAAAAGCAGTTAAAGAACAAGTTCGCAAAATTCCTAATAAGGGTGTTGATTATGGGGTGTTGCGTTACATGAACGCAACAATGTGTGAGCAATTAAGCTCCCAATATACACCGTCTATTAGTTTTAACTATCTTGGACAATTTGACCAAATGTTTTCTAGCGATGCAATGTTTATTCCGGAGAACGAATTTAAGCGTTTAGATCATGCTGCCGGTTCCAAGCGATCGCATGTAATTGATGTAATTGGGGTTGTAACGGATGGAAAACTTCAGTTCACTTGGGTATACAATGTTGGACAATTTGCCAAATCAACGATTCAAAGTATTGCACAGAATATGCTATATCAACTGAGTACATTGATTCAATTTTCAGACAGAGAATCTGCACTGACCATTTCGGATTTTGCAATGGCTAATCTTAGCCAAGAAGGTTTGACAAATGTACTAAACAAAATGCATCGCGGAAAGAAGAATCAGATTACCGATTTATATCCACTATCACCTTTGCAAGAAGGTATGATTTTCCACACATTGCATGACCAAGGGGATGAACATGTTGCACCGTATATAGTGCAATTGAGTTTTATGATTCGAGGAAAAATGAATATTCCTACATTTGAGCAGGCGTGGAAATCTGTAATTCAGCGGCATGAAATTTTTCGTACAGCATTTGTATGGGACGAAATTGAAGAACCTGTACAAGTGGTATATGAAAATATCCCATTTAAAGTGAACAAAGAAGACTGGCGTACAATGACAAGTGAAGAGATAGAGGAAAAAAGAAAAGTCTTTTTGGCATTAGATCGAAAACTAGCCTTCCAATTTGATGAAGCACCATTGATGCGGGTAACAGTCATTCAAGAAGGTGAGGAAGAATATCGGATTGTTTGGACCCATCACCATATTTTACTGGATGGATGGAGTTTACCATTAGTATTTAATGAATTACTTACAGTCTATCAGAAGAGAATGAATGGAGAAGCTGTGAAGTTACCTAAGTCCTCACCATATAAGAAATATATCCAATGGTTAAGAGAGCAAGATAAGGAGCGGGCGGAACAATTCTGGAGAGAGAAGCTAAAAGGTTTTACTGCGCCAACTTTGCTGGGCTTAGAAAGTAAAGAGGAAGAAAAAGGTTACACAGAGAAGGTTACGTATTTATCAGAAGAGCAGACTCAAGCGTTACAAGGATGGGCGAAACGCAATAAACTTACTTTGAGTACAGTAATTCAAGGTGCATGGGCATATCTCATGAGCCGATATAGTGGAGAAAATGACATTGTTTTTGGTGTAACAAGCTCAGGGCGTTCTACGGAGATTATTGATGTTGAAAACATCGTAGGTCCTTTCATTACAACGTCACCGACGCGAATTCAATTGATGGATGATATAAAAGTAATAGATTGGTTGCAGAAGATACAAGAGGAAGAGATAGAAAGAAGACAATATGAGTATGCTTCTTTGACAGAGATTCAGGGGTGGAGTGAAGTTCCTAGAGGAACACCGCTGTTCAATAGTTTATATGTGTTTGAAAATTATCCGGTGAAAGAGGAGTCTTCAGGAAATCTGGAAATTGGTGAATTGGAAGGAGTAGAACAAACCCACTACCCATTAGGGTTGGCTGTAGTTCCAGGACTCCAGTTATCGTTAAAGTTAATGTATGACCGTAGTAAGTTTAATAAATTAACTATTAAAAGAATGTTGGGTCATTTACGCCAAGTATTAATGCAAATGCTCAAAAACATTGATCAAACTCTGTCGGAACTTGTATATATTACGGAAGCTGAACAAAGGCAAGTTTTGGACGAATGGAATGATAATACAATACCCTATCCACGTGAGAATGTAATTCATCAACTATTCGAAGAGCAAGTGAATCGTACACCAGATGCGGTGGCAGTAGTGGATGAAAAACAGCAACTAACGTATCGGGAGCTGAATGAAAGAGCTAATCAATTGGCCCATTATCTACAGAAATATGGAATTGGAACAGAGTCATTAGTTGGCCTTTGCTTTGAGCGTTCAGTTGAGATGGTTGTTGGTCTCATGGGAATTTGGAAGGCTGGAGCAGCCTATGTTCCATTAGATCCATTGAATCCGGAAAGCCGCCTGCAATATATTTTAGAAGACACGGGAATTAAAGTGTTAGTTACAAATGAGGTATTACTAGGATGGATACCTAAAGACATCAAGACAGTTTGCCTAGATAGGGATCAAGCAATGATTTCTCAAGAAAGTAAACTTTCACCAATATGTGAGGTTACAGGGGAAAACTTAGCGTATGTTATCTACACTTCCGGTTCGACAGGGAATCCAAAGGGGGCATTAGTACAGCACCATTCTGTAATAAACTTATCATATGGTTTACAAAAAGAAGTTTTCCCACATGAGATACCTAATAATATGAGAGTCGGTTTAAATGCGTCAATTGCCTTTGATGTATCTATTCAGCAATTACAAATGCTACTTTATGGTTCAAGTTTATATATTATTCCAAGCGAAGTGCGCACTAATCCGGAACAATTTGTGTCCTATATTAGGGAGAATGAGTTGGAAATGTTTGATATGACACCTTCATTACTTCAATTACTTATAGATGGAGGTTTGTTAGAAACGAGCGCTGACGTTCATGTACCAAGCAAGATATTGGTCGGTGGAGAAGCAATTATGCCGTCATTATGGGAACAGCTAGTAAAGACCGATAAAATTGAGTTTTACAATGTATATGGTCCTACAGAATGTACGGTTGATGCAACATGCTATCATATCAAAAAAGATAGTAAGAGGGTAACGATTGGCCGTCCGTTGCCTAACGTTAAAGCTTATGTATTGGATAAAAATATGTTACCTGTTCCAGTTGGTGTAACAGGGGAGCTATATATTGGTGGTGCAGGTATAGCGAGAGGATACTTGAATCGTCCAGAATTAACAGCCGAGCGATTCATCCGGCATCCATTTAATGAAGAAGAGCGTTTATATCGTACGGGAGATTTGGTTCGTTATTTACCTAATGGTAATTTAGATTACTTGAGAAGAATTGATAATCAAGTGAAAATTAGGGGCTTTCGTATTGAACTTGAAGAGATTGAAGCGAATTTAGAGAGGCATCCATTGGTAAAAGAAGCAGTAGTTTTGGTAACAGAGGATAAATTAGGAGAGCAGAGATTGGTTGCTTATGTAGTTGGAGATGGTAGTATGCATGATTGGCGTGAATATCTCAAGACACAAGTACCGAATTATATGGTTCCCGCACACTTTATTAAGGTAGACGAGATTCCTCTTACAACGAATGGAAAAGTTGATCGAAAGGCATTGAACAATTTAACTATTCAAAGAGAAAATAACTTCTCTACACCAATCATTCCAAGGGATGAAATTGAATATCAGTTGATTAAAATCTGGCAGGATGTCTTACAGATAGAAGATGTGTATGTAAATGATGATTTCTTTAATAGAGGAGGACACTCTCTCCTTGTAATTAAATTAGTTTCAAAAATTAGGGAGAAGTTTGGAAAAGAAATTAAAGTGTCTACATTGATTAAGAATCCAACAGTGGAAGGAATCGCATGCCTTATTCGTGATAAGCATGATATGACGAAATCAGTAGCAGCGCTAGTTCCACTACAAAAATCAGAAAAAAGACCTTTCTTCTGCGTTCATCCGTTTATGGGGAATGTATTCTGTTACATTCAACTAGCAAGATTACTTAAGAACCATTGTTCATTTTATGGTTTACAGAATCCTCTTATAGAAAAGGGAGAAATTGATGAGTTGGCCTTGCCGGAACTAATTCAACTTTACATTGAAGAAATAAAAAGTGTTCAGCCAGAAGGCCCATATCGTCTTGGGGGATGGTCTTTAGGCGGTGCAATTGCTTATGAAATCGCAACTGTGCTAAAGAATCAAGGTGAGGAAATTGAGTTGTTGGTACTCATGGATACTAAAGTACCTTCAAAGCAGGACTATAAAACGAGTGAGGATATGCTCTCATATATATCTAAGCATTTCATTCGTAGAGATCTTACTGAGCAGGAAGGAGGCCTCGTCCATCAACAAGATATGCTTGTGGAGCGATTAATTATTGAAGGCGTACTCCCACCTGATGCAGATCTTATGAATTTGAAGCAAGTTATCAATGCTCATAGGAAATGCCTGAACATAATGGCAGAGCATGACTTGATACCATACTTTGAGGAAGTTATCTACTTTAGTGCTGAGGAGGGAAAAGAGTTGTTTACAGATTGGGGACCTTTATTAAAAGGAAGAGTAAATAAGTATTCTGTCCCTGGATCACATGAAGAAATAGTGAGCTCCCCGGCAGTTGAAAAGATAGCTAAGTACCTATTAAATGAATTTGAAGGGATAAAAGAAACATCCCTTTCATTAACTGAAAAGTAGAGAGTGCAAAAGATGCAACGCTATGAACGAAAAGGGCAGCCCAATAACTGCAAATAAAGTGTAGGCAATAATGAATATATCAAGAGTATTACTTTTTAAGAGGATAATGGAAAAATTACTTGATAGAGACATAGAAACCTATATGAGTTGCTCATAGAATGATGTAAATGCTCTCCATTTTTTGTAATAGAAGCTAATGCTTTGATGATATTACTGAGGAAAGGTGTATATTTTCATTGATATGTAAATATGCACCTTTTCTATTGTATTTGCGATTTAATAAAGTTAATTTGAATTTATGTAACGCACATATATGAAGCCATCCTTTAAAAAAGGAAGTGATTTATCATACACATTCAAGCTGTGAAAATACCAAAGAATATTGAAAGTCATTTGTTTAAGCAACTTAGTAACTTGGTTTCAAATGAGAAGAAAGAACGAATGAAGCGTTTATTAAACTCATGCGACATTAATAGGACCCTGATAGGGGATTTACTAATCCGATCTCTAATCTGCCAAAAGTATAAAATTAATAATGAAGAAATTAGATTTATATATAATGAGTATGGAAAACCTTTTGTTGAAAATTTTTCTGACTTTCATTTTAATCTGTCACATTCAGGAGAATGGGTGGTTTGTACTACTGCTAATTTTAATGTGGGTATTGATATAGAAAAGGTTTCAGAGATAGAGGCTCTTAAATTAGCAAATGAATTTTTTTCAGAGGAAGAATTTTATGATATATCTAATATAAATTCTGATGAACAAATTAATTATTTTTATGATTTATGGACATTAAAAGAAAGTTATATAAAAACGATTGGAAAAGGGCTTTATATCCCGTTAAATTCATTCTCTATAAAAAAAGAGTCACCAACTTTAATTTCATATAAGTATATACCTCAAAACTTTTACTTTAGACAATATAACATTGAGCCAAATTATAAGATATCTGCTTGTGCAACAAGGGATGAATTTCCGCAAGAGATAATAATTAAAGACATTTATTCAATTTGCCAAAATATATACAAATTTGAAAGTAAGGAGAAAATCAATGCAGAAGACTAAACTTTTTTGCTTTCCACATGCTGGGGGATCTGCGTTTAGTTACGCAAAATGGAAAAATTACTTTAATCCATATATTGAGGTAGTCCCGATAGAGTTAGCTGGTAGGGGATATAGAATTGAAGAAAACTTGTACCAAAGTATGAAAGAGGCAGTAAATGATGTCTACAATAAAATAGTTATGCAGATAGATGATTCGCCCTACATTCTATTCGGGCATAGCATGGGAAGTTTGATTGCCTATGAAGTAGCCAGAAAAATAAAAGATTCTAAAAACGTATCGCCTGAATTTCTTGTTTTGTCCGGTAGAAATCATCCAAATAGTAAAATAAAAAATATCCGTCATAATCTTTCTAATGAGCAATTTAAAAGAGAAGTTATTGCAATGGGAGGTACACCATCCGGGGTACTTCAATCAGAAGAATTAATGGAGATTTTTCTCCCAATTCTAAGAGCAGATTTTAAAATTGTCGAGACATATATTCATGACAATAATATACAACCATGTGATATTGATTTTCTTATATTTAATGGGGAAAATGATGAATTTACTACATATGATCAAGTAATAAAATGGGAGCAATATACAAGTAAAACGTGTACTCTTCATTCTTTTGAAGGTAATCATTTCTTTCTAAATGAAAATATTGAAGAAATAGCAAAGAGTATTATAAGAAAGTTAGATTCTAAAAGATTATCAAATAGTTTTTAGAGGTTTTCTAAGTATATTCATGGCTAAGGAACAAAATATTAAATATGAAAAATAAAGAAACTGCTGAAATATCATTGAATAAGGGCATTGAAGCCTAAACGAACTTTTCAAAGGCAGGAAAAAAGACTCATTGAATCGTAAGAGTTACTTCCCCTATTTATCTAAAAAAGTGATGCAACTTATTTGCATCACTTTTTAAATTTTTACCAGAGAGTAATTTAGTTAATTAGTAGAAAAAGGAAGGTGCCAATTTGGCCCCTTCCTTTTTCTCATACATAACGCTTGTTGACAACTTATGAAATAATAGCATTCATCGCTATTAAAATATAACACTAAAAGTAATTAATTAGATATGTAATTGTGCATACATTGTACTATTTCATGAATGGGAATAAAACTATTTATCTCTTTCGGGCTAGGAAACAAATAGACTCAGGTATACTTAGGGTAAGAGCACCCAAAGATGCGCTCCGTTTCCTATTTCCTATCCTACATTAACATTCTAAGCAAATTCCCTCTCTGTCAAACAATTCATCCATTAAATAAAGATAAATTCGCCATACGTATCGCGTAGCATGAAACGTTCTTAATATCATTTGGAATATATTTAAATATACTTCTGATACTATAACAGATCTAAAATCTCTCTACTGGTATATAATTACATATCCATTTCGTAATTTAGTATTTGAAGGAGGCGGGGTAAAAGGGGTCGCTTTTATCGGTGCCATCCGCGCACTAAACGATGAAGAGATTTTGCCAGAAATACAACGATTTGGGGGACTTCTGCAAGAGCGATTACTGCATTACTTTTAGTCTTTCCATTCCATTCGCAGATGTCGTAAAAATCCACAAAGATATGAATTTTAAAGCATTAAAAGATCATGATTTTTTGTTTATTCAAGATAACATTCGTCTATTTTTTGATGATTTTGGCATTTATAAAGGGGATTTTTTCACTGAGTGGATAGGTGCGATAATTGAAAAATGGACAGGGAGTAAGGACACAACCTTTCAGCAGTTATATGACAAAACAGGAAAAGACGTGTTTTTCCAAGGAACAAACGTTTCTACACATCAGCTTCGCACGTTTTCTCGTGAGACTACGCCTGATGTCCCGTTAGTAGTTGCCGTGCGGATTGCGATGTCCATCCCATTCTTTTTCAAATATTTTGTTCCTAAACAACAACCTGAGTCTGTAAAAATAGTGTCTGTTGAAGTACTACCAACAGGTACGAATATCACATTTGAACGTGATTCTTCTGGAGATGATGAAGAAATAAAACGTTAGAAAAAAACAATTGATAGTGTAATTCTTATGGATGAAAGAGGGAAAACATATAAGTCAACGTTGAAGAGGTACTCAAGTGCTGGGAATAATGGGAAAACAATTAAAGTGAAAACGTTTGATGTTACTACTTTTGATAATGTGAATCATTTTAAAGTGTTATTAAAAGATGTTGATGGAAAAGCTATTGTAATCGGTTTAGCTCGTGAAGAGAAAAAATAAAGTATATGTTAGAAAACGCAAACTTCTAATCAAAAGAGGCTTGCGTTTTTTAAATAACTTTTTTCCACTTTTCCTCATTAACCAATAGAAAGAAGACCGTTTTTTCGTTTTGGGGTGTTATAAAATGCTTAAGTTGATGGGCATGCGATGATGGTGAGGTACCGCCACATTTTAACGAAAATATATGCTAAGCAAATTTTGAAACAAAAAAGCGGATTTTTACCCAGTTAAGAGTACATCGGCTCGTTAATATTTAGCAGTAATTTGTTATCCATTTATGCATAAAGATCTTACCGTTATCGCTGCCTTTGTTAGAATCCAGTTTTTATATAGAATGCTACCAAAAAATTGAAAAAATAAATTTAATTGCTTGAAAATTCATTTTAAATGATTTATATTTGTATTAAATGATAGATTTATCTATCAAAAATGACTTTATACAAAGAAAGGTGTGATTGAGATTGTAAAACGTCAAATTGCTGAAAAGCCTTTAGGTGCAGCAGCATTGAAAAGATTGGGCAGAAATGAGTGAGCTTATACAATAAAGAACGCTATAAATTTAAGTAGTGCTTGAAACCCTTGAATTGGATTATTTGGTAAAAACATCGAAACTCATTGAAATATTTTCTCGTCTAGTAACTAAATTAATTTTAAGAGATAACTAATGAATTGAAAAAATCCATTAGTTGTTATCGTGTCTTGATGAAAAACGTAAAAATAGACAAGAGAAAATCCTGAAAAACCTATTCACAAAGTATGGTATGAAGGCAAGCTAGTAAGGGGAATTCAAAATTATTGGATAAAAGCGAGGTAAATAATATGACTTTTGAAGAAAAATTACAAGCATATGCAGAACTTACGGTGAAAATTGGTGTCAATATTCAACCAGGGCAATATTTATTAGTCAATACATCAGTGGATGCATTGGATTTCGTCCGTTTGGTTGTAAAAGAGGCCTATAAGGCTGGGGCAGGTCGTGTTCATGTTAATTTTTCGGATGAGAAAATAGATCGTGCTTACTTTGATCATGCCTCAGATGAAGAATTTAATCGTTTCCCAGAATGGATAGTCAAAATGAATGATGAGCTAATCGAACGTAAAGGCGCACTATTAATAATAGAAGCTACAGACCCTGATAAATTTGCAGGTATTTCAGCTGATCGTCTAGCTACCTATCAAAAGGTATCAGGAGCTGCTCTAGAAAACAATCGCAACGCCGTAATGAAGGATTTAATAGCTTGGTCGATGGTAGCAGTTCCTTCATCAAAGTGGGCATCCAAGGTGTTCCCGAATTTAGCAGCTGAGGAGCAAGTACCAGCATTATGGGAGGCTATTTTTAAAGTTGTTCGTATCGGTGAAGGCAATGCTGTTGAAAAATGGCGTGAACATGTAGCAAATTTAGAATCTCGTGCGGTCCTACTGAACAATAAAAAATATGCGAAGCTTCACTATACAGCACCAGGTACTGATTTAACAATTGCATTAGCACCAGAGCATAAATGGATTACTGGAGGTGGTAAAACGCCAGATGATACTATCTTTATGGCTAATATGCCGACGGAAGAGGTTTATACGTTACCGATGAAACAAGGTGTAAATGGCTATGTAAGCAATACAAAACCATTAGTTTACCAAGGGAATATTATCGACGGCTTTAAACTGACATTTGAAGAAGGAAAAATTATTAAAACTGAAGCACAGAGAGGACATGATTTATTACAGGAGCTTATTAATGTAGATGAAGGCGCTTGCTATTTAGGTGAGATAGCACTTGTACCACATGAATCGCCAATTTCAGCATCGGGGATTTTATATTTTAATACATTGTTTGATGAAAATGCATCGAACCATTTAGCAATTGGTAAAGCTTATCCAACTTGCTTAGAGGATGGAAGGGATTTAGAAAATGATCAACTCGAAACGTTAGGTGCAAATATTTCAGTAATACATGAGGACTTTATGATTGGCAACAGTGAGATGGACATCGATGGTATTTTACCAGATGGAACTGTAGAGCCAATTTTCCGTAAAGGTAGCTGGGCATTTTAAGTTTTTAATTTTAAGAAAGGAGTATATGAAACGATTATTAAGCATAATTGGTGCAACTATATAGGTGCTTCATATGTTTTTGCTCAGATTGATAATTACCTCTTTAATTAGAAGTAAAATGCATTCAAAGGAGATAGGCCAATGAATTTCTGGGAAGTCGTTTTGATAGTTGTGAATTTTAGTCTATTAAGTTGGATACTGTTAGTAGGCAAAGAAACGAAAAAGTGGTCTAAATTAGCTACTTTGGTTGCTGTTGTAATGGTTACAGTTCAGCTATTGGTAGAAGGTTTTAGATGGCAGATGATTCCGGCATATGTATCCCCAGTTATCTTGATTTTATGCTATTTATTAGCTGGGCGGAAAAAGGGCTTTAGAAGCCGGAGTATATTCATAGTTAAAACTTTGTTGTTGTGCATCTATTTGTCTGTAGCAGTTGCACTACCTTTACTTATGCCAGTATTTTCATTTCAAGAACCAACTGGCCCACATAGGGTCGGTACGAAGCTATATCATTGGGTTGATCATCAAAGAAATGAACCATATTCGAAAAATCCAACTGATCGACGCGAACTGATGGTGCAAATTTGGTATCCTGCAGCTGAAAAAAGCAAGGGGGACCAAGAACCTTATATTCGTAACATAAATGAGCTCTCCAAGGGATTGGAAAAAACATTGTCCATTCCTGCATTTGCATTCAGCCACTTGGAATTGGTAAAATCTCATTCGTTTATGGATTTACAACTCTCTGACTCAGAAAATCATTATCCCATATTACTTTTCTCTCATGGTTTTAATGGTTTTCGTAATCAAAACACGTTTGAAGTTGAGGAGTTGGCTAGTCAAGGCTATATTGTTCTAAGTATCGATCATACCTTTGATACTGCAGCTACCGTCTTTCCAGATGGTCGAGTTGCTTATGTACAGCCCTTCAATTTAACTGATGACGCAGGGGATAGCCACATAAATTTATGGGAGGAAGATGTCACCTTTGTGCTTAATCAGATAGAGAAACTTAACCAAAACGATGAGACCGGCTTCTTTACAGGAAGGCTTGATACCTCACGAATTGGAATGTTTGGGCACTCTTACGGTGGAGCTACCGCAGCACAAATACTTGCAAAAGATTCTCGAGTTAAAGCAGCTATCAATATGGATGGCGCTTTGTATGGGGAAATTTTACCTGAAAGTGGGATTGGAAAACCATTTCTGCTCATGAGTGCAGTAGAGCCTGATGAAGCAGATCCCGATAAAGTGACGGAACGATATGAGCGTGGGTTAGCTGGCGGTGGTATGTCAATGGTCATTCCTCATACAGATCATACAAGCTTCACCGATTTACATTTGTTCTCCCCACTGTTACAGAGCCCAGGTGAAAATCCAAAGGAAGTTCATCGCATTATAAACGAATTCAGCCTGGCATTTTTTGACCAGTATGTAAAACAGAAGGATGACGGATCAACCCTTAAAAGGCTGATGACCAAATACCCGGAAGTGAATTTTAAAGTAAACCGATAACTTTATGCAGAAAGTACCTTCACTATAAAAACTAGAAAAATTACTGTAATTGTTAATCCTTCATGAAAAAATGCTGAAAAAATTAGCAAGAAGGATAACCATATTAGTGAAAAAATAAAAATATCACAAGGGAACATCGTAAAAAATAGTTTGAAAAACCCAGCTAATGTAATCATTTTCTCTACTAAGAAAGTAACTCGTACCATTTCCTTTAGCTTTTGTATGTATTACATTAAAAATTAATTTCTTCAACGTCATCTAAATAATGAAGTGCTAAAAATGAAACATTCAAGTACTATCAGTTTCAGTAATATAATTCTTTTGGAAAAGCTACATTCAGCAGCTGGACACTTTGTTTGGGATTGTTTATCATAATATCAAATGATATATTTATCTATCAAAAAATGACGAATTTATATAGAAAAAAGGAGAGATTGACGATGAAGAAAGACTTATCAACGTTAAAAGAAGCGAGATTTAACGCAATTCTTGATTCGGCTACTATATTGCTTGTTGAAAATCCTACTGCTTCGATGAATGAAATTGCGGAATATGCGGGAATTGGCATTGCTACACTCCATCGCTACGTCGAAAGCAGAGAGAAATTGATGCTGTTCTTGGGCCATCGGGCTATACAACTGGTAAGTGATACCGTAAACCAGATCCCACTGGATGAGGAAAGAAGCGAAAACTATATTCCAGAACTCATTGAAGCATTAATCCCTTTAGGTGACAAAATCTATTTTCTAGGTCATGATGCATCTGTATTTAACAACAAAGAATTAGGTGAAGCTGAAGAGAAGCTGAGGGAACCTATACGACGCGTTATAGAGTTGTTACAACAACGTGGTTACTTTCAGCAAACGGTTAGCAGCGAATGGATTTTGAATACGCTTTATGCCCTAGTTTTCCATACCTGGGAACAGGTACATGAAGGAAATGTGGCTAAAAAATCTGCTGCAGAGCTTGTTTTAAATACATTTTACTATGGTTTCAAAGCTAAGGATGGGTTAAGAAGGGAGTGAACTGATACAAATTCATGATAATTAACATCAATAATATAGAAAGCGAAAAGGAGGGCTGGGAAATGAATCAAATCTCTATTGTAAAGGCTGTTCATCAATCCATGGTGGGCGCCCAGCTAAATGTAATGGCATTGGAATACATGGCGTTTGCACTTGCAGGATCTGAGGAGAAGAACGCAGTCGAAGGGACTTTTTGTAAGTTATGGCGGCAGGGGAATAACCGTTTTAGTCATCAATACGCTTATGAAGCTCAAATGGATGGGAAAACTCTAGGGATGATTACTTGCTATCCCATCCCCGTTTTAAATCGTCTTGCTTGGCCCACTTTTAAACAGCTGCTTTCATTCGGAAAGTTGGATTTTGTTTTTTATAACATTCTGAATATCAAAATGCTTTATTCCATGATTACCTTGAAGGAGGGAGAAGATGACGAGTTTCACATCGGAACAATCGCCTTATTGCCTGAAAGTCGAGGACTGGGGATAGGTACCAGACTACTTGAGTTTGCCGAGGAACAGGCTTCACTGCAAGGCTTTGCCAAATGCTCTCTAACGGTAAAGAAAGAGAACCAACTTGCCATTAAATTGTATCAGAGGTTAGGCTACCAGATTACAAGTGAAATCAGTAAACCAAAGTTCTCGTTGTACAGAATGGTCAAAAACATAGAACGTTACAACCTGTTATAAAAAAGTTGTAACGTATTAGGGCAGTACTAATGGTACCGTCACATCAATCCAAGATTAAAAATTTTTAGCTAAAAAGACAACAATATTATGTAAGATATGTATACTCCATACAATCCAAAATGCTGAAATTTTAGTATGTCCATTTTCTTTTTTCTGTGTATAATTCCAATAAGAGTATGCAAATACCCATCCCATAATTCCAGCATATAACATATAAGTATAGCCAAAACTGTGGCTCAATCCAAATATACAAGCTGAAATAAAGATAATTGATTTATTGTGTTTTTCCATACTGGGAATTAATCTTAAAATCCAAAATACAAACATTTGATATAGAGCTGTTTCTAATAAGGGTGCAAGGACTATACCATCGACTATTTGAACTGATAAATCTTCATCTTCAATAGGATTTTTTTGTATACTTCCCGGCAGAAAGCTAGTTAGCATTGGTAACAAGAAAGATGCAAAAGTCATGACTAGTATAAACCATGGTGCTTTTAAATGATATAAATAATGTTGTATCTTCTGAATCATTGTTATATTCTCCTATTGTACATTTATAATATACTGTCTATTAATTTTTAGAATAATAGAATTCAAAATTGTATATAATTACTTCTATCTATACGTGCAGATTTTTTACATACCTCAACTGTACCAAAACCAAGAATCTATACTTTCTCTCTATTTGCTAGAACGTTTGTTAACGTATCTAATACAGTTTGTGTTCTTGCAGCTACATTCTTTTGTGTATGCTCTGCTTTTTCTGCTACTACTTTTGTTAATTCTGACTTACTCAGTTTTTGTAACTCTTTTTATGTAAATAGGTGAGTTTAAAACGTGTGTATACTCATGATGCAATTAATACGGTACATAGAAAAAGCCCTAGCAAGAGCTAGGGGACAATTTCTGTGCGGTAGTAAGAAAGTAAAATGTGTTCATCGTACAATTAACATTGTAACATCTTGATAAAATAATTCAAGGTGTCAATTCTAGATGTTTTGTTTGTTGAGGCGTTTCCACATCGACATCAAGCTAACATTTTGACGGTCCCAAATTTAAAATTTCATCTTTTTATAGATGCCCATAGGAATTGAGCCCGTTTTTCGTGTTGGGGTAATTCTGAATTCTTAAGTTGCCGGGCATGGGGACCGCCTTCATTTTGGAAAAAACACACTAAGAGTATGCAAAATTTTATACAGTTTTTTGACTAATCCAGTAACAAATGAGAAGTTTGAAACCGCGCTATAATAGAAATATATATAATGCATAGATCTATAGAACAAAAAGAGGATTCCTTGTGAGATTAGGGTTCCTCCTTTTCCATTGCTACTGAAAATAAGATGTTATGTCTACAAATCTTGTTTAGAATATAGATAAAAAAATGTAAAACTATTTCTAACTCAATTCACGATCTTGATTGGCATGTTTTTTGTTTCCGTATAACATCTTCTTCGGATTTATAACTATAATTAAAATCGCTACTATTAAATAAAAAATTGCATTGTACTTAATTAATTCTATTAATTGTCCATTTATTATTCCTATAAAAAAATTAAAGAAAAAGTGGATGATAATCGGTATAATTAGATTGCGATTTAAATTGTAAAATGTTGTCATGATTATTGTAGTAGATATAATTGCAATCATAAAATACAAAATATATTTGATTAAATTAATGCCTGTAAAACCTGTAGTAAGCCATATAGGCAAATGCCACATTCTCCACCAAAAACCGATAATTATTGAAGATTTTATGGAAGAACGAAAAAATTAGTTATTATAATCAAATTTGATTTTTTTAGAAATGGGGAGTTAAGTAAACCGGATGAATATTATAGTCCAGCTAATATTCCTGAGTATGTTATAAATGATATTGCTACTTGGGTGCAAGGAAAAACGAAATAAAACGGTTAACTATATTTTTAAAAGCTATTTTCGGTTCTTAAGATAGAATCATTTTTAATTCCTTGCTTGATGGGTATGGGGGACTATTTCAAAAACCCAATAGCAATACTTTGAGTTTTAGAGGATACTAATGTTGAGGAAAATAAAGAAGAAGTATGAAATTAATGTATTGACTTTATAACGTATAAAAAGACACTTTAAAAAGTGCCTTTTTATACGTTGACATACAATAAAAGAAAATGTAGTGATTAATCAAAATATGTTGGATGCTTCTTGATTTACTTTATTATAACATTGATATAGAAAATTTTAAATGCAATTTTACATATATATAGATTAAGTTATATTAATGAATATTACCCATCATTTTCTTTTTGTTTTCATAATTTATTATTTTAATTTGCAATAACGATAATCAGTTAGCAAATTAGAAACATATAAATAATCCTTATTAAATTATTTTTATAGAAAAAATAAATAACTATTCAAAAAACTGTGCATAAAAACCTGAATTATAACAAGTTTTTAGCACAGTTTTTTTATTTTATGCCTTTCATTAAAACTTGAATCTTTGGAGCCATAAAATATAAAATTACACTTAAAATGATTGAAAGGCCACCAATCGCACCGAAATAAATAATTTCTGTTTCAGGATTATATAATCGAACTATTTGAGCATTTATAGCTTGTGCAGCTGCACTAGTTAAGAACCATAGACTCATTGTTTGAGCAGAGAAGGCAGCTGGTGCTAATTTGGTTGTAATTGATAGACCTACAGGTGATAAACAAAGTTCCCCGATTACTACTAATAGGAAGCTAATCGCTAACCACATAGGACTTACAAGGGATTCTGTACCATGGATATATGCAGGGATAATCATAACTAAGAAAGATAAACCAGCAAATAATAAACCAATAGCAAATTTATTAGCCGTACTTGGTTGACGTGAATTAAGCTTTACCCATAACCAAGCAAATACTGGTGCTAACAAAACGATATAAATAGGGTTTAATGATTGAAACCATGAAGATTGCAGTTCAAGCCCAGCCAATTTTAATTGAGTACGCTGATCAGCATATGAAGCTAAAATGATAGCTCCTTGTTCTTGAATGGCCCAAAACATTGTTGCAGCAATAAATAATGGTATGTAAGCAATTAAACGAGACTTTTCAGTTTTTGTAGTTTTCGGGCTACGATACATAAAAATAAAGTAACCAGTTGGAATGAGAATACCTAAAATACTTACTAATAAAGTGAATCGATTAATAGTTAAAATACCTGTTGGTATCGTTAAAATACAAAATAGTACTATAGCTATTGTACCAATACTAAATTGTGTAATAACTTTTTTTCTTTCAATGTCTGTTAAAGGATTTGGTACTTGTGTTCCTGCTAAACCAAGGTTTTTCTTTTTTGTAAGAACAAAAATAATTAAGCCCAATAGCATACCAATTGCAGCAACACCAAAACCTAGGTGGAAGTTATACTTTTGACCAAGTGTCCCTATAATAAAAGGAGATAAAAGAGCTCCTAAATTAATACCCATATAGAAAATACTGAAACCTGAGTCACGTCGAGTATCTGTTTCACTATATAAATCACCAACAATGCTAGATACATTAGGCTTTAATAAACCTGTACCTAGTACTAAAAATACCATAGATATGAATAAAGTACTTATAGTTCCTGGTAGTGCTAAAATTAGGTGACCTATCATAATTAAAACTCCACCCCAAAAAATCGTTCTACTTGAACCTAATAGACGATCTGCAATCCAGCCACCAATAATGCCAGACATGTAAACGAGAGATCCATAGATGGCCATAATTGACGCTGCGGTCGCATGATCCATCCCTAAACCACCTTGTGAGATTGAATAATACATGTAGTAAAGTAATATTGCTCTCATCCCATAGTAAGAGAATCGCTCCCAAAACTCTGTAAAGAATAGGGTAAACAGCCCCTTAGGGTGTCCGAAAAAACCGCTTTGCGGAACAGTACGAATAATATCGCTTTTACTAAGCTTCTCCATACGAATGCACTCCTTATATTTAAATATAACAATACTATATTAGTATAAACCAATAATTAGAAAATTAAAATAAAAATTTACTTAGTTAATTATTAGAATTTTTATAAAAAACAAATTTTGTGTTGCTTTTAATTTGGGTTTTACTTATATTATTTAATATGGATATACTGATTGGAAATAATGATAGTGTATAAATATTAATACAAAATGTAGGAGGATTTATATATTGTTAATGAAAGAAGTTGCTATAGAAGATATTTATCAGGAAATATTAGATGGAAAAAGAAATAAATTTCCTCCAAATACATGGAAAGAAGATAAAGATAATAAAATGGCGCGGAGGATAATAACATATTTGCTTAACAGTATTTTAAAATGGAATAAGGAAGACATAAGAAAAAAATGGAACACAAAATTAATTGTAAAATATAGGCTACGGGGATTACTCAAACATAGGTATGAAAATAGCCCTTTTAAAGCAATAAATGATTTGTACCCAAATCAATTCAAAGAATGGGAATTTGGTATGACTCCTTTAAATTATTGGACTAAAGAAAAAGCATTAACAATTTTGAAATGGATTATTGAGGAAAAAGAGGGCCTTTCACAAGAAAAGCTCTTAGGAGTATACGGGAAAAAATGGTTGAAAAAAAATAAGCTTAGCGCACCTCTGGCTATGTATTGGAATAGTAGCCCGTATGCAATGATTAATGATCTTTATCCAAGACGTTTTAAAGAATGGGAATTTGGTATGACTCCTAATAACTTCTGGACTAAAGAAAAAGCATTAGAAGCATTGAAATGGACCATTGAAGAAAAAGAGAGATTAACTCCTAAACAATTGCTTGATATATACAATATAAAATGGTTAAAGACCCATGGATTAGCATCGGCATGTCAATTAATTTGGGGGAATAGTCCGTTTAGAATGATTAATGATTTATATAGAGACCGTTTTAAAGAATGGGAATTTAGAGTTACTCCTGTTGGATATTGGTCTAAACGTAAAGCATTAGAGGCGTTAAGGTGGACTATTGAAGAGAAAGAAAAATTGGATGAAAAACAGCTATTACAAGTATTTAATCAAAAATGGCTAATAGAACAAAAATTATGGACACCGCTAAAACGTTATTGGAAAGGAAGTCCATATGAAATGCTTAATGCTCTATATCCAAATCGTTTCTCAAAAAATATGTTAAAAGGATATATTTAAAAGCAATGATTAAATTCATAATTATTGGGAAAGTTTATGATATAACATTCGGTTATTAATTTTGGAGAAGACACCTTAAAGGTGTCTTTTTTTATACTAAAAAAAGAAAAATATTAATTTGTGTAAAAAACTTCAAAATATTAAAGGGATTTCTATTCATAATTAAATAAAATTATTCATTAATTGTTTTACCTCTTTTCCTATTAGAACCAAATTTTTGCTAATTGTGATACTCCTTTTATTATCTCTTCTTCGCATAAATTACCAAATCCAAGTTGAATATGCGGATATTCTGGTGAATATTCCGAGAAATATTTTGAACAAGGATATACTATAATGCCGTGATCATGTGCTCTTTCAATTAGCATTTTTTCACTCATTTTTGTTTTCACTTCAATAATAACGAAAATGCCGGAGCTACCACCTTTAATCTTGACATATTCCTTAAAGTGCTTTGATAATTCCCTAGTTAATAGATTCATTTTACGTTTATACAAAGATTTCATCTTTCTTAAGTGCGAGTACCAATATCCTTCATTCATAAAAGTTGCCAATGTACGCTGATGAATAGATGAGGATGTTTGTTCAAGCAAAGGGAGTATCTTTTTATATTCATGTATTAGCCGCCTAGGCAAAACCATATAACTGACACGGATAGAGGGAAGAAGTGCCTTTGAAAAAGTTCCTAAATAAACCACTCTATCATTGGAATCTAAGCTTTGAAGAGACGGTATAGGTTGATGGATATATCGAAATTCACTATCATAGTCATCCTCAATAATATAGCCTTCCACCTTTTTTGCCCATTCAAGTAACTTTAGTCTTTCATTGACAGGGATGGTCACTCCATAAGGAAAGTGGTGAGTAGGAGTGACATATAAAAGTCTAGAAGGCGATTTTAAAAGAAGATCGACTTGAATGCCACGTTTTTTTACAAGAATTGGATCAATACTAAATGATTGAAGAACAAAAAGTTCCCTTGCCACGTCATACCCAGGATCTTCTACTGCCATATAATGATAGTCTGTCTTTAGCATCAGTGACAAAAGTAATAACAAATGTTGTGTACTACTACCAATAATAATTTGTTCTGCAGAAGTATTCACTCCTCTTGATTGAAATAAGTAATCTGCTAATGCTTTCCTTAATTTAATGTCGCCTTGTTTTTCTCCGTATGAAAACATGCTAGAGTCTTTAATAATTTTGTTTGTAATCATTCTCCATTTTTTCAAAGGGAAGTTTTCTTGATCCACTGTCCCAATCTTAAAATCAATAGTTTTCATGGCAGTATGATTTGTTTCATGATGCAGTTCTCTGATAGGTTCAAAATTTAGTGTTTCATCTAATATAATAGCCTCTACAAAAAATCCTTTTTTGTTTTCACTTCGAATATATCCTTCCGATTGCAGTTGTTCATAGGCAACCTGGGTTGTGTTTCTGCTGACCTTTAATTGGGTAGCGAGTTGTCTAATGGATGGCAATTTTTTACCTTGTTCTAATTTACCAGATAAAATCTGAGTTCGTATATATTGATAAACTTGTTGATACATAGGATTTTTACTTTTTCGATTTATGTTAAATATTAGTTCCTTCATTATTTGAATACCTCATCTGTCATTTGTATTTATTGTAAACTGTCCCTTTTAGAAATGACAGTATAAATAAATAATGAATTTATAAAAAATTTAATCTAGGAGAAAGTTTATGACAATATTTATGTACATATTTTGTTTGATTGTATGGGGACTCAACTTTATTGCAGTAAAAATTCAAGGAACTCCTGTCAGCTTAGAACTATCCTTAACTTATCGTTTAGTTATGACAGCTTTTTTGTTTTTGATTCTTATTTGTTTCCTTCGACCAAGAGGGATGCCAACAAAAAAAGATATTTTATTTATAATGAATTTTGGTATATGTAACTTTGCATTAAGCTATTTATGCCTTTATTACGCTACAATTTTGAGTTCTGCAGCAATTGTAACGTTAATTTTTTCATTAAAGGTGATTTTGACCCCAATCGCTCTTCGAATTTTTTTAAAAGAAAAGTTACATTCACGCGTTTTGGTTGGAGGCATTTTAGGTGTATTAGGAGTATGCATTCTCATCTATCCGAATTTAAATAATTTTCAAGGTTTTAATGATATAAAAGGAATCATGGTTGCAATCTTAGGTACGCTTCTTACAGCAATAGGTGATGCGAGCTCGGCACGAAATGCAAGCCACAAGGTGAATCCTATCTATGCAAATGCAATTGGATTTACAGTAGGTAGTATAGTGATGGGGGGAATTGTATTATTTCAAGGGGAAAAAGTTACGTTTCCCACATCGTTTTCATATGTAGGTATGCTGCTATATTTAACTCTGTTTGCTTCTTTTGTAGCATGGTTTTTCTATCTGAAGCTTGTAGAAAAAATCGGAGGAGCTCGAAGTGGGTATATGGTTGCACTATTCCCTGTAATTGGAGGAATAGCTTCCGTTTTAATCGGTGAGTCAAATCCATCCGCGTATTTGTTTATTGGCTGTTTTTCTAGTTGTATTGGAGCTGCTATCGCATTAGGGTTTAGAACTCAAAAGCAAGAGTCGAAATTAACCCTAAAAAGAGTTAATTAAGAAAGGAATAAGTGTAATGGATCTGAAAATAGAGTCCATATATTTTTTGTTATTTATATATGTATTGTGAAGGCTCTTTTGCAAAAAAAAGACGTCATAAGGCACTTAAAAACTGTGTAGATAAGGATTTGTTTTTTCTGATTTAAAGAAAGTATGTATCAGCACCCTTGGGAGTATATCTTAATATTCGTTCAATTTAACATTGAAGTGGATACAAAATTGCAGAGATAACATTTAGAAAGTGTACAAGAAGTATGTTAGTTTATCGAAAAAAGCCCTACAGGGGACGTAGGGTAAGTCTAAGGGTATTGAAGAATTGTCGATTCTAAAAGTAAAGGACTTCTTGGAATAAAGTTTAGCACATAATCCGCTAAAACCTTATATAATAATGTTACAGAAATGTGAATTACTGATTCTAAAGCACCGGCATTTAAAGCTGGAAAAGAATTAAGAGAAGCAGTGAAATAATTATACATAGTAAAAAAGGGTTTGATATTCATATCAAACCCTTTTTTCATTATTGGTTTAGTATAATTGCTCATCGTGGCTTCTTAACAAGGGTTTAGAAACTAGATATTTTTCAAGTACTACAATCTAAAACTAATAGTTTTTTTTGTTTGTGGTATTCACTTTTCCTAGCTTAACGGACATGGGTGCACTATATCATAAGAAGAAAATTAGATGTTTAGTATGAAATAAAATTAGTATCAATACAATCTTGGTCCTTTAAGGAAACCAAATTAGAGAGCAACATATCAAAGAGTATCCTGTGATATAACTAAGTAGAATTCTAAACAAGGGGATGATGAGATGAATAAATTGAAGGGGAAAGTTGCATTAGTAACAGGGGCTAGTAGGGGAATAGGACGAAGTATTGCCTTACATTTGGCACAGGCTGGTGCGTTAGTTGTAGTGCACTATAGTAAAAGAAAAGAAGAAGCAGAAAGTGTAGTGGATAAAATTAAACAAGATGGCGGTGCCGCATTTGCAATCAGTGCAGATTTAAGTACTTTGAAAGGCATTAATAACTTGTATTTAATGATGGATCAATCTCTTCAAAAACATATAGGTAATACTTCATTTGATATTCTTGTAAACAATGCTGGAATTGGGCAGATTTTAACGTTAGAGGAATCTACAGAGGAGTCTTTTGATGAGGTTATGAATATTAATGTGAAGGCTCCATTTTTCATTATTCAAAAGGCTTTGCCACGTTTAAAAGATGGAGGACGGATTATCAATATTTCATCATTTGTTACACGAGTAGCCTCTCCAAGTGTTTTTGCCTACAGTATATCTAAGGGGGCAATTAATACACTTACTCATACTTTAGCACAACAACTTGGTGTTCGTGGTATTACAGTAAATGCAATTCTCCCGGGTATAATTAATACAGAAATGAACGCTGAGACATTGGGGAATAAAGATGGCCAAAAATATGCTGCAGGTTTATCGACTTTTAATAGATGGGGAGAACCAAATGATATAGCTGATATTGTAGGTTTTCTTTCTTCATCAGACAGCCGTTGGATAACTGGTGAGTTAATCGATGCAAGTGGTGGATCTTGCTTATAATGCTAGAGGAAAAGCCAAATTAAATTGAGTTGGATTTGCAATTCTATTTTTTATTTGTTAAATAATCGAACTACGCACCATTTATTAGATCTGACAAAAGTCACCTTGAAACGAGTCCAAGTATTGAAATTCAATCAAGTTAGAGAACCAATTATGCTGTAGTAGGATTAATGGTAAATGCAAATAGTAAAGATGCAATGAATATGCATAATTTCATATATAAATAGGTACTTTTTGTTAACTCTTTCACAGGGAACAAAATGTATGAAATTAGTATGATAGAATCAATTTGTATTTAATATAAAGGGGATGATTGAATGCTAAAAAGAATGATCGTAGGGGTTTCATCATTAGTAGTTGGAGCAATAATTGGTTTAGCGACAGATGTATCTGCAGCACCTGCACCACCATTAACATCATTAAATGTAGTAAAAGTTGAATCTCAATTAGGCGGAGTTGAATTTATTGGTGCAAACAATTTAAGTACGGTTAAAGATCATGGAGGAAGCTATTTATACATTTATACAAATGAAATGGGATATGGTAGAAATCCAATTGCTCAAATGAGTGGACAAAAACTAAAAAAAGTAGATTCTAAGATGATTGATATTAATGGTGATAGAACAGTTGATGGATGGGAATATAAATGGGATGCTTCGGGACAGCAAAATGGACAATTCAAATATCAAAACACATCTACAAATGCACCTTGGAATACATTATCTACTTCATTAAATATTAAATAAGCTAACATAAGAATTTAATGTTAATTTTTGGTTGGTTGCAATATTTAATGTTTAGGTAACTAAAGGAGTCTACGTTTTTTGTGGGCTCTTTTAATCTTTTGAAAAGACATGTGCAAATTGATAAGCTATTTTATCTAATTACCACGATGTATGTTTACATAGTGTTATTTCTGTAAACAAATTTTTAGTTAATAGTGTGAGTAATTAAGGAAATAAATCTATTGAAAAATCATGAAATATCAAAGGAGTCTTTCAGCATAATAATCTAAAACTATATATTTATGAATTTTCACAATATTTTTAGCCAACATTAAGTCACAAATCATACGATTTTCTTACAAAATACTATAATTTGATTAGTAATAGTAGTGAAAAAAACATTAAACATAACTAGGTGGTATAGCTAATGTTATTTTTTTACATAATTTGTTTAATAGTATGTACATCGTTATTATTCAATGTAACTAAAATAATTTAAAAGGAGATAGGAAGTTATGTTTAAAGAAAAAATAAATAGAAGACTAAAAAAAATTGTTATAATTACTGCGGCTTGCACCATGATGTCAATGTATGGAGCACCAATTTCTAGTACAGAGGCAGCAATCCGATCTCATGCTCCATCAGTTTATGTAACACCACAAAATACTGCTGCTTCAGATATTATTAGCATAGACTGGTCACCAGTCCAAACAGCACCTTATACGTATTGGGCTGTGCATAACTGGAATCAGGGGGGAGAGGGTGGTGGTTATGCTGGCTTCCAACAACAAAGTGGTTTTGATCAAACCGGTAAACGTACTCTTCATTTTGCGCTTTGGGATCCAATAGCATCAAACCAAGCAATAAAAGCCGAATATTTATCTCCGACTTCAGAAGCCAGTAGATTTGGTGGAGAAGGAACAGGTCTGAAGGTACAAACAACTTATAATTGGAAAGATAGTGAATGGTATCGAATGACTCTACGTTCTTGGCAAGAAGATGGCCATACAAAGTTTGGCCAGTGGATAAAAGATAATAAATTAAATCAATGGAAGTTAGTTGCTATTATGGATCATCCAGTTGCGAATGTTGCATTTAACTATGGTCTATCGATGTTTCAAGAGGACTGGGCTGGTAATGGACAAGATGTAAGAGAAGCACGCCTTAAAAATGGATACAGTAGAAAAGTTTCAGATCAACAATGGAATTCTTGGAATAATCAGCGTATCTCTGGGCAACATGATACGTCCTATCAATACGATGGAGGAGCAACTTCAGAATATCTCTGGGTTAAGGCAGGAGGAAATACTCAATCAACTATTGGTAATGGAAAAAGTTTTAATATAATTCAGCCTAGTCAACCTGAAATGGGAATTTTGGATTTTGATATTCAAAATATTCGCTTTGAAGATGAGAAATTAAATGTTTCTTGGAAATTGAAAGAACAAAGTGCTCCACAATTTAAAGGGAAAATTGAAATCTATAACAATGAAAAGTTAATGGGACAACCTTTGAAAGTAATTGATAATATTAAGTCCTACCAAACTGAGGTAAGTCAAACTATGCAATTGCCTCAAACGGCTTTTGCTAAAATTACATTAACAGACATATTTGATCGAACTGTAGAGAAAAAAGTAGGAATTACAAATGGAAATTCTGATATTTTAGTAGGGAACCAATTTGCATGGTCCCTAAAAGGATATAGTGATCGAGAAATTGCAAAAGTAGATTATAATAAAGCGGCAGAAGAGTTGAAAATCAAATTGGAAGCTGGTGTACCGCATTCTTACTTCAATAGCACATATGCAAGTATTAAGGTCCAAAACTCATCTGGTAACGTATTATACAATAAGGAAATCTTGGGGAATAGACAACAAAATACCGAAAGCCAAACTGTGTCTGTAAAAGTGGGGGATTACATTGAATTAACTCATATAGAAGGAGACGCAGTAAAGGAAAAGACACGCGCAACATTAACGAATCTTGAAAATAACAAAAATGAGACTATTGGAAAGACAGCAAGGTATCTGGTAACTAAAGAGGGATTAAAGAAAGTTGAAAAAATGCCAGAGACAACACTTCTAGATGGACAACAATTTGCATGGTCATTAAAAGGATATAGTGATCGAGAAATTGCAAAAGTAGATTATAATAAAACAGCAGAAGAGCTGAAAATCAAATTAGAAGCTGGTGTACCGCATTCTTACTTTAATAGTACATATGCAAGTATTAAGGTCCAAGGCTCATCCGGTAGCGTTATGTACAATAAGGAGATCATGGGAAATAGACAACAAAATGCTGAAACCCAAACTGTACCTATAAAAGTGGGAGATTATATAGAATTAACTCATATAGAAGGGGAAGCAGCAAAGGAAAAATCGCGAGCGACTTTAACTAACCTTGAGAATGGAAAACAGGAATATATAGGTAAGAAAAGAACATATCAGGTCACATCCACAGGATTAATAAGAAAATAGATGTATAAAAAAGTTGGGGGAATCCCCAACTTTTTCTATAGAAATGGAAGAATAACAGTTTCTGTAACATCAAATGACCAATACTTCTCAAAATACAGAAAAAGCATCACAATACTGTGATGGAAAAATAGAAAATAATAACTGGAATTGTCAAAAAAATCTGTGTAAGTTTTTGAAATGAACAAATAGAAAAGCAAATATTAAGGTAAGATTAGTTTTATCATTTTTATCTTCTTTTGACTTTCAGCTTGTGTAATAATTAAATCGAAAGGTTGTGAAAGAATGAAGATAGCTGTAATACAAGCAAGTACCCAAACTAGCAAAAATGAACTGATATTTGAAGAAACAAAAAGGGCTGTGGCGAAGCATGGATATGAAGTGCTGAATTTCGGTGTTACTGTTGAAGAATCTGAGTTAAGCTATATCCAAGTGTCCTTAGCTGTTGGTCTACTTCTAAACTCAGGTGCAGTTGATTTTGTCGTCACTGGATGTAGTAGCGGTGTTGGTATGTCGATTGCCTGTAATACACTTCCGAATGTCATTAGTGGTTATCTGCCAACTCCAACAGATGCGTTTCTGTTTGGTAGGATAAATAACGGAAACTGTGCATCACTGCCACTTGGATTGAATTTTGGTTGGGCGGGCGAACTAAATCTTCGCTTCACGCTTGAGAAACTTTTTGAAGAACCGTTCAATACTGGGTATCCTCAAGAATCCGCCGAACGAAAGAAACGTGATGCAGAACTTTTTAAAACAATCAAGAGTGTTTCACACCATGGCATCGTTCAGATTCTGAGTCAGTTAGATGTAGCAGTTATTAATCCTGTTCTTCAAAAACAAGATTTAGTGGAATTTCTCTTGCGGAATGGCACCAACACAGATATATCAAAGTATCTGATCGAACAAACGACGGATTTAAATCACAATAGATAAATACTGTATTTTTTAATAAGTTTGGCAATTTTAATGTTAACCATAAGTGGATTCAATACTATTGACCAATTGGGGAATATGACTGCCATTCCATTTGTTTTGGTGTTTTTTTACAGTCCTTCTCCAACGAAAAATCCCTTTGCCTTTAGGCATGGGATGAAAGTGAGGTCGGATACGGAGTGCTACTAAATAATCGCAAGGTTTGTGGCACTTTAGGTATTCAAAGTGTGGGTATCCATTACGACGATTTTCCTGTTCTTTTCGCTTTTCGAGTTTAAATTTTAACCAAGAAGGTGATTCATTTCGCCTTGAACCATTGCCTCAAACATAGGTCCAAAGACGTTTTTCAAAGCCTCTTGCATATCATCAACAGTTTCCGATTGGTAAGCTTTAAAAATTGATTGAATTAAATTTACGGATTTTGGATCTCTTTTCTATCTAACAATAAGTGTAACTATTCCCGCATAGTAATTTTAGAAAAAGAAAAACCGTGAAACGACCCTCTATCTAGGATAGTAGGTTATTTACACGGTTTATATTACACTCTCCAATAATCGATGATTATTTATTCGTAGCTTTTAAAGTATCTAACACGACTTTGGTTGTGTCTGCAATAAGTTTATCATCGTATTCTGCATCTTCTTTATCATGATTAGAAAGGATGGCAAGAACAATTGGCTTTTTATTTGGTGGCCAAATAATTGCAATATCATTCCTTGTCCCATAAGATCCTGCACCAGTTTTATCAGCTACTTCCCATCCTTTTGGTACGCCTGCGCGAATTAATTTATCCCCAGTTGTGTTTCTCTTCATCCAATCTACTAATAGTTCACGTTTCTCAGATGGTAGTACAGTTCCTAATGTAAAAGATTGAAGTGTCTTAGCGATTGCTTCTGGTGTACTCGTATCATGTGTTTCTCCTGGATTTACTTCATTTAATTCAGGTTCAAATCTCTCGGAATTAGTAACAGTATCACCAATTTCCCTCAATATTTTTTCAAATGCGGATGGACCACCTAACTTTTTAAGAATTAAATTATGTGCCGTACTGTCACTATATCGAACAGAAGCATCTGCAAGTTCTTTTAACGTCATTCCTGTATCCGAATGCTTTTCAGTAATTGGATTATAATTAGAAAGGTCTTCTCGCTTATACGTAATCCTTTCATCAAGAGCTTCTATTGAGTTCTGACGTAAAAGAGCTCCCGCTGCTAATGATTTAGATGTAGAGGCAAATGCAAAGCGATCATTTGCATGGTAAGCAACGGTTTGATTCGTACCTGTGTCTAGTGCATAAATACCAAGCTTAGCGTTATATTCTTTTTCAAGTTTAGCAAAAGAATCATTACCAGTATTTTCTTGTTTAATTTGATTTGTTTGTTTCGTTTGTTTAGGTGATTCAGATGGAATATTACTATTGGAACAGCCTATTAGTGTAACACAGGATAGTAATACGACAGGTGCAATCTTTTTGTAATGTGAAATGGTAAAGAACTTGTTTAAAACGAACATAAATTTTCAACCTCTTTCAAGAATATATGAATTTTGTTTTGGTGTTTTAAATACCGATGTTATTTAAATTGTGTATAGGATAACAATACTTTTGAAGTTGAATTTTAACAGGTTAAACAGAATTAAAACGTTTAGACGAATGAACAGACGCTGTTTGGATTGTTTCTTTTTAATTACACTTGTAATCGTTCACCTGTGAAAGTATTAAACTCGTAACATTTAAATGCAGTATTTCAATACACACTTTTTTACATCACTTTACTTTTGGTAATAATATGTCCTTTCATATTTTTAGGAATACATGTAATAGACACTCTAAGTAATAAATTTGTTCCATTTTAAGAATAGGAAGAACTTGGTGAACGATAAAGAAAATACGATGAATTGCAAATAAAATCTATACGGAAATCTAGTAGCATATAGTCCAGTGCATATGAAAAATTCCTCAATGCTATCTCTCAAAAAAATTATGTTTCTTGGCCTCATAGACTGTATTTTCAGAAACATTTCAAGCGTGTAAGAAAAATGAAAGATAATTCAATATGAGAAAAACAACCATATTACTACAATGAAAAACAGAAACATGTTTAAAAATCCTGAGGTACGATAACAAGTTATTTTAGTGTTTAATACATTCGAACAAGTATGGAAGCTTAAATAAGAAAAACTGAAACAAATTAGTAATGCTTAGTACATTACTCGTATTTTGAATAAGTCAAAATATAGACAGGCATTAGTTATCAAATCTCATTCTTAGTCGATAAAATTGGAGGAAATTTCTCATATGAAAATAGTAGAAGTAAAAGAACTTAGTAAAGAATACACAGGAAATGTTTCACACACGGCACTTTCAAATATTAATTTAACAATAACAGAAGGAGAATTTGTTGGGGTCATGGGTCCTTCGGGTAGTGGAAAAACAACGTTATTGAATATGATATCTACTATTGACTCGCCAACATTAGGTAATGTATTTATTAATAGTAAAAATCCATATCAGCTTTCGGTCAATGATTTGGCCTTATTTCGCAGACAGGAATTAGGGTTCGTCTTTCAATCCTTTAACCTGCTGCATACATTAACAGTAAAGGAGAATATGGTTCTTCCGCTTGTATTAGAAGGCATGAATGTGAAAAGAATAAATAAACGAGTAGAATCTATTTCTGAAAAATTAGGTATTAACGAAATTTTAAATAAACGAACATATGAAATATCAGGAGGACAAGCGCAGCGAACAGCGATAGCTCGTGCACTCATTCACTCTCCTAAATTAGTTCTTGCCGATGAACCGACAGGGAACTTAGACTCTAAATCCTCTCAAGATGTAATGGAGATATTAACACTATTAAATAAAGAAGAAAAGGCAACAATGATGTTAGTAACGCACGATCCAGTTGCTGCTAGTTACTGTGATCGCATTATATTTATTAAAGATGGACAGTTATACAATGAAGTTTGCTGCAACGGTGATCGCCCACTATTTTATAAAAATATTGTGGACAGTCTTTCTAGGTTAGGAGGTAATAAAAATGACATTTCGACAGCTCGCATTTAATAATGTTATACGGAATAAACGAATATATCTTGGGCATTTTTTTAGTAGCACATTTGCGGTAATGATTTTCTTCACTTATGGTTTACTTGTCTTTCATCCAAACCTACAAGGCGAACTGACTCATGTAAGCACCATATTGAGTACGTTTGGGAAGATAGGATTTCAACTATCATATTACTTAATCTTTGTCTTTTCATTCTTATTTATTTTCTATTCAGTTAGTGCCTTTTTAAAAAATAGAAAAAAAGAGTTTGGATTATTAATGTTACATGGAATGTCTCATCGGCAGCTTCATCAATTAATTTTTTTCGAAAACATGTTGATTGGAATTCCTTCTATACTGGTAGGAATTGGGCTTGGGATAGTTTTTTCTAAATTATTTTTACTAGTTACTGGGTCCTTATTGGGAGTAGGACATAGGTTAGCATTTTACTTTCCATTAAAGGCTATGGGAATAACAGCTATCTCCTTTTTTGTTCTATTTCTACTTATTTCATTATTTACATCGAAAATGATGAAAATAAATGAGCTTGTAGAACTCATAAAATCAGAGGAAAAACCAAAAGCTGAGCCGAAAGTTTCCGTCTGGATATCCATGTTGGTACTTATTTTATTTGGGGCAGGTTACTCCTGTGTGCACCACAGTATCGTTGCAGTGAATTACATGGATTTAAATCGATTGTTACTACTTGTAGGGGTAGGTGTCTTATTAATTGTTTTTGGAACCTTCTTTTTCTTTAATCAATTGTGTGTATATGTGTTATATACTTTAAAAAATAGAGAAACTACATTCTTTAAAAGAACCAATCTTCTTGTTATTTCAGAATTGATGTATCGAATGAAAGATAATGCGAGAACATTCTTTATCGTTACAATTATATCTGCTGTTTCTTTTACAGCAATTGGAGTTTGTACAGCTATTGGAAATCCAGAACTAGCAAAACATGAGACCCCATATGCATTTACGTATCGATCGGATAAGGGGAATATACAAGAAAAAGCCCATATTGAAGAGATAAAGAAGCAATTAAATGAATATGGATTTTCTTATGAACTTGTTGCAACAGAATTTAAAAGGACACTAAACGGATTGGCGTTAATTAATGTATCTACGTATAATGAATATGCAAAACAATTAGGGTATGAAATAGAGAAATTAACAAATGAAAATGATAGCATTGCTATACGACAAAATAAGAACGAGAAAAGCGCGGAGGATATAAAAACTTTTGAAATAATACATGGTGAAATAGAGGTCCCACTCTCTGTGCAAAAAACAATTTATATCCCAGAATTATCGTTAATCGAAAAGCCTATTATTGTCTCTGATGATGTTTATAATAAGGTCAAAAATGCTCAACAAGAAAACGTACTCCGAGATTACACCATATACGGTTTTATCGTTAAAAATTGGTCTGAAACGAATGAAGTTTCTACTAAACTTATGAAGATTATTGGTAAGAATCAAGAGGATTATTATATGTTTTCATCTTTGTATTTAAAGTGGCTTGAATTGAAACAACAAAACGGATTACTTTCTATCTCAAGTATAATGGTGGGGATTGTATTTTTCGTATTTACGCTAAGCTTTTTATATTTCCGTCTATTTACTGATTTAGAACGTGATCAAGAGCAATATCAAATGATTTCAAAATTAGGATTAAGTCAAAGTGAGTTAAAGCAAATCGTGACAAGACAAATGATGCTACTATTTTTCTTACCGATTATAGTGGCTATGGTTCATAGTAGTTTTGCATTTCTAACGTTTCATCAATTAGGACAAACAGTAAGTAAGGAAATGTCCGTTATTCAAAGTTCAATTGTTGTATTAATAAGCTTTATTTGTATACAAATTATTTACTTCTTTATTATTAGAAATCACTATTTAAAACGCATATATACAAAAATGTATTCATAGAAAAAGAATGCATTTAGAAGAGAATTTTTTTACAACAATAACTTTAAAGTAAATATTGTAATTGTCTATAGGAAAGTAATAAAAACACTCGAATTGAGTGTTTTTATTACTTTCATTTATCATTTATCTGGTACATAACAAGTGTTGTTATCCATATAGCATTTCTCTATCTTTGTTTTAGTATTACCTTTTTTATCCCTATAAAAAACCTTAACTGTTCCCTTTGCACCATTATAATCAAATTCATATGCATTAGGGTATTTGTCTCTAACCCATATCAATCCTGAACCCGCACTTGCAGGCATTGCTGAAATAAGTAAAGCAGATGTTAAACTTAGCGCCCCAACGACCTTTTTAATTTGTGACTTTGACATAAAAAAATCCCCCTCTATTTTTTTATTAACCTATTAGAATAATATATATTTAATGGGTTAATGGAATGGTAACATATTCCACCTGTGTTTTGTATTCATTAAACTTGATAAATAAATATCTAAAAATTCTAAATATGTAATTTGATATTAAATATTACAAAATATAAAATTAAATTATACATAATTATATTATAGTAAACTAGATTGTTTGAATATGATAGTATTATTGTTGATTTTCTATTTAAATGGATGGAAATAGAAGTAGAAATGTATACCGTGTGAGGGGATAATACATCGGGTTTTTGTTTGAACTTTTAAAAGAGAGTGAAAGAGCAATTAAGCGTGAGTATTCAACATATGTGCTAAGGAAGCAAGTGTATAAAAGATAGCAGAAAATCCATTTTTCGCTGTGGTAAGATCGAGCATAGGTCTAAAAAGTAAAAGTATAGTAAAGATCCTCTTGATAATAGCATCTTGTCTTTTTTAATTTATATTGAATATACATTAATCATACTATATTCTTGATTAATTCTTTAAATTTTACTGTGAGAATTTATAATTTTGTTATAAAAAAATAGGCAATCCTCTTTATAATGGATTGCCCAATCAAATGAATTAAAACAAATAACAGACAGACCAATTATACTATAAATCTTAATATAAGTATATACAAATTATAAATATTTTATTACCAACTATTAAAAGCTAGTTATTCTATTATTAAATATACATTAACACGATTTTCAGTACTGGTAAATATAATTAAGTAAAAGTTAATTAATGAATCAACCTTATACATAAGTTAATTAAAATAATGCGAAATTATAATTGTTTTGTAAGTATTATACAATTTTGTAAAAGACATTCATTGACACTTGTGTATATAAGTAACTATAATCGTTACATCAAATTGAATGCATGTTAATATAATTTCATCATGATTATAAGCATGTAAATATAAAAATATAAAATCTCAATTTGATTAATACGATAGAATGGTAGAGGTGTATATTTTTATGAAACACAAATTCATCGCAACAAGTATCCTCGCAGGAGCAATATTATCTTATTCTTCTAATATTTTAGCAGATACTCACAAATTTCCTGATGTTCCAAGGTGGGCAGAGCAATCCGTTAATTATTTAGTGGATAAACAAGTAATAAGTGGTTACCCAGACGGAAATTTTGGCTCAAATGATTCACTAGACAGAGCTTCTGCCGCAACAATTATGACAAAAGTTTTAGGTATACAAATTGACTACGATGCAAAACCATCTTTTACAGACTCACAAAACCACTGGGGAACACCTTATATTGCCGCAGCAGAAAAAGCTGGCATTATTAAAGGCGAAGGTAATGGTATCTTCAATCCATCCGGAAAAGTAACGCGCGCTGCTATGGCGGCAATGCTAGTAAATGCGTATAAACTTCAAAGTACAGCAAATGATAATGTCCAAAGTAAATTTGAGGATTTAACAGGCCATTGGGGTGAAAGATTCGCCAATATTTTAATTGATTTAAAAATTTCTGTTGGTACTGATAACGGTTGGCAACCAAATAGATTCATAACACGCGCTGAAGCTGCGCAACTTACTGCAAAAACAGATATGATGCAACTAACTCCAAAAAATGTTTTAAAGGAAAAAGAAATTATTACTGCTACCTCATATGAAGATTTGAATTTAACGGTGACTTCTAAAATTACAGCTCAAGAGATTGATAGTTTTATTGCAAAATATCATTCAGATAGTCCATTAGTTGGACATGGACAAGATTTTATCAATGCGCAAAATAAATATGGCGTGAATGGTCATTATTTAGCGGCGCATGCGATTTTAGAATCTGGATACGGTAAATCAGAAATTGCATATCAAAAACATAATCTATTCGGATTACGTGCTTATGATAGAGATCCATTTAAATATGCAAAATACTTACCAACGTACGGCGACAGTATTGCTTATAACGCTAATTATGTACGAGAAAGATATTTGGAAGAAAGTGGTATGCATTATAACGGACCAACATTAGCTGGTATGAACGTGAAATATGCATCAGATAAAGGCTGGGCAAAAAAAATTGCGGGTATTATGGAACGTATGAAACCATTCCGTGCAGAAGACTATACATATGCAAAAAAATTACCAAAGAGCCCTGAAACATTAGATGTTGAGGCATTATCTAATGAAATACCGTATAAAATGTATGCAGATGGTTCGAGCGCAAATATAGTATCATCAGCTGCTTATTACTATGTACCTTATCCATTTGATTTGAAAATTAAAAGTAGATCAGATGTAGATGTAACGCAAAATAATGTTGGTACATTAACTCCTGGAACAAACATCTTTATTTATCGTGAAGATCCAAATGGATGGGTCGAATTCTCTTTTGACGCTAATGGGGAAAAATACTGGACATTAAAAAGTAAATTAAGCATGTAATCAAAAAGCTCTACTTTACTATTCTTAATTGTTTAGCTTTTAATCTCATATAATTAAGAGACAAGTTTTTTATTTTCTTAAAATATAGTTATGTATACAAAAAGTTAGAGAATGATTTTCTCTAACTTTTAACCGATAGTATATGGAATTAAAAAGATGGTGGGGTTACTCCGAATATAACAGTGACTTTGTTTAAAGAAGTGTTTTCCCATTTATGCTTTGCATATGGTGGGATTTTAACACTATCACCTGTATTGAGAAGTAAAACCTCATCATTTAAATATAGTTTTACTTGTCCTTCCATAATAAATGCTATTTCTTCACCTTTATGTGCCACAGGTTCTATAGATGAAGCGGTTTGAGGTAACAGATTCATTAAAGCCAATTCTAGTGATCCATCTAAATTTGGAGATAATAACTCATACGAAACATTTCCACTTTCAGGGAAAGTTATTTTTTTTCTTTGATTAGCTCTTACAACTAATTCTTCTGTATTGGTATCTTCTAAGAAAAAATTAAATAAAGGAATATTTAATGCTACAGAAATTAATTTTAGTGTTTGTAATGATGGATTCGTGATTCCTTTCTCAATCTGACTTAACATGGAAGGTGTTATATCAGCTAATTCAGCTAACCGTTTACTAGTTAATCCGGCATTTTTTCTAAATGCCATAATTTTTTGACCAACATTAATATTGTTCATATGTGTAATCCCCTTTAAATAAGTAAAAAATATTAAATTATAGTTAATTTTATTTACTTATACTAAACATGTTGTTAATATATACTTAATTATAATAAAGTATGATTAAATTTCCAAGCACCTGCATAGTTGTGAGAATAATAAATAAAAGGAGAAATGATTAGGATTATTCTTCTTGTATGTTTTTAGGTATGATGACCAGATTACATGAGGGTATTTTCGTACAAGATATTGGGATTGATAATAAAAAAATGTCTGATAGACTGGCAGTTAGAATAGCATCTGGGTTTGTAGATAGAACATTAGAACCATTTTTAAACGGTGTATATACAGCTAGTAATAATTATTTGTATAAATTATTAAAAGAATTAATAGATATAGATAGAAAAGACTATATGCAAAAAACGCTTTAAAACAAAATTTGAATCAAGTTACACATATTGTATGGGGAATAGTAGAAAGTATGAGTTCACGAGAAGTAATGGAAGAATAGTATCAAACAGGTTCTCGATTAATAAAAAGAGTTTTTAATAAGGAAAGGACAACTCAAGAGTAAACATCAATGCTTTATCATAATTATTAAGGAAGTGAGAACATCATGAAATCAGCTTTAAATAATATTATGATCTCTTTGATTTTTGCATTAGGAGGGGTCATTGCACTTTTGTTTAATTTAATGGGAAATCAAGATTGGATATTAAATTGGGTGGGAGTATTACTGGCGTATCTATCTTTGGCCATTTTAATAGATCTATCAAATAAAACTGTGTATTATAAAATATTTCCTAAAATACTATACAGAACTTTGTTTATTTCCTTTAATACTGCAGTATTAGGAATAGTTGTAGGGATAACATACCAACTATTAGGAAAGTGGAATGTTACTATAATGATGTACTATTGGTTGATAATCTTATTCTTACATATAATTACTATAATAATATTAGTTGTATTAATATTTTCAAATCTTAATAATCAAAAAGATAGCTTCCTATATAAGTTTATTATACTTTTAAACATTTTCCTTACCGTAGGGCCAGTGTTATATCCATTAGTTCTAACTATTATTGGAAATGGTATGAGCAGTAGTGCAGGAAATTAATAGGGATTATCCAGATTATTGAAACTACTAGCAAAGGCAAACTGAGTTTGGTTAAATAACATATAGTGGAATAATAGGATAGAAAGAAGAATTATGGTATGAAAATGAAGCTAAAGAAAAAAAGAATTTTATGTGTATTGTTAGCTATTACATTAGTAGCAATAGGTTATTACATGTTTCAATCTATAACGAATCCTAAGCTAGTAAATGCAGAAGAGGAAAACAGTGTACAACAAGTGAGCAGTCTTCCTAAAAATGAATTTAGAAAATCAATACCTAGTCGTTTTGATGGTAAAGAAAGAAAAGTTGTATATTTAACTTTTGATGATGGACCAGGAAAATATACAGCTAACCTATTAGATATATTAAAAAGAAATAATGTGAAAGCAACATTCTTTTTAATTGGTGACAATGTGAAAAGGTTCCCAGATTTAGTGAAACGAGAACATGTAGAGAGTCATTATGTTGGCATGCATAGCATGACACATGATTATAAAAGGTTATACACCAATAAGGAATATGTTAAGGAAATGAAAGAGGATCAATCTTTAATTAAAAATGTTATTGGAAACTCACCGAAATTAACACGGCCACCATATGGATCAATGCCTGGCTTAAATGAATCAATTCGAAATCAAGTGGTCGGAAATGATTTAAAAGTATGGGATTGGACAATTGATTCTTTAGATTGGAAATACAATAAATTAGCCGTTGAAGTAGCAGCCGCAAAAATTGTGCAAAATGTATTGGCAGGTGCGACATCTTCAAAAGAAATTGTTTTAATGCATGATATTCATCCCCAATCTGTCGCGGCAGTTCCAGCAATTATAAAAGGATTAAAAGAAAAAGGTTATGAATTTGAAGCTTATAATGAGAATGATCATTTTCCAATAAACTTTTGGCATGATAATCGTATATAAAAAGATATGTATTAGTAAAAAGGAAATCAGAATGGAATAAGCAATGACTATAGGGTTTAAATATTAGCAGGAGCGTGTTTAGATAAATAGATGAAAACACGCTCTTTTTACCGGACTATATTTAAATTTAGATTTAAATATGAACTTTCTTATTTTAGAAAACTTTATACGTTTTTTAATAGATATAAACAATTAAATGTCTTTATTTATGTAAATAAAATTATTTAATCATAATATAACAATGGAGTGAAGTTAATTGTCGTTTTTTAAAAACAGTAAAATTGGTACAACATTAAATGTATTAGTAATTATAGCAAGTGTAGCTTGTATAATATTATCTATACTAGGATTTTTGGGTCTGAAAAAGGGGGAGCATGCATCTAATACGATGTATGAAGATAGTTTATTACCAATTCAGTGGATAGGAGCTATAGAGTCTAATTTTTATCTAATCAATATGAATGTAAAGGAAACTATTCTATCAAAAGATCAGGAAAGAATAAAGGAACTTTTGGTAGAAATAGATGTAGCTCGTACAGAAACTGATCAGTTAATAAAGAAGTTTGAGTCTAGAGTTAGTTCTAATAAAGAAAAAGAATTGTATACAACATTTCATGCGGTATTTAATGAATTAAGAACACAACTGAGGAAAGTACAAGATTTGGGACAATCTAATAATGAAGAAGCATATGCTTATTATCTGAAAGAAGTTGACCCTAATATGAAAAAGGCAGTGCAGGCTATTCGTGAGCTCATTCAGGTTAATAATAATAATGCAGATCAATTACAAAAAAATAATACAGCCAGTGCAACAAATACTATAATGCTGTTTGTTAGTATCTCTATTATAGCAATCGCAATCGTTATTTTTATAGGATATATCATTAAAAGTGCAATTAGACAACCAATTGTATTATTAGAAAGAGATATGGAAAAGGTATCTGCAGGTGATTTAACGATACGTACTTCTTATAAATCGGATAATGAATTAGGAAGTATTGTAAAATCTTTTAATAGTATGCTGGATAACTTACAACAATTAATTGGAGAAGTAAAAATCACAACGCAAGAGGTCATTTCTTCTACCAATGGAATGTTGCAAGATACTAAAAGAGCATCTCATATATCAAGAGAGGTAGTTCAAACTATATCCGAGGTCGATAAAAAAATAGAAGGACAAGTTACTAGTATTCAAGAAAGCTCTTCATCAATGGAAGAAATTGCGACTGGCGTTCAAACTGTAGCTGAGTCTTCAGCAACGGTTACAGAAGTGGCGGTCACAACAACAGAACAAGTCAATTCTGGTAGTGAAGTAATTAAACAATCTATCCTTCAAATGAATAGTATTCATGAGGTTGTTGAAGAAACATCCACAGTAATAGAGAGACTTGTTATGCGTACACAGCAAATTGATAAAGCTCTGGATGCAATCACTAATATTGCTGAACAAACAAACCTTCTTGCTTTAAACGCTTCAATTGAAGCCGCACGTGCTGGAGAAAATGGAAAAGGATTTGCAGTGGTAGCAGCGGAAGTAGGGAATTTAGCTGAACAGTCTAAAGCATCTGCAGATGAAATCAATCATTTAATACTAGCCATTCAACAAGATACAAAAGATACAGTTGATGCAATGCAAAAAGGTCAACAAAAAGCGTCGGAAGGAAAAGAAACAGCTAATAAAGCGGATCAAGCATTCTCATCTATTATGGTAGCTATTAATAAAATTACTAGTCAAATTCAAGAAGTATCTGCAGCGACAGAAGAAATGTCTGCCGGCACAGAAGAAGTAAACGCCTCTATGTCGAGTGTTTCTGAAACCGCAGCGCAAGTAGCTAAAGAAACAACTCAAACAGTACAGTCAATCGAATCACAGGCAGCCTCAATTGAAGAAATCTCGAATCAATCTAACAAAATAAAAGAAAAAGTAGAAGCATTATCAGAGTTAGTTTCGAAATTTATTATTGAGAAACAAGGCAAGGAGAAATAAGAGTAATAAAAAAGACCATAGTAACTTTTATAAATATGAAGTGCACCCCAATTGTTAGACACATAATTAACAATTGGGGTGCATTTTTTATGGATAAATTTTCTTCAAAAGATAAATACAAGCAGTAAAACGATAATTTCGTAAAATAGGTTATGTAATTAATATAAGAGAGCTATCTGTGAGAATTTAATATATTTTTTCATTTTAGAGGTGACACATTTTTTAGCTTGATAGCGATGTGGTGTTACCCCATGCCCATCAACTTAAGAATTCAGAATTACCCCGAAACGAAAAAAGGAGCTTTTTTGTTACATGTTAGTACAAAATTTCGTTCTGGGATACTATAGAATTTTAGCTTAATGGGCATTGGGAGAGTTACCTCTATACATTTAATTTGCCTTTTATGAAGGGAAATAAGCATTATTTTCGAATAGATAGTTAGTAAAGTTAAGTAAATGAGGGGGATTTAAAGATCGGTTAAAGAAATATCATAAAAATCACACAGCAATGAATTATGTAGTAAAGTTATACAAAGAAGGAAATATGACTGTACATCAAATTTGTGAAATTACAAATGTATCTAGAGCTTCATTATATATAAAGTTATCGGAAGGGAACAAATAATCATTCCTTATTCCATTAAATGAACGAATCAATAGAACAAGAATAAATTATTTCTTCTATTGAAATATAATCCCAAAATAAAATAATCTACTAAGTAATTCTCATTTTATAAAAAAGAGGTGTGAAGAGATGTCATTAACATCAGTTTTATTAAATGTGTTATTTGAAAAGGGGGATGCTAAAAGGGATAAAGGGTTAACTACCCCAGAAAATATCGCAAGGTTTGACAACCTTAATTACTACGGGGATAAAAGTGAAGACCATTTGCTTGACGTGTATTATCCAAAAGATACGGAAAAACCTTTGCCAGTAATTATATCGATTCATGGTGGTGGCTGGGTGTACGGGAACAAGGAAGCTTATCAATTTTATTGCATGAAGTTAGCCCAGTATGGGTTTACGGTAGTAAACTTCAACTACCGCCTTGCACCAAAATATAAATTTCCAGCGGCTCTGGAAGATGTAAATTCGGTTTTTCATTGGATGAAGAATAATTCAACAAAGTTTCATATGGACTTAAATAATTTGTTTATTGTAGGTGATTCAGCGGGGGCACAGATTGCAAGTCAGTATGCAGCAATTTTAACTAATTTAAAGTATGCAAAACTGTTTGACTTTAAAATGCCTGATATTAAAATAAAAGCAATGGGATTAAACCACGGAATGTATGATCCACTCGATAGAATAAAAAACAAACAAACGAAAAAATGGTATAGGAATCTTTTAAATGCTTTGATGAAGGACTATCTTGGAAAAGAAATTTATAAATATGAAAAGGAAATGGATTTTTAGTCAAACATTACACCATCTTTTCCTCCGTCCTTTGTGACTTGCAGTGTTAATGATGGATTGGTTGGGATTCAACCTGCTTTCCTTAGTAAATTAGAATCCGCAGGACTTCATTATATTTACAAGGAATATGGTCATAATGACAAAGCGAGCGGTCATGTATTCCACCTTGACTTAAGAAAAGACGAAGCAACAATACTCAACAACGAACAAATAGAATTTTTCCACCAATACATATGCAAATGAGTAGATATCTAGTAAGAAATTAATTAAAACAAGCTGAAAATGGGGTATCAAGTTAAAAAGTACATTCTTCCCCAAAACGAAAAAATGAACTGAATTTCTATGGATAACTAGGAAAAGATGAAATTTTCATTTTGGGGTAATTCTGAATTCTTAAGTTGATGGGCAGGGGGTCTCGTCATAAAAATGCGTATTTACAACGTTAAGAAATTGTCTATATATGCAAGATTTTATACAGACGGTGCACCAGCACCATTTTTCTGCAATATCCTAAAAAAATTTATAGTAACTGCGTTCATATGCCTTTGCATAAAAAATTGTATGGACGTATCGAACACAAAGAACCTCAAAACTCTGTACTATCAACATTTTGAGGTTTTTTGTGTTCCCAAACTTTCATTTGAGAACGTTATTGCGTATTTGTTTGTATAACTTAAAATCTTACTACATTATAGTTTACAATTGCAGAAAATCATTCTAACGCTTTATTAAAGTAGAACATCGTCGTTCTATGAGTAATCTTCTTTTAACATCGCAAAAATCTTAGTGTCACGGAATTCACCTTTTATGAATTCATTCTTTCTCAAAGTACCTTCAAACTGCATGCCAACCTTTAGCATTACTTTCTCTGAACCAACATTATCAATGTCACAACCACCCTCGATTCGATTTAAATGAATTACGTCAAAGCCGAATCGAATTAATTCATTAAGAGCTTCAGTTGCGAACCCTTGTCCCCAATACGCTTTATTTAAAACGTAGCCAATTTCTGCTTTACTATGTTTATTAGACCAACCAATAAAAGCACAATTCCCAATAACTTTCTTGCTTTCTTTATGCACGATTGCCCAATCAACAGATTGACCTTTTTCATGTCGTTCAGTAATAATTTTTATAAATTTATTTAAGGTGTCTTCCTTAGTTTTATTGACTTCCCAAGTCATAGAATGTGTTATTTCTGGGTCAGAGAAAATCTCAAATAAATCATCTACGTCATCCAATTCTATCTTTCTAAATAAAAGGTGTTCTGTTTCAAGAACAGGTATTTCCTTAAAAAATTTTTCAATCTCCATAGTAGTTCCTCTTTTGCATTTATTATTTATTATAAAGTATTTTTCCTCTTATTAAAATAACCTGTCTCATCACTTTAATTACAGGAAATGCACCCAAAGCGAGGTTCGGGAACTTTTGTGCTTGGGGTACAGCCATATCGCTATCAAGCTAACAAAACTAAATTTCCTTAAAATGCAAAAATACGCTATTCTTTCTGTAGAATCATAGGAAAGGAGGGAATTTTTGTATGTCTATTTCTGTATCCGATGAATTACAACTATTTGCTCAAGAGATTCAAAGCTGTTTATCTCCAAATATCTTACGAGATCTTGCTAGAGATGTTGGTTTTGTACAACGAACTAGTAAGTATCAAGCGAAGGATTTAGTCGCTTTATGTGTATGGGTGAACCAAAATGTAGCTATGACTTCTTTAACTCAGTTATCTAGCTGTTTAGAAGCATCAACAGCAGTACTCATCAGTCCTGAGGGACTGAATCAAAGATTTAATAAGGCGGCCGTCCAACTTTTACAACACCTACTAGCCGAACTACTAAGCAAAAAATTGGCCGCATCTATGCCGATTTCTTCTCCATACACTTCTGTTTTCAAGCGTATTCGTATTTTAGATTCAACTGCATTTCAACTCCCAGATGTATTTTCATCGGTTTATTCAGGTGCAGGAGGCTGCAGCCATACAGCTGGGATAAAAATTCAACTTGAGTATGATTTGCTAAGTGGACAGTTCCTACATATTCAGACAGGTCCAGGTAAACAACATGATCGCACTTACGGCTCTCTGTGTGCCCCAACTGTGACAGCGAATGATTTATGTATCCGAGATTTAGGTTATTTTCATTTAAAAGACCTTCAATATATACAAGATCAAGAAGCCTACTATATTTCTCGTATCAAGTCAAATACACGTATTTATCAAAAAAATCCTAACCTTGATTATTTTCAAGATGGAAGAATTAAGAAAGGTACAGAGCATATACAGATAGAGATGGAGACGGTAATGAACTCCCTTCAACCAGGACAAACATGTGAAATAGCTAATGCTTATGTAGGAATGGTTGATAAAGTGCCAGCTCGTGTAATTGTCCATCGATTAACAAAACAACAGCAACAAAAACGATTACAAGATCAAGCTGTAAGAGAAAAAAAGAAAGGAATGAAGTATTCTCCTCGTAGTAAACGACTCAGTGGTGTTAATGTATATATGACAAACACCCCTACAGATATTGTCCCGATGGGACAGGTACATGACTAGTATTCTTTGCGTTGGCAAATCGAAATTTTATTTAAAACGTGGAAGTCATTTTTTCAAATCCATCATTGTAAAAAGATAAAACCAGAACGATTGGAGTGCCATTTATATGGTCAATTGATTGCCATTCTACTCTGTTCTTCTATCATGTTTCAAATGTGCCAATTGCTCCTCATGAAGAAAAAACGAGAGCTTAGTGAGTATAAAGCCATATATATGATTAAAGACTATTTTCTTCTTCTATTCCAAACTATACAAAAAAATACCCAAGAGCTATCAAAGGTGTTACTTCGTCTGTTCAATCTCCTACAGCAAAACGGGCGGAAATCTCATCGATATGAGAAAAAAACGGTCTTTGATATATTAGGTGTCGTTTACAATTGTACCATGTCTGATAATCAAGCCGCTTAATTCAAAAAAGTGAAACCCGTTAGGGTTTATTTCGTATGCAAATCTTTCAATCACCTACACTTGCCCTTTAGAAAAAGAAACAATCTCGCCTAAAATTGACTTTGCATAAGCTTAGCTTGATAGCGATGTGGGGATACCCCTATAAAAATAGTTGAAAATGTAAATTTAGACGAATTTTGAACAAGGTTTTTCAAATATGGTATTTTGCAACTTTCTATTCCTTTTATCTAAGATTTATAAGGGAATATTCTTATTACGATATAGTTTTTGATGTAAATAAAATTAGTTATCTATTAATTATTAAAAATTATTTAGAGTTACCTTCACTACATAATAATATTAATGTTAACTATTTCAAGTATTAACTACCATAAGTTATAGAAAATGCTTAGATAATTACTCTTATATTAGAAAAGTATAAAAAATATACCAAGTCAGACTAAGTTTGAAAAATATCTAAATGTATTCCAAATCCTTCAAAAAAAGGGTACGTTTGTTATGGGAGTAATTATTATAGAAATAAAAAATATCTGAATTTTAAAATTTATTTTAAGGGAGACAAAAAAATGAGACAAAAAAGAACGATATTCACCGTTATATGTGCATGTGGGATTGGGTTTGCAGGCTATACTAATTGTATTTCAGCAGCAGCTATAGACAATGATACATTAATAAATAATGGACACAAAATCAATTCTTCTATTATAACAAACTCTTCTCAAGTATCCGCTGTCGCTAAGGAGATGAAACCTTTTCCTCAACAAGTAAATTACTCAGGAATTTTAAAACCGAATCATGTTTCACAGGAAAGTTTGAATAATGCAGTTAAAAATTATTATAACGATTGGAAGAAGAAGTATCTAAAGAATGATTTATCTTCACTTCCTGGTGGGTATTATGTTAAGGGTGAGATTACGGGAAATCCAGATGGGTTTAGACCATTAGGAACTTCAGAAGGACAAGGATATGGGATGATTATCACAGTTTTAATGGCAGGACATGATTCAAATGCTCAGACTATTTATGATGGCTTATTTAAAACAGCAAGAGCTTTTAAAAGTTCCATAAACCCAAATTTAATGGGGTGGGTTGTAGCAGATGACAAGAAAGCACAAGGGCATTTTGATTCTGCAACAGATGGAGATTTAGACATTGCTTATTCACTTCTTCTTGCTCATAAGCAATGGGGATCAAGTGGGAAAATCAATTATGTAAAAGAAGCTCAAAATATGATTACAAAAGGTATTAAGGCTAGTAATGTGACAAAAAATAATGGTTTGAATTTAGGGGATTGGGGAGACAAAAGTACATTTGATACTAGACCATCCGACTGGATGATGTCTCATTTAAGGGCATTCTACGAATTTACAGGTGATAAAACTTGGCTTAATGTTATTGATAATCTCTACAATACTTATACAAATTTCACAAATAAACATTCACCAAAGACAGGATTAATTTCTGATTTTGTTGTAAAAAATCCACCACAGCCTGCACCAAAAGATTTTTTAGATGAATCGAAATATACTGATTCATATTACTATAATGCGAGTCGTGTACCACTCCGAATTGTTATGGACTATGCAATGTATGGAGAAAAGAGAGGTAAGGTGATTTCTGATAAAGTTGCTACATGGATAAAAGGTAAAACAAAAGGTAATCCATCGAAAATTGTTGACGGCTATAAACTAGATGGAACAAATATCGGTGATTATCCAACAGCCGTATACGTTTCGCCCTTTATTGCCGCTGGTACCACTAACAGCAAAAATCAAGAATGGGTAAATAGTGGTTGGGATTGGATGAAGAATAAGAAAGAGAGTTATTTCAGTGATAGTTATAATCTTTTAACCATGTTATTTTTAACAGGGAATTGGTGGAAACCGATTCCAGATGAAAAAAAGATACAAAGTCCAATAAATTTAGAAGTACAATCTGAATTGAAGGAACAGGATTAAGATTGTATGAATACCAAATTTGAAATTTGATATTTTTTTAAAATATAGATAAGCAATTAGCAGAAACTTATATAGTAAAAAACGTAGGAATTTATAATTTCTACGTTTTTTACTTATAAGATAAACTATATGGATTAGATAAAACATGTAGGATGGAAATAAAATAATGTACTGGTTGGAAGTTGATGTAAATAAGCTTCAAAAATTTTCAATATATGATTTTACAGCTTGTAATAAAAATTCTTCTTGCCCCATACCAGATTCGGCAGCCATTTGAATTACTTTTTGTTTAAAGTCATAATCTGCATGAAAAGTTAATGGCTCAACCTTACTTTTAAAATAAATGCCTTCAACATGAGGGAGTATTGATCCTGACGTCATATGTGGCGGGACCCCGTATAGAAGAAATACGGAATATTCTACAAGCCTAAATGATTAAAAATAACACCTACAATATTTGTAGGTGTTATTTTTAGTGGCCACCGCAACTTTGACGGTAGTAGTTATCTAAAGGAGAGCAGGTTCTGTTGCAAAGTTTGAAAAAGCATAAACGGGTGGATGAATAAGGAAAAATCCTTATGCAGTGGCCATTAATTGTTGTAACGCATTGTACACTGAAAAGGCGAAATCTATTTATATATAGCCTGAATTGTTTCCATTACTTTGATGGTACGTGAGGCCTGACGAAGAGTTTGAAATCCAGCTGATTTCACAAACTGATGTTTGACATGTCGATGGTCTTGTTCAATGAGATTATTACGATGTTTAATATTTCACATACCATAATGATATATAGTTTTAAGGATAGTCTGAAATAAATTCTTATTGTTTATAAAATGGTTTAATAATAGATTGATTTAAGGGTAAAATAGAATATTAATTTTAAATTAATATATATAAATTAATAAAGGATATGGTAATACGAATAAGTTGGAAAATATGGTATATAAGGTAATTAGAATTATTTATAGCAATAATTTATAGAGACAGGGAGATGCAGTATGAAATTAACAAAAAAGCTTTTAGTAGGAGCTACACTTGCTACTACGATATTTACATCATTATCGAATGTACAAGCAGACACAACATTTAAAGATGTTCCTACAGATCACTGGCCTTATGATGCAATCATGCATCTAAAAGAGAAAAACATTGTAGCTGGTTATGGAAATGGAATGTTCGGATTAGGAGATAATATCACACGTGGGCAAGCGGCGCGACTGCTATATGTGTATCTACAGCCATTAAATCTAGCTATACCCTACGAGGATCAATTTAGAGATGTAAAAGGTACTATGTTTGAAAAAGAAATACATGCAGTTGTAAGTTCGGGTCTTATGAATGGATATGGAGATAATATGTTTGGACCAGATGATGTTCTAACTCGTGAACAATTGGCAGAAATTTTACAGAATACATTTAATTTAAAAGCAAAATCTATTACTACATTTAATGATGTTGAAAAAAATTATTGGGCTACTGAGGGGATTAGTGCTCTACAAGAGAATAAAATTGCAGTAGGTACAGGGGACAATTTATTTGAGCCAAAAAAAGTTGTAACTCGTGATCAGTATGCACAGTTTCTCTATAATGCAATTCGTAAATTAGAGAAGCCAGGAAATCCGGAAGTAATGCCGCTTGGGATACCTAAATCCATGGTGACTGATGACTTTACGTTTATTAAACCTTGGGTTGACTTCATTCCAGTATATGTTAAATCTATATCTGAAGAAGCGCAATCTCTTATTAATGAGATGAATGCAAAATATAATTTAGATATTAAGTATTCAGAGGCAGGTCCTTCAATTGATTTAGATTCAGCTAAAATGGGGGGCAGAGCATTAAGTTTAGAAGAACAAAATGATAAGGGTCCTAACTTTACTATTTTCTTCGAACATCATAAAGTTTCCATTGAATTGACGAAGAGATGGGTTACCATGATATATCCTGATTTAAATCTAGATGCAGAAATTGATAGATTGGTTAAAAATCCAAGTAACAAATATAAATTTGTTAAAAACCAACGTGAAATAACAATGGGAGAAACAAATAATAAAAATAGTATATACATTAATATTATGGAATAATTCACTTTTTTAAAGATGTAAGTGAAATAAAGTTATGACCTCTTATCCCTATGCCTATTAACTTAAAAAATTTATAGTGCCCCAAAACGAGAAAATCTTCAACTGAAGATGTCAATATTCTCATTTTGGGGTATTTGTTTTTCTTAACTTGATAGATAGCTCCTGATTTCTTACTGAAAAACCAGAATTTTAATCAAGGATATATTTATCAATAGATTGAGAGTTCTAACATGGTTAACCTATCACTTGAAAAATGAACTTATTGCCGAAAATCAGTACAAAAATTCAACCAAAGTTTAACTCTTTATTGATATTTTTAAGTGTTATTTCTAGTGGTAGCGCCATTTTTCGAAGGTATAGCTTAATTTATAAAACTTTGCAACAGATTGTATTTGTCCATAGAAAAAGTTTCTCAACTTAGGTTGGCAAAAATATATTAAATTCTAGTTGTACATAAGTTATTTATCTATTATTATTTATTTCACCGGGATTATTTTTTAGAAAAATCTAAAAATAAACACATCTGAAGGAGAGAACATCCTTAATGAATACGTATAAAATTAAAATTTTCACTATTTCATTATGTGCTTTTGCAAGTGTAATGAGCACGTCCATGTTAACCATTGCTTTTCCAGATATCATTAAAACTTTTGATATAAATTTTTCAACACTTCAAATTAGAAATATATTATTCTTTGCTTTTTTTGCAACAGGGATTCCTCTTTTCGGGAAAATATCTGATATATTTGGAGCAAAAAGGATTCTTATTATAGGTCTATTACTCTTTACGTTCTCGACCGTTTTAAGTGGAATGACTACTAATTGGTACTTGTTTTTAGGATTTCAATCATTACAAGCTATTGCAGATGCGATGATTGTACCTGCGCAGGTTTTATTAATAAGAACAAATTTTGAGGAAGATAAGATAGGTTGGGCATTTGGGTGGTTTTCTGGAGTGCTTGCAGTTGCAACATTTGTAGGGCCAGCTTTAGGAGGGCTCATAGTGCGATACTTTCAGTGGCAGGCAATCTTTGGAGTATTAAGTTGTTTTAGTACGATTGCTTTATTACTCGTATTAGGGATTATTAAAAAGGATAATTATGAAAAGAGTATAAAAAAAGTTCTAATACCTTTCAAAAGTTCAATAAGTTTACTTTTACTTGTATTAGCAATACAGATTTTATTTATTGATAACGTCGGTATTTACTTGAAACTTTTAGCGGCTGTTTTTGTTGTCATAACAATCTTGCTATTTGTATTCTTTGAAAAGGAGAGTACAAATGAAACTTCTCTAATACCTAAAAAAGCCATTCATAATCCAATTTTTATTTCTGCATTAATTAGGGTATTTTTATTATTCCTAATTGCAAATGCAATTACATTATATATACCAACATATATGAGAGAAAATCATGGAATACCTCCTGAGCAAGTCGGATGGATATTAGTAATTGATTCTGTAATTTCGATAATGCTCTCAGGGTATATGGGACGTTTAGCTGATTTAAAGGATAATCGTCTATTAATATTAATAGGTGTATTTTTCTCAATATTCGGAATGTCATTGTTAGCTATTTCGACATTTTCAAGCTCAATCTTGTTGTTTCTTTTTATGTTTTTATTCTTTGGATTGGCAGGAGTTATTACAATGCCATCCCAAAATAAAATCGCAATGTTATCAGTACCCAAAGAAGAAACAGGAGTATATATGGGGTTATTTCAAATGGTTCAATTTGGAACAGGAGCATTTGCTGCAGGTATCTTTAGTCATGTAGTTAATTTTTCCGGTACTAATGGTGGCATGTCTAATGACGGATTCTTATATTTAGTTATAGTCTGTATAGTTTTATATTTCATCGTACTATTTACCTTGTATTTTGATAAGAAATTTTTAAAAAAAGACACTAATGTGACAGAAAACGTAGAAAGTTAATGACTTTGAAAGGAGGTGATTTACATGGAAAATAAAAATGAAAAATTACTTGAAGATTTAGAAGTAATTGAAGCAAAAGAATTAGAAGTAGGTAACGCATTTCATGCTTTCCGTTTTTCAGCAGCTCCAGAAGCAAAAGAAGATGAGAAATAAAATATAATATTATAATCCATAAAAGCAGAAGTGTGCAGCTGTTTATAACAGCTGTACACTTCTACTATTTTAGGGAGATGATTTATTGGAACTTCAGGATTTGAAAATTATTTTCCCACCAGTAACTGAAGCAAGGCTTTTTCCGTATTTGAGCTTACCAATGATAACTGGTTATTTAAGAAATAAAAAATTAAAGGTAGAGCAAAAAGATTTTAATATAGAACTTTGTCATAATATTTTTTCTAAAACAAACTTATTAAAATTTATTGAAAGCTATAAAGGTAAAGAGCTACAAAATATTAAGAACATTTACAGGTTAGAATTTGCAAAATACTTGTATGAAAATCAAGAAGAACTATTTCACAACGTGTTTATCAATAAAAGATCAGATAATGAATTGAAAAATGACGTTAGATTAGTAAGACAAGGCATAGAGCTTTTATTGGAAGCTTCTTTTTTAAAAAAAGAAGTTACATCATTACCCCAAATGATTTCTGAGATAAATATGTTTATTGAAAATCAAGAAGATATTGGTAGTGTTATTCAAAAAAAAATGTTAGTTGAATTTTTAAATCAGAATCCCACCAAAATTCTTGGAATTTCAATTGCATATTACAGTCAGTTATTACCTTCACTACTGTTATGTAAATGGATTAAAGAATTAATGCCAGAAGTTTTTGTTACTCTTGGCGGACAACAAATAATGTTAAGGAAAGAACAACTTTTAAAATTAGATGACCTTAGTCAGTATGTAGATGGTTTAGGAACTGGAGCTGGTGAAGAAACACTTTACCTCCTTTCTAAACATTTGGACGGGGAAGTAGAAAAGCATGATGTACCAGATTTTATTTTTTTAAAAGATAATGTACAAAAAGAGATTTTTAAAAAGTCAGATTATCATATAAAAGACGCTTTACCTCCTGATTTTTCAGATCTTCCCTATAAAAATTATTTAGATGAAGAAGTACATATGTCCATTATTACTTGTGTAGGTTGTTATTGGGGAAGATGTGCGTTTTGTTCATATGGAAATAGATCTAGACAAGAAAAAAATTATCAACAGAAAACCCCTAAACAAATTGCATATGAATGTGAATATCTAATTAAAAATTATGGTGCAACAAGAATAAACTTTATTGATGAAAATACTAATCTACGTTTAGTACTAAACGCAATGAGAATCTTAAATGATAATGGATATCGTATATCTTTTAGTACTAGAAATCGATTGGAAGATATACTTTTAAAGAAGGAATTTTGCAAAGAACTAAAGGATCGAGGCTGCATACTGATGTCCGTAGGGTATGAAACAAATTCGCAAAGAATTTTGGACCTATTGGATAAGGGGGTTACAGCTAATAATTATCAACAAATTATAGATAATCTTCATGAATTAGGAATTCCTCTGCGTTTTTCAATAATTGGTGGATTACCCAATGAAACTGAAGAAGAAGTTATGAATTCAGAAGAGTTTTTGAAAAAAAATGCAGATAAAATAGGTATTGATGTCATGCAAATGCTTGTTGCTGAACCAACAACATATTTAGCAAAAAATCCAGAGAAATATAATATAACTATAACATCGGACGAAAATTTAAGGGGAAATAAGTTACTGAATTATGGTATGGGTAGAATGGGGGCAACATTTAACCATAGTGACGGTGATACCTTTAATGAAAGATTAAACCGATTTCTTGAAATTTATAAAAATGTTAATCCACAAAAGAATGATGAACTACCACCAGATAAAAGGAGCTCTACAGAGTCTAGAGATAATTTGAATCCAAATTCATATACATATATGTTGCAATTATATCCATGGGTGAGAGTAGTAAAAAGCGAGAGAATACTTTTAATGGATTTCTTATGGCAAAGAGTCTTCCCTCTCCCAAATGCAATATATTGTGATCAGGATTATTTATATGTAGTGGAAGAAGAACATCAAGTTTATCTTCAGCATTTTAGTGATAAAGGAGCCGGAATACTAGTTGCTGTTAATGAAGAGGAGGTAATGTTGAATGAAGCTTATAGAAAATAGTGTACGTTTTCCTAAAGTTGAGAATAAGTTAGGCCTGGGTATTGGAATGGACTTACCTTGGGGAGAAGATATTGGATTTTGTACAGCGGAAAATGGAGATGATATTACTCCCAAAATGAAAATCTTTTTTGAAAACTATAAAGATGAGTTTAATTATATGTTTTTCGCATTCCAACCTAAAAATCGAAGTATTCTTAAAGCAGAAGATTACTTTGTAGCGTATGATCGGCTATTTAATGCTGTTCCTAATTATAAAGCAAGAGCATTCCATCAAACCATATTAAATATGGGAGCTACTGAAAAATATGAAAAAAGCTCCATAATAGAATTTACCAATAAGATAATTGAAAGGTATGACATCAAATGGATTGTTGAGGATTTAGGGTTATGGTCCATTAAGGGAAAAACTGTGCCATTTCCATTACCACCATATATGACGCCAAGAGGGCTAGAAGCTTGCATTGAAAATATAAATGAATATCAGAGAAATCTACTGGTACCAGTTTGTATTGAATTTCCTGGTTTTACAGAAGGAACTAATTTCTTTATCGGTGAAATGGATGGTTTTGAGTATTTTAATACTCTAGTTCAAGAGACGAATTCCCCAGTAACTATTGATATAGGGCATATCTTGAGTTATCAATGGCTTATTGGGAATACAAATGAAAAAATGTATACAAATCTTTCTAAGCTACCGCTTGATAATTGCTTTGAATTACATTTATCAGGGTGTCAGATTATTCGTGGAAAGTTTAGGGATCTGCATCATGGAATACTATTAGATGAACAAATAGATTTACTTAAATATTTACTTCCTTTATGTCCAAATTTAAAAGCTGTGACTTATGAAGATCCTAAGTATACTAATGATGGTATTCTCATTCCAAAATCTCAAAGAAATTATCAGAGGATGAAAGAGGTGGTAAAACAATGGCAATATCAGTAGATAAATACTATTCTCTTGACGAAATATTATATAATTTACTACATGATTATGAGTATAGAAATTTATTCTTAAAAGATAAATTCAGTGAGCTAAATATTTCTGAAGAAAACCTAAAACAGATTCAAACCATTGACAAGGAAGAACTAATTGCTACTTCAAAAACCATTGTAAGAAATTTATTGAATGGGAATATAGAACATAGTGGTGGATTAAAAACAGCTTTTCCTGGAACTTTTAAAGAACTAGAACTAAATAATATTGACTTGCAACAATTGATGTATGAATTTGTAGCATCAAAAGAATTTGAAGATTATAAGGAAATCCCTTATGCCGGAGATGGTCAGTGTATTGAGGAGTCATTTTTTTGTTTTTTAAGTAATATTGAAATAATTAAAAGTAATAAAAATATAGAACTGCTTTTAAAACATGAATTCTTAAATGCGATGATATCTATCTTGGTAGTAAATGCAGAGCCAGCATTTAAAATTTTAAGTAAGGATATTAAACATAATGGTCATATTTATTATGCCTCGATTAGACTCGATAGAAATATTGCCGAAGCTTTATTGGGTAAAAAAATTCAGGTGCAACAGGACAAGATTATATGGTTATTTGCAGCAGCTAAAAATAGACTAATAAAAGGCCCTATAGAAGAAAATGTATTACAGTTAATTGAAATTGGAAGCCTACAAAAGATTAATGAAATGAAATTGACTAGTAATGAAGAATCTAACCTAGCAATGAGCATATATAAACTGGGTTTAATCAAATCATGAATACAATTACAACATTTGAAGAGCATGGTGAAGTACTTCCTTTTTGGCAAGGAACTATTAAGGAGCCAGCAACTTTGTTGTATTTTGATCGTCATTTAGATCTTAAATTAATAAGTGAAACTAAAATTCAAAAAATACATCAAAGAGTAGAAAAAAATCAATCATTAAACATTCTAAATAGGGACATACCCTGTAGAGAAGATGAACAATATGCTTATGGATTAGATGACTTTTTATATGCAGCTATTGATTTAAATATGTTTAAAAAAATTATATGGGTCTCTCCAGTAGTTGAACATAAAGGTAATGTAAATGATTTGGGCCAGGTATTTTGGAATTTACTATCTTTAATTCCACAGCATGGTACTGAAATTATTGATTCCTTTAAAAAATATTCGTTTGGTATAGAAACAAAAATAAAAAATACAACCCTCATGATTACAACTTTAAATAATCTTAAGTATATGCAACTTTATAATGAGAGTAATTTAATTACGGATATTGATTTAGATTTTTTCTATAATCCTGAGAACAAGAATTTATATTATAAGCTTGATCAGGTTTTACAGATTTTAAAAGAAAATAAAATTACAGATACCATAAAAACAATGACCTATTCAATAAAGAGTGGTTTTATGCCGGAGCCATATAGAAGATTAAGTAGTATATTTTCTCATAAATTAGATATGAAACTTATTAGTAATCCAGCTCGAAATCATTTGGTACCTATAGAAACAATGGCTGCTCTTTCTAATAGAAAACCAATAGATCAAAAATACTTAAATTATTTACAAGAAAAAGAGCTTGATATTTTAAGTGGAATCGGATGGAAATTACGCTCTTTATTATTAGTACAAATGGGACAGTTAGGCGAGGCTGAAAAATATTATTATCAAGCTAAAGAGCACGGTGATGAAGCTTTTTGGGCAGCCTATAATATTGGTATGAGTTATATGAAGCAAAAAGATTATGAGCATGCATTGAAGTGGTTTCAACAAAAAAAAGGTGTTGTTGACACGATCCAGGCACATAGTTTAATTCTTCAAATTTTATGCCATTTGCATCTAGAAAATTTCGAATATGGCTTATCTTTAGCACATAGAACTCTAGAACTATTACCCATGAGAACGGAAATATATGAACTAATAGAAATTTTTTGTAAGAAAATGAATATGAAAGAAAAAGATTATATCCACTATAAGGAAAACTATCAAAAAATTAATCAATTATTAAAAACATAGGAGGGATTAAGTTTAATAATTTTTTAATCAAACTTCAGTATCAATCTCAAAAAGATTGCATTGAGGTCATTAATGATCAAATTAAAGACACTAGTATTAATAACTTTTTGAAGGGGCAACTTAAAGATTGTATTAAATTACTAGAATTAAATATCTTAAAATTCAGTAAAAATATTATTTCGTATAGAATAAACCTTAATTTAAACAATGAGAGAATCTCCTTATATGAAGAGCCTATAAATAGATATAATTTATTAATCCTATTTCATGTTGAAGGGGAAGAATCTATAATACCCGTTTTATGGCAAGTAAGTACGGAATCTTCACCAGTTCGTATTCTTTCCAATCAAATAGAAGAGTTAAGAATAGAACTAGAGCAAACTGTTCAGGGCAAATCATTAAAAGATAAATTAAAATTACCAGTTATATTAGATCAGTGGCCAGCCTCTCATTTTGTTCATGAATGTTTTGGACATACCTCAGAAGCTGATAATTATATGGAGTATGCTTGTGAAAATGGTTATAGCCTAGGTTATAGATGGTCTGATTATAAGTTTAATGTATATGATGATCCAACTTTATTAGGGCACAAAGCTTATTACGGAATGGATGATGAAGGAGAGAAATCTTTTCGTACCCAAATAATTAAAGAGGGTATTTGGAGTAATTTACTTCATAGTTCAGAAACGAAAAAGAAGCTACAAGCAAAAGGTTCGTGTAATGGTCGAAAAGTTTCATATGACGATAGTATTCTTCCACGTATGTCCATAACGTATATGGATAAAGGTAACGAGAATATCAATGATTTAATATCAAAAATAGAATATGGTCTCTTTTGTAAAGGTTCATGGGGAGGAGGATCAATAGGTACAAAATTTGTAATCAGACCATCTTATGGGATTATTATTAAAAACGGAAGTTTAAGTAATTTAATTATTAGAAGGTTTGATATTAAAGGTTGTAAGTTTGAGGCTGCGAAGAATATCGTTGGTAGTAGTAATGAATTGCGAATTTTCAATCCGGTATTTGGCTGTGATAAAAACAATCAAAATAATTTAAGTGTAACTCAAGGAGCTCCACATATTTATTTTAGAGAGTTAAATATTTACCCAATATAACATTGAAAGAGTGAGGCCAATGATTGAAAGAATAGATTGTAAGAATCTAACCTATGAAAGATTTATGAAGGAGTTTGCAGATAAGAAGCCTGTTATCTTAACAAATCTCGTGAATAATTGGGAGTGCTTTAATTGGGATTTGAAATATTTAAATGATAGATTTGGAGAGCAAGAAGTTGTAATTAGAAAGTCTGATTATGAAGGGAAAAAGAAAGTTTATACAGTGAAGCTTTCTAAATTTATTCAATTGTTAGAAGGTGGAAATGAAGAAAATTGGTATTGTGATTGGCCTTTCTCCATTATGGGAAACAGAGAAATCGCATTATCATATAGTATACCTTCCTTTTTAACAGAGCAAACAGTTAGGAAAAAAGGAGATAAAGAATTGAAATGGGTATTTCTAGGTTCAACGAACACTGGAACTCCATTACATAAAGATTTTCAAGCAACACACAATTGGAATGCCGTTATATTTGGAAAGAAAAAATGGGTGTTTTTTAATCCGGAATTTAATCAAGAAATGGAATATTTAGCGAGTGTAGATTGTAATATTTTTAATCCAACTCCAGAAGAACAAGAAATTATTTTAAAAGCAAAACCTTACTATATAGAACTTAATCAAGGTGAGATTATATATACTCCTAAAAATTGGTGGCATCAAGTTATAAATGAAGAATTAACCTTTGCTATTAGTGAAAACTTTTGGTTTAAGCATGAGCTTCAAGTTAATTAACTTTAAATAAATCATTAAAAAATAGGGGGATTTAATAATGCTAAAAGTAGAAGAACATGTAATTAAGAAAAGTATTTATAAAACATTAGAAGAATTAGTAAGCTTACCTGGTCCTGTTGGTCATGAATATATAGTTAGTGATTGGTTAAAGAAACGTTGGATCAATAAATCAGAGGAATGTTTTGAAGATAAAGTTGGAAATTTAATTTGTAAAATTGGTGGAAAGGGGCCTAAATTATTAATCCAAGCACATATGGATGAAATTGGATTTATAGTGAGGTATATTACCCCTGATGGCTTTTTACTAATTGATCCAGTGCAAGAAGCACATAGGTCTGGTCCTAATCATTTACATATGATAGGTCAATTAGCTCAAGTAATAAGTAGAACAGGGGATGTAGCAACAGGAGTTTTTGCAACATCTACTGGTCATGTCCTTACCGAGCAGCAAATGGCTGGAAATTTAAATTTTAATAGCCTATTTATAGATATGGGGGTTAATAGTAAAGAAGAGGTAGAAAAATTAGGAGTTCATATTGGCTCTAGTGTGGTATGGAAAAGAGAATTAACTCAGATTGGAAATAAGCTTATTGGAAAAGCGTTTGACGATCGGATTGGACTTTTGGTCATGGATCTCCTTTTAGAGAAAATGGACGTTTCCAATTTAAATTATGAAGTATGGTATGGCGCTACAGTGCAAGAAGAGAATAAAGCTCATGGCGCTTATGCTCTAGGTTCAAGAATGGACTTCGATATGGCAATTTCTTTAGATATTGGTTTAGTAGGAGACATACCAACTGTAAATGAACAAGATTATCCTACTAGATTAGGTGGAGGGCCGACACTAGTTTATAAGGATGGTGCTATTCATTATAATCCTAAAATAACATGGGGGTTAGAGGATATATCTAAAAAGTATAACATCCCTTATCAAATTGGTATTTATAGTAATTATGGCTCTGATGGTATAGCCCTTTTTGATAGTGGTATTCCTGCAGCACTTATTGGTATTCCAACTCGTTATACACATACACCTTTTGAAATGGTTGATATCAAAGATATTTATTCTACTGTAAATTTACTAAATCATTTTATTGACAATAAAGCAAACTAGATATGGTCCTGTTGCAAAGTTGATTAAAGTATAGATGATTTTAACTAAAAGCACTTCATTGTATGTGGCTTTTACAAAATTTTATAATTCATCGTACGTTGAAAAACCGAAATCTGTTCGCAGATTTCGGTTTTGTTTATTTAAAGTATGATCTATCTCAATTATTTTTTTCTTTTAGCTTAATGGCATGCGGCCTTATCCATAAATGTATAGAATTGAAATGACTTTTAACCATGGAATAGGCTATAAATTATTGAAGGTAAAAGTATAATAATGTACTGGTTTAAGAATGTTAGTGGAAGAAGTATTTAAATTTTTTCAATATAAGATTTTACTGCCTGTAATAAAAACTCTTCCTGTCCCATACCAGCATCTGTGGCCATTTGCACTATTTTTTGTTTAAATTCATAATCCACATGAAAAGTTAATGGCTCTATATTACTTTTAAAGTAAATTCTTTCTACATGTGGAAGGATTGTGCCGGATTTCATATGAGAATGTAAGTATTTAATTTCCTCTTGAAACTGCACTGGATCAACTTCTAATACGAAAGGTTTGATTTCTAAATTGATAGTACCAGATGAAATACTCAATCGCATATTTGTGACACCTAGCTCTTTATAAAATAAATTTATTAGATTATATGTGATGGAATGAAATAGCTGAGGTTTTTTAAATGAAAAAGATAAATACCCACGTTTCGTAATTACCACTTGTTTCTGGAAAGGATCAAAGGAGTAATCACGCTCCTTATAAGTGGATAGAGGGAAGATCTCCTCATCTTCTGTAAGAATCTTTCCATCTGCTCCATTGATCTCTATTACCCTAGCTGTTTTTCCGGTATGTTTATGTGTTAATAATTGATATAAATATATATCTTCATCTTGAAACTTAGTAATAAATGTTTTTCGCTCTTTTGTTTTAGTTTTTTCATAATCAAGCATAAAAATCTCTAGCTCTTCCTCATCGATAATATATACTTGTTTTCCTCGTTTTTCTACCATTGTTGCGGGTAATTTTCCAGATTTGATGTATGTAAAGATAGTAGATGGTGCAACATTAAGAATTTCAGCTACTTCTTTCGTGCTAAGGCCTTTAACCTCATTTTTATTTTTTAAACGTTCAATATCCTCTAAATAGAAAATCTTACTACCGAATTGCTTCCAGTTATCTTTATATACACATTCTATTAATCCATCTTTTTCTTTTTTTAAAATTGTTTGTACTGTTACTCCTAATAAGTCGGCTGCCTCTTTTGTCGTTACAGTAGGTTTAGTAATGAACAATAAATCTTGTGTCATGAAAGGACACCTCCATAACTATCGTTTACTAGTAATTTAGATATGTATCTATCATATCAGAATATGATTTATATTTAAAATAAGAAATAGAATTTATTAAAGTTCTTATACATATTTATAATATAAAAATACTTGTAATTCGTTTTATATTTTAATGGGTTTTTACAGTTCATTTTATTATAAAAGTAATTTTAATGCTAAATAGCAAATGATTAAACTATAACTATTTAATAATAAATTATAAAAAAATATAATTATAAGTAAATAGAGAAGAATATAGACTTATTACAGAAATAATATGATTTTTAATTTCTATAATTGATGTAAGTGATATAAAAATCATAGTATACTTAATAAATATACTAAAGATTAAAATCTATACAAGAAGAGGTGATCTATAGGTATGGATAATAAAAGTCAAAACGAAAATTTACCTATTTTAAAAAGTCAAAGAGAATTTACAGATATATATTTACACAATATAAAAGTTATATCTTCATTTATGTATAACAATCGTTATATGAATGATTTGGAACAAAAGATAGAGGATGCAGAAAAAGAAGGAAAGGGAAAATATGCATTTCTAGGTGATCTTGAAGTGATATATCATTTTGTAAATTTACAAAATGATATGGATGAAAAGAAAAATAGAAAGGATGATACAAAAAAGAGTTATGTGTCTGAGATACTATCATTTTGCGAATGTATGGTGCAGCATGCAGAAGAGTTTGAAGTGAATGGGGAAGAAGTTCAGCGAAATGCTTCCTTATTAAAAACATTACAGCCTTGGCATATTCGTAAATTTAATTACTGGTTAAAAAATATACAAAATGGTCGAGGTGGGAATACGTATGCTGTTGCAACTTTGGCGAAGAAAACGGTATTGATTCGTTCCTTTTTAAAACATCTTCATGTATTTGGGTATATTGAAAAACCACTTCATGAAGAATTACAGCGTGCAAATGTAAATGAAAAAGATCGGCCGAATCGAGATTTATCCTATGAGGAAGTCATGAAAATATTAGGTTTTTATAAAGAAAGAGGACATTTAATAAACTATACAATAATACTTGCATTAGCTAGTACTGGTGCACGTATTCAGGAGTTGTGTACTGCAAGAGTAAAAGATTTACACTATGATGGAAAGTATTGGTTAAAGGTTAGGGGGAAAGGGGACAAGGTGCGTGAACTTTTCGTTTCAGAACATTTATACCAATGTATTTGTGAGGTGAGGAGAAGAAGGGGTTTCCAAACGGTATTGGAAAAAGGGGATGATAGTCCGTTATTTATAAATCAAAGAGGAAATGCATATAACTCTAAAACATTATCAAACCAAGTAACAGATATGATAAAGAAGACAAACTTAGAGTTCTTACAATATCGTGAAAATCCAGTAACCGCACATACATTTCGACATGCTTTTGCAATTATGGCAGTAGAACAAGGAAATGCAGATTTATATCATTTAATGCAAACACTTGGTCACGAAAATATTCAAACCACAAAAATATATTTAGAAAAGCATATGAAGCGTAAAAATAATGTTGGATCTGCTTTCGCTGATATGTTGATATGAGTTTTATAATAGTTATAGCTGTATTTAATTGTGTGTTTTTTACATAATTAAATACAGCTAATTCTCTTTTATTTTCAATTAATATGAGCATTTATCAAATATAATTGATTGAAGATTAAAAAATTCCTTCTATTTTGATGATATGCATAACTTCTATTGCAGCATTTTTTTAAAAGCTGTTTGTAATGATTTTAATCCAAGCATATGAGGGAACCGAACCATGTGCATCAAGCCAATATTTTGAAGTATCTCACATTTGTTTTCTTAGGTTAATGGGAATGGGCCGGTATCCCATGTATGGCGAACAACTAAACTGGCTTCCTTACATCTTATGTCCGAAGCCAGTTCATCTCTCACATCCTTCCTTCGCATTCCTTGAGGAAGGAATCTTCCTGGCTAGATTTATAAACTTAACTTATTGAGCTTAGGGTGATACTCCCATTACAATTTTGATAATTGATTGACCACACTTTCTAAAAATTGCTCTACCTTTTCTTTTGTAGTATCTGGCGAATGATAACCAATTGTAAATGTAAGTCTCCCATTGTAAGAGCTTGCACCCATTGTAAAGAATGGTGCATACATAATTGGTGATGTTATATACCCGTCCTGAGCTTGAACTTCACCAAACTTAATAGGTTCTTCAGCTATTGATCCGAAATTAGTAAGTAACGGTAAAGCCATTCCCATTTGTAAAGCCAGTTCGTATTGCTGTTTATACATTTCCTTCACTTCAGATAGCTTTTTACTTGCCAGTAACTCCATTCCTGCAGCTGAAGAAAGACCTGGATTTTGAGATTTTATTGTAGCCATTGATTCTTTGACTCGAACTAGAGTTTGATTAAATGAGTCATCATGTTCCATTTTAATCACTGGCATTTCCATCCCGGATAAGTTGCAAATTGAACCAGTTGTATGATTAGGGAGATATCGGCGTAAATCAATTGTTAAACCAATCATTTTTTCTGCGGTGCGAGGTTCTGCATACACAGCAAAATGTGATAAAGAGCGGAAGTATGCAGTCATGATGGCATCATTTAAGGTAGCTCGTTGTGCTTTTGTCCATTGGGTTAAACATAGAGTTTGCTCATGGCTTAACCGTCGAACGGCCATTTTGGGATAAGTATTTTTATTAGGTTGAGATGGAAAAGACCATAATGCTGCTTGTTGTTCTTGGCTGGGCCGATACGCACTTTTGATGTCTATTATTCCAGTATATTCGAATACAGGTGATTGATCACGAAAACCGTCATTTTCTTCATTAAATCTCTTTATAATTTCATCCTTAGACTGCCCCAGAGAAAGTTGAGTATAAATTGCTCCCAGTAAATTAATATATTCCTTGACTCCAGCACTATCTGAACAAAGGTGAGATAATTTCACAACTAACATATTTGTTGAAGTACCTTGTAATAATTTTGTCTGAACCATTGGCCCCTGAATAAGATCTCCAGATTGCTTAATAAAATCTATTGCCATCGTTTCAAGATTTTGATCATTTCCTTCTGCAAAAAAACAAATTGGTGAGTTAGTACTAGATGAATGTTCCTCCCAGTAAGGTATATCACTTTCTACAAAACGGCTGTTTAAAACGGGCTGTAATTGTAACGTTATCCTTACTGATTGTTCAAGTACCTTTTTCGATATACCTATAGGAAAATAAAGAACGGCATTAATTTGTTGATTTGCGGAATAAAGACCTAGTATATAATTCATTCGATCTTGAGGTGTTACTGAATATTTCCTTTGTTCCATAATTTTCTGCCTCTTTTCAAGCTATTTTTGGTAACAATCTTGTTTTTCATAGGATTGTAATTTTTTCAAGAATCCATAATGTTTTCTTATCAATTTTTTAGTATTTCACTTATGAAGGTATGTTTTTCGTAATGATGAATGTTGTTATTGGTATTAATAACATTTATCAATTTTGTTTAGTTCCCGTATGACTTAACAAACGGAATGTGATTTTGTTTGGTTATACATAAACATTTTATATAAAAGTTTGTAAAAAATCCACTGAAATAAACGTGTCATTTTTCTCTTTTTTCGACAGTATCTCCCATCTATTTACTAGCGCTATCCCAACATTAAACAAATTAATTAAGGCGCCTTCTGACATTAAATATACACGTTGTAACTTCTAATCTTACAAAATTGTAAGATTAGAAGTTACATAGTTAGATAGAAGTCATTAACTTATGAAAAAATCTCATCTATAATCCAGATATAAATCATTTATTAAAGGAGTATTTTAATGAAAAAAATTATAAGTTATGCGGTGGTTATTGCCATTTTCATGGGAATAGGATTAGGAGTAAAACGTTATGTGCAAGGTCCAGGACAACCAGTCGATGGAATTCTAGTTAGTGGTACTGCAGCTGATGTAGAAAAAGTCAAAAAAGAATTTAAAGACGATATAAAGCAATCTATAGACTATAAAGTTAAGTACGTCGCTACAATAAGAAAGACCCAATTATCAAAAGAAGATAAGAAACAAAATGATACAAATGAAGAATTTGAAATCAATACTACAGAATATGCAGTTATCAATAGTTCTACCGCGGTAAAATTATTTAATAAGGGACTTCTAAGAGCTAGAAAAGATCCGAATTCAGCGTCTACTATTTCTGAGATGGTGAGAGATAAAAATAAAGTATCTAGTGATCAGAATCTATTATTTTCTTATGCGGGTGATAATCCTACGGTTGATAATTTTGAAAATAACCAGTTGAATTTGAACGGTAAGATGGTACCTGCCCAGCATGTTAAGCAGCAAATTTGGATTGGGTATGACCCCATGAACCTTGTTATTCTAAAAGACCAAGACTATAATGCAATTTCTGAATCAGAGTCAATAATGAAATTAATTCAATTTAAAAAACGTGATTTTGATTATAAAAACAAACAAGAAGTAAACAAAGTTTTACAAGATATTGATAAGGTCTCACCGAATAATCAGCATAAAATAAACTTTGTAGAGGTACAAGACTAATTTAAAATGAAAATAAGGTGATATGAATGGAAATCGTAAGAATAGAGGATGTCGTCAAAAGTTATGGTGAAGGTAATAGTAGGGTAGATGCTTTGAAGGGCATAAACCTTACAATACATCAGGGAGAATTTGTTTCAATCGTAGGAGCTTCTGGATCAGGTAAAAGTACATTGTTGCATATTTTGGGAGGATTAGACCGCCCAAGTTCAGGAAAAGTATTTATTGGAGAGAATAATATTTATAAATATCCAGATAATGAACTTTCAATATTTAGAAGAAGAAAAGTTGGCTTTATATTTCAGTTCTTTAATTTAATTCCTGTATTAAATGTGCAGGAGAATATAGCTTTACCCACTTTACTGGATAATGAACCTATAGATAATTCTTATATGGACGAAATTATTGAAATTCTGGGACTTCATGAAAGAAGAAATCATTTACCATCAGAATTATCAGGAGGTCAGCAACAACGGGTTTCGATTGGGAGAGCACTTATAAATCGCCCACATTTGATTTTAGCTGATGAGCCTACAGGGAATCTTGATACTCAAAACACAAAAGAAGTCATGGATTTATTAAGATTGACAGCAAAAAAATATAATCAAACTATTGTATTGATTACTCATGATTTAAAAATTGCATCAACTTCTGACCGTATTATTACAATTGAAGATGGTCAGATCATTTCCGATCAGTGGCTATCCACCAATAAGCCTAAGACGGGAGGAAATTAATTTTGATTGGTAATTATAAACAATTAAGCAGGAGATACTTAAAGGGGAATATGAAACGAACAATTTTAACTTTGATTGGAATCATACTCTCTGTATCGTTAATTTCTACAATCGGCCTATTTATGAACGGCACTCAGATTTCTCAAATCGAGAATACGAAAAAGAGGCAAGGGTATTCTTTTCATGCTGTGGTATTAAATTACGATGAATCGATATTGAAAAAAATTAAATATAACCCGCAAATTGAATCATTTGGTTTTATGTCACAGGGAGAAACAGTCCAAGTCGGAGACGCTGCTGTACAAATGAATTTTGCTGATGATAACGCCTTGGAGTTTTTAAAATACAGTATTATTAAGGGGAGATTGCCATCTAATGATCAAGAAGTTGCTGTTGATCCCTGGGTATTACCTTATATAAAAGATAATATCAAAATAGGTGATTCATTCGAATTAAATGAAAAAAAATACAAATTGGTAGGTTTTCTAAGTGATAGTGTATATACACAAGAAAATAAAGTGGGACGGGTACTAACCTATAAGCGTAAGTTTAGCGCTGGGGAAGGAAAAATATTAGTCGGAATTAGCCCGGAAGCAAACTTTAATGAGGTTTTAGAGGGACTCAAGACTATTTCCGGAGGGAATAATATTAATATAAGTGAAGAATTAATTCAATTAGAGAAACCAGGTTACAATAATTCGATTATGGCCACGCTAATTATTACTATCAGTATTGTTGTGATAGCGACAGTTGTTGTGATTTACAACGCTTTTCAAATTAGTGTCGTGGAACGGACGAGACAGTTTGGATTGTTGAGAAGCATCGGTGCAACACGAAAGCAAATTAGACAAATCGTGCTGAGAGAAGCTACTTTTCTGGCTGTTATCGCTATACCATTAGGAATTATATGCAGCTTAATAGCACTTGCATCTCTTCAATTCACTTTTTCACTTTTAATGGAAAATAGTAAAGGAGTCTCCATATTCCATGTTGATTGGAAGATTTTATTGATTAGTTCAATTATTACCTTCCTCTCTGTAATAGCATCAAGTTTCTACCCAGCTTATTTTGCAGGAAAAATCTCCCCATTGTTAGCAATCAGCAGTAGGTTGTCAATTAAAAAGGAACAAATCAAAAAACAAAAGAATTACATATTGAGAAAACCTGTATCTTTTCCTTTGAGCATGGCTATGAAAAATGTGAAGCGCAATAAAAATCGTTATACCATTACAATTTTATCAATCATTATAAGTAGTGTGTTATTTATTACTTTTTCGTATTTAATGAATGTTGCATTTGCATCTAAATCTTTTGATAAGTTATCTGTTACATCGGATATTACAATTAAGCTAGAGGATAATAATTCAGATCATTTAGCTGAAAGTGAACAAGTTTTGCGTCAATTGAAATCACTTGGAAATATATCTAATGTAAACGAAAAGAAGAATAGATTTGAAACTAAATTAAAGGATGTAACTCAATCTTCTGCGACAGTTAAGGAAATAGAAAACACGATTGGAAAAAGATATTCCATTGCAATTGTAAATAATTATCAAGAAAATAAGACTAAAAAAGAAGAAAAACTTACTTTACAAGTACTTGCATATAGTTTTATCATAGTCATTTCTTTAATTAGTAGCGTTAATATCCTCAATACTATAACTATAAGTATCATGACTAGACGAAAAGAATTGGCTGCTTTGAAATCCATTGGTATGTCACAAAAAGATTTGAAAAAAATGATTACCTATGAAGCTCTGATTTACGGTTTTTCTGGAAGTTTACAAGGAATCTTTTTTGGTTGTATATTGTCTTATATTTTATATTTAGCTATTTCTGATAAGTTGAAAATGGCATGGACGATTCCTTATGAGGCTTGTATCATTACGTTTGTTTCAGCTTTAATAATTAGTTATTTATCAGTCTTAAATCCATTGAAAAAAATTAAACAAGATAATATTATTGATACTATCAGAGAAGAATAATATTATAGGCCTGGCTAGATTATAGTCAGGCTATTGTAATTGAAGAATAAACTAGGGGAAGAAAAAGGAGAGGGCATACTTGAATAAAAAAATATTACTAGTTGAAGATGATGAAGCTCTTGGCCTAGCCATCGAATTTTCATTAAGAAATGAAGGTTATGAGGTAATTAGAGCGTGCAGTGTACAAGAAGCAAAATACCAGTTTGTTCACAATACATTTGATTTGTTCATCCTTGATATTGGTTTACCAGATGGTAATGGTTATGACTTATGTATATATTTTAAAGGACAAAATGAAAAATCAATTATTATTTTCTTAACTGCACTAGATGAGGAAGCAAATGTGGTAATGGGGCTAGATATAGGCGGAGATGATTATATAACCAAACCATTTCGGGTTAGGGAACTCATGGCTAGAGTGAAAGTACAATTGCGCAAACAAGCAACGCTTGAAACACCTCCTCAGATTTTAAGGTCTGAGAATATAAGAATCGATACGAATCTAGTCAAGGTCTATAAAGATTGTGAAAGTATTACATTGACGAATTTAGAATACAAGCTTCTATTGAATTTCATGATGAATGCTCACAAAGCTATTAAAAGAGATGAGCTCTTACTAAAAATAACGGAAGGAGATAATGTCTTTTTTGATGAAAATACGTTATCTGTATACATTAAGCGTTTAAGGGATAAAATTGAAGACAATCCTCAAAAACCGCAGTTTATCGTTACCGAAAGAGGATATGGTTATCGTTGGAGTAAGGATGTGATTGGGTGAGCAAAATAATGAAAAATACTGAAATAAAAAGCTATATGACGATACTAACCGTTCTTTTATCTTTATTTACGATTTACCAATTTATTACTCAGCAATTATTCTATGATCATTTAAAACGCGATTCTATTGCAACCTGGGGGGAAATCACCGCTAGATTGGTTGAGCAAAATCCTGAAAATGAATCCGAAATTATGAAAGCCTTAACAAATCATTCGTCTCATTCAAGTGAATATCAGAAAAAAGGGACCGAAATCCTAAAACAGTATGGATTATATGAAGACTTGGAATCAAAATTTTTTCCTCACTTAAATAACTTAATTATTGATCACAATCAATTCATTATTTGGGGATTGATTGCTTTTGGGTTGTTGCTTTTTTTGGCAAACTACATGCAACAAAAAATTATTTTTAATAAAATTAGCCAGCTTACTAGGGCTGCCAAAAAAATAATCGAGGGAGATTACTCAGTTGTCATTAATGAAAATAAAGAAGGGGATTTCGCGAAACTGGCAATTTCATTTCGCTCAATGAAGGATATCATTAGAAAAAATATGCAGGATTTGCTTGAGGAAAAGCAATTTTTAGGAGAAATGTTGCAGGATATATCTCATCAGTTAAAAACACCGCTCTCAACTATTTCTATCTATAATGAAATGTTATTAAGTGAAAAACTATCACGTGAGCAAGAAGTTCAATTATTGCAAAATAATGATATTCAAATATCTAGAATGAATGTCTTGATTCAGAATTTGTTAAAAGTAGCAAAAATTGATGCAAAAGCTATTTCGTTTGATAAAGAGCCAGGTAATTTAGTAGATACGACTAAGGAAGTTCTAAATCGCTTGCAAAGCATGATAAGTGATAAGAATATATTGATTGATTGGCATGTACCGAGAGAAATAGTCGTTATTTATGACAAATTATGGATGCAGGAAGCTTTATTAAATCTGTTGAAGAATGCAATCGAACATTCTAAACACGGTGGTAAAATAATGATTCAGGCCAAAAATTCTCCAATTTATACAGAACTAGTGATCCAAGACTTTGGCGAGGGAATCTCAGCTGAAGAATTACCTCATATTTTTGAACGATTCTATAAATCAAGTAGTTCTAAAAAGCACGGCTCGACCGGAATTGGGTTGGCACTTGTCAAAGCTATTATTGAGGCACATCACGCCTTAATTACAGTTGAAAGTGAAAAAAATGTTTATACAAAATTTACAATTACTTTTATGAAATTGTAATAACAGTTGGGTATATATTTTAATCTTTTTCATATAAAGGGGTTTGTTATGTTTAATAGATTGAAGTATTTTCTTTTGTCTGAGAAAGAAATAGTTGATACTGTGAAAAATTACAAGGAGGAAAAAATACACGTTTCCATAATAAAAGATTTTTTAGCGGATTTAATTTTAATAAGAACTTTTATATTTTTAATGTTTGTTCCAATATCAACTTTTGTTTTTTCAATTATAATTTATGGAGCTGTTTTCTTTTTATCTGGTATTAAGATTACTGTTTGGGGCATCACTATAATGTTATTGGTTCCAATAACATTACTTTTCTATATGAATATAACTAATACATCAATTATTATTACTGATTTAGTGAGGAAATTTTTATTAACCATAAAATATCTAAATCCATTTTACTCAATATTAAATAAACCTTGGATATTTATATTGGAGGTATTATTTGGTTTTTTATCATTTTAGCCAAGAAGACTCCTTCCTCAAGGAGCGTGAAGGGTCACAGCCCAGTGAGTAGGTGGGAGCTGAATTGGCTTCGAACAAGGGATGGCAGGAAGCCATCTTAATTGTTCGACATACAGAAAGTGTTACTTTACTATCTATCGAATGTATGTTTGGTGTATAATAGTTATATACCGAAATGGAGGTGAATGAAATGATGATCAATAAAACCTATAAGTTTCGTATCTATCCAAATCAAGCACAAGCAATTCTAATCAACAAAACGATTGGTTGTTCCCGCTTTGTATTCAATCATTTCCTATCCTTATGGAATCACACATACAAAGAGACAGGAAAAGGCTTGACCTATGGTACATGCTCTGCCAAACTCCCTGCCATGAAGAAAGAGTTTGTTTGGCTCAAAGAAGTGGATAGTATTGCGATTCAATCGTCTGTTCGCAACCTTGCGGATGCTTATACGCGCTTTTTCAAAAAACAAAACAGCGCACCGTGCTTTAAATCAAAGAAGAACAACGTACAATCTTATACCACAAAACAAACAAATGAAAACATTGCCGTTGTAGGAAACAAAATAAAGTTGCCAAAACTAGGTCTTGTTCGATTTGCCAAAAGTCGTGAAATAACGGGACGTATTGTAAATGCTACAGTTAGACGAAACCCTTCTGGTAGATATTTTGTGTCACTATTAGTTGAAACAGAAGTACAAGAACTTCCGAAAACACATTCTTACATAGGAATAGATGTAGGACTAAAAGATTTCGCTATTTTGTCAGATGGAAAACCCTATGAAAATCCGAAGTTTTTTCGATCATTAGAAGATAAGTTGGCGAAAGCACAGCGTGTCCTTTCTAGAAGAATGAAAGGATCTTCTCGCTGGAATAAACAACGAGTAAAAGTAGCTAGAATTCATGAATACATATCAAATGCTAGAAAAGATTACTTAGACAAAATCTCAACTGAAATCATCAAAAACCACGATGTTATCGGTATAGAGGATTTGCAAGTATCAAATATGTTAACAAATCGTAAGTTAGCAAAAGCAATTAGTGAATTATCTTGGTCACAGTTTCGAACCATGTTGGAATATAAAGCAAAATGGTATGGCAAACAAGTCATTGCCGTATCGAAAACATTTGCTTCCAGCCAATTATGTTCTTGTTGTGGATATCAAAACAAAGACGTTAAAAATCTAAACCTACGTAAATGGGACTGTCCTTCTTGTCGTACACACCATGACAGGGATATTAACGCAAGTATCAATATAAAGAATGAAGCCATAAGGCTTCTAACCGCAGGGACTGCGGGGCTAGCCTAATCAATTAGAGTTCGATAGAACTCTTTACTTAGGAATCCCTCACTTCTAAACGAAGTGAAAGTGGGGATAGTTCAAATGTCTTTGTACTATCTTTATTTTCTATTTGGATAGTATTACATTCATTAGAAATAGATTTCTCTGAATTTAGTTCGGAGGACAATCGAAGTTTCCAATTTTCAATTGTTATTTTGCATACAGCAATTTATTTGTTTATAAGAGTTCATGGCCAGTATTGTAAGACAACTAAGCAAAAAATTAAAAAGTTGAAAATGAAATTTTATTTATGGTTTTGTTCTATGATTGCAAGTATTGTATATATATTTGAATCACTCTTTAATTATATGAATGGAATTCAAGCAATTTATTTTATATTTGTTTTAATGATTGCTTTAGAAAGAACAGTGACACATTATAAGAAATTTATAGATTTTTTAGAATCTGAAAATTTGTATGAAAAATATTTTTAGAGAGAAAAGTCTTTTGAAATACAAAAAGTTATACCTACTAAGTACTGGGCGAGTAAAAATACGCTATTCTTCCGCTTGAATCATATGAGTGAGCCCGAATGGTGATACATGAAAAAAAGACCTCCCGAATTCGCATACTAAGTGAACTGTATCCTATAAAATAGATGGTTAAAAAAACTGAAAAATCAAGCACTTAAAAGCATGATATATTAGTCAAGTGAAAATTTTCACATAGAAGCACCAACACAACCTAAAGGATTACATAGTATGGGAACGACTGCATCAAGTGTTGATTTAATGTCAGGTCCATCTGACGATAATATTGGTGTAGACCATTAAGATATTTATAGAGAAACAGAAGGATTAATGAAAAAGATTGCAACATCCACTACGACTTCTTATTTGGATAAAAACTTAGTTGCTAATACTACTTATAAATATGTAGTGAAGGCGGTTGATATAGCTGGAAATGAATCTGTACAGAGTGATACATTCACATTTACTACAAAAACTGAAAACGTTCCATATGAAGCATGGGATGCAAAGAAAGCATATAAAAAGGGAGAAAGAGTTCTACACGAGGGAAAAGTGTATGAAGCAGTCCAGAATTATCAAGGAAATGGGGATCCAAACTGGATTTATGCTTTATCATTATGGAAAACAGTGTAAGCTTTACCTGAATATAAACTAAGAGATAATTGGCTTTGATGTAATAAGAAAACTTTGAGAAATCACTTTGCTCTTTATAAAAAAGACGACGTATTCAGCGTCGTCTTTTTTTATCTATTATATGTTTTAGGATGTTACTAGGTAAAATGAAGTATAAATCATTTCCTATCTACATTGCTATACTATTGAACTGTTTTTTATAAGTCCAAAAGTCAACGTGGAGATTGCAAGTACTCATAAAGGATATTTAGCTAACTGTTCACCCCAAGGTGATAAATCAGTTTCAATAAATCCTGCTTTTTTATATACAAATTTAGCTGTAAGGTTTTCAGGAGCATATCCAATCATGATTAAAGAAATATTTGTGTGATTATTACGTTTTATTTCATCAATAACTAGATATATAGCTTGTTTACCTATACCTTTTCCTTGAAATCTTTTATCAATCATAAGTCTATAAATCCAATAATTATTATCATCAGGATCAATCCCAAACATAGTAAATCCTATCATTTTTTCATCAAGATAAATACCTTTTGCATAGAAATTATCTAAAAATTGAACTTCTGCGATTGAATAGAGGTTGGATGCAATAAATGTTTGTTGTTCTTCTTTAACAGACAGTTTAGTTGCTTCTTTCCAATTACTTTTGTCAATTGGCTTTAAATATAATTTCTTCAACTTTATACTCTCCTTCGATTATTGAAGAGGAACACGTAGTTTATAGGCTAGTGAAACGTTATCCTCTTGTTTTTTTGCCCAATCAAATAAAAATATTTACTCATTGACAACGCCTCCTTAAAGGTACAATTAAAAACACGTTATTATATTCAATATAATTATATTCTTTCTCTATAAATTCTTTTCCTGTTGAATAAATCCTATTTCTTAAATACTCAATATTAATATAAGAGGGTTTTATATTTGAAAGTTACGTGAATTATTGGATAATCTTGAGAAAATATTAATTTAATTAAAAAATAACATTTTTTCAATTTCCTGTAATTATAATTAAAGGGTGTTCTGTTAGCCTTATACAGATGTATCCGTTGATTGATTCCATGTATGAATCTAGTTTGGCTATCAATAGAATATTCCACATACCATTGAAAAAGGGGGAAGGTTTATGCAAAGAATTTTTAAATTCCTGTTCATATCCGTTTTTTCTTTAATTTGTGTTTTGTATGTTGAAACGAACGCTTTTGCGGCACCAGCATACGATGGAGTTGTCAACATGAAGCAGCCGTCAGGCGAATCTTTTGAGGGCACATTACATGGTGATGAATGGTTCCATTGGATAAGTACAAAGGATGGTGACGTACTTTTACAAGATCAGAAGGGATATTGGAATTACGCTGAGCTTACATCAGATGAACTGAAATTGACGGGGAAAAAATATAAAATTGATAAGAAGCCTTCGATGGCGGTAAATGAGAACAATTTTAACAAATGGATAAAGAAATACAACCCTCAAGCAAAGAAAAAACAGGAGTACATGAATAAATTACAAATAGAAGCACCAAAAAATATAGATGGAACTGTCACTCCAGTTTTAGGAAATAAAAAATTGCTTGTTTTGTTAATTGGATTTACAGATGTTGATATTGCATATAGCGATAACGATTGGAGTAATAAATTCTTTTCTACAAATCAAAAGTCAGTAAAGAATTACTATAATGAAGTAAGTAATGGAAAAGTACAAATTACTCCAACTTCCGAAACATATGGTACGCAAAATGATGGGGTAGTTAAAATAAAATTAGACTACGCTCATCCGAGTACATCGGGAAAAAGCATGGGAACAGTTATAACAGATGCATTAGCTAAAGCTGATTCCCAAGTGAATTTTGCTAGTCTTGATACTAATAATGATCAAATTATTGACTCCAAAGATGGTTTCTACATTGTAACTGTTCTTGCTGGTAATGAACAGGCTAGTGGCGGTCCACTTCCAAATATTTGGGCACATCAGTCATATGCTCCTAATACAAATCACGATGGTGTTACAGTATCAGGCATGTATACAGCGCAGGGTGAAAAACAATATGGTCATATGGCGACAATTGGTATACCTGCTCATGAGTTAGGACATTCTTTTGGTCTTCCAGATCTATATGGCGACAATAACCGTGTGGGTAATCTAAGTATAATGGGGAATGGGGCTTGGAATAGTCTTCCAGGAGAAGAGTATGGAACTACGCCAGATCATATGGATGCTTGGTCCAAGGTAAAACTAGGCTTTGTAACGCCAAATGTAGTAAATACCAGCAACAATTTTACTCTAAATGCGATCCCAAATAACTATAATGTGTTAAAGATTCCTTTAAAGGATAATACGTATTTTTTAGTTGAGAATCGTGCAAAGGTTGGGTATGATGCGAGCTTACCAACTAATTCTGGTGGTATTGCGGTTTGGCATATTGATGAATCCATGAATAATAATTCCAGTGATCCTCATCCTTTCATTGATATAGAACAATCCGTCAGTGAATACCAAGACCCTTTCTATTACACGAATCAAAATCATGCTGCTACCTTTAGTCCAGACACCAATCCGAATAGTAATACCTACACGGGAGAAAAATCAGGAGTAACAATTACCACTACAAGTACAAGTAATTCTGCAATGAATGTAGCAGTCACAACAAAAGAAGCTAGTTTAATTCCACAAACAAACTGGACACTAAAATATGTAGATAGCTATAATTGGTACAATTTAGGTACGTATGCCTTTGATGGAAACAAAGACACATTTTGGCATACAAATTGGAGCCCAGTAGCTCCAATGCCGCACGAGATTCAAATTGATTTAGGAGCAACCTATAACCTCTCCAAATTCAGCTACCTGCCAAGGCAAGACGGCCAAATAAATGGAACGATTAAGGATTATGAGTTTTACGTAAGTAGTGATGGAGTGAATTGGGGAACAGCTGTATCCATAGGTGCTTTTTCAAATAATACTAATTTGAAAGAAGTCAGCGTTGCAAATAAGACAGGTCGTTATATTAGACTACGTGCATTAAGCGAGGTAAACAATAATCCATGGACAAGTGCAGCTGAAATCAATGTATTTGGAGTGGCTCAATAATATATTTGTGAGGGTATCTATTTAAATCATTGAAACACTATTTCAAAAGGTTATCATACGCTGAGAGTTTCGTTCAGCCTTTGATAACCTTCTTATTTTGCTAATATGTAAATAAATACAGATTAATAAAATTCACTTGCTTACCTTAGTTTAGCCTAAACGTGAAACTTGTTCCAATAGAATTAGGTGTAGGGAATTTAATAAAGCAATATCATGATGATGTAGTAAATGATGGGATAGGTACCATCTTAACGTTAATAAGATAATATTAGGCTGATAGTGCTTCCATTTGAACCATACACCTTTTTAGTAATAGTCCTCAGTAAGTCCAAGATTAGAGATTACTTGTAATTAACGTGAAATTTTTGTATCAGAACCTCAATTTCTATTTATTATAGTTTTTAAAATTACTATTTACATATAATTTACATTAGTGTACTATTTGTCTAGTACACTAATACAGAGGAGTAAAAAAATGAAAACTGAGTTTTCTCCTAATATCCTCATTTATGTTCAGGTAATGGAATACATCAAAAAAGAAATTGTAACAGGACGGTTGGCACCAGGTGAAAAAATTCCTGCTGTACGTGAATTAGCGGGGGAATTACAAGTGAATCCAAATACAATTCAACGTACATTTCAAGAGCTAGAGCGGGAAGGTGTTGCTGAGACACGTAGAGGAACAGGAAGATTTGTAACAATGAATGAAGAAAAAATCAAAGAGCTACGCAAAGAAATGGCTAAAGAGTTGCTTGATAATTTTATAGATGGAATGAATAATTTAGGTTTTATGGAAGAGGAGATTCTCTCAATACTTCCTTCTTCTTTGGAAAAGAAAAAGGAGGGGAATGAATGGAAGAACTATTGAAAATTGAAAATCTTTCGAAAGTATATGATTTAAAAACAGTGATTCAAGATGTAAGCTTAACTATATCAGAAGGGAAAATTATCGGTCTTGTTGGTGAAAATGGTAGTGGTAAAACGACATTATTAAAAATGATATCTGGTTTACGTTACCCTTCTAAAGGAAGTATTACAATTAAAGATAAAAAGGTGGGATTAGAAACGAAAAAAATCGTTTCATTTATGCCCGATAGTCCTGTTTTTGAAAAATGGATGACTGTAAAAGATGCCTTGTTGTTCTATCGAGATATGTATGCCGATTTTAACCTACAACAAGCAATAGAATTAATAGCTAACTTTAAAATCCCGCTAGAGGAGAATATAAGCATCTTATCAAAAGGGAAAACAGGGATATTGCAGCTAATATTAACCTTTTCAAGGAAAGCAAAGGTATATGTACTAGACGAGCCATTGGGTGGAATTGATCTTGTTTCTAGACAGCATATATTAGATTTAATTCTTAACTTTTATTGTGAAGATAGTACCATTCTTATTTCGACTCATTTAATCGAGGAAATTGAAAATATATTTGATGAGGTAATCTTTTTAAAAGACGGGAGTATTGTATTGCATGAAAATGTAGAAGAAATTCGTTTTCATCATGGAAAAGCAGTACATGAGTTATTTAAGGAGGTTTTTGGGAAATGAATCCGCTTTTTCGTTATTTATTTAATTGTAATAGAAAAAAGATAGCCGTCTTTTATTTTGGATTTATTACTATTTCGTTACTTCTTTTATTTAATATGATGGGAATATCGAAGGTTACAAATAAGCTTACAAAGGATATAACATTAGGTATATTTATCTCAATAATAGGTAGCACAGCATTTTTACTGATTTTAATAGCTTTGCCTTCTTTCAATAAAATGCTAAAAAATACTATGATACGTTATACAGCCATCTCAGGAAAAAAGTATATATATGCAAATTTATTCTTCTTCACGTTAATGTTTATTCTTTTATTAGTAATAGGCTTAATTTTTCTATACTATTTCTCCCAGAGTACCTACGGTGGAAAAGTAGGCGGGGGCTACCAACAGGAGTTTCATGAGTTATATGCATATGGATTTCTTCATCACATGCTTTCTGTTTTATTATGGGGAATCGATTTCATGAGTATATTAATCTCCTGCTATTTCATCATGGTAATTACAAAGCTGATTCCTATAAAGTCATCAAAGGGTAAGATGGTTTTATCTGTTATTTTCTTTGCTTTATTTTTAACAATCCAAACATTCGTACTGGATTTATTAAGTAAATTAGAGAAATATGTAATCCCTATAAAGAGTACGAGATTTATAGATAAAAATGGTTTTATTGACACATCACTGTATCCTAGTGAAGGATTTACTATTTTAGATGTATGTTTTACTTGCTTATTCATAATTTTCCTAGCAGCTATTACAGGGCGTATGATTGATAAAAAATTAGAAATATAAAGATTCACTTTAAAGGTAGAGTGTACTTAGGAGGAACAAATGAGGACAACTAATCCAATATTAAAAAAAGAAAAATTTCATAAACAGAAGACAAATGCTTCTATGATGACTATTGGTGGAACGATAGCCAAAACATTCATTTTGCTTATCTTACTTCTTACAGCTTCTGTCTATTCATACGTACAAATGACACAAGGGACAATGAAAATACCTGTGTTAATTGGAATTATAATAGTTACTCTAATTGTCGCATTTGTAGTTATATTCATTCCTCGCATATCACCAATTTGCGCACCGATTTACGCAGTATTACAAGGTATTTTATTAGGAAGTATTTCAGCATATTATACAATGCGATTTGGTGATTCTATCGTTTTAACTGCCGTATTATTAACAATTTCGATTTTATTTGCCATGTTAGTGTTATACGCAGCGAGAATAGTAAAAGTGACTAAAAAGTTTCGTGCGGTTGTAACGGTTGCAACACTTGGAATTCTTATTATGTATTTTATTGTTTTCTTACTTGGCATCTTAGGGGTGACTGTTCCATATATTCACCAAGGTGGGACAATTAGTATCATCATAAGTACAATTGTAATTATTGTCGCTGCATTAGATTTATTACTAGATTTCGATTCAATTGAAAATGGTGTTCATAGTGGAGCACCAAAGTATATGGAATGGTACAGTGCAGTAGGGCTTATGATGACATTAGTATGGTTATACTTGGAGATCCTTCGTCTGGTTTCTTATATTATGAAAAACAAAGACTAAAAAACATCCTGCATGGTTCAGACATGCAGGATGTTTTTTAGTCTTATATTATCAATTGGATTTATATAGATAGTTACAAATGTATGAGTTCAGCCCATACTTATAAATGTAATCTTCCTTTGTATTCAGTATGGGAGGGATTGGTTATGCTGAAGGGAAGTACACTTTAGATGTTAGTTTATCCATACCAAATACCTAATCAGAGAATTTTGTTGCTCTAGCAGATATTGAATATGAAAATTTAACAGGAACATTTGTGAAAAGGGATAGACTTGGTCCAAGTGTTGAATACTCACATACATATTGTCTATAGAGTTGATAAAAGTAATGATAAAAATAAAGGCAGGTGATAGTTAAGGAATTATATCTTACAATATACCAGAGTTATTTAGAATATGTTCAAAGTTTTAAACAGTGTGTTGAAATTACATACCGTAAAAGGTGTTTATCGGGAATTTTGTTTATAAAAAGAATGTATTTTTCAAAAGTTATGTAAAATATAATCATGTATCAAATAGTGAAAGTAGTAACTGATTTTATAGTGAAAAATGTTGAATTATCTACAGATATATTTCTTTTAGTACCCATTTTCTTGTCTCGATATATAGACAAGAAAATGGGTACTTTTTTAAACAAGGATACCAAAGTGGATACTTTGTAAAAGTAGCGAATACTAATTAAATGTGAACTTAAAATTTGATTCTCTATTGGGGTAGCACCACATTGCTATCAAGCTAAGCTCATACAACGTCAATTAAAGTAGAGGTTGTTTCTTTATTATAAAATTTATGTGTAGGGAACCTAAAGATTTGCACACGAAATAAACCCTAACGGGTTTCATTTTTTGAATTAAGCCACTTGATTATCAGACATGGTACAATTGTAAACGACACCTAATATATCAAAGACTGTTTTCTTCTCATATCGATGAGATTTTCTCCCGTTTTGCTGTAGGAGGTTGAACAGGCGAATTAGAATCTTTGATAGCTCTTGGGTGTCTTTCTGTATTGCTTGGAAAAGAAGGAGGAATTAATCTTTAATCATATATATGGCCTTATATTCACTCAGTTCTCGTTTCTTTTTCATAAGAAGCAATTGACGCATTTGAAACATGGTAGAAGAACAGAGTAAAATGGCAATCAGTTGCCCATACAAATGGCATTCCAATCGTTCTCGTTTTATCTTTTTACAATGATGAATATGAAAGAATGATTTCCACGTTTTAAATAAAATCTCGATTTGCCAACGTAAAGAATACCAATCATGTACTTGTCCCATTGGGATAATATCTATAGGAGTATTTGTCATATATACATTGATACCACTAAGCCGTTTACTACGAGCAGAATACTTCATTCCTTTCTTTTTTCTCTTACAGTTTGATCGCGTAATCGTTTTTGTTGTTGTTCTTTTGTTAGTAGATGAAAAATCACACGAGTTGGGACTTTATCAGTCATTCCTACATAAGTGTTGGGTATTTCGTATGTTTGTCCTGGCTGAAGAGAGTTCATTAAAACCTCCATATCTATCTGGATATACTCTGTACCTTTCTTGATTCTGCCATCTTGAAAGTAATCGGGTTTAGGATTTTTTTGATAAATACGTGTATTCGATTTGATACGTGAGATATAGTAAGCCTTTTTATCTTGTATATGTTGAAGATCTTTTAAATGAAAATATCCTAAATCTCGTATACATAAATCATTCGCTGTTACAGTTGGGACACACAGGGAACCGTAGGTTCGATCATGCTGTTTACTGGGACCTGTATGCATATGTAGGAACTTTCCGCTTAATAAATCATACTCAAGCTGAATCTTGACTCCCGCAGTATGGCTGCATCCTCCTGCACCCGCATAAATGAATGTAAAGTAATCTGGGATTTGAAATGCAGTTGAATCTTAAAATACGGATACGCTTGAAAACAGAAGTATATGGAGAAGAAATCGACATAGATGAGGCCAATTTTTGGTTTAGTAGTTCAGCTAGTATGTGTTGTAAGAATTGGACCGCCGCTTTGTTAAATCGTTGATACAGTCCCTCAGGACTGATGAGTACTTCTGTTGATACTTCTAAACAGCTAGATAACTGAGTTAAAGAAGTCGCAGCGACATTTTGACTCATCCATACACATAAAGCAACTAAATCCTTCGCATGATACTTACTAGTTCGTTGTACAAAACCAACATCTCTAGCAAGATCTCCTAAGATATTTGGAGATAAACAGCTTTGAATCTCTTGAGCAAATAGTTGTAATTCATCGGATACAGAAATAGACATACAAAAACGCCATCCTTTCCTATGATTCTACAGAAAGAATAGCGTATTTTTTCATTTTAGGGGGCATTTTTATGTTATTCAGGTTTATTGAGGAGCTTTCGTTTGAAGCAATTTTAACCCCATACCAATAAAAATCAGTCCTGTTATCTTATTTAGAATCATTCCTATCTTTTGGTTTCCTCTTAATTTTTTTGTAACATATGAAGAGAAATAAGCAATAAATAAACACCATAATAGTCCAGTTACTGTAAAAGTAAGTCCTAAAATGATAAAAGGCATAGGACCTGGAACCTTTGTATCTATAAATTGCGGAAGAAACGCAATAAAGAATAAAGAGACTTTTGGATTCGTCAGACTTGTTAAAAGTCCTTGTACATATATCTTTCTAATGTTCAATTTATTGGATGAGGCTTGGAAAGCTACATTTGTCTTATCAAGTATCATTTTAATCCCTAAATATACAAGATAGATAACACCTATAACCTTAATGGTGTTAAATAGTACAATGGATTTTGTAAGTATAATAGATAAACCAAAAGCAACCAATAACGTATGAACTAAAGAACCAGTAATAATACCAAAAACAGAATACACACCTGCTTTTCTACCTTGTGAAATACTTCTCCCCACAATATACATGGTGTCTGCGCCAGGAATTAAATTTAATAAAATCCCTGTTAGTAAAAACACTTCATAATTAATAATACCGTACATTCTAGCATCTCTATCTATTTTTTTGGTGCCCTTATTGATATTAAATTAAATAGACGAAAAAGGAAAGTATTTTCTATTTATTCAATAAAATCAGTGGATTTTTGATTTACAACCAATAAAGTTGATTATGCGAATTGAAAATTCTTTCAGTACTTCTGAAGGGGCTTTTACATGTTTTGCAAGACTTTTTATGGTAGCAAAAAGTACTTTCATGTACAGAAAATCTCTTTTCAGTCTACAACTATTTTTAACAGTCTAATATTTTTTTCTATAGTCTAAAACATTTATTTAATAAGATATTTTTTTAAAAAAATGAGCTTTTTAGTTGCAAATCAGCACAAAATTTCGTTCTGGGGGTACTATGAATTTTTAGCTTGATAGCGATGTGTTGCTCCCCCATATCCATCAAGCTAAGATTTTTAACACTTAAGGAATTTGTAAGTATCAAGTAAGAAAAACGAGAGCTTTGTTTCTTATAATTAAAATATAAAGTGAAGGAAGAAAGGTTGTTTCTGGGGTTAATATGCATGTGGAAAGAGGAGAAATCTACGGTTTTTTAGAGTAATAATATCAGTATGTCAAAGTTTTGGAGATTACTTGCAAATATTTTGAAGTTTTTGCACCAGAACCCTAATTACCATACCTGTTTTTTACCATCACATATTGGAGGTTAAAACATGAATAAAAAAAAGAAAATACAAAAATCAGTACTTACCTTTACCCTACTCTTTTCTTTAGGTGTTTCATCTTTCCCGCTTACAACAGTTATTCAAGCAGATACACGTGAGGAGAAATCTGCAGAAAAGAAACAAATCTCTTTAACGGGACGTACATCATTATTTTTTGAATATCTCCAGCAAGGTAAGTATGCAGAGGCACTTCAGTTGACGTCTGCTGCTTTTCAATCCAAGTTTACAGCAAACACATTACAAAACTGGTGGACACAAAGTGGGATAAAAATCATGGGAACACCTGTAATAAAAGAACGAAACTTGGTCCATCAGACGGTGGGAATTCCAGGAGCTATTGAAGGAACTACCATACCGCTACTCATTAAATTCACACCTGGCGGGAAAGTAGATGAAGTTGGGGAAAGGTCTCCCCAGGAATCTTACATTCCGCATCCTAGATATGACCAACCTGCTTCCTATCAAGAACGTGAAATCGTCATTGGAAATTCTACTTATCCGTTACCAGCCACATTAACAGTTCCGAAACATAAGCCTGGTGAAAAGGTACCCGTCGTTGTTCTTGTTCATGGTGCTGGCATCCATGATCGCGATGCTACCTATTTGGGAACAAAAATCTTACGAGACCTTGCGGTGGGGCTTTCATCCAACGGAATTGCAGTGTTGCGCTATGAAAAACGTACCTTAGAACATGCATTAAAGATGAGTGCAGAACCTGTTACATTAGACCGTGATACTACAGAGGATGCCATATATGCAGCAAAGTCAGCAGCGCAGCAGGAAGGCATTGATCCAAATAATATTTTCATTCTCGGACATAGCCAAGGAGCTGGCACAATGCCGCGTATACTGAGCAAAGCGCCTTCCTCACTTGTTCGAGGAAGTATCTTACTCGCACCACCTGCACGCCCTTTGACTGACACTGCCATTGATGTGAGTCAATACCTTGGGGCGCCAAAGGAAGTAATCGATGAACTAAAAAGACAGTTCGCTTTTATCCTGGATCCCACTTTCAATCCTGACCATCCGCCAGCTGGCTACAATTTTCCGTTTCCGCCTCCTCATTTTATGTATGATGTTACTAGGTGGCGTCCAGTTGAGGAGGCAAAATCACGAAAAGAGCCTTTACTGATTCTGCAAGGGGCACGCGATTATCAAGTAACAGTAAAAAATGACTATACAAAATGGCAGGAAGGACTTTCAAACAGCGGGAATGTTCAGTTCAAAGAATATCCGAAATTGAATCATTTCTTCACGGAGGGTGACGGGGAATTGAGTCTTCCAAGTGAGTACGAAATCCCTGCAAATGTTCCCGAGTACGTCATCCAGGACATTATTACATGGGTCAATGAGACAAAAAAATAAGAAAACATCAAAAGCCTTCATGCAATCATCATTGCGTGAAGGCTTTTTTGAAACTGGTGATTTCATCCAAGTGATTCAGACATATCTATTATTTTCATTATTTTACTGCTTTTTGATGATTCATATATAGATTTTATAGCTTTTAAAAACTCTGTAAGTGTTTTGTAATATTTACGAGAGACTTTTTTAACAGTTATGAGAGAGAAAAGAAAGGTTTGTTATATATGATGAAATTAATCTTATTAGTAGGTGTTCTAATTGACCTAGAAACCAAGGAGGAAAAATAACAATGAAACAATTGAAGCCAGCAATTAGTGTATTAGGTAGTGTATCGATGGCACTGACTTTAGCATCTCCTGCTTTAGCAGATGAAAAACAACAGAATCCAGGACGTACAGTTGAAATATTCAAAGAGAATGCAAATGTAAAAAAAGAAGATAAGAATTTCACGCTCGGATCTGATGGGGAAATAGGTTCACTCATTACACAAAACATTGAAATGGCCAATAACGATTGGGATAAAGATGGTATTTCTAACGACTTAGAGATTAATGGATATAAAATTGAATTCAATTCACAAACTGGAAAAAATGAAGCGAAAGCATGGGATCCTGAGAAGGATAAAGGGAAACCAAAATTTATATCGAATCCTATAAATGCAAATACGGATGGTGATCCTTTTACTGATATGTATGAGGTTGAGAATTATAACAAAGATTCTGATACTAATTTCAATCCGATAGTTGCCAACATGCCGAATTTGCAAATTGGTGTCAAACGAATTGAAGTAATCCCTATTGCAACCATTACGGATAATAATGGCGGATCCGTTAGCAGAGGATGGGAAAAAAGCGTATCTACACAACATTCATTTAATGTAGGTCTAAGTGGTTCAGGTGGTGTAGAAGGTTCTGCAGCCGGTCCTGTTCCTTCCGGAAGTGTTTCAGCAAATGTGGGATACGGATATTCAAAAACAACTACGGAAACGGAGAGTTATACAAATAATTTTGATTGGTCTACTGCAACAACTGTGGATACAGCGAACGCAGCAAAATTACGGGTACATTTGGAATATAAGAATGTAGGAACAGCATCTGCTGAAAATGTTTCGCCTCATTTTAATATTCGTTTAGGAAACAAAATTATTAATACTGTAAAGGCAACACAAGATCGTTATAAAGCAAATTATTTAAGTACAGAAAAAGGTGGACGGAATAAAACAGAAGTTGTAATTGATAGTTTAGAAGGACAAGCAGATGCGAATATTGTCTTATCTTTGGATGAATTGAAAGCCGTTGAACAAGGGGAACTTCTTTCGATTGAAGTTTTACCTACAAGTACAATGGATTTATCTATTGAAAAAGGTGAAGAAATTATGCATTTGGGGGATTCAGGGAGATATGAGTCTAGAGTAAATGCGGCTACTGAACAATTAGAAACAGATATAGGAAATATACCAAAGTTTAGGGTATATACTCCTAAAGACAAATCCCTAGCTGATAAGCCAGTTTTATCCTATAACGAAGTTTTTCAACATGTAAATATAGATACGAAAAAAGTAAATCATATTGTAAACAAGGCAAAAAGTACTAATAATGTATCAGTGGTTTCAGCTAATAATGAAACTGATACATTGAACGATTTAAAAGTTGGACAGGGAGATCGCGGTTATTTACATAAAGATTCTGTACACGGTGCTTTTGCAAAACTACAGCAACCAACATTAGTAGAAGCCAGTTATGATTCTGTGACGCAAAAGATTAGGGCATCAATCTTACCGGGTTTATTTGGAGTGAGTAAAGAGATTCCTACTACTTATAGCAAGAAATGGAATGCTCCGTCACAAACAGTAAAACTAGTTAAACGTGAGAATGGATTTACATATGAATCTAGAGAAAATATACACCCTATTAAATCTGAAATTGCTGCGCACAGAAAAGTTACATTTGAAATCAATGACGCACACAATCTAACGCCTGCACAAAAGATTGATACTGAAGTTAAAGCTAATAAAGAATTTGAAGATTATGTAGTAGATACTTCAGGTGAATTTGTTACAGAAGGAGTTCCTTATACCGTAGCTTCATATGGAAATACAGCTTATTGGGGAAGTCATCATGCCGGGAATAAATGGGAGTATCTTTGGGCTGAAAAATCTAGCGATGAAAAAGTGAATGTAATTATTGAAAGAGTAGGTCAACCTAAACCTGGAAAGCCAATTAAAAAGGATGAAGAGGTATTAATTAAATTTCAAAATCCTATTTATTCAGATTATGCATATTTAAAACTTCAAGATAGTTATATCCATTTAGATCAAAAACAGAACGCAAGTACTTTTAAATTTAATCATGCATATCCAAAGAATTTCACTGGACACCATAAGCAATGGAACATACTATCGAATGGTAACAAGTTAAAAGTAGGATATTTAATCGATTATATGAAATATGGTAATGGAGAGAATGGAACTGATACTATAGCATGGAATCTATCAAGAGTTCAGTAATAGGTAATAATTCTGTTGCTAAGTTTGGAAAGAGAAACGGAAATGAATTGAATCTGAAAAGTTAGATACAATAATTTAGGCTACTAATAAGGAATGAGTTCGATGTTGAATCGGACTCATTTCTTTTAATTTATATGATTTAGTAACTACTATTTTAAATGCTTATCTAGTCATATAAGTAATCAAATGTTAAGATTACTATCTATATTACATAATTTATTTTCCGAATTTTCATTTGTTTCGAGGCTGAAATGTGGAATTCTGATTTATTTATATGATTAGTTTCAATATCTTTACCTATAAAGATATTTTTATTGAATAATAGAAAAAATAAATTTTGTGTTATTGGTGAAAAAGAAGTGAGGATAGTATATGAAGAAAAGAATTTTAATCGTAGAAGATGAAGAAAATATTCGAGAAGTATGCAAACGGTATTTAGAAAGAGAAGAATATGAAGTTTATACCGCTGTAAATGGTAAAGAAGGTTGGGATTTATTTCTTACACATCAACCAGATTTAATTATATTAGATTTGATGATGCCAAAAAAAGATGGATGGGAATTATGCGAGGAAATTCGTCAACAGTCAAATGTCCCTATTATTATGTTAACTGCTAAGGGAGAGGAAAGGGATCGAATTTTAGGCTTAACAATGGGGGCAGATGATTATTTAACCAAGCCCTTTTCCCCTCGTGAATTAGTATTAAGGGTTCAAATTATACTAAGAAGAGGAAGCTATGTACCAATACAAGCGAAAGAATCCCTATTGGAAGTGATAGAGTTTCCAGATTTAAAAATATATCCAAAGACAAGATATGTACTTGTTTGTGATAAAGAAGTGGAGTTAACGGTGAAAGAGTTTGAGGTACTTTATCTCATGGCAAAGCATCCAAAACAAGTATTTTCTCGCTCGCAGCTTCTTGAATTAATTTGGGATTTTGGACATGAAGGGGCCTCAAATACAGTTACCGTATTAGTGAGTCGTTTACGTGAAAAGCTCGAGAAGCATACGATAAAGAATCGTTGGATTCATACGGTTTGGGGTATAGGATATCGCTTTGAGCCAAATGGAGGAAATGAAACATGAGATTACGTATTCAATTGTTACTCATGAATCTATTAAGTACTAGTATTATGGTAATTGCTATATGGTATAGTGAGACCAAAATGTTACTAGAACCGGAACAAACGCGGTTATTAACAGTAATTGCATTTGTGGCATTCATTATTTCAACGTTTATTTATTGGTTAATGACACGTCCTATCATGAGATCTATACAAAATTTAATAAAATTGACGAAACAATTTAGTGATAGACACTTTGAAACGATGTATATAATTGGGCAAGAACCACGTGAGTTTAAAGAATTAGCAACAGCCTTTCAACAGATGGCAAAAAAACTAGAAGAAGGGTTTACTAAGTTAGAGCAACAGGAAAACTCTCGTAAGGAGCTAATTACCAATATCTCACATGACTTACGAACACCTATGGCTAGCATGCAAATGATGATAGAAGCATTACAAGATAACCTGATTGAAGATCCTGAAATGAAAAAGCAATACTTAGCGACGATTTTAAAAGAAATAGAAAGATTAAGTGGATTAATTAACGACTTATTTGATCTTTCGAAATTAGAATTTGAGCAAGTAGATTTTCACCCAAGTTTCACACATTTAGATAAAGTTCTATTAGATGTATTAGAGTCGCATTCTGTCTTATTGGAAGATAAACAAATCAATGTGCAATTGGTTGTTCCAGATACATTACCTAGACTTTTAATTATGCCTTGTAAAATAGAAAGGGTCATAGGAAATTTATTACATAATGCAATACGATATTCTCCTATCTTTGGAACAATTGAATTGACTGTAGTGGAAAATAAACTAACTCAACAGGTCCAATTCACTTTGCGGGATGAAGGAATAGGAATTTCTCCAAATGATCAATTACGTGTATTTGAACGTTTTTTTAGAACAGATCGATCAAGAAGTTCACAATCTGGAGGTTCCGGACTTGGATTAGCTATTGCAAAATCATTAATTGAAATGCACAAAGGGGAAATTGGTGTAAGGAATCGCGCAGATGGTAAGCAGGGAAGTGAATTTTGGTTCACTCTTCCCATTACAACAGTAAAAAAATAAGACGGCTGAAAGACTTTTGTAACATTTACGTTAGAAAAATGAAAGACCTTCTTGTTAACATACTACTACACAGTATGTTACAGGAGGTTTTTTACTTTATGAAAAGAAAATATGTATGGTTTATAGGTGGTTTGATAATTGTATTGGGGATTTTATGGTCATTGTTCCGGCCAGAGAAATTATTTATTGATAAGCACGTAAATGAATCATTGCCACAAGCAGAGATACAATCAACTGAAGTAAAGCAGCAAAGTGATCGAGTAATAAGGGAAGGTCAGTTTCAAAACGGTGTCCATGAAACAACCGGAACGGCAAAAATTTACCAATTAGCGGATGGAAAACGTGTTTTACGACTTTCTAATTTTGCAACATCTAATGGGCCAGATGTACGAGTTGTATTAGTTCCTACAAATCGTTTGAAAAATAATGAAGACGTGAAAAACTATCAGTATATTGAATTAGGAAAATTGAAGGGTAATAAAGGAGACCAAAACTACGAAATTCCTGAAGGGATAGATGTAAGTGAATATGGTTCGGTTTCAGTTTGGTGTAAAAGATTTAATGAAAACTTTGGTGCGGTTTATTTTAATAATTAAATATGAACTTAAAATTTCCTCTTACAGGTGAAATTTATATGAGATATGGTAATAGCTGCAGCGGACTTAGTTGCTAAGAAAGGCACTCATAAGAGTGTCTTTTTCATATTTCTCAATTTTGGTATATTTTAAAGTTATTGGACGTTTACGGAGAGATTTTATTCGTGCATAAAAAATTTTAAGAGTATGTCAGGAAATCTTTGATTTATAAAAAAATATATTTTAAATGTATTATATACAGAAGCCACTTGAGGGGAGGAGTGTTAAATTACAAAACGTATCATAATGTAAGGGGAAGATTTTAGTGAAAGTTTAATGATATGATGGTCACTACACTTTAATTAGGAAGGAAAGAACATGAAATTTCTGTCTCGTTTCTTCTTGATGAGGAAGTAATTGATGCATTTGAAACATGATGGAGGGACAGAAAGAATGCTAATTAGTATTTTATATAAATGACACTCTAGCCATTCTAATTTCACAGAATTACAGTGATGAATACGAAAAAATGATTTCCATGTTTTAAAGTTGAACTACTCACCACTTAACGTCCTTACGGACTGTTTGAAGTAGGAGATTCCTGCGAACACCGGTGTATCCACCGGTTATCTTAGCAGGCTCTACCCGTAGTCCCTACGGTGAAAATATAAGTATCTTGTACGTTGACTCACCACACTACCTACTTTAGCTTGGTTTTCGCAACTTCGGCAAGTATGGGGCGAAAGAACGTTGAAGATTTTACGGTTGCAACGTTTTTCTGCAACCAACCTCATATCTTCAGTTTTCAAAGAGCAATCTGTACAAGTAAATGATAGCAAACATGTTGGCTTATGCCAACCGACATTCATCTCCCACCTAAAATTGGTGTTTCACACCTTCACATTTTTGAGGAAGGAGTCTTCTGTCGGAAAACGATAAATTGTTTTAGGAGTCTCAACAACATCATCATCAACTTAAGGAAATAAGTTACCCCCAAACATAATTAAATTCCAGGTCTATAAAAACAACAAATTTCCAATTAGAGGATACTTTAAAATCTTAGCTTGATAGCAAAACATATCCTTATATATAAGGGTTTTACCTAAAATAGTTCGCCAGTCATTACAGTCATAAACTCCTTAAAAAACTGTTCATAATTCATTTGTATTGCAATCCTATGTTTTGGACGATTACCGAATGTTTCTGGTTCAAAGGTAGATCTAAAATCTCCTATACTTTGTCCTCTTACAGTATCAAGTACATTAACTGTGACTGCTGATTGATGGTAGGTAAAAATGTCATCACGATTAATCGCAATTAAAGTAAGCGCATCATGAACCGGGCTACCTTGTATTCCAGGAACCTTTTTTTGATAAAATTGATAATAGTAATAGTCTAAAAGGGGCTTTAAAAATTTAGTTTTTCCTTTAGAGTGGATATAATTAACCATTTCTGGTGTTACAATAGCCGATTGCGTGACATTCAACGGATAAATTGATAGATTCTTTGCGTATCTCATTACAATATTAGCCGATCCAGGATCGCCATAAAAGTTAGCTTCAGCAATGGGAGTAACATTTCCTGGATATAGAAAAGCTCCGCCCATAATATAATAAGAATGTACATATTCCATCACATCTCCATAAAGGAGAAATAAAGTTGCAAGTGAAGTTAGCCTTCCGGTATTCACGATAATAAGTTCATTTTTATACTGCTTAATAAGTGTAAGCACCTCAAAAAAATTCTCAAATGTCTGAATCTCTAATCCTGTGTAAATGGGCCCTATCCCAAATTTGCCGTGAACTTCTGGGTAAAAAGTTTCAGCTTCTGAAGACATGGAATGCTCCGCCCCACCAAAAACTTTTATATATTCTTTTCCTACACTTTTAAGTAAAAAGCGAACATTTCGAACAACTTCGGCTTTAGGTACGTTCCCATAGTCTGCAACAATTCCTATAACATCAATTTTGTCTGTCAAATGCGCGTATATGATAGCTACCGTATCGTCAATTCCGAAATCCCCAAAAAACAGTACTTTTTTCCCCATACAATGTTGCTCCTTAATTTTACTAATTTTTAAAACGGATCATAATTATGTATCGTAGGATCAGATTGTTCTCATGTTTTTTTTGTAATACGGTATATGAATGAATTCATCTAGTTAATATACACTTTCGTTAATAATGAGCAAATTCCTTTTGTATGAAATGAAATAGTATGGAATTACTAATCTTAACAAGTTTTTTCTGATACCCTATACTCATTATGTGTTCCTCAAAATGATTAAAATACGTTATCTTTTTCTATAATTTTACAGAAAGAATAGCGTATTTTTTCATTATTGATACAATATAATTACCTATTAAAATTAGGAGAAAATAGAATACACATTTAGGCGGAAAAAGACCGGATTTATCTATAAATGAAAGTTGGATTGGAAGATCCCCTATTCATTACCAAATGAAACTTACCGAATCGACCGCTATCAAGACAAAATGTATGCAACCATGATACTTAATTTAGCTCAAATACCTTTTGTTCCAGAAGCAGTAAAAAGTATGAAAGTTATGGCAGTATTTCTTTCTCCAAACTTTGCTAAAGACTTGTCCAGCTTATCAGGAAATTTTCGTATTAGAGAATATGGTTCTTTAGAGGAACTAGTACCAAATGAGATGTCACTTACGTTTCCAAATTTAAAATCTTTTCCCTTAATACCTAGATTACTTTTTGGGAATATAGAAAAGCAAACAAAACAACACTTCAAAAAGTTCATTTTTCATTTTGGGGTAATTCTAAATTCTTTAGTTGATGGATATAGATTATTAACTTAAAACAACATAATTTCAATTATCTAGAGACAACGGTCTTTCATTAATATAATAAATGGAAGGTTATTCAATTCCCTATTTTTGGATATGTAAAATTACATAAAAAAACATGTTTAAATAAGACGCGCTTTTATATATAACTAGAGGTAGAGAAGAAAAACTATTGTTTAGGATTAATTTAAAATTTTTAATTTAATCGATGTTTGTTGGTATTCCATTAAGAGAGAAATTAAGCAATTAGCCTTTGCTACTCGCTCTTTTATTAGAGCTATTTAACTTTCTTGAATAAGATGAATATCCGCATAAGAATCTTTATATTTAGAAAGGGATAAAAAATGAAAAAAATCGTATCAACACTATTTATAGCTGGAGTGACTTTAACTATTTTAGGAGTATGTCCTCAAAGTAGTTATGCTCATCTCGATCAAATTGATTTAAATGAGAATGATCCTATTACTGCAAGATGGTCTGCAGAAGCTCCGTATCATTCTGATAAAAGTACACATTTATGGATTGCAAAACAAGCTATTGAAATTATGAAAACAGAATCTAATATTGAAGCAAATAAGCAGGCTGTGGACTTTTTAAATTATCCACAATATAATGATTTATTTTCTAAAGGATTATATGATGCAGATTATAATGCAGAGTTTAACGATGGTGGTACAGGAATAGGTGGCGTTTTTAAAGGCGGATGGAAATCTCACTTTTATGATCCTGATACTAAAGAAAATTATAGAGGAGAAACAAATCCAACGGCTCTTACACAAGGTAAGAAATACTTTTATGAATCTGGAGAATATTTACGAAATAAGGACTATGAAAAAGCTTTCTATTACTTAGGAGTAGCTACCCACTACTTTACAGATGCTACTCAACCTATGCATGCAGCAAATTTTACTGCAATTGATACGAGAGCTATAAAATATCATAGCTACTTTGAAAATTATGTTACAACCATTCAAAAGCAATTTGCAGTCAATACTGGAGGGAACTATAATAATTCTCTATCCACACCTGAAGAATGGATTGATTATGCGGCTCGAGTAGCTAAACCTGAAATCCAAAATATTACTAATGATAAAACATTTAAGTATTATAATAGTGGTAAGGCACAATTGTGGCAAGAAATGGTTACCCCAGCTGTGCAGCGAAGCTTAGGAGAAGCTCAGCGCAATACAGCAGGTTTCTTAAATCTGTGGTTTAAAACTTTTACTGAAAATGTGAAAGCTCCAAGTATAGAGACTGCATTAATCTATGATATAGAAGGAAGCGTCATAGAAGCAGGGAAAAATTATTATATCGTACCAAGTGAATCTCCTTATCAAGGTTTAACATTTGAATGGTATTTAGCAAATCGTTACGATTATGTCACACTTGCAAATAAAGAAAACAATGGTTTATCTGGTACACCTATGGAATTTGAATTCTACAAAGAAAATGATGCAAAGCTACACCACGGGGAGAGTATATACCTTCGCATGAAGCACTCAAATTACGACCAATTCCAATATTTAAATTGGTCTAATTATTCTAGTTGGATTCACCTTGCTCAAAAATCTGATAGTTTAGCTGATTTTAAAATTAAAATTAACCCGGATAATCCTACAGAATATAATATTTTTACAGATGACTATCCATTAAATTATGAGAATATAAATGCAAAGAAAAATTGGATTGTACTAGGTGAAAAAAAACAAAAACCTAGCTCGTGGAAGTTTATCCCTGTTAGATAACCTAAAAAGAAAAACACTCGTTCTTAATCAGAATGAGTGTTTTTTATCATTTTAACCAAGAAGGCTCTTTCCTCAAGGTATGCGAAGAAGAAAAAAGAAAAGTTCAATCAATATACTATAGATTATAATAAGGAGAAATTAAGTTTCTATAAAGGCGCGAAGATAGAAATAAAAGAGCAAAAGCCAGAGAAATAATTATGAATTTAAGTATCTTGAAATTCTTCTATCTACGGACAAATCAAAGTTCTACATCGAGCTTCTTATATAGAAAATCTGTAAAAAGGATAAATTGGGATTGTGAAATATTACAAGGAGATATTCAAGTACTAGTTAATTAAATGATATATTGTAAAAGTCGAAAAAGCATTTTATAATGTTCTTTCGACTTTTTGGCTTGGTAACAAAGAACATAATTACAAATTAAGGAATTGCTATATAAAAGTTTCGTTGTATAGATGTACTTTTCCTTATATTCATAGAGTTTTCATTTGTTTTCTGTTGATGATCACTTATGAGAAAAAGTAACCAAACATATCAGCAAAGTTTAAGGGAGGATTATATATGCTCACACCATTAAAGAAAAATAATCGTTATATGGTCGGATTAGATAGTTTAAGAGGGCTGGCTATACTGGGCGTCGTGTTATATCATGTCAACTATAAGTGGATACCTGGAGGATTCCTGGGCGTTACAGTTTTCTTTGTACTCTCGGGTTATTTAATTACCGATCTACTTGCTACTGAGTGGGAGAAATATAAAAGAATTGATTTAAAAAATTTCTGGATACGTAGGGCAAGAAGATTACTTCCAGGAATGTTTGTTATGTTCATTATTGTGTTTGCATGGGTGACGTTATTTCATAACTCCTTACTAGGAAAAATGCGGGGAGATTCGTTAGCAGCAGTACTATATATTAGTAACTGGTGGTACATTTATCATAAGTTATCATATTTTGATAACTTTGGCCAATCTACTCCTTTAAATCATTTTTGGTCGTTGGCTGTTGAAGAGCAATTTTATGTAGTCTGGCCATTCATACTTAGTTTAGGATTCTACTACATAAAAAAACGATCACGTATGCCACTATTTATTTTTTTAGGAGCAATTGCTTCAGCAATTGCAATGGCTGTACTGTATGAGCCAGGAAGTGATCCAAGTAGAGTTTATTATGGTACCGATACAAGAGCGTTTTCTCTATTAATAGGGGCAGTACTCGCTCTACTTTGGCCAAGTAATAGACTTTCTAATAAAATTATTCCGTCAGCCCGTCTAGTGTTAGATATAGTTGGGGGAATCGCTTTAATTATTATTTTAATTATGTTTTGGGAGACAAATCAATATGACTCATTCCTATATTGTGGAGGAATGTTATTTTTATCAGTTGTTACTGCTTTATTAGTAGCCAACCTTGCTCATCCAACTAGCAGAATTAGTGTGCTTTTAAGGTTTAAACCATTACGTTGGATTGGTATTCGGTCCTATGGAATATACCTTTGGCATTATCCGATTATCACATTGACAAGCTCGCAAGCTAGTACAGAAGAACCTCATCTTACTAAAGCTATTTTTCAAGTTTTTTTGATTCTACTTATGGCACATCTTTCGTGGAAGTTTATTGAAAATCCAATTCGGCAAGGTGCATTGAAGAATCTTCGTTTAAAGGACTTGAAAATAAGAGACTTATCATTCGTTAATAGAGTTGCTTTAGCATGTACAATATTCCTCTCCATAACAGTTATCTTTGGTTTCTCAACAGCCGGCAAAGTAAAAGACAATTCTAAACAAGTTAGGACAGAGGCGGTACAAGTGAAAAAAAATGAGGAACCAGCTCATCCAGTTACTAAGGAAGAGAAACCGGTTGATAAAACATTAGAGGACGAAAATAAAGATTCCTCTAAACAAATTAAACAACCTAAAACTGTTACAGCCATTGGTGATTCAATTATGATCGATGTCTCTCCGTATTTAAAAGATGCTTTTCCTAATATTACTATTGATGCGAAAATTGGAAGACAGATGTCTCAAGCATTGGAGATAGTAGAGGGAATGAAAAAGGAAGGCACTTTAGGAAGTCATGTTATTATTGGATTAGGTACAAATGGAGCATTTACTACCCAGCAACTAGAATCGTTAATTCAGTTAATAGGTGATGAATGTGAAATTGTATTAGTTAATACTAGAATACCTCGTCCGTGGGAGGCCGTAGTTAATGAGAAATTAAAAGAAGTCTCTTCCAAATTTCCAAATACTGTGCTAGTTGATTGGTATGCAGCAAGTGCTGGAAATCAATCATATTTCGAACCAGATGGAATTCATTTAAATCCAACAGGAGCAAAAGAATACGCTTCACTTGTTGTTCAGCATATTGATAAGTAATTTGATTCTCGTCTAGATAATTTACCATTCATTTTATTTTTAAAGTAGAGGTAGTCAAAACGTCTTTTTGTTATATCTATCAGTAGGATTTAGCTATAAGACAAGTTATTTAACTCGATAATTAAGTAAACTCAAGGGATGTTATAATAAAGAACATAAGAATGTTATTAGTTTAGAATAGAATTTAATCAGAAAAATTTATATTCCTTGATTTTACGTCAAACAAAAAGACTTCATTTTGAAAAAGATTACTCAAAATGGAGTCTTTTTTTGCTAATCAGTATATACATCAGAACAATTTTGTTATATCCGTATTCTTTTAAGTCTATATTTTCTGTTTCTATATAATAATCATAAAACTTTATTTGTAACCATTTGTTACTTCTAAATAAAATAGTGATAAATTAGACATTAAATTAACTGCTAAATAAATTCTTTACGTTAATATGTGAAAAGTTTCTTAACGTACTATTTAATAGGGAAAATACCTGTCACTCCCTGGGAAATGTCGAAACTGCAAAATTCTTTCGATATTTCTGGGATGATGACAATGGATTATTTTTTATAATTCTATTTTCTGGTCACCACGTTTTTCTAGATTTTTAGCAGTTTTACTTTGGACAACATCTTTTTGGTCTTTAAAGGTTCCCATGAGAAAATCATAGGCTGGATTTGTAACACCATACCAGTAATTTTCATTTTTGAAGTGATGCCATAAATGAACTTTTTTCATCCATCGCCCCCATGGTGATATTGGTTGAAGGGGGCGATGCGCGATATAATGCTTCCACTCATAAAATAATAAAAAGAGCATAATACCTGCAATAAATGCGTTTGTCATGACAAAGCTGGATGAAAGAAAATAAAAAATGGCTCCTGAAATTGCAATGTTTGGCACACTATACCATAAGGGTAAAAATAATAAATGTAATTCATTCGGATTTGTATGATGGTCATAATGTAGGCGCTTAAGCATTTTTAATAAAAATGCATTCTTTGGTGGCTTTAGATGAAAAATAAACCTGTGAGTAGCGTACTCAGCTAAGGAATACATAATCATTCCCAAAATAAAAGCACCCCAAATTTCGATAGAGGTTAAATGTAAAATCATAAATCCAAAGCTAGTGAGGAAAAGACAGCTCATAATCAAAATATCAGGATAGGAAAAATATTCTTTAAAATATTTTAGTTTCATTTATCACGCCTCCAGCTTTCTTTATTTTTTTCTATCTTTCCAAAGAGCCAAGCTTTTTTCCAAAGTTGTCTTACACAATCTTTCTGCTTCAATCGCATCTCCTTTTAATGCAGCTTTTAATAAATCGTGATAATAGTTGAAGGATAACTCACGATGATCTTTTACAGAAAAATACCTTTTTGCCATATCTACATAAATGGAATCAAAGCTATTTAAAATGAGTAGAAAGATCGGATTGGCAGCAAGCCCAGCACACCTTTTTTGCAAATCCCAATCAAATGCTGCATAGCTTTCTGCACTATCTTCAAGTTGCTCAAGATTAGCCAGGAGAGCAACCACTTTAGGTTGATTAAACGTAACAGCATTACGAATATAAGTCGGAGTCAACGAACTTCTAAATTCTAATAAATACATAATAAATTCATCTGTAATGGTATGATGATTCTCAACAATATTAATAAGTGTCGTTAGATTACCATTGCTCCAATAATCATTAATAATCGATGGCATTCCTTTTCTCCCTGTTATCCATCCACTCCTTCCTAAACGTTGAAGCGCCTCACGAATAGTTGGGCGACCGACACCAAATTCTTTCGCAAGCTCTCTTTCCGGTGGTAAAGTACTTCCTACAGAATAAACACCACTCAATATGGATCTAATTAATTCATTCTCAATTTTATCTGAGGTGCTTTCCTTTTCTTTCAAGCCATCTTCCCCTTTATTTTCATGGTAATACATGTTAAGTATATTGGTAATACCAAAAATTATATAATGAATTTGAATTTTCCGTCAATAACAAAGATGCGGATTTTTATAAATAGGTTTATCGAACAAGCCCGTAAACTATTTAGTTAGATGGAAAATGATTACTTAAATACGCTGTTAAAGTAACGGGTGTTACAGTGAAAGAAGAATTAATTGAATTAAAAGATTGAGACCATATTTTTTTATAAAAGGATGACTCAATTGAATATAGAAAAAGCGTGTTTTGATTAATCTTTTTTCAAAACACGCTTTTTCTATTTGTTGTTTTATCAGGATGTATTAAGTTAATTTAATCAAACTTTTTTCAAGAGCTACAAATCAATCGTGTTTCCTTCTGAATCGATGGCACGATATAAATACATCCATTGTCTTTTTACTTTAATATAGGTTTTATCGGCTTTCCATGAGTTATTTGTTGATTTAAGATGTTACCATACTTTCTCTAACAAATGAATGAACCCAGCTCATAATCGTTGTATGAGCAACAGATAATCCTCTTTTCTCCATCATTTTCACCTGGAGATGCCAATTTTCTTGTTCTGGGGTATTTATTTTTCTTAGGTTGATGGCGATGGGGTAGCATCACACATCCATCAACTTAAGGTATATTTTTATACAAAATGCGTTCTTTCCATATAGTTTTTTATTATCTTTTATGAATTTTATAAAAGTTGGTATATCAAATAAACCCTGATGGGCTTCAATTTTTTTACTATGTTACCTGATGAGTAGAAGTGGTCTACTCATATATAACACCCAAAATATCAAAGACTGTCTTTTTCTCATATCGATGAGATTTTCGTCCGTTGCGCTGTAGGAGGTTGAATAGACGAAGGAGAACCTTTGGTGATTCTTGGGTGTTTTTGTGTAATGCTTGGTAAAAAAGTAAAAATAATTCTTAATTATGTACATCGCTTTATATTCACTTAGCTCTTTTGGTTTCTTATGTAACAGGAGTTCTCGCATTTTAAACATAGTAGAAGAACATAATAGAATACTAATGAGTTGCCCATAAAGGTGACATTCTAATCATTCTTGTTTAATAGATTTACAACGATGAATTTGAAACCAAGATTTCCATATTTTAAATAACAGTTCAATTTGCCAACGTAGTGAATATAGAACATAAATTTTCTCTTTTGGTACCCATTCCGTAGGAATGTTTGTCATATATCTCGTAATGCCTTGTAAAAGTTTTGTACGCTCTGTATATGTAATTACTTTTTTCTTTTCGCGAATAGCTCGATCACGTAGGCGTTTCTGTTTTTGCTCCTCGGTACATCTATAAACCACAATGCGATTAGGCAGTTTGTCTTTACTCTCCACATATACATCATGTAATTCATACACTTGACCAGGTTGTAATTGCTTCATAATGTCTTTCAAATGAATTTGTATATATACCGGTTAGTTCAGAAAAAATGGTCTTAGCAATGTGGTATCCCATATATGTTTCATTGACTCTATAGGGGGGCATTTAGTTGTTTTAGAGCATGTCGGATTCTTTTGTCCAAGACTGATGAATCCAACGCATAATTGTTATAGAAGTCATGGAAACTTAATATTGATGTAGCGGTAGTACATAATAGTTATTTGAAAAATTACCACTTATGACTATGTATATATAATAGTTAACTTTCCTCTATATAGATATGCAATTTTACATATCCATATAGAGGAAGAAATAAGTGAAGAGTACTGAAAAATTATACTAAAATATTTTTTTGAAAATGAAAATTCACCTAGTTAAATTAAATCAGGTATCTTTTTATCGGTATTATTAAATTATAATTATTTTAATTATAGGAGTGAAGTTCTATAGCAATTTTAGAAGTATAGTATTTTAATGTGTACACATATTACATAATTAAGATAAAAAAACAAAAAAAGGACAAAATTATACAAAAAACTACAAAATTTTACTATATACGCACTGAAAATTTGATGTTTTAATAAGGGCACAAGGTGTTAGTTACATTTTAAGACATATAAAATCAAGATCATCTTCGTATATGTCTTTTATGTAATGACTTAGGGAAAAGTTTATAGTAGGGCATTATGTACAAATGTTTACAATCTATATTTATATTCCTTAAAATTCATCTTTAAATTAATCTATATAGATTAATTGTTGTAGTGTTGGATTTCAAATAATTAAAAATTTAGTCCAACTATTTTATCAAAAGACACCAATAAATGGGGGGATCACTATGAAAAAAGCGTTAGTCGCAGGGTTATTAGTTACAGCAGTATCTACAAGTTGCTTCTCACCTGTAAATACTTTTGCAGAAAGTAATACGACTTATTTACAACCAAGCAGTGTACTTGGATCCGCTATGGATAGGTTATCAAATTCGATTACGAAATTAGGATCACAGACGCCATTAATTCAAGGATATGGGCTAATCATATTACAGCAACCAGACCTTGATGTAAATACTATATATGGAATAACAACTGATCAAGGTACTGCAAGAAACCATGTTCGAGACTGGCTGGATGTATATAATCCCAAATTATTCAAAGTAAATCAAGACATACAGAGTTTCGGAATAAGATTTACAAATTATTATAATACATTGGTTGAACTAGCTGGAAAAATGAATGAAGATCCGCAAGCAAAAGCATCATTTGTACGTATTTTTAATTTACTTCAAGGTGACGTGCAAACAATTCAGTATAATATAAAAATAAATTCAGAAGACTTAAATAATTTTAAAGACGATTTGGTTGAAGATAGTAATAAATTTTCTATTAAAGTTACCAGAGCGTTTGAATCTTATAAGAGTTCAAACGGAGACATTGAAAAATTAAGAACAGAAATGGGACAACTTAATGCAGGCATTCAAGAAGATTTTGAAAAACTTCTAGCTCTACCAAAAGAAAATCTAGACGGTTCTTTAAATATTACAAAGTCGGTTATTAATATTTTGAAAGACGGAGTTAAGGATAAAACTGTAGACGTGTCTAATTTGGAAGCGATTTATAACCAATATGGACAACTCAAAAATGATAAAGTAACAGAACTGAATAAAGCTATTGCTCAGAAGCAACAGAAACTAATTCAATTGGTACAAAATTTATCGAATATTGAAGTGCAAGCAACTCAAATGACACTTATTGAGCAGCAATTAAATAACTTTACAAGAACAGTTAAAAATCAAACTCAGAGTTTTGACAATCTAGTAAGTAGTTGGGACACCTTTAATAACATAATGATTCAAACGGGGACAAGTCTTAATGCTGATACGAAAATAGATTCCAATTCATTACAAGCACGTTTAAAAGAGCTTAAACAGTTTACGGATGAATTGAAAAAACAAACAACGGAATATCAAGAGAGTGTTACAAAAATAAAAGTAACAGGATGAAATTTGTAGAATGAATAATAGTAATTCCCAATAATATAATGTAAGGAGAGAAAAATGTGATGAAAAAACCTTATAAAGTAATGGCCTTATCTACATTAATAGCAACAATCGTAGCAGGTGGCATTATGCCATCATATGCCTCAGCAGAGGAACCAGCACCTATTCATGCAAATCAAGACCTTAAATACCCTAGTTATTACCTTGGACCAACAGGGCTTGATAATGCGATGAAGGATACTAAATCCAATATGTTGGTAATGGATCTGTATGCTTTAACTATACTTAAACAAGCAGATATTAATTTGGATGGTTTACCTTCAGTTGGCGATGATTTAAAAACAGACATTAAAGCCAACCAAAATATTACTAGAGAAAATGCAACATACTGGTTAAATAATTTAAAATCAGGAATAATTACGACGAATCAAAATATTATCAGTTATGATACAACATTCCAAAATTATTCTCGTTATTTATTACAATATAAAAATGATCCAGTCAAACTAACAGCTTTGCTTACAAAGTTGAATGGTGAAATTTCACAGAATAAAGCTCAAGTTACCAAATTAGTGGATGATTTGAGAAGCTTTCGCGGCAAATTAGAAACAGATACACAAAAATTAAAAGGGAATGCTGAAAAAATCGTAAATATTTTAACTGGTGAAGAAGCTGGAATTCCACTGTTCCAGCAACAAATCGAAGCAAATAAAGCATTAATTGATGAAAATAATAAAATTTATATTGGATCGTCGGTTGCAACTGCTTTTAGTGTATACTTAATTCTTTCACCTTTTGCGCCTCTTGGTGCAGCTGGATTAGGAGGCTCTATATTCGGAGTTGTTTCATCGCAGCAGCAGATAATCAAGGCACAAGAAGAAATTATAAAGCTAACACAAAATATTTCAATGGCGAAACTACAGTCAGGTAGGTTAACGATAGTACAAGGTGATATTAAAAATTTAACAGATACAATTGATAAAGCTATTGTTTCTCTTGAAAATATAAAGACTACGTGGGATGTAATGGGTACAAAATATGACGCATTGATTGATAAGGCTAAAAAGGTTGACCCAGAATTCCTTGCTATGGATATAACAGCAGATCTGGATACAGCGAAGGAACATTGGGAGCAGATTAGAAAGTATGCTGAAAATATTCAAAGTAGTGAGATTTCATTCTTGAACAAATAATATTACATCAAGAAATTGCCGAAGTAATGAAAAATATAATATACTAAGTTTCCCTTTTGAAGAACACATAATATGAGTCTCCTGTTCAAGTTTGAGCAGGAGACTTCCTATATAGTTATGAAACTTAATAAAGATTATAGAATAAGAAAGTAAGAGTATCTCTATTTTAATATGTTGTTTTATTTGCAATAATCTTAATTCATTTGAAGTAAAGAATAGAAGCTTATGAATTTAATAAAATATGTGATGCATGTAAAAGAGTAGGTGAAAAAGATGAATAAGAATTTATATAAGAAAATTATTTTGTCAACAATCATTACGGGAATGGCAGCGAATAATGTAATTCCACTTCATACTTTGGCAGCAGAACCAACTGTGTCCCAACAGCAAGAAAGTTTGAAGAACTATTCCCTTGGTCCTGGTGAATTTAAAGAAGTAATGGGAAAAATGGTGGCAAATATCCTTACAATGGATTCATATGCCAATACAATCAGTAATCAACAGCTAACAGATTTAAGTAAAATAAGTTCTATAAATGGTGATTTACAAGCAAACATGATTAAGCATCAACGGGATGCAATAGAGAATGCCGACTTTTGGTTCATGTATTTTAAAACTCGTATTATGTACACGCATCAGAATATTGTAAGTTATAATGATACGTTTCAAGCAAGTTATAAGCTTTTACTAACTGCTATAGAGCAAAAAGATACAGAGAAATTAAAATATGAACTAGAAAATTTGCACAATAGTATTTTGTACAATAGTCAAAAATTAGATGTACTGTTAGAAAAATTGAAAAATTTTCAAGGTGAAATAGCAGAAGATACAAGAAATTTCAAAGAAGATTTCAATCAATTGGAGAATATTCTAGAAAGTACGAACGCTGGTATTCCGCTTCTACAACAACGAATTGAGAATTGTAATAATACCATTAAAGAAAACTATGATAAACGTGGTGGCTATATAGCTTTATCTGTATTTATGCCTCCGGTTGGTATACCATTGATTGTCACTGCTGACAAGAATATCGCATCTGCACAACAAGAAATAGAACAATTAAAGTCCAGAATTTCTGGAGCAGAGGCAGAAGTAGTTATTTTGACTGATGCCAAAAATAAAACGGAACATATGGCTGCAACAGTTGGTACAGCTGTTACTGCTCTTGAAAATATAAAGACTCAGTGGGGGACAGTGGAGAAAAAATATAAATCATTGATTGACAGTGTTGACAACATTAGCCTAGACTTGTTTGATGAGATTATAATAGCAGATCTGAATACAGCGAAGGATAATTGGCAGGACCTTAAAAATTATACGGATAAATTATTTGAAGGTGCTAAGATTGCACAAAATAAATAGATTGTACAAATAGGAAAACCGCAAATAGGACCGGATTACAACTGAATACGTGTAAAATAACAAAATTAAAATTAAATAATAAAAGCTTATCGTAAACTAAAAGAAGCATAAGATGGACAAAATGGTCAGCTTATGCTTCTTGTTACAGCAATATTCTCGTACCTCAACAGATTATTGACTCGTGCAACTTCAATATATTATTCATATAATTTGTTTGAGGATTTATTCCATGATTTTATAATTTTAAAGCTGCCATCTTAATAATAATTTCCCCCGAGTTTCATAACCGCTACTTGAACTACCCCCACTTTCACTTCGTTTAGAAGTGAGGGATTCCTAAGTAAAGAGTTCTATCGAACTCTAATGGATTAGGCTAGCCCCGCAGTCCCTGCGGTTAGAAGCCTTATGGCTTCATTCTTTATATTGATACTTGCGTTAATATCCCTATCATGGTGTATACGACAAGAAGGACAGTCCCATTTACGTAGGTTTAGATTTTTAACGTCTTTGTTTTGATATCCACAACAAGAACATAATTGGCTGGAAGCAAATGTTTTCGATACGGCAATGACTTGTTTGCCATACCATTTTGCTTTATATTCCAACATGGTTCGAAACTGTGACCCTTCACGCTCCTTGAGTAAGGAGTCTTCTTGGCTAAAATGATAAATTTGTATAAATGGGATAAAAAAGAATCGTTGTTTCAATGATTCTTTTTTTATTTGGAGGTTTCTTACAATTGTGCGTAGACCTACTTCTGATAAACGCTTTACCCCTACATTATTATTGTCGTCAGAAAAGACAGCCCCCTTGTTGATGCATGGGATTTTTCATGGATCAGTTACAGACTTACAGAAATTGATACAACCACTTCTCCAAATTGGATCACCTATAAAGGTAGATATAAAAGAATTGTCTTATTTAGAAGCTATAACGTTAATTTCCAATCATCAGCCTGCAACTCCTTTTCCATTTAAAAGCGTAGCACCTTTTATGGACACTTTATTACCTGAAGAAGGTATTGCTACGATTCAACATTTTATAAATCAAGCTCCATCTAATTCTACTGTTTCTGTATTTTTCCAGGGGTTAGGTGGGACTGTTTCTGAAGTATCCGAGGAAGCTACTGCTTATTTTTACCGAAAAGCTCTAATGAATATGGTGTTATTTTCCACTTGGGACAAACCTGAGGGAGCTGCACAAGGGATTCGCTGGGTAGAAGATTTTCGTCACGCATTGATTCCTTTTACGAAAGGAGTCTACGTTAACACACCAGATCTTTTAATGAAAGATTGGCCAGATTTATATTATGGTGAAAACTTCAAACGATTGACTCAATTGAAAGCTAAATACGATCCAGAAGATGTTTTCAATTTTCCACAAAGCATTCCACCTGTTCATAAAAAATAGTATTCCTTTACCGTTATTAAATTTTGCAATTTATAAAAAATACGTTCTAGTTTAAAAAGTATTCAGTTTCATGTCTTTCTTCAAAATTTCTATATTATTAAACAAGACTGATTTAGTTCTATAGAACTGTCTATTAGACTTTTTGTCTAAATAGTTTGGGATTTCATAGCCTTGTTGTAGAAAGACTTGAAAAATAGGAGCTAATTTTATAGTGTAAAATGCAAATTTCCGGCGAAGACTGTCCATTTAGTACCCATTCCCTTGTCCTCATATGGAGACAAGGGAATGGGTACTTTTTAAAAGGAGACAACAAAATGGATATTTTAAAACTTCTTTATTATAAATGAAAATACTTGTGTAATAAATAGTTTCTATTATAAATTGATGTATAATTATATAAAAAAATATAGATATAAAGGTCGTTTTTTCTTATACTTAATGTAAAGAGGTGAACAATAATGAAATTTAAGATTAAACAAAATCCGATTCATATGATTATATTTTTATTAACCATATTCATTTTTATTGCTATGCTTTTTACACAAGGAACCCAAAATATCTACCTTAGCTGCATGATTCTATTAAATATAATTAATTTTTTCTTTATTTACTTTAAATCCACTTATAGAATTGCTGATAAATCATTAATTATCAAATATTATTTTACAAATACTGAAATACCTTATAAAGATATTCAACAGATTAGATACCACGGAAAATCACAGAATTCAACATATTGGTCAAGACAACGACTAGAAATTATATATGGATTATTTAATACTTTATCAGTTTGTATACCAAAGGAAGAAGATAAATTCATTAATTCATTAAAAGATAAATGTCCTAATCTTAAAATTATAGACAAGCCACTTAAACAATAAAACGAATGGAATTGTTTTTATTTAGAATCTATGAATTTACGAATGTAAAAGAGGTGTGAATATGAATCTAGCAACATTCAAAAAAGAATATAAAATAAATTTTTTATTTTGGGGTATACCAATGTTTATCTTTATGAATTTAATCTTTTATAAAGATACTATCGAATACGTTCGAAATAAAGAGTGGATTAATATTATTTTAGATTCTTTTATGGCTCTATTGATAGTTATGGTAGGAACAATACTATATACAATTTTATATCTAGTAATTTCAAAACAAAAAAACAAGTAAACTTTAAATATCGAATGAAAAGGGGATCTAAATAAAATGCTCTCTTTTTTTAGTTTTCAGCAAAATCTAATTAAAAGTGAAGTTAATATTCAATTCTAGATAAATAAGGGTTTCATCACATTGTTATCAAGCTAATCTCATACAACGTCAATTATAGTAGAATTAAATATATAAAATTAATATGAATTTAAGGGGAATAATTTAGATTATAAGTGATGGAATTAATATGAAACTTCTAATAGTTGTTGTAAGTTAATATAAATTGAAAAAACGAAGGTTGTTTGTTACAAACTTCGTTTTCGTTCATATCTTTCTATTGTTTTAAAAATTCTCCCATTATTTCCATTACGTCCTCTGAATCATTTACTTTATCTTTTGAAAAACGCCAGTGTTCTTTTCCGTATCTCTCCATCTCAACCTTTATTACTTTTTCTTTATCTGAAACTTTTGCTTCTGGCAAAATAGATATGAAGTAACTAAACGATTGGCTAAATAATTTAGACTGTTCGATTCCTGGAGTTTCTTTTAGCAATCTTTCATTTTCCTTATTTAATTTTGGTTGCAATTCACTTAATAATAATGGTTTCACTTTTAATTCTACTTCAACTTTATCTTCCTCAGGAGAAGAACCTACTGATTTTACTTTAAATGTAACTTTTTCCTGAAGTACAGATTTCAACTTTTTGTAATAACTTTCAAATTCCTGATCACTAATTCCATTATGCGTACTGGACATTGCGTCTTTTTTAAATTCTTGTTGTATATTTTGAGTAAATTGTTTTCCGTCTTCACCGGATAATGTATTAATTTTGTCTATATCTTTATCATAATAAACAGCATTTATATAGGCTTTTAGAACTTCAGCTGGTTTGTTTAAGTCTTTTGTATTCTTTTCTATTTCTTGCGTATCAATTTTGAAAGAAACTTTTTCTGTTTCCTCGTCTCTTTTTTTTGTTTCTTCATTGGAATAAACGAGCTCATATGATGAGGCTTTATTCACTTCATAGTAGAGAATCCCCGATGTTTTTTTACCAGGTTCTAATTCTATTAAACGTAATTTATCTGAATCAGCCTTATCATATTTCTTCATTTTTTCATCACCTTGATATAGTGTAAAGAGATAAGGTGATATCTCTAACATTTTATCCCCTTTATTTTTCAAACTCACTTTGAATTTCAATACTTTATCTTTATTTATTCCTCCCATTGACCCATTTAATGGTAATACGTATTCAGCATTTTCAACTTCAATTTCCACATTCTTTGAAGACGAAGATGCCTTTCCATTTTTTACAGTTGTGGAAGTTTGTGAAGAACTACAACCAGTCACAATAGTTAATGTAAATATAAACAAAAAACAAAACATAAAAATATTTCTAAGTTTCACTTAAAAACCCTCCATCCCCTTATTTAAAAATATTTACTATTTTACCATGAAATTCTATGTATATGTCTATTGAGCGACAAAATAGCAAAACTTAGAGATAGAAGAACAAGAGATCCTCCAAGCCATGCTGGTGACATTGTACACTTGTTACCTTCGATTGCAGCACAGAGTGAAATTGTTAAAACTTTACTTTATGTCTGATGTGTTCGAATCAGTTTGAATTAAATAATTTTGCTGAAGTAGTGCAAGTCACCAACTCAATGTATCCCAACTTATCATAAAGGGAATAAAAAGATAAAAAGGACAATCCTGTATATAGAAGAAGTTAGTTGATAAATCTGATTTAAAAATTAATGAGGAAACACTAAAAGACATGTATAAAAAGAAAGAAGTAATTGAAAAAAGTTCACCAAAATAGGGATTTATTAAGCAGTATCAATCATTATTTCATAATAAAAAATACCAAATAAGATGATATTGTTTTCCAATGAGATAAAATGTATAATGAGAGTGTAGAGATAAACCATTTGTTAAAGGTTTTAACTCACTAACTATGAGCATAATAATAAAAGACGAGATGCTGGTAACATCCCGTCTAATTTGTAACTGCTGCCGTTAGGTGGTAGATTGCAAAGTTTAATTATTTTTTCGTTGAACCACCTTTCTTGCGTTTGGCAGACGTCTGGGTGGTTCTTTTACTTTTATTATTACGTTTTGCTACTAACTTGTTAGCACAAGCAGTTGCAAAAGTTGTTATGAACACTGTTACGAATAGTTTCGTAGCGTCCTGTAATAATTGTTGTAAAAATTCCATATCGGTTACACCTCCTTTCCCTCCAAATTAAGAGAAAGAAAGGCTGCAACCTCCCACCACACGCCTTCAGTTACTTACTATATTATACCATAATTAGAATACGTTATAGTTTATATTTTATTTTAAAACTTATTATTACAAAGAGTCTTAAAGATAAATATCTTTAAGACTTTTTATGAAATTTAACCTTTATATTAATTAACTCCTATAAATGCCCGCGAATAATTTACTAATTTACAAAAAACTCATAATAAACACACATTAACTCCACTCAAAATACATATTAAAATCATATAATTAATTCAAGACATATAAAACAAATTTATCATTATATAGTTATATTACAAATAAAAAATGCTATTAGAAAGTGAGGCTATATTATGAATAGAATTCTAGATACTAATATTGATACCCAAATTCCAGAAGATGATATCGAACTATTAAAGGCAATGGCACACCCATTACGCCTACAAATCATTAATGAATTAACTAATAAGAAAACGTTAAATGTAACTCAACTAACAGAGATATTGAATATTCCACAATCTACAACATCTCAACATTTATCTAAACTAAAAAGGAACGTTCTACGTGCTGAAAGAAAAGGGCTAGAGGTATACTACTCTATAAACAATTCGAAAGCAGATAAAATTGTAGGAATACTCAATGTTTCGAATATGAATTAAGACATAAATATAACCAAATAAGAAGCCGTTATAAAAATTACATCCACGATATTTTTATAACGGCTTCTTATTTTATCATTTGGTCAATAATGGTCAAATTGTTTTTTTGATAGAGATAACTGATTCCTAATATATAAACATTAATACTATGTATTTTTTCATATATGTTGTAAGAATGTTTGCTCGTTGTTTAAATTACATTAGAAAATATTTACTATTTTTACAACAGGGGCATTGCATGAAATCCAAGGCTGACATAATCCTTACCATATTTGAAGATAAATTAACTGAAATATATAAGACGAACAAAGTCAGACAATCACAAGTTCAAATGGCTTTAGATATAGCGGAATTTCTAGATACAAATAAAAAAATGATGATTATCCAAGCACCCGTAGGAACAGGAAAATCGTTAGCTGCGTTAGTACCGACCTTAGTAGATTAGAAATACAATTGGTTGCAAGGTATACAATCTGGGCCTTCATTAGTGCGATTATTAGCGTAGCTTCCAGCTTGATCGGTCCATTTATGATTGGGATTACGATCGATCATATGGTCGGCAAGGGTGCTGTTGAGTTCGCGGATATCTTCAGACTATTTATACAGCTTAGTCTGGTGTATCTCATCGGAGGCTTGTTCGGTTGGTTGTTGACATATCTTAAGAATCGGCTTGCTAATCAAACAGTAAACGATTTGCGCAGTGAAATGTTCGACAGGCTGAATGTACTGCCACTGAAATATCATGATAATCATCCGCAAGAGGACAGCATCAGCCGATTCGTAAACGATATGGATGCCATATCGGACGGGTTGCTGCAGGGATTCGCCACATTATTAACCGGTGTTGTTACAATCATTGGGGGGATCGCTCTCATGTTGTATACGAATCCGCTCATGACCATGGTTGTACTGTTATCTGCACCAGTGACTTTCTTCGTAGCACGGTTCATCACGATGTGCTCCCAGCAGCTATTTCGTGTTCAGGTACGTATATTGGGTGGGCTGAATGGCTATGTCGAGGAGATGATCGGCGGGCAGAAGGTTGTTCAGGCCTTCCGTTATGAAGATCACTCTTTTACGGAGTTTACAGAGCAAAATGATGAATTGTATCACACAGGGGTAAAACCACATCGCTATCAAGCTAAAAAATACATTATTCCCCAAAACAAAAAATATATATTTTTATAACGTACTACAACTTCTGTTTGGCTACTAAAGTATCTAAAAAAACAAGGTCAACACCAGCTCTGAAACTAGGTTTAACCAATAAACGATTTACTTTAGTAGACGATATGTAACTTTAAGTTATAGCTATATTATAAGTAGGGTTAAAAATATTATGTGAAATTAAAAGTAAACTAAATAAAAACTTTATTTCGTATAAATAAGGAAACCAAAAAGAGCACTAGGTACAAGTGCTCTTTCAGATAGGAGGAAACTCCGTGAATAGGGCCTAGGTTAGAAGTATGTGGTGTAAAAGCAATAAGAACAAAATTTATTAACTAAGTAAAAAACAAAATATTTATATCTGTTAATATCTAAAGATAAAAATTCATAATCGAATATACATATCAAAATAATTCCGAATAATCCGATTGATTATTCGGAATTATTTTGATATGTATATTATAGTATTTACCTTTTATTACCTATTGTGTTAATATATTAATATACAGTTTATTAAATATATTTCAAAGGGGTGGAAAAATGATTAAATTCAAGAAATTTTCTACATTATTACTTGTAAGCGCTTTACTGACATTACCTACAAGTGCAAGTGCAGCAAATCTGTATGGTGTTGTGAGTAATAAATGGGATGGAATTGGCACTATCCAGGAAGCTGTAGGTATCGATGGGGATACTATTTTTGTTGGAAATTCTACTGATTTAGCTGTATTAAGCACTGAATCTGGTGGATCAATGGTTTCACATGAAAAGAACAAACCTTCTTTTCCTACAAAAGGCATTGTAAAAACATCTGATGGTAACTTTTTTATTGCGGGTACATCAGGAAAATGGAAAGTTGTAGATTCATCTGCAGGTTTAGTTGAACAAGGGCAACTATCGGACAAACGTAATCCAAGATTTGTTAAGAAACTATTGGATGGAAGGCTTTTATTAGTTTACGATAAAGGTTATTATGCTATCCTTGATGGTGACTCTTATGGCGTAACACGAACAGGAAAATGGCCAAATGATTGGAATATTAACGATTCAATTCAGTTATGTGGACACCTGATCTTGATGGTAGGTGATAAAGGGAAATATCAAGTCATGTCACTAACAAATGGAAACGTCATCAAATTTGGGGATTGGGGATCAACAAAACATGATATTACGTCAATTGACAGACTTTCTGATGGTACTATAATAGCTGTTGGAGAGGGTGCAAAATTCGCCCTTTTTAATAAAGAAGGGGAAAAGATTGAGAGTTCAGAACTGACTGATCAAGAAAGTAAAAATTATAAATGGAATAAAGTGGTGGCCCTCAAGGATAAACATGCAATAGTAATTAGTTCCACTGGTCAGATGCTTTTGGTTCAGATTGATGGAAATAATAAAATTTCTGTTAAAGCAAAAACAAAATTAAATAATTATACTTCTAACGGCACTGTAGTAAAAATTAAAGATAATCAAGTATTCGTTACCCTTGCTAGTGGGCGATATATGGTTTATCAAGCAGATTTATAAAAATTCGAATTCAATAGTAAAACCTTTGAAATGCAACAACCTTATTATTTATATAATCAAATTATAATATAAAAATAACCAAGGGGATTACTTTGGAAAAAATATACTTATTTGTTGGTTTTTTGATGGGGTTTATAGTCTTTAATTTGGATAGTATTATAGTTGAAGCTGCTGAGCTAAATGTAGAGAAAATAAAACATTTAGAATCTTTAGGTTTCACTGAAGAAGAAATTTCGGACATGCCTGAAATGGAAATAATGAAAAACTTAGAAATTGATGGTCAAGTTGTAGCTCTTATGGAAAATAGAATGAAAGTAGCACGAAAATTTAGTTAAATCCCTGGACAAAATTTTCGTAATGCTTCAACTAATTTAACTGAATTTGAAACAAAACTAAATAGTAAATAACTAAAAAAGAGAGCCATGCTCTCTTTTTTAGTTATCAGTAAAACCTTATTAAATGATGAGTTTTTAGGTAGCTGTCATTTATTTTTAGGAAAGCTGTTTGGAGGGGAATATACTGCAGTATTGAAAGTTTAGAAGTTGTCTATTGATGAAGTAAAGTGATTTTTTGTTGTTTTTTAAATGGGCGACGATTAATGTGAAATCGCCGCCCATTCTGTTCTCATATAGAACTTTCATGAAATAAATTTAGCAAACCATGCTATATAATATGCACCTGGAACTAATATAATCTGAGCAACTAATGTACCTAAAAATCTCGAAATTAATATCATGAATGTGAAATTCTTTAGTTCCCAATAATTATGATTGTCTTGCACAACTTTATCAGTTAAAAAAGACAATTTAGGATCAATAAGCAGTGTTAATAGAATCGTAGCTACTCCAGTAATAATATTGGATGAAGACATCGCTGCTTTATCATAATCAGGAATTAGTAGGGTTGCATACAATGCAGACATAACACCTACTGTAAATACGGCAGAAACAATTGTATTAATAACAAATAATTTAATTGGTATATTTCTAAAATTTACCCCTTCTAGATTATTTTTATTTATTAAAACAAAATAGTTTTTCATTCTTTTCAAATTAGTACTATTTATTAATTTGAACATGTTTAAAAACGAACCATCTTTTGATAATGGTATTAGCGCTTTAGAAAAAACTTTCATAAAAAATGGTACTAATAATCCTCCGAGTAGTACTCCCATCGTAGAACCTAATAACAAAAATCTAAATTGTTTAATTAGTAATTCTAATCCACCATTTTTTGCTGCACTATCAACCAAAGAAGCAGTAAATGGTTGTTGAAACATATTAGAAAATCGGGCAATTAAAGACATAATATTATATATAGCAAAAGCCGATGCAACTAAAGCTAATTTAGCCCCAACAAGTCGAACTCCATATCCTAAAACTTCAATTGAAGTCATAAGCATTAAAAATAAAAAAATACAAATTACTTTAAAAGTAATAAACTCCATAACCATACCCCTTAAGTTTCTATAAATACATAACTTAATAATTATATTACTAGCATTCAATATTTTCACTATAACATAAATCGATTTCTATTTTTTAATCACATACTATACTCCTTTAATTTGAATGGTAGCAGTACTTTTAATAGAACTGCCACCTTGTTTTAACAAAACCTTTTTTTGTAAATAATATATTTGTTAAAACATTAATTAAGGGGGACTATTATGCCAATTTTGGGATGTTTCTGATTCTGAGGCCGTCATTGGCCCATAGAAGGGTAGTCCCTGCATTATCATTTTTACAGAATAGGTTTGGCTCGAAGCTGGCTTTCTGACACGTCTCACGGATTCAGCTGTTTGAATCGGCGATAAATGACCAAAAGGCATTCGTGCAGCTCTTCGATACAATTTCCATCCCGGCCGCTGCTCCAAACCAGATCCGGGGTCATCACCGCCTCGCAAATTTGAAAAGGTATTATAAGATTAAAATCCTGTACATTATTTCTTTAATTTTTTTTGAAAACTTGATGTTTTCATATACAAGCATTTTTCTAGGCTAAGGTTAATTACATTTATATTCTCCTATGAACTTTCAACAATAATCTCTAGTACTTTTTTATTCTCTTTTGCTTACAATTAAGGTGTTAATCTTGGTATATCTCATTTTTTAAGTGGAAAATAAATATTAATGTACTAATTATAATTTTATTGAAATCCATTGTTTAAATTTTTGTAAATGTATCTTCCATTTCTCATGCTTTACTTGCTCTATTTTATTTAGTAGAAGAGAAGATTCGTGAAATGCATCATTGCCTTTTAGTGTGCTTTGTAAACCTGATAGCAAGGCATTAATAGATAAAATAACAATGGTAAAGAAAATAACAGGCCCCATCGCTAACCAAGGATAATTTATTAGCTTTTGACTTGTGTCATTAATTAATAAAAGGCTGCCTCCAACATTTAAGGAAATTGTTTCAAATAATGCTAAATGCATCATTAATATCATTATTTGCAGTATTTGTTGTTGGAACCAAATAAATAATTTAGGAAGTAAATAGGGCTTAATATGAACTTTATATATGTGATAAGTATGTCCACCAAGTAGCTTGGATGTTAAAACGTATTCACGATGTAGAAGTAATCTAACTTCATTACTAATGAGTTGTGTTAAATTTGGTATGCCAATAAGAGTAAGAACTACAATTGTATAACATATCCATTTAGTTTCATGGATATTATCCATACTTGAAATTGTAGGACTAAGTAGTAAAATTGCTAACAATACAGTAGGTGTAAATTGGAAAATATCAAACACCCAATTAATATATTTGGTCCAAGTATAAAAATAAGCATGTAATACTCCAAATAAAAGTGAAAAAGTAAGTCGAAAAATACAGATGATTAAAGCAAAAAAAATTGGTGTTTTTGCAAAAATAAGAACTTGTTGTAAAACATCAACTCCATATTCCCCAGTACCTAATGGATGTGTTAAAGAGGGGGAAGTTGGTTTAGATTGAATATTAAAATCTTTAGAAGTAAATTCAATGAAATACTCAAAAACATAGCTAGCGATAATAATGCTGAATAGAATTAAAAATCCTATTAAGAATTGTTTGTTTTTATATAATCTTCTTATCATATAAATGCCTTCTTTCTACTATAATCAATTTTATGATTTCAAATAAAAAATATAACGGAATCATCAAAAGCAGAATACCAATGGAGATAATTTCAGGATTTTGATGGCTAATTAAAAATCTAAATAATCCAAAAGAATTAAATAAAAATTCAAGAATAATCGAATTGGAAATTATTAATAACATGATAGATTTTGCATTATAAAAAATTGAAATTAAAGCATTACGCAAAACATGGTGTTTTAGTATATAAAAATGTTTCAATCCTTTAGCAATTGCTAGATCTATATAACTATTTGACATTTCATTTTTATAGTTAAGTAAATTTATCTTAAATAGATAAATCGTTGGCAAAATTGAAAGAGTTGCAATAGGTAAAAAGTATGTTTTATTAGTTATTGTAGAAAAGGGGATAGTAATAAGCCAATTTGTATTTTTATATATTGAAATAATGATTAATTGTACAGATATTATTAAAAATAAGTCAGGTATAGCTTCTATGGTGCTCAAACTTTTTGAAATTATAGATTGGATTCTTTTTGGTAAATAGAATGTTAAATTCGCTAAAACTATTGATAAAAATACAGCAATAAAAAAAGCTGAAATTATAATAGTTAAGGTATAAAAATATGACTCTAGTAAATTGGATAGTAATAAACGTTTAATCCCGTAAATTTCATATGTTAAATGAAATGGATCTAGTAGGGAATGAATCACTTTTTTTATATAATCAATATACCCTAACCAATTTAATTCTAATATAATTAAGTCCCCTTTATTTTGAGATGTAGTCAAAAACAATTTTGGTAGACAGCAAAGAAAAACAATTCCTAAAGCAATTAAAATAATTTGTAGAAAAATTAATATTATCTTTTTTGTAAAGTACATAAAATATATCTCCTTAAAATGGTTTTATTTACATTGTTTTCAACTACTGCTATCAAATTTCCTTTTTAATTATAAAAATATTGATTTAATTTTCGTTTTTTATAAAACGCTATCAATTCTATATTCTGAACATTTGAATATTCTTAAAATTTTTTATATTGGTGTTGACATCTGAAAAATAGTAATTTATTGTAATTACTGTAATAAAAAAACTTTAAGTGAGGGATACAGATGAACAAATTTATACGTGAACTAAAAACAGAAGAACTAACAGAGCATGTTGGAGGGATTGATCCTAAAAATGAAACAGTAATCCATGATGGCGGAGGAGTAGGACCTAATTGTAAGGTGTTATTTGTAGCATGTCGAGCCAAGGATTGGGGATCATGTCAATTATGGTATGATTTTTGTAGATATTAATTTATATATTTAGCAAGTTAACAAAGGAGGAATACAAGTGAACAAATTTATACGTGAACTAAAAACAGAAGAGCTAACAAAGCATGTTGGAGGAATTGATCCTAAAAATGAAACAGTAATCCATGATGGTGGAGGAGCAGGACCCAATTGTAAGATGTTATTACTAGGATGTCAAATGAAGTATATATCTCAATGTAATTTATGGACTCAGTTTTGTAGAAGTTAATTTATGTATTTAGCAAATTAACAAAGGAGGAATACAAGTGAACAAATTTATACGTGAACTAAAAACAGAAGAACTAACAGAGCATGTTGGAGGAATTGATCCTAAAAATGAAACAGTAATCCATGATGGTGGAGGAGCAGGACCCGATTGTAGAAGATTAGCTCATTCATGTCTTTGGAAACATTGGAAATCATGTAACCTATTTGATCAGTTTTGCTAACATTCTTAAAAACAAATATTTACAGGAGGAATACAGATGAACAAACTTATGCGTGAATTAAAAACAGAAGAATTAACAAAACATGTTGGAGGAATTAATCCTACAAATGAAACAGTAATCCATGATGGTGGAGGAGCAGGACCGAATTGTAAAAACTTGCTCAATCAATGTATATTAAAGAATGCTAAGGCATGTGGCATATTTGACCAATTTTGCTATACAGAGTGGAAATAAGACATATTGATGAATAAATGTAGTTTCATTGTATAAATTATCTTAATCTCAAAAAGTATAAAAATCAGTATAATAATATATTTGAAAAATAGAATTTATATTCTTTTTATACCAGTTTAAATCCTTATTATAGTATTTTGTAACAGATTCCAAAATCTATTTAAGTAAGCAATATTTTGGAATCTGTTACAATAAAATGTGGGAATTTTAAAATTAAAAATCCTAATATTAAGTAAAGGTGATATTAAAATGAAATACATACATACAAAACAACAAGAAGAATACGATTGTGGAATTGCTTGTGTAGCATCTATTTTTAAATATTATCATTTGCATCATGGTATTAATTATCTTAGGGATCAAGTTACTTATAAAAATGGATATGATTTAAAAGATTTGATATCGTTATTCAGTCAAGTTAATCATTTTTCTTGTAAAGCTGTTGAGATAAATAAAGATGATATTGGAGAAGCACTAAAGCACATTGAAGGACCTTGTATAGCTTTAATAAATAAAGAGATCAATGAATCTTATGAAGGTCACTATATAATTATTTATAAACGGAAGAAAAATAAATTGGTAATAAGTGACCCGGGTAACGATAAAATATCTACAATTACTATTGATGAATTTAAAAAACATACTACAGGCATATTTCTTCTAATTGAATCTAAAAATAGTAATTCTGATAAAAAAACAAGTTATCATCAGAAATTTTTTAGAGAATTGATAAAAAATAATAAATTAAGTATCTCATTTGTCTTATGTCTATCCATCTTATTTGTTTTATTTTCAATTAGTAACTCATTCTTCTTTAAACTCGTAATAGATGAGATTATTCCTTACAATTATGATTACCTATTGTTAGAATTTACTTTGATTTTTTTAGGAATCAATTTTTTAAGTAACGCATTTGATTATTTAAGAACGTACATAATTAACAAGGCTGCAATAAAATTAGACCAATCTATATCAAAAGAATTTTTCAGGAAAATATTAAAATTACCTATTAATTTTTTTGAAAATAGGGATGATGGTGACATTATATCAAGATTTAATGATATTTATTATATTAGAAATTTAGTAAATGTAGCTTTTGTTTCAGTAATATTAAATACTGTAATTTTTTTAGGAATAGGATTTGTCCTTTATAGCATCAATGTTTTACTTTTTTTCACTGTTCTTATTTTGACGTTGATTTTAATAGCAATTACTTTTATGTATTATGATATTATCCAAAAAAGAAATAAAGATTCTATGAGTAAAAATGCTGATACACAATCGTTTTTAATACAATTTATAAAAAATATGACTAATATTTATTCTTTAAACAAGAAAGAATATTTTTCCTCTGCATTTAACAAAATATTCAATAGGGAACTTAATGCGGCGTTAAAAGAAGCAGTTACAATAACAAATAATAATGGACTAAAAAAACTTGTTCAGACTTCATTTTCTATCATATTATTATATGTTGGTGCTAAACAGATTATGGCGGATACTATATCATTAGGAGATTTGCTTTTTATAAACTCGTTAACTATGTTTATGCTAAGCTCTTTAACAGGATTAATTGAATTGCAAGGAGAAATTCAAAAATCGCTTGTCGCTAAGGATAGATTGACTGATTTAATGAATTATCCAGTAGTTCAAAATAAGCCTCAGACAGACATTACAAGGATTAAAGACATATCTATAGACAATTTAAACTTTAATATTAATGATCACTGTATTATTAAAAATGTTAATATGAATATTTCTAATAACGAAAAAGTTATTTTAATCGGTGAAAGTGGTTCAGGAAAAACTACGTTTTCTAAATTATTAAACAAACTCTATCAGACTAACCCATCACAAATATATATTAATGGTGTTGATATTAATGAAATTAATGACAATAGTTTAAGAAAGGAACTTATTTATTTAAATGAAAATCCATTTCTCTTCAAACATACAATTAAAGAAAATATATGTATGGGAGAATATTTTACTGAAGATGAAATTATTAAGGCTTGTCAAATTGCACATATTTATGATGTAATCACTTCACTTCCTAAAGGTTTTAATTTTGTAATAAATGATAGTAATTCCAATTTGTCTACGGGACAAAAACAGCGATTATGCCTTGCTAGAGCAATTCTTCACAAACCAAGTGTTTTAATTTTAGATGAATCGCTTAGTAATGTAGATCCTGATAATTTCAGGAAAATTTATGATGCTTTATTAGATTTAAATTTGATAATAATTTTTATTACACATAATCCTGAGTATATAACAAAATATGATAAGAAATTTATTTTTAGAGAAAAATCTATCTTCGAAATGCAAAGAGAATTTGAGAAACAATTAAATTAGAGGTGAATAAAATGTCAAAAAAAATCTTGTTTTCCAGTTTAGTTATTCTAATAAGTATAGGTTCTCTCTTTTTTATTTTCACTTCAAAAGACTTAGATAAACCTAACTATACTAATATCGATATGAAGGAATATAAAGGTAAAATAAACTCAAAAGATAATTTTTATATTTACGTTTACAAAACTAGCTGTACAGCATGCCAAACTACTAAGCCATCCTTAAATGAAGTGATTAAAGAAGATAAGAAAAAGGTATTTGCTATAAATATGGAGTCAGAAGAAAATATGGATATTGAATTTTTAAAAAAAAATAAAATTCAAAAAACACCTACTCTACTAAAATATAAAAATGGGGAAGAAATGAACCGGGTAGAAGGGATCCAATCTAAATCTGAATTAAAGTCATTTTTGGCAGAATAAAATTAATTTGATTTTTTAAAGGAGTAAATGTATGATATATTTTTCTTTTCTTGTTTCAATAGTAGCTACGATAGGGAGTTTATATTTTAGTGAAGTAAAGGGTTATGTTCCCTGTAGTCTATGTTGGTATCAAAGAATTTTTATGTACCCAATTCCTTTGTTAATTTTTATTTCAATACTAATTAATGATAAAAATATAAAATATTATCTTCGTTTTTTTTCATTGATAGGTATAATTATTTCTTCTTACCATAATTTCATTCAATTTACTCAACAGAAAAGTAGCTTTTGTGGTATTACAAGTAGTTGTTTAACAATCTATGATAAATGGGCAGGTTTTATAACAATTCCGCTCATGTCTTTAATAGCATTCATAATAATATTTGCTTTATCATTTTTTATAAACGAGAAGGTTCTATTACAAAATTCGAAAGAATCATAAACTGATTGATAAATGAGAAACAACGTTTGGGATGTAACTACTGGTTAAGTTGAAAAATTCAAGAAAATATAAAGTGGTTTTATAGATTTGGGATAGACGTTAGGCAATCGCTATTAATTGCTCAAAACATTCGATAAATGTATTACAAATAGTATTTCTCATTAAGTAGAATTAATAGACAAGTAAAAGGTAAATATAAAATGTTTTAAATATTAATTAAGATAGAAATTTAAATTGTGTACTTTTTACATAATAAGATTAGATTTAAACTGAAATATATATGATATTTAAATCTAGAGTAGGAAAAGAATAAAAGTTCAGCAATCATATATCGCTGAACTTTTATTCTTTATTCTTTCCAATTCTTCCTAAACTATCTTTAATGGTTGTTTCTCCAAGTTGAGTGTATAACAAAGCTGTATCTTGACTCGTATGCCCAAGTTGCTGCATCACTTGTAAGGAGTCTTTTTCTTCCATGTATAATTTATTTGCCAATGTGTGCCTTAATTTATGAGGGGACATTTTTTTACCATAGGCTTTAGTATATTTTTCTACTATATCTTGGATAGCCCTAACAGAAAGAGGCTGTGCAGTATGTTTATACTTTGATAAGAATACATTTTGTAATTCTTTCCCTGGAGCATATTTGTTAGCTCTAATCTCCATATAATTTTCAAGATCATTTAATGCAATTGGGGTAATCCAAACGGAATCTTCTTTGTTTCCTTTTCGGATTACATCAATTAGTCTTTCCTTTAAATTTATATCTTCCATGCGGAGATCGGCCAATTCACTTACACGAATACCACTACCAAGAAAGAGGGAGAGGATAGCTACATCACGCTCCTTATCTCTTAAGAAATAGAATAATTGATGTTTTGTTAAAGATTTTTCATGTTCGTACTTAACATAATTCAGAAATTCTTGATCATCATCATTATGGAATATTTTAGATCTCATACGTTTTGCACGAGCATTTAATGTTTCTTTATCTTTATGTATTTCAATTTTAGCCATTACATTTCTATAAAAATAGCATTCTCCATCTTCATTCTCTGATAGGGAGGTGAGGTACTTAAATAAAGACTTTAAGGCTGAAATTTTTCTGTTAACAGAGGAATTCTGCATGTTTTGTTGTAGTTTTAGAAACCTCATAAAGTTCTCAACATCTTTTTTCTTTAAATTCTCCAAATCAGAGAAAGATATGTCTTTAATGGGCTTAAATTCAATAATTTGTTCCGATAATAGCCAATTAAAGAAGACTCTAAAATCATATACATAATTTAGTAGGGTGGAGGGAGAGGCATCATGCAATTCTTTGTACTCCACAAATTCTTCTATGTAAAAGGGCATTTCATTTAAATTCTCGTATAATTTCTTACGATGTACAGATTTTTGACGTTGTTTACTGTAATCCATAAATATCACCTCATATATACTATAACAGAAAAGAGAATCGAACACAAGTTCGCGTTAAATTCAATTTTTACACAAACTTATTTACATAATTAAATTATGAGATGCTAAAAATACTCAATAGTGAATGGAATAATGTATTTACTCAAGTAAAAATTATAGATAATTAAGCTAGAAATTTGTATTTGACCATAAAAATGAGTGCAAAAACTAGATATAAATGTATGGAAAATAAAACAAATTTGATTTATAAATTTATACAAAAGATTAATACATGAATATAGTTTAAAAGTCTTTATAAAAATATAAATTGGTTTATATAATCATAATTATGGGGATTTAATTAGGTCAACGTGAGAAAAAATCTTATAAAGCAAAATGCAATTTACTATAAAAATTAGTAATGAGTTATTCAAAAGTTAATAATTTCTGTATAAAGTATGAATTATATAGGTACAAACCAACATACTAAGATTCATGCAACTAAGCTCGAAATCCCTAGATGCTGTTATTAGATGTTTATTTAACTCCCTTATTGTTCGTAAAATTGGTATTTCGTGCGAAGTTTGTGTGTTTCTTATCCGCCTAATCCTATTACCTTGTGTTCATTCAATGAATGCTTCCCATTTCGAAATTGACTTTATTGCATTCAAAACTCAGTTGCTTGTAATAACAAAAGAAATACTGTTATTTAATTAATTTTTCACTTCAATAGCGTATACTTTACTGAATATAAACGTTGTGTCTAATTAATAATACAGTTGGAATTCTTAAGTATTTCTCAATAGCATAACAATTCTTTTCATTTTGAGACATATTTTAACAACTTCAGATAAAAAAATATTATAAAAACTAAATATGATAATTTTAAAATTAACTCCGTCCCTCCGTCCCTCCTACGCTTAAGTCAATAAACAAGATTAAATACTATAAAGGACTTGTAATTCAATTCATTGTTTCTAATGAAATTGTATCTTCCTTATATAAAATTTCATTAGAAAGTTATATACATTTTTCTTCTTCTGTAACATCGATCTAATAACAATGGTTATAACTTCTTTTTATATAAGTTAGAAACAATATTTCCAATCTTCTTTACTCAAGAATATGAAGTAAATCACTATAATCTAATGCATAATTTTTAATCATCTCATTATTATTTTTTATAGTGAGTGGTTTGACACATGTTATGTGAAAATCTCTTCAATTACTTCATAACAATTAATTATCCAAATATAGCGACACCAAATCCATAGCACCTATAAATTCAATCTTATAACGTTTATTTCTTCAACATTACATGTCTGTTACTTAATAAAGTTCTGAGATTGCTTAAATGAAAAATACACCCTTAGGTAGACAGATTTATATTTTTTAACTGTCTATCTAAGGGTGTATTAATCTTTTTTATAAAGGTTTTTTATTTTAAATTACAACAATTTTTCTTATTACTATCTTCGTATTTCCTTCTAATTATATAAATAATTGGAGAACCTATGATTGTAGGAAGTAACCAGAAAATTAGAGGATTATAATTATTTAATACGGGTAATCTATTTACATTTACTACAAGAACCGCGGTTATAATAGCAATATATGAACCGAGAATGCTCCCTATATGTATAGCAAGCCAATTTTTACATTTAAACTTTCCAGCTAAATAACCTATTAGAGCTAAAGAATATGAAATAAACCCAATATAGAGTAAATGCGAACTGCTTTCCCAATGTATTATTGCCATACCTATTGTAGTTATTAAAACAATTATAAAGCTAAAATGATAAATTTCTCCTAATTTTTTATGTAGTCTCATTTTCTTTGGCGCGAGCATTGCTGCAAGTCCAGCTACAAGACAAATAGCTCCTACAAGAATATGTATAAAAAGAATCATTCTAAACATTTAACGTTTTTACTCTCCTTTTTGTTTAGAAATTAAGAGGATTAATCTTTATCCATGTATTGCTTAATTTTTCTCTCTTCCCAATTCTGAGTATTAAAGTAGTAAAAAAATACTACATAGAGTAAATGTACCAATATACCTATACCCCATCCAAAAATAGATTTAGTTACCCATAAATCGCTGGGAGATTTAATTAAATTTGCGATTATTAAGAAAATATTCACTGATACATATATAAATAAATGGGTGTAGAAACCTTTTAATCGCTTCATTTTTCTAATTGCATTTTGATGTCTTGCACTTTGTTCATTCTCCAAGATCAGTACCTTCCTTAATTCTATTAATTTTTAACTTCTTATTTTTTCTGTAAAATATTGAAATCAATATACTTATAAATATATACGGTAGAGCATGACTAAAAACTGTAGAAAATATGCTAGAAAATTCATCCCTTGTATAAGAGATTACATTGTCGGTATAATTTTTAAGTTCTCGATTAATGATTAAAATTTCTTGATCAACTTGTTTTGTAACTTGATCTGTAATTTGTTTTTTCACTTTTTCTTGTGCAGCTGAAGGATAATGAGATAAAGAATTTTCAACATTTTTATCAATTAAATCTTGTCTCTCCGATACAGAAACTTTAGGTTGTTCAATTACTTTTCCAAAAGTTGATTCACTACTTATTCTCACCTTAGTATTTTCTATAATTTCTAACCGTTTCTCCGGTGAAACATTAATATCTTGAGTTTGTTCTTTAGCATATGAAATTACATTTTGTTTTTTTGATTCAACCTCATGTGTAATAGAAGAGACAAATATAGCTACTGCTAAAACTACTCCAATTTGACGTAACATTGTAAATACGCTCTGTGAAGCGGTTAGCATTTCCCCCTCAAAAGAAGAAACACTTGCCATAGTTGCAGGAGAAATAATAAAACTAAATCCTACTCCAAGTGTTATACCAATTACTATTATTTCTGATACTGTACTAGAAGTGTTCAGGTGCGCTAACTGGAAATACGAAGTTGCTACAGCTAGATAACCAATGATAATGGGAATTACATAACCAATTTTCTTTACTAAGAATCCCACAAAATTCACTACAATAAAAATTGTCACTGAAATAGGAGTTATTAAAAGTGCTGCTTGTAATTCCGTTTTCTCTTGAAAGTTTGTTAAAAATTGAGGTAATAATACCATTACTCCAACTAAAAATAAGTATCCAGTTGATACTGCTAAAGTAGCTCCAACATATAAACGGTCTTTAAAAAGATTGAGGTTCACCATTGGATTTTGGCTATTTTTTTCCACTATAATAAACGTTATCAAAGTAATAACAAATATGAGGAAACAAAGTAACGATACAAAACTTGTCCATCCCCATGCGTTCCCCTTAATTAATACTAAATTTAAGCTGAAAATTCCAATCGCAGATAAAATGAGTCCGGCCCAATCTAGTTTTGCTTGCACACGAATATCTTTTTTGAATGGAAGGATTATGAAAGCAATGACTAATGTTACCATACAAATAGGTATATTTACAAAAAAGACCCAACTCCATCCAAGATTTTGAGCGATTAGTCCACCTATGCTAGGGCCAAGTGCTGTTGAAAGGCCTTGTGTAGCTCCTAATAAACTTAATGAAATATGCCTTTTGTTAAGTGGTAGTGATTCTATACCAATAATAGTAGCTACCGGTACTAAAATAGCTGCGCCTATACTTTGACAAAAACGAGCAAAAATAAGCATATCGCCACTTTCAGAAAATCCACAAAGAGCTGATCCACCTGCGAAAATAATGAGACCTATAATGAAAAATTTCATTTTCCCATAAATTTCAGCTAATCTCCCCATAGGAATTGATAAAACAGCAATTGTCATTGTATATGTATTTAACATCCAAGAACTAGTTTCTAATGTTGTATTTAAATCTTTCTGGATAGCTGGTAGCGCAATGTTCATTATAGTGGTATCTAATAAGCAAATAAAAATCCCTAAACACATTAGTAATAGAATAGGGAAACTGCTTATGTTTGATTTATGGTCCATATCTTCACCAACTTTCTTTTTTATAGAATATAATATTAAAAAGTATTACTTTTATGTAGACAAGCACCAGAGTAATTAGGTATGTGAGTTAAACTTATAACTGCATGTTTAATTTCATACGTCTGATACCAGAGAGTTGGTGCTCCTCTGGTATCCCGCTGAATAAAAATATCATTTAGGTTCGTTTTAGGGTGAATTTTATTATAAGCTAACTTTACTGCAAGACATGCCCCAATACGTTCTATAAATCTACCATTTGATTTTGCATATTGTATATCGTTTTTATGTAGAAACTTTAATAAGGAAGTATTATTATCCCACATATACTCTACTTTTTTATTATTTAGAATAATTAGTTGAAATTCCTCTGTTTGCTCGTAATAAAAAACTAAATTATCCCATAAATTTTGCATATCAGCTTTCATATTTCCCTACCACAATGCTAGTATAAGTGCCACCGAAGTTTGCAGAATTAAAGATAAAATTATTTGCAGATTTTAGTTTTTGATTTTCTGTTGCAAAATTTAACTTATAAATAGGTTTTTTTACCTTTAACCCTGGAATTTTATGATTATTAAATGCTTGTAGAGCAGCTACAATATGAATTGGAGTCATTCCACTTAGATTATATCCATTTTTATTACTTAAAGTAGTTACTGGGATCTTGGTTCCACCAAAGTGACGAATAGCATTCACTTCTGTAAGATCCATAGAACGTAATCCTCGAGCATCAGAGAAAATTGCATCAATATCATCAACAGAAAGACTACTTTCTTTTAATGCATCATTCATTGCAAAAGAATATGCCTTACCATTTGGGTTATTTCCAGCAATTCTATATGCATCGGACGAAATACCATACCCTTTAATTTGTCCATAAACATTTGCTTTTCGTTCTTTGGCATGTTTTTCTGACTCTAAGAAAATAGCTGTACTTCCACAAGATAAGGCCATTCCATCACCTTCTCTCTCAAATGGATAAGGAGAATTTCCTAAAATACCAAGTCTATCGTAACCAGCATGTATTGTTTCAGTATACTCGTCTGCTACAACTACTAAGGCAGCATCAATTAATCCTTGGTTTATCATATGGTATGCATATGCAATTGATTGACTCCCCGCAACATTTCCCGTACAAATAGTGGTAGATGGACCTTTAATTTGAAAAGCTGAACAAATATGACCGGCCGCTGCATTCATTACTGTATTAGGAAATTGGCTAGGGTTAACTTTCTTTACGCCATCTACTACAATAGTTCGATGTATATCTTCAACAGTTTGAATTGGACCTGAAGATGTACCATAAATCACTGCAATTTTATCACTATTATCACGGTTTATTTTAATTCCTGAATCATTAAGTGCCATTTTAGAGCTAGCTAAAGACAATTTCCCCAATAAGTCTAAGCGTCTAATTAGAGAAGGATTAATATATTTTAAATATTTCTTTTCAGGAACTAATGCCCCCATCTTTCCAATATATTGTTCTTTTTCAAAGTTGATGGTGTCTATAGCACTAGTGCCTTTTTCAATTGATTCCCAAAGTTCATCTTTACCGATACCAAGAGGTTGTACGCAGCCAATACCAGTAATTAAAACTTTTTGTTTAAACTCTGGTAATACATTAGTCTGTTTGTGCTTTTCCTCATATTTCTTAAAAATTAGCGATGCATTATTTCCTCCAAAAGCAAATGAATTAGATAGTACTGTATTAATAGGCATCGATCTGCTAATGTTAGGGATGAAATCCATATTATATGGATTTTTAGCAAAACTAATTGTTGGAGGAGCAATTTGATTCATTAAAGAAAGTACGCATGTAATTCCCTCAACGGCACCCGCAGCACCTAAAGTATGCCCTATCATTGATTTAGTACTACTTACTGGCACGTTTTTATCTGTATTTGAAAAGAGATTTTTTAGTGCTGTTGTTTCTGCTGAGTCATTGGCTCTAGTACCCGTTCCATGTCCATTTACATAATCTATATCTTGAGGGGTTATATTAGAACGCTCTAATGCCATTTGCATAGATTTAAATGCACCAGCTCCACCAGGATTTGGTGCAGTAGGATGATATGCATCACTTGTTAAGCCAAATCCCGTTACTAATGAAAGTATTTTCGCCCCTCTTTCTATAGCACGATCAAGTCTTTCGAGAATTAGAATACCGGCCCCTTCAGCGAGTGTGATTCCTTTACTCTGTGAATAAGGGGAACAAGGTTCGTCAGATAAAGCTTTTAAACTATTAAAACCAGCTAGTGATAACATTGATAAAGGATCTGCTCCCCCAACAACTAACATATCAGCCTTACCACTTTTAATTAATTCAATCCCATACCCTATTGCGTTGCTTCCTGCAGAACAAGCTGTAGAAATAGCAACTTTAGGTCCCATTAGATTAAATCGCATACTTAAGAAATCTGCTGCAGTATGAAGAGGGTATGATAATAAAAGATTGGGGTCTGTATGTTCATAGCCCGTTCTTATCCATTGCTTATGAAACTTTTCACCGTTAGGAATCCCACCTAGAGATGTACCCAAGATGACACCTTGTTTAAAAGAATTATAAAAACCTGTAGGTATATTGGCTTGCTTCAGAGCTTCTGATGCAGCTAAAAAAGATAATTGTGTACATCTTTCCGTCTCTTCCATCTCTTTTTTTGTCATGAATTTTTCAGGGGAGAAGTTTTTTACTTCTCCCGCATAATTTGTTAATAATTCACTAGAATCCAGTTGAACCATTTCACTAATACCAGTTTTTCCTGATTGTACTTTATCCCAAAACTCATATTGATTGTTTCCTAATGCAGATAAAATACCTAATCCTGTTATTGCAATTTCCATAGTAATCCTCCTTAACCAATACGAATCGATAGACTCTTTGGATAAATCATTGGACTTGAAACTGTCTTAATAGTCATATCGTTATCTAATGTGAAAGTTAATCCCGAAGCTACATACATTTCATCTAAATAAGCTACACCAATATTTCTATTAAGTCCAGGTGAATAAAGTGCATGCTGAATATAACCCACCTTATTTCCATCAACTATTATATTTTGATTTTTAGATATCTTTGAATCTGATGTAAAACATACTAGTACCTGAGATAAGCCTGAAGTTAAACCTTCTAAATTTTTATCTTTCCCAATGAATTCCTTATTAAAATCAAGCAACCAATTCACACCTGATTCTACTATTAATTTACTGGAAGTTGCCTCTTTAGACAAATCTGGAAAGCGAACTTCTAATCTACAAACATCTAAAGCATCTAAACCGATTTGTCGAATATTGATTTCAGATAGATCATATGCAAATAATGCCTTCCAAAAAAGATTTATTCCTGCTTCAGGCCCAAAAACTTTATATCCATATTCTGCTGTATATCCTAATCGAGCGATATACAGGTTGTGTCCCTCAAAGTTAAATGGTGCAAAGTTTTTATATGGAAGAATCTCGATAGGAAAAGGTAATAAAGATTGCGCGACTTCCCACGATTTTGGTCCTTCTAGCTGAATCATATGAAGCTTTCCAGCTAAATTTTCTATTACTACACCATCTTTTAAACGTGACTGTAAATAATCTTGAGCTTTTTCTGAAAGACTTGGTTCTATTTCCAGTATATAGCCATTTTCCATAACATAAACAGTTAAATCTGCCACTAAGTGTCCATCTTCATCTAACATTAAACAATTGACAGTTTGTTCCTCAGTTAAATAGTCTAAGTCTTTAGTAATTATTTCTTGTAAAAAAGAAGCAGCAGCATCACCACTTACTTTTAAAAATGTGTTAAACGAAAAATCTAAAACTGCCACCTCTTCCCTAATAGCTTTGTATTCTTCCTCCAAGCCATTAAAAAAACAAGGAACGTTTTGATTACCAACTATTTTAGTTATCGCCTCTACTGATTCATTTGCAGGAGATTTTCTATACGTCATTTTTATTCATCCTTTTTTTTAAAATTTTACACCTTTTCAGACACACTAATTGAACCTTCTACTACAATTTTTCCGTTTACTTCCGCCCAGACTTTCACTTGACTTAGTGCACCCATTTTTCCAACTACCTTTGCACGTAAGATTAGCTGATCACCTGGTATAACTTTATTTTTAAATTTTATATTCTTAACGGCTGCTAAATATCCTACTCGATCAGCATAATTAGTATCATTTAAAATATCGTTTGATTCTAATTCCACGATAGCTTTTGATACATAAATTACTGCAATTAATTGTGCCATTGCCTCAATTATAAGAACACCTGGCATAATTGCTTCTCCTGGAAAATGTCCTTGAAAGAATGGTTCATTTGCTGTGACATTTTTAATTGCTTCACCCTCAACTCCTGGGTTCAGTTTATTGACTCGATCTATTAATAAAAATGGATAGCGGTGAGGTATCATATTTTTTATTTGATCGAGCTCTAAAGGTAATTTTAATAATTTCTTATCTAATAGATCATTCATAGATTTTCATTCCTTTGTGAGGTAATAAAATCAGCGATTTTATTAATTGAACCCAGAACTTCCATATTATCGTCTGTTAGCATCACATCAAAAACTTCTTGTAGAGCAATTGAGATTTCAAGAGTATCGATAGAATCCAACTCTAGTCCTCTACCAAATAAAGGTTGATTATCAGCAATCCATGCCGGTTCAATATTTAAAGAAAGTCTTTCGACAATTTCTGTCTTTATTTGTTGGCAAAGTTGTTTACGTTCATTAACTTGTTCTAATAAATCATCTTGAGTTATTGTTGACATTTTATTTTCCCCTTTAATGTTTTTTAAGTAGTTAATCCGCCATCAACCACTATGCATTGACCCGTTATGTAGCTTGCTTTAGATGAAGCTAAAAAACCGATTGTTTCTGCGACTTCATCCGCTTCACCTATTCGCCCTAATGGAATATGTTGAATATATGAATCTAAAGTATTCTGTGGCATATTGTTTGTCATACCAGTTTGTATAAATCCGGGTGCTATACAATTTACACGAATATTATAAGAAGCTAACTCTCGAGATAAAGTTTTTGTCATGGCAATAATTCCGCCTTTTGAAGCACTATAATTAGCTTGACCTGGTTGGCCTTTTAATCCACTAGTTGAAGAAACATTAATAATAACGCCCTGTTTTTTTGTGGCCATCATCTTGGAAGCTTCTCTTATACATAGGAAAGTACCTTTTAAATTAATATTTAGTACATCATCCCAGTTTTTATCTCCCATCATCATTAACCAACTATCTCTTGTAATACCCGCATTATTTACTAGAATATCTAGTTGCCCCCATTTATTCTTTATAGTTCTAAACATCTCTCTGACAGAGCTTACATTTGATACATCAGCACAAACAAAAAGTACTTGATCTTGTTTGTTAGACAGCATTTCTTTAAGTTCTTTAACGTAGTTTCCTTCTTTGGAATAATTGATTATCACCTTTGCACCTTCATTTAAAAAGTAAAGTGCAGTTGCTCTTCCAATTCCTTTACTTGCGCCTGTAACTAGGACAACTTTGTCTCTAAACACCTACTTCCACCTCCCTTTCTAGTTGCTTTTTAAATCTCAGTAAGTCACTCCTGTTCCCGATGTTTGTGACATTTAAATTTCTGTGGGATGATTTTATTAAACTAGATAAAACACGTCCCGGTCCGATCTCAAGGACTAAGTCTGGTTGGAAAGACTCAATTGTTTCCATGGATTTTTTCCATAAAACAGATGATATCATCTGTTTTTTTATTAATGTAATAATACTCTCTTCACTCACCTCAGCTTCACCATTTACATTCATTACAATAGGCGCTGAAGGTTCATGGAATTTCGCAAGTTCTAAATAGTGAGAAAAACAACTATTAGCATCGTTCATTAATACACTATGAAAAGCTCCACTAACTTTTAAAGGGATGGTACGGGCCTTCAACTTATTTTCAATAACATTCTTGAACTTTGCTATTGATTCATTAGCCCCACTAATAACTAGTTGGTTCGCAGAATTGTAATTAGCAATTGTTATAGTATTATGTTGTTCTTTTATCTCTTCATGTAATAAAGAAATTATTTTTTGCTCAGGGCTTAACACAGCCAACATTCCACCACTATTCTTTTCACAAGCTACACTCATTAATTTCCCTCTAATTTTAACTAAATTGAAGCCTTCCTCGAAACTTAGTGCGCCAGAGGCAACAAGGGCAGAAAACTCACCTAAACTATGTCCCCCGAACAAAATTGGTTTTAGGGAATATTTGCTTGATATAAGTTCAAACAAAGTAACGCTTATAACAAAAATATACGGTTGAGATATTTCTGTTTTTTCAATTAATTTTATATTATTAGGATAAAAAAGTTCATCTAAAGTTAAATTAGCTAATTCTGCTACTTTGCTTAAACGTTCTGCAAACAAAGGAAGAGAAAGAAGGTCTTTTCCCATACCAATAACTTGACTACCTTGTCCTGGAAAAACAACTGCTACTTTTTTATTCAATACTTTCAACTCCTTTCTATAAGATTAAATGAGTAACAATACAGTCCTTGAATTCTTTATACGATCCCATAATAGAATTAGTAGGTAGATCAACCCTTTCATACAAAGGGTCTCTTAGCGTAACTAAGAGTTCATTGTTGGGCAATATATCTACTTGAATGTCTTTAAAACAAAAACCCTCCGGTAGTTGTTTGATTATTTTGACAACTGATTCTTTAGCGGAAAATAAAATTGCCCACTGATGTGAATCATATTGTTCTACCTCATCAGTAGTCAAGATACGAGAAATAAAAGGTTCTCCACTTCTTGATACGGCTAACTTAAATCTTTCAATATCAACTAAGTCAATCCCAACCCTAATCATTTGTAAATCTCGAAAACACTCAAAAACTTATCCTTTTTTTCCTGTGAAAATCTAACATATAATTTATGAGTTTTTTTATCTTGTAATGCATGACGACTTGTTCCTTCAGCTATTAACAATTTTCCCTGTGATTTTAAAATCTGGTATTCAAACTGAAATGTAAAACCCAAAGTAGAAGACATTGCAGCTGAAGAGGGATGTTTCATTCGAGTTCGAATAATAAGTTCATCTCCATACTTAGCGGGCTGACGATATTTTGCAGTGGTTTCTAAAGTTATTACATCAAATTCATCTGTCAAGTATTCTAAATCTACCTTTTCAGCGACATATTCTCTTCCTAAATCAAAATAAAGAAAGTAATTTCCGTAATATACATGATTTTGAGAGTCCACTTCTGACCATCTTACTCTTACTTTTGTTTCAAGCCATTTCATAATCCTCTACCCTTTCTAATTTTTTATTATAGGGACCAACCACCATCTATTGAAATACAGGAACCCGTTATAAAAGAAGCCTGAGGTGACGCTAAATAGGCGACCAATTTTGCGACTTCTTCTGCTTTACCTGTTCTTCCAATAGGGGTTTGAGCTAATTTCATCACTAATTTTGAGGCACCAGGAATTTTCTTTGTATCCTGACAAAATGAACGCACAAAAGAAGTTTGAATAGGTCCTGGAGATATTGCATTAACTCTAATTTTTTTTGGTGCTAACTCTTTTGCTAGACATTTAGTTAATGTAACAAGAGCAGATTTCATTACCGTATAAATTGCTGACTTCTCTTCATAAGTTTCTCCGAGTACAGAGGAAATATTGATTATACTTGGACTCTTAGATTTAAGTAGAAAATTACTCGCTCTTTTACTAAACACTAACGCGGATTTAAGATTTATATGAAATCCAAAATCCCAGTCTTCTTCTGAAGTATCGAGAACCCCACCTAACTTCATAGCACCTACTCCATTAAACAAAAGGTCTAAATGTTTTTCCTGGGAAGAGAAGTAAGAAAAAAAACTACTAATATCTTTCTCATTTAAAACATCACATATAATGGGAATGATATTATTATCATCCCCATTATTTACAATTAACTTTTCGTTCTTATCTAATGCATAAACTCGATAACCTTGTAATACTAATTCGATAGCAGTTGCTCTTCCAATTCCTGATCCTGCACCAGTAACTATAGCGACCTCCATATTACACAATCACCTCCATAAATAAATTCAAAAAATAACCAAGGGAAAAAATGTCATAGTTATTTTTTACCACTAAATAAATAAAAAATCAACTATTTTTCTATATATTTAGATTAAGTGTTTTATTGACCTTAAATTTAAGGATGCCTATTAGAAGTACATAGAAGACTTCGATTCAGCCAATAAATATTGATGTGCTGTATGAAAATAGATAAAAAAATTCTATTTTTAAAAAATTAATTTTGTTCAGCTAAATTTTCATTCTTAAAATAGAGTTTGCAATACTTTATATATTATTCACTGCAATAACACTATATTAAATACTAATTTTTAACATATACAATGCGTTAACATCCTTTTATATTAATGAATCGATTATATATACTAGAATAATAATTCTAAATAGGATGCGGGAAAACAAATGAAAAATTCCCTATTGGGTGTTTTTGCCCATCCCCCCGAAAAGGGGGAATAAGGGAAAAGTACACTCTATTCCTTTTCAAGTGAACCTTCTTGTACCAACCTGGTTAGAATATCAACTTCATTGATGTTCTTAATAATTGCGTCCAAATTTACTACAGTTGGGGATTTACTAAATTCATACCGACCATAAAAATTGATATGTTGCCATGCGACTGGTGAAATGTATTTTAGTATGTTCATCTTGATCCCTTTATCCTGGGATTTCGTTAATAAATTCGATAATATACTTGCGTTGTAATAAATAATACAATTGGTGAGTAGCCTACTACATTCATTCCAGATATGCTAATCTTGTTCAGTCTTGAAACGAAGTTTCCCAAAGTTTGCATAAGATACAGACCGACGTAATTTATGATAACTATCCCCATTAATAAAACAGGACATTTAGTCAGTAAAGAAAATTATTCTATTACCTAATTAGTTAATTTTCGCTAGATTCTCTTTTGATATTTTCTTACTCTTTTTTTAATAAATATATAACGACGTTTTTCCCATATGTATACATTATAGATGCTTAATTTTCTTTAAACTGAAACTTACATTAGAATATTTTTCTTTATTTCTCAATATTAAGACCCTAGGATTTTTATTAATCATGTAATATACGAGCCAGAAGTAAATAAAAAGAATTACTCTGCGCTATTGAGGAAGAGGCTGAGGGCCATCTCAATATGTGGCTCCTTAGAGTCTCGCCACCAAAACTTGGAGATTATACGCTAAAAGACAGTTCAGATTTAAAAGCCGATTTTCGCACGTTAAGGAATTTCCCTTCTTATGTTTCTAGCAAATTCACACATCATTTTTTAAAAATACAGTTGAGATGAGTTCAAAAAAATAGAAAGACCTCATTCAAGCATACTTATCATGAATGAAATCTTTCCCTTATAAAAGTTATTTAATTTCCACCTTGAAAATGGTATATGTTAATGGATTTTAAATAATTAAGTCCAACTAGTCCTATTTCATTTAAATCTTTTTAACAAATTCAGATTTTAATTTCATAGCTCCAAAACCATCAATTTTACAGTCAATATCATGGTCGCCATCTACTAAACGTATACTTTTTACTTTTGTACCGATTTTCACAACCGATGAAGTTCCTTTTACTTTAAGATCTTTGATTACTGTTACAGAATCACCATCGTTTAAGACATTTCCATTAGCATCTTTAATAACCTTTGTATCTTCATTATTTTCAGTTTCTGATTCTAAAGTCCACTCATGAGCACATTCTGGGCAAACAAAAAGATTTCCATCTTCATAAGTGTATTCTGAATTACATTTTGGGCAATTTGGTAAATTAGACATATTTTTATTTCCTCCACACTTTATCATTCTAATAATTATTTTTCGAATTTTCTGTTTGCAACTTCATAAGAATAGCAATTCTGACCTTTAATTTTGAAAAGTGGTTCTTATCTGTATCTCAAACACCTATTTTCATCCCATAGCTTTCAATTTCTTAATAATCATGTTCGGTGTCGCCCACTCGTCACGGTCAAAGTCAGAAATAGACACTTCGATGTTTAAACGGTCTTGAAATTCTACTAATAAAGATACTGTAGCAAAAGAATCTAGAATTCCTTCTTCAAATAATTGCACATCTGGATTCTCTTTTACGATATCATTTTCACATACTTCTTCTAACACATTTAACACTTGATCTTTAAATTCAGACATTATTTTTTCTCCTCTATAACTATAATTTATATTAAACTTCTTCATAGACTTCTATTTTTTAACACATTATTTTTAAAAATCTATCCATCATCATTACAAAATTATGCCTGGTCTTTGTATAATAATTATTAAGGCATAACAGATAGTTGTTCCCCGGAATATATGTGATTACAAATCTGGTATTTGTTTCTTGTGTAAAAGGAATATATATGATTGATACCGATTATATAATCCATTTTGCATTTAGACGTAAGGAAAATATTCTCTTCTTGCTGTTCGATAATCATTTATTGGATGTATGAAAAACCTTCTTGTTCACACCATGTAAAAATATTCTCCGCATTCGCCAAAGTAAACTATCTCCTTCTCTATTTTTATAAAAGGATTAAAAGAGTGAATCAAACAAACTTTGTATGTGAAGTGAATTTTTTAAAAATCTAATGCATTTGTCTTATTCTTTATTGTATTCACTTCCTGGGATTGCTGAGAAAGCCCGGTACACTCATGAAATGCGAAATGCTTACATCCTATACATTTTTTTGTATTCAAATGTCCTAAAGCACAATTAATAGCTTCCCCTGTATGATCAAAAAAGTTTTCTTTCCCAATCTCAGCATACAATCCACTCTTATCTAGTGTTACTTTTAGTTCTGATTGAATTCCTGAAATAAGCAGTATACCACCTTGTTTTTTAAAATGCTGAACGATATTCCTAAAGTAAGACTCTCCTGTGGTATCAATAAAAGGAACTTTTCCCATACGCAAAATTAGAACTTTTGGTTTATAATTAATAGTCGTTAAAATATTATGTTCAAATGTTTGAGCAGCCCCAAAGAATAATGGCCCTTCTATTGTGTAAATACTAATTTGTGGGCAGTCATGAGCTTTATTTACCACATGTGGTAACAATTTTTCATTCCTTTTTGTATGATCAGGAAGCACTTTTGTTATGACAAGCATATTACTCATACGTTTTGTAAACAAAATAATAGCTAAAATAAGACCAATTTCCACAGCTGTCGTTAAACTAGTAAATACAGTAAGTAAAAATGTTATCAGTAATACAAGAGAGTCTCCTGTCTTCATTTTAAGTATGTGATAAAAATGTTTTTGTTCGCTCATATTCCAAGCTACCACCATTAAAATGGGAGCCATACTAGCAAGAGGAATATGTGAAGCATATGGAGCTAACAGTAAAAGTGTAAATAACACAAATCCCCCATGAATAACACCCGACAGCGGAGATACAGCTCCGCTCTTAATATTAGTTGCTGTACGGGCAATTGCTCCAGTTGCAGGAATTCCACCAAATAACGGGGTTACAATATTAGCAACTCCCTGACCGATAAGCTCTTTGTTGCTGTTATGTTTACTATTTGTCATCCCATCTGCCACGACAGCGGATAAAAGAGATTCAATTCCACCGAGCATCGCAATAACAAATGCAGGGCCAATTAACTGTTTTATACGTTCTAATGTGATTTCTGGTATATCAAACTGAGGAAGTGTATTTGGAATCGTACCATATGCTGTACCAATAGTAGGTACATGCCCTGAGAAAAATACAGTTGCAATTACAGTTGAAATAACAACACCCACTAATGAACCTGGTACTTTTGGCAAAATCTTTGGTGTGATGAGTATAACAAAAAAGCAAATCAAAGCAGTTATAACACAATAAAAATTGGTTGTATTGATATGCGTAAAGAGTTCCTTTAGATTCGCTGAAAATTCCTCATGCTTTTTTATACCTGTTAGACCTAAGAAACTAGCAATTTGTCCCGTAAAGATAATAACAGCAATACCTGACGTAAAGCCAATTGTTACAGGACGTGGAATAAACTTAATCAAAGATCCTAGTTTAAAAATTCCCATAAGGCATAAGATGATTCCGGCTAATAAACCAGCAAGCAGTAAATTTTCATACCCATAGGTAATTACAATTCCTAAAAGAATCGGAACAAAAGCACCTGTAGGCCCTCCAATTTGATACTTCGAACCACCAAATAGTGAAATGAGTATCCCAGCAATACATGTTGTATAAATCCCATACTCCGGCTTAACGCCAGAAGCTATAGCAAAGGACATAGCAAGTGGAATCGCTACAACTCCGACAATCATTCCAGAAAGAAGATCCCTTTGAAAATGTCCCAATGAGTATCCTTCAAACCTTCCCGTAAATAACCTTCTCATTACAAACCCTTCTTTTCTATTTTTAATAAATCTTACTTCTTTTGAAAAAATATTTTTTTGATAAAATTGAGCTACAAGTGCGTTTCTCATACCCTTATACAGACAATTTTTAACTCTTTACACAAGATAATCATTCTAATATTGGTTATATGTTTTACTTAAATGACGTTCTAATTTACCAATATCTCCTCCTTCTTGTATATATGAATTTAATCTTTCTACTAAAAGTAAACTACCTCGACTATCTAAATTTTTCATTTCAATAAACGATTTAATTTTCACATTATCTGGGGTGCAATCTCTACGAAACATTTGCCCCGGAATTCCATTCCAGAAACGATTCCATTCGTTCAGTAACCCTATTTGATCAAATAAAAAGCTTTGAATCCCACATAACCAAGCTGTACAAGCTGTATTTCTCTTTTGGCATCCAACTCCATCCTGTAGATGCTGGCATGAAAAACAGCAAGAATGCCCACTTTTAATACAAACATTACAAACATGCTGAGCTCCTATTGAGCGAAATACTTCAATTCCGTGCTGAATGATATCTTCTTTTTTAACGTCAATGCTCAACCTATCCCTCCGTTACCATGGTTTCACTTTCTGTTTCATCTAGCTCTTCTAACATTGAAATTGTATCGATTAAATGGTTGTTAAAAATTTTACGTGCAACTACCAATAAATCCACAATCATAGGGTCTCGTAGAGAATATAAAACTCGTTTTCCATCTTTAGTACCAACAACAATGTTTTTTGAACGTAGCACACTTAATTGTTGAGAAACAGCTGAACCTTCCTTGTTAAGGATAGTTTGAATTTCATTTACACTTCTTTCACCCTCTGACAATAGTTCTAGAATACCTATTCGTAATGGATGTGATAAGGCTTTAAAAAAATCAGCTTTAAATTGTTGCATTTCATTTCCCATAAAAACACCTACTTATTTTTGATTAAAAACACAAAAGTATCATATACATCTTCAAATGTTTGAATATGTATATGATACTTCCAGGACTTTAAATTTTCAATACAAATCATAAAATATTAAATAAGAAACAAAAAGCACAGAAAACATTTGCTACACTCTATTCACAAAGAAACAGCATCAGATTCCATTGTCATGAGCAAAATGGAATCTTACTCCCGGCAAAACAGTCTTATACCAGCACTAAGGGACATATTGAAAAACACTGTTTAACCTAGACTATTTTTTTCAAAACCTTACGCCGATGGGGTCTACGAAGATTGCATTTACGCGAAGTTACGAATGCCTTAGCACACGTAATTTTTTTGGAAAATACGGGAATTTACGAGAATGAGCACTACAAGGCCAATTACAGTGTGCCAGCGCATTAAATTTAATTATCAATACAATCAGCATATGGAATACTGTGTATCTAACCAATGATTATTCAAATAAAAACTCCTGTATCATTAAACAGATACGGGAGTTTTTTTATCACTTTCACTTTCCTCATTGTATAAACTTTACTTTTCAGACACATCGCTCACATTTTAACGATTTTATACACCAAGCGATTCTCAAAAATCAAAATAACAATTTAAATTGTTATTTTGATTTAAATAATGCGCTCTGAAACACTACTCTTCTTCTAAAATAGCGTAATAATATTCATCCCACCATTCATTTCCATGGGGTATACACTTCTTGAAATAACCTTCTCTCCTCATTCCAATTTTCTCCATCACTCGATATGATGGGGTATTTTCTGGCTGACATGTAGCTATAATTCTATGTAATTTCATTTCCTTAAACCCATATTTCAATGTAGCTTGTGCTGCTTCAGAAGCATATCCTTTATTGAAATATTTAGGATTGAATACCCAACCAATCTCATAAGTATGTTTACCAAAATATTTATGAAAAACAATATGACCAATCAGGATATTTTCATCTATTAGTATCACAGGAAAGTTCTTAGCATTTTCATCCATATTTCTATTTACAAAGTTTCTTGTATCTTCTTCAGTAAAGACCCCTTCGGGTATGTATTTCATAACATTGCTATCTGATGTATACTCATGGACAGCTTGCCAATCTTTGAATTCAAAATTTCGTATTAATAATCTTTCTGTTCTTATAAACATTTACTTTTCTCCTCTCAAAAAATTGTTTCTTTATTTCAATTCCACATTCAACCCTTAAACTAAAAAGAACTTGTAGGAATTCCTGCAAGCTCTTTTTAGTTTAAGTTGAATATATGGGGCAAACAAACGATCTTACAGATTCATCATAGAAGCTACAGGAATAGTACTTTGACAAATATATCATATAACAAATATCAATATTTGTATTTTTTGAAAATTACGTTAATAAAGAGCGGAAATAGCTTTTTCTTAACTATTCTTAATTTCGTTTACTACTGACTTCATTTTACTTAAATAAAATGCTCGATCTGATTTTTTTGCAACTTCTTGTGAATGAGTAACAACAATTACGCATTTACCTTCTTGATGTTCGAGTTCTTGAAACAAATCAATTATTTTATTTGCTGTTGGTTCAACAGCAGTAAATCTATACAATTATATTTAATAATATAAAAAGAAAATAAAAATAGGTGTCTTATAATAAATAAGCAAAGGTCTTTACTTCATTGTAAGGGCTTTTATTTTTTATAAAAATCCATCCTAGAAATGTTATAATTACTCCATTCCTTTTATATTAATAAGAAGAATTTAAAAGGATTAGAATATTTAAAGAGAGGAGGAAATTACTAATGTATACACAAGACAATTTTTATAAAAAATTAATTGAGGAACAAAGGATAGTAAATATTATCCTACTCAACGGAGTTAGAATACCTGGAATCATTATTGCTGTGGATAAATTTTCAGTGCTAATCTCTAGCAATGGAAAGCAACAATTCCTATATAAGCAAGCAATTTCAACGGTCGCTGTATAAAATACCATAAGTTTTGATGTTTCATTTTTAATATTCTTCAATTTAAAATTAGATTTGAATTATATTATATTGTATGAAGCAATAAAAAAGGATCCTTTTTAAAAGGATTCACCCCAGAAAAATATAAAGAGATACATAAATAAAAAGAATTAGGTATATTATAATATAAAAACAAACAAAACATATTGAGAAACAAATAATGAGATTGAATTTTCTGATTACTAAATATAAAATGAGTATGAGTCGAATAGCAACTAATCTCTAACCCTTGTATGGAAAAGAGATTGAGTATCATAATCTCTTTTCCATACGTAATTTTAGCCTGTGCATACAGGCTCTTTTTATTTGATAGAAAAGAAAAATGTTTGCTATACTAAATGCGCACAAATATATGCAAAATCACAAATAAAACAAGGGCTGCCTGGCATAGCTGCCCTTGTTTTATTTTTATTTCCGAAACCTACTAATTAGCTTAAGTTATTTATAAACCTAACACACTAACAATCTGGCATGCTTTGGAATTTACAATATGATAGTACATCTCTAACCCTCTTCTTTCCGAACGAAGAATCTTCCCTCGCATCTTAGATAAATGCTGTGAAACAGTAGATTGAGGTATCTCTAATAGCTCCGTCAATTGTGTTACATTACAAATTTTGCGATGTTCTAATTCTTTCACAATTTGTAATCTAACTGGATGAGCCATAATCTTCAATAATTCTACATCCGCCTCTGGAATTTTGTGCATTTCTTTATTTATTTGCATTTCTGCCATATTTTATTTCTCCTTTTCTACATTCTTTATTATTTTTAATATCAATTTATTATTTGTACAAGTATATATAGTTCATAATCACTGAGCCATTTACTCTTCTTTATCTTTATGACCTTTTGCATATAGAAGTATTATGATGGCTAAAAATCCAACAAAAGATAGCATAGGTATCGAAATGAAACCAAATAAATTCAAGTAATCTTCTGTACAAGAAACACCTACTGAACATATCTTCATTTCACTTGTTGGGAAAGTCTGAATTGTTATCTGGTAAACGGCTATTATTAAACCAATACATGCAAATGGAAATGCATATGTACTTACGTTGGGATCTTTTTTATACATTCCTATACCCAATATGAATACTAATGGATACATGGCCACCCTTTGATACCAGCATAAATCACATGGAGGTAGTTTCATCCATTCACTAAACACCAAACTTATGAGCATTGCACTAGTAGCGATTGTCCAAGCAATTGCAATGTGATACTTTCGAATGATTGACATCCTATATTCCCCTCAACTGTCTTATTTAGAATGTAAAACGTTTGCTAATATATGACTGGTTTATTTCCGTGTTTCGGTTACCCTGTTTTAGTAGGCAGTATTCAATCTTTGACACCTTCCCAGTCATAACCCTTCTCTTTGAATTCTAAAGGGAAAAGATTCTCAAAATCATCACGCGTTACATACATGGCTTCTAACGCTTTTGCTAGCGGGCCAAAACTATATACAATATGTGTATTCACCCTTTTGTTTTTCTTTTTTGCTACCGCTAAATATACATACCGTCTTTCTTTCGTTAAAACAAACTTCAAAAATCCAGGTACTTGAATCACCTTGCGCACTCCTTTTTTGGTTTTCCATACCCTTATTAAAAAGAAAAAGTATGGAAAACTATTAAATCTCACTTTACTAATTTAATAAATGTCCCGTTTTTTTGATTTGAAAATACAAGAAGACGCTCATCATAACGATATTTATTACGCCAGCTGCAGCACCAATTTTGAAGATAACATATACATATTCATTACTACTAAAAGGTAATAGACTCGCGAAAATAAATAAAATTGAAATAATAAATGATAAGAGCATATTTCTTTTGTTTTCATTCATTCAAAAAACCTCCATTTTGTAAGAATATTTATATTGCAATAGATTAGGGGACTAAGCCGCATCAATACGGTTACCATGATGTTTCTCTTCATCCACAAACCCTTTTATGCTCCACACACCAGTTTTTGACGCCTTTGCATGTTTTTCGCTTTCTAGCATTTGTGGGAGCAGTGAAGTGTTAGATTTTGAAGTGTAAGCTACAATACCATATCCTGATTTGACCATTAATTCGTTAATAGTAATCCCTTCACAAAATACATATGCCAATTTCCTGCCATACTTGTCCTCTTTTAGTCCACCATCATAGGCCAATGTTACGCTTTTTTTAATTGTTTCTTTAAAAATAACGACGCTTCCTTCCACATCTTTTGTGGTGGACTCTTCTGTGATACGAACTCGGGAGAATCCAATAACAGCAATCTTACCGTCTATTTCTGACATCTATGCTTACGTCTATCGGATCTCAATCCTTTATGTGCACTATCTTTCCTTTGACCTTTTCTAAGTCATTTAGCTTATCCATATTAACTTCTGGAATATCAACAATATCTCCCTTCTACGTGCTGTTGTACTCCCTTTGTACTGTTTAGGCAAGCCTCGAATCATTTATTGGTTTAGTTAGAACTGCTACATGTTGCTATTTGAGAAACGAATGCTGTATACAAGCGATTTTAATCCATGATTTCATCGTAATATCTTCCTTCTACTAAAGGCGTGTAAAGTACTATATTCATTTTATTTCCGATGTTTTTAAACAACTAAAAAAGGACACACCTATGGCATATGTATGCTTAGGTGTGTCCTTTTGCAAGATAGATTTAGAGATATTTTGTTACTTTCATCATATCATAATTCGTATTAATTTTATATATAAAATTAATGATTTTTTAGATATTATTTCTCCTTTACAAAATTGATTCTCTTCTGCGCGGAATCATATGTTAATTTTGCACCAAACGATGTCTCTGTTTTTTTAATTTAAATCCTGAGATTATATCTGTCATATTCTTTTTTATAACTCCTTAATCTAGCTTGCTTTGATTCTTTTTTCAAGTATCATGCCAGAAACGATGAACTCACAACCCCTTTTTATATTGTTTGCATAGATAATTTGTTTTCCTTATAATTACCTTCCCTCGACACAAAGGACATTTTGTCACCCCCTCAAGATTGCTAGATTACAAAAAATTAGGGGGCATACAAATTATGAAAGGGAAGAAGTAAAATTGCGATTCCTACTAACATGTAGACTTATATACACTACTACTTATAAATTGTATACAGTCCCATATGGAATCATTGAAAAAGGCATTTCATATGGCATAGTTTGATACATTGGATAATAATACTCCATAGATGAATAGTACGGTTGTATACCTTGTTGTATTTGCTGTTGCATTTGTTGTTGCGATTGCAACGCTTGTTGAGCAGCTTGAATTGTACTTTGCATCCCACTAAACGTGATACCTACAGTACCATACGGCCGTGTTCTAGCTCGAGAATCAAAATATGAATAAAACATTATTATTCAACTCACTTCCATATAAGTTATTACACAATATGTTATGATTCTTAGTTTCATTGAGTGTTAAAAACTCCCCTTAACTTTTTTCCTACTTAACCCCAAAAAGGACAAACCTCCGCTAAGGTTATGCGGAGGTTTATCCTTTTGCAAGTTAGATTTAGAGGTATTTTATTGCTTTGTTCACCTTCTTACTGATATTCGTTTCACTACTCAGAGTATACCAAGTGTACTCTGGTACATAATAAGGTTATTAAACGTTAAATTGAGGAGGGTTTGTATGCAACATCATAAAAAAGTTATAGAAAAGTCTGGTTCTGTTATGAATCCAAATTTTTCCGAAACTGATGCGCAAAAAGTGAAACAAGAAATTCAGAACGATGTAAGTGCGGGACAAGGAGCAATGACTTCCCGAGAAGCAGGGGCAATGCGAGATTAAGAAAACACTCCTTACTGATTAAATTTCTAGAAATTTAATCAGTAAGGAGTTATTCCAGAACTATTTTAGCTCGTTACATTTATCATTTAAAAATATAATGCACTTCTTTTGTAGATCATAGGTTAATTTCACATTAAATTTTCACGATTAAATCTCTTTTTTCAAACTAAGATTATTTTCTTTCAGATAATTAATTGCATCTTTGTTCACCACTCGTAAATCTATACCTTGTTTTTCCGCTGCAAATGAACATCCACAATAACATTGACGGAAAACATCATATTCATTACACATTTCAATTGAGCGTTGATACCCATTACTTTTTTTAAAATCACTTGGTAAATAACGTGAATCATAATTTTGTTGTACACCAATTCCAAGTTCATTTATTAATTGACTATTTTTATTTTTAGAAAGAGTAATTGCACTGCCGAAGTAATCAAATCCCCTTTCCTGTGCTACCTCAGCTGAACGATCCAATCTCATATCAAAACAAGCTGAACAACGAAGCCCGCCTTCTGGCTCTTCTGCAAAACCTTCCTCTTTTACCATTTTAAAGAATACATTTGAACGATATTCATCCTCAATAAATCCTACTGTATGCCCTGTACGATCATTAAACTTGTCTACAAAAATCTTTTGTTCATTAGAGCGTCGCATGTATTCACTTTTCGGGTGGATATTTGAATTTGAGAAGAAGATTGTGACATCTGCATGTTCTGCAAGAAATTCCAATGAAGCGGTACTACACGGAGCGCAACATGAATGAAGTAACACTTTTGGTCTTTCGTTCTTTGCTTCCCAATCTTTAATCATTTTTCTTAATACTTTGTCATAATTTATTTTCTGATTCTTCATTTTTTGTAAATACGTTTCAACATCTAACACTTCTTTCACAACTAAACCTCCTATTTATTTTTATTTATCTATTTTATCATCCGAATTCATAAATACAAATATAGTTATATGCATCTATTTACAAGCCTTAAAATTATTCTTTTGAACTTTTCATGACGGTCCTAATAATGTACGTAGTCTATTAGCTTTATCTCTACAATATATCTTTAGACATTCTTTTTCATCACAAAATCTTTTGGGTTACCTTTTAACTGGTAATACTTCACGTTAAGACGAATAACTACTACGATGATTACCAAAAAACCTATTATATATAACATTGTTCCTTTCTCCGTTTCTTATTGTTTAGCGAATCTATTCTGTAAATACTTCACATGTTTCTTCTCAATATCCTTACCGGTAATATTAGCTCGTAAAATAGTTTGGTAGATATGCTCAACCTCGTTCTTTGTTAGTTTCAGATCAATATAAGATTCGATACATTTTTTCAGATCGTTATAATATAAGATATGTTTATCTTTAGAATGAACATTTACTCTTTTTAAACTGCATTTTGGATGAAATACAGCAATAGAGATACACGGCAGCTGTTTTTCCATCACCCATTCAATTGCCTTTATATGTTTATAGTTTTGTCGAAATGGGTTTTGAAAAGAGGATTTCTTTCTAAAAATACCCTGTGACCACCTTGCTGATTTCTCACTTCCATCAATCCAGCCCTCGTAATTCTTTGTCTCTATAACAAATACACCTGTTTCCGCGATAACAATATGGTCAATTTGCGTTGTATCACCATACTCGGTATAAACCGTCACATCATGTAACACATAATAACTTTTGGAATCTAATTTTCCCAATATACGTTTCACAAATTTTCCCCCAGCTTTCCTTTTCCATTTCGGTACATGTTTTTTTAAAACGATATTCAAAGGAATCAGAATTACAATGAGAATCAGTTCGAATATCAATACTTTCATAATATAACTCTCCTTTTCACATTCTTGTGTTACTACGCATCAAATGATATATATACGTTTCTAATCCTAAAATAAAATATGAGATACATAAGCCTTTTATCACCATCTCTACGAATCCTAACGCTAAAGAAACAAGGAGCCCACCCCGAAACTGAAAAGGTCTAGTTACCCTTCTATTTACTGGCTTTTCAATGACACCAAAGTTAGCCCAGGTGGGTAAACGTTTTTCTACATTCTTTATTGTGCCCATTAATCCGTATTTTAGGGACAGAATGAAACAACCGATTAATAAATATATAATGGAAGAAAAATAGACAGATAGCCCCATAACAATAATTGTGAGCAGCCAACCGATTAAAATGGAATTTCGCAAAACAATATATTCTCGATTTCTTTTCAAAGCAAACAGTCCTTTCAAAATAAATGAGGTTATTTTCAATCGGAAAATTTTTACATTTAATTATAAGAATGATATGATACTCCTCTATTAATTTACGAACTAGCCTAAAGAGGATGGTAATAGATATGTTAAAGCTTATAGTAGATAATACGGTAACAGAACAAGAAACCGATTCAGCTTTTTCAAACCTTTTCACCTGTAAAAGTACAACTGTATTTCTAAGTTGCATATTATCTCCTATATTGCCGGAGATACTTGAAGAATATGAAAAAAGAAACCAAATAGATAGATAAAAGGTACAGAATGTAAATTCAGTACCTTTTATCATCTTTATATATAGGTTTTACATATTAGAAAATAGCCATGGAGCGAGTACTGCTAACATACACAGCAAACAAGATCCCGTTATAACACGGTTGGACCAACGGTAATACTCTGGCTGTTTCGTACTCTCATGAATTTTTCTTAAACGAATACCTGCGATTAGCATAAACGGTGTGAAAATAAGTGCTGTTGCTTTAAACAGGTTTAAAAAATCCGTAAAGATGTTCATAAACGAAACTACATCCGAACTGAACAAGAAGTACACACTCAGTCTCATGGACATCATACTAATAAATGAGAAAATCATACTTCCAGTTGCCCACTTCATCCATTGGCCATTCTTTGTAATTAACGCCATAACCATGACAATAATGCCTAATACGAATGAAATAGAAAAGATATTTACTCCTACCTTAAAAGCAGGTGCATACAAACCTTCAATCTTTTGTATGATCGATGAGCCAAATGAATCATCTTTCTCTGTTGTTTTCGTTCGATTGTTTAATCCCTCTTTAAAAGATGACGAAACATCGTTACCCTTTAATTCATTAAAATCTACTTTTACAGAGGCCTGAGCTTGTAAGGGGATAAAAAGTAAAGCCATTAAAACAAGCGTACATAAGATACCTATCATCCTTTTTTCTTGTATCATCACACATCCCCCGCTAATTTTGGTTTAACGCTCTTTAATTTGATTTGATCTCCTTCTGCAACGTAATAGAGATCTGCAGCATAATAGATATTTGCTTTTGTATATGCCCCCATAATTGCATTCGCGATTTCTTCCTTCTCTACTGCCATATATGTTTCATTTTCATTGTAAAATCCAATTTCAATTCGATTAATATTATTATTTAATACCGCAATATATAATTCTTTTAAGCTATCTAAACGATTTCCTAATCCACACACTAACTTAAATACTTTATTTGCAATTGTTGGTGGTTTGACATAAGTCGTATTGAAATGAATAGTTTCATCATCTATCACTCCATCCTCCTCAACTGTACATGTCATAATGAACGAATGATTTTGTTTTTCTATTTCTTGTTGACTCAACTTGCGATCAATGACATATTTCAAGCTTATTGATAGATTTTCTATATATTCATCCAGTTCGGTATTTGAAATTTTAACCTCTGTGAATTCTGGAAAAATCATGTAAGCATGTGTATTTGAACTACTTTTATTTACACGTAATACCTGAACTTGTTTCTTTTCATAGCGCACCGTTTGTTTTAATTTTTCTACTACGTTGTTGCTTATATGATCGATTGCCATATATTATCACTCCTATTTACTTTAATAAAATTTTTTCATACAATACTCATGATTTGATACTATTTATTTAAAGCATTGTAATATTACGAAGAGTTCTCAATTCTCCTATTCTAAGACTGTTAATCACCTCAATCTCAAAATATTTTAATATTACAATGACGTACAATGTCTCATTATAGTCGAATATCCTTATATGGTGAATTGTTCTATCCCACTCACTTGTACAAAAATAAAAAATATTTTCTCCTTGTACAAATGAGTGAGATAATGCTGTATTTCATGCTATCTAAGAAAAGATAACTAAGAAGTACATTCTTATATTTCCGAGTTATCTTTTCTTAGATGCAACTAATGTATAGAAATAAGATGAATCAATTTATAATGCTATATACAGCAGTTAATTTTCTGTTACTATTTCTCCACCTGTATGAATCCAATAGCCCTTGTTATTAGATATGTTTATAACGCAGGTGAATTCTTGCTCTCGTTCTACCACTTTAGCAGTCCATATCACAACCTGAAATTCTTCCTCTTCTGACACTAAATTTTGAACAGAAGTAGCATGTGCTGTGTCTTGTGGGATTTTCAGCTGTTCTAGTTCAGTAAATGTATCTTCATATCCTAATATCCCCCTAGTTTATCCATATTTCTGGAAAATGGTATGTCCTCATCAATTGGAAATGAGGTATCATATACTGTTTCAGAAGCAGGAGTAAAGTGAAAACTATTAACATGCTCCACTACTTCAGCATCAATTTCCTGTTCTAACTTGTTACTGAATTCTTCATCCAAATTCTGTTGAACAGTAATAGCAACTAAATCATATATACCTGCTACATCTTTTTCTAAGGTGATTTCTTTTGTTAGGACAGTAAAACGCTCTTGTTCCCTACCAATAGGTCTATTTTCTCTCGGGCACCAATAAACGGGACGTTCTACCGGTGTATTTTCTCTTTCTTCCCTCTTCGCTTCTTCTATTAGAAATTTTTTTCTTGAATTACGAACTACAAAAAATACATAACAAAATAAACCGATAAAAATGTTTGTAAACATGGTTTTCCCCTCTCGATCATGCAAATAAATCGAATTCAAATTTCCCATCGATTACTTTGCTTTTTCGTTCCATTTCTTTTGAGAAGTATCTACTTCTACAATCCATTTACCCTAGAATGCAAAATCTTATTTATGTATAAGCAGACGCTTATCCGCATTCAGTGTTTCCCTACTGTTAGTGTGGGTGGATAAAATCTCACCACTAAAACATTTCCTACACCCATAATAATTGCCCCCCAGTTCTTTTTTGCAATAAAAAAAGAAGATCCAAGTATATACATCACTCAGTTCTTCCTTTTCCCCTCTGTAAACTACCTAGATTTTATTAAAAGAGTAGTTCTTCACCTGTAATTTTAGATAGCGCATCCCTTCCAGCAAATATATCATCCGGCTCTTTGGATCACTGTCTTGTTTCCTGCTCTTTTGAATCATCTAATACTGTCCAAATGTTATCTTTTTTCATTTTCATATCTCCTCTTTCTTGTAGTTTGTTAAGATTCATAACCTAGCCTGCGAACTTGAAAACAGTACAAAAAAGGCTTCTTCAAGTCGATTAAAAATGTGCATAGCAAAATAAGCTATATATACACTAATCGGCTCAAAGAAGCCCTTTCACAATTGAAACAAGACGTAACTTGCTTCTACAACTCAACCACAACACAAGAAGGTGTGGGAATAAACGGAATCAATTAAACTAGCAATACAACTATATATTATATAATAACGTTATATATTTCAAGAAGTTTTAATTAAAGTTAACACTTTACCTAAAAGAATCCTTTTCCTTAAGCTTGTGAAGGACGATTGTCAAAAAGTATTAGGGTATTGCGTTAAAGGTTAATAATATACTTTCAACTTTATCTAAAAGTTTTCAAAAATTTGTCTTGTTAAACTTGGTTTTCTATTCATACTTATCTCCATAACTTGAAATAGTCCTTTAGGACAGCCATTGGTATTGGTGGATATTTACAAAAATCGCTATTGTATGTGAATTAAATTAAAATGACAATAAAGTTATTTAATTTTAAATCCTAAAATACATATAACCCCGTTCTTATTTTAAGAAGGGGTTAAAATATAGTCGTTTAATTATTATTATAATATACTTCACTGCAAAGATAATCGCTACACTTCACAGCACTACATACCATTCTTCGTTGAACTGTGTATGTCGACGGCGAAGGTCACGCTTTTCGGGCCGAACTCAGAACCTCTAAATAGTGCTGATTGTACATAATACCTAAGATGTTACCAAAGGGATCGATTACGGAAGCATTGACACTCCCACGGCTAAAGCCGCAAGTCCTACACCTTACGGTGTAACGGATGGGATTCTTGAATGACTAACCGTTCGCAGTTCATTTCTGTTTTGAACAGCCTTCAAGATGAGGGTGTGCCATCACCCCTCCTAAGACAGACCATATAGGTTCTTAGGCTGATTGACTATTACCATCAATCACAGTTGCGTAGCGAATGTTCATCGCCCCAACGATATCACGGTGCTTCTCAAATCCACATTGGCACTTATATTTTCTATCTTGTGCTTTGTTCTTTTTAGAACACTTCGGACATGTTTGACTTGTATAATAAGGGTTTACATATTCGGTCTTTATACCAACTAATTTCGCTAGACGAAAGAATGACCAAGTGTGTAGATTTCTTTCGTTTTTACGGCTTGTTCGTGCCGTCTGTCTAATGTTCGTTAGTTGCTCTAATCGAATGACAGAGATATTATTATTCGTTGCGAAATCAACGATTTCACGACTCACTTTGTGGTCTTGGTCTTGCATCCATCTTTGTTCTTTATCATCAAGTTGCCGAAGGGCATTCAATTTCTTGGCTTCTCCTAACTTTTTGCGAATACTACGAAACTTACGTTTCATATATTTATTTTGTCTACCGTTTCCGAAGAAACGAACCTTATCATCGTTTGTGATGGCCACTGCAGGAACTTTGAGACCTAAGTCCACTCCTAAAATCTTTGTTCCCATTTTTTCATTTGTAGGGATTGTGACAGACATTTGAGCGATCCATTTAGCAGATTTCTTTGTGATACGAAGTGTACCTAACTTATGTTTCAATAATTCAAAATTTCGATTGTATTTGCCAGTTAATAAAGCACGAATCTTGAACCGAGTTGACTTTCCATTTACCATAAAGGGCATTGAAATGTGTGTGAAGTCAAATGAATAGTTTTGATTATTCCACACGCAAACAGGTCTTTTTAGAATCGGAACAATTTTGTATTTACTCTTTTTCACTTTTGTAGAAAATACACTTTTGGCATCTTTAATCGCTTGATTTTTAACCGCGCTTGGAAGGTTGGCTTTAATATCCTTTGTACTTTTCTTCGTGCTTTTCTTCGCTTCAACCATTTCAGATACCAGTGTATTAATGAGTTTGATATAATCGCAACTACTTTGTTCCAATAGCCGAATTTGTTCTTTTGTCGGAAGCAATTTAACTTTGACCGTGATGGTTTGTGTCACAAGTTTCACCCTCTCGTTTTTTGACTTTCAACATAATGTTGTATTGTTTCACTTGATACATTCCCAGCCGTAGAAATAAAATAGGAACGTGTCCACAGACTTGGCAAATGCACGAGATGAGAAAATTCTTCTCTTAAACGCTTCGACGTCACGCCTTTAACTTTCGCCATAATGTCCGCAGGACTAAGTGTTGGTAGTGCATTTAAGAACAAGTGGACATGGTCTTTGTCACATTCCATTGCAATAATAACAATATCTAGTTCGTTACATAGCTCTTGAACCAACGCTTTGAAACGTTCTTCTACTTTTGCGTTAAGAAAAATCTTTCTTCTGTATCGTGGGCAAAACACAAATTGGTAGTTAATTAAGGAAACGGTTGTTTTGGTTTTTCTATAATCATTTATCATACTTATAATGTATCAGTTCGATTACAAAACTGCAACGAGAAAAGTGAAAAATTAAAGGATACTCACATTTTGGATACCTAAAGTGCCACAAACCTTGCGTTTATTTAGTAGCACTCCGTATCCAACCTCACTTTCATCCCATGCCTAAAGGCGATGGGCTTTCTCGTTCGGGAAGGACTGTAAGGTCTCAATCTTGCCACAGAATTAGATTTAGACGATGCTTTAAAAGCAATTATTGAAGCTGAACATAGGCTACAAAAGTAAATAACATTAAAGTAAATTAGGGGGATTTTCAAACACTCGGGATGACTTTATTTATACTTTGATTGTTTGGATCATCATATGTTTGGAAGAATTCTTCCGCTGCCTGTTTACCAGATGCTATTAATTCCAGTTGCTTCTCTTCTGAAATATTAAAATCTATCGCCGTTACCCCTACTGTGTTAATGTAAATAGTTCGTACAGTATCATCTTTATGTAAATGCATACTATCCTGCCCTTTCACAATAGTCCCCATTAAATTCCAAGTAAAATCAAAAAAGTTGTCTATTTCGTGAGAGACTGGTGCAGCAATATTCCTCATTACATCTATTTCTACTTTTGAATCTAAACGAAATCCTAAAGTCTCTTTATTATAAACCTGCACATCTTCCAAATTAGCACTAACTCTTTCTGCAGATATTGTTTCTAAAAATTCTGCCGCTCTTTCATAATAAGAAGTGACTTCATAATGTTTTTCATCTAATACATACTTTTTTTGGTCAAATAATCTAACAGGGTAATTATTTAGTACCCCTCCATCTACAAAATATTCCCCTTTCCAAACAATGGGTTCGAAAAAAAATGGAATAGATATAGAAATTCTAACCGCTTCTGCTACAGGCATATCAGGTGTTGTTTCATGTGAAAAAGTTACAACTTGTCTAGTTGAGACATTTGTGCCCTGGAAATATATTTCTTTTCCTGTTATTTTGACTATTTCTTCAAAAGTTAAATCTTTATCCTTCATTTCTTCTTTAATAATTCCTTTTTGAGCCCATTCTACCATCTTTGGTTTAATGATATCTTCTTTTATCCATTTTAAAAACTCATCCCCTTTGTATCTACCATATCCACCTACTAGTAACCGAAATGTATCTATAATTATTCCATCATCATCTTTAAATTTTTCAAATTGTACCTTCTTTAATTTTTCCGTTAGATCCTTAACTGAGTATCCTAGTCCCAGAATTAAAGCTGTAATTGCACCCGCAGATGTACCTCCAAACCTTTGAATATTTGACAATATTTTTTTGTCATTTTCTAAATATTCTAAGGCACCTACATATCCAATACCTTTAATTCCGCCTCCTTCAAAAACCAAATTTTTAAAAGGGTAATTCATTTAAATTCCTCCTTGAGATTTTCTTTTGTGCTTCCGACATTAATTTCATTCAATCTAGAATATGTACAATAATCTAAATTTAAATATTAAGAAAAGATGTGAACTATTTGTATCGTCCTGAGATATCTACTAGAAATTATTTAGCGCTCTTTCATATCTTTTTTTGTAACAGAGACACTACCATATGTTTTGCTTTTTTACTCCCTCTGGTTTTAAAGGACAATCGTAATCATTATCTTCCGCTTCACCATGGCGAATAATAAATATTTTTCATTCATTATTCTTTCCTCCAATACTGGTCAATAAGGCATATCAACATATATACTCACCTACTTTTTATATTCATATTCATTTTGATAATTAATATATTTTTATATTAATTTTTATATAAAATATAAGATTGCAATATTAATCGCTATTAGATATAACAACAATATAAATAAAGCAACTCTCCCCATCCATGCGGAGCAAGTCGATTACATATTTGCTTGACTTGTTCTTTTAATGATGACATTATTTTCTTCCTTTCATGAAAGAAGTGGAGCAATACATACTATTATCACCAATATATTAAGTTCTTTAATTTCGGATAACACACTTAATGATTGGAATATATCTCATTCTTAGCTCCTGAAAAAATATCACTTAAATGAAGTACTAGGAAACACGGTTGATAGGTCTATTAATATAATAAAATCTACATAAAATCATTTACAAATATCAATTTTACAGTTCTCAAGACATAGGATTCTATACTCTTCCTTTTTCTAAAATTTTTCATTTTTATTATGAATAGATTTTGTGATTTAACAAACAATATATCTTGAATGAACAATTTTATTAAGGAAAAGGAGTGATAAATATATGTCAAATATTTATCAGGAAATATGGGATGCAGATATGCTTGGAAATGGGATACAACCTACATTTAATAAAGATAATGTAGATAACAACAAGGGCTATGTATTAGTTGAACCTACAAAAGTTAGAACAAAAGAAGAAAAACAAGACCATATGTTAATAAAAGAAGTACACATACCAAATAGTAAAATACGATCATATGATTTAGTTAAAAAATTATTTAATAATTTCTTTTTAAATCCACACTTAAGAGAAGATAATACTGTTGAAGAACAAAAAGAAGTAGATGAACTTTTAAAGTATGCTATACAATCTAATCCTATGAAGCTTTGTAGAACTTTTGTTGAAACAAGAAAAGGTACGAGTTTATCTGATGAACAATGGTATACGTATTTGCATAACATATGGTTTTTACAGTTCAATAGTAGCTCTGGTGTAAATCTAAGTGGATTTGAACATGTATTCGTTGGAGAAAAAAAGAAAAAAGGCAGTAGTCTAAATGGATATCATTTCTGGTATAAGTATTATCTAGAAGATCAACTCGGAGAAAATGATAAAATTACCTATTTAGGTCCACGAGATAAAAATTCAGTTCCCGACGTCATTACTTTTGCTTTCACGTTAGAAGCTTCTGACGCTCAAACTGATAGTACTTTACTATATAAACCGAAGGGTGGCTTTTTTATAGGTATTAGTCCCGAAGGATTATTAGCTTTAGGAGCAGCTCGTTTTGCTGACACACTTAGCGAACATCATACAATTGAGTTAAATAATCAAAATTATGACTTAGTATTATATTCTTTTGGAAAACGATCTATGAGAACCTTCTTTCCTATGTACCAGTAAGAAACTTTTCTATATTTTTGCCACTAAAAAACAAAGATATAGTACCTTATTAATCAATTTTGTAAAATTATTATGCTCAAGATAATAAAGATTATACGTCTTATGTGAAATAATTAATTTTTCACCTTATAGAATAATCCTAATAATAGATTAGAAAACCGAACATTAAAACTACCTATTTTCTTTATTTTTTAAAGTCCCGTAGTGTATTTCACTAATTCGATTAAGCATAATTATTAATAATCTTTGTATATTGATAAAAAACTTGTTTAGTTTCTATCTATTTAATTGTGTTTTTATCATTGAGTTAAATACTCTCAAAAAAAGTGAGTATTTAACTTGATGAAACTATTCACTAACAGGTAATTTTAAATGTGGAATTTTACTCAACAAAGAATACATCGATATAAATTCGTTACATCCGTATATACAGTTGAAGTAAATTTTGGGATATCTTCCCCCTTCTACTGTACATATCCATTCAGAGAGATTAGAAAATAACGTTTATATTCTTCATAATCAATTGAAACATTAAGCAATAAAAACGCTACAAGAATTTTTATAAAAAATGGGATAACATCAAGGGAGGTACAAGACAGAAATGAAAAACACGAAACAGCAAGACCAAGAAAGCATAGTACATTCTAAGAAGCCGCTGATTGCCACGCTCGAAACGAATTTAGAACGAATTCAATCTGAGGAAAGAGCATATTATGATGCAGCACGAGATGAAGAGGATATCAAGAAGTATTATACAGGAATAAATCCTCATGAAACGAACGGCAAGGCTTTATTTCAGCAACTCTCTGAATTGCTAGAGAATACACACAGCACAAAAGTACGCTATTCCAGTAGCGATGAGCATTTAAAAACATGGGTCGATTTACATGCAGATGGTTCCTTCAGAAGCATTTACTCTGGAAAAGAGGCAGAGCCTAGAGTTGTTATTGAGGAGAGTCTTACGCAATTAACAGCAGATGAAACTACATTAACAGGGCACATTGCAAACATCGAACACGTAGTTCCGCAGTCTTGGTTTAATAAGCAAGAGCCTATGAGAGGAGATATGCATCACTTATTTTACTGTGAAAAAGAATGCAATAACCGAAGAGGTAACAAGGTGTATAAGGATTTCACCGACTACAACCCAGAGGAATTCCGTACAGAATGGGTACGCGATGAGTGTGGAAAAGGCGAAGGCGGAAGCGGCGAGCAAGGCGGCTCCTTCGAACCAGAATATGGTAAGGGTTTCGTAGCCCGCGCGATGCTATACTTCTTCCTGCGTTATCCCGATGCCATAGATGCAGATATTCACGGTAAAATCGATACAAACGTGTTGCTTCAATGGCATAAACAGGATCCTCCAGGACACTTGTACGAAAAGCATCGCAACCAAGCAATTTTCGACATTCAGGGAAACCGCAACCCTTTAATTGATCTTCCCGAGCTGGCGGAGATCATCGATTTTGGAGTATTTCACCAATAACATTAAAAGAAAGGTTTTGATTCTATATGTCAGTAGCGAATCGGAATGAGGATACAGTCAATCTGCTACCCTTTCAAACAGAAGAAGTCAACCGGCCAATCAAGGAAATCCCTAAAGGTGTTCAAATGATCCAAGCCCCGCAATTCTGGGAAAATGGTAACTATGGCCAAGGTGTAACCATCGCCGTTCTTGATACCGGCTGTGATGTTAATCATCCCGACCTGCGCGACAGAATTATCGACGGGAGAAATTTCACCGATGATGACAACGGAGCTGTTGACAACTATAAAGACTATAACGGTCACGGAACCCATGTTGCAGGTACCATTGCTGCTTCCAAGAATGATAACGGGGTTGTCGGAGTCGCTCCTAAAGCAAACCTGCTAATTCTCAAGGTACTAAATCGTCATGGTTCTGGTAAACCAGAATGGATTGTTCGGGCCATAGAATACGCCATTCAGCAGAACGTCCATATCATCACCATGTCGTTATCTACCACCAAAGATAATCCGAAGATTCACAAAGTAATTCAACAAGCGGTCGGACAAGGTATTATCGTCACCTGTGCTGCTGGTAACGGTGGGAGATCCGAATTGCGCTACCCGGCAGGATATAACGAAGCTACCTCCGTCGGTGCAGTTGATTTTACCGGCAAAGCAGCCGATTTCCTATCCAGCAACAACGAAGTGGATTTGACAGCTCCCGGGGTAAACATTCTGTCTGCATACCCCCTCGATTTGGTATCGGATCCGAGTAATCCGTACAAAGTATTATCTGGTACCTCGATGGCTACACCTCATGTGGCCGGGGCTTTGGCGCTTTTGCTGAATTATTGTAAAGCCTCTGATCAATTCAACCGACAGCTGACAGAGGATGAGTTGTATGCACAGCTGGTCAAGCATACTGTTCCCTTAGGTACGGAAAAATCGATAGAAGGAAACGGACTGCTATTCCTTACAGCTCCAGATTTACTTGCGGAGTATTGGAAGCAGAATCCACCAGATTTAACCCCTTATCTTTAATCGAACATTGGGAACTCTTTTCAGTTGAATTAAAGTAACAAAATATACAACAGGGCGTATTTCGTATGGAGCATGCCCTGTTGCTAGACTAAATTTGGAATCGTACTCGATTGGCTTGTAGCGCAATGATTCTGCAGAGCCCAGGAATCCTACATAGAGGCGTTCTGCTGTAATTTCTGCCATATCTATTTGTGGTCTATAATTATCTAAGGAGTGTTTATATGAATTATTCCGAAATACCGTTTGAAGTCAAACTACTGCTTGATGTTAACCAAGTACTGACTAATGAGAATCAACTTCAGTTAGACCAATTAGACATAGAAATTCAAGAAATTGAAATGATCGACATTCTTTTTTTGGATAGCCCAGATTTAACCTTGTATCAGAATGACTGGATTATTCGCGGACGATTAAAGCCGAATAAAGACAAATGGGAACTAACCTTTAAGTACAGAATCAAGCTTTCGCAAAGCGAGGAGCCGGCAATCGCTTTGGAGCAAGCGTTGCAAGCTGCAGCTTCGTCAGGCTTTGATTTATCCGATCCGAACTGTGAATTAGAATTAGAGTGGAGCGAGGAACAAAAAACGCTTAGTTTGTCCTACGAGGTTAACATCCCAATCGCTTCTCCTGACAAGAGTGAAGCGTGGAGAGATCTTATTATGCAACATGCGCCTCAGCCGCTCCGTTTAAAGGAATGGGAGAGAATGGATTTTCCAGAACTCGTCAATCAATTAAATGTTTTAGGCCCTATACGGGCACAAAAAAACAAAGGAAACTGGCATGGCTTAAAAACGAGTGTCGAAAGCTGGTATATCACAAATGGTACAATTGTTGAAATTTCTTTAAAGGCTAAAGGCGGCGAGGATGCAAGAGAAAAACGAGAACAAATGAAACAACAACTCAAGGATAAGAAGTTGATGACAGGACAAAGCTTCTCAAAAACACAGTGGGCATTGTCGCGGCTTATCAGACCCACACAAAATCCATTTTCTTTGCTTCAAACAGGAGGATACAATTTATATTTTCGACACGCAGAGCCTGAAAATACAAGCAGCGAGAATGCCTCTCTTAGCGAAACTGGTCTAGAACAGGCAAGAAAAATAGGAAGACTGTTCGTTGATAGACATATCCCGATTCAAATTCCTGTCCGTTCCAGTCCAATTAATCGAGCAAAGCAAACCGCTCAGAATGCATTCGGAGAAGAACAAGTTCAGCTAGATGAGCGCCTTTTCCAACCCGAATTGTCGAAATTACTTGAATCAACGCCGGAAGTAGGAAAAAATCAAGTATTTATTGCTCATCGCTTTACTTCTGACAACCCGCTTACAGAAAAACTTGATTACATGAACATGGTTCTGATTAAACCGCTGGGAGCCGGCAGTGGATATAGACTTGAGCAAGTGTATGATTTGTTAGCAGAATCAATCATTAGGTACGATCATTTGTAGCAATTTATCTGGGTATGATTTGTGTTTTTAAATTTTTAATATCTAGCGAACTTGATGTTAATCTGATAATAACTATTGCAACTCTTCGCATCTCTGCAGAGAAAAATAGTAACTTAGTCTGTTGTAGCTTTTTTCATTCCCAAAATAATATCACATGAGATGAGAGAAGACATGGATTGGATTTGTTTGCAATCCATGTCTTTTCTATAAATTAGGAGAACATTATCCTTGCACAAGCAGGGCTCAATGGGATAATATCTGGTTGATGCTGTTTCCACTTGAATAAACTTTGATTTTCCATACCGATCCCATTCTTTTTAGAGTAATAGTACCAGTATGTCCAAGTTTTATAGATTTTTCACACCAGAACCCACTATTTCATTCCATAAGTAACAGATCCTTATTCTATCTACCCATATTTTTCATTTTTATAATTTATTTTAAACTCTTCATCTATTATTACTCCATGATTCTTATATTTGATTACTATCCTCTATACTATTAACTTCTTCCATCTTTTGTTCAATCCAATTCATAGCCATTTTTGCATCTTCTTGAGCAATTTCTCCTCTTTCGCTCTTATACTTATGTGTTTCATAAGCCCACACTAATATGATTTTAACAAATTCAACTGTCTCTAATTTACATATCGGCTCAAATTCATCTTCTTCATCATAAAATGGATCCTCAATTATGGTAAAATCCCTAAAGGATATTATGCTAGAAGCGTTTCCTCCATGTCTATATTCGGATATGTTTCCCCTCAATAAATCAATAAAATTGTTAATATCATTTTTTAAATCTCTTAACCTCCAAGGTATATCAGACCCTAAAGGATCATTTATCATATTGGCAAATTTCAACGATTTTTCTTCATCAAAATCCATAACAACCACATTGAATTCTTCTATATATTTAAATTCATAATTATACTTAATCATTAAGAACACTGCCTCCAACTCAATATACTGGATAAGCTGAGATTACCTTATTATTCCTCAAAATCATCTCTATTGTCATTCCATCACTTGTTTTTCCAAGATATCTATTGTTTTTTATATTCACTTTGTTATTAAAAGCCTCATTCACTGCATCTATTACTTGTTGAGGTGTCCAATCCTTTGGAAAGAATGTGGATTTAGGACCTTTTAATACTCCATCAATTTCCACTTTAGCTTGGCAGAAACCAAACGTACATTTGATAGATAGTGAAGTAACACTTTATGTATGTCGAACAATTAGGATGGCTTCCTGCCATCCCTTGTTCGAAGCCAATTCATCTCCCACCTACTCACTTCGCGTTCCTTGAGGAAGGAGTCTTCTTGGCTAATTTATAGACTTCATCCGAAAAGAACTCCTAAATAACATAGGAGTTCTTTTTATGAAGTTATGTTTTTCTATCGTGCTCGTAAGACCTAGTATATTAATCGTGATTTACTTTCTGTCCAACAGTAACTATCTTATTTTTATTTCCATAAGTTTTTATCAAGAGACAGAGCTCAATTTACCCTTCTTTCTTTTAACTCCCCACTCTCACTTCTAAATAAAGTGAAAGTGGGGAATTCAACTGTTTAAAAAAAATCAAATTTTATTCCTCAAGACACCTTCTAATTTTACAAAAGATGAAAAAAGAGGGATTTCTTCCCTCTTCACCAATAAAATCGAACATATTTACAATTAAGGAAGGGTATCCATTCATCAGGGGATGAATGAAATAATAACAGTTCACCTAGTGAATTATAACACGACTACACTTCCATTAATAGATAATTTTAACATTTATGGATTGATTGTGACAGAACTGTTAAACATCTTAATATTAAAAGGTTTTATATGATAGAACTAGAAATTGGCTAGTGTAGGGATAAAATATAAGGGGGATATATATTATGTTTACAAAAAAACAAAAATTAGTAACAACCGTAACAGCTTTAACATTAGGATGCGGATTTACTTTCGGATTAACACCGGCATTTGCAGATTCTAATAAAGCGTCTGTAAGCACTACACCTATTTATTCTATTCATAAACAAGAACAAGATCCTTTTACTGGATATGTCATTTCAGTAGAAAACAATTATTTAGTGGTTGCTTCTACATCTACAAAAGATGAAGCTCTCGCTTACCAAAATGATTGGTGGGAGTTAGTAAATCAAAATAAGATTTTAAGAGTACCTATTTCAGATGGTGAAAATTACACTATAGGTGAACAGTTAAATGTTTATGCTGCTGCATGGACCAAATCTTTACCACCAATTGCCGTAATGCCTAAAATTGAAAAAGTACTTCAATAGATTATACTAAAAATAATAGGGCATTATTCTAATTAGAATGCTGCCCTATTATTTAGTAAAAAACCGAATACGTAATATTTATATTCTTTTTCGTTGCTCTCTGATTTTCATCATATATTAACCTAATACTTATCATTCTGCACCTGACGCTAGATCCTACATCTCACATTACTGTAAAGATATTACTCGCTATCTTTCATCTCTACAATAGTAGTATCGTTTACAATTCCATGGCATACCCTTTAAAAACATTAAGAAATATCTTATTTCATACCCCTATCTTTTACAATCTTACCGCTATCGCTAGCCAATTTAATTCTTTAATTCTATTTTCACAGATTCATATATTCTTCTAAAGTCAATTTTTTCTTATATATACTTTCAGCAATATCTCCTACATAGCGAATATGCCACGGTTCATATGCATATCCAGTAATACTCTCTTTACCTTTTGGATAACGAATAATAAAACCTGCACGATGCGCATTTTCTTTCAGCCATTTTCCTTCTTTCGTATTCGCAAAGGTTAACTCTAGCTCATTATTTGCACTTTTAGAAGAAACATCCATCGTTAATCCTGTTTGATGTTCACTATGTCCAGGGTTTGCCGAGAAGCGATCCGTATGCTCTTGTCCTTTTCTTTTCACGTTGTTTGCATACAGTTTTTTTTGATAATCATAGGAGCGAAACCCAGAAACAGCATTCAACTGGATTCCTTCTTTCTTTGCTAAATTAAATAACCTTTCTAGTGCTTCTGCTGCCTCTTTACGAAGGTAACTCTTTTCTAGCGTTCCACTGAATGAGAATGGTACATTTGGTACAACTAAATCTTCCGGTTTAAAGTCTTCATGCAATCCATATTCTTTATTAACTACAGCTTGTACACTAGCAAAAGAACTTGCTATGTTATTTGAAGTACCATTTTTCTCTCTATTTATGGAGTTTTCATGAGTTTCATAGTTTGTTTTTTTGGGTTCTTTACCAATAGATTGATTGGTATAAACGATAAAGATACCAAGTATCACAATCATACAAGTAAAAATCCCTACTAATTTAATTCTCATTATTCATTTCCTTCCTGCCACTCTTAATATTTCTCGTTTATAATACTACAACCATATCAAATTCATATTAATTTGAAGTTAACTTTTGTTCTTAACATATTTCTTAACAGAAAGAGAGTATATCCTCCTTTTCGTTCGATACGCTAAAGATACTAACACGCAGAAACCAATTCTATTCCTACATACGGAAAAATAATCTAAAAATTCGTATAATAAGATTAGAACTGTAGCATTCTATTATAGAAAGGTCTTGGTATAATGCTAGGTATTGATGTAAAAAAACAAAAGAAGAGTTAATAATTTCATGGCAATTGGCGGAGATTACCATTCCATTAAGTGATGTAATTGAGGTTACTGAAGATGCTACCTATGCGGGTGTTGAAGAGACTAGTGCAATCCGTATTGGCAATGCATATGGAACAACGGATCGTATTTTAATCAAAACGGTAAAACAAAATTATGTACTATTTACGACAAATAAGATTTCAATTTTAAACGCAATAAACGCTTAAAAATGAACAAGCTAACGGGATTAAACAAGTCCAAGTTAAATAAAAAGGTGCGAAGCCATGGAATTGACTTTACACCTTTTTTAAATACTCTATATGAATATAAATCCCCTTTAATATTTCAATACTTTATCACTTCTTACTACTTTATACCCCATTTTTCTAAGCAAAGTAGAACATTACCCCATTCTCTGTATTAGTTACACCATACTTCCCAACATGTAAGTCAAATATGTTTTTTACAATTGAAAAAACAAAGCCCGTGCTGCAGCTTGAAAAATTATTCGAGATATACAAGGTTTTTATGCCTGAATACAGCATGAAAAAAACCTTGGCGACCAAACCAAGACTTTTTATGATCTTACGACCTATCAATCAACAAGAATCAGAACCACCCGACTTCTTGCTCATTATAATCTAGCATACACCCTCAATTTACTATACATTTTTTATATTTTCAACAATTTGCATTGCTTTTACACAACATTCATACTTTTCAATTCTGAAAGTCCCCTTACTCTACCTCTGCCATATAAATCTCCGTTCTAATACAGTTTGTACATCGGTATCATTCTACCTTCATCATAATCCAAATACACTATATTAGTAATTTTTGCTGTGTCTATTGATAAATATAATAAGACTGCCAAGTACACTTAATGAAAGCACAAAATATAACAATAAATCAGGTAGAAATTCTAAAGAAATTATTTCTACTGATTGAAAAATAAAAATGGCAATGATACCTACAGATAAGATATTGTACAACACATTATTTGTTTTATATTGAATTTCTCTCCCTCTTTCGTCTTTTGCTTCATCACTGGACTGAAATTGTATTACGTACATCTGACTAATGAATATTACAACTAAAAATAAAATTTTTAACCACAACATATGACTCACTCCTCCTGATAATCAAACACGTCAGTTATTGACTTTTCAAATACATTTGCGATTTTAAAGGCAAGAATTAGAGAAGGATTATATTTATTCTTTTCAAGAGTAGCGATAGTTTGTCGACTAACACCAACCCTTTTTGCCAATTCTTCTTGAGTCCAACCTTTTTCTGCTCGACAAACTACAATTCTATTATGTAACAATAGGAACACCTCTTAGAAAAATTGTAATTTATTTCTTACAATTCGTAAAGTATTTTTTACAAATCTTTCAACACTTAAAATAAATTTAGATTAAAAGATCCTGAGTTATAAACCCCAAAATTCCCCCCCTTTATAAAATAAAGCTCTTTACTTTAAAGTATATAAATATCCCTAACCAAAACTAAGAAAGTATTAAATCATATTTGATTAAGTAGAAGTTTCGTTTGATACATCTATATACTCTCATTATGATAATTACTTAGCGGAAGTATAAACCTACATTTTATGAAAAGTTACACTTCCTATGATACTTATCAAAAACCTACGCTCCCTCTCATAAGAAGTATTTAATAGAAAACTGTAAAAAAATCAAAAAATACATTAACGAAACTTGTACTACCTTACCTATACTTTTCAAATTTAAAAACATGGACAACTCTTTAATTCAGAATATTATGTATATTCATGAAAAAAATCGTGATTAAATTTAATTTATCGAATTCCTGTTATTATCAGAATAAGCCTTTACAGAGAAATGGGGGATATTATGACTGTTCAAGAAAAAAGTAATAAACAATTGATGGAATTATTACATGAATGGTATGAAGAAATTCGTTTATATCATGTAGTAGAAGCAAAACAAACATATCTAAAAGTAAAAGAAAGTTTAAAAGAAATAGAAACAGACCAATATGTATCATTCTATTATTCCCTGCTGAATTTTAGATATAAAGTTTTGGTAGATGGAATGAGTATTACAAAAGATTCTTTTAATCAAATAGAAAAACTACCTCATATTAAAGATGAATTTTCATTTTTAGCTTACTATTATTATTTCTTTAAGGCAATCCACTCTACAATTATAGCAAATTATACTGAGGCAAAAACATACTATGAAAAGGCGGAAGGACTTTTAAAAGATATACCTGACGAAATAGAAAAAGCTGAGTTTGAGTATAGATTTTCAACATACTGTTATCAATCTTATCAACCATTTGAAGCGATTCAACATGCAGTAAAAGCCAAAGAAATATATTTGAATCATGTAGGCTATAAAATTAATATTGCTTTATGCGACAATGTATATGGACTGGCTTGTATAGATCTAAGAGAATTTGAAAGAGCGGAAGAATGTCTCAATATGGTTATTGATATTTTTAAGAAGTATGATGAAGAACAATTATTATTACGAGTACGATCCAATTTAGGCTGGTTATATAATATTCAAGATTTATATCCATTGGCGATTAGACAGAGTTCTGAAATTATAAATACCATACCGAACCATTTTAAAGCATTATTTGTCTTAGCAAGAGCATATTATAAGTTAGAAGGCATTGAAACAGCAAGAGCATATATCGAGCAAGGAATGAAATATACAAATGAATCAGGAAATGAGGAATATAAACACCGTTTCGCAGTTTTAAATGAACTAATTACAGAACTGCCTAGAATTAAACTAGAAAAAGTAGTTACTGATGCCATTTCTTATTTTGAAAAAGAGGAAATGTGGGATTGTGTAAAAGAATATGCAGAGATTTTAGCACTACAATTTTACGAGGCAAATAATCATGTTAAAGCGAGCAAGTATTTCTATATTAGCAATAATGCTGATAAGAAACATTTAAGAAAAGGAGCGTTAAAGTAATGAAAAAAATAAAAAAAGTGTTATTCAGTACGATAATAGTAAGTACATTAGCATGTAGCATGATTAGTTTAAATGTATCACAACACTCTTCATTTAATGGTGGAGATACGCCAGCACCAACAAAACTGAGTGTCTCTGGTGGAGTATCTATTAATTAACGTAATCCAGTTTTCTCACTTAAAAAGACAGAAAATTCATACTACAAATACAAAAAAGGTTGAATAAAGTGGATAAAATATTGAACCCCCAGTCCGAAACAGGTTTGTTTCGGACTATTCACGTTACTATAATTGTGCGTAGGGTGATAGACTAAAAGTAGACAAGATTTTCTTAACATAAAAAAGAGCATCCTATCGCCATGTATAGGAGTGCTCTTTTTTGCGTATATATTTAAATTTCTAGTTATAACTTTTTTGCACTAGAGTCATGTTTCTTATATTTTTTTTACAATTCTACTAAGTTTTTTATAAAATTCACCTTTCGTTTTTATATGCTTAAACTGATTTGGATTAATATTTGCTTTTTGTGAGAGTGCTACAATCTCTTCTTTTGTAATTGAATCTTTAGTATTTATAGAGGCTATATTTGTATATTTTCCATCTTCAGTTTTTGGAATTTCTAAAATCCCTTTATTTACAAGATCCACTACAGCCTTATGCTCTGAAGAATGTGTATTCACGCCAGTAATTTTCCAATTATGCATAACTTTTGGTGTGTATACACCATTCTTTACCTCTTTTAAATATGTAATAGCAAGGTTACGAATGGTTCCACCAGTTTCCCCGAATGCATTCTCTTGTTTAGATGACCAAATTTGTTCAAACTTACGCCCCTCTAAAGCTCCACCTTTTGCCTGAAGAGCCTCCATTCTATATGCATTCATTCCCAGCGTCATAACATCGTTCGTTTTGATTGGTTTATTTGTACGAATAGAACGTAAATTTGTAATTCTACTTCCATATGGTTTTGTTAAGTCAATTTCGTATTTTACGCCTCCAAAGAAATCATTCGTACTGTATTTAGACGCACGACGGGTTTTATCAAAACTAACTGTTACATCTCCAGGACGAGATGAATTAAAGTACCCTGCTGCCCATTCCATATAGTCTTTTAAGTCTTTCCCAGTTACCTTATATACCGTAATTTCACCCAAAGCATATTGATAATTATATGCAATATCTTTTTTCTTAATAGGACCTACATCCAAACGGGCATTATCGTTATCAATTTGATGGGCTACTACATCTGCTTTGCTGTAATAGAGCATGACCTCATGAAAGAAATCTGACAAAGGTGTCTCTTGAATCTGCACACTTGGAATACCCTTTATTTCATTTTCAGGAACAAGATTTCTACCCTTTAATTGAGCGACTACAACATTTGCATCACCCCTCGCATACTCATGAAAAGGTGTCAGTGTGTCTTCAAGTGTAGGATCAGATACTACTGTTGTTCCATCAGTATTTTTTACAGGTATAGCTGTAGCAGTTTTATCTTTTAGAACCAGCTTTCCATCTTGCTTTGTAAAATTAAGGTCAATACGTGAGATATGTGTTCCATATTTATCTGGTTCTGTAATAATGACACCATTTACAACTTCTTTTTTAACAAGTTTATGCATATGAGCTGCAAAAATAGCGCTTAGTTCCGGACAAGCATTCGCAATATCTTGAACCCCAGTACCAGGAATCCCATTCTCATTTTCTAGTCCCATATGCATAACCCCTACCATTACATCTACTTTACCCTCTAATTCTTTAATTGCCTTTTTTGTCTCTTCTACTGGATTTTTCACTACCAATCCATCCAAATGATCTGTCCCTTTTTCAAAATCACTAATCATCGGTGTATTCATACCAATAATCCCGACTTTAATTCCACCTTTTTCAACAATTGTATATGCAGGAAGAAAACGCTCTCCATTTTCCTTATAAATATTTCCTGCCAATGTCTTGCCCTTATATTGCTCACTAACTTTTTTCAATGTATCTAATCCAAAGTTAAATTCATGATTTCCAAATGCCCAAGCATCATATCCCATTGCATTCATCGCTACCATCATTGGCGATTGCGGTTGATCATTGAATAATTCTACTGAGTTTCCTTGAATTGTATCCCCAGCATCTACTAATATTGTATTTGGATTTTCTTGACGTACTTTCTTTATAACCGTATAAAGCTGTGTTAAACTTCCACTCGTATTTGCACCATCAAGCGCATAATCCCAAGGCATAAATCTACCATGAATATCTGCAGTACCTAACAGTGTAATATTAACATCAGATTCCTCAGCTTTCGAGATAGATGGTTTGACTGTTACTGCTGTTCCAAGAAGTATAAAAATAACCAAATAACATAAATAGTTCTTCCATTTCATTTTTTGCATAATAACAATATTTCTCCCCTTTTGTACTGTCATATAGTTGCTTGAACTTTAAAAATGTAACTTATTATTCGGAAAACTTCAACTACAAAAAGAAATTTTGCAGGTGATTCTGTTACAAAAATAAAAATGCATACTAACAAATTTGTATTTTATGTGTAAAGACGTCACAAAACGCTTTCTATTAATAATTAGGAACAATAAAAAAAGTAGCGATTTTACACTACTTTTTGGTATATAAATTATTGCAATTCTTTTTTATATAATTTAATAGCATACATTTCACTAAAAATAGACAATGATCTTTACATTCCAACTTTACAAAGTAATTTTATTTCCTTGATTTGTTCTATATGACGCTGTTCATGCAAATAGATCAGTTCTATCCACTGATCAAGAAGTAATTCTCCAAGAGCTGGATGCATCACTGATTTTTTCACCAATATAGATTCATCTTCTATTGTACTTAGGAAACGCATTAGTTGTTTTCTCGATTCGTTTAACAAATCCACCATTTGCTGCACCTCAAATGGCTCTATGCTTGGTTCAATCATTTCTGGGGCTATAAATTTTATTGATCTATCTAATAATATAGATTGAATTTCTTTACGCTCATTTTGTGTACTATCCATCTTTTTTAATCCAGATGAAATGACCTTTATAACCCTTTCATCTAATAACACTAAGTGATGACATACTTGTGCTATACTCCATTTATCCTTATCTGGTTTCCTATTAAATTGAGTATCACTTAACAAAGTAATTTCCTCAAATAAATGATTTCGCGTTTCATAAAACTTGTCATTTACAAATGTATTCATGAGAATTCCCCTTTCATCAAAAAGCAAAATAGATTAATTCCTACTCTAGCAATATTCTCTATGAAAAAATATTATCCTTCACTACCTATAGTTATCATATGTGTTGTTGTTCGTACAATTTAACAACAAAACTTATACCGAAACGAAAAAAAGTAATCTTTGCAATATAAGTTTGTATATAATACCATTCAAAGGCTCAAAATATCGAAGTGTCTATTCATAATTCCATTGTTTTTAATCTCATCTCAAAAAGGAGCTGTATTATATGGATAAAGAAAATCTAGTAAGCGAACAGATGAATCGCATCCCACCGGATGCTCTGAATACCCCTAGTAAGGAACAAGAACAAATGCAAGAAACATCATCTCAAGTGGAACATAATCCAAACAATAATGTTAACAATAAAGATATTAACCAAGACCTATACGACACAGACTTACCCACTTCAGATGTAGATAGAACAACAAACAAAAAATAAATAACTAACAAGTCAAAAACACAGACCAAAATAAAAGATTTATTTTACATAATTTCTGAAAGAATTCTCCTTCTTTAAATATTCGCAGGACAATAATCCGGAGATAACAGTAAGAGGGATTTTCCTTTCCACTTACAAATAAAAAAACGAGCACCTTATCACTATGAATAGGATTGCTCGTTTTTATTTTTGTCTATTCCTTTTCTGGCCAAATTTTCGCGTTTGGTTCTAATAACCACTTGTGTTCTTCCTCCATGATACGATCATTCCAAGGATTATTCTCAAGATGTCGAATCATCCAACAAAAATACATGGCATATCCAGGCGCTGTTGCTTGTGGATGGTCTAGCTCACCCGGAATTGTAATAAAGCTATTATGTACAACGCGATATGCATCCTCACCAACCATTGCACATCCAAACCCCTGTGGTTTGTTAAAGCGATAATAATATACCTCTGGCTGGTCATGGTGATGTGGTGGATAACTAGACCATCTCCCAGGATAAGAAATAACCTCGCCTACTACCATATTAGAATATGCAGCATTGTTATAGTCAAAAATCGTACGAATAACACGCTGTGCTGTTCCCTCCCATACTCCATCTCCAGCTACAACACTTTGACACTCATTTGGAGTATATAACTTAGAAGCAAATTCTTGATCATTATCCGTTTTTTGAACAAGCACTTCACTATCTGAAAGAGCAGTAATTGTAACCTTCACATTTTTAGATACATGTAAACACCAAGGGTTTTCTTCAAACACAGACTGCCTTTGAATAACTTGTTCCTTCCCTTCCCACTCTAAACGTATTGCACCTTCTAGTAAAAGTACTGCCGTTTCATTTTTATCATCAAATAGCAATTCTTCTTTTCCATTAGGCATCTTATATATGCCTATATCCATTAACATATCACTGCATTGCCTGTTCATTTCTGTTAATACATTATATCCTTCATTTAATTCACCTAATTTTCCTAACATGGCTTTCTCCTCCTTTTATAAAATAGCTACTCAATCATTCTCTACTTTTGTCAGTTCACTACATTCCGAGTTTCTTCTAACTATCAATGAAGAAAGCTTTTCTGATTATGCTCTGTTTTCACTTCCGAATATTTGCATATGACTTTTAACGTTTTCATATGCGGCCTCAATAACATTCTGGTGGTACGTAAAGTAATCTGAATACGGATTATTTAGGACGGCAGTGTTAACCGCAGTAATTATATTCTGAAATGTGGCTGTTGCTACATTAATTTTTCGAACACCATGTTGAATACATAGCTTGAAATCCTCTGGACTAATGCCAGAGCCGCCATGTAAAACGAGTGGGATATGGACTACCTCATTAATCTCTCGTAGGCGGTCTAATCGTAAATTAGGATCGCCATTGTACATACCATGCGCATTTCCAATTGCAACAGCTAACGCATCTACGTCTGTCTCTTCAGCAAATCGTTTTGCTTCTATAGTGCTTGTCAGCAACATTTCAATATCTTCTGATCCGTCCTCACTACCACCAACTCTACCAATCTCAGCTTCTACCGTCGCTCCATACTGTTTCGCAAGTTCTACAATTTCTTTTGTCTTTTGGATATTCTCTTCTAACGGATAGTGAGAGCCATCAAACATAACCGAACTAAAACCAATTTCTAACGTCTCTTGAATCTTTTCAAATGTCATACCGTGATCAAAGTGAACTGCTACTGGAACAGTTGTTTTTTTCGCTGCAGCTACCATCAAAGGACCAATCATATGAATTGGCGAATGATTCAAACGAACTTCCGCAATTTGTAGAATAAGCGGTGAACTTAACTCTTCAGCTGCTTTAATAGCTCCCATTACCATTTCCATATTCGCGACACTGAAAGCCCCAACCCCATAATTCTCTTGATTTGCTTTCATTAAAATATCTTTCATTTGAACTAATGGCATTACATACTCTCCTATTTCAATATTATTTATTACATGTAAAACCAACCTTCACGTCTTTTTACCCCTTTTATAAGAATACATGTTGATTACCCTACCATTTTCTTAGGGATAATCTTAAAATGCTTAAATTACAGACCGGCTTTTTCTTGTATAAATTTTCGGGCTTTTAATGCGTATTCAAAAGGATTCGCTAAAGCTGGATCTTGCTCTGCTTCTACCACAAACCACCCTTGATAATTAGAGTTTGCAAGGATAGTAAACACTTCATCAAATTCAATTACACCATCCCCGGGAACTGTAAATGCCCCATTCTTCACTGCCTGTAAGAAGCTCAATTCATTTTCCTTTACAGCATCTACTACTTCTTGACGAATATCTTTTAAATGTACGTGTTTAATACGAGGTAAATATTTCTTCAAAATATAAAGTGGCTCTTCTCCTGAAAAAACAAGATGACCTGTATCAAAAAGCAGAGATACAAGTGCTGAATCAGTCATGTCCATTAACTTTTCAATTTCTGCCGTTGTTTGAACACCCGTACCCATATGGTGATGGTATACAATATGTAGCCCCTTTTCCTGAGCTAATTTACCGAGGTGATGTAATCCATCCGCAAGCTTATCCCACTCTTCTTCTGTAAAAACAGGTTTATTTTTAAATAGTGGTACATCCATTAACCCTTGAATACTATGCCCTTGCTCTGATACAACGATGACTTTTGCACCCATGTCATGCAAGAAATCCCTATGCTTAATAAATTCTTCTACCGTCTCTTCAATCGGCTTCGTTGTTAAAAACGTACTAAACCATGCACTTGCAATCTCCAAGTTTCGTAATTCCAAAGATTTTTTTAATACAACCGTATTTCTCGGATATTTATTCCCTACTTCACTTCCATTAAATCCAGCTAGTGCCATCTCACTAATACATTGTTCAAACGTATTTTCTGCCCCTAGCTCCGGCATATCATCATTTGTCCAAGCAATTGGTGCAATTCCAAGCTTAATTGTATTTTCTTTAAACATCCCCTTGTCTCTCCTCTTATTAAAATGTGATAGAATTTCGCCAACTTCTCTTATCTATTCTTTAAAAAGAGAGCTTCTTAAACCATATGCATGTAGATAAAAAGCTCTCTTTGTGCCCTAATCTAATAAGACCTTGCCTGTTGCAAGTTACTTACTTTACTCTCGTACGCAGCTTGTACACTTTGACTTTTAGATACTTCGGCAATACCTACATGCCACCATGACTCGTATCCATTTGTCATTGTTTTTGGTAATACTTTAATATCAATTAATGTAGAAACTGTTTGTTTTATCGCATCTATAAGCGCTTCTCGTAATTGTTCTAGTGATGTAACATGATATGTTTTCACACCATATCCAGCTGCGCTAGCTGCAAAATCAATTTTCATAATTGCCCCATCTAATTTACGAGTTTCCTGGTTTCGGTAGCGAAACTCTGTTCCAAAGCTCCCCATTCCATTGCCCATTTGTAAGTTATTAATGCAGCCAAATCCGGAGTTATCAAACAATAAGACGTTAATTTTTTTGTTTTCTTGGAGACTTGTGACAAGCTCAGAATGAAGCATCTGGTAACTACCATCCCCTACCATTGCATATACTTCTTTCGATGGTTCAGCTAGCTTTGCACCAAGTGCGCCCGCAACCTCATAACCCATGCAAGAGTATCCATACTCCATGTGATATGTATTCGGTTTTCTTGATGTCCACATTCTTTGTAAATCACCTGGAAGACTTCCTGCCGCTCCAACGATAATTGCATCTTCATCGAGTAATGTATTGATTTGTCCAATGACTGCGGTCTGTGTTAATTGTGTACCAAGTGCATCTACATACTCATTTAAATTTTCATCGAAATGACCTTCGACTTCTGGTGTGAAATCTTGACCTGTAAAGCGAATATTATGTAGACGTGCTAATTCTGTTTCCCAAGCCTCTTTTGCATCACCAATTTCTACTGTATAACTAGATCGATAATCAATTACTTGCAGTTCATCAATTAGAGCAAGAAGCGCTTCTTTCGCATCCGCTATAACCTTTAATGCATCCAGCTTATTCGCATGGAATTCTGAAATATTGATGTTTAAAAACTCAACTTCCTCATTTTGAAATAATTGTTTCGATGCCGTTGTAAAATCCGTAAATCTCGTCCCGATTCCAATAACAAGATCCGCTTCCTTTGCAATTGTATTAGCCGCTACATTTCCCGTTACCCCAATGCCGCCTAGATTATATCGATGACTACTTTCAATCGCACTTTTTCCAGCTTGTGTTTCTCCAAATGGAATGTGGAATATTTCAGCAAACTGTTTGAGTTCTTCTGCCGCTTCTGCGTATCTTACACCACCACCACAAATCATAACTGGCTTTTTCTTTCTCTTAATCATTTCCACTGCATCCGCTAAGCTGGCTTTTGTAGGTAGACGACGTTCAATACGGTGAACACGCTTTTGGAAGAAGTAATCTGGAAAATCCCATGCTTCCCCCTGGACATCTTGTGGTAAACAAATTGTTACAGCCCCTGTATCTGCCGGATTCGTTAAAACACGCATCGCTTGAATCATAGCTGTCATCAATTGTTCAGGACGATTTATCCTGTCCCAGTACTTACTTACTGCACGGAAAGCATCATTTGTAGAAATAGATAAGTCATGTGTTTGTTCAATTTGTTGAAGAACAGGATCGGGTTGTCTCGTTGCAAATACATCTCCTGGAAGTAATAAAACGGGAATATTATTTGCAGAAGCTGTTGCTGCAGAAGTAATCATATTTGCTGATCCAGGACCAACAGAAGAAGTACATGCCATAATTTGTTTTCTATGTTTTTGTTTTGCAAAAGCCATCGCAGCATTTGCCATTCCTTGTTCATTTCTCCCTTGATATACTTCTAATTCCCCTGCATCTTCTTCTAAAGCTTGACCTAGGCCTACTACATTCCCATGACCAAAAATCGTAAAGATTCCCTTAATAAACTTTTGTTGCTTTCCATCAAACTCTACGTATTGCTGATTCAAAAATTTCACCAATGCTTGCGCCGTCGTCATTCTAACAGTTTGCATATGATTTGCTCCTTTCTATCTCTAACAGTCATTCTGCATATGAAAAAGGAGTATTAGGAATTTGATAGACTCCTAATACTTCCTTCTTATGTTTTGCTACCTTCGTTACTTTCGCTTCCAAGCACCTAGAGAGATTCTACTTCTCTCTTCATGATTACTTTTCCCAACGAGATGTAAGCATTTTCTTTCTAGTATAAAACTCAACGCCGTCAGTACCGTTCGCATGAAGATCTCCATAGAAAGAATCTTTCCAGCCAGAGAACGGGAAGAATGCCATCGGTGCTGGAACCCCAACATTCACACCTAACATGCCGGATTCAATTGTTTCACGGAATTGACGTACACTTGCCCCGCTATCTGTATAAATGCAAGCTCCATTTGCAAAGCGAGACTCATTTGCAATTTCAATCGCTTCATCTAATGATTTCACACGAACAATCGATAAAACAGGGGCAAAAATCTCATCTTGCCAGATTTTCATTTCTTTTGTAACATGGTCAAAAATTGTTGGACCAACGAAGTAACCAGCTCCTTTTACAGCTGTATCTTCGCGTCCATCACGAACTAATGTAGCGCCCTGTTCTACACCTGAATCGATATAACCAATTGTGCGCTCTTTATGGTTATCACGAATAACTGGTCCTAAAAATACATCTTCATCAAGACCATTGCCGATGACGATTTTATTTGCTTCTTCTACGAGTCTTTCAACTAATTGATCTGCAATTTCTTCTTCTACTGTTACAACAGAAGCAGCCATACAACGCTCACCTGCTGAACCGAATGCGGCACTAATAATTTGCTTTGTTGCTAGTTCAAGATTTGCATCATTTAATACAATGGAATGGTTTTTCGCACCTGCTAATGCTTGAACACGTTTTAAGTTTTCTGTTCCTTTTTTGTATACATATTCTGCGACAGGCTGAGAACCTACAAATGAAATTGCCTTCACTAATTTATGTTCAAGAAGACCGTTTACTACATCGTGAGCACCATTTACGATATTTAATACACCTTTTGGTATGCCTGCTTCTGCAGCTAATTCTGCTAACTTTGCTGCTAGAAGTGGTGTACGCTCTGAAGGCTTTAATACAAATGTATTACCACAAGCAATTGCAAGTGGGAACATCCAGCATGGAACCATCATTGGGAAGTTAAAAGGTGTAATGCCGCCTATAACACCAATTGGGTAACGATACATACCAGACTCAATACCTGTTGCAATATCAGGTAACTGTTTTCCCATCATTAATGTAGGAGCACCCGCTGCAAACTCCACGCACTCAATACCACGAAGAACTTCACCGTAAGCCTCGTTATAGCTTTTTCCGTTTTCAATCGTAATAAGTTTCGCTAACTCTTCCCAGTTATCTACTAGTAATTGTTGATATTTAAATAGAATACGAGCGCGTTTTGGCACAGCCGTTTTAGACCAAGATTTGAATGCTTCATTTGCTGCTAATACAGCATGTTCAACATCTTCTTTTGTTGAAAGTGGTACTTGAGCGATTACTTCTCCTGTTGCCGGATTATATACAGCTTCCATCTTAGTTGAAATGGATTCTACCCATTCGCCGCCAATGTAGTTTTTTACAATTTGTGCTGTTTGTACTGTCATATTCATTCTCTCCCTTTTATGTAATGTAGAAGCGTCCAATAGGATACGCCCTTACTTAATTATTGATTCATGACGTTTCTATACCAATTCCTCAGCCGTTTCCATGAATGCAGAAATCTCTGCCCTTGTTGGCATTGCATCAGAACAGCTATGTTTAGAAATAACGATCGAAGCAGAAGCGCCTCCTAATCGCATCGCTTGAGGAATCTCAAGCCCTTGCATTAATCCATAAATAAACGCGGATGCATACGAGTCGCCAGCGCCAAACGTCTTTAACACCTTTGTTTTAAAGATACCGCCTCGGTGAGTTTGACCGTCTCTCGTATATGCGATTGAACCATCCCCGCCATGTTTAATTACAACGATTTTCGCATGATGAGAAAACCATCTTTCAGCTGTAACTTGGTCATTAGATTGTTCATAGTTTAATAGTTTTTCCATCATATCGAACTCTTCACGCGTCCCAATAATGACATCAGATTTTTCAGCAGCTAGATTGTAATACACAGCCGTTTCAGCCTCTGATTGCCATGTATACGGGCGGTAATCAACATCAAAAAATACGACTACATCATGTTTACGTGCATATTCTAGCGCTAAAAATACTGCCTCGCGAGAAGGACTTTTCGCTAAAGCTGTTCCTGAAATTAAGAGTGCTTTTGATTGTTTAATATAGTCCTCAGATACCTCTGTTGGATCTAGGTTTAAGTCTGCGACATTGTCGCGGTACATTAAAATACTGCAATCCTCAGGGCTTTTAATTTCTGTAAATGCTAAACCTGTCACTGCACCAGTACGATCGATACATATCTGATCTGTATTAATATTGTTGTCCTTTAGGTACCCCGTAATAAAGCGGCCCATTTGGTCATCGGACACTTTACCGATAAATCCTGTTTGTAAGCCAAGACGTGCAGCACCAATCGCAATATTCGCAGGAGAACCTCCTACATATTTAGTAAACGTTCTTGTTTCTTCCATTGGACGTTGTGTTTCATTAGCATTTAAATCAACGCATAAACGTCCAACCGCAATAAGGTCTAATGGACAATCTTCTTTAAAAATAAGTGGATTCATTGTTACTACCTCCCATGCTTTATCGTTTTCCGACAAATTACTCTTTATCTAGCTAGAAGTAAGCGCTCTCTTTATTGATTTAATGCTGGCTGTTTATGTTCAATTTGCACAGGTTTTCCTGTTAGTAAGGATTCCTTTGCAGCCTTCGCAATTCGCTCTGCTTGTAATCCATCATTACCACTGCAAATAACAGCTTGTCCTTCTATAATTGACTTTGTAAATTGTGTTACTTCCTCAATGTAAGCTTGCGTGTAGCGCTCTAAGAAGAAATAAAGCGGCTTATCTTTTACAATACCTTCTGTTTTTGACACTTGAACTGTTGTCGGGCAGCAATTATCCGCAGCAACCGCACCTTTTTCACCAAACACTTCCACACGCTGGTCATATCCATAAACAGCTTGGCGGCTATTATCAATTACTCCTAAAGCTCCATTTGCAAATTTTAATGTGACAATTGCTGTATCTACATCATTTACTTCCTGAATGGATGGATCAATTAATGTTGTTCCATATGCAAATACTTCAACGACTTCACTATTCATCACATAGCGAGCCATATCAAAATCATGAATCATCATATCCATAAACAATCCGCCTGAAGAGCGAACGTATTCTATACTTGGCGGTTGTGGATCGCGTGACGTAATTTTTAAGATATGCGGCTGCCCCACTTCACCTTGTTGAATCAGATCATAAACTTTCCTGAAGTTCGGATCAAAACGACGATTAAATCCTACTTGAAGAGATACTCCCTGTTCTTTTACCACTTCTAATGCTTCTAATGTTTCTTCTACTGAGAAACTAACAGGTTTTTCACAGAAAATATGTTTTTTCGCAAGAGCTGCTTCTTTAATAATTTGCGCATGTGTATTTGTTGGTGAACAAATAAAGACAGCATCAATTTCTGGATCTGCTAATAAATCCTGATAATTTGTAGTCAGAGTAGAAATCCCTTTATCTTGAGCCCACTTTTCTAGATGACTAATTACTACATCTGAAACCGCTTTAATTTTTACTTGTGGCATAAGTTGCAAATTATCAACATGTAGTTTCCCAATTCGCCCAGCACCAATAATCCCAATCTTTAAAACGTTCATATGATTTCTCCCTCTATATTAAAATTTAAGAAACGAAATGAAAGTCTATAGGGTTTAGCGTATCAATTTAGTTAAGCGCTTTCCCTATTTTTCTTCATTATACACACTTGATTCTAAATTTAAAACATTTTTATTTTTTTGAATACTTCTCTTTACATCCGAATTTTACATTCCCTCAATATACGTATTACATAAAAATAAAAATTAATAATTAGAAATAAACACTCTAAAAAGCTACAAATATATTCTTTTAAAATACTGATATAACAAAGATAACGAAGCCTTTTAAATAGTAATCCCCATCTATAAGGTATTTCTTTCTTTTCATACTCACTATTATTTTATTGTCCAATAAGTAAATAGAATGACTCTATAAAAGAAAGTTGTAAATTGTCAAAAAATTTAATTGACGACCCCATAATGTAAGCGTATACTTTTTTTATCAAAAAGAATTAAGCGCTTAACCAAAAAAATAACTTATCGGTGGTGGGAGAATGAACGCTATTAGTTCAAACAAAACATTTATGGACAGGATTGGGATCCCTTCTAATTTAACTTGGGGATACATAGGGATTATTGTTTTTATGATTGGGGACGGGTTAGAACAGGGATGGTTATCCCCTTATCTCGTTGAAAAAGGACTAACGCTAGAACATGCTGCATTTTTGTTTACTATTTACGGTATTACTGTATCTGCTTCTTCTTGGTTTTCAGGGGTATTTGTACAAATGTGGGGACCAAGAAAAGTCATGACGTTTGGTTTAGTATCATTCATTTTAGGATCAATCGGGTTCATAGGTATTGGAATTCAACATATGAATTATCCAGTAATATTAATTTGCTATGCCCTACGCGGGTTTGGTTATCCTTTATTTGCTTATTCTTTCCTAGTTTGGGTATCTTACAGTACGCCTCAACAAATGCTTTCAAGAGCAGTTGGCTGGTTCTGGTTCGTATTCCAGCTGGGGCTTAGTGTGATAGGAGCCTTTTATTCTAGTTATATGGTTCCGAAAATCGGAGAAATTGCTACATTATGGAGCGCTTTAATTTTTGTTGTCGTCGGGGGATTATTCTCAATTGTTGTAAATAAGGACAGATTTAAAGCACAAACCGTAAGCGCTAACAAATCAAGCGAATTACTAAAAGGCATTACCATCGCATTTGAAAACCCTAAAGTTGGTATAGGCGGAATTGTAAAAATTATAAACTCGGCCGCTCAATTTGGATTTGTTGTTTTCCTACCTACCTATATGATGAAATATAATTTTACGATGACAGAATGGCTTCAAATTTGGGGTACTCTTTTCTTTGTAAATATGGTATTTAATATTATTTTTGGTATCGTTGGGGACAAGTTTGGTTGGGTAAATACGATTAAATGGTTCGGAGGAGTCGGTTGCGGAATTGTAACTCTTGCACTCTATTATGTACCACAAATGGTAGGACATAATTATTGGGCTATATTATTTGTTGCCTGTTGCTACGGAGCAACACTTGCCGGTTATGTACCTCTTACCGCATTAGTCCCATCTTTATCTCCTGAAAATAAAGGAGCTGCAATGTCTGTCTTAAATTTAGGTTCAGGGTTATCAGCATTCGTTGGGCCATTAGTAGTAACTGCCTTCATCGGTCCATTAGGTGTTGGCGGCGTGATGTGGATCTTTGCTGGTTTGTATTTCTTTGGTGCATTTTTAACTCATTTCCTTACTATTCCAAAGGAAAATGAAATACAGCAGGATTTAAATACGAAAAGCGGTGAGCAATTCTCTGTATAGTCCTAAATATAAAAGAAGGTCATCCTAACTATACTTAGTTACGATGACCTTCTTTTGTTACATTCAAATAGGCTTATAAAAAATCTATCATGTAATATCCTTTACTGAGGATCGCTCTACTAACTGAGGAATAATTGTAATTTTTTGCTTAGCATGCTCCTTCATTTCCATCGTTTTTAGCAGTTGTTCAAAAGTACAGGCTGCCATTTGTTTAATTGGCTGCTCAATTGTCGTTAACCCCGGATCTGCAATCTCAGCATAGATTGTATTATCAAATCCGATAATTGATAGGTCTTCCGGAATTGAAAGTCCTTGTTTTCTTGCTTCATTCATAAGGCATATAGCAATCAAATCTGTACAAGCAAAAACCGCTGTAGGCCTGTTAGGCAAATGAAGTAATTCCTTACTTGCACGTTTACTATCTTCCACTGTCGAATAGCAGCTAATGATAGCCTCATCATCTAACGAAACCCCCGAATCTGTAAGAGCTTGTTTGAAACCATTTAATCTCCCTAAGCTACTTTTTCTATCCTTCTCCATCATAATCGTTAAAGATGTATGGCCTTTCTGCGTTAGATAACTTCCAGCTAGATAGCCTCCCCTCATATCGTCAGTTGTCACAACATGAGTCGTGATGGAAGGATGATCTACAGTGAATAGTACTAGTGGCAAATCTCGATTCACGATTTTTTTTACAAGTTTATAATCATTTAGCTCCGTTGCAATAATAATGCCGTCTACTTGCTTTTTAAATAATAAATCAATGTATTCATGCTCACGTTTTGTTTGATGGTCTGTACTACATAAAATGAGCGTATACCCTGATCCTTGTGCACTATTTTCAAAAGCTCTTGCTACTTCTGCAAAAAAAGGATTTGAGATATCTGGGACAAGTACCCCAATTGTATATGTTTTTTTGCCTGTTAACGCTGCTGCTACACTACTTGGCTGGTAATCTAATTCATCCATTACCTGATTTACTTTGTTTATTGTTTTTTCACTAATACGCCCAGTTTGATTAATTACCTTGGATACAGTCGCTATTGATACACCTGCTTTTTCCGCAACATCATAAATTGTTGGTTTCACTTTAATTGTCCCTTCTTAATCATCTTTTTCTATATTTTATCATAAATATATTTTGCTTCTTGGTACACGAAAGGAATTTTTTAAAATTTGTAAATACCTCTATATTTAGACGTAGTTCCTCTCATTAACATAACAACTAGCTCAAAGTGAATACTTCAACTAATAAATATCACATACCAACTTTTTACAAAAACACATTTTACACCTATAATAATATCTATATAAATATATATAATAGATATATATTTTATATAAAATCAAAAAATTAATTTTAGGAGAAAATAACTATGAAATACAAAAACGTAATCGCAACTGGTTTAATTGCTGCTACTTTATTTGGTGCAACAAATCCAACACATGCACAGACTAAACATTTCAACGATGTACCACAAGGACACTGGTCTGAAGAATCGATTTATTATTTAGCTGATAAGGATGTAATAAATGGGTATGGTAATGGAAATTTTGGATTTGGAGACAAAGTAACACGTGGGCAAGTTTCTGCAATCATTTCTAAATATTACGGTTTACGGGATGACAATTATTACGGTAAAAACTTTTCAGATATCAAAGGACATATGTTTGAAAGTAATATCAAAGCTGTTGTACATGCAGGTTTTATGAGTGGAGACAATACAGATAAATTCCGACCTGATGATACGTTAACTCGTTATGAAATGGCTGTTATTCTTCAAAAAGCTTTTGGTTTAGAAGTTAAAGGGAATATGCCATTCAGTGATATACCAAGGGGGCATTGGGCAACAGACTACATACGTGCCTTGTATAGCAATGGGATAACAAGTGGTGTCGGACAAAATCAGTACGGTGGGCAATATAGCGTAACAAGGGAACAGTTTGCTAAGTTCATGTACAATTCAATCTTCATTCATGGTAAAGAAGATAAATCCTCAGAATTAATTAACCTTGCAAAATCTTTAGGTTTTGTTGATAGAGATGTGGAATATGGAACACTTGGATATAATCTTCATGGAAATAAAGCTGACGCTATGTCTGACATTATAACTATATTCCCATATGGTGACGGTGGTGGTTATTGGAACACTATAATTTCTATCAAGAGTAGAGAGTCTGCAATTAATGAGCCTCTCAAAGCTTTATACAATCAATTGCTGCCAACAAAAGGAGCTTACTTATATTCTATAGTTAATAATCCAAACCTACCGAAAACAAGACAAACTTTTGAATTAGATGGTAGAGAAGTTCAAGTAGATAATACATATAAACTAAGTGTTTCTTTTGGGAAGGTAAAAAAATAATTTACAAGAAAAGAGTCATTCAAATGTGGCTCTTTTTATAATATATTGAAATCTTTTTATTTATTCAATTCTTTCATTTTATTCATTGTAATTCCTAATATTAAGATGTAAAATAACATTATCTTATATGCGCTTAAGATAGATCGGAATAAGAAAAGGAACCCTTCTGGGTTCCTTTTTCTATGAAAAAATAAAAAAGTATCCTATTTAGATGCTCCCTGCTCTTATTTTTTCTATATAACACTAATTCCTATTGCCATAAGGATATCTCATACACTACATACTAACCCTACTAATATTGAAAACTCTGGTAACTCAAAATATCCAAGTATCATACATAGAATTAAGCCTATAGGATATACAAAAACCTCTATCCAATTTACCCGTTCATTTTCCCTAGCTATATAGGACATAGTTATACGATAATTAAGACTCCTAATATAATTAAAACAACACACTTTCTTCAAATGTAATCCTTTTTACTTGTCCTTTTACTGTATCACTAATTGAAACTATCTCTTTCCCCTTTATAAAATAAAAAATATTATAACCAACTCTAGTTACTGGTCAATCCTGCAATTTTTTAAATATGAAACCATTATGTTTTACATCTACATAAATACATCTATCAAACCTATTATATTTATATATAATTATAATAGGTTTCGTTATACTTATTAAAATACTATATCGCTTTTACGGAGGAAATGTTATGAAAAGAAAATTAGTTAAATTATGCTCTGTTCTATCTATTAGTACCTTAACAATACTTGGAGCTGGACATTATACCGCCCATGCTGAAGAAGTCTTTGCTGATGTACCACAAAACCATTGGTCATTTACAGCAATACATGACTTAAAAGAAAAACAGATCCTATCTGGATACGGAAATGGGATATTTGGCTTTGGGGATGATGTAACACGAGAACAAGTCGCCATTCTTATGTACAATTACCTCAAACCAGAAAATAAAGAAACATATACTAATCCTTATTCAGATATCAATTCTCTCACAACCCATTACTCAAAGGAGATTTTATCTCTCACAAACTTAGGAATCTTCACTGGAGATGAACATGGTAACTTCCGCCCTAAGGATACTTTAACGCGTGCTGAAATGGCTTCTGTATTAACGAAGGCTTTCCAGCTAAAAGCAACGGGAGCATTTATATTTAAAGATATACCGAATGGATATTGGGCAAAAGATGCCATTCATGCTATTCATTCCAACCAGATTGCGAAAGGGACAGGTAATAATGACTATAGTCCTTATATGAAGGTATCTAGAGAACAGTACGCACAATTCATCTATAATGCTATGAACAGGAATAATGAACCAGTTAATAATAATTTACCACTTATTCCTGTTGAGGAAATTGGAGAGATTGGAGAGTCTCATGTTACTAACGGAGGGACACTATTTAAAGAATGAAATGCACTCATACAATATTAATAATTAACCCTCTATATCTACTTTCGTATAATACACCTTAAGTTTGTTAATACTAGAAAAACCAAGTCTCCAATTCCCCTGGAGTTGAGCAGTTAGTTCATTCTAACTGCTCTTTTTATTTTTTATCGTCACCCTTTCATAGCACCTCCATATGTTGTATAGAGATATCTCCTTCTAAATTGTCATTGATGCCTCTTTCAAGTCCTAATACACACCTTAAAAAGAGCACTTTTAAAAAGTGCTCTTTTTACTTTGTATGTCACTCACTCTACGATGAAGTAAGATCTTAACTTATGAATAATTTATTCAACCCCTGCTAATACTAAAAATAAGCGGTACAGCCAATCTGTATCCATAATAAATCTCTATTTTTCTTGCATTCTCCCTGAGGCAAGACGGCTATTTTTATAGCGGCCTTTCTTGTATGGATTATAAATATTTACACATACTATTAGCGGAATGCTTGAATCATTGTCATTGTAAAATGTTCAGCACTTCCGCTCCTTTAGAGAACAGTCTCCGCACCTGTTCTCTTTCCTATTTCCTTGTTCACACATATAATATAACAAGCATTATTAACTCCGCTACAATCCATAGCATCTCAACATTCTCAACGTTCCCTCAACAATTTCTCAATATTTTTCATGGACAACAGCACACTTTCTCAACAGTTTTAATATCTTAATATTAAATACTGAAAGGAGGTGTTGAAAAATGACTTGGTTCATTATTTTAGGATTTATGCTTATTTTAATAATAAGCGGTTTTCATGCACATAGTATTCATATCATTTTCAAAATAGGTTCAGATACAAAAGCTGTACCAAGTTGGTCTTTCGTTAATAAAATAAACTTCCAAACATTAAAAGAATTAATAAAAGGACTAAATAAGGATAAACTTAAAATCCTTACAATAGGAGAACTTGTTATTCCTTTAAGTTTCTTTAATAGATTATTTAGCAAAACATTCATTTTTCTATTCCTATTCTTTTACTCTCAATACTTAAACTAACGTAATATGAGATGAGTTAAAGAATAACAATCACTGAGCGTAGCAAGCCAACAATCGATCGCCTATGATGAACTGGGCCTGAAGTATTAAACAAAAAATTAAGCGGCTGTTTGAATGTGAGTCCGGTATTGTACTGGACTCATTCCTTTTAAGTGTACTTTGATTTTTTGCGATTGTAATGACCTCTATAATTATCTAGTACTATCTTAATATGTTATATACTTTCGAATTTTGTAAGATAAATTACTCTTGCTTTGTCTTGTTCTGTAATTCCATCTCTTTTTGAAGGAAGGCCTTTAACTTTTTTAAGTAATCGATTTCCATACATAAACATTCATTTTCATCTTTTAATGCCTCTATAGCCTCTTCAATAGCTGCATTATCTAACTTCGATCTTGTATTTGTAATTCCCATAGCTGGATCCCCTTTCTTCTTTTATATAGGAAATCCATGTCTTATAAATCATATATTTCCTTTCATCTACAAACTATTTCAATGAATTCCTTAAGAAAAACGATTCATTTATTTCCTTTGTTTTTAATCTATTTCTAAATATTTCAGATCTACCCATTGAAAAAAACTATATTCATTCCATATTTCTCTCTCCTAAATGAATCGTAGTACATACTATCCCCAACACATTGATAGGTTTTTATATTTTTTAACAAAATCTTCTTACATTTAAATAAACGCATCACTTCAATCTGTCAACTCCACCTATATTGATAAATACGAAAAAACAAATTTATTTGACATTCCAATGACTTATAACAGGAAAATATATACATTAAATAAAACCTGATTTATCTTTAATTTGTAAGTTATAGTTAGTTGGCCAACTTTCCATACAATTTAATAATTTAAAATATGGGGGATCTAACATGAATCAAGTATTAAGGAAAAGTAAGAAAAAAATGATGTATCTAGTTGGTTCACTTCTAATTTCTCTATCAATGTTTTCAACTACTAGTTTTGCAGCTACAGAAGGTGCTGTAAAAAGTGTTACAAATAGTACCTATACTGGGATTGCAGCTGATATAAATCTACCAAAATCAGTTGTTGTTAAAGATGGATATGTGAATTGGTATTTAGGTATTGGAGCATCTAAAGTTGAGGGTGGTATTTCCAAAACACCAAGTGGATATAAAGTATTTCTAAATTCAGGATATAATGAATCAGGTCAAAACAGTAAGTATTGGAACACGCAGTATGATGCATCAATTAAAGATGGTGACCGAGTAAACCTTAAACTCGTTAATAACGGAAATGGTACGGTTACTATGTATGTAAATGGAAACCCTAGATATGCAAATCAGCCTGTATATGGCTCATTTTCTCAATATGAACCAGTAAAAATGGTTCAGGGGGTTGAAGATACTGGACGTAACTCCTTTAGCCAAGCTAGCTTTTCAAATGTACTTCTAAGAACAGATACATCTGGGTCTACCTACAAAAGTTGGAATGGTTCAATTTCTTCCTTATTTTCAAGACACGGTACTTATGGTAACAATTTCACAGTTTATTCTCAAGTACCATTAAGCGCGAGTTTACGCTAAAGGTGTTATTTGAATAATAATGTTTTTGAAAAAAGTAGTTGCATTTGCGACTACTTTTTTATATAGGGTCCATTGTAATAGATATTCGCGCCAATATAAATACCATCTTTCATTTTTTTCAAAAAACAAGCTGTTTATTTAAATGTTATGTACAAAAAAACGTAGAAATATTTAATTTCTACATTTTTTATAGGTTAATCAATTAATTCACTTACTATTACAATTCCTCAAATTCCTCAAATTCATCAATTTCAGCTTTACGTTTTAAAAATAGTTCCATATCTTTACTCTCTCTTTCTATTAAACCAAGAGCATGTGTATCATCCAAGGCTAACTCTTTATATCCCCATATATAATCTATAGTTTTATCTTTGACATGTCTGTGTTCTGCACAATACCATTCTATAGGTTGTAACGCATCAGTTATTTCAAATAATTCTGCTGGATACCATGATGGCATATTTTCACGTTCTCCTAAGATTAAGTATGTTAATTCACCACTTTGTAACTTACATATGCCATAAACAATATACTCCTTCTTAATAACTAAGTTAAATATTTCCTCGGTTGCTTTTGTTAGATAATCTCCAATGTTATACAAACAAGTTACTTTCATAATAAACGCCCCTTATTTATTTTTTATCTCTAAATTTAAAACCATCAAATTCACCAGTTTTTGTATTTTTAACATAATGTAATTCCACACCATTTACACTATGGGCCATTTTAACCTATCCATCTTCATTAGGCCATCTAGAATCGTTCATAGTTACAGTTACCCTTATTTTCTAATACTCTCTGGTGATTAAATTTTTATTTAATACTAAACAAACGTAGGAATCAATGATCCTACGTTTGTTTATAAAAATCTATTTATTTAACAATATTTTTTACGTCCCCAATACGTATATCACCATCATGATGATACTCAATAACATACCCCATATCTGGTGAATATATCCAGGTATCAAAACTAACAGCTGTAACATCATATATTACATTTAAAACTTGATGTAAATTTGTTTTGATTACTGGTACTCTAGCATTATCCCAAATAATATATACTGTCTGAGAATATGTTCCAAAACAGTTCTGTAGATATAATTTTATTTCATCCTCATTATATAAATCACCATAGTTTTCAATGTTGGACCAATCTACTCTCCCCCATTGTGTAATAGGGAATGCATTTTCAAAACTTTTTACTACCATTTTTCCTTGAGTATTCTCTAAAATTTCAATGTCTTCACCTAATGCTTCAATACACTCTTCCAACAATGTTGCCATTTTATTACCTCATTTATTTAGATATTTTAATAACGATTTAAAGGTTTCTTCGTCTCCTTCAAAAGGAATTGCATATTTAATTGCTTTATTTTTTTTTCCATTTCTAAAATCTTCTACATTTATATGCATCCCTTTACTAGGATCATAATCTAATCGCCATCTTGCTTTATGATCAGCTGTCTCTCTGCCAACAATTTTACCATAACCAGCGCTTTTTTCCATTGATCCTATAAATGGTTGTGAATCTGCCCCAAAATCCCCTAATAAGCTCATTGCTTTATTTCTTGCTTGTTCATATGTTTGAACCTTATCAAGAACAATCTCTCCTGAACGACCACCTTTAGCAGCTGCTTCTAGTGCCTTTCCTTTCTTTTCAAGATCGCCAATCTTCCCTACAACTTTACCAACAACTCGTGTTGTACCACCAGATACGACGGCCAAGGTCCCCCATGCATAATCGTCTGGACTGTATTTTTGACCTGTTACTAAGTCTTCACCTTTGATAAGTTGTCCAATTTCTTTTCCTGTACCAATTATTGGTGTAATACCCAATACGAATGATAAATCTCCATCATTTGCACGATTATAAATGCGAGATGGATCTCCACCCAAATCATACAATGCACTGCTTAAATCAATATTACCAATATTTCTAGCTGCAGCAGATACATCAACTTTATGTCTTGCTATTTTATTGGCCGAGTCCATAAAGATATTTGCAAGATCTATTCCCATATTGAAATCTGTGTAGAATCCTGGGACTTTGGCATCTAATGCTTGTAAATCTTGCGCAATGATTGGAGCGTTTTTTCGTGTTACTTGTACAAGTTCCTCCATAGCAGGTTTCGCTATATCTACAGAATGTTTTAAGCGAATAGAACTATCTACAACTGGTCCTAAATCTTTAACAACACCAGAAAGCCCTTCAGCTAACTTACGATGATTTTCCTCGATTTGACGAAGTCCTTTATTAATCTCATTTTGTGTTTCAATTGCTTTTACTGCAACCACATCTAATGCTTGATAGTAACCAGCATAGACTTCTAAAAGTGATTCATAATGTTGAAGAATAGATACATATACATCAGCACTAAATACCATCCATTCTTTTCCGTAGGCTAGAGCATCTTTTCCCGTATTTCCAAGCAGTTTAAATAGCTCTTTTCTTTGAGTGACCGTTAAATTTTTAATGTCACCTTTCATTGCATTCACTAATTCTTGCAATTTATCATGTGATTCTTTCATCAATTGCATTTTATACTGTGCATCTTGCTTCGCATTGTTTATGTTACTAGAAATACTTTCCCAGTTCTCTGCATCATCTAACAAACGTTGTTCTTCTTTTTCTAAAATTTTAATCGTGTTATTTATGACTGGTTCGTCACTTTTTAAATAATCTAGTACACCTTCAAATATCTTTACTTTTCCATCAAGCAAAGTAAGTGGACTTTTAGCTTCCTGATCGAAAATAATGGCATCATGAATACGTACATATCCTTTTTCTCCTTGATATTTAACCTCATACCAAGAGCCAATTTTCCCAGTTACTTCTATCACTTCACCATTATTTACACGTTTTGCACGCAATACTTTTCTTAAATCTGGCTCTGGATATACTTTTTTAACAAGGGATTCTAATGTAACCCACCCTTTAATCATTTCTCCGTCTTGATTAAAGGAGAATTTCTTATCTTTATATGTAAAATCTCCTGTTTGTAATGCACCTGAAGGCTGTAGTAAGTACCAACTAAACTCTTGCTTCATCCAACCATTTTTTGACTCATGAGAAGCATCAAAATAATATGGTTTTCCATCAACATTTGTAAAACCTGATTGTACATTACCTAGTGGACTAAAGTAATAGATTTTCCCATCAATATGTTGGATTCCGGACTGTACTACGCCATCGGTTCCCAAATAATAATCTGATCCATTTGTATGTACCCATCCCGTTTGCATAAACCCATCGGTACCAAAATAATAACGTTTCCCATCAATCGCTTGGAAACCAGTTATTCTTTGCCCGTCTTTTTTATAATACGTCCATTTTCCTTCTTCTTGTACCCACCCTTGCTTATTATCTAAATAAAGTGCTTCTTTTAATTGATCAATCCATTTTAATCCATTCGCAAGAAGAGCTAAATCACTATCTAGTTGTTTATCAAATTTCTTTTGAATATTGGGCGGAAAGTATTTTTCAGGATCTTTATGATACTCAGTTATAATAAAATGAGACAAATTCGTTGCTTCCTTTGTTACATCCCATGAACGAACTGGTGATTCACCAATTACAACAGATTCAAATATCCGAACATAACCAACTTCTCCTTGGTATTTTACCTGATACCATAAGCCCTGCTTTGAAATAACTTCTAAGACATCCCCATCCTTTACAGATTTAGATTTTAATAGAAATTTTGTTTCTGGCTTTGGATAGATTCTTTTAACAGCAGAACGAAGGGTAACCCATCCCTTTTCCATATCTCCGTACTTATTTATTTCAAATGGTTTTCCTTGGTAGGTAAATGTTCCTGTCACATACTTCCCATCTTTTAAATAGCTCCATGAGGTTGCAGAAAAACTCCATCCGGTCTTTAGTTTACCAGGTTCACTATAATATAAAGTGTCTTTTCCTGCTTGCTTTTTACCTTCAACTAGCCTTCCATCTTTAAAAAAGGAGTACTCTATTCCATCTAAAGTAACGTTATCTCTTTGCTTACTTCCATCTTTTTGATAATAGTACCAATTCTCATTCTCTTTGACCCAGCCTACTTTATTTAAAACTTCGGCTGCTTCTGTAAATGTTGGTGCATAGGTAGAAAATAATAAAAATAATGACACTATAAGTCCTATGACTTTCTTCATACTCGCATCTCCTAAATAATTTATTAAAAACTTTTTAATTATATATTAGATTTTATTACTATAAAAATAATAAATACGTATATGCATAATTGCATATACGTATTCTCAATAGGACGTACTTTATTAAAAAGCAATATTTTCCTTAATATTCTTAGTCTAAGAAACCCCCAATAACACTTATCAAAAATACTTATAGAAAGAGGGATAAATAATCCTAATTTATTCCCGAAAATAAATTCAAGAATATTCCAACTGGTCACTATGTATATTTCTAATAATATAAACTGAAAAGGAGGAGTCCGTACAGAATGGAATATAGATTGTTAGGTAACACGGGATTAATAGTTTCAGAGATAGGATTCGGTTCTTGGGCAATTGGTGGAGATGAATGGGGAGCAGTAAAAGATAATGAATCCATTGATGCAATTGAGAAAGCAATTGATCTAGGGGTTAATTTTATTGATACTGCTGATGTTTATGGGCTTGGTCATAGTGAAACACTCGTTTCAAAAGCTATACATAAACGTAGGCAGGATATTATTCTTTCTACAAAAGGTGGATTAATTGGTCATCATTATGATCCAAATCAACCAGCGGTTTATGGAGACCCTCAAAAAATTATTGATGCGTTTGATGCTAGTTTACTGCGGCTTAAAACTGATTATATAGATGTGTACTTTTGTCATATTTGGTGGGATAAACATGAAGAAACAGAAGCCTTTCTACAAGCTTTCCAAATCTTAAAAAAATCTGGCAAAGTGAGAGCAGTTGGCGTTTCTACTAATGATTTAGATTATATTAAACATTTTAATCAGAATAATGATTTAGATGTTGTGCAATTCGATTATAGTATTTTGAATAAAGAACCTGAAAAAGACATCCTTCCTTATATTGAAAAACATAATTTAGGTGCTGTAATAAGAGGTCCACTTAAGATGGGAATTTTAACTGGGAAATTTAATCATGAAACCCAGTTTACAGACGATGATTTAAGAAAGGACTGGACCAAAGAAAAGTGGTTTAAAGATAGCTTAGACAAAGTAGAAAAATTACGTTCACTTGTACGATCAAATCGAAGTATTACGCAAATTGCCTTACGTTATGTTTTAAGCCACCCAGCTGTTTCAGTTGCGATTCCTGGTGCAAAAAATTCTACTCAGGTTGAAGAAAACTCTTCACACTTAACTCGTCCATTATTATTAGATGATGAAATTGAATTCATTAAAAAGCTTTAACTATAATTTTTCTTCCATAAAAATCAGACTAAATTAACTACCAATTCATCCCCTATTCCATGTCTATCTACTCTTCGTCAAAGAATCTAATATAAAATTTGTAATACAAGTAAATAACCGTTTCATATGAAAATTACTTTAGGGAAAGGAGTGTGATTTACTGGATTCTCCTTTCTTCTCATTATCTTTAAGGAATTTCCCAAGTATATTTCTACTACATTCCTGCTAGATAACATGTCCTTTAATCATTAACAATTTATATAACTGTATAAAGACGCTACCAAATTACTAAAGGAATCTCCTTTCCCCTATCGAATTATTTGTAGAGGAAAGGAGAGGAATACATGGAAATTCTAGGATTAGATCCTCGCGCATTAGCGACTTTAGGTGCACTTGAATACACCCATCGTCGCAATAAATTAATTGAAGACTCGGAGAATAACATATACGAGTGTAAAGAAATTAAAGAAATACTTCAATCACTCCCTAAAGAGAAGCAGATTGAGGTTCTTGAGAATCAAGCTTACTTTGAAGCTGTGGCAAAGATGATTGAACAAAACAATTTAATTCTTTTAGAACAGATGAAAGCTCTACAGCTAATTCAGAAATAACAAACTTATGATTGATTAATTCTACATATGCTTCCATATATAATGTCTCTTTATTTATACCATCAGCCTCTGCTTCTACAGGGGCTTTTGTTATGCGTTGATTCATATTTTGGATTTGAATGGTTTCTTTCACATGTATGAATAGATCTTCTAATAAACCTGGTGTAGACTCTAACTCTTGCTTTTCTATTTCTTCTGTAACAGCACTAATAAATTCCCATAGTACCTTTGCACCTAGTAGTTCGGCTAATCGTTTTTCACGCATTTCAAATATTTTCATATTCATATTTAAACACTTCCTTTTCTGTGTTATCTACTGTGAACTAAATTTTCTAGATTGTGATGTATCTAATATGTAGTAATTAAACCATCTATTTGTAAACTATAGTTTACAAATAGATCCAAAAATAGATTCTACATTTGTTCCCAGACTTTCCGCTATTTTTATAGCTAACTTAACGTTGGGTTGTTTTTTATTATTCTCTATTTCGGAAATATAAGTGCGGGATAGACCCACAAGTCCTGCTAATGTTTCTTGTGACATTAGTTTTTCTTTCCTCAACTCAGCTATCTTATTCATTTATCCAATCCCCTTCATTCTTGTATTCATTTGATTACAAAACCATTGTAAACCATAGTTTACTTTATCGTCAACAATGTTTTACATGATTTTTCTCTATTTTTGTTTCTTTTTGTAAATTATTGTTTACAATTGTACTAGGAGGATTACACATGAAGAAAACTCTTGGTGAAATTATTAAAAATTATCGTTTAGCAAATAAACTATCCTTACGCGACTTTGCTCAAAAATGTGGTGTTAGTCATACTTATATAGACAAACTTGAAAAAGGCGTAGATTCCAGAACTGGAAAACCAGTAGAACCAACACTATTAGTAATAGAAAAAATAGCAAACGCCATGAATATAAGTACTAAATCCTTATTAGAAGAGATAGGATTCATTGCAAAAGATAGTACCGATGTACCTGATACAGAATTAGAGAAATGGTTTAAAGCTATTAAAAATTCCTCTCCCCAAAAGCGAGAGGAATTAAAGAAGTTTTGGGAGTTTATAATACAGAAAAAAGATTAATATATCAAATAGATCTCCACCTTGACAGGGTGGAGGTCTTGAATTCGAGCCTCTCCGGGGGTCATAGTATTGGAAACCGTCTCAAATTAATGTTTGATGCGGTTTTCATTTTTTTACTTTATATTCTATAAAGTCAGTGGTCACCGAATTGGTCACATTCCCTACAAAATCTCTTCTATTTTGTTAACCGCATCTTCTGGCATCGTTGGTAATACATGCGAATAAGTGTCTAATGTGATTTTGATATTACTATGACCTAATCGCTCAGAAATCACTTTCACATTCACACCTTTAGCCAATAATAGAGTTGCATGTGTATGACGTAAATCATGAAATCGAATCTTTGGCACAGCTGCTTTCTTAATCAAAGCGTTTAAACTTCTTCTAACATTAGCAGGATTGATTGGTGTTCCAGAAGGAGTACATATCACTAAGTCATTGTCTTGGTATTCCTCACATTGACTCAGCTTCTCTTTCAATACAACTGCTCTATACTTCTTTAGTTTTGCTACTGTTGATGCAGGTAACAGTATCTTTCTTAAACTTGATTTCGTCTTTCCTCCAAGTAAGAACGTCTTCCCATCATGACTTAACGTTTGGCTAATGGTCAAATGCCCCTTTTCTAAATCAACATCTTTCCATCGCAACCCTAGCACTTCACCTTGCCGCATTCCAGTCACAAGAGCCATATGAAAGACGATAGAATACCTACTATCCTGTGCAGCTAAGAACAGTTGTACTTCCTGTTCGTTCCACACCGTTAATTCTTCCCTATCAGCCTTAGGCAACTTCGTTTTTGCTGCAACATTTTTAGTAATTAACTCTAAATCTATTGCATGTTCAAGAGAGTTCCGAATGATTTTAATTATCTTCTCGATTGTCCCTCTCTTTAATCCTTCATCTCGCAGTGAATAAGCATAGTTTTGCATATGCAATGATGTTAATTTAGCTAATTTGATATTACCCAGAGAAGGAATAATACGACTGTTTAAGTACCCTTTCAGTACTTTTGCTGTTTGGATACCCACACTGTGCTTCTTGGTATTGAACCAACTTTCCAGATATTCACCATAGAGAAGTTTGCTAGGCTCTACATATATTCCAGTATGAACTTCTGAAAGCAACATTGTTAAAGCATTTTCTGCTTCTTTTTTGGTAGTAAAGCCCCTCTTCTTTTTTTGCTTTCTTTTACCTGTTAAAGGTTCAATACCAATATCTACAATATTAAAATACTTTCCTGTTTTCTTATCTTTTTTGACGCTTCCTTTCATTGTTAAGAGCCTCCTTGGAGTCCTTAACTGTTGCTGTATATGGTAAGTTAATTATAATTGATAACTCTTCATTTTTTTAGTAAAGAGTTTTATTATACTAGTGTATAAAGACAGTTAAACATTTTTTACAGATATCCCCTCATAAGTTGATGAAAAATAAAGTGAGGTTTAATTCATTGAGTAAGTTATTCTAATATCCCTTTAAGGAATTCCAAAAAATGAATTCTTTGAGGCTGCGAACAAACGAGACATTGGTCATATTTTAACAATTTATACTACATCAATCTTAAACAAAAAAAAGAAGCTTATTTAAGCTCCTTTTAACACGATAATTAAATCATTAGTCTATTCTTATATACTTCTTCAATTTTATTTATTAACTGCTGTGGAGAATACCCCAATTTTTTACTTATTTCAATAACCTCATTTAATTTTAAATCCAAAGACTCTTTCAAGTGCTGAACTTCATCAAATTCTTCATAGCTAAAAAGGTTAAAATCTTGTTGTTTAGAGGCGTTAACAATAGTTTTGCTTCCCTTACTTAACTTATTTTTTTGTTCTTCCTCAGCACTAATTAAAATTTTATACCTTTCAAACATTAAACTACATATCCGCTCATAATCTTGCTCTCCAGATATTTTTTCAGCTACTTTACTATTTAATAGTTCATGAATCCCCTGAACCGCTTCTTCATACGGCTCTAAAGGTTCTGGACAAAAAAGCACACGATTTTGTTGCTTAGCAAATTTAATTGTATGCTGTGTTCCACTTTTTAGAGGGGTTTGCACAGGACACACTCCTAGAGAAAGACCACTTTGTAACCTATCTCTAACCACAAAAGATTGTTTAAATGTTTTTGAGCCAATTGGATTTTCTGAAATAAGCAGACCATTCTTTTCAATAATCTGTTGTGCTAAGTCAGTATTCTCTTTAGGATAAATCTTATCTAAACTACCTGCTAAAACTGCTATAGTTGGTCCATTAACCTCTAAAGCACCTTGATGACCAGCCGTGTCTATTCCGACGGCTAATCCACTCACAATAACAAACCCTCTTTCACTAAATCTGCTTGCTATTCTTTTGGCTATTCTCATCCCTAAAGGAGTAGGCTTTCGGGTACCAATTATTGCAACGTTTTTGGGGCAACTTAATAAATCGACATTCCCTTTACAATATAAAGCAACTGGCGGGTCTTCAATTAGCCTTAAAAGTTTAGGGTATTTAGGTGAATCTATTGTGATGATAGATATTCCCTCTTTATTATGCTTACTTATTAAGTAATTAGCCCACAACATTTTCTCAGTTATGAATTCTTTATCGGTAATATTAGCAACAATAGCTGAGTTCTTTATAACATTATTTATTAGTGTAAAGTTACGCTTATCAGTTAAAAATTCCAAACTTAAATTATCATTAACTTCATAATAAAGTTTTTTTAGAGTTTTAGTTCCAAGCCCTTTAACAGAACTTAAAGCTAGCCACAAAGTAGACAATATATCACCAACCTAAAAAAGAGTTTCTTCTTCGCCAACATCCATAGTAAACTGTAAATTATAATCGTTCTTTATTCTGTAATAATTCTTTGTATTTTTACAATGCGGAAACTGGTCACATGCCCAAAAAGCTGTTCCATCTCTATTATTAAATCTTAACTTAAATACACCTTCCATACAATTCGAACAACTTACTTTACTTAAATTTTGGATATCAAGCTGCGATTGCATCACAGCCAAAGGAACAATTGAAATTTTTTCTGCTCCACTTTCATATAAAACTCTAGCACATTCTAGAGTAGTTGAGCCACTAGTAAGTATGTCATCAACAATTACTATATGCCCCTTTACATTTCTCCTTGATGCAAAAGCGTTTAAAACATTATTTGCCCTGTTTTCCCAATTTCCCGCTGTCTTCTGTTTAGGATAATCTTTAGTTGTATACAAAATATCTGTGTCAATAAGACCTCTATAATCATTTAAATTATTACTATTTAACAAAAGACCCAAATGATTTTTCCCCATAGGTTTTGGAGGTACAGTAGTAATAATATCTATATCACCCCAAAAATTTTTAGCAGTTTTTAAGTTTTGATTCAATATCCTAGCTAATTGGTCAGTAATCACTTGATTACAATCCTTTAACTTTAAGAGTTTATTTGTTAAACAATGAGTGTATGCCCTATGGTCCTTTGAAGTAAAATAACGTCCTCCTGCAAGCAGAGATGCTTTTATGTCAGGAAATAGAGAATGACTTATTTCCCCCAGATTATATGTATATCCTGTTCCATTTAAATCTTCCGCAACCATTTCGTTATAATAACCTAAAATGGATTTAGTTAAAATTCCCTTTAGGTTCTCAGACTCCATTATAATATGATCAGGTAGCCCAGTGTGTTCCATATTAGATAAGTCTCTTGTTAATAGGATAGTAGACATACATTGATCATGAGCAGTTCTTACCATTTGTTGACTCCCTGTTATAATAGCTGATTCATAAAGATGCAAATCTATTTCACACAAATATCTACCTATAATAAAAAATGGATTTCTCACTTCTTTATATATAAAATTATTATGTATATCAAGACTCTCATAATAACTTTTATACCATGGATTTCTAAATATAATTATTACTTTTAGTTTTTTCAAATCTTGTTGAATAAATCTCCTATATTTATTATCACTGTAATAGGATTCATGAATATTATCAGCATCAATAATTATATTTCTCAACTGATTTAGCTGTATGAACATGATTTTCTCCTCCAAATAAACTATCTAATAAACTAATCAACTCGCTAAAAGAGTCCACAACATAATTAGGATTAGCAGCTAATATTTGCTTTCTGCTACAGTCCCCCCAAGAGACTCCAATTGATGTCATTCCCGCATTATTAGCAGATAATATGTCATTCATGTGGTCTCCTATACTGATTACTTCCTCAGGTAAAGTTTCTAAATAATCAGCACACATTAACATCGGATCAGGATAAGGTTTCCTTCTCTTGCAATCATGATATGCAATTAATCTATCATACATAAAACAATGGTGTTTTAACATTTTCTCTGCATAAGGTCTTGGTGAATTTGTAACTATGCCTAATTTACTATTCCACTTTCTTATATTATCTTCCAAGATATCCTTATGACAAATTGCTGAAGTAGCGTGTAAGTTTTGATAACAACTTTGCCACTGTCTATTGTCTCTAAACTCTCTTAAACTATTTGTATCTATTAAAGTGTTGTCTAAGTCAAATATTAACCCCTTGTATCCCATACTTTCTCCTCCCAATTAATTCTCAAAAACTCCAGTTAGATAAACATTTAAACTAGTTTTAGTTTATCATTTAGGGTTTCATTTGTTAATATATTCATATTAGATTAGAAAAATATTTGAAGGAAATACGAAAATCAAGAAAATTATTATTGCTGTTCCTTATACTTTTTCTCGGAATTGGTGGTTTAATTATCCAAAAAACATCAAAATCCCCGTCTCGTATCGGGATATTTTTACACCGTGTTGGTTTGGAATAATGTACTAGCCCTACAAAATTGAAAACTGTTTTACGACAGCAAATAACTATCTCTTTACTGGTAGAAGTTTATTTCTGCTTTCCTAAATAACCAAAGATGTCTAGGACAAATACAGTATCATCCCTATGTTATCTTTAGAATATTTTTTAGAATGTTTTCTATATCATTTTGCTCACGATAATTGATTCTAACTAGGTTTATATTATTCTTCGTAGTATATTCATTCTTAAGCATATCATGATACTGTTGAGTTATTAGATCGTGTTCTTCGTGTACCTGTTTATCATGGAACTCTCCATCATACTCAATTAGAAGTTTAAGACATCTTTTTTCGTTAAATATAGCAAAATCAAACCTTAGCTCCGAGCCTTTGACACCTAGCAAATCTTCAAATTTATACTCCCTTTCAAACGATATTTTATATGACTTTAAAAATAATCGTATTCGTCTAGCACCTTTGCTTTCTTTACACAAAGGACATCTCTGTCCATGGAGAAAATTATTTGGCTTGATATACCATGTATGATTATCGCACGAGTCGTTAATATGTTGGATCTTAATTTTAGTATGATTGTTTGAATAACTATCACTTAATACTCTATATTCTTCAAATGTTAAGGTTAAAACTTCTTCTTTAAATTTTTCAATGGTTTTTCTTTTATCATCAGCTCTCTTTTTATATGAACACTTCGGACAGCGCCTATTAAGTAAAAACTTATGCGGTGTAACGGTATATTCAAAATTATCACAGGATTCATTATTATGTCTTATGCTTACCTTTTTGTCTGTTCCGTTATATCTGCTTAAAACTGTATATTCGTTACCAACTAACTTGAATACCTCTATTATAAATTGTTCATGAGTTTTGGTTGTTTTTTTGTGACTACGTTTATGTCTACATTTTGGACATCTTTGACCACTTAGAAAATGAGCTGGAGTCATTAGAAATCCTTCAGTGAAGCCTTGTGAACAGGTTTTATCATTATGTAAAAATCTAATTTTTGTCTTAGCACCAATATAATGTTCAATTACTATGTATTCATTTTCAGTTAAATCAAGTACTTGCTGAACAAAATCTTCATGGGTTTTTTTAGCCATATATACCTCCATTTAATTACCAGTAGAATAGACCAGCATTGTTTTGATCTCCTAAATTGTTATCTTTCATTATTTTCATTAATCTTTTCCTCTTTCTTATCACACTCCAATGCTCCTAATAAAGATGAAACTCCTTTTTTGTTCTCTTTTACAATTTTTCAATCCATTAACAATCACTGCTTGTTCTTATTATCTGTATATTTCTCACAATTATTCTAAAAAGTTATGTAGCTATTAAAACAAAAGTATTGCAAATAACATTAAACAACAATGGATGAATTAATGATGACAAACGAATTACAAGTAATTCACGAACAAGAAGTATTAGGTAAAGGATTTAAGGTTTATGGAGATGCAGATAATCCATTATTCTTAGCGAAAGATGTTACTGAATGGATTGGTTATGATCCAAGTAGCGTAAATAAAATAATTTCCAATGTAGACGATGATGAAAAGCTGATGGCAGGATTGTTTACCACAGGTCAAAAACGAGAAATGTGGTTCATAACAGAAGATGATTTATATTAAATTACAATGGAGGCACTAATGATGACAAATGAATTAACAGTAATGGAACAAGATGAACGCAAAATTGCACCTATCTAATTTCTTTGTAGAACGAACTTATATTGATGGATTGAATCGAGTAAAGCCCTGTTCTTCACCTTTTTGCGCTGTATTCCGCATATCGTTCACCATATTACAATATTATTCCAAATTGACTCGTATTTCATGACAAATGGCATGATCCATTTCAGCTGCTTTACCTTTTGATATCCCTCTCTCTTCTAACAAAAAAGAGAACAGCCATATGACTGTTCACTTCCACTATATCTTTTAACTTACATTTATATTACAAATATCTGTTTCTATTCATTAATGACTCAATTAAGTGACACCACCAATAATTGCACCCCCCTACAATTACTCTACCTGCAGAACTTGCCAATGACGTTTTATATGCTAATGAATCATTTATTACTAACTCAATATCTGTTATACGATTATATGTGCGGCCTATATATCCTCCATTTTTATAAATCAAAAGCAATACTACATTAGATAACTTAATATATCGTTTACTTATCAACATATACAATAATTTTCGGAGACAATTATCTTTAATACTCATCAATTATTTGTAATAAAGTAAGAACCTTATCCTCGAACAGCATATACGATTGCTCTTGAATCCTATGTCTTGGGTATTCCGCTTGAAACCACTTATCAAAAATCACTTTATTACCTGTTAATTTACGTTCTAATTCAATTGCCCGAAATACTGAAGACTGTTTATAAATAGCGCCTTCAATCTTATAATAAGGAAAACTTTCTGACCTGCTCCACCAATCTACAACTCCGTTTGTAGAGAAAACCATAGCTATTTCTAACTTGCTTGATTCTACCCACTTTTTAGCTACAAGAACCCATGATGCATTATACTTTTTACTTAACCTCTTAACATTTTTTATTGTGAAATCCATACAAGAAATATCTTCTATGAATTGTTTATAAGGTAAAAGTATATACGTTGCAAAACTGTTAGCTTCCTTTTCTAAGTGCTTATCCATCTTAAATTTGCTTGTTTCATTTACATCATCTAAAAAGCAGAAGAAATTATTTTGTGCGTGATGTGGCAATATAGCATGAGCTATTTCATGTGCTATTGAGAAATTAATTCTTCCCCTTGATTTTTTCGTAGAATTCACAATAATTACAGGTGCTTTCAATGTACAATCTCTCACTAAACACGCATCAAACTGTTCTGTTTCCAGTTTCTTTACTATTGTTTTTATCCCTAAGTCCTTAGCCAATTGAATTACATCTACGACCTCTTCATTTGGATGTCTTTCCTTATAATATTTAACTAGATAATGAGCATAATCTTCCCACTCCCACTGTTCATTCGCAGGTGGAATAAATACCTCATTATAGTTAAGTATCTTAGCTTCTGATAATTCCTTAACTCTTTGCGTGATATAATTTTTATCATTTTCCTTTAGCTTATTTATTTCTTGTCTAGCAGCAATTGCAAAACCAGATTCCATCTCGCTTTTAAATCTATTTAAAGTATTAATAGTAATGTTCCTTAAGCTCTGGGACATTACTGCTTTATTACGAGCAAAATTTTTATATAAACGTTCTAACAAATTAAAATCCCAAGATTCTTTCAAAAATCTTTGTACAGTACTTAACTCAATTAAATCTGCAATAAACTCAATAACATGCTCTTCTTCACTTCGATTACATTTTTCAAAAAATAGAGCTAATTCTTCTAACTCACCCTTATTTTTGGACCTAATTATTCTTTGTATTTCTTGATTAAAATGATACTGAGCAGTTACATTTTTTAATGCATTTTGAATCACACAAAAATAAGATTGATTTTTTGACGAACTTAATATCAACTCTTTAATCGGCATTCGACTTGATTCAATAATATGTACAAAATTCTCCCTAACATAGTCAGCATCTAGATCTATAGCTTTGTTCATATCCCAAGAAGCTAAAAATGCCATTAAAATGTATTTTGCTTCTTCATTATTTAAATTCTTTATCATTTCATGTGAAATGACATCTACTAATAATATCTTTTCAGCAATTAAAAAGGTTACAAGGTAAGAAAATTGGGGAAGAATTTCATGACATTGGTTTCGAATTAATTCACAGTAATATTTTGGAACTTGACTAGTTAATTCAACATTTTTTTTAAAGATAACCACTAAAGGCTCTTTCCACCCTACTGAATTATCGTAAAATATCCTTTCTGATAATTTTTGCAGTGCAACTTCTCGAGGAGTAGTTCTCAAATATTCTTCAATTATATCTACAATTTGAGATGATGTATTTTCCACATAGGGGTTAAATACAATATTATCAATCCTCAATTAACTCACCCCCTTTAAATCATCTAACAATACATCTTCCCACTTTTCTCCATCCCATTGTTGAAAACCGATGATTTTAATTGCATTTTCTTCCGAAAACACTAACATTCCTTTATGTAATTTTTGCCCAACAGGAATACTTCTAGTCACACCTGCCGTATTTTTTATCTTTTTAAAATTAGAAGTATCTTTAATTCTCATTAAAACTCGATAATTCATCCCTCTGATATCAATGCCATGAGTATGCATTACTCTAGGACTCTCTTCCTTAAGTTCTCCATTTGTTGTACAGTATGCACCATCTCCATAATGAGGAACAAAGGATAAGCTATAGTTAATACAATCGATACATAGACAATGTGCAACAGAAGCTATAGACTGACTCGATGACATCTTGAATAAATCTGCTGATGCCCAAACATATCTATAAATAATAGCTTCTGATAAATCTACTTTTTCTGCTTCTAATGTTGTTTGACTTTGTTCTAAATCTCTCATTTCAAGTAAGCCTTCAACAGTTTTTTCTATGTGAAGATGCGAGTGTTTTTCATTTCCCCACTGTTCACAAGTCCCACATCTATTCATATCCACATTCGTTCCCCCTACCTCAAAACAAGAATATACGTTCGCTTCAGATCAACTAAAACATACTAATTATACCATATTATTCTATGAAAAAAACTTAATTAATTTTAGATTTTAAAGGCATATACGAATCCACTATTGTTTATTCTCAGAGCATCTAATCTAGTAGTACTAATTTCCATTATACAGTCAGTTAAGGACATAATTTTGTGGTCACAAATGGTCACATAAATTACAATAACCTTTACTTTTTTAATAGAATTCCGTTCATACAAACCCATGACAACGCCTTTAAATCAACATTTCTCCCGTATCTCAGCAGGGAGAGCGCCACCTTGACAGGGTGGAGGTTTTGAGTTCGATCCTCTCCGGGGTCATAGTTGTAGAAACCGTGTCAAATTAATGTTTGATGCGGTTTTTATTTTCCATTGACTTAACATTGACTTGACGCAGGGTGGCGGTCGGCTGCAACGGGTAGTTATACGCCTCCCATTTCGTTTTTTCTATAACACTTAATAATGAAGGAACACGTTTAAAGACATAGTGACGAATATTCGCTACACAAACGATTGACGCTTTATTCGAGAGATTCTATCATGCCAAGGTAGCTGAAGGACGAGCTACACGCACTTTGCATCAGTATAAAGAAAACTTCTGATACTTTATATATTTCCTCGATTACAAAGGTCTTAGCAGTAAGATAGATACAATTACGACTGATGTAATCCACAATTACATAGTATTTATGAAGAATGAGAAAATTAATACCGTTTGAAGACCAAAATTACAAATCTGATGATTGTAAAACAGTTAGTCTCTCTCCTTCAACGATTAATACACGGCTGAAGACATTACGAGTGATGTTACGCTTTTTAGTTGATGAAGAATTGATTGAGTGTAATCCTATGAAGCAAATAAAAAACGTAAACGAACCACAAGAGGAGATTGCTGTACTTACAGTTGATGAATTACGACGTTTACTTGATACTCCAAATAAACAAAGCTATAGCAATTTTCAAGATTACGTTATTATGAATCTCGTATAGACACATTCTTCCGTATCAGCGAAGCGCTGTCACTTACAGTTCACGATATTGATTTTTCAATAGTAACTACCTCCGATTGTTATTGAATTCTTTTTCCTATGCTTAAATCCAATCCCTGAATTACTTCGTAACGTTAATTTCAAAAAAGCTCCAAAACTTCTTATTCGTATATCTTGGAAGAGACGCAGGTAGAGGGGTGTCCAGCTACTACTCGTCTCTCACGCTATTAAATACGACCCTAAGTCGATTTTGTAACGGAGAAACTGAAAATAACGCAAAAAAGACGTGAACCAAGGTTCACGCTTATATTTCAATTATTCTGCTATTATTTATTCTTCTTCGTCATACATAAAATGTTTAGCTATCTACCACCTAGCCTACACTCTTAACTTTTGAAGAATTTAAGATACTTAACATCCTCATCTTCAAAACATCTTCCTTCCGATTTTTTGTTAGCAAAGGTGAAAAACTCTTTTGCTATTTCTAAATCACCCAATTCATACGCAATTTTTCCTGAAATAAATTCTTTTTCACCTGTATCAATACGCATAAATCCGGTTAAAAACATTTTATCTGACCATTGTTTTGCTGTCTTAAAATCCTTTACAATAAAACAAGTATCAATAATATCATTCACTAAATCATAACTTTCATTATAAATACCTTTCGGATTAGGCAATACACTCCAAGCCTCTTCTAATAATATAATAGACTCATTATGATTACCTTTAACAAATTCATCATTACTCTGATTAACGAGACTTTCGAATTTCTCTTTTATAGGTGATTGTAATATAGCCATATTGCTCCTTCTTAAATAATATCTTTAATCAAATCAAAATATTTATCATCTTCTTCAAAAAATATCTTGTAACCTTCTAGCATGTATGCTTTTAATAAATATTCCTTAGCTTTTTCAAGTTCTCCACATTCGAACAAGCTTTCTCCAAGTCTCAATAAAATCAATGGATTCAAAATACCGCCTGGACAATTTAAAGCATTATAAAAATTACTTTTTGCCATTTCATAGTCATCTTTAATAAGATAAGTGTCGCCTATTACTGTATATAACCAAGTACTTGCTTCCCAATCCGTCTTTGGTGCTGGCACCATTTCTAAAGCCACTAAATATTTCTCCAGTGCTTGATCAAATTGTTCTACTTCAAATAGCATATCTCCCTCTTCACACAGTTGTACAATTTGATTGTATACTTTGTCATCTAGTTCCAATTCCCTTTACCTCCAATTATTTTTTTGTTGGTGGCAAATATCTCTCACCTAATTTAGCGCCTGCTGATCTATTTAAACTAAAATAATCTAATTCATAATTAACAGAATCTAGCATCCAATTTCTAACTTCCTTAGACTTTGCTCCATAATGCCTACCAATAATATTCCACCACGAGACAGCATTGGTTAGATGAGCCATATCTGATTTACTAAGATCATACCATACTCCATCACTTGCCTTAAATTGCATTTTACTTGCACGTGTTGTCCTAATTCTTGGTGAATTTTCATTTTTCATTCTTTCTATTACTTCACGGCCAGTTCTTGTTTTCTTTCCAGGTGTCTTTCCTACATATTGTTCTCTTAAACTTTTAACTTTTTAATGAAGAAAATAAAATTCAAATTACAAAAAGTATTAACAGAGAATAAGGATAAATCAAAACAAACTGGTTCAAATACTAAAGGTAATAAGTCTTTATGCGGTAAATGAAATGAGCAATGGAGATATTAAAAGGGCCAATATTGAAACACTAGCTAAAGTATCGTATTATTTCAAAACAAACGATATTAGAGAATCATTCGTGATTATAATAGAAGATGAGGAAAATGCTGAATAAGGACAGCTTTTTGATAAAATTTTTCCGAGGTCGGGAACCATTTGGATATATAAGGTCTAAATTAAACCTATTCGAATTATAAATTTTGTTATCCCGTAATGTTCCTTACATATTTGTCCATTAAAAACCAATTTAAACCCTCATATTATCTTTTTATTTGTTATAATTATATTCTAATATATTAATTAAAGTGGATGAACTAATTGATACATATGGTAATAAATCTAGGAATCTGGTTATGAAATTACAAATAGCTCGTGATGACTTAGATAAAATTACATTTGATCACTTTGATTATAAAAAAACCTTAAAGTCGTTACAGAATACTGGGAATCTCCTACGTATAATAGAATGTAATTAGCATCAATATTCTTATTTGAAAGGTGGTGATTGCTATGATGATTTTTGATGATATCAATATACCTATTGCTCTCTTTTTCTTGTTTTTCATTATTTTTCTTGGGAACAAAGGAAAAGATGCCAGTACGTTATGTTTATCACTTTTATTCGGTGGGATGGTGGTGGATTACTGGCTAAATATAAAGGGACTAAACGATACGTATATTAGTACAGCTTGGAATGTATTCTATTGTATTATAATGATCATTCTAATACCTATAATGATTCATAAGACTATTAAAGATATAAAATACATAAAGGCAAAAATAAAAAGAAATCGAGCTATATAAAAATGCGACCGCCCGTAATAGGCGGTCTTTTCTACATTCATTAAGGTGCGTTACTAACGTATATTTACATAAGTCGAACCAGCCGTAATGTATTGCGTATCCCCTTTCGAATTGTGCACTAAGTATTAAAGCAAACCGTTCACGTCGACCTTGGTGTCGATTTTACACATATACAGGCTTATATACGCTAAAACGCTAGATGCCCCTCTACGTCTTAGATCTGAAGTTTTAAATTTTGCACGGACTTTTCGGACACATTGCAAACCACCCCACCCCCCCGAAAACCTCCCCCGCCTTAAATAAAAAAGCTGATATATTTGTCGACTACATTTTAAACGATTGTAACTTATCTTCAATTTGTTCTACCATAATTCCAATATATAGTAACGTTACCAACGGATGACTATGATTTAATATCTTTTGCAACTCCGCTACATCTTTGTGTTATTTATATATAGTACCAATGTCTAAATAATTTTCTTAGCAAATGATTTCCCATGCTCTGTACTCCCGCAAAATCTACGGCTTTGTTTAGATGACGATACGTTTACGTTGTTGGTGATATCATTTTGTCTACCTTACGAGTTGGAAATAATGTTACTGCCAATGTAAACTATCAAGTGCATTTCCTACTCATACTATATAATATATTAATCCAAGACTCGGGGAATAACATATACGAGTGTAAAGAAATAAAAGAAATACTTCAATCACTCCCTATAGGGAAGCAGATTGAGGTTCTTGAGAATCAAGCTTATTTTGAAGCTGTGGCAAAGATGATTGAACAAAACAATTTAATTCTTTTAGAACAGATGAAAGCTCTACAGCTAATTCAGAAATAACAAACTTATGATTGATTAATTCTACATATGCTTCCATATATAATGTCTCTTTATCTATACTACCAGCCTCTGTTTTTGCAGAGGCTTTTGTTATGCGTGGATTCATATTTTGAATTTGAATAGTTTCTTTTACATGTATGAATAGATCTTCTAATAATCCTGGTGTAGACTCTAATTCCTGTTTTTCGATTTCCTCTGTAACAGCACTTATAAATTCCCATAGTACTTTTGCGCCTAGTAGTTCTGCTAATCGTTTTTCACGCATTTCAAATTTTTTCATATTCATGTTTAAACACTTCCCTTGTCTAATTTTTTTATAAATGCTTAATAAATTGTTTTGTTTTAGGAAAAGAATATAGAAATGATATTCTCGCTCTCTAGATTACACGTATTGTGACATTAATCATCAAAAAAAAGTGTCCAATCAAAATTTAGTACCTTAGCTATATTCTTTGCAACAGGGACACTTGGATTTCTTTCACCACTTTCTATCATTGCATACATACTTCTAGATATTCTTGCCTTATATGCAATATAATCTTGTGTTTTCTCTTTATGTTTACGTTTTTCCAATAACCAAAACCTCATTATTCCCCTTCTTCCATTGTCACGAAATGTGTAACTAATAATCATATTACATGATAAGATTCATAAATTCAATGTTTTTTACACTTTTCGTGTACTTTATTAAACGTTACATATTGTGACGTTATAATTGATATAGAAAACATCTGAAAGGAGGTAACATATGTTTGGCACAAGATTACATACTCTTCGAAAAGAAAGAAAACTCCGTCAAGAAGATATGGCAAAACAGCTAGGAATTGCACGAACTACATATGCAATGTATGAACAAGGTAATCGGGAGCCTGATTATAATACATTAATTAAATTAGCTGCTTTCTTTGAAGTATCTATTGATTACCTCCTCGGTACAACTGAGATTAGACAAATTACAGACATACAAGATTCTGAGCTTCATCAATGGTTTAAAGATATAAAGAACGCCCCTTCACAAAAACGTGAGGAATTAAAAAGATTTTGGGAGTTTATAATACAAAAAAAAGACTAGTATACAAAAAGGGGCTTCACCACGGTAAGGTGGAGATTGCCGATTCAAGGTCAGTCGGGATTATGGCTAACCCTTTTTATATTAAAGGGGTTTAGCTACGTATAATCAACTACTAAAATAGGGAAAACAACAATTTCTGAGCAGAAATAGGGTAGGAAATTTGATTTCATGTTTTCTATTCTTTAATTGTATCAAATAATAATATTTTAAAGCCAACTATTTATTTTTATAACTTACCTTATTCAAAAGAAAAGGCACACCATTTATGGTATGCCTTTTTAACCAACCTTTGTAGCTACTTCCAACTGTATATTGAAAATAAGGATAAAAACTACTACTCTCTAATTCTTTATGACTATGCTTTTCACTTTGATAAATCAAATAATAATAATTAAGAAATATAGGGAAAATTATATTTATTGGTTGATAATAAATCATAATTTATGGAATTAAACCGAACAATTGATAGGTGAACTCTTTCTGATATTGGAAAGATTGGTCCCGTAAATCAATTTATTCTTTCTTAATTATATGTAGGACTTCAATTATTTCCTCTAGTTAAAGAATTTGTTAGATAACTATTCTTCATCGAATTAAAGAAGTCTAATAAAGCAAAGGATATTTTCTATATTTATTTCCAAAATCGTCATATAGTTTGTTGCTTCTTGAACTTATCAATGGTAGACATTATTCTACACCTGAGTCAATATTTTAAACATCTAGCTTCCTCTAGAGTGATAAATATTGGTGCACACTCCAGGAATTTATCGTCAAATCTTTGACATTTTATTTTTTATGGGATTTCTTCCAATTTTAAAACATTTAGATAACATAACAAACCTCGATAAAATTATGCTTTCTAACTTAGTTTTACAAAAAGCTTGTAACCTAAGTCTAAAAATCTACCTCCCTGTATACAAGTTACATTTATATAATTGTAAATATGTGATAAAAATTTTATTTATTTAATAATTTCATTCCTCTCACACGCTTCTAAAAAGGGCATTCTTAAAAAATTTGCTTCACCCAACCAATTTGTTTCTGCATATTTTTTTTTTGCCTTGAAAAATTCTATTGGTGAAATTCCATAATTCGCACTTTCCTCAATTATTTGCTGAAGCCATGCTTTCCCCTTATTTTTCTTACGCAAGATATCTTTATATCGCTCTTCTATACCAAATATCTCTTTCCAAGTTTCTACTTCTTCTTGATGCTCTACTGAGTTTATCTCTAGCTCGATTTCTTGAGGAGTTATAGATGAAATATCATTATTTAATAATTGAACCTCTATAGTGATATCACCAGAATATGTATTATAAGGATAAAAAGCTTTTCTTCTTTTTTTCTCTGCTGAGTGTAACGGATCCTTTTTTAATTTATATGAAGAATTGCACTCATGACACATAGGAGCTAAATTTTTGAAATTAATTGCACTAAAAGCATATATCGCTTTTGGCAAATAGTGATCATATGCTTCACGTGTAGAGCTATAAGGACCTTTTAAGTCATGTAATCCACAAAAAGGGCAAAGCTCTTCATCATTTTCTTTTGTAAACTGTTTATAGTGATGATCAATATCACCAATCTTATTTTTAACATCTGTGAGATCAATTACATTTTCAAATAAATTAGTGAAAAATTCTTTTAATTCAACTGCAATTTCTTCATTGAATTTCTGCAGCCCAGAGTATGTTAAAGGTGTGTAATCATTACTGTTATTACAAAGTTCTTCAATAGAATTGTTTTTTATATACCAATTCTCTAAATTCTTTATCTCTTCTTCAGTAAAGTTCCTAAAACAGTTATATACTTTTTCAATAGGTCCATACAAATGATCCTTTTTAATTCTTGGATTGTTATGAACATCTAAAACTATTTGTTTTAAATCTGGGCAGCCATTTAATTTTTCAATTTTAAATTTCCCCTCAGCCTTACACCATACCTGTAAAAACAGAAAATCAATATACATTTGCATTTTTTCTATGTCATGAGATATATACTTATAACTGAAAAGCATTATGCGCCATCTCCATTGTCAATAATTTTATTAATAAAAAGAACTTTTTCTACTGAATCCCCTAGGAGAGCATTAGTTTCTTTTATGATTTTCTGTCCACTTTCCCCCTCTTCAAACCGTTTCTTCAATTTATCGAGTTCCTGCATCGCATAGTTACCAATTGTTTCTGACTTACCAAAAGCCTCTATTGTAATTTTATTTACTGAGGCTCCTAGGGTATTAAAATCAGGTCGTGATACTTCCACACCCTCTCCACTTAAAAATTTATTAAAGAGTAAAACATTTTCTTTCCTGCTATCAGATATTAAAAAAGGTGTATGGGTAGTTATAAGTATTTCACGCATAACATTTTGGGCATTTCCTTCTTTAAAACAGTCGCGAAGCCGGGAAATAAACTTTGATCTCCAATCAGGATTGAAATGAGTTTCCGGTTCGTCAAGAAGAAACAGACAAGGTTCATCTTTAAATAAAAGGCAAAGCCCAATTGAATGGATAAACTGATGTTCCCCGTCAGATAATAATCTTGTATATACAACTTCATCTACTTCATCTTTATCAAGACGAAATTCTTTTATCCGAAAAATACTTTTTTCATCTAAAGAAATGGAAGTCATATCCTGCTTCAGATAAACATTTTTTGATTGATAAATTCGATCTCTTACCCTTTGATCAATAATATAATAGTTCAATGTATACAATATTTGAAAAGCCTGAAATAGCTCTAAAGGGGAATTGTTAAAGTGAAAGCGAAATGCTTCTTTTGTAGCTTCATCAACAGAATAATCAAGAATTAAATATTGTTCTTCTCCATCTTCATTATAGATAGTGTGTTTTGTAGTAGAACACTTTTCAAATTTCTCAATTGTATCGATGAGCTTGGAAGTAAGCTCTTTTTTAGTCTTACTAGGATTTTTTTTATCATTATCAGATAACGCCAAAAAGATTTCTTCATGTACATTCTCATAATGATGCTTCCCAATTAGAAGACGAAATTCTTTTACCCCTTTAAGATTTAATTCATGTTGAAATGGGTACAACACTTCTTTTGTTTGTAAAATAAGATTACTAAGCAAAATAGCCTGACTAAAATGCTCATCTAGATATATTAATCTACCTTCAGGAACTTGATCATAAAAATCATCTCTAATGAGACGATCTCTATATTCATCAAAATGAATAAAACGCATTTTGAAAAATGGCAGGCTTAAAATTTCATTTTCGCCAGAAGAATAAGCTAAAACAAATTTAGGAAGAAAATCTTTTACCTCTGTTCGATTTAAGATACATTCACCTTTATCATCAAAATTCTTCCGGTTTAACCACTTTAACTTAGGAACTTTTTCAACCTCTTTAATAATTATTATGTGTGCATGACCCTTTTCCTGTTTATTATTCAGCGATTTTGGTACAGGTATAAAGTACTCAAGTTCAAATGCATTGGGGGTTGAACTCTCTCCTCTAAATCCATTTGGATTTTCTTCTTCGTCATATCTAAAGCTTTCAGGTCTATATCTTAGATATACGCATTCAATATGATAAAAGATAGCTGCCAATGCTTCTAACACATTAGATTTTCCAGTACCATTTGGTCCTGTTAGAATATACGGGTTAAAATTCCCTGATTCTCCATAGTCCTTCACTCTTAAAAACTGTACCTCGAACCCTTTCTGTAGCCTTCTGAAACCTTTGGGGTCATTTATTTTCATACGTATTAGTTTCATATATTTAACCTCAATAATATTTCTTCCTTTTCTTTATCAAAAACTTGAGAGAGGAGAGGAGATTCTCCCTCTAACAGTGTAAAAATTATTTTTTTTACCTCTTCATACTTTGGAGGCTCCTTATAGGAGACTGCCTCTAGACTTTCCCACAAATCGTCGAAAGCAAATAAATTACCTGACTTTGATTTTACAATTGCTATCAACTCTTCTTTAGAGAACCTTTTTACAGTTTCCAACATAGAAGAAGTTCCTCCTAAATCTATTTTATCATTTTTATATTCTAATAAATTATTCATAGAAATTGTACTTAAATCCAACTTACCCGAAAACGCATCATGACTAAGAGAATTATATAATCTTTCCAGCTCCCTTAAACTCATCTCATATTTTATTCTAACAGATTCTATATTTTTTACAGATTGGGAAAATTTTTCTTGAATAGAAAGAGGAGGAATAACGACCATTAGCTCCTCAACAATACTAGGATTAATGCTTTTCATAGCAGTACCCCTCGCTGTTTTTTCTAGAACTCTTTTTAAAGAAGAATTTGTAATTTGATGTTGAAGAAAAACTGGTCTGCACCCATTGTTTATTCTAATAATTATATTTTTATTTCCACATAGTAATCCAAATGAGTTATCTTGAACTACTGCAGATTTTCCTATTTCTCCACTTCTACCAAGGACAATATCTCCTATACTTAAATGATACTTTGTTAACTTATTGAATAGCTCTGTAGGGATGGTTAACTTAAGATTCGGCTTAATTTTACCATCTTTAATATCGCTTGGATTAACTAATGGATGTCCTCCTTTAATATAATCTACTTTGTGTAGCAAGCCATTAGGAAGGCCTGTTATTACATCAGAAAAACTACTAATCCTTTTCTTCTCCCACCTCTTTTCATTTTCCAACGGATCCCCAAACATGTGTTGAAATGTGCTCTTAACTAGCTCATCCAGGAGGCATAAGCTCTCTTTACGTTGAGCAATCAATAACTCTACTTTTGATAAAACTGTATAGATACGAATTTGATCATCATAATTTTCCGGGATAGGAATTAAGATATTAGCAATATGCTCATCCTTCAAATTATTGATTTTCACGCCTTGTACAAATCTCTCTATATTTCGTCTATAATGAGGTGTTTTTAAAAAATGTTTTAAATATCCAGGATATAAGGTTTTCTGTGGACGAATTAATTTACAAAAGGCGCCGAATGAACCGTTAAAATCAGCATCAAAGAAAATACTCTCTCCAATTCCTTTCTTACTTCCGCTCGATGCAGTTAATATAACATCCCCTTTTTTTATAAGTTGTTCATTTTTTATTTTATCGCTTTTAATATAAATTAAATCCTTCTTATTAAATCCTTCTTCAGTTATGTTATTTGCTTTAATAAGTGGGATAAAGTCCTCTATTAAATGAGATGATATTTCATTTGAATTATAAGAAATACCTCTAAATTGTATTATGTGTTTGCCTAGTTTCTCTTTTTTCATTTAATTAACTCACCTAACTCTGAGATTCCTTTTACAATTTCATTTTCAATAACGTGCAGCTTCTGTAAAATTAATGAAGGTGCTTCATACTCCACAGATTCAAATACATCTTTCTTATAACTTGCTAATGAAAGATTATAATTTTGTTCCACAATTTCAGTTTTGGGTATAAAAAAGTGTTTTTCTGTTCTATCTACATCATTTTTAAAATCACTCTTTTTGTACTTAAGTATAATATCTTGTAAATCGCCATAGCCTTCTAATTTAGTATGTTTACCATCCAAACTATATCCATCAGCTTGCATATCATAAAACCAAACTTGTTTGGTTTCGCCACCCTTTGTAAAGATAAGTATAGCTGTGCTTATTCCAGCATAAGGTTTAAAGACCCCGCTTGGCATGGTAATAACTGCTTTTAGCTTTGATTTTTCAATTAAGATTTTACGAGCTTCCACATAAGCTTTACCTGTACCAAAAAGTATACCTTGAGGAACTATAATACCAGCAGTTCCCCCTTTTTTTAGCATATTAAAGATACGTTCTATAAAAAGAATCTCTGTTTTCGTAGTATTTAGCTTTAAGTTACCATTTATTTCATCCTTGTCAATGATTCCAGTGAAAGGTGGATTGGCCATTATAATATCAAACCGGTTTTCTTTGTTATACCCCTTACTTAAAGTATCTTTGTGATCAATATACGGCATATCAATTCCATGCATCATCAGATTCATGAGTCCTAAACGCACCATAGTCACATCAATATCACATCCAAAAAGACTTTTTTCTAGTACATTTTTTACGTCCCCTGTCAACAAATCACTTACGGAATTTTGAATAAAACCATCTTCATCAGGTTGCAACTCCTCTTTCTGTTTACTAAGTTGTGTAATGATGTATTGATAAGCACCTAACAGAAAACCACCAGAACCACATGCTGGATCGGCAATACGATGACCAAGTTGTGGATCTACAAGTTCCGTAATCAGTTTGATAATATGACGCGGTGTACGAAATTGACCATTTTTACCAGCAGTAAAAACCTTACTAAGAAGCATTTCATAAACATCACCCTGAATATCTTGGATAGTTTGATTTTTTTTATTAGCATTCTTCTCAATCTCCTGAAAAACTTCCTCTATAGATTTAACTATCTCAACCAAAAATGACGCTTCATGAATGATAAATGCCGCATTTTTCATGTGTTTGGTAAATAAGGATAACTCACCACTAAGTTCTTTTAGAAACGGAAAAACTTTAAGCTGAACATGGGAAAGCATCTCTTCTGCTGGCATTTGTTTAAAATAGCTCCATCTTAGAGTTTCTTTCTTCACTTCCTCTTTTGAACCAGGGATAATAAAAACGCCATCAAATTTAGAAAGATAGGACTCACCCGTAAACTTTGTATGAGCTTTATTTTTTATATCAAGATCATCAATACGTTTCATAAAAAATAAATAAGTAATTTGTTCAACAGCTGTTAAGGGGTCAAATATCCCCCCCCTCCTACATTTGTCCCATAATTGGTCAACTTTTTTCTTTAAATTTGAATTATCTTGTAACATAGTATAACCCAACCTTTCAAGTTAATTTAATCCCCACTAATTTTCCACACAACAATATTCCATGAATTCCCTATCAATAATAGCGAATAGAGATTCAATCAAATTTCTTTCTTTAGCCTTTTCATATTCTATAACAAACTTTCTTAGAAGATATAGAAAATCCAATCGTTTTAAATTAAGACTAAAATAACAATCAAATTTTTCAGTAAAATCCTCAGGAAAGTCTTTTAAAAATAAATTGTAATTACTAATACCATACTTTACATTTATATATTCATTATAAGTATTTCTAAATCTAATTTTCTTTTCTCCAATAAGCTAACTGTAAAATCCTCCGAACTTCTCTCTATAATTTATGTATTCATACTGCATACTACCACTCGATTACTAATTAAAAAGACATCTAATTTAAGATGTCTTTTTAATATGATTTCTTTCTATTTAAGAATTTAATTTCTACTTAAATAATCTCTTCAAATAAGAACTTAATGATTGGACGAACCATTTTTTCAGCTAGTAATACCGGAACTGCATTTCCAATTTGTTTGTATTGTTCATTAAGCTTATGATTATTCGTAACGTTTTCTTTGCTACCATTTGAAAACTCGAACCAGTTAGGAAAAGATTGAATTCTGGCAACCTCACGCACTGATAAACGACGATTAAAATCACCTTGAAATTCCCAAGAATCTTTTCCAATTTTCTTCATAGGCTCACCGTGAGGGTGCATGGGAGCTTGTCTACCGCTCGCTTGAATAGTAAAACTTTGCTCGTTCCAATTCTTTTTTCGATTACGACTCATATACATACTTGAAAACGAACCTTCGTAAACGTCTTTAGCATCTAGAGGTAAATCACTAATTGTATCTTTCAAAGTAACATATGGTATCTTCCCTTCTCCATGTGTCGGTTCGGGAACTTCATATTCAAAACCATATTTTTCACGAATATCATTGCGGATTCCAACAATAAATACTCGTTCACGAAGTTGTGGAACACCATAATCACGAGAATTAACTAAATGAGCAGTAACGTGATAACCCGCAGCTTTAAAGTCCTCTATCATTTGACTTAGAACTTGCCCTCTTGCCATTGTCATAAGACCTTTTACATTTTCCGCAACAAAAAACTCGGGTGTACTTTGCACTAAGGCACGAATGTAATGTACATATAAAAAGTTCCGTGAATCATCGAGTAATCGAGGTCCGGAACTACTAAAACCAGGACAAGGAAATCCGCCAAGCATTAGATTACAACTTGGAAACTCTGTTACTTTACGAATATCCTTTGCAACTTTAGTAACAGTAGGAGCAAAGTTATTAACATAAGTTAAATTTGCCGATGCAAACATATCATTTGAATAAACAAAATTACATTTTACTTTACTACGCAAATTCAAATAGTCTTCTTTATTTTCAAAAGCTTTGTATGCTTTCTCTTCTCCAAATTGAACGACCATGCTTGAAAGTTCTACTCCCAAATCTAAACCACCCGCACCCGAAAATAACGAAACAATATTAGTTTCTTCTTCGACATAATGAAGTTTTTTTAGCATTTCTTTTTCTTCTAATCTGTCTTGTTTAGTGATATTAGTTTGAACAAGTTCATTTTCTTCACGGATTTTCTCAAACAAAACATTTTGTACTTCTTCAGGCGTGAAAGTAAGCGAAGAAACAAAAGTTCTTTTTTCTCTTTCAGTAAGTACCATAAAAAATCACTCCTTTTCAATATATAGCATCTTACCATAATAAATTAGGTTTGGCCAGTCTTTATTTTTATGAGAAAATATAGAAAAAAACAGAAGGAGCAATGGAATGGCACAATCACCTACAACAAATGTTTTAGTGGCTTTAAAGAATATTCTAGACAGAAATTCCAGTATTCTTACACCTATTTTCCGATCAAACGGCTCAGCCAATGCTGCAGGGGATAGTCTTGAATTTTTCATAAAGGATATGTTTTGCACTGGTGCTAGTCAATACCAGTACGAACAAGAAAAAATGAGGAAGTACAATGAATATCTAAGCTGGAAAGGTAATTCTTCTAACTTCCCTGATTTCATTATTAAGGGTGGAGTTGGTGTTGAGCCGAAAAAGCTAAATAACCAGAGCTATACTTCTCTGGCGTTAAACAGTTCGTATCCTAAAGATTACATTTACCCTGAAAGTCAGAACTTACCCAAAGAGATTAATGAGGATACGTGGGAGAGAAAAGAAATTGTTTATGTTGCTGGGAATTTAAACACTCAAAATAACAAACTTCTTTCGCTTTGGTTTGCTTACGGGAATACAATGATAGCCGATCGCTCTATCTATTTAAACCTAATTGATGAAATTAAGGATGCAGTAGCAAGCACAAATGCAACATTAATTGCTTCTAAGGAGTTGGCTCGTGCCAAGGGAATTGACCCGTTAAAACTATCAAACCTACGAGTTCGAGGAATGTATGAATTAGAACATCCCTATAAAGTATTTAATAACTACATTACAAGAGATGATATTCCCAATGATGCTTCAAAAATATTTTTAGTTATGCTAGTTAACGATTACATTGCTCTTGAAGAACAACCTGATTTTTCAACACATTTTGCTAGTGGGAGATTAAAAAAAACTGAAATATGTATTCCAAACCCCAATAAACCAAGTGAAGAACTCAAGGCAATTTTATTCGAAGGTTGGACTGATTAATACATATAAGTGAATAATAATTCTGGCTACTACGTTTAAATTAAAGAATGTAAGGAAAAAGAAAATCTTGAATACAACATTTTAACCTTAATAAATTTTAATAGTTGATTCCTGAAGAATGTAAAAGTCATGGTTTAAAATCAATTTTGGCACATAAAGTCACAATTTCTTGTTGAACTAACAAATGTGTTAGCTTAATTAGAGACAGTAATTGTCATCATAAGATATACAATGCTGTCTCTTGTATTTTAAAGCTTGAACAACTTTATAAGACTCTCTGTAAAAGAGCTTTCTTTCCTGTAAAACTCATAACCAATAAGAAAACTATACCTGTTCATAAAATAATCTTCATACTCACTTCAACTTTAAACACTTCTAAAATCTCTAATTAATGCTTAAACCTCTTTAGATGATATATACAGCTTCCAATATATTTTGATTTTCTACCCAATTAAATCTGAAGTCATCAATCGTTTCAATTATTTTAGACATAAACAGACTCTCTTTCCCCCTTCTAATTAGGACATTATTTTGAAAATTCAATAGTTGCAGCTGATGTAGCAGTTTTAATACTCGAAAATGCCACAAAACCTTGATAAACTTAAAGCCGTTTTAATTCTTATAAAATATACGTATAATTAGGAAAAGAACCCTATTAAGTCAAAAATTATAGTCATTACTATATAGATAATATCTTCAAAAAAGTTAGATTTAAACAAAATTTAAAATCAAATATTGTAGTATCTATTCGTTTGTTTGCTGCCATCTACTTATAATAAAATTAGAGTTACCAAAATTAATTACAAATATATTACTTTTGATAATAACTATAAACCTCATCAATTGCTACTTCAATTCCACTTGCTTTAAGTCTTTCTCTTCTACTATTAAATAACTTGTCTAATATTTCTTTTTTATCCTCAAATAATCCGTAATGTATTTTTTTATGACAGACTAAACAGATTGAGACTATATTGGCATGAACATCTAAACTACAATCAAAGTAATCTTGATATTTCATAGGAATTAAGTGATGTGCCTCTACATAATTCTTTTGATTAAACTTAGAAATAAAATGTCTATGCTCATTATCAAATTCGCATAAATTTTTAGCATCAGCCACAACCTCACTTGCATATCTTGGATTCCTATTCCATATTTTTTTATTATTTATTGTTTTATAAGTAGGTCTCCCTTTTTTTCGATCTACAATTTTAACTTTCTCTTTAATTATATTTTTTACAATATTCTTTTCATAATCAACTTCTTCTTTTAATAACTCAATGTGATATTCTTTATAATAAAATTCCATGTACTTTTTAAAATGCTTTAAAGCTGTACTATACATTCTATTTCCCCTGGCATTCTTTTTTTGAAACTCTTGGTTATTAAGAATAGTATCGATAAATACCGTATCAGAAATATCATATAAATCCGCCTCAGGTAATCCATAACTATCTAGTTCAGATGTTAAGGTATCAATTGCATTAGCATATCTTCCAATAGAATATTTCTTCAAATCAGAGTTTGTTTTTAACCATTGAGCAAAGGTCTCTTTATTCATTTTTTTTACCTGCTTCCCGTTTATATAGTGACAAAAAGAGAGCTGACTGAGCTCTCTTTAAATATAAACTTTTATTTATAGTAACTGAGAAATTCATTCTTTGTTAGTTTTATTTCACAATCATTTAATCTGCCAATTCTATCATCATATAACTTTTTAATTAATGACTATGTGACTTTATATTCTTCAGCACGAGTACCTACTGTTCTCAAGTAGTGGCTTGGAATGAACTCTTTTAATAAGCTAGTAGCTTAGATTTTTTAATAAATCCAATTTTCAATCTCATAGTGATCATCAAATTCCTTAACCAATTGTTCCCTACTCTTATTTTGTTTCATTGAATTCTCTTTTATCTTATTTTGTAGTTCCATATCTTCAATCTTTAATGCCTCTATTGTATATAAAACATACCTATCTGTTAACGACATTCTAGGAGGCATTATGTCATAATTCTTTTCGATATAGATTCTAAAAATTTCAACTACCTTTCGATACAGTTCATTTTCTTCCCACTCTGCTTTTTTAATATTTCTATAAATCTCTAGCTGATTTATACAATATTTATATATTTCGAAGTCTTTTTGTATTCTAGGATATATTTCATTTAAAATAATAGATTTATCAAATAAAGAGTGTAAATCATTATAACTAGTATGATAGTGTTGAACAGCCTCAATATAATCAACAATTTTATCTAGGTACTCCTTTCGTTCATTTATACTACTATTTGTCAGTAGTAACATCCATAATTTTTTATTTGCTTGATTCTGTGTAATTGTTTCAAATAGTAGTCTATTAAATACTAAACTCCTCTTTTGTTTATTATTTAATAACTCCTTCTTTAAAAACTCATAACCATCAGGAAATCTTCTTGTATTATGATTATAAAGATTATCAATAAATTCTCTTAATGCTATTTGAAATGCTCTATCATAATTATTTTTTTCAAAAATTTTCTCGATTACTGTATCCCACAGTTCATGATTATTATGGTGATAGCCGTTCCACCATAAAGGTTGAGGGAAACCACAATAAATATTGATGCAAAATTCAATAAGACCACTCTCAGTTAATTTATCAACAATTTCATCAATATTTTTTTTAAAAAGAATTTCTCCAAATATTGCAATTTGCACATCACTAGGAACTTCTTTGCAATTTAATACAACAGCCTTTATCCACTTTAAATCTCTTCTCCCTGAATTTAGTAACTTTAATACTAACTGTTTTTCATCTTTTGATAAGTAATCCCAATAATCAACAATAATGTGTATATTAGTGGTAATAAAACTAGTTTTTGGAGAGTTCAATAAACTTTGAAAAACATCTTTTCTTAGTTCATAGTCTCCTTTAGTTCCCTTAATTAAATATTCTGCTACACTCATACCATGGTCTTGAGACAAATGATACTTTGAATATTTATCTAACCACTTTATCCATGCAGTAGTAAGTTCAATTACTCTCTCTTGATTTGTTATGTATTTTAAGGAGGACTTTGCTACACTAACCATATGTGCCTCATCCATTACAATATATTTAGAAGGGAATTTATTTAAAAGCTCTACAAATACATCATACCAAACTAACCATAATTCTGTTGTCTCAATGTCATTTAATTCCGACCAATTGACACCATCAGTAATGTATTGATTTTCAAAATTTTTCAAAAAACGTAACGAACGTATAGATACTGATACCACATTTAAACAACCCTTATAAAACTCTATAATCTCTTTCTGGCTCGAATGTTTATATTTATTCCAACTACTCAACGCACCTCTAAATAATTTATAAATAACATTAGGGTGTTCATGCGGGTCTAAATATACCGCTATGTTATCAAAGTCATAAGCATAGTCTTGGAATAAATGAAAAATGGCCTTTTCTCGAATAAATACCTCATCGCATTTTAAACATTGAATGAGTATATTAAGGGAATTTCTTTTTTTATTGATAATTACACTAGAATTTAAAATTTTCCACATTTCCTCTGAAGACAAATTCTCATCATTCTTTATTTTCCCTTGGATTTCATCTAAAGATTCCTTATTTTCACTATCAACTTCACTACTAGAAAATCTTCTTTTATTTAAAGAACTGAAGTAAGGGTCCCCATTCTCCCATAATATAACATCATTATTTATTATTTTTAGATATTCTATAAAATTTATAAAATCTTCTGCTTCTACTTTATTTAACTTGTCAATTCTGCTATCAAAGAAAATTATTACTCTATCTCTAACAGAGGGATAAATAGAATGCAAGCTTTTTAACATTATTTGTTTGATAACAGGGTCTTCAGTCTTCTCATAAAATGACTCTAACATCATCAGTGTGCAAATATTCACAGATTTAGAAAGGGCCCCCAAACTCCTATTTACTATTTTTAGTACTTGATCTGAATCAAATAAATCTTTTACATTTTCTTCAAATAATATTTTACTTGCAAAATGATAAATAGGATGTGTAAAAATAACTGTTTTCATTATATTATCAATCTTTATATAACCATGCCTATGAAGATACCTTAGTTCTACTATATAATTTTCCTCAATTTTATTATTTTCACTATAAGTTGGATAGTGTACTTCTTCACTTTCCTCAAAGAATGAATACTGTATTGAAAAATCAATATCTGACTCATATGCTATACTAGGAGACTCTTCTACATTGCTTAAAATGAAGGATAGGTGATCCAAATGTATAGGTCTATAAGTATTGCAACTTAGCCCTAAAGCGATATATAGTTTTTTACAAACAATACCTCTTTGTTCAATTTTATTAGCTAATTGGTTAGAATCCACTCTCGCCATCTTTATAATTGATACAGTATCGATTTTTTGCAATTCCTTAATATCACCTTGAGATTTATACAAGTGTACTATTTGTCCAGGTTGTAAACTCCCATTTTTTTCATTTTTGTTTAACCATTCACGAATTTCATTAAATAGTTCAGTAGAATTAATTGATTCTCCAAAATATTCATACCATATTTCTTTTTCTAAGTTTTCATTGTCTACGGATAAATCAAACCATGAGTTCCCCCCTATTCTACATTCATTTAATGATTCATTACTCATAGCATCCAATAAAATATCTTTTCTTGTAGTAATTATTATCTTTTTATGTGAATCACTATCTTCTATTAATTTTTGTACATCGGCAGTGATTTCTAAAGCTTTTTCACTTGTAATAACCCCTCCAAACGGGTCTTCTAATACTAATAGTCTATCTTCATGATTAATATGATTTAAGAATGATAGACCTCCGTTATCACCACGTAACTCATTGGTAACTTTAATTGTAAATCCTTTATCTTGGTATTCTTGGGCAATTTCTTTAGCTAAATAAGTTTTTCCGCAAAATGATACCCCCGTCAATAAAAGTACATGGTTTGATGATAACATTTGTTGGCATTCTACTTTTTCTATTCTATTTATTAGATGTGCATCATAATCAAATATTCTTGTTCCTTTATATTTTGTAAGTAGTTCAACAATATTAGGGCTTATTGAATTTTGGCTATCTCGACCAAATTTTATTAGTTCGATAAGTTTTAAAATGGTTTCTTCTACTTTACTTTGTGGTACAAAAAAATCTCGATTTAATAACATAGATATTTTCTCACGTACAATATCGTAATCATGTAGATCCCAAACTTTATTCTTTTTCAAGATTTTCCTTAATTGATTGTTTGTAACTTTCACAAAAAAATCTTTTAAGAAATTATAACGCTTCATACTTAAACTTGTTGATTGGTCATAGTAACTTAAAGTATGAATCTTTATCTTATTAATAAGCTCATCACTAATACCCACTTGAAGTGAACTATTAATGTGAGTATTAGTAGCAATAAAAGGACTCACTTCATCTTTACATCTTGAATTTGTTACGTATAATGCAAATCTGGTTTCTTCAGAATGTAATTTTGTAAATAGGTTTGTATTATTACTCCGATTTTCAAAATGACTAATCCATTTAGAGAATTCCACTAAATCTATTTGTTTCTCTCTCTTTTTTACCTGAACATCAATAATATATGTTTTTTCATTTTCATTAAACTTAATTTGTAAATCCTCACCATTTTCACTTTCAATAAAAATCTCCATGTTATCTTTACGTATGAATTTCAACGCCATAAAAACTGATACAAGATATTGATACTCATAACCTTGAGGACCGACCTTTTCAACAGACATAACTTCCCTACTTTCCCTATAGAATACACAAGTTTTTTAAATAAACAAGAATATCATTTTTCATCTAAAAATAAAAAGGATAGAATATTTCTATCCTTTTTATAAAATCTTTTTTATTAAAATTCTATAAAGTGAAACTCTTATAAAACTCAGAATCTAGTTCCTTAACCAACCTTAACGTGTCACCATAAGTAAATAGTTGTAAATGCCTACAAGCACGCGTAATAGAAACATACAGCAAGCGTCTTTCAATTTCCCAATAATTCTCTTCTTTATCCTCATCTGGTATTCTAGTAGGTTCAATTAAATCAATAATATATACAAAATCAAACTCTAGACCTTTTGCTGAGTGGAAGGTACAAAGTTTTACTCCAGGAGTATGTGGATTTCCCTTCTCCCTAATATCTTCTGATGGAATACCAGCATCGTTTAATGCACGTTGCATTCTAAATTTTGCTGAGTTTCTTGAAGACCCTTCACGATATAAAATACCAATTGTACAATTTGGTGCTTGTTCAATAATTTGTTTTACTGATTTAATAACTTCTCTATCTTGTGATTCAGCATTTTTACAATTCATTAAATATGGGATAGGACCTTCCCTCTCCGGTAAATTTGGAATTACGTATTCCTCATCATGAATAATCATATCATTTTGTTGAAGACTTGCTGCTAGCTGAATAATTTGTTTTGTCGAACGGTAGGATTCCTTTAATATTTTCGTACGATTACCCGTGACATTTAGACCAATCTCTTTCCATGTAAAGGATGTTTTATAGATTTTTTGTCCCTTGTCTGCAGCAACAATAAATGATTTTCTAGCAATCTGCTTTAACGCTTGTAGTTGAACCTGTTGTAAATCTTGAGCCTCGTCAATAAAAATGTGATCATATTTAATGGAATCGGGAAATATAGCTGGATTCTTCATGAGAACAACAGCTAAATCATCAAAATCAAGTAAATAGTTTTTCTTCTTATTATATTGATCAAAGACTTGATAAATTATCTCACGATCATTCATAGTAACACGTGTATTGGTACCGCGCCCTCTTCGATCTGCTTTCAAATAATCACTTAAAGTAGTGATGTTTTTTCCTTTAATCCATTGTATTTCATCCTTTAGGAAATCGAAATAATCGTCATTTTTTACAAAGCGGTGGTCAAGACTTGCTAAGCCTTTTATAGCCTCTTTTAAAAATTCTTCCTGTTTATACTTTTGTGTAATAATAGGTTTCTTTTTCATGACCTTACAATATGCACCAAACGCCCATGAATGGAATGTTTTCACTTCTAAGTTAGGAAGGTTGTACTTCTCAATTAAAAATTTAGTTGCATTAGAAAGCGATCCTGCATAAGTGAATATTACAACCTTCTCATTCGGATATTTCAGTGCTGTTTGCTTCGCTTTTTTTAATAAAACAAGCGTCTTTCCACTACCAGCAATACCTCTAATCAAAATTTCATTCCCTGTGTAATCAACTATATCCTGTTGTTGCTTAGTTAATGTTATTTCAGTACTCTCGAGTTTATTTTCCATACACATACAAAGGGGAGTTTCTCCCCTTCTCCTACACCTCACTTATCATATTACGGCCAATCATCGTCATCATCATTTTCTTCTTCATCTAAATATTCCAATGCACTTTTAAAGGAGTCTTCTACTAAAACCATATTTAATGCATCATTTGTTAGTTCTTCTATCAAAACTTCTGAATCACTATCGTTTTCAAATGTTCTCCAGTTAGTAGCTATTTGCCTCCAAATATTATTCATCCTGTTCCCTCCTAACCAATGAGATGTCGTCCTTCACTACAAATATCTAAATGGGGGCAGTAACGACAATTCTCTCCTGGTTTAGCATGGAATATATTCTCATTCATTACATCTTCCTTCATATCAATCAACAAGGAAGGCTTATTCTTAACAGTTTCTTCTATCCATTCATTTCTTTTAGCATTTGTAAGACCTGGAAGCTGAAAATTCTTCCTTGTTTTACTGATACTAATATTTCCACTAACTTGCTCTCGCTCTTCATCTTGCCTCGCAATTTTTATAAACGTTTCGGCCATTACTTCTTTTTTATAGTTCGTCCAGTGAGGGAATAATTCGCTTACCGTTTTAATAACCTTTTCATCCGTTAAAGTGGTACTACGCTTGACCAATCGAATTAATTCCGTAAACATAAATTGATGAATAAATTCATCATTAAAAACAGGTGAATGACCTAGGATATAACTAAAGTAAAATCTCCTTTTACATTGGTTATATTCTATTAGAAAATCTGTAAATGTTAGTTCTGTTAAATCCTCATCATTTATATCTACCGCTATGTCTTTAAAATCAACTGAATTAGGACGTGTTTTCACTACAAGGTGATTTGCCTTCTCCTTATAATCTATTACTTTTAATCCTAGTTGATGGACATACACAGCAGGTTGCAGATCTTCCTTATCTAAAAAGTTTTGCATCCAAGACAGTTCAGTATTTTTATCTAATAAGAATTCCAAAGCAATAAATAGTAAATACCTTGAGATCTGCTTGATAGATTGGTTTCTCAATGTATGTAATTCAAGTACTTCATGACGAATGGAGAGTTTTTCAAACGTAACCTCCTGTAATGGCCATGGTGTACTGAATTCATCAAGAGGTAGACCTTTTTCATCTAGCCCTGTTAGATAAAAGGTATTAATATTTGGTTTAAAAGCTTCCCCATCAACCTCAATAAACGGTTTTATAAAGGATTCATCTGTGTTTGATAATTTCCCACTCAAATAAACATTGATAGCTTCCCCAACATCATCATATAGAAAGAAATTATCATCCTGAATTTTCTTTAATTTTTCATTTAATGAATGAATAATATCCGTTTCATCTTGAAGTAATTTAGAATGCTGAATTGGATTATGTTTATCTAATATCTCTAATAATTTATCAAAATGCTCACTTATGGAGGCTTCCTTTGCTTCTATATCGAACAATTCTTCGGCAATAAAAACGAGTTGCTCCACAAAATAGTGAACTTCTTCAACTTGCTTCTTGCTTAGTGAAAAATGAGCAAATTTAGAAAAGGGACTACGCACACTCGTTACAACCCTATCATCATCTGGCCCTTCAAAGGCTGGTAATATTTCTTTGTAATGCTTCATTAAATCAGAAAACCTCGGTAACCAATCCCCATGAATTGTACGGCAATTACCGAAGAACGGTAACAGTTGCTTTAGCAAGTATGTGTAATCTCTAGCGTTTTTCTTCGTGATAGGATTATATAACCAACCTGATGAAAACGCTGAAATTAAAATATCTTCATTTAAAATCAATGTATTATCATCAATCATCTGATGGATTTTACTAATGAATTGACCAATCGGATATTGTAAAAAGTTTCTGCTTTCCGCAAATTTATTAGGATAATATTGAACAAGGATCTCATTCAGCATATCAGCATTAGTTGCAATAATTTGTGCTTTATCCTTGTTTTTATCCTCATAATTCTCTGTCTCACCAATTGGATAATTAGGAACAATTACATCATTTAAAAAATCAAAAAAGGAATTATAACGAATAACTTCTTTTTTAAGGGTTCCCCCCGGTGCATTCTCTCCTTCAAATGCACTCAAAAATTCAGTGCCGAGGGACTCTTCCTTGTTTTCTCGATTACTTTCAATTTGCCAATTATCAGTCCACTGATATTCTTTAGAAATAAAGCCTTTTATAAAATCAAAGGTTGCTGGAAAACGCTGATCATAAAAATTAAAGAATGTAATAGAAAAGCCTGCCTTCCTGAGAGCTTGTAGAAAAACCTGCTGCTCAGGCGTAATGAAGTAAAATCCATGTAAGACAAGCTGATTCATCCCAACATCTAGGGCTGGTCTTTGAGTTTTCTCTAAAAGCTTGTTGATTTTCTCTTTGATTTCTTCTATTTCCCATCCCTTGCGAAGCTTATTTCGAATATTTTTATAGGTAGTATCTTTTTCCTCTACTTCAAACCAGATTTGTTGAAAGAGCCTTTCCTTTTCTGTTAGCTCATTATTCTCTAGATTTATTGTAGTTAAATCAATGGGTTTCACCCCGGTATACGTCAGAAAGCGAATCGTTTCAAGAAGATCAGGACGATTATTTTTAAATGCATTTTTTAATTCTGCATTCTCCGTGTTAAGCTCATTGATAACCCGAGAAAGCTTTAAATATTGCTTTAACTGCTCTTCGGGCAAGTTCCATCTTGTTAATAATTCATCAATAATTTCGCGAATTGTAAACACATAACAAAACTCTCGTTCTTCTTTGTTTTGATAAGCCTCTACAATACCGTCCTTCATATTTTTTGTAGCACATATATGAATAGCATTTTTTATCTTGTTATATTTTGAATGATTTCTCCAACGCTTCGGATCATCATATGTATATACATCAACGTTCATGATTCACCTCATTAAAAGCTCGTCCTAGTAAATTACCCCATGTATTTTCACTTATTTTTTCAGGCATCATTAAGATCAGCCTCTTTTTCGCACGGGTCATCGCTACATACAACAATCGAGTCTCTTCTCTTTCTACCTCAAAGCTTTCATAATTTTGTAGTGTAGCAAAATAATTATTTTTAATATCTTTAGCTTTCCAACCAACAGTCCGTTTATCGTCACCCATCTCTTTTTCATCTTGTATGTAAAAAGAGGCTTGTTTATTACTAAATGAGTGATTCAGTTTAGGCATAATAACAGTATGGTACTCTAGGCCTTTCGAGCGATGAACGGTCGTAATTTCTACAACTCCTAATTTCGTTTCAATCATTGGTTCATTTTCATTACGATTTACGCGAATTTGTAAGGTTAACCATTCATGTATGTTCCAAAGCGTACCACTCATGGAATCAAACTGCTTTTGAATGATGTTCATTAAATGATATAAATTTTTCTCATACTGTTTTACAGCTATCTCAATCTCTAGTTGTTTTATAGACTCATCTATGTCTGGATCATCTCCATACTTCACTTCATAATAGGATGAAATATGTTGTAGTAATCCCTTTTCAGAGATAATCTTCTGTATAACAGCCATAACAGGTAATCTTTTTAACTCATCGAGATACTGCGTAAAGTCATTTCCCATATGCAATTGTAAAAACTTTATAATCTTCTCACTATCACCTTTTAAGGGAATAAGTAGTTTAGTTGGAATTGCATATCTAAAATAAGGTGATTGTAGAAAATTAACGACATGCTTTGCCTCACCTGGATACAACAGAGCATCTAACATCATTTTAAAATGTATGACTGCATCTGATTGATAAAACGTACCATCTAAATTTTGTACAGTTCCTATTCCTGCTTTTTCACACCACTCTCGTACTTCAAGAGCTTGTTTATTCGTGCGTACCACAAGGGCTATTCTTTTATTTTCATCATCTGATAACTGCTTAACTATATCCACAGATTCGAAAATTTGACGAACTGTTTCTTCTTCTACATTATCTTTATTTGTATTAGGATAAAGGAATTCCCCTATTGTTGGTTCAGTAATCTTCATCCCCCTCAAACGGTCATCCTCCGTATAAGGAAGTAAACACTCTTTACCTTTTGGCCCCCAGCACTTCTGTCCCCAAACAGAAAATACCTTATCTAGCTTTTCTAATAAACTGCTAGTTGTTCGATAGTTTTGATTTAAAGCAACAGGCGTAAATGATGAATTTACCCTTTCTGCTAATCTTTTAAAGGACGTGTAATCTGCACCACGGAAACGATAAATCGATTGCTTAATATCTCCAACTACAAAAAGGTGATATGTTAATTGATTTTGTAGACTAGCAACTAGTTCAATTTGTGTATTATCACTATCTTGAAATTCATCGACAAATAGATATTTATCAGTTTGAAGCTGTTTGAGTGTATCCCCCTGTGTAAATAACTTTAGTTTTCGAACCATATCCCCTGTATCAATCGCATTTTCTTTCTTTTTTTGTGCTTCTAATACACCTTCACATTGCTTGAATACATATTGAAAAAGATTCTTAAGAATTTGATGCTCTTCTGTTACTACCGTACCCCAATCAATTGATTCAATTTCTCGTCTAGTTAAACCCTTCTTCTCCATTTCATCCCAGAAACTCTTCATCATATTTATAACTTCATAAAATTTTAAATTTAAATCGACTAGAACTTTCGCAGAATGTTTTTGGAAAAACTCGTTAGCAAGCTTTTCAAGGATGTCACTCTTCGTTTTAATAAAACTTCTTACCTTTAAGTTTCTACCAAAACCAATTTCATGTGCTAATTGAGTTAAAATAGATTTAGAAAACGCATGAATTGTGCTAATTTGTATATTTTTTACTTCTTCAGCAAAGTAAAGGTATTTTGTTTTCCCTGTCAATTTAAACATGCTTAATAATTTCTTTTGCAAACGCTCCTTCATTTCATTAGTAGACGCATTTGTAAAAGTAACCATTATGATGTCTTTCAGTGTAATACCAACCTTTTCTAACAGATAAAAAATACGATCAATCATAACGTATGTTTTTCCTGTCCCCGCACCTGCCGTAATCATTAAGTTATCAGTATGCGGCGTATGAACTGCTATATACTGACCCAAATTAAACTCTGGGAACGCCGGAGACAACATATTCTTTAAGAAGGATGCCTCTACCTCTCCGTCTTGGATAATTCTTGTATCCACTGAAAGGAGTGTCTCTTTAGTTTGAAAAACTTGAAGTTGAAATTCATCACAAAATTCCTTTTGCAATGTAAGCCAATTCTTAGAAATAGAAAACGTACTAAAGATATAGATTTTTAAGCCTTCCTTTAATAACTTTTCAATTTCCTCTTTCTCTTTGTGAAATTGCTCCTCACTAGTAAAAACATATAAATTAGAAAATCGTTTTTGTTTTTCGCTTTTTATTTCATCTGTTTTTTCCCTTGCCAAATTTCTAATATAAAAATGTTTTTTTAATGCATCCCAATGAGAATCCTGTAAATTCAATCTTGCTTTATATATATTCATACGCTCAAGTTTTTGAATCCAAGTCCCTTGTTCAAAGTCATCTTTAAACAATATAAAAGGAGTATTTAACAATTGGTTAAAACCACGCTCTATCCACTGTTCACTCGTAATATATGGTAAGGCTACTACCGCACGCTTAGAAAACGCTCGATTTAGACTGTCCTTTTTTTCAATATCATCACACAACATATTTAATTGTTGCTCCGCTTGGTTAAAAGGCTCACCTTTAGATGCATAATAATCTTTGGTAAAGTGCCATATATGACCTTGTATTCCCTGAATTTGTTTTATATTTATTCCTTTTACTTCAATTACAGTTACACCAATGTCACGATCAACTAATAAGATATCTATTTCTCTTTTACTAGCATGATTTTCCTTGAACATCGGAAAATGTAAAAAGCCAAAACTTTCACGTTCAATGAATGCTGATTTTACTTTTTTCCAAACGTAACGCTCCGCATCAATGCCTGGCCGATATTCAACCATTCCTTCAATAAACAATTTGTACAAACCCCCAAATAAAAAACATTAGTATTATTATACTAAACCTTCAATCTAAAATAGATAATTTTTTACAAATTAATACATACTTTGGAATTTCACATGGTAATTAACTCCCATAATTAGAATCTGAATTAGAATTTTTCTTCAGCTCAATTAAGGTTTAATCCATATATTTTCTATTAAACAGTTATATTTCTTATATCAACATAATATCCAAAGATATCAATTACTTCATATAGATGCCATTTTATATTGTACCAATAAATAATACATAAGTTGTATATTTATTTTTTAAATTATACAATTAAAGTGAAATTCTGCAATTTTTAAAGCCTTTAAACCTTTTTCTAAGTATTTCAAAGCCATTTTATTTAAGCAAGATTTAGCAGTAATGTTTTCCACTTTGAATCTAAGACATTGGTATCTAAAAATAGGAGGTATATGCATGGAAGGATTAACTATTAAAACTATCCCTTTCACAAAAGAAGAAATTGATAAAATTAAAACGGATTATAATGCTTTTAATGACTACCCTATTATTTATATCCTACATAAGGAGAAGGAAGCTTATATTGGTGAAACAGTAAATGCTTTTAATAGATTACACAACCATAGACTAAATAGGAATAATACTTCTAATGCTAAAAACAGACATGATTTTAAGCACGTAACAATGATTAAACATGAAAAATTTAATCAATCTGCTACATATAATTTGGAAACAAAGTTAATTAATTATTTCTTAGGTGATGAACGTTACACATTAAGAAATGTGAGTCAAACTGTATCTTCAGTTGTGCATAACTACTATGAAAAAAGCTTTTATAATGATGAAGTTTTTGAAGAAATCTGGAAAACCTTGAAAGATACTGAACAGATTGTTAATAAGGATCTATTTTTAATTGAGAATAATGATATTTTCAAACTATCTCCGTTTAAACAACTTACATCTGAACAGTTTGAATTATACCAAGATGTTGTATATGAATTAGAAGAGCAATTCTATAAAATGAATACGCAAAACAAAACAGAACATAAAGTAATTTTCATTGAAGGCAGTGCTGGGGTTGGTAAAAGTGTCGTTTTAAGTTCTCTTTATTATAAAACGTTAGAGATGTCTAAAGACAAAAACTCACATTTATATGATACTTCCAGTTATATTTTGATTAACCATAATGAAGCGTTAAAAACGTTCCATAGCATAGCTTCTAATGTGAAAATTATGCAGAAGAATAAGATATTAAAACCTACTTCTTTTATTAATCAAATGCCATTAGATATAGAGACTACACCAGCTGATATTGTATTTGTAGATGAAGCCCATCTACTACTTTCAAGCTCCGATTCTTATAATTCATATCTTGGTCATAACCATCTAGAAGATATTATTAAAAGAGCTAAGGTGACTATTATTATCTTTGATTCTAAGCAAGTAACCCGCAATAAGGCATATTGGGATGCTAAAACTTTAAACGCTGTCCTATCAAAATATAAGCCTAAAAGATATAAACTTTCTACTCAAATGCGAATGCATGCTGGCGATGAATTAGTTTCATGGTTAGATAATTTAGTTCAAAAGAAAATTACGCCTATGCCAAAAGTCCCTAAGACTTATGATTTTGATATCTTTGAACATGCTTCTGATATGCATAAAAAAATACAACAACAAAATACTAAATGGGGACTTTCTAGAGTTGTTTCCACATTTGATTTTGAACATAAAAAAGATGGCGGAAAGTATCATGTTACAACTGGTGACTTAGACCTACCATGGAACCTTACCGATTCTTCTACAACATGGGCGCAACGAGAGAACACTTCTCCACATGGAAGTTCAGTTGATGAGGTAGGTTCAATTTATACAGTACAAGGATTTGACTTAAACTATGTGGGTGTAATATTGGGACCATCTATCTCTTATGATGAAAAAAATAATAAGCTAGTAATATTAAGTGATAGTTATAAAGATACCGAAGCATTTAAAGGATTAGGAAATCACTCTAATGCTGCAAAAATAAAAGAAGAAATCATTTTAAATGCGCTTAATATCTTGCTAAAACGAGGGATAAAAGGTCTTTATTTATATGCACACGATGAAAATTTAAGATCTAAATTAATGGAAATAAAAAAAGCTACTCTTTAATACAAACAGCTCAATACAAGTTTACTCATTAATATTTGTTCTTTAGTCAAAACATATTATTGACAAGTTCTAACAATTAAAACCATCCATGCTTCTGATGTACTTGTTATCTTACAAGTTATTTATTAGTGAAAATTTATATACTAAGTCAAAAAGAATGTAGGTTTTTAATCTACATTCTTTATACTACTCAATTTATATAATTTGAAAAGCATTATCTTTACACTTCTAAACTTCGATTAATATTTCTAAATTCTTGTCATGCTCCACATACAATAAAAGGTTGTGAGACCATCTATTCCTTCTACAATTACTAGCATATTTCTTCTTATTTAATAACCTGTTTATACTTTTTTTAAACTTTGCAACAGAATTTATTTTAAAAATAAAGAGATTGAAGAAATTGAGAGAATTGACGTTAGCTTGGTAGTAAGGCGAAGTGTTTATGATAAGGTAGTTCGTAAGCAACTAAAAAGTAAAGTTTCCAAAAAAGTGCCCCTAGATATTAGGAGCACTTTTAGATGTAACAACTGGTTTGTTTATTTTAGAGTGAACTTCAGTAACTAGATAGTAAAGGACTATCTCTCTAATTCATCTACTATATGTGTTTTAAGGAGCATTCGGTGGCCTTCAGCTTCTGGAAGAATCTCTCTCCAATCGAAACAATCTAAAATAGCTTGCTTATATTCACCTTGATTTAATTCTTGATCAGCTTCAACTATGTGATTTAAAACTTTTCCATAAGTCAAGTGATTTGGAGAAGTATTGCTCCAAGCCTTGGCCATCAATTTTCCAAAATAGTCACGAGCATCAAGTAATGCTTTTTTAAAAGCATCTTCATTACCTTGATAACGTTCTTCGAATTCTTTGTGTATATTATTTCTTTCATCCTCTGATGTATGACGATCATGAGTTTTATAAGCTTTTTCTCCTAGTTCCTTGGTAATAAGGCCTTTCTCAATTAAATGAATTTGAAAAACCTGTACTAGTATATCAAATGCTCCCCCAGTAAATGGCTCAGATAAAAGGTGCTCCTCTTCTTCACCTTGAACATCTGACATTTTCATATCATTAAACGCCTGGCGAATTTCACGTGACTCACTCAACTCACCCATACGCGAAAGTTCATTAACACTGAACAGGTTACCTTTCGTATTTTTAAGTATATGATTAATTACTGAATCGAAGTGCAAAACAGAAACAATTGCAATTAAATCACCAAAAGCTTCATGATGCCCATGATATTCTTTAGTATCTTGATTTCTATGTGGCCAACCAATTATAGAGTTTTTTATCGTATGACCCATTTCATGAGCCAGAACATCGAAATTTTCACAATACGGATTACTGTGGTCAATAGTTCGATCTGCATTACGGCCAAATCCAAATTCAAGAAATCCGTTACCTGATTGAGCATTATCCCATTCTACTCTTGGAATCAGTTCTAGCTTAGGGAATTCTGCATGAAAGAACCATTCAATTTCATGACCAAAATAATCTTCCCATATATCTAAAACGCGTCTTACAGTTGCATACATAACTGTAGAAGAAAAGGCACGTTCATCAGGCTTAACATAATCAAAATGACCTTCTTGATCTGGTTTAACAGCTGGAAATCGAGGTCCGTGATATGGTGGCCCTTCTCCTACAAATTTATATTCTGATTTATCTTTAGCATCAACTACATACATCTTCTCATCCTCTGGACCTGGCTGAATTGTACCAGGTGGGAGATTAATAAAGATAGCCTCGGGTTGTTCAAATCCTTTTAACTTTTTATTTTGAGCATAGACTAAAAATTTTGTGCCATTCTCTCTCGCATGGGCATCTAAAAATTGTGACAAGATTATTACACTCCTTTTCAATAAAATATTAAATTCAATTTCTATTGTTTCGCAAAAGATATATTTTATTCCTTATACATAGGTATTTTAAAAGTCATTTTTAAAATACTTATATTGTGATAATCTAATAAACAAAACAAAATGACTATTAATATTTCAAGGTTTTACCAGTATGAAAAATAGACTAAATAACCAAGTTAAATATATATTTGCAAATTTTAGAGAGGTGATTACATATATGAGTACAAATTCAAATGAAACTCTATTTGAACAAATTATGGAAGGAGGTTATATCCTTTATTTAAGACATGGTGAAACAGAAGATACCCATGAATCCAATGTGGATTTAACAAAATGTGAAACTCAAAGGAACTTAAATGCAAATGGAAGAAGACAGGCAGAAATAGTTGGTGAAATAGTCAAAACACAAAAACTACCTATTGAGTTCCCTGTTCTGACAAGTCCATACTGTCGTACTCGAGAAACTGGTGAAATCGCTTTTGATGCACAAAATATACAGATAAATAATGATTTAGGTAGAATCGACTATTTAGAACGCGATGTATCAACAACTGAAGAACAAACAATAAAAGATAATTTGATTAAGCTTTTTCAAACACTACCTTTACAAGGTAAAAATAAAGTTTTTATTGCTCATAGTGCTTTTGGAGGAATCCCATATATGGGTATGGTCGTTATTAAACCAGGTAGTGCTGGAAGAACATATGAAGTTGTTACTAAGGTAGATTATGAAGAGATTAGACAATGGCCAAATTTTTAAATTTAAGGAAATATATATACTAATGATTAAATGAAGATATAGTAAACTTAATTATTCAAATTAAGAATTATATGAGATTCTGGTGTGAAACTTACATTCATTTTGAAGAGTTATATAGATACCTATTTGAATCTAACTATATTATTAGACGTACGGAAGCTATGGGGGCTACTATGAAAAAATAGTTAGCAAAATCGTTAAGAAGAACTTGTAGCTATAAATTTTTAGAAAAAAGCATCCATAACGGATGCTTTTTTCTTTGTTCATCGCAATTCCTTCCATTTTTATTTCTTAGACTATGAATCTTCTACTTATAAGGAAATGGATTTTTTTCTTTTGTTACTTTTAAAAATATCTTCCGCAAAAAAGCCAACGATTTTTATAGTGAATACTATGAAGCTCAATATTGGTACCATACCAATTGCGAATATAAGAGTAACAGCCCGCTGTAACGTAATCAAAGTACCAACACAGCTTGTCGGTTTACCCTATGTCAATCTGCAAACGAATGATTATTCTTTCCGCTTCCGCTGAGCGAATTGGCTGGCTGGCCAAATTATTAAGAAGAACGTAGCATTGTTCTTTTTCAGCTCTCTTCAATTCCGACCTAGTTGCAATGTGTTGAATAACTTGGGCTGCATAATCAGCAATTTTTCTCCATGAATTCCATTCATGTTTTTGAGGGTCTGTGACATCCAATTCGTCCGGGGTGGAAAGGATTCTTTGAGTAAACAAATCAATCAGTTCAACAGGATCTTTTGATTGAATCATTTCAAGCTTGTTTCTACTTATAGCAAAGATTACAGTATTAACTTCTCGGCGTGAGCCTTCAATCATCACTCTTTTTATCATTGGATAAATTGACTGCCACCAAATTGATAGATCGCCCATACTCATTCCTTTTTCAGGGTTTACTATCCAATGCATAGAAAAAAGCATTAAATCTTTATCCTGATTATGTTCCTTTTCCTTGACCATTTCCCAAATATGAAGCAGCCAATTTCCATATTCATATGCAAGTTGATGATTGCTAACAGAAATACAGGCCCCTTCTTTCAAACCGAATACGATTCCGGTTAAGAAATCGACTTGATTCTTTTCATCATCGAGTAATGGAAATTTCGAAAGTTTGAATGTAATATCATCAATCAGTGTCCTAGCTAATAATCGTTCATTTTTATGATTGGTCCACATTGCCCGATAGCCGACAAATTGGCCTAATTGATTTAGAAATTCATCAGTAAAAGGAATCGACTTTTTGCTTAGTAGCATTCTTATCACATGGTCTAATTGGGAGTCTGAAAAATACTTTAAAAGGCTAATGCCCCAGCTGAGGGCATTCCCCGTTGTATTATCTCCTAGAATGAGTTTTTCTAATAACTCTACTCTCTGCTTGTCTGTTCGAAACCAATGCCACTCGCGAAATCCTAATATACAAAGGCATTGTTGATATGGGAGAGCTTGGCTAAAGACTTTTTGCATTTCAGCATAGGCAATATTGAATAAATCATCCCTATTGCGGATAGTGTCTTCCGTCATCACCTCATCAAGTAAAAGCAAACTTTGTGTCCAAGTATCTCCTGGGATCATCATGCTTTGTCCCTTTGCAAAGTCTGCGGGCGCCTCTGGTAAAGTGCTGTTCTGCAATAATTCCATGGCAATTTTTGCAATAGTGGTGATGGTTTCACTTCGAATAGGCAGTAATTCTGTACAATGAGCTTCGGATTTACGAATTTCTTTATAACTTTTTAACAACTGCTGCAGCTGCCTAATTGGCCATGGATTATTTTCTAACTGATTCAGTGATCCAGACATGCCTGGTAACGCTTGTTCCAGCACAACGATGGCATTATTTACATTGGTCACTGAAGGAGAATCATTTGGATGTTCGAGTTCATTCATCCGCTGATAAAAATTAACCATTAACTCTTTATCGATAGGATTTTCCCACTCTCCAACTCTCCTTAAGATGTAGCGTTTATTGTCATTTGAAGTTACATCCTTCCAACTAGCCTTACCAATCTGTAATCTTGGGTCACTAAGTTTGATAGAATAGCCCTGTTCGTGAAAGGTCTTCAAGATAGATTGTAACTCTTCACAATCACTGGAAGGTATATAGGACAAAAGGATCCCTGTAACATACACTCCATTTACGTCAGTAGATTGAGACACCTTGAGCAAAATGCTATAAATCTGTACTCGTTCTTCTTCTTTGACAAAGTCCCACACAGCTTGTAACGTACGAGCTAACCAATAATGGTTTCCCCTTACATGATAAATTCTTTCATCAAGAATGATTTCTTTTATAACTGAGAGAAGTTTATCACCATTTTTCTCCTCCAAAAAAATCTGTATTAATAAGATTCGAATACTAGCCAGCGGAGAATTTAACACGAACGTTATAATCTGGTTTGTTAACAATTCAGGATTTTTTGCCAACCAAATTTTTAAACGGTGATGAACCCCTTTCAACAGCTTAACTTCCATAGCATTCTCATAGAAGCCGTTCCAATAATAATAACCGGCTTGATCGTCCATGAGCTTTTTGCCTGATTCGGTCTCCACATCTAAGCCTTGACGATAAGAAGCAATATATTCCTCGTTCAATTGCATAGCTAAAAGAAAATCCAGGATTATGGGAAAAAAGGTACCTGGCATTTGGTCAATCAAGGGAGGAGCCTTGATACTATGGGTTCCTAATAAGGACCAATCAATGACATAATGCTGTAGCATATTATCAGACGCAATTGTTTTATCCAAACTAGGAAAATGTCCATTGCGAGTTAAGCCTATTAAACTACAATACATTTCTCCCAAAACTGTGGAATAGTCTTTTTTTTCAGTTTGAACTCGATCCGCAAGTAAAACCAAAGATTCAAGAGCTGTATGCCTTGTCCGCCAGGTGCTATTAGGTATTTCTTCAAGTAGCCAGGCAATTGATTGTTCAAGATTTGCCCATCTACTTATAGAAGGAATGATGTTCATCATCAGCCAGGAATCATTTTTTCTCAATTCTGGTTGAAATTTCACTGCCTTTGTCCATTCCAAAATGATATTTCCTATTAATTCGTTATGTTTCGTACCTTCTCTTATATAACTTTTTTGATTATTTGCTATCACGACAAGATAATCGGCAAGCCGTTGTAGTGTAGTTTCACCTATCCACTTTTGTTGTTCCACCCAAATTTTTGATGGAGGCCAAGATGAAAATACAGCTGCCCAGTCAATGTTCAAATGATATTGAGCTGAACGAATTAGTGAATCAACGAAAATGGGTTTAGGTTTTTTATCCCATGCCGCGATATTCATTGCTTGGTTAGGGTAAAGTCCTCCAAGAATCCGGGCAATTTGTTCTTTTTCAAGATCATTTGCATGGAAAACGTAATCTTCAATTGTGCAGCCGGTAGTATAGGAGAATTCATTTACGTCAGAAATTGCTTCTAATAAGGCCCTTTGAGCTCCAAACCGAATAATCACTGAAGATTGAATCGCATCTATGTTTGAATCAATAATTTTTGGGTTTTCTTCACTTTCTTCTAGAATCCATTGGGCCATAGCAAAGTCTCTTAACAGAGGATGGCGGAAATCATAACGCGCCCGGGTATTTACTCGTGTAATTACCCCCGATGATACTAATGACTCCAGAATTCCATCATCAATTTGCCCAGAGGGAATCCAATAATTTTTTTTCGAAATTTGCTCGCAAGCTTCTTTAAGAGCTTTCCATCTCTGTACCCGTTGTTCATTAAGGACAACATATTCCCAATAAGCATTTAATAACCCGTGCCTTGTTTGCACATATCCCTCTGTTATAGTAGTGCTTGCAAACACACGAATAAAAATATCAAGATAAAGTGGAATACCAATAAGTGTTTTAATTCCCTTACTAACATCTCGACTAATCCCGTGTTGATTTAATATCAAGTTTACAACAGTTTCTGACCACCCGGCTAAGGATTGCGTCTGCCATGTCTGTAAAATTTCTTTAAGCTTTCCTTGTTCATTCCAATCTACCTTACGACATGTGACTACACCCAAAAAACCCTGTCGCTGGCTAGCTGTATGTAAAAGGGAAGATAGCATAGCTCGCTCTTGTTTCGGAATTTGATCTAATCCATCGACAAGTAGCATCAGCCTTTTTTCGCTTAATACAGCCAGATCTACTAATAAAAGAAGTGCGCTCAAAAGAGCAGATTTTTTCTCTTCTGATAGATAACCAACAAGATCTTCACTCATTAGCGAGATAATCTCAAACTTTGTGGAGGCTGTATGTTTTATTTGTTTATAAAGTTCATATAAAGTTTGTGATTTTCCATAACCAGCATCTGCTAAAAGAGCAATCGACTGTTGTTGTGTGTTCCAATCAATCTTAGAAATACTGTACTGCACTTCTTCTAATGATTTACGTTGCAGACCTTCTTTTTTCGTGAATTTACCTTCCCAACTGCTTAAACAACCAAGGTTATAGTAGTTCTTTAGTGACTGGGCAAGACGGAGGACTTCAGAATCTTGTTCTAAAAATTTCTCTAATAATTTTATTTCACGAATCATTTGAGTAACAGTAAACAAATGAATAGTGTCAACCTCGCTAGTAGCACAGTTTGATACCCAGCCTTCAAGCTGATGCCGCAAAACAGAAGGCTCTGTAATAAATGTCAGCCTTTCAATCATCGATTCAATTTTCTGTTCCAAATCTTTACCGGAAACTTGATAAAGCTTGAAACGAAGTAGCACAGATAAAGCCTTTTCTTTGGAAACTTTACTTACCAATTCTCTTTTCCCGGAAACTTTCGCTGAACAAATCCAATGAAGAGCCTCATCAATCAATTGTTTCTCTGTTGCAACGCGTTTTGGAGGTTCAAGAGGGACTGTCCATTGGTTATAATCATCAAAACTGTTTCGCTCGCTAAGATGTGACCAAGCTTGAAGAGCAACAGGTAAATTATCTGAATTTATGACTAACCCCGGGTGGATATTGTCTTCTTTTTGTTTAGCTTGAAAAATTTCTTCACGAATCCGTAGCCAAAAACTTACACGATCTTTTTGATCAACAGCTCCGCTTTTCACCTCTAAAACCCTATGCTTTTCGTCATCAATGACAAGAATGTCCCAATCAGTTGTCCCTGTATCTGGTGTGCGAGCTTCAACACCGAATTTCTTCGTCATATGTGCCGTTCCGGTAATTTCATCTCTTTTTTTATCGGCAATGTCCATAAAAACCTGGCGCAATAAATACAAATCCTGAAATCGAAAGCCATATCTTGATGTCTGTCCTGACATAATCCCACCTCTTAATTCATGTTGGCCTCATTTACCAAAACGGTAAGGATGGCTCGATAGTTAATCAAACGTCTAATTAAATTTTAGCAGAAAAGGATAGCATTAGTTAATAAAAACAAATAAGAAAAAATATATAAATAACCGTATCAAAAGGTACAGTTTTGGGTAACCTATTCACTTACTACTTTGCGGTCTACAACAAGAACCCTGTGACTAAGGCATGTAGGCTATTAAAAAAATACATTCTTTTTTTAAGCACTACAGAAATAAATATATTTTAACCCCGTCCTAAAATTAGAACGGGGTTATGCTTGGTTTAGATGTTAAAATTTAATAGCTTTATTGTCTTTTTACACAAAATGTATATTTGGCTTTAAACTCCAAATATACTCCTCCTTGTAAGGGCAATAGTATGAAATTAATATGTCTACTATATTATGAAATAATGTATATTATTCTGGACATAGATCAAGTACATCATGAAACATAGCATATTCTACAGTCACCTGAGGGCCAAAGAAAGTTACACCCTCTGGGAATTTAAGATCCATTACAACTTCATTTACTTCCGCAGAGGATAGTTGTGTATAATTGTTCGATGTTAAAGATTGAATGACTTGTTGTTCGAATTCCAATTGTTGAATCGTATAGGCCTGTGTGCTATCTCCATCTAAAGTAGACATGAGTGACGTATCATCAGGACAGTCAACTGAAAATTCATGCTGTAAGTAAAATACGGGTGCCAATTTTGAAATTAATACCGTGCTATTATAGTTTATTTGTAAATTATCTTTTCTATAAGGTACAAATTTAAATATAAATTTTTCCGATGGCCAAATATCATCATTGTAGAAAGGTATTGTTTGAATACATGCATTATTAATAAATACCGTTAATTCTTTTGGTAATTCAACTCTGTTTTCACACCTAGATAAATATTCATTTTCGTCACCATTCACATAAAAATGTTGTATTGTTTTTTTTACTAATTCATTCATAAATGAATCCTTTCTTAACCCATTATTAAATCATGTCCCCCGGATTTGTCCGCAGGTTTTGTTGAGTTTAAATTGAAATCTACTTCCCCCTGGTGTTTTCCCTTCTTATTAAGTACTTCAAATCTTCCATGTTGTGTATCTACAGCATAAAGATTTTTTGTTTTTGAATCAACATATACATCTCTTTTATTAAGTTTACTTAATTTACTGTTCTTTTCCCAACCGTTTTGCTTTGCAATACCTTTTGAGGCTATTTTTATTTCAGCAGCTTTTTCATTTATATTCATTTTTGCAATTTTTTTATCAAACGCTGCTACATCGAAAGAACCTTTAGATACATTTTTTGTTACATTACCAAGTTTCTGTGCATTTTTCTCAAGATCGCCTAATGTACCAAATGTACGGCCAATTATTTTTGTTGTACCGCCAGTAACTGCAGCAAGCGTTCCTGTTACAAATTCACTTGGACCATATTTTTCATGAGTAAACATATCCTCGCCCGTAAAGAGCTGGATACCTTGTTTTAGTTCTCCAAATCCAGGAGTAATATCAAGCATGAATGAAGTTTGTTGAGCAGAACGTTTTTCTTCTTCCAAATACTCCTTCATTTTTTCAGGTGGCACACCAAAATCACGTAAAGTGTTTCTTAGTCCATCCATATTCCCTATGTTTTTGGATGCCGCAGGCACATCAATTTTATAACTCGCAATTTTATTAGCAGAATCCATCATGTTATTAGCAGCATCTAAACCAGACATAATGTCTGTATGTATTGTTGGAAATGCTTGTTGAGCTTCTGCAACATGCGTTGAAACACTATTAATTAGTCCATCAGCCATTACGGCTTGTTTATGAAGTGATGCCCCAGCCCTCTGTACAGAATCACCAAATTTAAGGAAACTTTGATTTACAACACGTAAATCAGAAGCCATTTGTTTATATTCAGGTAATCTGCTTTTAAACCCTTCATGCATAGCTGTAACTTGCTGTCCGTAGTCCCGAACACCATCTGCAAATTTACTGATTTCATCTTTTGGTAATGTACCAATCCATTTTTCTGCTGGCTCAACAAATGTGTCATTGATTGTTAGCCAGTAAAGACTTGTTTGGTCAATAAGCGCTATCGTTAGATCCGTTACCGCAATCAAAGTATCAGCATACCATTCGACCAATTGTTTTTTATACGCCTTCATATCGTTAGCATAGTTTTGAAGCTTAATTTTATCTTGTTGTGCTAGGTTTTTACCATTCTGAATTTGTTGAATAATATTACCTGAATCCTGATTCGCTTTATCTAAAACTATTATGCTATCTTTTAGTAGCATTAATTTATGGATTTTCCCAAAATCCTCATTCATCATCTCTAAAGTTGCAATAGTAGAATTGTATTTTTCTCTTACAGCTGGATCAGCTTCTTTTTCGTAAATCTTATCCACTGTATTTTTTAAATCAGATTGTTTTAGTGTTGTTAGTAATTCTGAAATACTTTGTGCAATTTCACTTGATTCAACTATAACTGCATCATCATTTTTAGTTTCTTTTGCTTTTTTATAGCGTTCGGAATATTTCTTTACTAACTCAGCACTCGTTTTTAAATCGTCAATATCATGACGAATTGCATCTACTTTATTAGACAAGGATTGATCAAACACGAATGCAAATAATTTTTGCACAACGTATGTTTGACCATTGTAGTTCACCTTAAACCATAGCGGACCGTCTTCCCCTACTACTTCAAGAATTTCATCGTTTCTAACTTTTATTGGGTCAAATCCCCTTACAACTGTTCTGGATTTGTAGATATTTTGGTCGAGGGAGTGGATTGTTATCCACCCTTTTACCATTTTACCTGTTCTATCAAATTGGAATTGTTTTCCCTTGTAGGTTACACCGCCTTTTTGAATAACACCGTTATCGTCTGCATAATACCAATGGGTAGTTTGAGAGAACCATCCTTTTTGTGCAGCTCCACTTACCTTATCAAAATAGTAGTCTTTCCCGTCTACAGTATTCCATCCTGAAGCTAGATTACCATTTTTATCGAAGAGATATGTATCATCCCCTGAACGCAACAATCCAGTATGTTTCACGCCTGGTTTGTCATAATAGTATTTCTTTTCTCCATCTACAACCCAGCCAACTGCGTCATTATTTTTTTTACCTGTTGTTGCCATAATTGTCCTATATAAGAACATAGAAAATTGCTCTCTTGTGACAATTCCATTTGGATTAAAATTGCCGTCCCCTGTGCCATTTGTTATTTTGTTACCGGCTAATATTTTGACATATTCGTTGGCCCAGTGACCTTTCATATCCGTAAATTCAAAATTCCCTTGCGGCTTTAAATTGAATGTTCTGACAAGTACTGTAGCCATTTCAGCACGCGTCATATTATTTTTCGGATTGAATTGTTTCTCTACATTTACGGTAAATATACCCCGTGCAGTAAGTGCCAAAATTTCCTTTTTAAAATTGCTGTCACCAATATCAACAAATGGATTATTTGTACTATCTTGCGGCTTTAAATATCGATACAAGAAAGCAGCAAGATGTTCGCGAATAATAGGATCCGTAGCACCGAAATATCCATTTCCGTATCCTGTTATAATCTTATTTTCAGCCATATACATCATTTCTTTATATGCCCAGTGGGTTTTAGGAACGTCAATAAAAGATGATGAATTCGCTTGACCATTTTGTTCTGCATACGCTGTTCCTACTGTACTGATTAATAAAATACCTATCACAGAACTTAAAAATAATTTCTTAATTGTATTCATAATAGATCTCCTATTCAATTTTTAAAAATATAATTACAAAATCAGCACTTATTTTATCCTTCATTTACAGCGTTTTATATAATTATCAAATTTCTATTCATACTGATATTTCGCATAAGGACAACCTAAGTCATTCTGTCTAAACAATAATTAATTCATAAGATGTTTCATTTTTTAAATGTAGTAGCCCGTTTATGGAACCTTCTTAATCTACAGTAAAACCAAGTTTTTTAATTTGAAAATCCCTTAGTGTAAAATTCGCATTATGTTGAAGAAATCCATAATAATACCAATCTCCTTTCTCTTTGACGCGGCCTATTTAATTTAAAACTTCGACTTCCTCTGTAAACATTGGTGCATAGGTAGAAAATAATTAAAATAATGATAATATAAGTCCTATGATTTTCTTCATACTCGCATCTCCTTATCAATTCGTAAAAACCTTTTAATTATATATTAGGTTTTATTGTTATTAAAATAAAAAAATATAAATATGTATAATTACATATTTACCTTCTCAATAGAGTGCACTCTATTTGTACAAGTATAGTAGACTGATAAAATAAGGATTCAGGTTGTCTCATAAGACTTGTATCAAAAATGAGGTGGTATGTTGTGAAAAATCGGTTATATACGTGTCAGTTCGACTAGCCAAGCAACTCATCATCCATATCTCACACATAGATGCATAACTAAAATGGTTAAAACAAACGTTTGTTTAATTTTCCTATACCTAATTTCTTCATCTAATCAGTTAAAAAAGATAAGAAAAACCCATATACACATATTTAAGAATTATGGTTAGATATAATATAAAAATAATTGTATTATAGTTAATTAATTGTGAATATAAATATATGTTTTTCTGTAAGAATGCACCATTTTTCCACATTAATCTATGTATATATTTTCATTAATTTATTCTTATATAGATATTGATTAAAAGATTATGTAAAAAAACAATTAATTAATCATAAAAAAATATCATAAATCTTATACTTTTAATCTATTTTTAATTATTTTCAACTGATATATGAGATTATATATATGTATACACTTAGACTAGAATAATGGGGGAATTATATTGAGATTAAAAAAGGTAATCATTAAAAATTTTCGATCTTACTCTGAACCAACAACAATAAATATCAGTGATTTAACAGCTTTTATAGGAAAAAATGATGCTGGAAAATCAACAATACTAGAAGCATTAGAAATATTTTTTAACAATACAGCTGTAAAAATAGATAAAACTGACCGCTGTATACATAATCCAACTGATGATATTATTATTGGCTGTGTATTTGATGACTTACCCGAAAATATTATAATTGATACAAATTCTAAAACAACTCTTGAAAGAGAATATCTTCTAAACAAAGACGGGGATTTAGAAATTCACAAAAAGTTTAGTGGTGCTACATTACGACCTACTATTTATGCAATTGCATATCACCCTACCAATTCGGAATGTAACAACTTATTACATTTAAAGAGAAGTGATTTAAGAAATAAAATTAGTAATTTAAACATAGAAGACGTAAATCAAAACTCAAATGTGCAATTGCGTAGAGCAATATGGAATAGCTACCAGAATAATTTAGAATTAGCCACTGTTTATATAGAATTAAATGTGGAAGATGGTAAGAAAATTTGGGCACAACTCGAAAAAGAATTACCCATATATTCTTTGTTTAGATCAGATAGACCTAGTAGCGATGAAGATGCAGAAGTTCAAGATCCAATGAAAGTCGCAATACAACAAGCTTTAAAAACTGTAGAGAATCAAATAGAAATTATAGAAAACACAATCCAACAACAAGTTGAGGATGTAGCAAAAAGAACATTGGAGAAAATTCACGAAATAGACCCCGGCTTATCTAATGAATTAGGTGTACATTTTAAATCAGATAGAAAATGGGGGAGTTTATTTAAATTATCTCTCACTGGAGATAATCAAATCCCAATTAATAAACGTGGGAGTGGTGTGAGAAGGCTAATTCTTCTTAATTTTTTTAGAGCTGAAGCAGAAAGAAAAAGGATGAATAATGCTGAAAATCAAAATGTTATATATGCAATAGAAGAACCCGAAACTTCACAACATCCAAGTTCCCAAAAATCTATTGTACAAGCTTTATCGGAGCTGTCAGAAGCTGAAGGAACACAAGTCTTGTTTACCACACACGCACCACAACTAGCGAGTATTGTATCGATAGATTCTGTTAGATATGTAGAAAATTCACAACAAATTAAACAGGTTTCAGAATTTGATATTCTGGGTAATAATAACTTTCTTAAAACAATTGCTAACGATTTAGGGGTAAATACATATGAGACCGAAAAATTATCTAATATAAGTTTAATTATCTATGTGGAAGGAAAATTTGACGTAGATTTTTTACATGAAATGAGTGAATTATATAATCAGCAGGATCAAAATATTTTAAATTTAAAGACCTGTACCAATGTATTAATTATTCCTTGCGGTGGTAGCTCGCTTCAAGAATGGATTGATAAAGACTATCTTTCTAGACTTGGTAATATTCCAGAGTTCCATTTATATGATAGAGATGAGGTGGGAACTAGTAAGCATGAAAATATGTCTCAACTGATACAACGGATTAATGATGCAGGAAACGTAGGAATATTAACAAAAAAGAGAGAAATAGAGAATTATCTCCCTGTTGAGCTTGTAAGAAATCATTTTGGGTTTAATGAAACTTTCACCTATAATGATGATGATGATGTTTCTAAAATAGTTGCTCATACATTTTATCTCCAAAATTGCGCTGAACAAAATGAAGAACCTACTAAAACATGGGGCGGAAGTAAAAGCTTTGCCAAAAAAAGAATAAATCAAGAAATAATGCCTTTATTGACATTAGAGCATATAGAACAGCATGATATGGAAGGAGAAATTAAAGGTTGGCTACAAGTAATTAGTAATTTAGCTTTGCAAGAAATGTTATAACTAAAAAAAGAATCTCTTGTAGGTTTCCAATAAAGTTTGTTTAGAAATTCAGGAGTATTAACATGACCTCTTTTACTGGTGATACAAAATAATATACCTTTATTTTAAGGCAACACAAAGAAAATGAGGACGATTTTTATTAAAAAGCTATCCTCTTGTATACTGATCTGCAATTATAGTTTTTTCAATTTCTTTTTTTGTCATTATAAATTCGGGAATGTAGACCTTCTTCCTAATTTTTTTGGAACCTCTTCTACCAATATGTACAGTAAAAAATAAGGCTGTTTTTCCTAATGTGAAAAAACAGCCTTATTTTTTACGAATGTAATTATATATCCTACAATTTATAAATTAGGCAATTTATTATGCCTATTAACATAAGCTTCAAAAGTACTTGCATCGTACCTCATTATCTCTACTCCAGAGGTTTCTTCAATAAACTTATACTCAGGGGGACACTTCCCATTCATCCACGTATGAGTAGGACTAGCTGATTTATCAGGTCTATGCACTAAATATATTTTCACATTGTTCAAGTCACTTTTACTAAGTCCATACTCTGATATAATCAAAGCCAATGTGTCATAAATTTTATTTTTTAACCTTTCTTTACTAATTCCACTCCAATCAGAATTCTTAAACTCTACAAATCCAACTTTATCAGAAGCATTAATATAAAGAGCATCAAAAGATTTCGGCTTCTTTGAAACCCTTTCCATTTCCGCTACTATATCCTGACATATTTCATCAAAATCAAAACTAATAATTTCACTTTTTACCAAAACTACATTATTATCATCATCATATGAACAATGCGAAATGTCCCTTTCGGTAAATCGCTCTTGTATTTCTCGTTTAAGCGTTTCAATCGACATTTTCATCTTCCTCAATTTGATTTCTCAATTCTTCCAACGAATAAAAAGCAACAGCTAGATCATCATATAACTTTTTAATATTATTAGTAGCATCTTCTATTAAATAACGTTGACTTTTTCTATTTTCTAGTTTCGTTCTATAAAACCTTACTCCAGGCAAAAATGCATGTTTCTTAGAATACAGTTCAATTGCCTCAATAAAATATGGACTATGAGAAGTAATAATAACTTTTATATTCAATTCTTTAGACATGAGGACTACAAGTTCTGCATATTTCAACTGCCAATCAGGATGTAAATGAATCTCAGGTTCATCTAAAATAATATATTCACAACTACTCAAATCATTTGATGTTAATAGCATATACAATATAGAAAATGACTTTAAGCCTGTAGACATATTTTCAATATGTAACGGGACATCCATACCAGTTTTTTCAAAATAAGTACGTCCTTTATGCTTAACAAGTTTCCCTTCTTTCATTACATACTTAAATATTCCTTCAATTTTACTTTCTATATTATTCAATTCAAATAGATTTCGATCCTCCAAATCTAAACTAGGTGATAATATATTTTTTAGTGTTTCAGAATGATTATACATATTTCTGTGGGACTGTGATATTCTCTTTAATTGCAGCTCATCCAGTATAAACGGATTATCAATATAAAACGCTTTAGAAAAAGATCTACTAACTTGTAAACTTGTCTCTTCTGGGACGATTTGATGTTCTTTAAAAACTAATTTAATTTCATTTTCATTTAATTCTTGTATTCGAATTTCTGATGTTAAGCTAATATCATTCAAATGTGAAATTTGTTCAAAAAACTCTTCTTCAAAAACTTTCTGCATAATATTCATTTGAAATTTTGGATCTGTTAAAGATGTCTGTAACAATCTGATAATATCTTCTCTAACAACCTGCAAAATCCCCATTCGAGAAGCAATCGCATCCCGATCTCCATGCGAATCCAATTCAAGCATCTTGAAAAATCCATCTAAATTCTGTGACATTTCATCAGTATAAATTTTATCCAATTTTTCTATCGTAAAGTCAGCAAGGTCAATATCTGAACTCATTAACAATTCACTAATAGAACTATATTTAATTAATTCTCTAATTTTTTTCTGTGGTAAAGGGCTTAGTTCTACTAAATTTTGCAATGCATTCAATTTAGTTCTAATGCTATTTAACTTATCCTCAAAAACCCTTCCAGATTTCAGTAAATTCAGTCCTGTAGCTGAAGCATATAAAGCCTTCCCTACTGTACTTTTGCCTGTATTATTATTCCCTGCAATAACAGTAATAGAATTCACCTCTATCTCTGCATGCTTAACATGACCTATATTTTCAATAGAAATCTTCATTATAGAATCTCCATTCTATTTTTAAATTTTATATATACTTAATTATATCTATTAACAAAAAAACCTCTCGTTGCATTCAAATTAAACTTCTTTTTCTTTCTTTGAATAATTTCTTGGAAACAAAACTTCCATAGCTTCTACTGTTAATATCCATTCTCCACGCTCGTTACCTTTTGATTTGTAATACTTTATTTTCCCCTCATCTTTTAACAATGAAATTTTAGAACTATGCTTTAATTTCATTCTTAAAGCATCAGAAGTTATTCCCCACCTATCACTCGCTTCACGCGTTGTCATTATTTCATCTAACATAAATAACATCCTAATCACCTCTAATATTATTTATAAGTAACAACAGTTTTATTATAACATTACCTACAAGTAACGAACAATATAATACAAAAGGTGAGCCTCTTATTTATATATTAACTACAAATTTAACAAATCAATCCTTATGCATCAAAAGGCAGCCACACACACTTTATAATCCTCTACTAAGTTGTATACTAATCAAACTATTCCTAATTAATCACAAATGCATTATAACCTCTCTATCTCTGCATAACAGTGCCTATTTTGTATTTAAAATCTTTCTTTTTCCATTTCTTCAGAAGTTACAATTTCTTATTTTGATTCCTTATTCAGCTAATCAATCCCGTTAGTGGAAGAAGAATTTCCAAACAATTATTTACTTTTTAAATGACTTTATTATCTCTGTACAGTCATAAAACTTTATTGTGTTTCAGCTATATTCCTCTCTTAACAAAAAAAGCAACTAATTCTTTTAAAGAATTAGTTGCTTTTTAATATATCAATGGACGTAGCAAGTATTACAAAAATTTAATACAAACATAATTTACACTTTAAACCTGAACTATTTACTAGAAAGCAATATATTTCAATACTTTTCCCTATTTTTTCAGACACTGTACTTCATTCCCCCATTTATTAAATGCTTTTTTAGCACAATAAGGCTTTCTTGAATATTGGTTAAATCAACTAAGAAAACTTTTACTTTTAATTCGAGTACCTCGTCTTTATACGCTTTAAAATTAATATCAGTATCCTTCATTCCCTCATTTACCGGGTATAATAGCCATATTTCTGATGCTTCATATTTCTTGGAGTATGCATACATTTGATACATATCAGCTTGTGATATACCATAATTTCTATTTTGGTTATCAATTAGCAATTTCCACTTCGTGTCTAATATTACCCTACTACCATCTTCACGCTTAATAACAATATCCGGTCGTAATGCAAACTTTTTAGGACTATTAAACAAATAGTGCCCCTTATCCTGAATTGATAATTCCCACTTTAAATCACTTAATACTTGTTTTAGGTTTCTAGCAACATATGCCTCAAAAACTTTTTCCATAGGAAACAATAATGCTCTAGCATTTGTCTCTCCAGAAAAGGTCGTAAAGCTCTGATTCATCAAGAAAACTTTAGACCACTGCATTAGCGTTTTATAATCTTTTGTGTTCCTATCAATAACTATTTTTGAAAAATCCTTGTTATAATTAATTGAGGGTTTTACCTTTTCAAAATTAGGGAGCAACTGCCTAATTCCTTTTATATTGGCTGCACTATTAGACAGCTTTTGTAATTTTAATAATGTTGACTTGATTAATCGATTTTCTGGTCGGTTCATTCCATACTCGTCATACTCAACATAGAATCGTTCTTTATGTATTTGATTTTTCTTGATTTGTTCCCCAATTATTAACTTCCCTTTAAAATAGTTTACATTATCTACTTTAGGAAAATACGATGAACGAAGACCCTTTTTTATTAATTCCCTTACTTCCTGGATATACATATTAATAAAAAGCTCATACAGGTTCATATTATCTACGTTTAGATTAGCATCATTAAAAATCTTACTGGGAAAGTCTTTCATACTTCGGATCATTCTTAGAAATGTTTTCTTTGTATCCTCAAGCCCACTATTTGTAATCTTGGGAAGAATTTGAACCTGAAAACCATTCTTCATCTGAATTAATCCAACATAATTCCTTGCTTGAATTATTTTCCCAACATTTCTCCGCATACTTATTCTCAGAAAATTCGCTGAACTCGTTTCTTCGTTCACATTTAAGGTCAATATAAATTTTTCTAACTCTTGAAAAATCTCCTCATTTAAATACTTATAAGAGTCATTATTTTCATAATCCTTATTGCAGGTTATTGAATCGAATTCACAAACCTCTAATAACTTATTCATTTCTTCACCATGCTTTAATAGATTTGTTTATAGCTATCTGCCCTATAAAAAGCTTCTGTCTGAATTTCATATTTCTTTTCTGGTAAATCAATATCTGGATTTCCTTTAAATATATTCTTCAGTTTAACTTCTGTATCTAAAACAAATTTATTTATATTATCTGTTTTGGCATTATCTCCAAGTACTAACTGTATCTTGCTATAGTCTTCATAAAAATACTCTTGTAATAATGGTATAATATCATTTAAAAATATTTGTGCTAAATTGTGTATAGATTGCTTTTCTTCTCCAACCAAAGGAGTAAAAAAGGCATGTCCAATTGTATGCTCTCTATCATACAGGAATTCTATTCTTTCATTCATCACTTTTAAGATAGCTGGAACATCAATTCCTTCTATTTCGAGAATACCTAGTTCTTTAAGTATTTCAATGTCGGGCATCATCTCAATAAATTTAAATCTTCTCCTTAATGCTGTATCCATTAATGAAATAGATCTATCTGCTGTGTTCATTGTCCCAAGAATATGTACGTTATTAGGGACCCCAAACTCCTCCCCTGTGTACGGTAAAAGTGCAGTAGTCTGTTCTGATGCTCCAATTCTCTTTGTTGACTCAATCAGTGTAATTAACTCTCCAAATATTTTTGAAATGTTCCCTCTGTTAATTTCATCGATTATAAAGACGTATGGATCAATATTTTTTTCTACATTAATCTCTTTAGTACTAAAATACTTTTCTATTAAGTTAATTACCCCTTCAATATCCATTTTTCTTAATGGATATACAGTTTTCCTATCCAATTTTGTATTCTTGTTTAGGGCATATACTTCTTCATTAATATTAGTAGCAATCCACTTCACTTTTCTTTTCCTTGGATATCTTTTATCAGACTCATCAAATTCATAAGGCCCGTCTATAATTCCAATTGCATCAATAGTTGTATTACTTCTTTGAATAAAGACAAGATCTTGTTCTTGCATTTCCTCTTGGAAATTTAACAAAATCCTTCTTACTGTACCGTTTACACTTTCATTTTGTTCATTTATGAATTGTTCTTGCTCAGCCCATCCAATCTTAATATAGCCATTCTTAAAACATTCTTCTTTGAGTTTAGTTTGCCCCGTCCCTTCAAGAAGGACATTCCACACAACAGGGTGCTTCCGGATTTTTAAGGAAGGTGCTTTTACTCTAACCTTTTTGGCTTCTTCACAAAACTTTTTAAATATCCCAGAAGTATATTCATATTTTAAATCTGATATGGAATCTTCATCTTGTTGATTAATTACTGGTTTTATTCCTTCAATAAATTCCTCATATCCGTACGATTGATGAAATGTTGTAAAAGCAACTCTTCCTTCTTTTTTTAACATTTCATAGCGACTTAGTACTTTTTTATAAGGCATTTTCTTTAATGACTCAACACTTTTTTTATCACAAATGGCAACTGCGTATAAAACCGTATTATACGTTTTACCTGTTCCAGGTGGCCCATACAAAATTTGATTTTTTGCAAATTCCACGCCCTTACTCCCCCTTTATGATGAATTTGTTTCTTGTTGTTTAGTTATCATATTGTACAACTGAGATACTAGTGAACCATCATCTCCATCTGTCAATAATCTCGTTGAAATCCCTTGCAAAAGCCCCTGCTTATACTCGACAGGTATAAACAAGCTATCTGTAATATCGATTTTCATGTACTGTTCGTCTTGCCACGTACCTAGGTGTTGAATCACTTCTTCACCTTTTAATCCAGCTGCATTACATGCCTCTCGAATGGCTATTAAGGAGTTCTTATCCGGCATCATCTGTACTTTTTTTGCTCTCTCAACATTTGTATTTTTTCGTGAAACAGGTGTAAAATCTTTATCTAAAATAAACAAATTTCCCTTTTTATCACCAATATAATAAACATCCCCTATTTCATAGGCACGATCAAACGTTATCCTGCCTTCCCTCTGTAATTCTTCAATAATTACTCCAACTTTTAAAATTCACTCTATCTCAGCCAAGTTCTCACTTGTAAAATCTTCATCTAGATATCTCTTAAATCCCTTAAGTATTTTAAACATTTGAAACGGTAACATAACAGTGTCCCGTTTTCTTTTTTTATTGCTATGTTTATACCTGTAACAAATAATCGGATTTTCTATAATTTCTCTAACAACTCCCATATGTGTAATCATTAGCGAAGATGTAACTTTTCCCTTTAAATCTTCGAATATATTATCACGAATAGAAGCTCCTGTTACCAGGTAAACCCTGTCCCCAACCGCTTCTTCTTTTACATTTCCGCTATCGCTTTGAGACTTTGTAAGTTTAGTAAGTGATCTAGGCCATTGAACTACCCCCACTTTCACTTCGTTTAGAAGTGAGGGATTCCTAAGTAAAGAGTTCTATCGAACTCTAATTGATTAGGCTAACCCCACAGTCCCTGCGGTTAGAAGCCTTATGGCTTCATTCTTTATATTGATACTTGCGTTAATATCCCTATCATGGTGTATACGACAAGAAGGACAGTCCCATTTACGTAGGTTTAGATTTTTAACGTCTTTGTTTTGATATCCACAACAAGAACATAATTGGCTGGAAGCAAATGTTTTCGATACGGCAATGACTTGTTTGCCATACCATTTTGCTTTATATTCCAACATGGTTCGAAACTGTGACCAAGATACTTCACTAATTGCTTTTGCTAACTTACGATTTGTTAACATATTTGATACTTGCAAATCCTCTATACCGATAACATCGTGTTTTTTGATGATTTCAGTTGAGATTTTGTCTAAGTAATCTTTTCTAGCATTTGATATGTATTCATGAATTCTAGCTACTTTTACTCGTTGTTTATTCCAACGAGAAGATCCTTTTATTCTTCTAGAAAGGACACGCTGTGCTGTCGCCAACTTATCTTCTAATGATCGGAAAAACTTCGGATTTTCATAGGATTTACCATCTGACAAAATAGCGAAATCTTTTAGTCCTACATCTATTCCAATGTAAGAATGTGTTTTCGGAAGTTCTTGTACTTCTGTTTCAACTAATAGTGACACAAAATATCTGCCAGAAGGGTTTCGTCTAACAGTCGCATTTACAATACGCCCCTCTACTTCGCGGCTTTTGGCAAATCTAACAAGGCCTAGTTTCGGCAACTTTATTTTGTTCTCTACAACGGCAATGTTTTCATTTGTTTGTTTTGTGGTATAAGATTGTACGTTATTCTTCTTAGATTTAAAGCGCGGTGCGCTGTTTTGTTTTTTAAAAAAGCGAGTATAAGCATCGGCAAGGTTGCGAACAGACGACTGAATCGCAATACTATCCACTTCTTTGAGCCAAACAAACTCTTTCTTCATGGCAGGGAGTTTGGCAGAGCATGTACCATAGGTCAAGCCTTTTCCTGTCTCTTTGTATGTGCGATCCCATAAGGATAGGAAATGATTGAATACAAAGCGGGAACAACCAATCGTTTTGTTGATTAAAATTGCTTGTGATTGATTTGGATAGATACGAAACTTATAGGCTTTATTGATTATTATTTCATTCACCTCCATTTCAGTATATAACTATTACAAATCGAACATACATTCGAAAGATAGTGAAGTAACACTTTCTGTATGTCGAACAATTAAGATGGCTTCCTGCCATCCCTTGTTCGAAGCCAATTCATCTCCCACCTACTCACTGGTCTGTGACCCTTCACGCTTCTTGAGGAAGGAGTCTTCTTGGCTAAAATGATAAATTATTTGGGATTTTACAAAGATTTCATATTCCCCTATTGTATTTGAAAAAACAGCAAATTTTTGTGCCATAAAAATTTCGACTCCATTCTAACTAAACTGAGTATCATATTGCCTTTACCATAAAAATAATCACAAATGAATTTCTCTCTTATTCCATTATTGTATCATTTGTTTATACTACTCTTATGAAATATATTAAATTGATTTTTTGTTAAAAACCCATGAATTATTTACAGTTCGGTTTCAGATGACAAACGGAGACCACAGTAGTTGATGTCCCTTCCCCCACAATACATTTCGATTTCTATTTTATTAATACAAGATATAAATTGTTAGTTTAAATTATATAGTTTTAAAAAAATGCTAATAAAAAGGAGTAAGATAATGATGAAATATCATGCAATATATCCGTCATTTTATTTTGTTAAAATTTTCTTTTTTTCATAAATCTCAGCCCTTTGTTGCTATCTATATTTCATCTATGTATATCCACTTCCCTACTAAAAAGTCTTCAGACACAGTGTTGTTTTTATATCTCATGTGTAGTAATTCCCAATACAAAAAAATTCACCTACTACAAAATCACGTTTTTTTGTAAGATAACCCTATTTTAACATTAGAGATTTTTAATTCTTAAAAGGGTAATAATGGATTTTTTATTAATCTATCAATTCATTATTAATTACTCACTACCTAACATTATTTCTATATCCACAATTTAATTGATAAACAAAACGCAGAATATTCAAATAATAAAATTGTAAATATCTTGAAACCGCGGTTTTAAAGGTAATAATCATTGGATTTCATTATTTTTCCGCTTTCTGAAGGGTATATATTTTTATAGCTTTATGTATTAAGATAGATTTGTGCTAGAAAATACCGGTAAAAAAGCATAAATAAGGAAAAAGGGATGAGGTTAAAAATGAAGACTATATTAAGAAATATTGTATCAATGGCGCTCGTACTCGCTTTGTTTACAACTTCTTTCGCTGGAATCTCCAAAGCGCAAGAGATTAATAGTGAAGAAGAAAAATTAGTACAAGAAGTAGCTGCACAATTGAAATTTGTTGTTGAAGAAGCTGCAATTAAAGATAAAAATGGAAGAGTAGTAGATATTGATATTGATATGATAGAAAACAAATATGGTAAAACTGAAGAATTAGAACAATTGAGACAAGAAATCCAACGTGTAAATACACCACCTGACTATGAAGATCCATTCAAACAAGAAACGGAAGCTGTAGATAACTGTATAGAAAGAAAACTTATAGCAAATTATAAAGAATTTCTATCAGTAGGCTTTATAGGTTCTATTATTGCTAATATTACTAACAAAGAATATGAATTAGCAGCTAGAAAAATGATTAGATTAGGCGTCAAAGGTAATTTAATTGGTTTAGCTGGTCAGCTTGCTTGGTATCTAGGTACATGTATTTATGAAGAAGAAGGCTGGACAGGAAAAACATGGTGATTGATAAAAAACAACCTCTTATTTTCTAGAGGTTGTTTTTTTTGAAGAAAATAACCACATCATAATTTCAAAAAACGCTACTATAAATAGTGTTTTTATAAGGTTTTCAAACCAATTGAAATGATTATGATTTGCATAGTTAAAAGCTATTAATACAATATACAGTAGGACTATAAAAATTAACGGTCTCTTATATGTGAAATTCAAATTAATCACCCCTTAAATACTTACTTAGGAAAGTTACCTTAATACTATGTTAACCCAAAGTGCAATCACTTTCGATGATTTTCTATATTTCTCCATATTTGCAACAGACGCTATTTCTTTATAAAAGGTTCTCATAATTAATTCTAAAATACATTTATCGGAAGTTAAACTGAACATGACTCTAATGAATTCTAATATTAAATTACCCTCCAAACCTTAAATCATTTCATACCTTGATACTTCAAAATGTACTCCTTTTAGAAATAAGAAAAATTATTGAAGAACACACATCAAACGGTATAAAAAATACTATTGGAACACTTCAAAATCCAAAGGTACCTTTTAGTATATTTTTGTTATAGTTCAAGTTAACTAGATTGAATAATATTAAGATTCCTACTTTGAAAGAGGTTGTTATTTTATAAATACAAAAATTAGACTATGTTCGTGTTTCCAGTATTACTCCGAACGAAGAACAAAAAATAAATTTAGAATTCTTGAAAGAACTATTTATAATAGTGACTTATAACGGTAATAACACAAATGAAGTCATTAATAGCACTATCCAAAAGTCAACCGCACACACTTTATAATCCACTACTCAGCTCTATATAAATCAAACTTTTCCTAGTTAATCAAAAATGAATTATAACCTCTCTACCTCTGTTTAACAGAGGCTACTTTGTATTTAAGATCTTTTGTTTCTTCCATTTCTTCAGAATCTACAAGTTCTTATTTTAATTCCTTATTGAACTAATCTAATCCGTTTTTGGAAGAAGAATTTTTAAACACTACAGAATTGACTTTAATATCCCTGCACAGTCACAACACTTTAATGTGTTTTAACTATGTTCCTTTTAAAACATGAAATACATAAAACGTGCTCAATAAATAATTATAATTATTAACATGAAAAAGGCGTATCTTATTTATCAGATACGCCTTTTCACTATTTTTCTATACAACTACCAAATAATATTTTTATCTAATTTGAGAGATTTACAATTACATATTATCTATTTTTTATAAGGTTTATTAAACCAATAGTATTTCCTTCATCTATTTTATGATTAGTAACTCTTTGTAATTCCTGAATCGTTCTTAATTCATCTATTCTTCTTTCATTATGTCTTTCTTGCTCGAATATATTCACGCAATCTTTATAGTTATCTGCTCTATAATTAGAAAGATAACTCTCAAATCTACTAATTGCATATGGATAACGATAATCTACAGGTATCTTTAATATATCTAATTGTTCTACTAATTGTTTCTCAGCTAGTATTAGATTCGTCAATGTATGATTATTTTTTTCAATTCTTTTCTTTATTTGTATCCTATTTAATCTATAAATTACCTCGGTATACAATCTTGCCCCTAAATATATTGAACCACCAAAACTGATCCATACAAATATGAATCGTATTATTGCAAAATACTCTGGAATTATACTAAAAACTAATGCAAAGGGAATAAAAGCTATAAATATAAATACTATACTTAAGATAATATTTAAGAAATTTGGAAGTTGTTCTAGATTAAAATATGGACTACTTAATCTATAGTATTCTTTCCTAACATTATACAATTTTCCTACTAAAGGTTTCCCCTCACAAATATTATTGAAACATATTTCTCTTTCCATAGATGCACCTCTTACACAATTAATAAATATAATATATTAATATATTATATTTATAATATCAATATTTTATTACCATTACATACTAAATAGAATAAGCTGGGTATCTCCTCTTACATATAAACTCTTTTTATTGATACAAGATATAAATCGCGAGTTTTAATTATATAGTTGAGAAGGAATGCTATAAAATGAAAAAAGATGATGATGAAATATCAAGTAATATTTTTACTTAATTTCGCCATTTCTATTTCCTACATAATCCAAAAACAGTGCCATACTAGCTCCAATAAATATTGCAACTAGCCCTATAATAATCAAACCAATAATGTTGAAAATAAAAAATATACACATTAATTTATTTGCATATACTTATTTTTCATGTTATGATTTAATGGTTGTTAAATTAAGTAAAATTATTGCGTTTTGCTTACTTAATGATTTATAATAAAAAACCAATAAAGATAAAATTCAGCGGAGTTCTTTTCTGTTTCACCTCCGTAATTATACAAATTAAAAGAACAGGGACATATTTAGCGAAGTTTTTACCCATTCACCTTCGTAATGATATAAATGAAAAGAATGGCGATTAAATTTTTTATGCTCTACTATAGTGAGCACAAAAAACTGCCTCCCAACTGTTAGACATGTCTAACAATTAGGAGGCAGTTTTTTCTATAAAGAAATACAAATACTCTTTATACAAAAAAATCAATAACTAAGAAAATCTTTATGATTCAAGGGTAGTTCATTCTAGAGATGTATTTTCAATTCTTTTATATTGAAATCCACCATGTAGCTTTACTCTTGAGTCACTAATGACTTCTACAAATTGAAGGATTATTATAGATAATTAAAATAAGATATACCGGTAACAGAACTTTACATTGATATTAGAAATAATTATATCCATTTCGATTCATCTATTCATAATAATACGTATAGCGAATATTTAACTAATAGTATTGACGTTTATCAGGGATAGGAAGGATTTAAAACAAGAATACTTTTATATTTAGTTCGTATACATCAACTTTATACGCTTTAAAATTAATATCAGTATCCCTTATCCCCTCTTTTACCCGTTGTATTAACCATATTTCTTTAAGTACGCATATATTTGAATTAATCTTATAAGAAAAAACATGAGCTAATAACAATTCAGTTTCATATAGCATACGTAGACCACGTTAGTTGATGTCTCTTAATCCATAATACATTACTGGTTCTTTTTTTATTAGTACAAGATATAAATCGTCTGTTTGAATTATATAGTTGAGAAGAAATACTAATAAAAAGGAGGAAGAAAATGATGAACTATCAAGAAATATTCCCCTCATTAAAAAAATCTCTTTTTATCTTCATACTTCCTTTCAGTATGTTAATTTTCACACTTCCAGTACCAGCCTTTGCACAATCCAATAACAATTTAAATTCTGTTATAAATTACTATGTATCTCCTACAGGTAACGACCTCAATCCCGGCACATTAGATTGACCTTTTACTACCACTCAAAAAGTTGCTAACGTCACTAAAGAAGGAAGTACAATCTACATAAGAGGCGGAGTTTATAACCAAAAAGTTCGTGTCGCTCATTCTGGTGCTTCAGGAGCACCCATTACTTTTCAAAATTATCAAGATGAAAAAGTTATTCTTGATGGTTCTAAAGTCAAGTTAGAGGATGATGGGTTATTTACAACAAAAAACTAAAACTATATTCAAGTAAACGGATTAGAATTTCGCAATTTAAAATCTACGAAAGTTAACAAAACTCCTATATATTTCATGATTTTTAAGGTTTTAATGTAAATTAAGACAATATAAAGCAGCTCTTATCAAAAGAGCTGCTTTATATATCTTTCACATTTCTATCAATTGAAGTTCACTTCAAATTAAGGATCTGATATTTTTCCCATGATACAATACTTCCATTTTCCCCTTATACAATGATGAAATATTCGAAGTGTTTATCATAAAAGATTTTTATGTACTTTTAATTGTGGATTTAAAACAAAGTTAAACCGTTTATATATGGATTTTTGATAATATAGATAGGATTTTTTTCTTATTAAGCAAACGGGCCAGATTATTGAATACGTACTTTTAAAAGTTACCAAACATAACTTTAATTGATATAAAAATAAAAAACACAGAATTACATTGCCGATGTTTGGCTGTGTAACTACTGTGTTTTTCGCTTCATGTTATATTATTTAGTTTATGGCTGAAGCGAACAAAGACTGGCAAACGTACATTTATTATTCAAATCATCTGTAACTGTCTCGATAATAACAGAGACAGGCTCTTCTATACTACTAACTTTGTTAATTTACGTTCCATGCTAATGATTTGTAAAAGGTTATCTTGTTCTTCATTAGTTAAATGTTCTTTTGCATTCATTTCTTCAATATAGTTTTCGTATTCATGAAGAAGTTGTTCATATTCTTGCTTTTGACTTTCGAATATTTCCTTTTGGTTGAGGAAGGCATTTGCTTGAGCGAGCAATTTTTTTTCATATTCTCTAGAGGCTTTTTTATAACCATCTTTCTTGCCTTCATGTTTGCCAGCATTGTAGATATGACTACTTATTGGTGTGTCTTCTAAAAAGTCTTCACGCATTTTTTCTTTAATACCGTCAACGAAACCGTATGTCTGAACCTTTTTAATCATATCTCTTGTATTATAAAACGGAATAAGGTTTTTCTTCATAAATCGTTTAAAACCCACTGTTACTCACTCCTAAATGTTATATGTCCCCTTGAATGAGGTCGTTGAAGCCGCCAAATACAAACTCATCTTTCACTTGTTGGATAAATTCAATATCAGAAATCAAGCGGTATAATGTGACGGCAAGACCACCAATATCTAGTTTTTTAGCATCTCTACTTATCCCTACATAGATGAGATTGCTACTAGAAGCAATTAGATTTGAGTAGCTTAGTATTTTTCTTGTTTTCACTTCGTATTGTGACCACGACGAATACTTGGTTGGGTCATAATACAAGCCATGTATAGTTGCAATCAAAGTGTTAATTAAAATCGACAGAGAGGCTTGTCTCCCTACTGTTGCAACGTTTCCCATATCTATCCCATATTCAGCTAGCTTTTGTGATAACTGAGGGGAAAAAGTACTAATAGCTGGTATTGGTAAACCTGCAGTCGAATACTGATCGGATTTTAAGTGGATAGCATGTTTAAATAATGCGATTCCTAAAGCTTTTTTCCCTTCTACCCCATCATCAAGAAAGCGATCTTTGGTATATGATATGACTTTCATGGTATCTGCTCTATTGCTAATTTTATCCCGTCGATGTTCATTAGCTGTCAGACCAGTTTTAACATGAAAGGATTGAAAATCCCATGTAGTAAGTGTGCTGGTTACAATATTGGCAAGACCAAAAACCCATCCAAACAAAGGATCATGCCCCAGTGTTTTATGGCGATGATTATTCCCGCTGAAGCCCAAATCGAAATCTTTTGAACCATAGATAGCGTCATATGGAACAGGACTTGTTTGAATTTCTTCAATAGATGGCCAGTACCATTGATGCATCCGATTACTCGTTTCTTTCGGATGATCGTTCTTCACTTTTTTTGCTGCCTCTTTGTCATTTAACCGTTCTTGAAATGGAGTCAGCAAATATTGTCTGGTACATTGAAGGGCAGTAGCGAAGAAGAGAAATTTTAAGTCTAAACCATTAAGCCCAGTTTGACGCTCAAATTCTAACGTTAACTCTCGCAAATGTTTATCTGCTTGATTCGCCACTAATGCCACCCGATTAGATTCTTCCGCAATTGTAGTGATGTTATTTAATGTGATATCGGTGCTCTTACTTAACGCTGCCCTCTTTTTTCTTAGCTCTTCTAAACTCATAGTTCTTCCCCCAGCCGCACTATATATTCGGTTCTGTATATTAAGTTCTATATTACCATGTTTTTTGATTCTTTGGAGATATCCCCCTATTTTTCACAAAAAAAAGAACTAAAAATACTCTTTGTACAAAAAAATCAATGACTAAGAAAACCTTAATGATTCAAGGGTAGCTTATTTAAGAGATGTCTTTTCTATTTCTTTATATTGAGATTCACCAAGCAATGTCATTCTTGAGTCACTAAAGACTTCTACAAATTGTAGTATACCGTGGTAGATGATGTCTCTTGATCCATAATACATTACTGGTTCTTTTTTTATTAGTACAACATATAAATCGTCAGTTTGAATTATATAGTTGAGAAAGAATGCTAATAAAAAGGCGGACAAAAATTATATCCAGGTAAAAGGATTAGAGTTTCGCAATTTAAAATCAATAAAAGTTAATGAAACACCTATTGGTACTTATATTACTGGAACAGGAAGTCATATCGAGATTAGAAATAATTATATCCATCACATTGAAGCAAATGTAAAGAATGGAAACGCACACGGGATTGCTGTATACGGTACTTCATCTAGTACACAAAATAATTTAAATCATATTGTCATTGATAATAACGAAGTAGAACATTTGAAGTTAGGATTGAGTGAGGCAATTGCTGTGAATGGAAATGTAGATTCTTTTGAAGTTACCAATAACAAAGTACATGATAACAACAATATTGGAATTGTTCTGATTGGACATGAAGGAGTATCTCCGGTAGCTGCTTTAGATCAAGCACGGAATGAAATTATTCGTAACAATATTGTCCATCACAATTCATCCATCACTAATACGAGTTATAATGAATATTCTGCTGATGGTATTTACGTGGATGGCGGAAAAGAAATTATCATTGAGCAAAATCAAAGCTATGAAAACGACCTTGGAATTGAGGTGGCAAGCGAACATGCAGGAAAAAGCGCAAGCCAAATTACCGTTAGAGACAATACAATATCCAATAATATCATGAGTGGTATTGCCATTGGTGGATATGACAATCAGCAAGGATATGCTGAAAATAACACAATTATGAACAATGTAATTTATAAAAATGATACAAAAGATCAAGAGAGTGGCCAAATCGAATTAAATTATGATACCCGCAATAATGTGATTACCAATAACCAAATCTATACAAGTAATAGCCGTATTTTTATTAGCAATAATTTTAATAAAAACACTGGAAACAAACTTGATTACAATCAATACTATGGCGAATTCGATCAAAATAATGGCTTATGACAATGGAAAAGAAAAACGTATAAAGGATTTTCACCTTATCAAGCAAGTATGATGCAAGAAGGAAATGAACAACATAGTGTATTTAGCAAAATATCCCCTTCGTTCAAACTACTTTTAAAATAAACCAAATTTATTAAAACACCTTTATCTTAGCTCACTCCTCTCCCATCTCCTATAAAAGTGAATGTAAATGAAAAGTAGTAGTTTCCATTGAAACTACTACTTTCTCATACCTTTAAAAACTCTGTATCCATTCTATAAGTACATAGGCGTATCCCTGATTATTTAATAAACCATGGTTAATTTCCCCTAACATAAAATATCTATCTTCCCTTTCCTTACTGCATCATTTTAATTAGAGAATTGAGGATAAAACACTTCAAATAAAAAACTTAACCCTTTTTTATTTTACAGCAACCAGATAATTGTTCTTATATAACTTAAAACTCTTGTACGAAGTAGTCTCTTCAAACAACTAGTATTCTAGAGAATTGCTACTAAAGAAGTTGCTGTTTCTTTTATTCCTCTAAAAACTGAATCGCTTTACGGTACTTCTCCAACAGTTTTAAGTCTTTATCTGTTATCCTAGCAAGTCATGAGCGGTCAGAATTATGTTTTAAGTCTGCAAGTTTGATAGTACGGGCAAGAGAATTTCCCTTCACTTTGCTCAGATACTCAAAATAAGGCGTGTATTTCTCCTTTGTCAGTACCTGCACTGCCTCAACTATATTATGAGGTATACCAGCACTTAACAGATCATTAGCAGTTATCTCAGTATCTTCTAGAACATCATGCAAATAAGCAGTAGCTTTCTCTTCGGCCGTATTTACAAAGCTAGCAACTGCCTCAGGGTGTTTGATATAGTCCACACCCGCTTTATCTATTTGTCCAGCATGGGCATTTTTAGCTATCTCATAAGCTATCTCTATATAATAAGGTATCATCACCAAGCTCACTTTCTATTATCATTTATCAGTACTGTATTCAATAATTTCTTCGGTTATTTTCACACAATGAAACACAATAAGCAAGTGTAAAAAATGCTTTCCATTCCCTCCTCCTATGAATCTACAAAAAATAGAATCTGATTCCATGATTAAGCATGCTGAATTACTCCATACAGAAATGAAACAACAAATAAAACGTTTTTCAGAGGCTTCTAAAGAACACCCAAAAGAATATAAAAAAATGTATGAAGAAATAAAAAGGCCTAAGGAAGTATCAAGACAGCAATTACCAATGATAGTAAAAGTAAATCTGAACAGATTCAAGAATCCACAACAAAAAAGCTAACGAGGCAAAGGTAAACAACATATATATTTGAATTATATTTCTCAACAACCAAAATTAATTAACGTGGTAAAATAATAATTGGATTGGCATCCAATACCATATTACGATGGTTCAAGTCGCAGGAAGGCACCTTAGGGTGTCTTTTCTTTTGTTTGAAACACATTCTGCCAAAATACCTGTATCTTTGTTGAATTACGACTCATATAATCCAACAAACTTCGTATATATAATTTGTTACCCTAAATGGATTGACAATACGAACAGTTATAGGAGGATTTTGTGTATGGTAAAAACAGCATGTGTAAGTATGATTACTGGGATTCTTTTAATATGTTCAACAGGATGTGCCACTCAAACTGATTCTATTACAGCTAAAACTCAGTCAATTGATGATGGGACATATACAACAAAAGAGATCACAGATGCATTTCCTATAGGAACAGCCATAACTACTTATATTCGAAAAGCAGAAAAACTGAACGTAAAGCATCTCACCAGTATTCCGCTTACAGATGGTGGCGTCGGTAGAGTTCTGGAAGCAACAGATGGTTTTGTTGTCGTATGTGGAAATGAAAAAGGAGTTTTTGATGTGTTAATATTTAAAAGTTTGGAAGAAGTAAAGAAATATGAACAGAGTTTAAAGCAATAATTCATATCCTTCTTATGCCTTTTACACAGACATTGTCCCCTATCTCTTGCTATGGCTTTTTCTAAGTACAGTATAATTGCGTCATGAATACACATACGTTATAATAGTCACCTAATTACATATCAAGAGGTGCAGAAAATGAATAAAACAGAATTAACAAAAATAGTAGCAGAAAAAGCTGAACTTACACAAAAAGATGCTGCTGCAGCAACACAAGCGTTATTAGATACAATAACAAATGCGTTAGCAAATGAGGAGAAAGTACAGATTCTTGGTTTTGGTACATTTGAAGTACGTGAAAGATCTGCACGTACAGGACGTAACCCACAAACAGGTGAAGAAATGCAAATCGCCGCTTCAAAGGCACCTGCTTTTAAAGCTGGAAAAGAATTAAAAGAGGCAGTGAAATAATTATATATAGTCAAAAGGGTTTGATATTTATCTCAAACCCTTTTTTAATAGCCTTTTTCTCATAAAACAAAAAATATCATCCAAAGTTTATATAAATAATATAGATTCCCCAAAGAATGTAACTAACTTGTGTTATGATATACATTGTAAATTCGAAACCAGTGAGCTTTCTTTCTCTTTTTATTTTTCGTAAATACAGATAAAAACAAAAAGTAGATAAAAGCATTAAGAATACAGAAACATTATATATATTCTCTATACTAGTAATAACCGATCAACTCCTCACCTGAAAATTAGTTAGTATAGAATAAGCATATCATATGAAAGTTTAACTTACTTCAAATCTACTTTTTTTCAACAGAATATACTTAATATTTTCATATTTAACAGAAATACTTGTTTAAAAAGATAAAAGAATCTCTTTTGCATCAATAGATTCACAAAAGAGATTCTAATTTTAGTTCATTTACCTATAAGATATCAGGCTTATTATTCATGAGGGTTAGGTGCAATATGATATTATCCCCTTTAGGTAGACAGTGTGAAAAAGACCATGTATACACATGGATGTTACACTATTACTTGGAGGGGATTTTTCATGGCCAAAAAAGGTACAACATTTAATACATACTCAAATGAGATAAAGTTATCAGCTGTTCAAAGTTATTTAAACGGTGAAGGAAGCTACGATATGATAGCGGAGAAATATCAGATTAGAAGCTCTACACAACTTAAAAATTGGGTGAAAAAATATAAAGAATGTGGTGAAATTACAGATACTCGTGGGGAAAATAATAAAATGAAAGGTATACCTAACCCTTTAAAAGGTAAACGGATTCATTTTAAAACTGTTGAAGAAGAGCGTGATTATTATAAGGCTCAGGTTGAATATTTAAAAAAGCAGTATCCAAATCTGTAAATGGGGGCGTACTAAAATATAAAGAACGATATCATATCATTGAATTACTAAAGAGAAAATATCCCGTTATATGGCTTACTAATTTTGCGGGTGTACATCGCTCAAGTTACTATAAGTGGGTTCATACAAAAAGTATGAACAACATACGACTAGAATCCGATAAACGATTAAAAAAGGTAATTCAATCTATTCACGTAAAGCACAAAGAATATGGTTATCCACGTATGAAAATTGCTTTAGAAGAAGAGGGTTATTTTATAAATCACAAAAAGGTATATGGATTAATGAGTGAGCTTAACATTCAGTCTATTATTCGGAAGAAGCGTCGCTTCTTTAAAGGGAATTATTCTAATACTTTTCCAAATGTTTTAAACCGTGAATTCAAAGATCGCCAACAAAATGAAGCACTTGTTACAGACATTACCTACCTAAGATTTCAAGAGGGCTTCTGCTATCTTTCTGTTGTACAAGATATTTATAATAACGAAGTTGTTTCTTGGAAAATATCCAAGCGTAATGATAATGAGCTTGTATTACATACAATTGAAATGTTGGCACAAAAAAGAGATGTGCGTGGAACCATTCTCCATTCAGATCAGGGGTTCCAGTACACATCTCATGCCTACAACAAACGACTTTTAGATTTAGGTATCATTGGCAGCCACTCTCGCAAAGGAAACTGCCATGATAATGCCTGTATCGAGTAATTTTTCTCCCATTTTAAATCGGAGATGTTGTATTTGAATCATTTTAAAACAGAAGCGGATTTAATACAAGCAATTGAAGAATATATTTACTTTTATAACTATAAACGTTTCCAAAAACGACTCAACCATCGAGCTCCGATAGAATATCGAATCTCGATGGCTGCTTAGTCTTTTTAATACTGTCTACTTGACAGGGATAAGACCAATATTTCAGGGCTTTTTAAGTAAAAAATTAGTTTGATCTAACACCTTCAGAATGAAGGTGTTTTTTTCTTATAAGTCAGCGTGTGTTTGTAATAAATAATCTGGTCTTGCTGGTGCACCTCCACCGTCTCCTATATTTACAGCTTGATTTTTAAAAGAGTCGTTTACCCCTAACGATAAGATACTAATTAAAGATATTCCAAGTATAGTTAGATAGATTTTTTTCATTATTTTAACGCTCCTTTTTCTAATTCATTTTTTTGAGCTGTATTGCTCATGTAAAAATATTGACTTGCTTTGTTATGGTTATTTTCTTCATAAAACTTTAGAGCTAAGATATCAGCATATTCTTTTACGCATTCCCATAGTTTTTCTTGTTTGAAATAAGAAATTCCTTCTGAAATCGATATTTCTAAAGTTAATGTAGGGACGTTGTTGTTGAGGGCTTTTAAAATTTTAAAGCGATGTTGGAATTCTTGATTGTTAAAATCGTTACTAAGTTTTAATCCTTTTTGAATTAGTTGATCGCTGTAATTATGGTCATTTATCTTATAGTATTCATATGCTTCTACGAAAAATGCTTTGAAATGGTTTGGATTGTTCTTTGTTACTTCAGATACATGACGAATCGCGAGTTTAGATAAATTTTGTTTTGAATATAACCAAGCTAAATTATGTCTTACCATAAGGATAGAATTTTTATGGTTATTTTTTTGGAAAGTGTCTAGTGCCTTATTAAATGACTCCTCAGCTAATTCGAAATGTTTTAAATCAATACAGCACAGACCTATAAAATTGTCACAAAGTGCTACATTTATTTCATAATCTTCATGTTTTAAAAATTCTTCTCTAGCTAATTTTATATAATCAAGAGCTATTATTTGTTTATAGATTTGATAATAAAAATATCCCATTCGATAATTAAATTCAGCATGTTCTATTGGATCAGGAATGTGTATTAATAGTTCTTTTGCTTTTTCATAGTGTTCACTTGCTTCAGTGTAATTGGATGTTAAAGTACAATGGAATGCTTTAAAGAAGTGATAATAATAAGCCAGGAAGTCATCTGCTGGAGTTGTGAAATTATCCATTTCATCAAAACTGCTTTTGTTAATACTTATCCAATCTGTTAATGCTTTGTATCTAAAATCTAATAAAGAATAATATAAGAGTATGTTTTGATTTTCTTTGACATTGTTAATTTCATTGTCTATATACTCTTTTAATTGTTTTGCTTTAACTAATTGTTGTTTTAACATGGATTGATACCAGTCGTTTAATAATTTTGTTATTTGTTCATTTTCTAATTGAACATTCATAGAATCTTCCCCTTTTCCAAAATTATCTATATCTAATGTAAAACCATGGTATCATGGTATTACATTAGATTAACCTTTAAATAAGTTGATATATATATTTTTAAATATTCTGTTTATTTTACTTTTAATTTTATTCTGCCCCTTATTTAGTATGGTTTTAGCAAAAGAAATACTATTAAATTCAGGGCACATTTATGAACAGGATGACGGATATTACATACGTTTATCATAAACCTATGCTTCAATTTTATATTTATTAAGATTAATATAAAAATTAAAAGGAACTATCCATATACATTAATGTGAGGTCATTGCATCAAGTTAAGAAATTCATTATCCTGAAAACGAAAAAAATGAATTCTCATAAATTGGTGTAGAGAGATAAAAATTTTCTTTTTGTGGGTATTTCAAAATTTTAGCTTGATGGATATATGTCACTCCCCCTATAACTGATTGTTGTTAGAACCGCTGCTCCCACAAGGAAAATATCTGAAAAAATTTATTTTTAAACAAAACCTCTTTATAAAAAGTGGACGTCATTCTTTTAAATCAATAGCAATGGAGTACCACCACATCGTTATCAACCTAAGAGAAGGAACTATCACAAAAACAAAAAAACGATAAAAAAATAATAAAAAAGCTTATCATTAAGTGCTAAAGGATAAGCTTTTTTGTCTATATTTATTAAATTTTATTGGATCTCTTCCACGCTATGACTGTAATAAGATATTGAATACCAAATAGGAAAACGAAAAGTATAATGAATTTTGCTATTGCTACTAACCATCCACCGAAATCTTCAGGGAAGTAATATTTGTATGTAGTAGCACCTATTGCGACAAAACAAAAAATAAAGGTATTACTCATTTTTTCTTTTAATTTTTCTTTTAATTGCTCTTTATTATTAATATCTGTTTCATAAACTCCAGTTAGAATAGATTTAATAAAGAAGAAAATCATATAACAAATTATAATGGCTAATGAAGCAATCCATTCTAGGAATGGGCGGTGTAGATATGCTCCCCTTATTACAACATCTATAAAAGCTAAAAGTAGGACAATAATTCCAGATTGCGCCCAAATTTTCATTTCGATTTGTTGAATTCTTTCATCTGAGTGTGTACTGAGTGAAAACCATTTTTTTAGTTTTTCCATTTTAGAATTCCTCCCAAAATAATTTATCTAAATTCTTATCTATTGTTTTAGCTATATGCATACAAAGCTTTAAAGAAGGGTTACACTTATTGCTTTCAATAAGACTACTGGTTCGTCGCGTAACGTTTACAACACCGGCCAACTCCTGTTGAGTTAGACTTTTTTAACTCTTCCCATTTTCTCTTTACTTACAAACATTAAATAAACTTCATTTGTAAAGTTAATTTCATACCACAACATCTTATATTCTATATATTAAATTACAAAGAAAATAAATGCAATATATATTTTACATAAAGACATATATATATTACTGAACTCTTTGTTTTTTTATCTAAAACTATCCTACAAATATAAGAATAGAAATTTTTTCTGTAGACGCCTTTTTCTTGTAGTTATTTTCGCATCCCCAATGTAACAGCAAGGGATTTATGTATCTGAGTTTTGGTGTACTTTATATTAAATATGCATAATTACATAATTATTCTTTATATAACAATATATAAATTTACATTTTTAACCTGTAAAATACAGGATGTTAAATAAATACCTAAGGGGTTGTTAATATGAAAAAATTTATGGGCATGTTAGCTATGTGTTTTGCACTTACTTACACTAGCATTTTTACCAACTATTTCAAAGGCGGATTCTTCTCCACTACGAAGTGTTAGCATTAGTGCTGTGGGCGATAATAACAAAATGTATAGTGCAAGTTCTTACTTATCTATTCCTGTTCTTAAGGGCGATTACCTTTATGTTAAAGTTAGTGAAGTAGGTACACCAGATTCATATTCAGAAGCTTTAACTATTAATAGTATTAGATATGCAGGAAGTTCTTTAGACGAAGTCAGTTCTTATACTGGTCCATTCGGATCTGAAAAAACATTTAGATTACGTATCAAAGATTCGTACATCTTCTCAAATACACCAAATTCAACAAACACTATAGCTTTTGAAGCTAGAGTTCCTTTCTCAATGCAAGTATTATCTAAAAGCATATCGGTTCATGTAGAATAATTTATAACATTATCATTAAATAAAAAATACATCCCTATAAGGATGTATTTTTTATTTAATAGAAACATAATTTGAACTTACCGTTATAGAAAAAGGGCCACCCTAAAAATGGTGAACTTAATATTGTTCAAAGTTACTTGTATTGATCCCCAAATTAATTGTGCAATCTACCCTTTTCATCTACTAAGTTCTTTTACTAAGAAATAGAATCTAAAAAAGAAATAGAAATGAACCTTTTTTAATTCATCTTTTTTTCGTTTTAGGGGAGATTTTGTTTTGTGGCTTGATAACAATGTGGAGGTATCCTAGGTTTAAAAATCCCTGTAGTTACTGCATGCTAGCAACAACCTTTTGAAATTTAGGTTACTGAGAGGTATAATTATCAGAAAATCTAAGGAGTTATATATATGTCTAATATAAAAATAATAGCTGAGGTTCTGAGTATAGGGTTACAAATTGGTTTATTTTCAAAAACTGAAATAATTGATTGGGCTGATCAGACAATTGAAGCATTAGATAGCCCTTCTATTGAAATTATAGAAGTTTCTCTATCTAGTAATGATAAGTTGATTGACATCGTACCTAAATTAAAAAATGTAAAAGGAACGTATGATAGAAAATTACCCGTAAAAATAATACTGGGACTTTTATGGGATAAATTTATTCTAAATGAAGAAAATGTATTGAAAATAAAACCATTTATATTTAATTTGATACATAATAATTGCTGTGAGGGATTTAGTTATGTAGATGAACAGCTATATAATTTTAATGAGGATATTAATTTAGCCGCAGATAATATATATGGGAATCTAGAAGATATTAGTCAAGAATTAAAAAGCTTTTTATCTCCTTATAAAGACTTTAGTAAATACTTTAGTTTTTGGGAAACTTGAAAAATATTAAATTGATGGAAATAGATCATTTGGAAATAGATTCTCATAAAATGGTAGTTTTATAAGTACAGGATATCCAGAAAGATAAAGGAGAGTTTACATGCAAGATAAATACATACAATATGAAGAATTAAGTGATTTTTTAGCAGGAACTTTCCATCAAGATATTGAATCACTCGAATTCGCTATAAACGAATTTATCAATGAAGTTACTAATATATGTTTAGAGAATACTATTGAAGACATTACAGCATTCCTACAAAGTGGTTTATCTGTTCATGAAAAAGAAGAATTCATCATATATAATACCGAAATTTATTTTCCTACTTTAAACCTTACTCCTATAAAATGGCTAGAACAAATAATTGAACTCTTAAAAAGAGCATTAAAAAATAAATAGTAAGACCGATTTTCAACCGCCCTTTACAGGTGATCTTTTACTTTTTCTACTTCACATATACAAAAGATTTATTTGTCGTAACATAATATATCCCCCTCCTTTTCATTCATGATTTTTTACTTCTTTTCTCTCCCTTGCCAATGAATATAGTATATAATTCAGCACCTCCCAAAACTGTTTTTCTTCCACATTACGAGAAAAATCCCCTCAAGGTATCTCAAAAGCAGGACAATTATTTAATATTCCTATACTCTCCAACATACAACAAAATACATCGTAAAATATATCTTACGATGTATTTTAAAAGGGAAATCGGCATCAGCTTTCTAACCCATATATTTTTGAGGAGCTTTACCCATAAGTTGGCCTTGTGTTAATTATTAACCTATAAGCTGGCCATTATTTTATGTGAGATTTTATACATATGGAGTAAAGGAAATAAAGATAATGATTGCTTTTAACCACTGATATAATGGAATGAATAAGAAACTGCATACGTAGGTGAATAGGATAAATCTAATTCTCTTAACGAAAGGAATCAACACTGCAAAGTCTATTCTTCAAAAATCAATAATCACTACTCTATTTAATATTAATACTAAGTACAAACACACTATCACTAGTTTTGTTTGTTGCATTTAATATAATGAATCTATTTTCTGAAAGGAGTTTTGCTATTTGCCTGTCCCTAAGAAAAAGCCTCCTAAACCGCCTCAAAAACAACCCACATCACCGTCTCCCTGCATACCAGAGATTACTCTCGATGCTTCTCCTGCTAAAAATTGCTTTATTCAGTTATCTGGAACAGTTACTTGTGGAGGAGAACCTATTACAGATGCTACTGTGGAGTTCGAAAGCGCTTCTCCAGAAATTAATCCGATCCCCTCAGCAAAAACTGATAAAAAGGGAAACTTCTCCTCTGTTGTCGATATAAAATCTGGTGTACAATCCAGTGAAATATCAATAACTGCTTCAACTAAAGTTAAAGAAGGTTTTGCTTCTATATCCAAAAAAGCAATAATAGAATGCCAGGCCCCACCTCCTAAGAACAGAATTTATGTTACAAATGGGGCTCTCATTCCCCCTCTCAATGGCGCTAGTGAACCAATTTCGGTGATTGATGGCAATACAGATCTTATTATTACAAAAGTCTTGAGTGGGATTACCCCATTTGACATTGCGGTGAATCCAGTTACGAATCGCATATATGTCACAAATCGCTTCGGAGATACAGTTTCAATAATTGACATTCTCACCAATGCACTTATCACTGTGATTCCAGTGGTTAATCCTGGAGCAATTGCAGTTAATACTGTCACAAATAAAATATACGTGGCTAATTTAGGAGTAAATACTGTTTCGGTGATTGACGGAGTTTTAAATCAAGTGATTGATACCATACAAGTAGGGAAAGATCCTTCCGAAATTGCCGTTAATCCTATTACGAATAGGATATATGTTGTAAATAACGGGGATGATAATGTTTTTGTTATTGACGGGGAACTTAATATCGTTTTTGGTGTTATTTTGGGTTTAAATTCTCCAACTGGTTTAGCGGTGAACACTATTAACAATCTGATTTATATTGTAAATAATGCAGTAAATAGCGTGCTAGTAGTGGATGGTTTTACACATAAAGTAATTGAAGAGGTCAAGGTAGGAGCCTCTCCTCAAAAAATTACAATTAATCTATCTCATCCTTTTACATCTCGACTCTATGTTACAAACCTTGGTGATGGTACTGTATCAGTTATAGATGGGGATAAAAACATTGTGATGGTCACAATTCAGGTTGGGAAGCAACCACTTGGAGTTGCAGTAAATCCATTAACAAATCGCGTATATGTTACAAATTTTGCAGATTCAACTGTTTCAGTGGTTAATGGCCTAACGAATATAGTCGTTGATTCAATCAAATTAGATGATGTGAATGGTGGGATTGCGGTCCTCCCATAGAATAAGGTGGAACCTTGAAAGATTTGATGGAACTATGTCGTTCTGTGGCACCTAAAAAAAAGCCCTCCTTCTCTTTCAGAGGGAGAGCCTTTATGGTGTATATGAAAAAAAAGGATATTAAGTCATATCTGAAACCAAAAAATAAAATTCATAACTCGGTCGCTTTCTTTGGCGGACTATTTTCTTCTGAATTTCTTTGGTTTAAAGGTCTTTGTGCTATTGCAGCACTATTAGCTTTTATGGATATTAAGCGGAAAATTAATAAGTATAAGGTAGCATTGTGAAAAGGAGCCACTGCAGGTTCTTTTTTTCTGTTCAAAATAAAAAAGCAGCTAATTCGCTACTTTTATTTGCTCCAACCTTCAAAATCTTTATATTGCTCTGGATATTCATTTTTGATTACATTTTCATGCCATGCATCATCTGCGTCCGGCCTTGACTGCTTATTATTGTATTCATTCACATCACCATTTACATTGAACCACTCAGGATTCCTATGAACGTAACGGTAAATAAACTGTCTTGCTTCTTTTAAATATGCTTATAATAAATAATCATTTATACTATTAAAGTTCCTGTCAGTTATTAATATGAAATCGACAATTGCAAAAACTTTATTTCCTTGAGTCCTAATACTTTGTGCTAGGACTTTTCATCATTCAAATCACATACCACTTTAAATTAAATCCTCTATATCTAAACCCGTAGTACTTTTTATCGATTCCAAAACTGCTCCGTACTTTCTCCATACAAACTTGTAAACTAACTTCTTATATTCTTTACATACTCATCATACAACATGGCTTTCACATCAAGTATTTCAGGCATTTGCTTCACCCCTTTTGATTTCTCTCATATCAGTAGGCCCTTTCCAGATAACCGCTTGTTTCTATTGTATTTTCTTTTTCCCAACATACGAGGGGATAAAATCATATATAATACCAATATCTTTATCCAGTATACCCTGCATGTTTAAATTACTGACAACCTCAGTTACTAAACCACTCGGATTTTTCCTTTATATATATCTTCCTGGAATAGATTGCAGTTTCTCTAATTCAAATTGATCTATCACTACTTCTGATACAGTAAGAGTCGATAAACAAAAACCGAGCTTTGCATTTGCCATCTTTTTACTATCCTAAGCAAGATTTCTCCTGTAGGATACTATACTTACAAAAGACAATACGAAATCCGAGTCCCCTTCAACGCGCGTATTATACAATGAATATAAATATTGAGCTCATCGATGTAGATGCTCTTATTAGCATAATGAAGCATACATATTAAAGAGCTATTACTATACAAGGATTGGCTCTTTTCTTATAACAAATCGAAAATCAATTATTCTTGCAAAATACCTTCATAACATCTGTTATACTGTATATTGAAATTTAAAATACTTAAGGGGGATTAGGATGGCAAAAGCAATTAATGAAAAAGAAGAAAAAAAGCGCAGAGGGTGCGGATGTTTTGGGTGCCTAGGTATTATTATTTTATTAATTATTTTAATTGGCTCTTGCGCTAAAGACTCGGATAACGATAAATCCCACAAAGCCGCTACTACTATTAAACAAGAAGAAACAAAGAAATCTGAGGAATCAAAGGAAGACGAGAAAAAACAACAAGAGCAACAAGAAGAGCTCAAAAAACAAGAAGCTGAACAAAAACGACAACAGGAACTTCAGAAACAACGTGATGAACAGCAAAAACAACAAGAATTGAAGAAACAACAAGAGCAACAAAAGAAACAAGAAGCTGCTACTCAACCCAAAACAAATCAAGTAACAGAACAAAATGGTACTTGTACTATCAAAGGCAATAAAAATAGTAGGGGCGAGAAAATTTATCATATGCCTGGTCAACAGTTCTATGATAAAACAAAAGCTGAAGAAATATTTTGTTCAGAAGCCGACGCAAAATCTGCTGGTTATAGAGCATCAAAAAAATAAATTAAAAAACCGGCTCCTTATGAGTCGGTTTTTGTTTTCCCCTCGACACCTCTAATTCTAAAATAAGGTATGGATTTAATTCGACATAAAATATTCGAGTCTAGATTTGAAGGCATATTCAAAACAACATGTAGATACACACATAATGCTACAGTGAGATTGGAACGACCACGGAAAGTACCAATATAGATGCATAATAAAAAGAGCCCTCCACTAAAGGAAACGGCTCTTTTGCACTTCACATACACATAGGCTTCATTTGCTGTTACATAGTATGTTTTCCCTTTTCTATTGTGTACTTTATATTGTGACAATCTATTGACAGTTACTTTCGCATCAATCCTAAATCCTGCATCTAAAAAACCAGCAACAACTATGGATAAAATATGTTTCTATTTCTTTTTCATTTCCTATTGTCATCCTTTTTCATAATTTTCGTATGGTCAAACAATCCACTTGCTGACAATCCGATAATCATTCCTTGAAATATATTCATTTTGATATCTTGTGACAAAAATAAAACACCTAGCATAATGCCAAGCGTCAAATTAAATATCGGGATATATTTCGTTTGCAATCCATTTGTTTTTGCAATTTGTGATAACCCTATAACAACCCCAATCATTGACGCAATTTCAATCATTACATACCGCCACCCTTCAAGAGAAAGGTCAAAGCTGCTCCAATTAGACCACCAATAATAAGACGTAAGATCCATGTTGTATTAGCGCTAATCTTATCTAATTGCTTATTGATATTAATAATGTCTTTTTCATTACCTGTTGTCCGCATTTCTAAACTTCTAATCTCTAATCGTATATCCTTAATATCTTGCCTTATTTCCTGAACATCGCCTTTCACCTCTTGTATACCATCCATATTGCACCTCTTTCCCACTTCTTATTTGATTTAAAATAAAAAAGCCTACATTACATATGTTTGGCTTTACACTTCATTATTTAGTTCCTTCTTTTTTATCTGTCTCTTCTATATATTCCTCGCTAGAATCCCCAACATCAACTTGTGCAGGAACTTCTACTGCTGGATCATCTGCTTTAACAATGGAAACCGTAATTGGACTACCTCTAAATAGCTCCACGTTAACATTAAAAGTGCTAGCGGTAATAATCCCAGCATTCACTAAATTATCTACAACATCATCAATTTCCATAAACTTATTATCATTACCTGGTATCATATCCTCATTCGGAGCTGGATTTTGAATAAATTGCATAACTAACTTCTCTAAGATTGGAATGATTTGATTGATAATTTGGCTCTGTAATTGATTGTCCTCTGGATGTTTATTTTGGATAGGATTTGTCATCTTGTTCTCTCCCCCTAAAAACAAAAATAGAGCAGCTTATAGCTGCTCCGTTTAAGTTTTCTTTTCAGTTGTTATTTTTGTTAATTCTTATTTTTTATGGATGCAATATCTTTATTAACTAAATCAATGATTTCTTTACTGATTCTACATCCGGAATACGAAGATCCTAACCTGTATCACTCCATAGTTTTTATACGCCCTGTCTATAATTATTAATTTTCCACTTAAACCATACACCTTTGGCAAAGCCAGATATAAATTCCTACTCTAAAATCTCCAATGATTTTCTCTTTGTTCACTTAAATACGTGTTTTCTAATATCTTTATAAAGAATAGTCTCAGCATTTATGCGGTCTGTAAACAAACTGATTTCTGATCTAATCCTTTCATTCTTGAATCGAGGCATGAAAACAACATAGTTCAAGACAATAGTACCATTTTTTATTCCTGGTCATATCCAGATTCCAAAACAAATAGCCACTCATATGAGTGGACCTTAACCTTTTATCGAATATCTACAATGTCAAAATGTTTCTCTGGTGCCCAACGATTTCCACCAATATCAATCCAGCCTTCTTTACGGAAGAATACTGTGAGAGGTTCTTTTGAGTTAATACTGCCTTTGTATGCGCCGTTAATTCCATCACAATAACTTACTTCATATCCTTCTGGAAATTTTGATATTGCTTTGAAGGGTCTCCAATAATAATGCTCTGCTTTTACCCATCGGCTTCTACCTAAATCTAACCAAACATCATTATCTTCTCCCCAGTACGCATCCCAGTATAATACTTCTGCTGTTGTTGTAAAGTCCCCCAGATATTTACCGTGTGGTCTATCATGATAGTTAATGCCATAGCCTTCCCAGTATATTGATCTTGCCATCCCAATTCCTTCTGGTTGCGGTGTACCAACAACGCCACCCTTACCTGTAAACCATTCAAGAGATTTTTCACCGTTTAAATAATTTAAATCTACATTACCAGTTACGCCTGCAAGACTACCAGTTTCTGTATACTGCCATAAATCACAACTATATGCTGGTTTATTTCCATAACGTGGAATCCAAAGGAAATCCGCATTCACAGTATTTAGTCCATAGCTTGTATACATGTGATGTGATACATATAGCCCCACTTTCCAGCCTGCTGCACGGCACGTATCAATAAATGCCTGCGAAGCTTTTGCTAAGTTAGCCGCTCCACAACTTGCTAAAGTATCATCTTCTACATCTAATACTAAAAATTTTGCCTCTTTATCAGCGCGCGCCATAAAATCATTTGCTTCTACAATAGCATCCTGAACACTTACATAACATCCATAAGCATAGTGTCCAAATGGAACACCATAGTCTTTACAACCTTGCACATACTCTTTATAACGTTTATCAATTGTCCTTGATCCATATTGTACACGTATAATAGCAAGGTCTAGCTCCTTACTAGCTGCAGCCCAATTTATTGAATTATTGTGATGAGATAAATCTGCAATTTTCTTCATTTCCATTTTCCTTCTTTCCCCTATAAAAATTTAAGAATAAAAAAACAACTCCTAACAGATTTGTTTTTATCGAATATCTACAATGTCAAAGTGTTTCTCTGGTGTCCAACGATTCCCACCAATATCAATCCAGCCTTCTTTACGGAAGAATACTGTGAGAGGTTCCTTTGAATTAATACTGCCTTTGTATGCGCCATCAATTCCATCACAATAGCTTACTTCATATCCTTCTGGGAATTTTGATATTGCTTTGAAGGGTCTCCAATAATAATGCTCTGCTTTTACCCATCGGCTTCTACCTAAATCTAACCAAACATCATTATCTTCTCCCCAGTACGCATCCCAGTATAATACTTCTGCTGCTGTCGTAAAGTCCGCAATATATTTACCGTGCGGTCCATCGTAATAGTTAATACCATATCCTTCCCAGTATATTGATTTTGCGAACCCAATTCCTTCTGGTTGCAGTGTACCAACAACGCCATCTTTTCCCAAGTAGTCTAATGGGTTCACAGCATTACTCTTATTAATATTCCAGCTGCCTTTATGCATTTCAAAATGTAAATGCTGACCATAAGCCTGTCCCGTTTCTCCCATAACCCCGATTGTTTGTCCTTGTGTAACAGTATCGCCTTCTTTAACTGTACGAGAACCACTTCGCATATGAGCGTATACAGTTTCCCATGTAACTCCATTAATATTATGAACAATCATAATACATTCACCGTAACTAGATGAAAGATACGAACGACTAACTTTCCCACTAGCCGCTGCATAAATCGGATGATAGCCTGCTTCGGCAAGGTCTATCCCATGATGATCTGGTCTGTCACCCCTAAAACCACTTGTTACTCTCTTTGTATCTGTTGGATAAATAAATGTTGCCATATAAATCTTCCTTTCTATTTCTATATTGTTTATATTTATTATTTTTAAATATATTGTAGGTTTTCCAACCTAAAAATGAACAAGACAGAGCATTTCCCTATTGTTATCTACTATTAAAATATCCATCTTGTAACCATAAGTTAAATGTCACTGAAATTAGCCAAAGATATTGAAAGCTATTATTCTATATAACTAACTCTTCTTGCCTAAAACACCGTTTAAAGATAAAAAACAACTCTTTACAGAGCTGTTTTTTATCGAATATCTACAATGTCAAAGTGTTTCTCTGGTGTCCAACGATTCCCACCAATATCAATCCAGCCTTCTTTACGGAAGAATACTGTGAGAGGTTCTTTTGAATTAATACTGCCTTTGTATGCGCCGTCAATTCCATCACAATAGCTTACTTCATATCCTTCTGGGAATTTTGATATTGCTTTAAAAGGTCTCCAATAATAATGCTCTGCTTTTACCCATCGGCTTCTACCTAAATCTAACCAAACATCATTATCTTCTCCCCAGTACGCATCCCAGTATAATACTTCTGCTGCTGTCGTAAAGTCCGCAATATATTTACCGTGTGGTCCATCGTAGTAATTAATGCCGTATCCTTCCCAGTATATTGATCTTGCCATCCCAATCCCCTCTGGTTGCGGAACACCACCTGCATTAAAATCTACATATTGTTTAACAATTTCAGCGTAGAAGAAATTCCCTCCATTTTTATATCGGTAACCACCATTGTAGGCCACAGCAATCGGGTTACTATATCGAACCATGGCACCTGTTGTATTTCCAAGTGATGGCGCAACAACCGTTTTAGAGTACAGATCCGCTACCGGTAATGAATGTTGTTTATTGTTAGAAGCTAACCAGCGAAGGTAAGCTCGTCCAAAATTATATGATTGAACAATGGCACTTAAATCTGTAATACCATTTTTTTTCGCATCATCAAAAGCTCCTTTTAAATGCTTTACTCCATAATAAATTGAATCTTTAGGATTTTTAATTGTATTCATTGACCAGCCTTGTGATTCACTTGACTGCATAATATCAGGTGTTGTTTCAGAGTTCCCTCCACTTTCCACCATAATAATTCCAAGTACGTAAGGAACCAACTCAGAAACACCTTGTGCAGAACATTCACTTTCTACCATCGATTGCCAACGTAACACTTGTTGTGGCAGATTCTTTGTTTTAGCTGAAGCAGCTAATATACTCATTATTAAACATCTCCTTATTTCCCTATTATTTTTGTCTAAAATACTATTACTTTACGAAATATGACTATCAGTCAAATACCTGTTAATCTATAAAATTACTTCATGTTGCTCACCTTCTTTCACAACAAAAAGAGCAACCATAAAATAGTTGCTCTTTCGTCGAAATCTTATATTACTACTATAAATCACTTTTTCAATACTTTCTGTACACTGCATGTAGCCTACAAAAAGGTAACATTAAAACCCCTCTAAAAACTTGACAATCTTTCTTATTTCAGCATGTTTTCTTCGGATATAGCCTGTACTATAATGCAAGTCAAACGCTATTTGTTCTAAAGTCATTCCATCAACATACTTCATTTTGAGTATTTGATGATCTAATCCTGCAAACCTATTAATTAAAACCTTTAAATTGAACATTTCATTCATCTTATGTCCTAATTCATATTCAATAGCTTCAATCCGACCTTCTACTTTAGCCCCTTCCGATTCAGCAGTTAATCGTATATTTTGCAAGTCCCCACTAGTCCAGCGCTTTAACTCTACTTTTGATTTATCTAAATTATATTCTAAATATGCAATTTCTTCTTCTAGTTTCTGATAATCCTTCAGCCAGTCAAACATATCATAATCCCCTACTTTTCTTTATTTAAATCCTGTGTTTATTGTAATCTCCAAAGTTAAGATAACCTTCATTACCAAATTATAAAAATTTATAAATATTTCTTATGATTTATATTTTTTTAATAAATCCTTTAATCTCTCACGCTCTTCATCTATAGTTGATTGAGTATTTTTTTTGGGTTGTTCCCTAGGGCTTTCACCTTCTTGTTGATGCAACCATTCCGGTACCATTTCAATTCGTTTGATATATCCCGAACCAATTTCTTTTTTATTTTTTTTAAGATCAAACTGTACATCTAATTTAGCAATATCATTTAGTGTTTTTACCCCTTGGATTTCCCAATTTTTAAGAATTCCACGTACATACCTCCACTTTGGTACGTTTTCATCAATAGATCTATTTACTGCTTCAAGAATCAATTCAATGCCCAATGCTCCGCAAAATCCACCAAGCTCTGGGATAGCTGTTTTACTTAGCGGAATACCGTTTTTCAGCAAATAGCTATAAGCTATTTTAAAATCTTCATCCATTAATCTTTGTGATAGTGATTTATCTTGATTATCATGATGATAATTTGTATTTGGTATATCTTTATTTAGTTCTTGAGTACTTTGTATATCAGTATTTAGTAGCATAAGTTTTTCCACCGGTAGGTTCCCAGCAGCAGGATTATCAACAGGTGGGTTTTCCACTGGTGGAAAATCTTCCAATGGGATTTCGTAAATAATAGTCTCCCATCTAACAATTTTGTTTTTTGCATCTTTAATCGGAAATCTTTTAATATACCCATACTCTTTTAATTCCTTCATTCCAGCTCTTAAGCTATTAATACCATCTTTTGCGTGCTGGGATAATTCTTCCCTATAAAACACCCAATCATCTGGAAGTGTAAGTATGTATGCTAATATCCCCTTCGCCTTCCAAGAAAGCCTTTTATCTTTTAAACCCGTATTATTAATAACGGAATAATTATTATCCTTTTTAACTCTAAATATCCCCATAATATTTACCTCTCCATTGTTATTAAGATCAAATACCTACAATCGATATTCTGTACTAACTATTACTAACTTTCCTATGATGAAACCTACTTTTGATTCCTTTCAAACCAACACGATGCTAAAAAGAACTTTAAGTTCGATTTATTACTAAAAAAAATATCATCTACACCCATCTCAAAAAACTGTGCAATCTTTCTAGCAATTCTCATTGAAGGGATTCTTTCTTTTTGATCAATCATTCGAATATATCGCTCCGTAACCCCACAATAGCTAGCTAGTTCTTTATATAAATTCTTTTTCGAATCATACATTTTGTTGCCCATTAATCCACCCCCCATAAGAACAATTAGTTCTAAATACAGATTAAAGAACTAATTGTTCATTGTCAATGCGAAAAGGAACTTTTTGTGCTAAGATAAACCTAAAGAGAACAATTAGTTCAATTAGAGAGGTGAACAATGTGATAGGAGTTAGAATAAAATCCTTACGAAAAAAAGAAAATTTAACACAAAAACAACTGGCTGAAAAAATTGGAGTATCCCAAAGAATGATAGGTTACTACGAATCAGAAGAAAGATTCCCTCCACATGATGTTCTAACCAAATTAGCGGATTGCTTTTCAATTTCAGCTGACTATTTACTAGGGCGAGCTGTTACAGACGAAACTAAGAAGCAATTAACGCCAAAAGATGAGAAAGACATAGCAAAAAGAATGGAAGAAATAAAAAAAGACCTACAAGGCGAAGACGGCTTAATGTTCTCTGGGGAACCTATGAGTCAGGAAGCCGTAGAATCACTATTAGATGCAATGGAGTATATTGTAAAACAAACGAAAGTAATCAATAAAAAATACGTGCCTAAGAAATATCGTAAACCAGACGATAATTGATGCGAGCTTAGGAGGGAATACATTGAAATTCGTCATTAGAGATCTAGTCCAACAACTTAGTACCAAATACAACACGACAAACCCCTATGAGCTTGCAGATTACTTAAAAATACATGTACTAACATGGGATTTACATGAAGAAATAAATGGCTTTTATAAATATGAAAAAAGAAATCGTTTCATTGTTATTAATACTCATTTGTCTCCATCTATGCAGAGAACTGTTTGTGCTCATGAATTAGGACATGCGGTTCTACATACTCATGCAAATACACCTTTTCTGCGTAAGAATACATTCTTTTCTGTTGATAAATTAGAGATAGAAGCAAATACGTTTGCTGCGCTTTTGTTAATTGACAAAAAGACCATTCAGCCTGGTGATACAAAAGCATGTATAGCATACAAAAATAATATTCCAGTTGAACTGTTGGAATTTTACAAGCCTTGCTAAAGGAATTAAGACATTTTAATTATTAGTTCAAACGCTGAAGAGAAAAAGAGAATGCTCCATCGTTAAAGCAAAAGAAATGAAATAGTATCTATTGTTAAAAAAATCTATACAGTTAAATCAAATATAAAAATGCACCTCCAATTGTTAATTATGTGTCTAACAATTGGGGTGCACTTCAATAACAGTCGGTCTTTTTCGAAAAATCTTTAACCTCTAATACTGTCCATATTTCCCTGTACGAAAATCGAGACATTACTTAAATATTATTTTGCTTGTACAGAAACGTGTAATATAGAGTAATCTGGATTTAGAGTAACTACAGACTCTCCAGGGCTTATTGAATGTAGAGGACTTATAGCTATTTCTACGCTATGATTATCTTTTTCAAAACGATTGATATAATCCTTATTATTTTTTACAAAACTATCAATTTCTTTTTTTAATTCTGGATTTGGATTTACTAATTTATCAATCTCCTTATCAAGTGTGAAATTCGGACTTATCATATGCATCCAATTTTTCGCTAGCTCAACAGTTGATTTGTCAACGACAAACGCGAAATAGAAATTATCTTCATCCTTCCCAACAAACGAAAATGAACCATGAGAATCAATCATTCTTGGCAAATTAGGAGTATATAGATCAATTTCTGATGCTACGTATCTATATCTGAAATTCGCATTATACTTCTTATTTACTTCAGTAACAAGATTTTGACCTTGTTTAGAAATAGATTTCTCTCTTACAGGTGAAATTTCAATTGAATATCTATCAAAGAAAAAGTCTTCTGTCACTAACGCATTGGGAATACCTATTGGCGTTACTCCTGGTTTTGTTTCTGGTTTTGTTTCTGGTTTTGTCTCTGGTTTTGTCTCTGGCTTTGTTTCTGGTTTTGTCTCTGGTTTTGTCTCTGGTTTTGTCTCTGGCTTTGTTTCTGGTTTGTTCACACTTTTAATTCCATTGTATAGAAGCTGTGCATACTGCTCACGTGTTACAACTCTTTTTGGCTCGAATAAGTTACTTCCTGTACCAGCAGCAATTTTACTTTCCTGCACTGCACTGATTGCCTTCGTAGCCCAATAATTCTTGTCAACATCTTTAAAAGTAGTGACAGTTGTTGTTTTTAATTGAAATGCTTGTGTTAGAACAGCTGCTAATTGTTCACGATTTAAGACCTCATTTGGTCCGAACTTTCCATCACCATATCCACTCATAATCCCTGCTTTTGTGATTGCTAAGATTTCTTTTTCGAACATAGAACCTTTTATATCCGTAAATGGATTTTGAAATTTAGCATCCACATCTACTGGTTTCAAGTATACATAAAGCAATCTAGCAACTTGACCACGTGTAATACTATCGCCGAAACCAAAAATGCCATTTCCATAACCAGCTACGATATTTTTCTCTTTTAGATCCATAATTGCTTTATATGACCAATGATTAGTAGGAACATCTTTAAATGTTGTATCTGCCTGTACATTTGTTAAAGATGTTAAAGTTGTTGCTGCGAGTACTGCACCTGTTAAAATCATTTTTTTCATTTTCATGCTATTTCCCCTTCTTATCCTAATTATTTTTGCGAGCAAAAATATACTTTATTTTCCAATATAAATATAATAACACAAATACATTATATTTATATATAATTATTTATTGTTATTAATAATAAAAATACTAATCGCCCAGAACGCTATAGACTCACTAAAAAACTCTTCTTGCCTATAGAAGAGTTTTTACTACATTTTCACTGTTACATTTCACTTAACACTCTCTTGATAAGTCTATTATGCCATTTCCTACCCAAACGGAGAAGATCCAATGTTAGTAGTTCATTTTATCAATTGGGCATAAATTTCACTTTCTGATAATATTCTTTTAAATTCTTTTTCACTTTGTTTAATAATTAATGCAGCTGCTCATGCAACATGTGGGGTTGCCATTGAAGTACCACTCAATTTAGCATATCCGCCATCTTTATCAGTTGACCAAATCTCTTCACCTGGTGCCACTAACTCTAAATGATTATTAGAATTACTATTACACGCAATTTTTTTATTTATATCTACTGAACCAACCTCTACTACTTCTTGATATGCCCCTGGATATCTCAGTTCATTTGTTTCTTCTCTACAGTCCCCATCATTTCCAGCCGCGCATACAACAAGTATGTTATTATTTACTGCTAACTTTATCGCTTTATGTAAGCAATAGGCATCTTTTTTCCACTTAGGGACATAGAAATAATTCTAACCTTCTCTCCCTTAGAGCCTCTCCAGTTTATTGCATGAATGATTCCAGCTGTAATCCATTCATTTGATGATTTTCCCTTTCCATCAAACACTTTTAAAATTAGTAATTTAGCCAATGGGGCTACCCCAATAACTCCCGTATTGTTCTCAGAATCTGCAATTATTCCAGCTACATGTGTACCATGCCCGTGGTTGTCTAAAAAATTATTTGGATCACTTTCATAATCCGTTGTAAAGTTGTATCCCCCAATAATACGATCTTTTAAATCAATATGTTCAGTAGCGCAACCTTTATCTAAAACCGCAATAACTATGTCCTTTCCTTTCTCACTTTTCTCCCATACTGAAGGAGCATGTATCAGTTTTACTCCACTAGGTATTTCAGCTACACTTGAAGTCATTTCTAATACTTTGAAAGGAATTAAAGATATTGCATTTTGTCTATTCACAGATGAATTTCTATGACTCATTAACTTCACCTCATTAGATTTAAATAAAGACCATCGGATGCTATTGTTTGATTTGAATGTGATTAATATAAAATGCAGCATAAAACTTTATTTTTTACTTATCGAAAATATAACTTCATTTTCTCCTTATATACTTCATGAAGAATATTAATTTTTTTCTTTAAAACCCATGAACAACAATCTATAGCCACTCATTTTATTTAAAGAAGTTTTTCAAAATCTCGTTCTTTACATTATAAAAATCTAATATTCATTTTTTAGTCTAATACATTTTTAAAATAAGATATTTATATTTCTCTAACCCTGAAACTTTTGAGGATTATCTAAGATTTAAACAATACTTACAAATGGTATTTACATCCAAAAATGTCGTTTAATTTCATATATATATTAAAAAATAATTAACTATGATAAATGTAAATTTACCAGTTAATGCTTGTATAAACGTATGAGTTCGTTCACAAGTTATATTTGAAATACTGCTTTCTAAGCAAAAATATAATTAAGGTGGTGAAATTATAAGAATGAGAGAACCTATTTTCCCTGGTGGTACTAATGATACTGAAAACGAATTACTTATTTCCGGCAGTTTTCATAATCAGTCTACACTTGTAAATTCTATACAATCACTAGTTAATCAAATAAGCGAAAATCAGTTCCAATCATATTTAACACATTTAGTTTCATATCCAACAAGGTTTTCTACTAGCTCTTTTTATGAAGAAGCCGCAACGTGGACTCGTGAGATATTAAATGAAATGGGATATACAACTAGTAGCGAAACAATACGTGTAAATAATGAAGATAGCCAAAATGTTATCGCAAATAAAATGGGTACAAATCGTGATGAAGAGAAACACTTAATTATTATTACTGCCCATCTTGATTCTGTTAACCATAGTGGAGGGCCTTCATTTAATGCTCCTGGAGCCGATGATAATGGCAGTGGTAGTGCAGGAGTTTTGGAAATTGCTCGTGTATTCAAAGACATTCCCGTACAACATGATCTGCACTTTATCCTTTTTGGAGGAGAAGAACAAGGATTATTAGGTAGTAAACAATATGTTGAAAACCTAACTACTCCAGATAAAAATCGCATTCGAGCAGTTATTAATATGGACATGATAGGAAGATTAAACACTTCGACACCAGCAGTATTAATTGAAGGTTCACCTTTATCTGAAGAGCTCATTAATGGATTAAAAAATGCAGCATCTTTATATACGAATCTTGATGTTAAGGTATCTCTTAATCCATTTGATAGTGATCATGTATCTTTTCTTAATAAGGGAATACCTGCTGTTTTAACAATAGAGGGCGAAGACTCTTTGAATCCTAATGACCATACCGCTAACGATACTCTTGAGCATATCCATTATCCACTTGCTCTTGATATCTTACGAATGAATATAGCTTTTATTGCTTCTCAAGTTACAAATTTAGAATGAAAGAGGGAATTTTCATGACCAACTTTACCCATGAAGAAAGTTTCCATAATTCAACAGACAATTCTAAAGAAAATCCCCCTACCAGTCGTAATTGTGGAACTATGAGTATGCATGAAAAATTATTAAAGGAATCTGAAGAATTCAGAAAAGAACAAGAAAAAATTGAAAAAATGACTGAAGAATTTATCAAGAATAAAAAACAATAAACATTTTTACAATATTTTTCGAATCAAACATTATTTGAAATATTGAATGAAACTTACAGGATATCAGCTAAAAGGAGAAATTAAAATGCCAAATCAAACTAACTCATCAGAAAGAACAAATACACCTACTTTGCGTAGATGCGCAACTATTGAGCTTCATCAAAAATTACTAGAAGAGTCTGAGCAATATAAAAATGCACGTGCAGAAATTGAACGTGTCACAAACGAATTTCTGAATAGTGCGCGTATAGAATCAGAAAGACCAGTTGTCAAAATCCCTGTAGTAGTCCATGTTGTATGGAATACTGAGGAACAAAACATCTCAGATGAACAAGTCCATAGTCAAATTGATGTTTTAAATCGTGATTTTCGAGCAACGAACCCTGATATAGCAAATGTACCTTCTGCATTTAAAGATTCTGTAAGTGATGCTAGAGTAGCGTTCTTTCTTGCTACAAAAGATCCTGACGGAAATCAAACAAATGGTATCACTCGTACCCATACAAATGAACAATCATTTTTAGCGGATGATAATTTTGTCAAATCACAAAGTACAGGTGGAGTAGATGCATGGCCCGCTGACAAATATTTAAATCTGTGGGTATGTCCAAATATTTTAGACGAAAAAGGTAACAGTGTCTTAGGATATGCACAATTTCCTGGTGGTCCATCTGAAACAGATGGTGTTGTAATAGCATACAAATTTTTTGGAACTATAGGTACCGCGAAAGAACCCTACCATTTAGGACGTACAGCCACACATGAAATTGGACATTGGTTCAACTTACGCCATATTTGGGGTGACGATGAACGTTTACCTGACGTTTGTAGTGGTTCAGATAGAGTTGATGATACGCCTAATCAAGGGGTGCCAAACTTCGGAAGTTCACATAAAGCTACACAACATAATCCCAAGATTACATTCCCTCACACTTCATGTAATGACGTGCCTCATGGTGATATGTATATGAACTATATGGATTATGTTGATGATGATACTATGGTAATGTTTACAAGAGGTCAAGTAGATCGTATAGATGCATGTCTTGCTGGACCACGTTCATCCTTTCTTACAAACTAATACGGTAATCTAATTTTATAACAGTGCCGTTTTGGGATTAAATAGTAAGTAAATACATGGAATAAGTACTCTACAAATCATAATAAATTAAATCTCGTTAAAACAAAAAGAGATGTCCTAGTACTATATCTAGGGCATCCCTTCATTTTTACTCAGCTTAAAATTAACTTGTCTATATTTCAAGATTCTATACATCTCTAACAATTAAACAATTATTAAGGATATTTTCTACCTAAAACATCGTATTATTATTAGCTGCCTCATTTGGAATCTCTTGAATTACATCCCAGTGTTCGACAATCTTTCCATCCTTTATACGGAAAATATCCACTATAGCAACTCCCTTATCTTGAGAATTAGTACGAGAATGTACATGAAGAGCAACTGTATCTCCTTCAGCCACTACACGTTTAATTTCTGCAGAGGAATTTGGATTTTTAACAAAGTCCTCCTTAAAGAAATCCATGAAGGCTTTTCGTCCATCAGCAACAAAAGGATTATGTTGCTTATAATCTTCACTTACATATTTAGGGATAATATCGATATTATGTTTGTTAAAAACTTCATTATAGAAATCAACTACCATCTTCTTATTCTTTTCTTTTTCTGTCGCATTATCTTTCGATACTGGTGCAACATTCTCACTCTTTATTGAGTGACCTTTGGTATTCCCAGTTGAAGCTTGAAATATCATAGTCGACACAATTCCTAAAATAAACACAGAAATAATTATTACTATTAAATTCTTCTCTAATTTCATATATATCTACCTCTTCTAAATTTATAATTCATCTTCGAGAACACGCTTAATAGAGGAAAAACCTTTCCCAGAATGTGATCTAAGAAATATTGTTAGGAAAATCCACCTATCCTAACAATGCTTCTTATACGAAGCATATTAGAAATTGATAACCCTAACTTAATACCTCATTAACAATTGCACTGTCCACAATTTGAATAAACTTTTTAACCTTATCGTTCTCATCAAACTCATAAAGATGACAAAAATCTGCTATGAATGATTTCCCTGTTACTTTATATGTTCCACTATATTTTCCATACACGATAACAGTATTGTTATTAAAGGTATAAATTTCATCTTTAGCACTATAGTTATCCCATTCAGTTCCAAGACGTTCGTGTACATTTTTCACTACTTCATCGGGACCTATATAAGTGCCTGCATATGGAAATCCAGCTGCTTCTGTCCAAGATACATTTTCACTTAAATACGTTTTAAAAGCATCCAATTTTCCCTCGCTAGTTAACACATACGTTTCATGTAATAGTTTTTGGTATTTATTCATAGCATTAACCCCAAGGCATTTCTTTTGTTACAACTTTTGCGCTCAATTCTAATACACCTTTATTTGCATAGCCTGGATATGCTGCTTCAAGTTTTGCCACAAAATCTTTTGAAGTTCCACTTTCCTCAGAAGCTTGAACCGCAGTTCTTAGATAATCTATTGTCGCAGTAAGCGCTTGATTATTTAGGGATTTTTCGATTGATCCATGGCTAGGTACAATTATGTCAGCATGTAATGCTTGTAACACTTTCAAGTTCTCAATCCACGCCTCCATAGCCGCTTTTGAGCTAGTATCCGCTAAGAATACATGTATTTCGTTAAAGACATCAATACCACCAATTAATACTTTAAGTTCCTTATTAAATAGGCTAGTTCTGTAATGATCTAAGCCTACTAGTTCAAATGTTAACCCCTGAAAATCAATCGCTTTTTCTTTAAATACTTGAGGTAATACCACGTTACTTGGTGCATTTTCTCCAAGGGCGTCTTTCCAAACTTTTAATTTCCCTAAGACAGAATGAACGATATGTTCAACAGTAGACTCTGTTGCATACGCTATAGCTTCTGGGTAAACGGCTTTAATGCTCTCTAATCCAAAGTAGTAGTCTGGATCCCCATGAATAATAAAGATTTTATCTAAAGATAAGTCGTTTTTTTTCAGATACTCAACAATTTCTTTCGAATCAGATTGAGTAAATTTTGAGTTTATTAAAAATGCATGTCCTGCTTTCTCAACTAATGTTGCAGTGACCATAAAACTTTTTTCATCCGAACTAAACACTGTTAATTTCACATCTTTATGATTTGTATCGATTGTTTTAAACATGGATCTTATTCTCCTTTTGTTATAGTTATTGAATAGATAACACACTTTTATTTTGCCTCGACAGAAGGCCCCTCCTCAATTCTCTGAAATGCTCATGGCACCAGTAAATAGATGGGAGATGTATGTCGGTTGGCGTAAGCTAACATGTTTACTACTATAGTCTAAACTTTCTTAGTATAAATTTTTAAAACGTGCTTCAATTTTATCTGGCGTCATTACCCCACCACCAATAGGAATAATTTGATTATCCTTTTGTAAAAGTAATGAAGGGTAGCTATTAACACCAAGCTGTCGAACCTTATTGAAATCATTTTGGACATCTACAATTGTTTCTTGCGCATTTAAACGCTCTAATACTTGTTCAGGGTCCAAACCATGCTCAATTGCAATCTTACGATATGTCTCAGGATCACTTAGGCTTTGTCCATCATAATAAAACGCTTTTTGCATAGCAGACGTGAATTCTAACAAACGGTCTGGCGCTAATGAACGTAAAGCTGAAAAGCCAATTGCAGCATCTTTCGAATTCATTTTAAAAGTCCCTTCTTCCACCAATTTTTGATAGGAAGGACCAAATTCTGCACCTGTAAGTTGATTAATTCTTTTATTTCCCTCTTCTATATATGAGAAATTTTTTATTGGTAGATCATCTAAAAATAACCCCCCACATAAAACTGTTAACGGCATTTCAGTGTGATCTTTGTAAAATCCTTTAATACTTTCTGAAAAACCATAGCACCATCCACAATATGCGTCCCATACGTATATAAGGTTATCTTGTTTTTTCTCCATTTAAATCTCCTACCTTTATTTTTATTAGCTAGTTCAGCTATCACTTAAAAATTCTTAGCTAGCTTTTTGGTTTGTAAAATTGTATCTTTTTTAGAAACCTTATTATTTTCCCCAAATACTAATCTTTCCAAAAAAATATCAACTAAAATTATTCATAAAAGATAACTCTGCACGTTATGGCTCTAAAGCAGGAAACACTACCGATTAAAATATACATAGTTGTTAATATAGTAGTAACTTCCTGTACTGGACGACAACGTATAGACCGCTATCCTCAATTACATATATAAATCTTTTTTCTTAAAACAGGACTTCGTTGTAACTTAACAAGTTACACCTTATGTAACCATATTAGTTACAACTAAATCGAAAGTCAATTCTTTTCTACAAAAAAAATTAAATTTCTACTCTAATGTTTCCACAATTATGGAATTAAAATAAATCTCCTTTACCCTAAATGTCTATTGTTTAAGGTAATGAATTCTAAAAACATCTTCATATTTCTCTTTAAATGGAACAAACTTTCTACTTAGATTGTCTATTCATTATACGTATAAAACAGGTGTTTATGATAAGAGTGATGCAAGAAGAATGTTACCCTATACACTCTTTAATTGTATTGATATTTAGAACACCTAGAAAAAAAACATATATTTTTGAAAGAGGTTGAAAATTTATGATAGTCTTGAACAAGTTTTTTAACATGTTACCTTACAAAAAGATTGTACCTGTATTATTTCTTTCATGCGCAACGCTTATAGGCTGTTCCAATAGTAATACTCAATCTGAACCACCTAAACAGGTCAAACAAGAAAATACAGTTAATCATTCTTTTGCTAAGCTTGAAAAAGAATTTGATGCTAAACTCGGTATTTATGCCTTGGACACTGATACGAATCAAACCGTTACTTATCAATCAGATGAGCGGTTTGCATACGCTTCTACCCACAAAGCTTTAGCCGTAGGAGTACTTTTGCAAAAGAAATCAATAGAAGATCTAAATCAAAGAATTTTGTATACTCGTGAAGATCTTGTTAATTACAATCCAATTACCGAAAAGTATGTTGATACAGGTATGACCCTGAAAGAGCTTGCAGATGCTTCCCTTCGATATAGTGATAATACTGCACAAAATCTTATTCTTAAACAATTAGGTGGGCCAAGTGAATTCAAAAAGTCACTGATAGAAATAGGAGATACTGTTACAAACCCTGAACGTTTTGAACCAGAATTAAATGAAGTGTATCCAGGAGAGATTCATGATACTAGTACCCCAAAGGCATTAGCTACTAGTCTGCAGGCTTTCGCGCTAGGAGATATACTTTCAACTGAGAAACGGAATTTATTAATAGATTGGATGAAAAGGAACACTACAGGAGACAAATTAATTCGTGCTGGAGTTCCGGAAGGTTGGGAAGTAGCTGATAAGACGGGATCGGGATCTTATGGAACCCGAAATGATATCGCAATTATTTGGCCACCAAATAAAAAGCCAATTGTTCTTGCAATACTTTCTAATCATGATAAAGAGGATGCTAAATACGATGATAAGCTTATTGCAGAAGCAACCAAAATAGTGTTAGATGCTTTAAAAACTCCAAATAAACAATGATAGTATTAAGCCATCAGAATTTTTTTATTTTCCGTCACAATACTGTGACGGTCTTTTTGTGTATTTTACAAGAAATCTACCATTATCACTACAAAATCACCTCCATTTCGAACATAACTTTTAATTTTTCCTTTTATTAGTATCCACAAGGATTCCATACTTAGAAATCTCCCACATAACGACCCTACAGTCTATAAGAAATAAAAGTAGTTTAATTCTTAAACATGGATTGTGGAACAACTTTTTTTCCTACTACTTTAAATTCAATTTCACCTTTTTCTCCATACATTAGTTCTATAATTGGAATAGTTACCATTAATTTTTCCTTCTTTTTTCTTTCTGTCTCTAAATCAATTATTTTCATGTCACAATCCCCTTTATTTATTATAAACAAGGAGAAAGCACTCATTTGAGTGCTTTCTCCTTGTTTATAAGTGGACCTTGTAGGACTCGAACCTACGACCGAACGGTTATGAGCCGTTTGCTCTAACCAGCTGAGCTAAAGGTCCAAAGCATAAAATTTATTTCATAAAGCGCATTCATATATATCATTTTACCATATAATGTATCAATTCACTTTACTTTTTATTTAATATGCATATTTACATCGTGGTAAAAGTGTTTATATTCTGTACTCCTAATATTTTGTAATTTGTATTATCTTTTAATACCTTTACAGAGTTCTGTTTAACAGTAAAAAATGTATATATCAATCATATTAAAAATGATATAGTTACAATATTTACTTGTTTATATTACCAAATACTCTTATGCTATATTGTTTAATATCAGAAATAGTAACTAAATTATATGCCTGTTTCATTGTGTTAAAGCAATTATCTATCTCCTCTTTTTCTAAGATAGATTTACACATATCATTATCTTCTGATTCTAGATCAGCTACTGCCCATGGTAAGTCAAATAGAATCATTTTCTCTAAACTCTTCCCACTATAACACCCTAAAGTATTAACTACACACTCTAATAGTTCCTTTTCTATTTGAGTTAACTGATTTGTACTATCATAATTAACTTCAAGATTGTCGTACTGATATCCTTTGTATTTATCAAAAATAACTCGATATACCGGACCGTGACTTCCTACTTCACAATCATCTTCAAATAAATATGTTCCAGTAAGCACCTTACAAAATCCTTGCGCATAGTATAAAAGTCTTTGAAGAGCTAAAGGAGTAACATCATCATTTTTATATAGCAAATAGTTAGCAACTTCCTCGATTTTCGTAGTCTGCGTAGAAATAATATCATCATTTTCCTGTAGCTTTGCGATTGCTTCTTTAGAGACTCTATATGCTTTTTGAGTAATTAAATCTTTATTTCTTTCCAAAATATCTAGCATAAAAGATTGATCTCTACCTAATCTTTTCAATATATCCGAGTACTGTTTTGTCGGAATATCTCCATTTACATACCTTGTTAGGGTAACCTCTCCCCAACCTAAAAGTAAAGACAATGGACGTTTTCCAATTTTATATTTTTCTAAAACCTCTCTTATTTCAGAAATAGTAACTAACTGTTCCTGTTGTCTATAAGCATGATCTAATTGTTCTAAATTATAATCATGAATGTTAGGAACAAATATTTCAGATTTACACTCCTCGCAATTTGCTTCTTTACCTACGTAATGATATTGCTTCCCTCTAATGACTGTCACTTTTGGAACATCTTTAGTAGAATACTTTACCATATCTCGACAAAACTCACATAAAACCAACATAAAAATCCTCCCTCATTTTAAAACCATTAGTCACTTATCTTTACCTAAAAAGATAAGTGACTGGTTTATTCCTTTTATGAAAAGAAACAACTATCATGTATTTGTTCCTGTCCTTATTTTCAATTAGATTCATCTTAATATATATGTCTACTGACTTCTTTTGTCCCCAATTATCTAACTCATATTGTGGACAAAAGATATATAATTTTTCATGAGCAAAATTTGGATTTTTATTATCAACTGCATAACAAAAATCACGTACGCGTATATTAAGAAGAATCTCTTTCACCTTACTAGCGTTAATCTTATTTGCCTCTAAAAATTCACTATTCTCTTTCCTTTTTTCATTTCGAGAAACCGTAAATCGGTTATTTTTAATTAACTTTTTAAACTCTAATATGTACTGCTCAATCTCCCCGATTGTAAAATTAGTGTGCTTTTTTGTCTCCCTATTTTGAAAGCTAATATTCATTAAAATTCTTTCCCCTTTCAAATCGTACCTCATATTTACTAGAAAAACAAGAAAAAACGTATCAATTGATACGTTTTTTTAATTAACAGTAAACTTCCATTCTCTCCTCTTATAATCAGAACGTTTATGTCGTCTACGAAACTTCTATATGGTTGTTTTGCTGTAATTTAATTCGTAAATCAATTACGTATCTACTTTAGAATCACAGCTTCATTAAACTTCTGATGAATAAAATCTTTATTTAACATAAAGCATGTTTCTCTTGTATCATCAAAAAATCTCTTATAGCCCCCTGTACCACTTCCTTTTGTTGAAACAACCAATTTAAGCTCCTTTCCTACATCATGTGAAGCTTTAGGAAGTTTACGAATGTCCCCTGTTTCAATTGTCTCCTTTATCATGTTATAAGTTTTCTCAAACTCATTCACTTCTTCAGGAGTAAATGTAACCTTAAAAATTTTATCCAGAATCCTTTGGCCATTACCTAGCTTCTTACCATCTTTCTCTCCTAGATAACCTACATATATGAAAGTTACTTCCTCAAAGAATGTTTTCCAGGAAGACTCTTCCCAAGAATTTTCAAAATCTGCAAGTTGCAAAGTTCTGAACGTTGCTTTTTCTATAGGACTGTTATCTTCTCGAATTGGTATATTTTTAATTAGAAAATTAGATTTACTGAATACCTCATGCTTCTCTGGTAATTCCTTATCTGTACCTACTATCCTATTAGATACCATTTTACTAATACTGTTAGGAATTTTTTTAGCTGGATCACGCTTCTCAAAAAGATTTAATATATCTAATTGATTCATCCCCTTATACGGTTTTAGTTGATTCCAAATGTATCCTTCAGGTGTGACAAATACATTAGATTTTTCACCTCTGTCCATTCTTTCTACATGGCTTCTCAAAACACCACGAAAGAAAGAATTTTTTAAGGAAAATGCTCTTGTAGGTGCAGAGATTTCCGAATTAGGCTGTTCTGCTTTTTGTCCTTTCTGTCCTTTTGTGGCCGCCCCTAGAATAACGGTATCGCCCTCAGACAATTTATGAGCAAGTCCTTCTAGCACTTTTTGCTTTATTGTATAAAAATCATTTCGGATTATTGCTTCATCTTGCGACATATCATAGAGTTAAAAATCTCGAATTATAAAATCTCCATACGGAACACCTTTCATATATTCGTACCAAATAATTAGCAACTTTTTGTTCTTAGAAACAACTTTGCTAAACTCATATTCTTCATGAATAATATTTTTATAGTTAATCATGCTTAAAGAAATTCTTTCCTTTGCCGACCATGATCCATTTCGAAGTTTATTAAAACCAGAAACTTTCAACTCAATTCCTAATTCCCCAAAGTCTGCCTCAGGACTATTATTTAATTCATAATCATAAAATCCTGTCTCAACAACCTTACCTAGTATTCCTTTATCGTTACTATTTCCTTGTAAGATTCCTTTTGTATCAATTTCTTTAAAACTCTTCCCAATAATTCCTTCCGTAAATGCTACTAGTTCTTCCTCTGTTTTAAATTTCATACTCATCCCCACCTATCTTTCGTTATTATTTAGTTACTAAAACTGAACAATTAACTATTCATACATTAAAATAAAAAAACTACATACCCCTACGAATCAATTACTCGTAATTGTTCTCTTCCTATATAAACTTTCTTTTTTAATCTGTTATTGTATACAGAAATACATTTTCATACTTGTTTCCACCACAACAAAAAAGGCTTCGTCAAGTCGATTAATTGTGCATAGCAAAATAAGCTATTTACACTAATCGGCTCAAAGAAGCCCTTTCAAAATTAAAGTAAGAACAAAACTTACTTCTACAACTCAACCACAACACATAAGGTGTGGGAATAAACGGAATCAAGTAAACTAATAATATACCTATATATTACAAAAAAAGTATATTTATATCAAGATATTTTCAAAAACTAAAATACTACTATTTTTCTATTCATTTAATTTTATTACATTCTTTTTTGACTTTTCATTTACTTACATTCCTGTATATGTCACATCAAAATTTTTTTACTATATTTGTATTTAAGGATTCGTTGCTCACGTTCATGAATTGATTATTTTTTAGATTCGCTATAAATATTTCAAGGAAATCATAATAATCTTTGGAGAAATTATTGTTTTTGTAAAGATTCAATTTCTCATCAAATCTCTCTCTGTCACCTAAAGGGAAAAATAAACAAATACCAGTGGCTTTTTTCCAAGGGCTTTTCACATTATAAACTACAGCCTGATCAACTGCACTCATAATTCTTCTTGAATAAAATGGATATTGAGAATACATTTGTTTTGCCAAATCTCCCAAGTCTACCATTTCTGAATCCTCTGGGCCATCCATTTTTCCGTACTCCTCTACATTACGTCTTGCAGTAAGGATAGATTGAAATTTATCATCATTTAATACATCTACTTTCAATAATCTTGCTATATCATCAAAAGCTTTTGTAATAGGTTTTACCTTAGACAAATCTATCACAGACATAGCTATATCATCATCTTCTTCATTTTCTATGGCTTGCTTATAAAAACCATCTGCTATGATTCTTCCCAACTCTGCTCCATTCATATTTGGTTTATTTAATAACTTTTCAAATGTATATATATAATTTAAACCATGACCTGGAACCATATCTTCTGAACCAACAATATAATTAGCATACTTATTTATATAACTAAGAGTTTCTAGATTTGTAACTAAACAAGCATCAAATGCTACAATCTCTAGCTTTTTTCTTGTTTTTTCATAAGTGTCTTTAAACGTTTTTTCTAGTTCTGGCAATGTAAGTGGATCCAATCCAAATCGTTCATCATGACCATATCCATATACAGATCCCGATCCATGCCCCCATAAAATCACAGCATATTTTTCTGCTGGATACTTTTCCATACCCCAAACCATAAAATCGCTAAGTGTAGATGATTCCCCCATATTCTTAAATCCAACATCCTCAATTAATTGTAGGGAATCTTTTTGAATGATCCATCTTTGATTGGTTTCTGGATTAATCGCAGGTGTATGCCATTTTTTTGCTCCACCTGTTTCCATAACTATGTTAACTTCTTCTGAAGATCCTATCTTCAGCATCTCTTTTAAATCTTCAGAAGCTAGCTCAAAATCACTCTCTAAACTAGAACCATCCAAATAAACCATCACAGTATATTTTGCTTTATTTACCTTATTTGTATCTGCTGAAACTTTTATTACATTATCCTCTACTAGACTACAAACCCCTATTAAAAACATTAATATTAATAGTATCCTATACGTTTTTTTCATCTTTATAGCCCCCTTTTACTTTTAAATTGATTCATAAGTAAAGCTCGCATAAAACAATGTATAGAGTTATATTCAACAAAATAAATCTTCACATTAAAATATTAGCTGTATTTCTTAGCTTGAATAGAGTACAGCTCTGCATACTTCCCATCTTTAATTATTAATTCTTCATGGGTTCCTTGTTCTGTTACATGTCCTTTATCCAAATAAATGATATGGTTTGCTAATTTTGCAGTACTTAACCTATGCGTTACAATAATAACAGTCTTATTATCCGCCAGGTTTGATAAAACTCTTAATATTTCATCTTCAGCGTATGGATCAAGTGCTGAAGTTGGTTCATCAAATATTAAGATTTCTGCTTCTTTATCACGCATAAATGCTCTTCCAATGGCAATTCTTTGCCATTGTCCACCTGATAATTCTTGTCCACCAAATAATTTCCCCAATTGAGTGTCATATCCATCTGTCAAGGTAGGAAGCAATTCCTTTACATTGCTTTTATCACTTGCTAGTTGAATCTCATGAATATTATTAATATTTTTCACATCACCAAGGCCTACGTTTTCCCTTAGTAACATTTCGTACCTTACAAAATCCTGTAAAACTGCTGTACACTTTTTTTTGTATTCAGTTGAATCATAATCGTTTAAGTTTTTATTATTATAGTAAATCGAACCTTGACTCGGATTATATAGTCTTAATAATAATTTAATAAGCGTCGTTTTTCCTGCTCCATTTTCACCAACTAATGCAGTAATTTTCCCTTGGGGGATGTGCAATTTCTTTATACTAAGAGAACTTTCTTCTGAATTTTGATATGAAAAATCCACTTGCGATAAATAGAAACCCGAATCTTTCTCCTGACCCTCTACTAAAGATGAATTTACTCTCTTAGGATTAGGAAATTGAATAAAATTCAGTAAGTTCCTTAAATGCCTTCCTTCCCTCGCCCCTATAGCAATTAATGCAAAATACTCATTAACGCCTTCACATAATTGGATGGTCATACCTAAAAATAAAACTACACTTCCAATTGATACTTCATTATTAATCGCACTATAAATAATAAAAATTATGCTGAAGGAAATTACACAAGATTGTATTAGCCCCCAAAGTAGACTATGAACAGCTAATTTTCTTTGATCTTTACTTAAAGTTGCTGACAGCTTTTGTACCGTCTTAACATATTTCTCTTTAAAAAAAGGTGTTAAGTGAAATAATTTTACCTCTTGCGCTAATTGTGGTAATAGGGGAACTGACGTATAATATTCAGCTCTCCTCCTTAATTCCATTAATTCTGGCCTACCTTCAAATGTTGCTTGATTTAAATTTACCTCTTTAATAAGTTTTGGAATAGAAACTACTAAAAGTAGAAATGGATACCACGGTAAGAGAGAAAATAGTAATGCAACACTAGCTATAATCTTTACGGTGCCTCCAAATGATTTCATGATTAAATCAATCCACATTGTAATCCAATACTCATTATTTCTAAAAGACCTTATTTTGTTATAAAGTTCTTTATCTTCAAAAAACTCAAGACTCTCCAATGTATTAGCTTTTTTCATAATTAATACATCGATATACATCTGTAGTTTCGCTACCAATAACCTTTTTTTCACTTCAAAAAAAGGATTAAATAAATCTGCAGTGATTGTGAGAATAATGAATGTAATAATTATCCAAAACGTGAAATTCGAGTTTAATAATGCTGCAGGATCTTTTGATAAATCATCAATTACCTTAGTACTTAACCAAATAAGCAATGGCTGAATAATTGATTCCAGTATTTTAATGAGCATAATGTAGGTAAATCCCGCTTTATCAGCTTTCCATAGCATTTTTAAAGAAGCCAATGTTTCCCTTGTAAATTTATAAGTATGATATACCTTATTGAGACTTTTCATTTTTCACAGTCCCCTCTAAAGAAAAACTAGATGCTTGCATTAAATACATCTTTGCATATTCTCCTTGCTTATCCATTAATGCTTCATGCGAACCTTGTTCAATAACCTCTCCATCCTTAATTACAATAATAGAATCCACCATTTTTACAGTACTAAAACGATGCGAAATTAATAATACTGTCTTTTGTCTCGTTAATAAATAAAATTGATTGTACAATTGCTCTTCTGATTTAATATCTAAAGCGGCTGTAGGTTCATCCATTATTAGGGTAGAAGCGTTTCTAAAAAAGGCCCTAGCTAGTGCTATTTTTTGCCATTGTCCACCTGAAAACTCTATGCCATTCCATTCATTTCCTACCATTGTTTTATAGGAATCTGTATAACTATTAATTTTCTCGTGTATACCAACACGTTTAGCTATTTCTTGAATTTGTTTCTTATTTTCTATACTTTCATAATCACCAATTCCAATGTTCTCATCTATTGCTAAACCATATTTTCCAAATGATTGAAAGATGGCAGAAATATGTTTACGCAGATGCTGAATATCTATTTCTTTTATGTTTATATTATTAATTAGAATTTCCCCTTCATTGGGATCATAAAATCGACAAAGTAATTTTACAATTGTACTTTTCCCTTCACCATTCATTCCTACAATGGCTGTACTTTGCCTTGCATTCAGTCTAAAACTAAGATTTCTTAGAATTTTATGTTCATTATTAGTTGGATAACTAAAGCTTACATTTTTAAATTCAATATTCATTTCATGCAAATCTACAAATTTAGAATTTGGAGAGATTTGGACATCCGGCTTTAATTTAACAAAATCATGAAAATCTCCCCCCATTCTCCAAAGCTCAAGTGTTTCAACAAATTCATTGGAAACATTTCTTAATAATACATTTAATTGAAATAAGGCAGTTAAATATAAGGCGATATCTCCTATTGTCAAAGAAGCATTACTTATTTTATAAGTTATCCACAAATACCCTAATCCAGCCACTCCCCCAGATAATAAACCAGTTAAGGTAATTGGAATTAAAGATTTTGTTTGAATTTTTTTATATGCTGAAAAAACTACATCAAATGTTTCTTTATATTGCTTCAAAAAAAATTCACCCAAATTAAACAATCTAACTTCCTGTACGGTATTTTTTATTAATAAATTATCCCTATAATATGACATCTTTCTTCGATTTGATGCAAATTCATTTTCATATACCCATTCCATTGCAGTAAATTTATTTGCATATATGACATAAGGGATAGCGCTTACAATTAATATCACCGCTAAAAGAGGAGATAGCGTACCAACTACTATGATGATACTAATTAAAGAAATTCCTCCTGTTATTACACTGCCCGTTGATTCAACTATTTGCATAGGTAACCAACTAGTACTGTCTCTTAAAGTCTCAAGTTTATCCCTATATTTCGTTTCTTCAAAAAAACGCATACCTGGCATTTTTTCTATAGCTTCTAAAAGTGTCGTATTAATTGTTAACATAGATTTTTCACCTAATAACTTTTGAATCCAACTGGTAATTGATACAGAGAAAATTCCTATAACAAAAGTTGAACAATATACAATTCCCCAAATAAACACGTATGTATCACCAGGATTTGCATTTTTAATTCCATTCAGAATCTCTCTTGTAGCAAATAACTGTATAGCAACAATTAATCCCTCAGCACTAAGTAAAACTAACAAAACTATGACCAAAATCGGACTAGATTTCCATATTATTTTCCCTAAAAAAAAAGCTATGCTCATCGTATTTTTAAAATTGAGCATACGCTCTTTACAAAAATTAAACATTGCTCTCCTCTACTTTCAATAGAATGTTGCTTGTTTTAATTCTGAAGAAAAAATACACTTTCCTATATTACGAGGATCCACTGGTTTACTTCTTTCTAAAATATAATCTCTTCCCTTTTCAACTTCTTGTAACCAAATTTCTAACTCTAAAACAGAACGTAAATATTGAAAACTCATCCCTAAATCATTATTTGGATCATTAGATCTTATTAACATTGCAATTAAGTGGTCTCTATATTTCTCCTTATCAATAATCCCTAATTCCGCCACAAAATTCTTTTTATCTTTTGAGAACAATTGTAAAATATTATGTTTTTCATTTAATAAACATTTTCTAGCCATGTGCGCATAAGTGGTTTTTATTTTTCTATTCAATAAATAATCTGGTAAAACATCCTTAAACGCTTTTCTCATCAATTGTTTAGACCCTTTATAATATCCATTTTTATGCCCTTCTAGTAAATCGTAATGTTCTTCAGGTGGAACGCAAAAACTAAGTTCAATCATTTTTTTATCATAAAACGGGTACATATAATCTGTTGCTACCCTAGTTGTATCTAAACATCTTGCCCTTGGATATAAGTAATCATAGTGATATCGGTGTCCCCAAAGTTTAAAATCCTTACTTTTTTTATACTGCTCATACTCTCTTTGATTACCTTTATTTTCACGTTCAATATGTTCTGGGGTAAAAAATGGCATATTTGCTTCCACTTTTTCAGCCCAAACGGTCTTATAGTATAACCTCTCGTTTAAACCTGGAATAAATGGTGCAATTCCATAAGTAAATGTTTTATCTAAGAATCCTCCTACCTTTTTATCAGACCAATTCCATAATTTTGATACTGCTTCTTTAAACTTTTTCTGTCTAAGTAAAGAATCAATGACTAATTCCTCTCCACTCGCTACATAATCTCCACCATCGCCAGATATGGAACGATTGGCACCAACTTCAATAGAGATTGCTGCTACAACTTCATCATACAAAGGATTCCCTCGTGGATCAGGTCCATCTATATACCACATCGGATCTCTTCCTATTTCTGCATTTAAAATCTTGTTAATATCATCCCCCATAATAATGGCATGTTCAATGTTTAAGTCTTGTAATAACTTAGTTACAAGTTCTTTATCATGACTAAATGACATATCATTAGATTCAAAAGATAGATTAACTCCAAAAATAGAGGAGCTTGAGCCATTGGCAATTGCAGCTCCTAAAATATTTCCTGAATCTAAGCCTCCACTTACATCTAAAATTGTCTTTTTATCTGATATACGAAGTTGAACAACATCAAGCATTGTCTGTCTGAACTCATCCACATAATCCGTAATATTCGTATGTTTTACTTTATTAAGTAGATTATTTAGTCCCCAATACGAACGAATACTTAATTTATCATTTTTATTCCATTGTAAAATTGAGGCTGGTGGTAATCGATAAATACCTTTAAAAAATGTTTCATTGCTATATTCCGCTTCACTAATTGCAAATTGTGTAGTTGGATAATTTAAGCATGCGTTGTAATTAACTGTAAAAGGAATTTCATAATTTAATAGCAACGTTCTTAAATCATTTGATGCACAAAAGAAATCGTCATTTGGATGTTTATAATAATAGATTGGCCTCGTCGCATAAATGTCATTAGCTATTACAAGATTATCCATATTTCGATCAACATATGTAATTGTGAAATCACCATTAGCATTTTGTAATTGATAATCTATATTTGATGTTAAACCCTTATACAGATTTTCCCTAGCTTTTGATGTTAAACTTTCAACATAAGAATGCTTTAAGGAATCACTTAGTACACCATTCATAATTAATGGAGTAGCTAAAAAGGAAATTTGCTCATTGGTCTTTTTATGAGAATCTTTATAAGAGAAATCAACTTCACTTAAAAAAAATCCCTCTCTATCAAAATTAAGTTGGTTACTTATCTTCATTGAACTTAACCAATTTCTTAAATTCTTGCTCCATTGTTTTTTTATAGTATTATTTTCTCCCCACATAGCTATCCACATTCTCATTTTCCGTAACCCACCTTTCAACTCCATCTCTCATTTTAAATATATGCATTACTTGTAATTTCCCAAGATGATTTTGAGGATCAATAACTTCTCCATTCTCCAACTCAACCCAAGCATGAGAATGTAACTTTTCATCTATTTTTTTAAATCCAATTTTTAATTTTGCATCAATTCCATTTGAATATAGGACAATTTGATTTGTTAAAGAAATAGATACACATGAGGCGATTAAAGCGTCTTGTTCATCCATTTCATATAAATATTTACTAAATGTTATCAGTTCTTTTATATTTATCGGCATTGCTTTTCTCCTTTTAGCACTTTCATACATTGGAAAGAACTGAATGGAGACTTTATTAAACACAACATCAAATGAATCCTCAATTAACAATCCTCTTACTAAATTATGTAAAGCGACAAAATATTCTTTAGAGTTATTCATATTTATCAACAACCATTATTAATTTATAATTAATTAAATCCATTACACTTTCATCCACTAATTTTTGTATCTCCTCTTTAGAATTATCGAATTTAGATAAAAATTCTTCTACAATTGATTTTTTTTCAAATAAATTCTGATTAAAATTATCCCAAATTTCTTTATGAGCACCCTCTAGGCCATAGTATTCACCTTCACTAATATGCAACACAATTGTCTCTTCCTCATTAGCAATAGAAGTGACAGTATTAGAATTCTTTTTTAACAGCATAATTGTCTCCTCCTTCATTTTTTAAGAAGAATAGTAGAACTAGATTTCTACTATTCTTCTTAGATAGTTCATAAATCAAGTTTTCTATTTTACAATTTTTAACGCCTACGGACTCCTTTAGCTCTAGTGCCATCACCTGGCTTCTTTGTCTTAGCTAAGGTTACCGCCATAAACGATCCGTATCCCTTTACTTTCCCTACTTCTAATTTTTTCATTTTTCTTCCCTCCTATCCTCTTTATTTAAGAACGTTTATAGTCCTTTACGAATTCCTTTTGTTCTTGTTCCGTCACCTGGTTTGTTTTTCTTTGCTAATGT
>NZ_JBYTED010000005.1:410028-427228 GCF_058792175.1 Bacillus sp. EB106-02-03-XG38
ATGTTACTGCCATAAATGATCCATATGCCTTTACTTTCCCTGCTTCTAATTTTTTCATTTTTCTTCTCTCCCTTATTTTTTAATTTAATAACGTTTATAGTCCTTTACGGATTCCTTTTGTTCTTGTTCCATCACCTGGTTTGTTTTTCTTCGCTAATGTTACTGCCATAAATGATCCATATGCCTTTACTTTCCCTGCTTCTAATTTTTTCATTTTTCTTCTCTCCCTTATTTTTAATTTAATAACGTTTATAATCCTTTGCGGATTCCTTTTGTTCTTGTTCCATCACCTGGTTTGTTCTTCTTCGCTAATGTTACCGCCATAAATGATCCATATACCTTTACTTTCCCTGCTTCTAGTTTTTTCATTTTTCTTTTCCCCCTCCTTTCTATGGAATTAAGTTGAAGTTTATACACAAGAAATTAGAATGTAAACTACTCAAGAAACTACTTTTTTTTACATTTAACATCAAAATTCTACAAATGGATGTATTTTTATCCAAAAAATAACATTTTATCAACACATATAAACAAAAAAATGTATTTTTATTACTTATCTGAATTATTTGTTTACTATTGATAAAAATGTAAATATTTTCTAAATAAAGTCTCTTTAATCTATTTTTTCAACTTTATATACTTTTATGTAAATATAAGTAATTTATGTAATTCCACCCCTAAATCATAAGATGTAAGTGCACTTATTCCTTTATCGTTAATTTGAATATTCTGTTAAATGTTTCTAAATAATGACTTTCAACCTTTATTTTCTTATAAATAAAAATAGGATCACTATAGTAGCGAAATGCTATTATTATAGTGATCCTATCTTTATTTATACTTTCATTATATTGATTAACTATTAGATAAAAGAAAAAATTCTTTTTCAAATCCTGTATTCTCCCAAAAATTCAATGCCAATTTATTAGCTAAGTCAACATAAACATGAATTAAAGAGACATTTTCTTGATTCAACCAATTGCTTATATTTCCAACTAAATTTTGCGCAATTTGCTGTCTTCTATATTCTGATTTCACATAAACTTCCTCTATTTGACCATATAACATATCTGTAACCAAATCTTGCTTTATTGAGCCAATTCCATAACCAATTAGATTATTATTTTCATCAGTTCCTACAAAAACTGCACCATATCTTGATTGAATCAATTCCACTAATTGCTCTTCAATCCCTTTTTTATGACTTTCCTCTAATTCACAATCTGCAGTTTCTATTGCGTTTAGATTCCATAATTCTATTATTTTTTTAATACTCTCTCGATTGTCTATTTTTTTATCTAGTTTTTTAATACTAATTTCCATTTTAAAACCTCCTTTGTAAGTTTCTACTAATATAGTGTAATAAATTGTACCTGGCAAGTTAAACAAAGTTGATAAAATATAATCTTAATTTTAAATAATATGTAAAAATATCATTCCTCTTCTAGAGTTCATTATACTTTTTATTTTTTCCAAATGCTTTTTCTACAGGATATTTCTCAGCATTTTTTATAAGCTTAAGTTGTACTGCCTCTTCTAAATTTATATTTAATTGATCACTTAGCAGAAGCAAGTAAATCATTACATCAGCTATTTCTTCTTTCATTTCCTGCATTTTAGTCTCCGTTGCTTCTTGACTGGACTTCCATTGAAAAGTCTCAAGCAATTCCGCAGCTTCTAAATTCAATGAAATGGCTAAATCCTTTGCATTATGAAATTGTCCCCAATTTCTCTCATCTCGAAATCTTATTACTTCCTTCTTTAAATCTTCCATTACTATTAATCTCCTCTCTATTTCTTACTATCTTTTCAAACTAGAACACATTATATGTAGAGTCCTACTAATTAACCTTAACCCAGATATAATCATCCTCATATTTAACATTTAATTTTAATCGGATTCCTTTCATATATGTTTCTAATTGTTTTGTAAAATTCTCATCACCGATTTGATCATATCTGTCAACATCTAAATGTAACTTGAAGATACGCCCTTCCGTTAACTCAAACTCCCATTTTAGAAAATTATGTAGCATACTTTCCTTACTCAAGTATTCATTAACTTCCATAAATTCTAGTAGCTCATATAAATTATAGTACAATAAGCTACTCGGCCTAGGCATTTCACATTTCGGGCAATATTCTCTATATCTATCTTGCAGTTGCGTAATTATTTCTGTTCCACATTGATTACAATTATACATATAGCAATCTCCTTTAATGGATAACTCAATTGGTCTCTCCTATATTTTTTACTCTCCTAAAATTATATATTATACTATCAGGTTTTTACATATTATTCCCATCCTATTTAAATTAAGCACTAAAAAACCTTCCATTAAGGAAGGTTTTTTAGTCTATATATCTATTTGATAGTAATCTAATAATTAATATTGTTTTAAGAAAGTTTCTCATAGCTTATTAAACAAAATGAAAGCTATCATCCTATTATTAATCTATAGATTCAAATTCAGAGAATAAGCAATTAAATAAAGTGACCTTATTACAAGAAATATATTCTGTTTCTATGCCTTCTAATGTAGTATTTAATAACTCTTTAGAGATATAACTAAACCCTTTTTTATCCATAAAAATTTTAGTCTCTTCTAGAAGTTTAACATATTGTCCACTATCACTTATATTTTTGAAATTCCATTCGTCTGTTTCTTTAATATAGCTAGTTTCCTCTAACATACAGTAATAATAATTTCCTAGTAAACTAATAAAGATCCTTAAATCTACTCTTTTTCCGCCTAATAATTTAATTAACTCAATATCATCATCTAAAACTTTCTGATTACTGTGAGCTAAAACCTTATACTCTAAACACTGGCTATTAGGTAAATCCGTCCAATTAACAACTGCATTATTAGAGTATAATTTTTGAAACTTGGTATACCAAATTTTATCTATATTATCTTCTTGACTATTTTGCTTTAAAGAAAGTAACCTCTCATTTGGCTTTAAAATTTTTACTGATGATTTATCCGTAGGTCTTTCATATGAAAAAAATGAATCTACTGTATTTAAAATATCACTTTTAGTAATTATACTCATTTTCTATTATCACCCTTGTTAAATCTCTTATCTGTTAGTAATTTTTTTGCCTTTTTCGCATCTTTATTTCCTTTTTTAGCTAAATCTTCAATCTCCTTCACCGTTTTATTTTTCATTGAGCCTGGAAATTCCTTATTAATAGCACCTTTTTTATATTTACCAATGACATCTTGTGCTTTCATTCCAGAAATACCAACAGCAGATCCAATTGTAACTAATTTACCTGCTTTCCATACCTTATGAACTACTTGTGCGCCTCTAGCACCCCAAATAATCACAGGAATGGCTAATGGGAATGCAAATCGTTCTACTTGATTAAATTCTACCACTTCAATTTTACTATCTTCTACTGTTTCTACACTAATAACCGGTACATTATCTAATTCATGAGTCGCTGCTTGCGTACTCATAGAAAATGATGTAGTTAATAGAGAAAATGCTGAAATACCTAATAATGATTTTGCTAATAACCTTTTCATAACAACCTCCAAATATTCCTGTATTTACCTTACATGTAAATTTTACGATTTATTAGGAAGTGACTTCAAGTCTGTTTATTACTAAAATAATTTGATATAATTCTTATAAGAAAACTCAGTTAATACAGTAGGTTTATTATTTCTAAAGAAAATAATAAACCTACTCCACATCTTCCTATGAATTAGCTAAATTCCATCAATATAAGCACCCAAAAAAATATTTAATAACATAAACATAATTATAAGCTCTATTGAAAACAAATTAATAGATCTTATTTCATTACACTCCTTTGAGAGGTACAGAAATTCTATGGACAATATTCCCTTATTTATACAGTAATCCTCACAAAATAAAATTATTATATATATAAAGTTCCCTACTTGATAACAGGAAACTTTTTTGCTTTTTATTAACCTACAAGCCTAAAATTCCAACAATCTGCCGAGCCTTAACATTATCTATATAATAATGCATCTCTAATCCCTTTCTTTCTGCACGAAGTACGGTTCCCCTTAATTTTGATAGATGCTGTGAAACAGTAGATTGTGGGAGTTTTAATATTTCCGTTAACTGCGTAACATTACACATTTGATGTTTCATTAATTCATTTACAATTTGTAATCGAACCGGATGTGCCATTACCTTTAAAACATCTACGTCTTCTTCGCGGATTTCAGCTAGATCTCTATCAGTTACTACTGTTTTCATTTCGCATTCTCCTTTATTATTAATTTCTATTTTTCTTATTATCCTTATAAATAGTACTTATAGATGTTTACCATTTGTCCTGTTGAGAAAATATATTCTCTTCTTAAAACAAAAAGGACACCTATTCTGAAAACAGTTTTTTACATAACTTTGAACTATGATTAACACGCTTTACTAAGCAAAAGTATTTCTTCTATCCCTTGTTTAAAGCAAATAAAAAATTCTGCTTATGCCTTCCCATCCTGAAAAATTAATAGGAAGTATCTCCCATCTCACACTCTACAAAATAATCATTTTATTTCTCAATATGAACACCTGGAATTAAAATACCAAAAATGGTAATATGAAGTCACCTTCAGTTGTCAATTGTGTCCCTTTTTAAAAGGCCTTGTCTATAATGACAAGGCCTTTTAAATTTCCCTAAATATACTTTCTATTTCGTTTTCTTTTAAATAACCAACGTATGTAAAAATCAACTACCATCTCATTCATAGTTTTGAAAATTTGTTCTCTCCTTATTTAAGAATACTTTAAACTTCGGATAGATTACCTTATATCGAAATCTTATGTATGCAGAATTACATATCAAATCTCATTGAAAATCATTCTCGTTGTAACTATAATGGTTTCAAGAAGTGATATTTTCACTTCGTTTTCAAATCTCACAATTTATTAAAGGAGGAACTAGCATTATGAAAAAAGTTATTTTAGCAGGGGCATTAGGAATTGCAGTACTATCAGGTATGAATTTACCAGGAGCAGAGGCACCAAAAGCAAGTGCGGCAACTACGAACTTAGACATTCAAGAAGTTACAAAATATTACTCTATGAGTTCCTATGAAGTTTCTCAAAAAGAATCATTTAATCTTAGTAAAGGGGAAGAACTTACGGTCTTTGTACAAAACTCCGGGTTCCCAATTTCTTATACAGTCTTTGATGCGGATGATCAAGTAATTGGCACATACAATGCTAATTCACCATATGGTCGCGTATTCAAAGCACAAAAAGACGGTAATATTTCTGTTCAATTTCAAGCAGGCGTAAATTCTTCTTACATGAAGAAGATGAATTTCACAGCCAAATTTGCAGTGTCTAAATTTAACTAGCAATAAAAATTTTCACTATCCTCTTTAAAGGCAAATTAAAAAGGTATATCCCTTCCATGGGATATACCTTTAACTTTAGTGAATTTTATATTGACCAGATAACTGCTCTTGCGCCATACGAACTAAACGTTTTGTAATTTCTCCACCTACTGAACCATTTGCTCTTGCTGTTGAATCCGGTCCAAGTGTAACACCAAACTCCTGAGCAATTTCATATTTCATTTGTTCAATTGCACTTGCTGCAGCTGCTATTAAGATTTCGTTTGAATTATTATTTTCGCGAATTTGCATTTTTTAAACACCTCCGTTGAATTTGGTAATATCATGCTCTATTTCCAACAAAATATGCAAAAAAATTATTCGTTTAGCCATTTTACATATATACCTTAGCTTTCACTCTTTATATGGGCATAAATAAAGGCATAGGTCATTACCTATACCTAACCCTTCTCCTATCCTACTTACTTTTGAATTCCCCTATTAACTCCTGTAACTCTTGGGAAAGCCAATTCAAAGAATTCGCCAACTCTGCAATATCTTGTACATACAGTTCTTGCTCTTTCATACTTGTCTCTACATTACTACTGCTATTCACATATGTATTTGCAATGTGTGATAATTCATTTACAATCTGAACAATAGTTTGATTATCTTTTAAAATGTCACTTGAATTATTCGAAGCCACTTTAATTTGACTGGTAACAGATTGAGCTGATTCTGAAATCTTTTCAAAGAAAGCACCGCTACTTTGAACAAGTGTTATTCCTGATTCTACTTCCTTTGAAATCTTCTGTATAGATTTTACAGCCTCATCTGCTTCAGCTTGGGTTTCATCAACTAATTTAGCTATATCCCTTGCAGATGCCTCGGTTTTTTCCGCTAATATACGTACCTCATCCGAAACAACTGAAAATCCTTTCCCCATCTCTCCAGCACATAAGGCTTCAGTAGAAGCATTTATGGCTAACATATTTGTTTGCTTTGACATAATTGTAATTACATTAAGAATTTCACTAATTTCCTTAGATTGTGCTTCTAATGCACACATACTAGAAGATACATCTTGAACTGTATCTTGGATTCTTTTCATTTGATTCACAATTTGCTTAATCAAATCTTTTCCTTCTCCAGAATGCTGTTCCATGTCTTCCGAGGCATTCCTAACTTGTTTTGCAGCTCCTTTAATTTCTTTCATTTCTTGAACAATTCCTAAACATTTTTGCACTACATATTCATGAGAATGTGCTCCTAAATTTAATCCTGTAGTAGCACTTGCAATTTCTTTAAAGGCTATACTATTCGCTTTTGTACTTACCGACAATTCCTGTGAGGATGTCGAAACTTGTTCAGCCGTCTGCCTTACTTTATCTATAATCCTATTAAACTTTTTAATAGTGTTATTAAAATAGATATTAGTTATCCCTATATCATCAGACCTTTCATTCAATTTAATACTTAAATCCCCTTCACCAACTTTACGTAACCCTTCTTGTAAATCCTTTAAAGGCGATAGAGATTTTCGTGAGATGAATATTTGAATTGTAATTGCAATTGTTAATGAAATGATTATAAATAGTAAACCGTTCACTATAAATTCTTTCTTTGTAAGAGGAATAATAGAAGCGTCTAAATCCGCTGCAACAATTGCAATTATATTATTATCTTCATCAGTAATTGGCTCTAAAATTGTTACCCATGTACCTAGTACATCTTCATACACTTCTGTCATTTGTGCCTGTTTCGTTTTCATTACTTGGTTGTATGTCTTCTTCCAATGAGTAGGATGCTCATAATAGTCACCTGTTTTTACAGAACCTAGTTTTACAGAAACCGTATCTGCTAATTCTGTATCCAAAGCTACTAATTGTAATTCTGCTTTATCATTTAGCTTGGCCCCTGTAACATATGTTTGTCCGACACTTTTCATATTTTTTATAGCTTTATCTAATTGCTCTGTCAATCTTTCTTTCTTCACTCTTTGTGCTGTGGGGTCTTTTGCCACATCTCTTACTATTTCCAGATCTAATTGGTTTATTAATGTATCTCCCGTTTCAAAAGACTGCCTTTCAAATATAAACATCATACTATTTTGAAACATGTTAAAACTCAACGCCCCCATACTTCCCACAAGCGTCAGAATTACTAATACCGTTAGTAATACATTTTTCTGAAGCAACGATAACTTATGCCAATATTTTTTCATTGATTTCACCTTTCTTATTTTCAACAATACAAAAACAAAGTAGTAACATATAAAAAGGTTCTCTTTCTGTTATTAATTTAAATATTTGAAATAGCATACTAGTCATTCAACCAAACGCTCCAATTTTTTTCGTTTGATAGAGTTTTTTTCCTTGTATACTGATAACTTCACTATATTTAAAGTAATAATTTAATGAATCTAAGCATTTATGTATTTAAATCTCAAAGCATCATGCCATTGTAATGAGCATTAAAATATGGCTAATTTACAACAATCTCTTATATATCTCCACTAAAGAAATAATAGTTATGAAACCTATAATTAATAATGCTAAAGTTTATTTTCTTCATTTTGAACCCCATTATGATCTATTCTACAAATATCAGTTTTCCCATTTGCAATCGAATCCTTTATAGATTCAGCTGTTTCTGGAAATCTATTAGTAGGAAGACGTAAACTTTCTTCTACTTCACCTTTTTCATTTATACTGATTTCTTTTAAATTAATTATGTTAAGTGTTAGTTTTAAACCATGACGAGAATTCTTAAGCCCTCATCTTTGGCCACCTTTATCTCGCACAACAAAAACAAACTGGAAAGTTCCTTCCAGTTTCCTATTTTATAACTATTTTCCTTATTTTTCTATAACATTTTAATATTTACTTGTACAAATTAAACTTGGACTTTTTTGGCCTTGATTCTTTAATTGCCTTAAATTCATATGAAGCAGCATAGTAAGTAAAGTTTTATATTAAAAATATGCAAAAATACATACTCTCCCGAAACTATATGCACTTAAATATTCATATAGTAAAATAATTAATGCAAGAGTGCCCTATACAACAGATTTCCTTAAGAATCTTGATATATTATTTATCATAGAATTGTTGTGACATTAATATCTCACTTTGCTCTTTAATATTTTGATATTAACAATATGGTGTTAAAATATGCCTACTTTATAGCTACACCTATATAAGCCAAGGATTCAATTACAGAACAATTTCCATCAATAGTAAACGAAAAAAGATGTGAAACAAAAAGAGACTCAATTTTATATTACTTTTTGTATATATGTAATAAAAGATTATAGGAGAAATATATATGCTAAAAAAAATAAATAGATTTATGTTTGCTTTGCCTACAATTTCTTTTGTTTTTCTTATTTTATTAGGAACATTTTTATTTGTTATACCATTAGATCTATTCTTACCTGAAATACAAAAAAACCCAATAACAGAAGCACCTCTTATTCTGCAAGTTTTATTAGGGGTATTGGCGGCACCTATATATGAAACAATAGTTTTTCAAGTATTTTTATTTTGGATATTAAGTTGGATTCCTTATATTAAAAATCGCGATTACCTTATCATTTTAATGGCATCAATTATATTTGGATTAAATCATCAATATGGAATCACTTATATAGTTGGTACAACCATAATTGGTCTTTTATATAACTATGCTTATTGGGTATATAAAAAAAAGAATGAAAAATATCGGGTTACAATGTCTGCTTTTTGGGTTGTGTTTTTAATTCACTTATTACATAATTCTATTGCTTTTATAGCATCAAATTTATAAATTTAAAGATAATATAGATTAATAAATTATGTTTGTACTTATTTAAGGTAAAAGACACGAAATAAAGATTAGAGAGTGCCCGTATTTTCAAAGCGTAACTAAGAATTAAGCCACCTGAGTCTATATTTGTATGGGCTCAGGTGGCTTAATTTCTTTTGAAATCTTTAATGATTATAAAACTATATATATTTGCGCACTTAACATAGCGAAAGAATTCTTTTTATACATACATTATCCTAAAAGTTTCGCTTTCGTGACATACTTTTCTTCATTTTTCTAACATCTCATTCTCTTCTTCCAATCGTTTAGTCTTAGTACCTAAACATAATCCTTTTTTTCCCCACGTTATTCTTCTAGTTCTTTAATACCTACAGTTTCGAATTATTTCATCCAACAACTTATAATAGGACAATAAATCTCTAATTCTTTCGCAACAGTTTTATCCTTTATACCTTTTTTGAGTATAAACGCAATTCTTTTTCTTTGCATTTTGTATAGCGAGTAATTCTAATTTAACCCATAGAAAAATCCCCTCCATAGTAAACAGGTTAATGTGTTTTCTTTTCCTATCTACTATAGAGGGAGTATAGCATAGCTTCTTTTTTGTAAAAGATTTAAGATTCTAGCGCAGTGATTAATTGCTGACGTTCTTTATCACTAAAAACTTTAATTTCATGTTTAAACTCATAGTTTCCTTCTTCAAATCTAACCCATTCCTTACTTGTCCAATATACAACACCTACATTCGCATCTAAAATTACAGAACAGGTATCTATTAATTCTTCTTCGTAAAATGGCGCTTCTTTTGCTAGTTCAAAAGCTAATACTTTTGGATCGTTACTTTTAATTTGAAATTCCCTTGAAGTTTGCCCTAAATACTGCCATGGAGAATCTAGAGATTGCACATGGAAATTTTGAGTTTCTTTAAACTTTGATGGAGAATACATTGTAGCAGCAAATGTAGGTTCACTCACTCCTATTGTTGCGCCGAAAGCAATAGAACCAATAATAAGTTTTTTAATCATTTTTTCAGCCCCTTTAATTATTTTGGATATGCTTCCTTTTTATACTACGTTCACGTTCGTGTAAATGAAGATGATTTAACATGATTCATCATTTTTCTCAAAAACTGTATATTAATTAACCGCTGTAAATTCACCAAAAACAAAAAAGTTTCCTTACGGAAACTTTTTTGTTTTTGGTATACATTATATGTATAAAAATTAGTTTTAAAAATATTTACTTATTTGTTGATAAAATTGTATTTGGATATTGTTCCTACTATTATCTTCATACATTTCATGTAAAGCTTCACTACAAGATAAATAAATTCCTCTTATGACCGCGTTTCTTCTTACGAAATTAAGTGATTGTTTCAATAGCTGGTTTGGGAATTATAGAATTACTTTCTTTCTCAGCCCTATTATTCTGTTCTTTTGTCTAAAATTCCAATATCTCCATTACTTCTTTCGTAAATAGTTTAAAATCAGTTAAATGTTTTTCAATAATTTGACGAACAATATCTAAATTTACACTTTGATAATCATGAACAGCAATATTACGAAATCCAACCATTGCCTTTAACTTATTTGCAAGATCAGCGCTAAGTAATCCTGCTGTAACCAATAAATCAAAGGCCTCTCGACTAGATTGGGGTAGTCCTAATTTTTTCCCTGCAACAATATGCATCGCTAAATCAATACTTGCTTCACAAGCTCTTTGTATGTTCAATATTATTGAATCTTGTTTTGTAAAATCCTCTAAATTTTCAGGGTCATTTCCATACACATCTTGAATTCTTTTTATACAACGCTCTACTGTAGAAATTTTATTTAAAATAACCTCATTCTTCATATATAGAACCTCTTTTCTTTATATCATCAAAAACTATCTGTCGTTCTTCATTCAATTTTGAATACATTTTTAAGGTTTTCATTTCAAAAATGACCTTACGTCTTTCATCCGAACAAAATATTGTCTTTCCTGTATGTATAATCTGAGCTTGAAAAACTGTAGAAGCTTCGGATAAATCAACTAAATCAACATCTTTATGAACAATGTTAGCTAACTCCTGTGCTAATAAAAAACGTTCATAGTTCCCTAAAGTTTTGTCACTTAAATAAGCTATATCAATATCACTATCTTCTCGTTCTCTGTTCTCAGCCGTTGATCCAAACACAATTATCCAATAGGGATTCACCGTCTCTTGTAATTTTTCTATAATAGCTGTTATCATGCTTTGAAAAATCATCTAATTAATCCCCCTTATTATACTTGAATTTTATTATATCATAACCAATCATAAATCCTTTAAGCGGCTACAAATACTTAAACAAAATTAAGCCTTTTTAGTATTTAACTGCTCACAAAATTAGAAGCTTATTTCTGACCTAAAATTATTATAGTTCAGGAGTAGATATATTGTAGCTTTAGATCTTAAATAATTGTTAATAATCCAACACTTGTCCGTTAAATGCCTTTTATATTTCCTTCCTACAAAAGTAAAAGACTGACAATAACTGTCAGCCTCTTACTTTTACAACTCTAAAGAACTTTAGCCTATTTCACAATATACATTCTGATAGTTTGAGGATATATTGCTCTAACAAAGAATTATATATTAATCCACCTTTAATTTTTCTTTTACCTTTGTAGGGAGTTCTTCTTTTTTAACTTCTTCCCAAGATTTCACACCTTTTTTCTCAGAGTAATATATACGTAAAAACGCTTCTTTACGAAGGTTTTTTAACGCTGTAAACTCCATTTCTTTCTCTTTACCATCCTTATCAAATCCAGGTAATTTATATTCGTAAGTCGTATCCCCATTTACATTTTTCTCTTTTAATTTTTCACCATCCTTGGTAATTTGCACATAATATGTATCTGTACCAAGACGATTTAAATTACATCCCGATAACAACACGGTAAACATCACAAAAACACTACACATAAGCACTATTCGTTTCATATTATTCACCTCATATCTTTTCTCACAAAATTATATCCTAATCTATTGGCTGCCAAAATTCATTTCCATTACGCTAACATTACGTTTTTGTAAGGTAGTAAAAATAGAATAATTAAAAGGATATGAATTCATATTTCTATTGAATTCATATCCTTTGTTCTTATTGAGTATACTATTTTGCCTTATTCTAAATAGGAGATATTTCTATTATTCTGGGAAAATGAAGTTAGAGTTTCCTTCACTATTATCGGAATCCTCTTTCGGGAACGTAATAGTAGATCCTTCATTTCCCTTATTCCCTTTATTTATTTCTTGCTCCTCAGGAAATACAATGGAAGAATCATTACTTAACTTTGGTGAAAAACCAAGTTTAGATAAAATAGCTTTTAGATCGGGTAAAACACCAATTTTATCAGAGATTGGATCGTTAGATTTCGTTCCAGTACTAGGATCACTTAAAATATCCCTAAGCTGGCTTGGGGTATATACTTTTCCCTGATTATTTTTTACAATTCCTTGAATTGATGCAGCAGCACCAGCAATAATAGGCGATGCACTAGATGTTCCAGCAAAACTAGATGTATATAGATTTGTTATAAATTCACTTGGTTTAGCATCTGTAGTATCTACTGCATTCCCCCATCCATACACATCCACTCTACTACCGTAATTAGAGAAATATGAACGTTTATGAGGAACCCTTGCAGAAGCTGCCCCAACCATAATTGCCCCTGAATCTTTAAAATCAGGACTATTACGATTTAAAACTTGTTTACCACTACGGTCTCTAAATTGATCCAAGTCATTTCCGCCGTTTGCACCTGCTTCAATAATAATAATTCCTTTATTTGCTCCCAGACGAATTGCATCAAATATATCCGGTTTTACTTCTACAGGAAGATAGTTCTTATCTCCATATCCATCATAAGTAGCCTGGGCTTCTAATAAAAGGATATCTCCAGCTTGCATATTGTTAACTGCACTTAGAATAGCATCAGCTGTATTATAATTTCCGTTATCCCTAATCTGAGATACAACCTTTACCTTAGCTTTAGGTGCGATCCCAATTCCACCTATGTTATTATCCTCTGCCGAAACAATTCCTAAGACTGATGTACCATGATCATGGTGCTCGCTTTTATTCTGTCCAGATATCAATTCAATCTTTTGATTCACTAAATCCTCATGACTAAATAACCACCCATACTCCATATCTACGAAAGTAGTCCCTTTTCCATCCCCACCTTTTATGCTCCAGGCATAAGGTGCATTAATTCCTAATGGTGCTGGTTCAAGGTAACCTTGTCTTGTAAGTCTAGGCTCATCATATGGATTAACAGATAAATTTGGTAAACGCTCTTCTGGTGGCGCCTCTTCTTCCTGTAAATACGCCGTTTCAACAAGAAATGATTTCTCAATTTTTGTAAGTAATGCTTGTACATCAATATCATCTTGAGTTTCTACAATATAGTAGTTTAGCAAATTAGAAGAAATATGATTGGAATCTTTTATTTCTTTACCTAGATTTTTAATTTCTTTAGGATTTAAAGAATTAAAAAGTCGATTTATAGTTACATTTGGATATTCAGCTAAAATTCCAATGAATTCAGGATCCTGTTTTTCTTCTTTAATGAATTTTTCTATTCCATCCTGATATGGTAAATTCGCTTCATTTTTAAATTTTAAAATTAATTGTTTAGTAGCTTGCTTATGTACAGTAGAATTCAATTGCTTATTTGAATAATTGTAAGTAGCTGCGTAGGCAACTTCTGATTTTTCACTTGGAAGTATACCGCCTACTCCATTAAATGCTGTTAATGCAATTGAAGAAACTAGAATTCCCTTAAAAATTTTCAAAACGTGCACCTCTTCTTATCAATATATAATTATAAAAAAATGTATATTACCTAACTTCTTTTTATCAAAACGTTTTATATGTCCGACTGTATTTTCAACTCCATTCATTCTTTAATATTTGTTTAAACATCATTAATACAACTAATTCATACCAACAATTTTATTCATTCAGTTGCATAACTGTAACCAGTATAGTTACACCTAAAAAAATAGTCAACCTTAAATGCAATTTTGCATGTAAAATCATACATACTTCTTTTAACTTGCCCCCAATTATTTCAATAGAAGTTGAGCTTCTATCATTTTGAGTAATTGCATATATGTAATATAAAACATATAAGGAGGTTAAAATGTGGTAATCTCGAGACAAGATTCCTGGACTGATGATAACGATTTACTTCTCGCATCAACAGTACTTCAGAATATTCGTAACGGTGGAACACAGTTAGCTGCATTCAAAGAAGTAGCAAAACTACTAGCTAGAACACCTGCAGCTTGTGGATTTCGTTGGAATTCATATGTGAGAAAACAATATCAAGAAGAAATACAGCAAGCAAAACAAGAGCAAAAAGCGGGAAACAACATTCCCTTTTCTCCACCAGAAAAAGAAACAAACTCCTTGCCTATTACATTAGATGACATTATTCTCTTTTTACAAAATTATAAAGATGTGAATGAATTGACAAAGTTACAAAATCAAATTGAAGATTTAAAAGCTGAGAATCAATCTCTTCTACAACGTTTAACTATGTATGAAGAAGAATATCGTATGTTACTGAACCATATTGATAAGACAAGAAATTTAATTCCAGTAAATTAAACAGCATAACTATATTGATTCTCTAGTAGGACCTTCGCCCTCCAAAATCAACGTCAATATAGAAAATTCAGAATTTTGTAATTATATATAAGTAAAATACACATACATAATGTATGTGTATTTTTAATTTGACTATTATTAAAAGAAATATTTAGTCTATGTTACATCTTTTCTAGTATTTCTTGTCTTTCACACCATTTTGTTAGCTTTTCTAATGCTTTTTTAGACAAACGTTTTGTTTTATAATTACAAAACCTAGATAATGTAGACGGAGAAATACTGATTTCATCTGCTATTTCACGAATGCTTACCTTTTTTTCATTGTGTACTTTCAGTATTTGGTCACGAATCTTTTTTTCTATTTGTTCAACTGATTTTACAGTCTTCTTTATCTCTTTAACAACTGTTACTTCAGGTAATTGTTCTTGAGGTTCTTCTATAATCTTCTTTCCAATTACCCTATCCATTGATTGTAGCATTTCCTCAGGTGGTAAAATCGTGATTCCTAAGTTAGTGTAATAATTTTTAAACCAATTACGTTTCCCAATTTGTTGTTCATCAAGTGGATCACTATACTCCCAATGAGAGATTACTTTTTCATTTTCTAAATCCATTAGAACATTTTCTAACTGTTCTCTAATACGATTTGGTTTCCAATCTTTTGGGATATCCATTACCGCAAGCAGCCCTTTGTCCCCACCTATAGAATATGGCTTTTTCAATGATGAATACATTTGTCTAATTCTCCATTGCCATGTTAAGTATCGAATTAACCTTTTATGATATTTATGTCTATAGCTATTGTATTCAAGTGCTTTTTTAGACAATAATGCTGTTGTATTATTTGATCCGTATAAATAATTGGTTAAAAAACTGCCTGGCTTAATACGACAAGATTCAATGCCCATATATTCATTTGTCACACTATGTCTCCATAATACAACCGAATCTAATACAAATAATCGCTTAACAACCTCACGCTTTAATTCTAGTCGTTCCCCTTCATCTTCACGATCATTTAATACTACGACTTCATTATCATCATTTAAATAGATAAAAATACTTGCTAAAGCCGCAATTCTTTTTGCTATTTTAATTTTATCTTCCGCTCTATAGTATTCCTTATTTTTGACTACTGTTTTTGGAATATTGCACATCTCTAAAACTTGCTCATAAGAAAAATCAATGAATTCGTCTGGAGATTTTGCTTCGTTTATCCATTGTATTGTAATTGCATCTAAACAATCTGCCGTTAAATCATCCATATTACTCATTACATCATCGACAAGAGTATTCCATCGAGCAGCTTCTTCTATATTAGTAAGTCTTAAATCTTCATCTTTGTGTGAAGAAAGTTGAGCTACACCATTAGAAGATTTTGTTTCAATAGGATATTGTAAAACTTTACTTAATTCATCTTCTTCAAATTGATTTTTTGCAATCCCATCTCTTAACTTATAATAAACAGCAGAGTTATTTACCTCATAATAATCCTCATGGTTTACTATGCTTGTCTCTTCGATATTTTGATCATTTTCTACTATTATTGAGCTTGAAGATGCTACATTTTGGAATTCTTTGTCTATAAATCCTTCAATTTCTTTATATATTTCTTCCTTATAGGAATCAATTTTGGCATAAATTTGTACTAATGTGGTACCGGATTCTTGTTTTTTTTCTAGCCAAGACACTAATGCAGTAAATGATGGGGAAGCATGACGTGAGGTTAATACTTTATTATTATTGTTTTCAACATCTTTAAAATATGCATTCCACTTATTCCATACTAGCTCATTGGTCTTATAAATTGGCTCAGAGATTAACAAGGCATCTCGAAACATTTGTAATAAGTTATCCACTTTATATTCCTCCCTAAACCATGGATCACAACAAAGTAGTTTACATTATAAGATTTCTCACTACTATTATATTTAATTTATTGTAACAGATATTTACAAGATTTTGCGTCTTTCTTTCCTTAACTCCTCAACTTGCAACACATTTGCCCTTTCTCTTACCTATCTCTCCTTACTTACATTCCTTTTGCGCTTTGCTTCCCTTATTTTTCTCAACTTGCAACACCGTTGCTCTTTCTCTTACCTATTCTGCTTTACTTGCACTCCTTTTGCACTTTGCTTTCCTTAACTCTTTACTTGCAACATCGTTGCTCTTTCTCTTACCTATTCTGCTTTACTTGCACTCCTTTTGCGCTTTGCTTTCCTTAACTCTTCAACTTGCAACATCGTTGCTCTTTCTTTTACCTATTCTGCTTTACTTGCATTCCTTTTGCGCTTTGCTTTCCTTAACTCTTCAACTTGCAACATCGTTGCTCTTTCTCTTACCTATTCTGCTTTACTTGCACTCCTTTTGCGCTTTGCTTTCCTTAACTCTTCAACTTGCAACATCGTTGCTCTTTCT